>NZ_JAHBGE010000036.1 GCF_018390635.1 Ancylobacter lacus | reverse complement strand
GACTTCCATATCATCGACCCGCGAAATTTCCGGGTTTTGATGTAGGCCGAGTATACATTAACAATCAGCCAGAAAGTGGACGTGCATGTTGAACGGCGCGTTGCCGGCCGATGCCCCGCTCGTCGATAGCGGGATTGCCGGACTTTGCGGCATCGCTGCCTTTTTCCGCATCCCCGCCGACGCCGGCACGCTGAGACGGGACATCGCGCTGCCGGAGGGCACGACCGCCAGCCCCGGCGATGTGGTGCGCGCCGCCCGCCGGATCGGCCTCAGGGCCGCGGTCGGCGAGCTCGCCAGCGACGCGGCGCTGCGGACCCTGCCGGCCCCTTCCCTGCTGCGCCGGCGCGACGGCCACTACATCGTCTTCGGCGGCGTGCTGCCCTCGGGCCTGTGCCGCACGGTGGACCCCATCAGCCGGATCGAAAGCGCGGTGGCGGCCGAGGACCTCTTCCCCGCGCTGGAACCGCTGGTGGTGCGGGTCACCCGCCGGTTTCTCGGCGCCGGCATGGAGCCGGCGGTGCTGGGGCTGCGCTGGTTCCTCCCCTCGATCTGGCGCTACCGCAAGCCGTTCGCCCATGTGATGATCGCGTCGCTGTTCGTGCAGATATTCGCGCTCATCACGCCGCTGTTCTTCCAGGTCGTGGTCGACAAGGTGCTGGCGCATAACGGCCTGTCGACCCTCTATGTGCTGGTGATCGGGCTCGTCGCGATCGGCGCGTTCGACGTGGCGCTGCAGTATCTGCGCAGCTATGCCCTCAACCACACCACCAGCCGGCTCGACGTGGAGCTGGGGCAGCGGCTGTTCACCCAGTTGCTGCGCCTGCCCATCAGCTATTTCGAGACCCGGCCGGCGGGACAGACCGTCGCCCGCGTGCGCGAGCTGGAGACGATCCGCACCTTCCTCACCGGTTCGGCCCTGTTCTCGCTGATCGACTTCCTCTTCGTCTTCATCTTCTTCGCCGTGCTGTTCGCCTACAGCGTGCCGCTGGCGCTGATCGTGGCGGCCACCATCCCGATCTATCTCACCATCAGCATGCTGATCCGCCCCCTGCTGCGCGAGCGGGTGGAGGAGCGCTTCGAGAAGGGCGCCCAGTCGCAGCAGTTCCTGGTGGAAACCGTCATCGGCATCCAGACCCTGAAGGCCGCGGCCGTCGAGCACATCGCGCTGCGGGAGTGGGAGGAGCGGCTGGCGGCCTATGTCCGCACCTCCTTCGACGCCACCATGCTCGGCACGCTGGGCCAGAACATCGTGCAGTACGTCTCCAAGCTCTGCACCGCGGCGATCCTGTTCATCGGCGCCCGCGCGGTGATGAACGGGGAGATGTCGGTCGGCCAGCTCGTCGCCTTCAACATGATCGCCGGCCAGGTGGCGCAGCCGATCCTGCGGCTGTCGCAGATCTTCCAGGACCTCCAGCAGGTGCAGGTGTCGATCGAGCGGCTCGGCGACATCCTCAAGGCGCCGGCCGAGCGCTCGCCCCGGCTGCGCCAGCAGCTGCCGCCGCCGCGCGGCCATATCGAGCTGCGCAACGTCACCTTCCGCTACCAGCCCGGCAAGCCGGACGTGCTGAAGCAGGTAAGCCTGCGGGTGCGGCCCGGCGAGGTGATCGGCATCGTCGGCCCCTCGGGGTCGGGCAAGTCGACCCTCACCAAGCTGATCCAGCGCTTCCACCTCGCCAGCGAAGGGCAGGTGCTGCTGGACGGCAACGACCTCGCCAATGTCGATCCCGGCTGGCTGCGGCGGCATATCGGCGTGGTGCTGCAGGAAAACCTGCTCTTCAACCGCTCGATCCACGAGAACATCGCGCTCGCCAACCCCGCCATGACACGCCTGCAGGTGATGGCGGCGGCCCGGCTGGCGGGCGCCGACGAGTTCATCTCCTCCATGCCGGAGGGCTACGACACCATGATCGAGGAGCGCGGCGCCAATCTCTCCGGCGGGCAGCGCCAGCGCATCGCCATAGCGCGCGCTTTGGCGACAAGCCCGCCGCTGCTCATCCTCGACGAGGCGACCAGCGCGCTCGACTATGAGAGCGAGCGCATCGTGCAGGCCAACATGCGGGAGATCGTGCGCGGCCGCACCGTCATCATCATCGCGCACCGGCTGGCCGCGGTGCGGCACTGCTCGCGCATCATCGGCATGCGGGACGGCCGTATCGTCGAAGCCGGCACCCACGAGGAACTGCTCGCCCGACCCGGCGGGCTCTACGCCCATCTCTGGGCGCTGCAGACGGACAGGGCGTCGGCATGAACCAGCTCACCCACCTCCCCCAGCCCAGCCCGTCCGATCCGGTCGCCAATGCGCCGACGGCGCCCTCCGCCCCGGTCCGCGCCGAGGCCGCCCCGACCCCGATCGAAGGCGGCGCCAGTCCCGGTGGCGACACCGCCGGGGGCGGACGCCCCGGCGGGCCCTCCCGCACGGCACGGCGGCGCACGCCGACGCCGAGCGCGGCCGACCGCGCCTTCCTGCCCGCCGCGCTGGAGCTGCTGGAAACACCGCCCTCGCCCATCCGCATCCAGCTGCTGGTGACGATCTGCGTCCTCGTGGTCGCCTCGCTCATGTGGGGCTGGTTCGGCAAGATCGAGATCGTGGCGACCGGCACCGGCCGCATCCAGCCCACCGCGCGGGTCAAGGTGGTGCAGCCGGTGGAGGCGGGCCGGGTCGATGCCGTGCTGGTCGCCAATGGCGACGAGGTGAAGGCCGGCGATGCGCTGATCCGGCTCGACCCGCGCGACGCGCAGGCCGATGTGAGCTCGCTGTCGGCGACGCTCGGCTCGCTGGTGGCGGAGGCGCAGCGCCGCCGCGCCGTGCTGGCCCAGCTCCGGGCCGACCGGCTCGACGTGCCCACGGTCGACTGGGCGGCCGAGGTGCCGGCGCCCATCCGCGAGCGCGAGGGCCTGGTGATGCAGGCCGACCTCGCCTCGCTGTCGGCGGACCTCGCCGGGCTGGACGCCTCCCGCATCCAGAAGCAGGCCGACGTGATGCGGCTCGAAGCGATGATCGTGGCGCAGCAGGACCTGCTCTCCACCCAGGATCAGCGCGTGGTGATGCGGCAGAAGCTGGTCGAGATGGCGGTGGGCTCCAAGGCCCAGCTCATCGACGCCCAGGAAACCCGGCAGGTGCAGCGGGTGACGCTGGCCCGGCTGGTGGGCGAGCAGACCCAGGCCCGGGCCGAGCTTCAGGTGGCCGCCACCGAGCGCAAGAGCACGCTGGACCGCTTCGTCGCCGATTACGGCCAGAAGCTGGCCGACGCCGAGCGGCAGATCGACGACTACCGCGAGCGGCTGAACAAGGCGCGCACCCAGCTTGAGCGCACGACCCTCACCGCGCCGATCGACGGCACCGTGACCTCGCTTTCCGTGCACGGCGTGGGGCAGGTGCTGGCCGCCGGCGAGGACCTGATGCGCATCGTGCCGGCGGGCTCCCGCTTCGAGCTGGAAGTGTACATGCCCAACAGCGACATCGGCTTCGTCCGTGTGGGACAGCCGGTCACCGTGAAGATCGACAGCTTCCCCTACACCCGCTACGGCGGCATCGAGGGCAAGGTCACGCGGATCGCCCGCGACGCCATCTCGGAGAACGACGTGCGCCAGCAGATTTCCTCGCCGGCCAGCGGCGCCTCCGCCTCCAGCGGCAAGGCCGAGCCGGTGCAGAACCTCGTCTATCCCGTCACGGTGGAGCTTGCCCGCCAGTCCATGGTGATCGACGGCGAGGAGGTGCCGCTCTCCGCCGGCATGACCGCACAGGCCGAGATCGAGACCGGCCGGCGCCGCATCCTCGAATATCTGATGTCACCGATGGTCGAGGTCGGCTCGCGGGCGTTGCGGGAGCGGTGAGGCCACGGGCTCACCGCTCCTCCACCCCGCCCGCGCTTCTCTCTACCGCCTTCGACGCCCGCCCTGCACCACGCCCGCCTCATGGCGGGCGGGGCAGCCGGCCCATGGCATCGAGGCCGCCAGGCCGCGCGGCGCGTTCACGGGCATCCCGGACACAGGATCCGGCCCCAATCGGCGGGGGAGCACGGTCCGCGGCCGATGGCACCAAACTTCGCCACCCCGAACGGGCGCTCCGGACTTGCGGTACCCCGCTGCTTGGGGAACTTGTTTAGGCAAGTCGCGGACGATTTGGATACGTGCTCCAAAGGGATAACGAAGATGGTGCAGTTCACGCGCAGCGGCAAATTCAGCAGAAACAGCACGACCACCAACACCACGACCGGTGAGGTGCTGTCGACCTACGGCTTCTACGGCAGCTCGGGCATCTACACGGCCCAGGGCGGCGACACGACCCTGACCGGCAGCGCCTACAACGAAGCCTTCATCTACGACCTCACGCTGTCGGGCACCAACGCGCTGCGCTTTTCCGGCTTCACCGCCTTCGATGCCGGTGCCGGCGACGACATCATGGACTTCACCGTGCGTGCGGCCAATGCCGGCCATGAATACGGCACCGATGCCGACGTGTCCGGCGGGCTTGGCAATGATGTGATCTGGTCGGCCGGCGCGCACCTCAACAACATCTATGGCGACGAAGCCACCATGACCGGCACATCGAGCAGCCAGGTGCAGGGCGGCGACGACAGGATCGACCTTTCCGCTGCCTCCGATTCCACCAAGGCTTATGGCGACGGTTACGATCTGAACTGTGCCAAAGGCGGCAACGACACCATCGTCGGCAGCGCGAAGAGCGACTACGTCTGCGGAGATGCCTTCCGCCTCGCCAACGATGCCAATGCCAGCGCCACGGGCGGCAATGACATTTTCGACGGCAGCGGCGGGAGCGAGAACTACTACGTCGTGGGCGACGCGGACAGGCTGGCCTTGGGTTCGGGGGCGACAGCGACGGGTGGCGACGACCAGCTTACCGGCGGCTCCGGGGATGACTCGCTCTACGGGGAGGGCTTCTACGCCGGCAGCTCGTCGGGCCCGCACGCTGGCGCGAGCTATACGGTATATTGCGGCAACGACACGCTGGTCGGCGGAGACGGCAACGACAGACTGTACGGGGACACCGCCACCGTGGCGGCGAACGGCACCCAGTACAGTGGCGACGACATACTGATCGGCGGCGCCGGCGACGACCAGCTCTACGGCGATTTCGACGCCCTCAACGGCAACGCGGTCGGCGGAAACGACACCTTCATTTTCGACCCGGGCAGCGGGAATGACACGATCATGGGGTTCGGAAACGGCACCGACACCAGGTACGGCAAGGATGTGATCGACATCTCGGGCTACGGCTATACCGATTTCGACCAGCTCTCGATCAGCCAGGACCCCTACGGCGGCTGGCAGGTCGATCTCGGCGACGGCAATTCCATTACCGTCTACGGCTTCATGAACGGCTTCACCCTGTCCGCCTCCGATTTCAAGTTCGCCTCGACCTGAGCGGGCGGGTGGTGTGAGGCGAGAGCCGCGCCGCTCTCGCCTCCAGCCGATCCAGACGGCTCTCGGAAGGGCCGACGGCCGTGTGCCATGAGGCTGAGCATATCCGCACGCATTGGGATACCGGCACGACCTGTCGCTGCGAACGGGATGCGGGTCGGGCCGAAAATCCCACCAATCTTCGACAGGCCCAGCCGGCTGATGCCGCTTGCCGCCGGCAAAGCACTGCTGCAAGAGTGCCTCCAAATCGACGGCAATTCCGTTGATGTTGCAGAAATGGCGGCATGGCAATGGTACAGTTCACGCGCAGCGGCAAGTTCAACCGGACCAGCAGCACCACCAACACCACCACCAACGAAACCCTGTCGACTTACGGCTTCTACGGAAGCTCGCTGATCTATACCGCCTCCGGTGGCGACACGACGCTGACCGGCAGCGACGAGAACGAAGCCTTCATCTACGACCTCACGCTGAACGGCACCAACGCGCTGCGCTTCTCTGGCTTCACCGCTTTCGATGCCGGTGCCGGCGACGACATCATGGACTTCACCGTCCGCGCCGCGAATGCCAGCAGCCCCTATGCAACGGCGGCCACGCTCTCTGGCGGGCTCGGCGATGACGTGATCTGGACCGCCGGCAGCAATCTCGGCACGGTGTATGGCGACAGCGCGACCATGACCGGGACCTCCGGCAACGAAACCATCGGCGGGGCCGACACCATCAACGTCGCCGCCGCCACCGTCGGCACCACGGTCTATGCCGACGGCTCCGATCTCTCCTGGGCGAAGGGCGGAGCCGACACCGTCACCGGCAGCAACGCCAATGACGTCATCTATGGAGATGCCTACCGGCTTGGCCTCAGCGCCAGCTCGACCGCCTGGGGTGGCAACGACACCATCTATGGCGGCGCGGGCCGCGACACCATCTATGGCGACGCCTACACGATGGCGGCCGGAGCCGGTTCCAGCGCCTATGGCGGTAACGACATTCTCTACGGCGGAACGGCGAGCACGCCCGGCACCGATGCCGACTCCATCCAGGGCGACGCCTACCAGATGGCCACGATCTCGAACGCCAAGGCCTGGGGCGGCGACGACACCATCTATGGCAGCAATGGCAGCGATACCTACCTGGTCGGCGACGCACGGTTCATGGGCACCGGGGCGAACTCAAGCGTCACCTGCGGCAATGACACCATCTACGGCCAGGGCGGCAGTGACGGCCTCTATGGCGACGGCCTGACCCTCGGCAGCTCCACGACGAACGCCTCGACCATCGTCTGCGGCAACGACAAGCTGTATGGCGGCATCGGCATCGACACGCTGGTGGGCGACGCCGACACGACGACCGCGTCCTCCACCGTCACCTGCGGCAACGACATCCTCGACGGTGGCGCCGGCAACGACAAGCTCTATGGCGACATTTCCACCAAGGCCAACGGAGCCCTCATCGGCGGCAACGACACCTTCGTGTTCGAGCCCGGCAGCGGCGCCGACACCATCTATGATTTCAGCAGTGGCGGCTCACGGGGCGTCGACCGGATCGACGTCTCCGCCTATGGCTACACCTCGTTCTCCAGCCTCACCATCACCAACAACAACACCGCCACGGTGACGGTCAACTTCGGCGACGGCAACACCGTCGCGGTGAAGAACTGGAACAACACGTCCCTCACCCTCACCGCCTCGGATTTCATCTTCGCGACGTGACAATGCGTCGGTTGTGGCGGGGCGGCCACCGCCCCGCCTTTCCCAAGCGGTAGTGACGCGGCGGTCAAAGGCCTGGTCTTTTTCTGGTGTTTGGAACCTAAAAGCCGGCAATCTTCGCGCCCGGGCTTGACCCCGTCACGCCCGGAGCAACAATGCCCCGATCGCTGGACTTCGAAGCGAATGGCCAGTGAGGGGCGAACCATGCAGTTCACGCGTTCCGGCAAATTCAGCCGTACGAGCATCACCACCAACACCACCACCAACGAGACGCTGTCGACCTACGGCTTCTACGGCAGCTCGGTCATCTACACCGCGACCTCTTCGGACAAGACGCTGACCGGCAGCAACGCCAACGAGGCCTTCATCTACGACCTCACCCTCTCCGGCACCAACGCGCTGCGCTTCTCCGGCTTCACCAGCTTCGACGCCGGGGCCGGCGACGACATCATGGACTTCACCGTCCGCCCTGCCAATGCCGGCAACGAATACGCCACCGACGCCACGCTCTCTGGCGGGCTCGGCAATGACGTGATCTGGACCGCTGGATCGCATCTCAAGACCGTGTATGGCGACACCAACACCGTCGTGGGCACCTCGGCCAGCGACCTGGTCCAGGGCGGCAACGACATCATCGACCTCTCAGCCGCAACAGTAGCTACGACCGCGTATGGCGATGGTTATTTCATGGCCTGGGCCAGGGGCGGCAACGACACCATCACCGGCAGCGCCAGCAACGACGCGATCTACGGCGATGGCCGATCAATGGCCACTGACAACGGCTCCAGCGCGTTCGGGGGCGACGACATTCTACGGGGCGGGGCGGGCAAGGACACGCTCTATGGCGACGCCAATGTGCTCGGCAATGGCGAATCCACCACGACTGTCGGCGGCAACGACACGCTCTATGCCGGCACCGGCACAGAATCCGACGTGCTTTACGGCGACGCCGGCTCTCTCGGCTATGGCGTATCCAGTACAGCCACCGGCGGCAATGACACGCTCTATGGCAATGATGGTAACAACCTATTTGTCGGCGATGGGAGCCAACTCGGCTATGGTCTGAATGCGACCGCTACGGGCGGCAACGACACGGTGTATGCCGGTGGCGGCATCGACACCCTGTATGGCGACGGCTATTACTTCGCCGTGCGCAGCGGCTCGACCGCGAAAGGCGGGGCCGATACGCTCTATGGAGAGGACGGCGACGACACGATCTATGGCGACGGCGTGCAGTTCGGCAATGGCTCCACCTGCGTCTCCGTCGGCGGCGGCGACACGCTCTATGGCGGCGCCGGCGCCGACACTCTGGTCGGTGACGGCGGCACCGTATTCTTGAATGCTTCCCTGACCTGCGGCAACGACCGGCTCGACGGCGGCACCGGCGATGACAAGCTCTATGGCGATGTCTCCGGCACCATCGATGCCGACACCACGGTGATCGGCGGTAACGACACCTTCGTGTTCCAGCCCGGCAGCGGCGCCGACACCATCTATGACTTCGGCCAGGTCGCCGGCTCCGGCACCGGCGACGACCTGATCGACGTCTCCGCCTATGGCTATTCCTCCTTCGGCGAGCTCAACGTCACCGGCAACGGCACGTCGACGGTGACGATCGACTTCGGCAGCGGCAACAGCGTGACGGTGCAGAACAGGGCCAACACCGCCCTCACCCTCGACGCCTCGGACTTCGTCTTCGGGGCGTGAGGCAGGAGGGTGTGCTGCCGATGCGCAACACCCCGGAACTTTGTTCATATTTGCCGTCAAACAGCGCGCAAAGCAGGCCGAAGGCGGTTGCCTCCGGCTTGCGTCGCCCGAGGCCAGAGGTAAAATCCTGACCTAAGGATCGAGTATCCCTCCCCGAGGGTCGCATGGCCTTGGCCACGCACAGGAATGAGGCGAACAGATACGACCGGCATCACCACCCGGGCGATGCCAGACTGGACGTTCTCGGTCCTCGCTCTGCCTGCAGCGACACGACGGTTTCATGCCTGAACCAGCGGGTGCGCCCGCGCCGACGTTTGCCCCGATAAGACGCCTGCCCCCACAGAAGGAACACCCGTATGGCCGACCACGACAACCGCTCCACCGAAACCACCACCGAGGCCGCCAGCCACGACGCCGGCCGCCGCGACGCGATGAAGGGCATGGGCAAGCTGCTGGCCGCCGCTCCGATCGCCGCCCTGCTGTTCGACGCCAAGGTGGCCGAGGCCGCGGGCGACGGCAGCTTCGAGTGACGCCGACGGCGGCCGGGCGCGGGAAACCGACCGGCCGCCTTCAGCTTATCGTGTCATGACGATCGCGTCGCCGTCCCGCGCCACCAGCCGTGCCGACATCGTGCTGCTGCCCTTCGCGGGTGGCAGCGTCGTTCAGCATATAGCCTCCGGCCGCCTCTGGCTCTTCGACACGGAGGACGACGGCGCCCGCGCCGCCGACGCCCTGCGCGAGGAGAACCTTCCCCCGGTCGTCCCGCCGGAGCGGGCCGAGCCGCCGGACCATCCCCCCGCCTTTCACGGCACCATCCGCCTCGGCCCGGGCAGCGCCCGCGTGCGCTGCTGGCCCGATCCGCTTGCCCGCACCTTTTCCGGCGCCCTTGCCCCGATGCTGGCGGATGCCCCGGCCGGCGACGTGCCGGCGGGGCCGCGCGTCGATCTCTTTGTGACACCCGAAGGCCAGGCGCTGGTCACGGTGGACGGCGTCATCGCCCACCGCCCCGGCTCGGCGCCCATGGGCCGCTGGCTCGCCATCCGCCAGCTTGCCGCGCGCATCCATGCCGGTCGCCGCTGGTTGGCGCTGTTCCATGCCGCCGCGGTGGCATTGCCGGGCGGCGGCGCGGTGCTGCTGCCGGCGGCCTCGGGCAGCGGCAAGACCACGCTGGCCGGCGCCCTTCTGGCCCATGGCGGCACCCTGCTCTCCGACGATCTCGCCCCGGTGGACGCCGACACCGGTGAAGTCTGGCCGTTCCCCATGGCGATGAGCGTGAAGCCGGGGAGCTGGCCGGTCTTCACCGAGCTGCATCCCGGCTTCGCCGAAACCCCGCCTTCGGTCATCGGCGCGACGACGGTGCGCTATTTCCGGCCGGCGGGCGCTCTGGCCGCCGCGGCCGGCCATCCCGTCGCCGCCATCGTGCTGCCGCGCTATGAGGCCGGCAGCGCCCTGCGGGCGGAACCGGTGCCGCCGCGCGATCTGTTGCGCGCCATCATCGCCGGGGGCACATGGCCGCCGGAAGGCGAGGCGGAGCTGCGCTCCCTGCTCGCGCTGCTGGAGCGTGTGCCGGCCTGCCGCCTCGTCTATGGCGATGTGCGCGCGGCGGCGCGGGCGCTGACGGAGCGGCGGCTTCCCGCCGGCCTGCTGCCGTGACCCGACCGAGCTTCGACCTGCTGGTCGATGTGCTCGGGCTGCTGCCCGGCTCCACCGGCCGTGACGGCCTCGCCGCGGAACTCGGCAGCGTCGGTGACTGGGCGCCGGTGATCGCCGAGGCGGACCGCCATTTCGTCCTCGTCGCCCTCGGCCCCATCCTCGGCCGGGCCGGGCTCACCGCCCGGCTGCCGGCGGAGGTGGCCGACGTGCTGGCGCTGTTCAACCGGGCGAATGTGGCGCGCAACGCCCGGATGACGCAGGCGCTGGAAGAGGTCGCCGCCGCGCTCAACGCCGCCGGCGTGGTGCCGGTGCTGCTGAAGGGCGCCAACCGGCTGATCGACGGCCTTTACCCCGATGCCGGCCTGCGGGTGCTGTCCGACCTCGATCTGCTGGTGCCCCCGGAACAGGCCATGGCCGCCGCCGGGGTTCTGGAGGCGCTCGGCTTCGACTGGGTGGCGGAAGACTATGCCGGCGACCAGGCCGGGCGCCACCAGCTGCCGCCCATGCGCCGGCCGGCGGACGGCACGCGAATCGAGCTGCACCGCCACGCCGTCCACCGGCCGTTCGCCGCCATCCTGCCGGCGGACGAACTCATGGCCGCGGCCACGCCCGCGCGGCTGGGCCGGGCAGAGGTGGCGATCCCGGCGCTGCGGCACCAGTTCCTTCACCTCGTCATCCACGACCAGCTCGCCAACCGGGGCTTCCGGCGCTGCACGCTGCGCCTGCGCACCCTGCTCGAGGGCCGGCTCCTGCTGGAGCGGCTGGCCCCGGGGGAGCTGGAGTGGGTGATCCGCCGGCTGGAACGCCATGGCAGGGGCCGGATCGGCCGGCACTTCCGCACCATGCTCGATCTGTGGCCGGTCGCGCCGGGCCGGGCGGAGGTTCTGGCCGCCACCGGTGCGTGGCAGCGCCTCGAAGGCCGGGCGCGGATCGCGGTGTGCCTCGCGGCCGCCCGTGGTCACAAGGGCGTGCGCCGCCTGCTCATCGCCCGCGACGTGGTCGGCCGGCTGTCGGTCTATGGGTGGGGTCGAGCGCTGGCGAGCTGCACCTCGCCCGCCTTCTGGCGCAATCGCGGCAAGGACGTGCGGGAGCTGATCACCGCGCTGGGAAAGGCCGGCGGCTACTGAACGCCGGCTCCCGGACCGCGAAACCGATACTCCGCGAACCCAAACCCCTCACGGCGCGCTCCCCGGACGGCGTCAGCGGTGATGACCTGCCTCGCCGGTCGCCCGAGAAGGTCAGGCGCCGTCGCCGCCATAGCGCAGGGAGGAGGTCCAGAACAGTTCCAGCCGCCGCAGCACGTTGAAGGCCGTGGTGAGGTCGCGCAGCTCGCTTTCGTCGCGAACGGTCTGCCGGTGGAAATTGTCGTGCACGTTGCGGATCGCCTCGCACAGGCTCACCGCCTTGGCGGTCAGCCGCAGCCGTGCCGAACGCCGGTCGCGCGGCGAGGCGGAACGGTCGACATAGCCGCCGTCGACAAGCTGCTTCAGGTTGTAGGAGGCGTTGGAGCCGAGATAGTGGCCGCGCTCCAGCAGGTCGCGCACCGAGAGCTCGTCATTGCCGATGGTGAACAGCAGCATCACCTGCGAGGGACTGATGTCGTCCATCCCGAGGCGGATGAGGTCCATGCGGAGCAGGTCGAGGAAGCGGCGGTGCGCCCGCTCGATCACCCGGGCCACCTCGAGATGGGTGACGCCGGAAAGTTCGCCCTCACCTTCCATTGCACGTGCGGGAAAGGCCGCCGCCGACGACCAGTCGCTCTCGCCCGGATGCGGCGCTCCGGCGTCCTGTTCGGCGAGTTTGCGTGCCATGCGCGATAGTCCTTCGTCCCCAAATGTTCGGATTGGCTAAGTTTCTCGCGCTGAGCGAGAGGAGTGCCGACCGTCCTCTTTGTTCTGCCGAGACTGCGATTCTGCAAGTTGCATCGCCTATGAACTGCATCAAGCCAAGGCGGGGAGCAAATTGCAAGCCATCTTGCAGAGGGGCACAAATTTCCGGTTACTTTTCAAACGTTATCACACGGCCTTCGGATCACACCCGGACGAAAGATTTTCGCGCTCCGGCGCGCTGGCCGCCGCGCACGGGACCGCCGCGTCCCGCTCGCGTCGGGACGCGGCGGTCGGCGTCAGTTCGGCTCCTGGAGATGGGCCTCGATGAACCAGAGCGACTTGTCCAGCGTGCGCGAGGCGGCGGTGAAGATGTCGGCGGTGTCGGGATCGCCGGCCTCGTCGGCGTCGCCGATGGAGCGGCGCAGCCGGTTGGCGACGGCGCCATAGCGCACCGCCAGCGCCTTCAGGTGGTCGTGCACCCTGTAGATGTCGAGCGGGTAAGGCGGCAGCTCGCTCGCCGCCGCCACCACCTGAACCGTGCCGAGCGCGGTGCCGCCGAGCTGCGCCACCCGCTCGGCCATGGTGTCGACATGCTCGTCGAGACCGGAGCGGAAGCCGTCCAGCATCTCGTGGACCGCGATGAACTGCGGCCCCTTGAGGTTCCAGTGGGCCTGCTTGGTGACGAGCGCCAGATCGATGGTGGCCGCCAGATTGGCGTTGAGCAGCTCGATCGCCACCTTGCTGGCGTTCGAGGTGGTGTCGTTCTCGGTGCGGTGCTGGCGCATGTCTCTCTCCCATCCAGCGTGAGGAAGCGGCGGCATGGGAGGAACGGGATGCCGCGGCGGGTCCGGGGGGAGAATGCGGCAGCGCCGCCGTGGTTCCCTGCGCAGCCCCGGCCGCCGGGCGGCGGAGAGCCGGCCCGGCCGGATCGCGCCCCTGTCCTGCCGCCTATCCCGCCCGCTCGCCGGCGGCGTCGGCATCGGCGGCGAGCGCGTCCAGATGCTGGCGGATATGGGCGGCCTCCGCCGCCGTGCCGGCCAGCGCGATGGCGCGGGTGAACGCGTCGCGGGCCTCGAGGCGGCGTCCGAGCTGGGTCAGCAGCGCCCCGCGCAGGCCGTGGAAATGGAAATAGCCGGAGAGCCGACCGCCGAGCGGCTCGACGAGCGCCAGCGCGGTCAGCGGCCCCTCGACCCGCGCCACCGCCACCGCGCGGTTGAGCGTCACCACCGGCGAAGGCTGCATGTGCTCCAGCGCGGCGTAGATGCGTTCGATCTGCCGCCAGTCGGTGTCCTCCGGCCGGGCGGCACGGGCATGCAGCGCGGCGATGGCGGCCTGAAGCTGGTAGGGGCCGGGCGCGCCGTGGCGCATCGCCTTGTCGAGCAAGGCGAGCCCCTCGCCGATCGCGGCGCGGTTCCAGCGGCGGCGGTCCTGCGCCTCCAGCAGCACGAGCTGCCCCTCATTGTCGAAGCGGGCGGCGGCGCGGGAATGCTGCAGCAGCATCAGCGCCGCCAGCCCCATCATCTCCGGCTCGGCGGGAAACAGCCGCAGCAGCAGCCGGGCCAGCCGGATCGCCTCCTCGCAGAGCCCGGCGCGCTCGGAAGGCGGCGGACCGGCGGAGGAATAGCCCTCGTTGAACAGCAGGTAGATCATCGCGGCGACCGCCGCGAAGCGCTCGGCCCGCTCGGCCGGGCCGGGCGTCTCGAACGGCACTCCGGCCTGCGCGATGCGCGCCTTGGCGCGGGTGATGCGCTGCTCCATCGCCGCCTCGCCGACCAGGAAGGCACGCGCGATCTGGCGGACCGAAAGGCCGGAGACGATGCGCAGCGCCAGCGCGATCTGCTGGGTCGCCGGCAGCTCGGGATGGCAGCACACGAAGAGCAGCCGCAGCACGTCGTCGCGGTAGTCCGCGCCGTCGAGCCGCTCGGCGAGGTCGGTCTCGGCATCGCCGAGGTCGGAGAGCGCCTCCTCCGGCGGCAGCGGCGCCAGCCGGGCGCGCCGGCGGACCGCGTCGATGGCGACGTTGCGGCCGACGAAGGCGAGCCATGCCGCGGCATCGCGCGGCGGGCCATTGGCCGGCCAGCTTCGCAGTGCCCGCAGGCAGGCTTCCTGAAAGGCTTCCTCGGCGAGGTCGAGGTCGCGGAAATAGCGCAGCAGCGCCGCCATCGCCTGCGGCCGGGCCGAGGCCAGCGCGACATCCAGCCAGCGCGGGTCCTCGCTCATCCCGGCCCTCCCCCGCCCGCGCCGACATCGTAGCTGAAGCCCACCGGGCGGATCTCATAGGCCCCGCCGGGATTGGCGCCGCCCAGTTCGCGGGCGATGTCGAGCGCCTCGTTCAGGCCGTCGACGTCGAGGATGTAGAAGCCGAGAAGCTGCTCCTTGGTCTCGGCGAAAGGCCCGTCCAGCACCAGCGGCGGGTCCTGGTCCTTGCGCAGCGTGGTGGCCGCGGTGGTGGGCAGCAGCCGCACGGCGGAGGAGAGCTTGCCCTCCCTCACCAGCCGGCGCTGGATCACGTCGAGGCGCGCCATCACGGCGGCGTCCTCCTCCTGGGTCCAGGAACACACAACATCCTCGGAATGGTAGCACAGCAGCGCGTAATACATGGTTCCCCCTCCCCCGGCGGCGCCTGCCGCGCCGGCTCAGCCCCCGCTGATCGCGGTGATGATGAAGACGTCGCTCCCCGGCGGCAAAGCGGTGTCGAGCCGCGCCCGCCTGCCGGCGACGAAGACGTTGATGTGCCGGCGCACGGCCGGGGTGGTGTCGCACAGCCGGTCGCGCATGCCGGGCCACCGCGCGTCCAGCCGGTCCATCAGCTCGGCGACGGTCGCCACCTCCAGCTCGAGGCAGCGCGGCGCGCCGGGGAACAGCGCCGTCAGCGGCGCCGGCAGCCGCACCAGCGCCGGCGCCCGGGTTGCCGCCGGGGCCGGGCGCGGCGGCCACCCCGGCGGATAATGCCTCCCGCCCGCTTTCCGCCACCGGCCCCTCGCCCGCGCCCATGGCCTCAGCCCCCGATCACCGCGGTCTCGACCGAGGTGATGGTCGGCAGGTGGCTGGCGAGGCACTGCCAGCTCTCGCCCTCGTCGCGGCTGGCATAGAGCGCGCCGGAATTGGTGCCGAAATAGACCCCCGCCGGCTCCAGCGTGTCGGTGGCCATGGCCTGCCGCAGCACGTTGAAGAAGGCGCCCTGCTGCGGCAGCCCCTCGCGCAGCGCCTGCCAGCTCGCCCCGCCGTCGCGGCTGCGCCACACCGCCGTCTTCGCCTCCGGCATGTAGCGGCCGGCGGTGTCGCCGTTGAGCGGGATCAGGAACAGCGTGTCGGGATCGCGCGGGTGCGCCGCCGCCGGAAAGCCGAAGGAGGAGGGCAGCCCCGCCTCGATGCTGGCCCAGCCGGTGCCGCCATCGTCGGAACGGTACATGCCGCAGTGGTTCTGCTGGTAGAGCCGGCGCCGCCCGTCCGGGCCCCGCCCCGGCGCCATCACCACGCAGTGCACGCACTGGCCGAATTCGGGATAGCGCTGGTCGTCGGGATTGTAGTCGGCGCGGGTGCCGCGGTTGCGGGCCTGCCAGTTCTCCCCGCCATCGGCGGAGTGGAACACGCCCGCCGCCGAGATGCCGACCCACAGCGCCGCCGGGTCCTCCGGGTCGAGCACCAGCGAATGCAGGATGAGCCCGGCGCCGCCGGGATTCCATTCCGGCCGCGAGGGGTGGCGCCGCAGCCCCTCGACCTGGCGCCAGCTCTCGCCGCCATCGGCGCTGTGGAACAGGCCGGCCGGCTCGACCCCGCCATAGAGCCCGCCCCCGCCGGCGGCGAGGCTCCACACCGCCTTCACCGGCGCCTCCCCCGCGGCATAGGCGAGGCCGGCGCTGGAATGGGTCCAGCTCCGGCCGAGATCGCGGGATTTCCACACGGCCGGTCCGAACCATTCATTGCCGCCGCCGGCATAGATCACCCCCTCGGCGTCGGCGACGACATGGTTCACCGGCCACGTCTCGCAGAACGGCCCCTCGATCGACCAGCTTCGCCGGGCCGCATCGGTGCGGGCGATGAAGGCACCCTTCCGGGTGCCGATCAGCAGGACGAGTTCGGCCGCCATCACGCCGCCTCCCCCACCGCGGCGGCCGCGGCGGTCCAGAGCGACCAGCCCACGCCGAAACGGTCCGTCACCATGGCGAAGCGGCGGGAGAAGAAGGTCTCGTGCGGCGGCAGCACCCCGGCGCCGCCCTCCGCCAGCGCCGCGAAGGCGGCATCGACCGCCGCGGCGTCCGGCAGCAGCAGGGCGAGGGAGAAGCCGGCGAAGCGCGGTTCGCCCCGGCCGAAGCCATCGGAACAGAGCAGCACCGCCTCCCCGATCCTCAGCTCGGCATGCATCACCCCGGCGGGGTCGGGGCGGGGCATGTCGCTGGCCCCTGCTTCCCCCGCCTCACCGCCGCAGGCGGCGGCCGGCGCATCGGAAAAGCGCATCAGCGCCTCGACCCGCGCGCCGAGCGCGGTGCCGTAGAACGCGATCGCCTCCTCGCAGCGTCCTTCGAAATAGAGGTAAGGCTGAATGGTCGCACGCATGCTCATGGGCCCCTCCCGGTGAAGTCTCGCACCAAGGACGCCGCACCCGCCCGCGCCCCGACACCGCCGGGCGAAATTTTCTCGCCTCCCGCACGGGGCGCACGGCGCGGCCTCCTGTGCTAGGGAACCATCGGGGCAGAGAGGGATACCAGATGACGGACATAAGCACGGTCGAGGTGTCGGGGCTGACGACCTTCACCATCGCCATCCTGGTGTTCTTCACCGGATCGGGGCTGAACGGGGCGATCCCGCTGCTGCGCCGCTTCAACATACCGGAGGCGGTCACCGGCGGGCTGGTCGCCGCCACCGCCACGCTGATCGCCTATGAGGCGTTCGACATCGAGGTGCGCTTCGCGCTCGAGGCGCGGGACATGCTGCTGCTCTATTTCTTCACCGGCATCGGCCTCAACGCCAAGCTGTCCGACCTCGTCGCGGGCGGCAAGCCGCTCGCCATCCTGCTGGTGCTGGCGGCGGCCTACCTGCTGATCCAGAACGCCATCGCCGCGGGCGGGGTGGCGCTGCTCGGCCTGCCGCAGGGCCTCACCGTGTTCCTCGGCTCGGCCGCGCTGATCGGCGGCCACGGCACCACCATCGCCTGGGCGCCGCTGGTCGCCGACCGCACCGGCGTCACCAACGGGCTGGAAGTCGGCATCGCGGTGGCGACCCTCGGCCTGGTGGCGGCGAGCCTCGCCGGCGGCCCGATCGCGAGCTTTCTCATCCGCCGCAACGCGCTGGCGGGTCCGGCGGAGACCGAGGCGCCGGTGATCGGGCTCTCCACCCCCTCCAAGGCGACGCTGGCGGCGGAGGGCGTGAAGGACGACATCAGCCATGTCAGCCTGCTGCGCACGCTGGTGGTGCTGAACGCGGCGATCCTGATCGGCCTCGGCATCGAGGAAAGCGTTCAGGCGCTCGGCCTCAAGCTGCCGACCTTCGTGGTCTGCCTGCTGGTCGCCATCCTCATCACCAACACCGTGCCGCGGCTGTTTCCCCGCCTCGCCTGGCCGACCCGCACCCGGGCGCTGGCGCTGATCTCCGATCTCTCGCTCAACGTCTTCCTCGCCATGTCGCTGATGAGCATGCAGCTCTGGGCGATCGGCGGGCTCGGCCTCGCGCTCGCGCTGGTGCTGGCGGCGCAGACCCTGGCGGCGGTCCTCTACATCCTGCTGGTGGTGTTTCCCGCCATGGGCCGGAACTACGACGCCGCGGTGATCTCCGCCGGCTTCACCGGCATCAGCCTCGGCGCGACGCCCACCGCCATCGCCAACATGACCGCCGTGACCAAGCTGCACGGCCCCGCGCCCCGGGCCTTCATCATCCTGCCGCTGGTGTCGGCCTTCTTCATCGACCTCATCAACGCCGCGGTCATCGGCGCCATCGCCGGGTGAAGCCGTCCGCCCGCATCCGCCCGCGCGCCCGGCGGGCGGGCGTCACGGCGCCGGGGTCGGCGCCGGAGCCGGGGCGGGGAGCCCGTCGCCGATCCGCCCGATCATGTAGGAAAAGAACGGGTTGGACGACATCCGCACCAGCGCGTCGAGATTGACGATCAGCGCCCCCCGCTCGCCCCGCACCGCCATGGCGCCGAGCTGCACGCCGAAATCCTCCGCCGGATCGGGGTCCGAGCCATAGAGCGAATCCGTCGGGGGAAACGGCAGCGCGACGTGGGAGAGCGAATAGACGTCGGAGGGATAGGTCAGCCCCAGCGGCCGCACGCTTTCCTCGGACGAGCCGGCCGGCGTGCTGCGCTCCACCACCTCGGCGGCATCCGGCCGGGCATTGGCGATGACGGTGGTGCGGAAGCGGCGCGGCGTCGGCGGCAGCATCTGCCCGAGCGCCGCCTGCGAGGAGGCCCGCAGCAGCGGCCCGAGCTTGGTGTTGCGGTTGATGTCGAACAGCACCAGCTCGCTGCCATTGGCGGGAAGCTGGTTGTAGAAGGCGGTGATGATGGCGCGGGTGGACACGGTGAAGTCCATCACCGACTGGAAGGTCAGAGTGGGCGGCAGCCGGGCGAGCCGGCCGTCGCGGGCGCTGGCCGCGATGCTCTCCTGCAGCGCCTGCGTCAGCCGGTAGGACTGCCGCGCCCCGTTCACCGGGAAAGAGTTGTATTTGAACGGATTGAACTCGGGGATCACCGACAGCCACGCCGCCTTGGCGAAGGCGGGCAGGAAGGCCGGCAGCCCCGCCAGCCCGGCAAAGCGGGCGAAGCGGGTGATGCCGATCATCGGCGAGATCAGCACCAGCCGGTCAGGCTGCGCCAGCCTGGGGTCCTCCAGCGCGTCGAGGGCGTATTTCAGCGCCAGCGCCCCGCCATTGGAGAAGCCGACGATGTGCAAGGGCTTGTCACGGCCGATCCGGGCCCGGGCCTCGCGCACCGCAAGCCGGGTGGCGGCCAGCCATTCCTCCCACTCCACCCCGGTGAGGCCGGCCGGCACCGTGCCGTGGCCGGGCAGCCGGATCGCCACCGCGACGAAGCCGGCCTCGACATAGCGCTGGGCGACGTGGCGCAGGCTGTAGGGCGAGTCGGTCAGGCCGTGCAGCAGCACCACCGCGCCCACCGGCGTGCCGGCCGGCTCCAGCTCGTAGGAGCGGTTCCAGTCATGGGTCAGGCTGGGGGGATAGACGATGCTGCCGGAGAAGTAGCGGTTGAACGGTACCCGCTCCTCGGGCGTGTCCAGCTTCTGCACGACCTCGCGCTGCACGTCGGCGAAGATGCGCTGCTCGGTGGAGAGATAGCCGGCCCAGTCGGCGGCGTTCAGCTCCGCCACGCTCATCTCCTCCGGCACGAAGGTGTGCCAGGGCTGCAGCGGGTCGCCGCTCTGGGCGAAATGCACCCGCATGCCGATGAAGGCCCCGAGGCCCAGCAGCGCCAGCGCGACCAGCGCGACGAGGATCTTCCACGCGAAGGCGCGCATGCCGTGTCTCCTCAGGCCTCGCTGCGGCCGGACAGCAGCTCCGCCACCCAGCGCGCCGCCTCGGTGTGGGCACAGATGGTGATCGCCGCCAGCGTCAGCGGCACGCCGATGAAGGCGCCGGCGATGCCCCACATGAAGGCCCAGAAGAACACCGCCAGCAGCACGATGAAGGGCGAGACCGCCAGCGCCGCCCCCGCCACGCGCGGCTCGATGTAGCTGCCGGTGAAGAACTGGATGACGTTCATGCCGAGGAACACCGCCACCGCCACCTCCCACGCCCCGAACTGGGCGAAGGCGAACAGGGTGGGCAGCAGCGTCGCCACCAGCGGGCCGATGAACGGCACATAGTTCAGCGCGAAGGCGATGACGCCCCATTCCACCGCGAGGTCCAGCCCCAGCAGCGCGGCGAAGCCCCAGAAGGTCAGGCCGGTGACGAGGCTCATCACCGTGCGCACCCGCATGTAGAGCCGGAACTTGCGGGCGATGTCGCCGCCCGCCGCCAGCAGCCGGGCGCTCCACGGCGCGTCGAACGCGGCGAGCTTGCGGGTCATGATGCCGACCTCCAGCAGGCCGAGCATGATAAAGATGAAGGTCACGACCGCGAAGCCCGCCATGCCGTTCAGCCGGGCCGCCAGCGACTGGAACAGCCGGATCAGCCAGCCGACATTGAAGGTGTCGGCGAACATGCCGGCGGAATAGATGCCGAGCTCCTCGAGCTGGCCGGCGAGATCGGTATAGAGCGCCTGGAACCGGGCGGCGTTGACGATGAGCCACTGCCCGGCATGGCTGAAGCCCCACACCACCATGTAGCCCAGCACGCCGACCACCAGCACGGTGAGGCCGAGCGTGAGCAGCATCGCCACCAGCTTCGGCAGGCCGGCCTCCAGCCGCTTCTGCAGCGGCCACACCAGCGCGATCACGAACAGCGCGAAGGCCACCGGCGCGAACACCCCGCTCGCGATCTTGAGCGCCGCCGCAACCAGGATCGCCGTCGAGATGCCCAGCATGACCCGGACGCTGCGCCCACCCATTCCCTCGCCCCCTCGCCTTCGTCTTGTCCACCCGCGATAGACTGTCCCCCCCTCCCCGGCAAGCCATGGCACGGCGCGGCCGGTGGAAACGGCCGGGGTGCGGCCCCGCCGCATCGGGCCGGCGGAGAACGCCGCCGCCAGGGGGTGGCCCCGAAGTTGCTCACGCTGCCGCGACGACCGCGGTGCCGGCATCGGCCGGCGTCACCGCTCCCGCACCCGACATCCGCCGGCGCCGCCGCGCCGGCCGCCCGAAGGAGAGCCCCATGTCCCCCGCCCTGTTCGACCTCCGCGGCCGCAAGGCCCTCGTCACCGGCGCCAGCCGCGGCATCGGCCGGGCGCTGGCGGAGGCGCTGGCGGCGGCGGGGGCCGATGTCGCGGTGGCGGCCCGGGCCACCGGCGCGCTGGTCGAGCTGTGCGACGCCATCGAGGCGAAAGGCCGGCGCGCGGTGCCCGTCGCGCTCGACGTCACCGACGTCGCCCGCTGCCGCGCCGCCACCGCGGAGGCGGCCCGCGCGCTCGGCGGGCTCGACATCCTCATCAACAATGCCGGGGTCGAGGAGGTGTGCCCCTCGCTGGAGGTGGAGGAGGCGCTGTGGGACCGCATTCTCGACACCAACCTCAAGGGCGCCTTCTTCTGCGCCCAGGCGGCGGCGCGGGTGATGAAAGCCGACGGCCATGGCGGCGCCATCGTCAATCTGTGCTCGCTCACCTCCGAGGTCGGCATTCCCACCGCCGTTCCCTACGGCTCCTCCAAGACCGGCCTGCTCGGCATGACGCGGGCGCTGGCTGCGGAATGGGCACCGCTCGGCATTCGCGTCAACGCCATCGCGCCCGGCTATTTCCGCACCGCCATGACCGAGGTCTTCTACGGCAGCGAGGGCTGGCAGAGGGCGATGCTGGGCAAGATTCCGTTGGGGCGCTTCGGCGAGCTGGGCGATCTCGCCGGCACCGCGGTGTTCCTCGCCTCCGATGCGTCGGCCTATGTCACCGGCCAGTGCCTCGCGGTGGATGGCGGGTTCCTCGCCGCCGCCTAGGCGCCGGCACGGCCGCATGCCTTATCCCGATGCAGCCGGCGGCGCTTTTTTAGCCTCCCCTCCCCGGTAATATGGCTATACATATTCGCCCGCTTTCCCCTCCTCCGAGGCGTCGTCCATGACCGGCATCTGTTCCTTCCACGAGATCGCGACCCTGACCGGCGAGCAGCGCGCCGCGCTGCTGCGCCGCTCCGAAACCGACCTCTCCGGCTTCCTCGCGCGGGTTCAGCCGATCATCGAGGCGGTGCGCAGCGAGGGCGACGAGGCCCTCGCCCGCTTCGGCCGGGAGTTCGACAAGGCCGACATCACCGCCGACCGGCTGAAGGTGACGGAAGCCGAGTTCGACGCCGCCTTCGCCCTGGTCGAGCCCGAGGTGGTGGAGGCGATCCGCTACGGCATCGGCAATATCCGCTCCTTCCACGAGGAGCAGCGCCCCGAAACCATGACGCTGAAGGAAATCCGCCCCGGCGCCTATGCCGGCGACCGCTTCCTGCCGATCGATTCCGTCGCGCTCTATGTGCCGCGCGGCAAGGGCGCCTTTCCCTCCGTCACCATGATGACGGCGGTGCCGGCCGCCGTGGCCGGGGTGCCGAACATCGCCATCGTCACCCCGCCCACCGCCGATGGCAGCGTCGATGCCGCCACGCTGGTCGCCGCCCGCCTCGCCGGGGTGGAGACGGTCTACAAGTGCGGCGGCGCGCAGGCGGTGGCGGCGGTCACCTTCGGCACGCAGACCGTGAAGAAGGCGGTGAAGATCGTCGGCCCCGGCAGCCCCTTCGTGGTGGCGGCCAAGCGCTCGCTCTCCCACCTCATCGACACCGGCACCCCCGCCGGCCCCTCCGAGGCGATCATCTTCGCCGATGACAGCATCCATGGCGGGCTGGCCGCGCTCGATGTGCTGATCGAGGCCGAGCACGGCCCGGATTCCTCGGCCTACATCGTCACCCATTCCCGCCGCGTCGCCGAGGAGGCGATGGCCGCCCTGCCCGCCCACTGGGCGGCGATGACCGAGCAACGCGTCGCCTTCTCGAAGGCGGTGCTGGGCGGGCCGTTCGGCGGCATCGTGCTCACCCCCTCGCTGGAGGAGAGCTACCGCTTCGTCAACGACTACGCCCCCGAGCATCTCGAAGTGCTCTCCACCGAGCCCTTCATCCATCTCGGCCGGCTCACCAACGCCGCGGAAATCCTGCTGGGGCCGCACACGCCGGTGACCATCGCCAATTTCGTGCTCGGCCCCAATGCCGTGCTGCCGACCAGCCGCTGGGCCCGCACCTGCGGCCCGCTCTCGGTGACGGATTTCGTCAAGCGTTCCTCCATCGGCTACGTCACCTCCGCCGCCTACCCCGAGCTGGCCGGCAATGCCCGCCGGCTGGCGCGCTACGAGGGCTTCTCCAGCCACGAGAACGCGGTGTCGGAGATGCGCGCGCCCTACCTCGGCGCACGCTGAGGCCATGACGATGAAGGCGGTGCGGCTTCACGCGGCGGGCGACCTCAGGGTCGAAGACATCCCGGCCCCCGGCACGCCGGAAGCGGGCTGGGTGCGGCTGAAGGTGACGGCGGCCGGCATCTGCGGCTCCGACCTTCACAATTTCCGCACCGGCCAGTGGATCACCCGCGCGCCCTCCACCGGCGGGCATGAGCTGGCCGGCATCGTCGAGGCGGTCGGCCCCGGCGTCGAAGGCTTCGCGCCCGGCGACGCGGTGGTCGCGGATTCGCGGTTCTGGTGCGGGCAATGCCCGGCCTGCGCGCGCGGCGACCGGCACCTGTGCGCCCGGCTCGGCTTCGTCGGCGAGGCCTGCGACGGCGGCTTCGCCGAACAGGTCGTGCTTCCCGCCCGCCTGCTGCTGCCGATCGGCGGCGACATCGACCCCGCCGTCTCCGCCATGGCCGAGCCGCTGGCGGTGGCATTGCACGCGGTCTCTCGCCTCGCGCCCCGGCCGGGCCAGCCGGTGCTGGTGGCCGGCTGCGGGCCGATCGGCGGGCTCGCCGCGCTGGTGCTCGCCCGCCGCCACGACGGCGAGGTGCTGATCGCCGACCGCAACGCCGAGCGCGCCGGCCTCGTCGCCGCGGTCACCGGCGCGCGGACGGTGGAGCTTCAGCCGGAGGCGGTGCGGGCGGCGCTCGGCGGCGGCGCCCCCGCCGCGATCGAGGCGACCGGCAGCGTGGCCGCGCTGCGCGCGCTGCTCGGCGTGCTGGAGCCCGGCGCCCGGCTGGCGCTGGTCGGCATCTATCACGGCGGCCTCGACATCGACCCCAACGTGCTGGTGGAGCGGGAGATCGCGCTCATCGGCTGCCACGCCTTCACCGACGAGCTGCCCGCCGCCGTGGCGCTGCTCGGGCCGCTGGCGGGCGACCTCGCCCGGCTGATAGACTGGCAGATCGGGCTCGATGCGGTGCCCGCCGCCTATGAGCGGCTGCTGGCCGGCGCGGCGGGCGGCCTCAAGACCATCATCCGCCCGAACGGACCGCTGCCCGCATGAACGCCCACGCCCGCAGCCGCACCGCGGAAATCCGCGCCCTCGCCGCCCACGACCTGCCGGCGGCGGAGGCGGCGCTGGCCGGGCTGCTGGCCGACCTGTTCGGACTCGCGCCCGAGGCGCTGGCGATCAACCGCGACCAGTACAGCCTCAATTCGCTCAACGGCTTCTTCGAGGCCGGGGGCGAGGCCTTCTTCTTCAAGTTCCACCAGGAAGAGGGCGAGGAGGCGATGAGCGGGGAATATTACCGCGCCGAAATCCTCGCCCGCGCCGGCCTGCCGGTGGACCAGCCGGTGCATGTCTCGCGCCTGCCGGGCGAGCAGATCCTGGTCTACCGCCGCCGCGACGACCCGCGCTTCTCCGACGTGCTGCGCGCCCTCGACCTCGCGGACGACGACGACGCCCGCGCGGAGGCGGTGGCCGCCGAGCGCGGCCTTGCCGACCGGCTCGCCGCGGTCTACCGCGCCACGCTGCACCCGATCACCCCCGAGCAATCGGCCGCCGAGCCGGTGCACCGGCTGTTCCACGAGCGCATCGTCGCCCGCGGCACCGGGGCCTTTCCCGGCGGCCGGCTGAAGGATTTCTATGTCGGGCAGGAGGTCGTCTTCCCCGGCCTCACCCTGCCCTGGGAGGAACTGGCGGCGCTGCAGGTCGAGGTGAACGGGCGGCGCTATGCCCGCACGCTCGGCGCGCTGTTCGCCGCCGCCCATGCCCGGCTCGACCCGCGCCGCCTCGCCGATGCCGGCGGCGTGGTGGCCCATGGCGACGCCCACAACGCCAATGTCTGGTTCGCCCGCACCCCGGCCGGGCCGGCGCTGTCGATGTTCGACCCGGCCTTTGCCGGCGCCGATGTGCCGGCGCTGCTGGCGGAGGTGAAGTCCACCTTCCACAATGTCTTCGCCCACCCCTTCTGGCTCTACGACCCGGCGGAGGCGACCGCGCGCTTCTGCGCCACCGCCCGCCGCGCCGGCGGGGTGCTGGTGGTCGAGACCGACTGGGCGCTCTCCCCGGTGCGGCGCGAGCTGCTGGCGGTGAAGGCGGAGCGGGTGTGGCGCCCGCTGCTGGCCGACCTCGCCGGCCGCGGCCTGCTGCCGGCGGACTGGCGGGAGGTGGTGCGGCTCGCGCTGTTCCTGTGCCCGACGCTGGTGATGAACCTGCGCGCCGGCGCGCGGAACCATACCCCCACCTCCTCGCTCATCGGCCTGTCGGTGGCGACGATGGTCGGCTCCGAGCCGGTCGGGGGCGCGGATATGGTGACGGCGTTCTTCGACGCCATCACCCCGGCGGCCGGGCGCGTGCCATGCTGATCAATGTCGAGGATGCCCGCCGCGCCGCGCGGCGGCGGCTGCCGAAGATCTTCTTCGACTATATCGACGGCGGCGCCTTCGCCGAGGAGACGCTGGCGGCGAACCGCGCCGATTTCGGCCGGTGGAACCTGCGCCAGCGCGTGCTGGTGGACACGTCCCGCCGCACCCTGGCGACCCGCTTCCTCGGCGCCGAGCGGCCGCTGCCCTTCATGCTGGGGCCGGTGGGCTATCTCGGGCTTTATGCCGGCCATGGCGAAATCCTGGCCGCCCGCGCGGCGGCGGCGGCCGGCATCCCGCTGGCGCTCTCCACCTTCTCCATCGCCTCGCTCGCCACGCTGCGCGCCCGCACCGCCGGGGAGCTGCATTTCCAGCTCTATGTGCTCAACGACCCGGCGGTGCGCGACGAGCTGATCGAGGCGGCGCTGGCGGCGGGGGTGACGACGCTGTTCCTCACCGTCGACACCGCGGTGACCTCGGTGCGCGAGCGCGACATGCGCAACGGCTTCCGCGCGGTGACGCACATCACCCCGCGGCTCGGCGCCAGCATGCTGGCGCGCCCGTTCTGGTGCCTCGACATGCTGCGGGCGGGGATGCCGCAGTGCGGGGCTGTGGCGCACCGGCCGGAATTCGGCCACGGCGCGCTCGAACAGGCCGGCCATCTCGCCCGCCGCATCGACACCCGGCTGAACTGGGCCGATGTCGCGTGGCTGCGCCAGCGCTGGCCGCACCGGCTGGTGCTGAAGGGCATCCTCTCGGTGGAGGACGCGCTGGCCGCGCGCGAGGCCGGGGCGGACGCCATCGTCGTCTCCAACCATGGCGGGCGCCAGCTCGACGGCGCCCCCTCCACCATCGCCATGCTGCCGGAGATCGCCGAGGCGCTGGCGGGCACGCTCGACATACTGGTCGACAGCGGGTTCCGCCGCGGCGCCGACATCGTCAAGGCGCTGGCGCTCGGCGCCTCGGGGGTGATGCTGGGGCGGGCCTATGTCTATGGCCTTGCCGCCGCCGGGGAAGCCGGCGTCGCCCGCATCATCGCCCACCTCGCCGAGGAGGTGGACCTGACGCTGGCGCTGATGGGCCTCACCTCGGTCGCCGAGCTGAAGGCGCTGGGGCCGGCGGCGCTGCGCCCGCGCGGCTGAGCCGGCGGGAGCGGCGGGCGGGAGCGGCAGGCCGCGCCGGAAGGCGGCGCGCGGCCGGCTCAGGTGATGACGTCGGGCGCGCCGCGGCCGGTGCGGCCCTCGATGTCCGGCAGGCTGCGCGAGAGGGTGATGAGGTCGCCGAGCGCGGCCTGCGTCTCGAAATCGTGTTTCGCCGGGTCCGGCTCGAACCGCTCGATATAGACCCGCAGCGTCGCCCCGGCCGTGCCGGTGCCGGAGAGGCGGTAGACGATGCGCGAGCCGTCGGTGAAGAACACCCGCACGCCCTGCTTCGTCGTCACCGAGCCGTCCACCGGGTCGTGATAGGCGAAGTCGTCCGCCTTCTCGACGGTGAGCCCGCCGAGGACCTGGCCCGGCAGTTCGTCGAGCCGGGCGCGCAGCGCGTTCATCAGCCCGTCGGCGGCGGCGGCGTCCACCTCCTCGTAATCGTGGCGGGTGTAGTAGTTGCGGCCATAGGTGGCCCAGTGGCCGCGCACGATGTCGGCGACGCTCTCGCCGCGCACGGCGAGGATGTTCAGCCACATCAGCACCGCCCACAGCCCGTCCTTCTCGCGGACATGGTTGGAGCCGGTGCCGGCGCTCTCCTCGCCGCAGACGGTGGCGAGGTCGGCATCCAGCAGATTGCCGAAGAACTTCCAGCCGGTCGGGGTCTCGTAGCTCTTGATGCCCAGCTTCTCGGCCACCCGGTCGGCGGCGCCGCTGGTGGGCATGGAGCGGGCGATGCCCTTCAGCCCGGCCTTGTAGCCCGGCGCCAGATGCGCGTTCGCCGCGATCATGGCGAGCGAGTCGGACGGGGTGACGAACTGGCCGCGGCCGATGATGAGGTTGCGGTCGCCGTCGCCGTCCGAGGCGGCGCCGAGGTCGGGCGCGGCGTCCGACATCAGCAGGTCGTAGAGATCCCTGGCATAGACGAGGTTGGGGTCGGGGTGGTGGCCGGCGAAGTCCGGCAGCGGGGTGCCGTTCACCACCGTGCCGGGCGCGGCGCCCAGCATCCCCTCCAGAATGGCGTGGGCATAGGGGCCGGTGACGGCGTGCATGGCGTCGAAGCGCATGGTGAAGCCGCCGGCGAACAGGGCGCGGATCGCCTCGAAATCGACGAGCTGCTGCATCAGCTCGGCATAGTCGGCCACGGGGTCGAACACCTCGACCACCATGTCGCCGAGCGCGGTCTCGCCCAGCGTGTCGATGTCGACATCCGGCGCGTCGACGATGCGGTATTCGGTGATCGTCTTGGTCCGGGCGAAGATGGCGTCGGTGATCGGCTCGGGGGCCGGCCCGCCGGCGCCGATATTGTACTTGATGCCGAAATCGCCGTTCGGCCCGCCGAGATTGTGGCTGGCGGACAGGATGATGCCGCCGAACGCCTTGCGCTTGCGGATGACGCAGGAGGTGGCGGGGGTGGAGAGGATGCCGCCCTTGCCCACCGCCACCCGGCCGAAGCCGGCGGCGGCGGCGATCTTCAGCACCTTCTGGATCGCCTCGCGGTTATAGAACCGGCCGTCGCCGCCCAGGATCAGGGTCTTGCCCGCGAAGCCTTCCAGCGAGTCGAAGATCGACTGCACGAAGTTCTCGACATAGTTGGGCTGCTCGAACACCGGAACCTTCTTGCGCAGGCCGGAGGTGCCGGGCTTCTGGCCTTCATAGGGCGTGGTGGCGACGACGCGGATCATGGGGGCTCCGGAGAGGTGTCGGGCGAAGGGCGCGGCGGAGGCGGCGGGGCGGGGTCAGGCGGGTGGCGCGATCAGGCGGAGGCGGTCAGATGGGCCAGCAGCCCGGCCGAGGAGCCGCTGAGCGAGGCCGGCGCCTGCCCGCTCTCCACCGCCGGCAGCAGGGTATTGGCCAGCTCCTTGCCAAGCTCGACGCCCCACTGGTCGAAGCTGTTGATGTCCCAGATGGCGCCCTCCACGAAGACGCGGTGCTCGTAGAGCGCGATGACGCGCCCGAGCGTGTAGGGGTCGAGCCGGTCATAGGCGAGCGTCACCGAGGGGCGGTCGCCGGGGAAAACCCGGTGCGGGGCGATGCGTTCCGCGCTCTCCGCGTCGTGGCCGCCGGCGAGAAGCTGGGCGCGGGCCTCCTCCAGCGTGCGCCCGCGCATCAGCGCCTCGGACTGGGCGAGGCAGTTGGCGATCAGCATGGCGTGCTGGCGCCGCAGGTTGGGGAAGCTGTCCTCCTCATGGCCGCGGGCGGCGACGAGGAATTCCACCGGGATCGGGCTGGTGCCCTGGTGGATGAGCTGGAAGAAGGCGTGCTGGCCATTGGTGCCGGGCTCGCCCCACACCACCGGGCCGGTGTCGCGGGCCACCGGCAGGCCCTCGCGGGTCACGCGCTTGCCGTTCGATTCCATGTCGAGCTGCTGGAGATAGGCCGGCAGCCGGGCGAGGTGCTGGTCATAGGGAATGACGGCGCGGGTGGCGTAGTGGCAGACGTCGCGGTGCCAGATGCCGACCAGCCCGAGCAGCACCGGCAGGTTCTGCGCCAGCGGCGCGGTGCGGAAATGCTCGTCCATGGCGTGGCCGCCGGCGAGGAACTGCTCGAACCGGTCCGGCCCCACCGCGATCATCACCGGCAGGCCGATGGCCGACCACACCGAATAGCGCCCGCCGACCCAGTCCCAGAAGCCGAACACCCGGTCGGGCGCGATGCCGAAGGCGGCGACCTTGTCCAGCGCGGTGGAGACGGCGGCGAAATGATGCCCCACCGCCGCCTCGCCGAGCGCGGAGACCAGCCAGTGCCGTGCGCTCTGCGCATTGGCCATGGTCTCCTGGGTGGTGAAGGTCTTGGAGGCGACGATCACCAGGGTCGAGGCGGGATCGAGCGGCTTCAGCGTGTCGTAGAGATGCGAGCCGTCGACATTGGAGACGTAATGGGCACGCGGGCCGTCATGGTAGGGCGCCAGCGCCAGCGTCGCCATCACCGGGCCGAGGTCGGAGCCGCCGATGCCGATGTTCACCACGTCGGTGATCGGCTTGCCGGTGGCCCCCGCCAGCGCGCCGGAGCGGATGCCCTCGGCGAAGCCGCCCATCGCGGCGAGCACGGCGTGGACGTCGGCGACGGCGTCCTGGCCGTCCACCTCCAGCCGGCGGGTGGACGGCGCGCGCAGCGCGGTGTGCAGCACCGCGCGGTCCTCGGTGATGTTGATGTGCGCGCCGGAGAACATCGCGTCGCGCTTGGCCTCCAGCCCGGCGGCGCGGGCGAGGTCGAGCAGAAGGTCGCGGGTCTGCGCCGTCAGCGAGCATTTCGAGACGTCGAGCAGCATGTCCTCGAACCGGGCGGAAAAGGCGGCGAAGCGCCCGGGATCGCCGGCGAAGAGATCGGCCACGCGCTGGCCCTCCCGGGCCGCACGATCCGCCGCCAGTGCCGCGAAGGCCGCTTCAATGTCCATGCTCATGCCTGTCTCCACACCCTTGCCATCACGTCCGACGCTACATGTCCCTGCCGAGGGCCTGCTTCACCGCCTCGATGAGCTGCTTCAGCGAGAACGGCTTGGGCAGGAAGCCGAAGGCCGCCCCCTCCGGCAGGTTCCGGGCGAACGCCTCCTCAGCATAGCCCGACATGAATATCACCTTGATGTCGGGATAGCTGGTGCGCAGCGCCTTCAGCAGCGACGGCCCGTCCATTTCCGGCATCACCACGTCCGAGAGGACGAGATCGACGGTACCACCATGCTCGGCCAGAACGTCGAGCGCCTCAAGGCCCGATCCGGCCTCCAGCACCTGATAGCCGCGCGAGGCCAGCGCCCGGGCGGCGAAGGCGCGCACCGACTCCTCGTCCTCCACCAGCAGCAGCGTGCCGCGCCCGGTGAGATCGGTCGGCCGGGCCGGCGTCTCGGCGGCGGGCTCGGCGGCCTTGCCGGCCTTTTCCGGCTTCGGCACGTGGCGGGGCAGGAACACGCGGAAGGTGGTGCCGGTGGGCCCGGCGGCGCTGGCCGCCCGGCTTTCCACCTGCAGCGTGCCGCCGGTCTGCTGGACGATGCCGTAGACGGTGGAGAGCCCGAGCCCGGTGCCCTTGCCCACCTCCTTGGTGGAGAAGAACGGCTCGAAGATCTTGTCGAGGATGTCGGGGGGAATGCCGGTGCCGGTGTCGGCGACCTCGATCAGCACATGGTCGGCCGCGGCCAGCCCGGCCTCGGCATAGGCGGCGGCGTCCGCGGCGGTGACGTTGGCGGTGCGGATGGTCAGGGTGCCGCCGTCCGGCATGGCGTCGCGCGCATTCACCGCGAGATTGACGATGACCTGTTCGAGCTGGCTGAGGTCGGCCTCCACCGGCCACAGGTCGCGGCCCTCCTTCACCTCCAGCTTCACCCGCTCGCCAAGCAGGCGGCGCAGCAGCATGGACAGCTCGCTCATCACGTCGCCGAGGTTCAGCACCTGCGGGCGCAGGGTCTGGCGGCGGGAGAACGCGAGCAGCTGGCCCACCAGCGCCGCGGCGCGGTTAGCGTTCTGCTTGATCTGCATGATGTCGTGGAAGGAGGGGTCGGTCTGCCGGCCATTGGCCAGCAGCAGGTCGGAATAGCCGATGATGGCGGTGAGCACGTTGTTGAAGTCGTGCGCCACCCCGCCGGCGAGCTGGCCGATGGCCTGCATCTTCTGCGACTGGGCGAACTGGGCCTCCAGCGCCCGCTGCTCCGAGGTGTCGATGGCGTAGACGATGGCGGCCTCGTTGCCGCTCTCCCCGGCGCCGTCCTGCGCCCCGGCGGCGTAGATCCGCACCGAGCGGCCACCCTCCTTCGCCCCGGCCGGGGCCGGCAGGGCGATATCCACCGGGCCGGAAGGCGCCCGCCCCTCCAGCACCGGGGCCAGCGCTGCCTGCAGCGGGGCGCGGCCGGCCTCGCCGACCAGATCGGCGAAGGCGCGCGGCGCCCCGGCCTCGCCGCCGAACAGCCGGGCGAACATCGCGTTGGCCTGCACCAGCCGGCCGGTGCGGTCGAGCGTGGCGATGGCGATGGGCGAGTTGTGGAAGAACCGGGCGAAGCGCACCTCGGCGGCGCGCAGCGGGTCGGCGGCGCTGTTCCCCTGCTCGCCGGAGCGGTTCACCACCAGCGTGCGGGAGGCGCCGGGCACGCCGTCCGCCGAGAAGGAGACCCGGTGCCAGATCCGCACCGGCAGGGTCTGGCCGTTCTTGCGGCGCAGGTCGAGGTCGATCCGCTCGGTGCGCTCCTGCCCCGGCACCGCCACCAGCCGGGTGAGCAGTGACGCCCCGGCGCCCGGCACGATGTCGGCCAGCGAGAGCCCGCCGGGGCCGAACTCGGCGAGGTCGTAGCCCAGCCAGTCCACCAGCGTGGCGTTGATGTAGTGGATCGCCCCGTCGGCATCGGCGGAGAAGAAGCCGGCGGGGGCGTGGTCGAGATAGTCGATGGCGTGCTGGAGTTCGAGGAAGGCGGTTTCCTGCCGCTCGCGCTCGCGGGTGAGGTCGGCGATGGTCCAGATCGCGGCGCGGGCGCCGCCCACCGTGCCGGCCGGGCGGGCGGCGAGCTTCAGCCAGCGGGTGGGCTCGTCGGCGGTGCCGGGCAGGCGGATCTCCTCCGCCAGCGAGCGGCCCTCGCGCACGCCCTGCGCCAGCCGGTAGACCGCCTCCGACACATCGGGATCGGCGGTGAAGAGCCGCTCCACCGGGCGCGGCTCGCCGTCCGGCGCGGTGGCGGTGAGGGCGCGGTAGCGGGCATTGGCGTAGAGCACCCGGCCCAGCGGGTCGACGATGGCCAGCCCGTCGCCGGCAGTGTCGACGATGCGGCGGGCCAGCTCGTCGCCGGCATCCGGCACGCCGAAGCGCAGCAGCCCGGCGGCGAAGGCGAACAGCGCGAACACCCCCGCCACGGCCAGCGCGGTCAGCAGCCCGATGATCCACGGGTCGGCCTTGTCGCGCCCCAGCAGCAGCAGCGAGAGCACCGCGCCGACCAGCGCGAGCGCGACCATCAGCACGAGGCGGATGCTTCCCCCGCCTGCCGCCCGATCCAGCGCCACGTCGTCCGGTGTGCGTTCCGCCATGCCGCTTCCGTCGTCCCCCTGCCGGCGTTGCCGGCCCTCTCTGTTTCCCGCCCCGGTGCGGCGGCGCGAAGCACCTCGCACCTTGGTGCCCGACACCGGCAGCGGGGGCAAGAGGGCTTGGCGGGAGACAGGGATTCGCACAGGGCAGGTCTTCCCCTCCGGCAGAGCGGGCGAGGCCGGCCGTGCCCGGAAAACGCCCTCACGCGGCGGCGCGATGCTCGCGGCGGGCCGCCGTCCACACCTCGCGCGCCGCATCGGCGTTCAGCGCGGCGATGCCGAGCCCGACCAGCAGGTCCGGCCAGGCCGAGCGCCACAGCAGCGCCGTCACCAGCCCGGCGGCGATGATCGCGACATTGGCCAGCGCGTCGTTGCGGGCGGAGAGGAAGGCGGCGCGGGTCAGGCTGCCGGCGTGGTGGCGGAAGCGCGCCAGCAGCAGGGCGCAGCCCAGATTGACCGCCAGCGCGGCGAGCCCCGTCACGGACAACGCCAGCGGCGCGGGCGCGACCGGCACCGCGACTTTCTGCCAGGCGGTCCACAGCGTCGCCGCCGCCGGCACCAGCAGGATCGCCGCCAGCACCATGCCGAGGCGGGCGCGGGCTCGCTCGCCCCAGCCCAGCCCCGCCAGGATCAGCCCGTTCACCGCCGCATCCTCCAGGAAGTCGACGGAGTCGGCGAACAGCGCGACCGAGCCGATGGCGAGGGCGACGGCGAATTCCACGCCGAAAAAGCCGAGATTCGCCAGCGCCACCACGGCCACCGCCCGCCGCAGCCCGGCCTCGCCCCTGCCCGCGCCTGTCGCCACCACGCCACCTCCCGGAACGCCGGCAAAACGGATGGCGGAAAGAATGCCATCCGCCCGCGGCGCCGTCTGCCCCGCTTTCCCGCCGCCCCTCAGGCCGGGCGGCCGGCGGGAGAAGGTCGCGTCGCCCGGGCGCGGCGCCCGCCACCCCGGCGGGCGGGGCACGCAGGCCACACCGCCGGGCCCGCACGCGGCCGGCCGCATCGTCGCGCTTGCGGCGCGGGCGCGGGCGCGGGAAAAGGACACGCGGACAAATCCCCGCTCCGGAGGGCGTGATGCTTCAGAACCTCGTCTCGAACCTCGATACCGACCTGATCATCCGGCTTGCCGTGGGTCTGGTCGGTTTCGTCGTGCTCATCATGGTCTTCAACTGGGCGATGGGGTCGATCCGCCGGGCCGGCCGGCGCAAGTCGCGGGCGCGCCGGCTGTTCGTGCTGGACGAGCTGATGGTGGACGAGCGCCGCCGGCTGCTGCTGATCCAGCGCGACGACGTCCAGCACCTCATTCTCATCGGCGGACCCAACGAGCTGGTGGTCGAGACCGGCATCGACGAGCCGGGCTCGCTGCGGGCGCTGGAGCGCGGCGCCCAGCCGGCCGCCCGCCCCCGCAGCGCCGAGCCGGTGCCGCCGGTGAAGGCGCAGCGCAGCCTGCCGCCGGAGCGGCCGCTGCCGCGCGCCGAGGACATGGCGGCGGAGAACGGCACCCCCGCCCCGGCCAAGGCCAGCCTGACGGGCCGCTTCGCCCGCAGCGGCGCGCCGCAGCGCAGCCCGGCCACCCCGGCCGCGGCGCCGGAGCCGCGCGAAGACCCCGAACCGGGCGTCGGCGACCTGCTCGACGCCGTGGCGAAGGAGGTGGGCGTGAAGAAGCCCGCCACCGAGCCGGGCCGCGGCGCGCCGCCAGCACCGCCGCGCCCGCGCGACCCCGACGAGCCGCTGATCGCGGTGAAGGTGGACCGCCGCTTCGCCGAGATGGCCGACCCGCTGGAAGCCTCGATGCGCCGGCCCCGGCCGCAGCCGGAACCGGCCCCCGCGCCGGCCCCGCCGCCCCCGCCGGCGCCTCCCGTGGTGGCCGCGCCGCAGCCGGCCGTGCCGCGCCGGGAGATTCCCCGCGCCAATTTCCAGGCCGAGGGCGCCGGCCGCGCCGCGCCCGCCTCGGCCCAGCCGCGCGATGTGCTGCGGGTCGACCCCGCCCCGGCGAAACCGAACGACCCGTTCGAGGGGATGGCGGTGCCGGCCCCCGAAGTCCAGGTGCCCCCGCCCAATGAAGACCCGTTTCTCGCCAGCGGGCGGGAGATCAGCGAAGAGATGGCGAACCTGCTGAACCGGCGGCCGGTGCGCTGATTGGGGTGCCCGCGGGCCGGCGCAGGGGCTTTGCTCCCACACGCGCGCCGGCTCCCGGGTGCACGGCCAGCTCGAACGCGCGAAACAAAAAGGGCGGCCCGCTCGCGCGGCGCCGCCCATTCTTTTTGCAGGACCGCCACCCGGGCGGGTTGTGGACGGCCCCCGGCGGGGCGGTCGTCACGGCGAGGCAGGGTCAGTCGTCGCGATAGACCCGCTCGCGGCGCTCGTGGCGCTCCTGGGCCTCGATCGACAGGGTGGCGATCGGGCGGGCTTCCAGACGCCGCAGCGAGATCGGCTCGCCGGTCTCCTCGCAATAGCCGTAGGAGCCGTCCTCGATGCGGTCGAGCGCCGCGTCGATCTTGGCGATCAACTTGCGCTGGCGGTCGCGGGCCCGCAATTCGATGGCGCGGTCGGTTTCAGAAGACGCCCGATCGGCGATATCGGGGTGGTTCTGGTTCTCGTCCTGAAGATGCTGAAGCGTCTCTTTCGCCTCGCGCAGGATGTCGTCCTTCCAGGTGAGCAGCTTCTGGCGGAAATATTCCCGCTGCCGCTCGTTCATGAAGGGTTCGTCCTCGCGGGGGCGATACTCCTCGTCGATCTCAACCGACATCGGCTTTCGTCCTCGTCCTTAGGGGATAGACCCTCTTTGGAGCCCCTCTCGGGCGCCCGCTTATAGCCTCCCCGATAGGCCGGCACAACCGTTCTGAATGTCATTCACACTTCACGAAATGCTGGATTTTTCAGCACCTTGCGCGGAAGAAGAAGGCAGGCGGGACAAGGTTTTGCACGTGCTGGCGCGGTCTTTGCGTGGCGCGGCGGCCGGCGGCGGCGGCGGCCGGCGCGGCGCGGGCACCGCCATACCAGCGCGGAATCAGGGGCGCAGCGGGATCGCCATCGAGCCGTGGACCCCGCCATCGGCGAGCTGGACCGCCACCGACCCCAGCGTCACGAGGAGCGCGACGGCGATGATGAACCTGTTCATGGCATATCCTGAAAAGCAGAGCGGGCGCCGCCGACGGGCGACGCCGGGAGGCGCGCTGCATGCGCCCCGCGGGGTTAAGGGAGAATGAACGACAGCCGGCGCGGCAGGCGCCGGACACGGGGCGGAACATAGTTCCGGCACGGGCGCCGCGCCACTGGCCTTGGCGCGATCATCATCCTGCACGCATGCAAGGAACGTCGCCCATCCGCGACGCCGACACGGAAAAGGCCGGGACGAACCCGGCCTTTGTCAGCGAAGGCGCATCGCGCGGGGGCGCGGCCGCGACGGAGAGAGCCGCGGCGCGGGGCGCCGGCTCACTTCTCCCCGGTGAAGGGATTGGTGTCGAAGCCGAGGAAGAAGGTGTAGGACAGCGAGACGCCGGCCTGCACCTGGTTGCGGTCGCCGTTCTGCACCACGATCGGGCTGTTGGCGGCCTCGTCGGCGAGATAGCGATACTCGGCATAGACGCTGCCGCGGAAGCCGTTGCCGAAATCCTTCAGCACCTGGGCGCCGAGGCCATAGGAGTAGATGCCGCCGCCGGCCTCATAGGGGGTGAGGTTGTTGCCCTGGGCGATGGCGTTGGCCGATTCCTGGTCGGAAATGCCGAAATAGGCGTCGGTGAAGCCCGAGCTCGCCAGGGTGATGCGCGGGCCGGCCGAGAACGCCATGTCCCACTGCGGCACATAATAGATGAAGTCGGCGGTCAGGTCCGCCACCACGCCCTCGAACCCGCCGAAGCCATAGCGCACCTCGCCGCGCAGGCGCAGCCAGTCGGCCGGGAAGATCTGGGCGTAGCCGCCGACCTCATAGGCGTAGTCGACATTGTCGAGGCCGCGCAGCGAGGAGTAGTCGCTCGCCTTGCGCTGCCACACCATGTCGCCGACGATGCCGGCCTCGAAGGTGCCGGTGTCGAACAGCGCGATCGACGGGTTGTCGTAGAAGCTGCGGAACGAGCTGAGCTTGTAGGCGCGGGTGATGTAGAACAGCGGCAGCACGGTGGCGCCGTAGTCGCTGGAGCCGAAATAGTCCGGCTCGCCCAGCACATAGGCGCCCACCGTCACCGTCCATTCGCGCGACTGGGTGGCCTCGGCCGCCACGGCGGGCGTGCCGAAGGCGGCGTCGGCGGCCCGGACCTCGGACGTCGCGAGGGGCGCCGCGACGACACCCGCCAAAAGCGCAAGACCGATCGCCGATGAACGCATTCTGACCACCCTGAACAGCAAGACGTGGAAACTACTACCGTACAAACGCTTACGATTGGTTGCCGAAAAGTCACGTGTGACGGTGACGTTACGGTGAATCGCCCCGCCATGTCATCCGCCCGCGCTGGCGCGGACCTGTCGCCACGGCGCGGCGTGCCCATATAGTGCCGCGACACCGGCGGCGAAGACGCGCGGCCGCCGCCTGCGAACCACACCCGCGACCCCGCCGTGCCGCCAGCCCCTCCCGCCACCATCCCGAGTCCGCATGCCCCGCCTGATGCTGTTCCGACACGCCAAGTCCGCCTGGCCCGAGGGCGTCGCCGACCGCGACCGCCCGCTCGCCCCGCGCGGGCTCCACGCCGCGCCCGCCATGGGCGCCTTCATCGCCACGCGGGACCTGCTGCCGCAGCGGGTGCTGGTGTCGCCCGCCCGCCGCACGGTGGAAACCTGGATCGAGATGAGCCGGCACTGGGCACCGATGCCCTGGCAGGGCTTCGAGGAGCGCATCTACCACGCCGCCGCCGAGGATCTGCTCGCGCTGCTGCGCGAGGAGGACGCCGCCACCGCCAGCCTCATGCTGGTCGGCCACAATCCCGGCTTCGAGGACCTGCTGGCCCTGCTGGTGACGCCGCAGGCGCGCGAACGCCTGCCCCGCAAATACCCCACCGCCAGCCTCGCCGTCATCGACCTGCCGGCCGCGGACTGGGCGAGGGTCGCGCCGGGCACCGGGGTGCTGGCGCACTTCGCCACGCCCCGCGCCCTCGGGCTGGAGGAGGACTGAGCGGCATGGCGTCCGGGTATATGGCCTCCTGGTATGAAGGCCTCGTCGAGGAGGCGCGGCTCGCCGCCCTCACCCTGCTCGACCGCGCCGAGGACCTCGCCAGCCCCACGCTGCGGCTCGGCATCACCGGCCTGTCGCGGGCGGGCAAGACGGTGTTCACCACCGCGCTGGTCCACGCCCTCACCCGCGGCGGGCGGCTGCCGGTGTTCGAGGCGATGCATGAGGGGCGGATCGCCCGCGCCGTGCTGGAGCCGCAGCCCGACGACGCGGTGCCGCGCTTCGCCTATGAAAGCCACCTCGACACGCTGATGCTGGAGCGGCGCTGGCCGGAGTCCACCCGCCGCATCAGCGAGCTGCGCCTCGCCATCGACTACGCCCCCGCGCGCGGGGGCCGGCGCACGCTGACGCTCGACATCGTCGACTATCCCGGCGAGTGGCTGCTCGACCTGCCGCTGCTCGACCAGCGCTTCGCCGACTTCGCCGCCACCAGCCTGCGGCTGGCCCGCGAGCCGGCGCGGCAGGCGCTCGCCGCCCCCTTCCTCGCCGCGCTGGCGCAGGTCGATCCGGCGGCGCCGGCCGAGGAGGGCGAGGCCCGCCGCCTCGCCGCGCTGTTCACCGACTATCTTGCCGCCTGCCGGGCGGAGGAGGTGGCGATGAGCCTGCTGCCGCCGGGCCGCTTCCTCATGCCGGGCGATCTCGAAGGCTCGCCCGCCCTCACCTTCGCCCCGCTCGACCTGCCGGAGGGCGCCGAGCCGCCCGCCGGCTCGCTGGCGGCGATGATGGCGCGGCGGTTCGAGGCCTATCGCGAGCGCATCGTGCGGCCGTTCTTCCGCGATCATTTCGCCCGGCTGGACCGCCAGATCGTGCTGATCGACGTGCTCGCCGCCCTGAACGCCGGCCCCGCCGCGCTGGCCGACCTCGAGGCGGCGCTGGACGGCATCCTCGCCGCCTTCCGCACCGGGCGGAATTCCTGGCTCGGCAGCCTGTTCCGCCACCGCATCGACCGCGTGCTGTTCGCCGCCACCAAGGCCGACCACCTCCACCACACCAGTCACGACCGGCTGGAGGCGATCCTGCGCCGGCTGGTGGAGCGGGCGCTGGCGCGCGCCTCCGACGCCGGCGCCGAGATCGACGTCGTCGCGCTGGCCGCGGTGCGCGCCACCCGCGAGGCGAGCGTGAAGCGCGGCCGCAGCGAGCTGCCGGCCATCATCGGCGTGCCGGAAGCCGGGCAGTACGACGCCGCCGACTTCGACGGGATGGCCGAGGCCGCGGTCTTTCCCGGCGACCTGCCGGAGCATCCCGGCGCGCTGTTCGATCCCGGCCGGGGCGGCTTTCGCGGCCTGACCGACGCCACCGGCGGGGATTTCCGCTTCCTGCGCTTCCGCCCGCCGCTGGTGGAGCGCAACGCCGAGGGGCGGGTGCTGCCGCTGCCCCATATCCGGCTCGACCGCGCGCTGCAGTTCCTGCTCGGCGACCGGCTGAGGTGACCATGACCCGCGACACCGACCGCCCCACCCCCGGCCCGTCCGCCGCCGGGCACGCCGAAGGCTTCCGCGCCCGCGACGGCCGCCGCCCCCAGGCGTTCCGGCTCGACGACCCCGACGTGGTGCTGGCGGAGGAGGGTCTCGCCGTGCGGCGCGGCGCGGTGGTCGTCACCCCCGCCCCGGTGCTGCCGGAGCCGGAGGAAGAACTGCCGCTGCCCCCCTCCCCGCCGGAAGGCTCGCGCTGGGCCGCCCTGTTCTGGACCGGGCTCGGCGGCCTCGTCAGCATGGGGCTCGGCCTCGCGGTGTGGAAGCTGATCGAGGACCTGTTCGCCCGCTCCGACTGGCTGGGCTGGACCGCCACCGGCTTTGCCGCCCTGCTGGTGGTGGCGGCGCTGGCCATCCTCGGGCGGGAGCTGTTCGGCCTGATGCGGCTGAAGACGCTGAACCGGCTGCGCCTCGCCGCCGCCCGCGCCCTGCTCCACGACGACCGCCGCGAGGCGGAAGGCGTGGTCGCCGAGCTGATGACGCTGTCGAAAGGGGTGCCGCGGCTGTTCCGCGCCCGCAGCGAACTTTCCGGCCATCTCGGGGAGATCATCGACGGCGCCGACCTCGTGCGCCTCGCCGAGCGCCACCTCATGGCGCCGCTCGACGCCGAGGCGACCAAGCTGGTGGCCGACGCCGCCAAGCGGGTCTCGGTGGTGACGGCGGTGAGCCCGCGCGCGGCGGTGGACCTCGTTTTCGTGCTGCTGACGGCGGTGAGCCTCGTCCGCCGCCTCGCCCTGCTCTATGGCGGCCGGCCGGGCGCGCTCGGCATGTTCCGGCTGTTCCGGCAGGTGGTGGCGCATCTCGCCGTCACCGGCGGCATGGCGGCGGGGGATTCGCTGATCCAGCAGGTGGTGGGCCATGGCCTCGCGGCGAAACTCTCCGCCCGGCTCGGCGAGGGCGTGGTGAACGGCCTGCTCACCGCCCGGCTCGGCCTCGCCGCCATCGAGGTGACGCGCCCGCTGCCCTTCGCGGCGCTGAAGCCGCCGGCGCTGGCCGATGTCGCCTCCGGCTTCATCACCCGGGCCGAAAAGAAGGACGCGCCGAATCGCCCGGACTGATAGGTAGCGCGCGGCCGGCGGCGGTGCCGCCCGGGCCTGCGGCGTGGCCTGCCGCGCGAGGGGAGACCGGCGGAATGGACGTGCTCTGGAAGGGTGCCCTGGGCGGCCTCGTCACCGCGCTCATCGTGCTCGCCTCGAAGCGCGGCAATGTGCTGCCGGGCATCCTGCCGCTGGCGCCGGTGCTGGTGGTGTTCGCGCTGCTGGCGGTGGGGGCCAAGGGCGACCCCGCCGGCGTCCGCACCGCCTGCCTCTCCAGCCTGCGCACGATTCCCGCCTATCTCGTCTTCCTCGGCACCTGCTGGCTGCTGGTTGGCGCGGTGGACTACCGCCTCGCCATCCTCGGCGGGCTGGCCGCCTGGCTGGCGGTGGCGCTGGCGATCTTTCTGCTGCCGCAGCTGCTGTGATCCCACAGAGTCGCCTGCATTCCGCCTCGGCACGGCCACGCAATTGCGTATACGCAATGTTTCGAGCGCCTTAACACAACTGGTCCTGCGAATTTGCCGGGATTAGGTTCTCTCCATCGAAACGGCGCGGCCAACGAGACCGCCCTTCCACAGGAGAGACCACCATGAAGAAGATCGTCCTCGCCACCCTCGTCCTCAGCACCCTCGGCGGTGTCGTCGTCGCCAACGCCGCCGATGGCCGCGACCCCAGCCTCTACGGCAAGCCCGCCGTTTCCGCCTCGGTCACCGAGGGCCGCAACGCCGCCGCCGCGACCGCCCCGGTGTCGGACGCCTTCATCGCCGCTGAGGTCGCGCAGAACGCCCGCTCCAGCCGCTGAGCCGGCCCAAGCCTTCCACCTCATTCCCTATTCCCCGGCGCCCCATGTGAGCGCGCCGCCGCTTCAGGAGAGACTTCCATGAACAAGATCGTCCTCGCCACCCTCGCCCTGCTCACCTTCGGCTCGGTTGCCGCGAATGCCGCCGATGGCCGCGACCCTAGCCTCTACGGCAAGCCCGCCGCGACCGTCTCGATCACCGAAGGCCGCAACGCCGCCGCCGCGACCGCCCCGGTGTCGGACGCCTTCATCGCCGCTGAGGTCGCGCAGAACGCCCGCTCCAGCCGCTGAGCCGAACCTTCCGCCTCGTTCCCCATCCCGGCGCCCCATGTGAGCGCGCCGCCGCTTCAGGAGAGACTTCCATGAACAAGATCGTCCTCGCCACCCTTGCCCTGCTCACCTTCGGCTCGGTTGCCGCCAACGCCGCCGATGGCCGCGACCCCAGCCTCTACGGCAAGCCCGCCGCGACCGTCTCGATCACCGAGGGCCGCAACGCCGCCGCCGCGACCGCCCCGGTGTCGGACGCCTTCATCGCCGCTGAGGTCGCGCAGAACGCCCGTTCCAGCCGCTGATACGGGCGCCGATGCCCGCCCATGACGGCGCCGGCGGCGCCCTCCCCGTCGCCGGCGGCCCGCAGGAGATTTTCCGATGAACAGGCTGCTTCTCGTCGCGGTGGCGCTGGCCGCCTTCGGCATCGTCTGCGCCAATGCCCGCGACAGCGCCGCTGCCCGCGCCACGGCGCACACCGCATTCCCCGTTGCCCACACCCTGCCGGCAGGGGCCCGCTAGACCATCAGGCGCCCCGAGCGCAGCGAGGCACGGCCCAGCGCGCGCCGGCATCCTCGGTCAGGATGCCGCCGCCGGACGGGGAACCGGCGTGAAATGTCCGCCAGCCGCGACCGACGGGCTCAGCCCTGCTGCGCGGGGGTGCGCACCACCAGCCCGTCGAGCGCCTCGCCGATCTTGATCTGGCAGGACAGGCGCGAATTCGGCTTCACGTCGGAAGCGAAGTCGAGCATGTCCTCCTCCATGGTGGAGGGCTCCCCGGTGGCCCCCTGCCAGGCCTCGTCGACATAGACATGGCAGGTCGCGCAGGCGCAGGCGCCGCCGCATTCCGCGTCGATGCCCGGCACGCCGTTGCGGATCGCCGCCTCCATCACGGTCTGCCCGATCTGGGCTTCTACGGTGCGGGCGGTGCCGGCGGCGTCGATGAAGGTGATCTTGGGCATCGGGAGCGGCTTCTCGCGGGCTGGAATGGTTCGAAGGCGGGCGGGCCTAGATAACCTCCGCCCGGCCGGATTGCCAGAGTGCCGCGCGCGGCGCCGCCCTCTCGCCGCTGTCGCGAGGCGGCATGGCCGCCCCTCCCGTCCGGGGTGCGGCGGTTTTTCCACATCCCCGGCCGCGACCGCCCGCCCGAGGACGATGACTGGACACATCGTCCACCTCACCGCACCGACTGGACTCCCGCGCCGCAACGTCCGACAATGGGTTCACCGGGCCGCCCAGAGGGCCGCCGCAGAGCCGCATTGCCGCCCATCCGGGCCCGCGGGTCTGCGCCGACGGTTTCAAAACACCTTCCGGCGGTATGGTGAACAGGTCGTTAACGATATCGACACACGTTTACGAAACCCTAGTTCCCTTTTGAAAGCCCCCCGGCATAGGATAAGGCTGCGGCAGACCAGAGACGTCACGGTTGCGGCCAAAAAGGCGTGTTCCCTAGGGGATACGCCGTGCGGCGTGGCGGAACGGGTAGGTGGCAACCCCGGCCCGACGGCGTGAGCCGGTCGGAGTAGCGTACGGACCGGAGGCGACGGCGATGTCGACGAGCACGAAGAAAGTTAACCAGGACCCCACCGCGGCCGCTCTGTCGGCGATCGAGGAGGCCCTGAATCTCGACCTGGCACATGGGCGGGACCAGACCCGCGACGGGCGGGACGACGACCAGGAGCCGGCGCGGTCCACGCGCAGCCCGGGCGACGATCTCGACCAGGATTTCGCGCCACGGCGCGACACCCGTGGCGAATCCTTCGATGATTCAGATCCTTACGAGGATCCGTTCGAAGGTGCGCGGCGGGACCGGGACCCCTTCGACCCCGACGCCTTCGCCGTCCGCCCCGCCGAGGGCGCCGCGCGCCCGCCCCGCGCCTTCGACGAGGGCGCGCCCGGCGGCGCCGATTACGACGAGACCGACTACGACGCGCCGCAATGGCCCGGCACCCAGACCCCGGTCCAGCCGGCCGACAGCGCCGCCTTCGAGCGCCTCGGCGGCCGCATCGCCGAGCACGCCCGCCCCGACACACGCGGACGGCGCGGCGAAGGCTCGTCGCCGGCGCGTCCCGCCAATGACGACCGCCAGAACATCGGCCAGATGCTCGCCGTGCTGCAGCGCCGCCCCTCCCGCGCGCCCTACCTCATCGCCGCCGTCGCCTCGGCGCTGTGGGTCGGCGCCGGCGCCTTCATCGCCCTCGCCCATCTGCGCGCCGCCGAAGCCGCCGGCCTTCCGGTCGACCTGCTCACCTCGCCCGCCCTGCTCGCCATCGTCGGCGGCATCGTCGTCCCGCCGATTTTCTTCTTCATTCTCGCGATGATGGTCGCCCGCACCCAGGAGATGCGCCTCGTCGCCCGCTCCATGGCGCAGGTCGCGATCCGCCTCGCCGAGCCCGACGCCATCACCACCGAAGCGGTCGTCACCTTCGGTCAGGCGATCCGCCGCGAAGTGACCGCCATGGGCGAAGGTGTCGAGCGCACCATCACCCGGGCCGGCGAACTCGAAGCCATGGTCCGCGCCGAAGTGGCCGTGCTGGAACGCGCCTATGACGAGAACGAGGTGCGCATGCGCGCCCTCATCGAGGCGTTGCAGGGCGAGCGCGAGGTCATCCTGACCCACGCCGAGCGGCTGCGCGACGCCATCGGCGGGGCCCACCACGCCTTCTCCCAGGAGATCGACGGCGTCGGCGAGCGCATCAACGCCACCGTGAACGACGCCGCCGAGCGCGTCACCACCACCCTGTCGGACAAGGGCGAGCACATCACGCTGGCGCTCGGCCGCGTCGGCGACACGATCATCGACGCCCTCACCGAGAAGGGCAACGACCTCATCGACCGCCTGCACGCCACCGGCAACGACGTCAGCAGCAATCTCACCGGCTCCAGCGAACAGCTCATCGCCTCGCTCACCTCGCAGACCGCCGGCATCAACGATCGCCTCTCGGAAGTCGCGCAGAGCGTCACCAACACGCTCGCCTCGCACACCGACGAAATCGGCACCCGCCTGCTCGACAGCGCTGCCGAGCTTTCCGACGTGGTGGCGCGCCGCACCGACGACATGGACGCCAAGCTCTCGGCCACCACCCAGGCCCTGACCGAGACGCTGGCCGCCCGCTCCGACCAGATCACCCAGACCCTCCTCGACACCGGCACCCGTCTCTCCGACGAGATCGCGGTGCGGGCGACCGAGGTGAACCAGACCCTGAAGGGCACGGGCGAAGCGCTGGTGCTCGACCTCTCCCGCCGCGGCGGCGACGTCGTCCGCAAGCTCGAGGAAACCGGCACCCGCATCGCCGACACCATCACCGTGCGCGGCGACGACCTCGCCGACCGCATCGGCGACACCGGCAACCGCATCTACGAGACCGTCGCGGTGCGCGGCGTCGAGCTGGAGCGCCTGCTCGCCGAAACCGGCCAGCGCGTGGCGGACCAGCTCCAGGGCGCCGGCGAGGGCATCAACGAGACCCTCTCCACCGCGGCCGACCGCTGGGCACTCGACCTCGCCGCCCGCAGCCACCAGCTCAGCGAGCACATGACCCGGGTCGGCGCCGAAGTGGCGCAGATCATCAGCTCGCGCGGCAACCGCGTCACCGAGCAGTTCCGCGAGACCGCGGAGACGCTGGCGACGACCATCGGCTCCAAGGGCGAAGCGATCAAGGAGATCCTCAACTCCCGGCTGAAGGCGTTCGAGGAGACCATCTCCGTGCGCGGCACCGAGCTGGCCGACCGCATCGGCGGCGAATCCTCCGCGCTGGAACGGCACATCGCCGAGAGCCTGCGAACCTTCGATTCCACGCTGCGGACCCAGGGCAGCAGCCTGGTGGGCCAGATCACCGGCGGGCTCCGTCTCTTCGACGAGACCCTGCGCGACCAGGGCAGCCACCTCGTCGGCCAGCTGACTGACCGGGTGGACCTGCTGGCCCGCTCGATCGAGCAGACGCTCACCACCTTCGACGACCGCGTCTACGCCAAGAATAACGAGATTTCGCAGTCTCTTGACCATCATCTCGCCCGCCTCGACGACAGCCTCGGCCAAGGCGCGCGCGAGCTGAACAGCACGCTGCATAGCGGGACGAGCGAGTTCGCCCGCACCGTGAGCGAAGGCACAAAGCTCGCCAGCGATTCGATGGACCGCTCGCTCGCAACGCTCGACGGCTTCTTCGCCGAGCGCACCAAGATCGTGACCGAGTCGCTCAGCGAGCGGATCGAACACGCCGACCGCACGCTCGGAAACCGCGCGCTGGAGATCGCCGGCACGCTGGACGCCCGCGTCAGCCGGTTCGAGGAGGCGGTGGTCGGCCGCCTCGAAAGCGTCGTCACCACCATCGAGGTGCGTGGCCAGGGCGTTGCCGAATCCCTCGCCCACCGCATGGAGACCGTCACCGGCATCCTGCGCACCGAAGCCGGCGCGGTGGAACGCACCCTGAACGGGCTGGTCGACAATGTCAGCCGCACCCTCACCGAGCGTGCCGGCTCCATCGCCGAGCTGTTCGACGCCCGTACCCACGAGCTGGCGCAGCTGGTGAACGAAGGCGGCAACGGCTTCCTCGCCGCGCTGAACGACCGCAGCATCGGCATTGCCTCGGAAATCACCCGCGCCAGCGGCGAGGTGCTGGCCGCGCTCGACACCCATCGCACTTCGCTGGCCCAGGCGCTGGAGCAGACCCATGGCCACGTGGTGCAGAACCTCTCCGCCGCAGGCGACGAGCTGATCCAGACCCTGGAGAACCGGTCGAGCGGCCTCATCCAGGCCATCGAGCAGACCCGCGGCATCGCGGTCGAGGACATCAGCCGCGCCAGCGACGAGTTGCTGCAGACCTTCGAAAACCGCTCCGGCAGCCTCATCAACGCGATCGAGACCACGCGCGGCACCGCCGTGCAGGACATCGAGCGCGCCAGCGACGGCCTGCTGCGGACGCTGGAGGAGCGCACCGGCACCATCGTCGCCGCCTTCGAAACCGCCACCGGCGGGCGTGCCGACCAGATCCTGCGCGCCAGCGAGGACATGCTGGCGGCCATCGAGAGCCGCACCGCCAACGCGGTCGAACTGTTCCAGCGCACCGCCAACGACGCCTCGGGCGAGATCGGCCGCGCCAGCGAGCAGCTCCTCGGCAATCTCGAGCGCCGCACGGGCGGGCTGGTGTCGGCGATCCACCGCACCGCCGACCATGCTTCCGGCGAGATCGGCCGGGTTAGCGAGGAACTGCTGCAGGCGCTGGAAGGGCGCACGGCGGGCCTCGTCGACTCCATCGCCAGCTCCGGCCGCGCCACCATCGGCGAGCTCGCCACCACCAACGAGTCACTGCGCACCGAGATCAACAACGTTCTCGCCCAGCTCTCGGAGATGAACGGCTCGCTGCAGGGCGTCCTCGCCAGCGCCGCCGGCAATCTCGGCACCATCGAGCAGGCGATGTCGCAGCGGCTGGAGGCGTTCCGCTCGACCATCGACCATGTGGAGGAATCAACCACCTTCAGCTCGGGCCGGATGGACGAGCAGATCCGCACGCTCCAGGGCGTCTCCACCGGCGTTCTGCAGGAGGTCGCGGAGCTGACCCAGCGCTTCAACGAGCAGGCCTCGGTCATCGCCAGCGTCGCCAACACCCTCAGCCAGACCCACAGCCATATCGACGCCACGCTTTCGGAACGCGGCGCCGGCATTGTCAGCCTCGCCGACACGCTGTCGGGCAAGGCCGACGAACTCGGCGACCGGCTCGGCTCGTTCGCTTCCGTGCTCAAGGGCACGCTGGAGAACGCCGAAGCCCGGGCCCAGGAAATCGCCGAACTGGTAGCCCAGTCGTCCGAGCATTCCGCCGCCGCCCTCAGCGAGCAGCAGGAGAAGATCCGCGCCCTCGCCGAGACCGAGCGCGACCGCACCACGGCCGCGCTGCACGCCGCCTATGAGGCGGCCGTGGGTGAAGTCGGCGCCCTCATGGAGCAGGCCAACTCCAGCTTCCTCGACGTGACGCGCGAGATGCGCAGTTCGACCGAGGAAATCCAGAAGCTGCTCAAGTCGACCCGCGAGGAGCTTCGCCGCGGCGTTCTCGAGCTGCCGGCCGAGACCGAGACCACTGCCGCGACCATGCGCCGGGCGGTTGCCGAGCAGATCAAGGCGCTCGCCGAGCTGAACGACATCGTCGCCAAGCAGGGCCGTGCGCTGGACATGGTGGAAGCCACCCCGCGCGGGCGCGCCGAGCCGGCCCCTGCCCCCGCTGCCCGTCCGGCCGCCTATCAGCGGCCTGAGGGCCGCGAACCGGCCTATCGCCCCGCGCCCGCCCCGCGCGAGCCGGCACCCCGCGAACCCGCCCCGCGCGGCCCGGCGGCCGGCGAAGGCGACGGCCGCGGCGGCTGGCTCTCCGACCTGCTGGCCCGCGCCTCCGGCGATGGCGACACCCCGCCCCCGCCGGCCCAGCCGTCGCGCGAGCCGGAGCGTCCGCTCCAGCACACCATCGAGTCGCTCGATTCGCTCTCGATGGACATTGCCCGGATGATCGACCACGAGGCCGTGGTCGAGCTGTGGGACCGCTACAAGCGGGGCGAGCGCAACGTCTTCACCCGCCGGCTCTACACCATGCAGGGCCAGCAGACCTTCGAGGACATCCGCCGGAAATACCGCCGCGACGGCGAGTTCCGCCAGACGGTCGATCACTACCTCAACGAGTTCGAGCGCCTGCTCGACCGCGTGTCGCGGGAGGAGCGCGGCCAGCAGCTCGCCCGGACCTATGTCACCTCCGACACCGGCAAGGTCTACACCATGCTCGCCCATGCCGCCGGCCGGTTCGACTGACCGCCCCGCGTGCCGCTGACATGACGAAGGGCCCCGCGAGGGGCCCTTTTTCATTGGTGGCGACGTGGCCTGCTGCGTTCGGCAAGCTTTGGCGGAGAGCCCCGGACCCTTACCTGGCACGCGGCGGTGCCACCGGAGACGGCGCCGTCGTTCAGATCGGGATCGCTACGCAGGCCCGCGCCAGAGAGGTCTGATGGGATGTCTATCCTCGCGGAGGGCCCGCCGCGTCCGCCGAGCAAAGGGCGGCGGGCGGGATGTCCTGCGGCCCGCTCAGCGACCGCTATGGAGACAAGGAGCAAGACCCGGCGCTTGCCGGGACCGCAAGCAGCGCAGCGCCGCGCCTATCCGCCGTATCGGGAGTGAACGCCCCTCCCCGATCCGCTCAATAGCCCGCCGCCCACCGCACAATGTCGCCGAACACCTGATCGGACGCCTGATCGAGCGCACGCGCGACTTCGGGGCCGGTGGAATTGGCGGCCGCGGTCCGGGCGGAGAACACCTTGGCGGCGACGATGCGGCCCGCCTTGTCGTCCACGATCTTGGCCGAGACCTCCACAACCGCCTCCGCCCCGCCGGCGGTCTGGAGGCCGAAGGTGCGGATGTCGGTCAGCAGCAGGAAGTCCGCGGTGATGCGGTCGCCCGGCCGGGCGACGGAGCGGGCACGGCTGCTGTTTTCGAAGGCTTCCAGCAGCCGCGCCTGGAACAGTGCCGGCAGGCGGTCGCTCCACTGCGCATCGGCGAGATAGGTGATCTGCCCCGGCGCCGGCTCGACGATGATCTTCTCGGTGTTGAGCACCGCCAGCGCGGTCGGCTCGGTCACGACCAGCGTGCCCCGGCTGCGCGGAGTCGTGACGACGTCGCGCGGAGCGCTGAGATCGAAGGTCGGAATCGGCCGGCTGCCGGCGCAGCCGCCAAGCGCCGCCGTGCCCATGCCGAGGGAAAGCAGGAGAGCGGCCCGTGCCAGACGTCGATACTCAGTCACGCAGTCCCCCAAGCCGTCCACATGTGCGAAATGCTGTCCATCCGCGACTCGCGCGCCCCCAGAGCGTCATCCTCACCGCCCAGTGTAGCTGGGAACGGTGGACCCGCCAAAAATGAACTGGCGCGGATTCCGTTCGAGATTGCGGAAAACCCGCTCGATTTCCGACAGCGTACGCCGTCCGTCGGCGGCGAGTGCCTCGTACTGGCGCAAACCCGGGCCGGTGAACTGGTTCAGGTTGCGGGCCAGTTCCGCGGTGCGGGTGTCGAGGTTGGCGGCCAGCAGGCGCACTTCCTCGGCAGCGGCGGAAATCTGGTTGAACATCCCCTTGCCCTCTTCACTGGAGGTCAAGCCATCCACGTTGTCGAGGATCTTGTCGAGCTTGTTGGCCATGCCGTTCAGCTTGCCCGAGAGCTCGGAAGCGTTTCGCAGCATGGAGTCGGTGTCGCCGGAGCGGTTCGCGAGGGTCTGCGAGAAGGTCGAGAAATTATCCACGGCGCTGCCGACCTTCGCCGGGTCGATCGACTGGGTGATCTGGTCCAGCCGGTTGAAGGTGGTCTCAAGCTGCGCCGAGAAGCTGCGGAAGGTGGCGGCGATGGCGCTGGCGTCGTCGATGAAGCCGCGGATCTTGTCGCTCGAGCTGGCCAGCTCGCCGGTGAACTTCTGAATGTTGTCCACCGTGTTGCCGACCTTCTGCGGGTCGATGGCCCCGCTGATCCGGTCGAGCGAGGCCGCAAGCGAATCGATCCGCCGGGCGGCGCTTCCGACATCGGCGAGGAAGCTGTTCACGTTGCCGGCATTGTCGCCCAGCGCCTGGGAGAACTTGTCGACATTGGTGATGACCGAATTGATCCGGGACTGGTTGTCCTGCAGCAGTTCGTCGACCCGGCGGGCGATGTCGTCGACCCGACCCAGAACCTGCTTGGCGCCTTCCATCAGGTCCTGAACGGCCGAGGCATCGGCCTGGATCTGCTGGAGCCCGCCATCCGGGGCGGGGGGCAGCGGGGCCGCGGTCGGGCTGCCGCCAACCAGGCCGATGGAGGCGATGCCGGTCAGAACCTGCGCATCGAGCCCGGCGCGGGTATCGGTCTTCACCGGCGTTCCCGGCGGCACGGCAATGGTCGCCACAACCCGGCGCGGATCCTTCGCATCCAGCCGGAGCCCGGTTACCTCGCCAACCGGAATGCCGTTGAAGGTGACCCCGGAACCACGCTGCAGCCCGCTCACCGGCCCATTGAACACCACGTCGTAGCTCACCCGCGGGCCGCGGCTGCCCGCGCCGTTAAACCACCAGACGAAGGCGAAGCCGGCGGCGATGACCGCGAGGGTGAACAGGCCGATGACCGTGTAGTTGGCGCGCGTTTCCATGGACGATCAGCCTCCAGCGCCGTGCGTCGACGCGCCAATTCCTGCCGCCCGAGCCCGTTTGCCACGAAAATAGGCCGAAAGCCACGGGTGATCGGAGGCGACCATGCTCTCGATCGGACCGACGGCGATGACCTTGCCGTCCGCCAGGGCCGCCACCCGGTCGCACACCGTATGGAGGCTGTCGAGATCGTGCGTAACCATGAACACCGTCAATCCAAGGGTCTGTTGCAGGGTGGCGATCAGATCGTCGAACTCGCCCGCGCCGATCGGGTCGAGGCCCGAGGTCGGCTCGTCGAGGAACAGGATTTCAGGGTCCAGCGCCAGCGAGCGCGCCAGCGCCGCCCGCTTGATCATGCCGCCGGACAGCTCCGAAGGGGCCTTCTCCGCGACATCGGGCTGGAGCCCCACCATCTCGATCTTGGCGATGGCGATCTCGTCCATCAGCCGGGGCGACATGTCGAGATATTCCCGCATCGGGAACTGGATGTTCTGTTTCACCGTCAGCGAGGAGAACAGCGCGCCCTGCTGGAAGAGAACGCCCCAGCGCCGCTCCAGCGCCTGCCGCTGGCGGTAGTCCGCCGTGTCGAGGTCCTGGCCGAACACCTCGACCGTTCCCGAGCGTTTGGGCACCAATCCGAGAATGGTGCGCGTCAGCACCGACTTGCCGCCGCCGGAAGCGCCGACGAAACCCATGATCTCGCCCGCCTTCACGTCGAGCGACAGGCCCTTGAGGATCGTGCGTTCGCCGAAGCCGACCACCAGATCGCGCACGCGGATGATGGGCTCCCCCGGCGGAATGGGGTCCGGCTCGAACTTCTGGCCGCTTCCGTTCGCTTTTCCGAGCATCCCCGCCTCACATGTCGATAGCGGCGAAGAAGATAGCGAACAGGCCATCCACCACGATGACGAGGAAGATCGACTTCACCACGGCCGCCGTGGTCTGGGCGCCCAGCGATTCGGCGCTGCCGCCCACCCGCATACCTTCCATGCAGGCAATGACCCCGATGATGGCGGCCATGAAAGGCGCCTTGATCATGCCGACCTCGAAGGTGTTCAGCGCGATGGCCTCCCGCAGACGGCTGACGAATATCTCAGGAGAGATAGCGCCATAGAGCCACGCCACCAGCCCACCGCCGAACAGCGCGAACATGTTGCCGAGGAAGGTGAGCAGCGGAACGGCGATGACGAGGGCGACGAGACGCGGCAGCACCAGCACCTCGATGGGGTCGAACCCCATCACCCGCAGGGCGTCGACCTCCTCGCGCATCTTCATCGAGCCCAGCTCGGCGGTGAAGGCGCTGCCGGAGCGGCCCGCGACCATGATCGAGACGATCAGAACGCCGAGCTCGCGCAGGGTCAGGACACCCACCATGTCCACCACATAGGTGGTCGCGCCAAAGCGGCGGAAGTGGAAGATTCCCTGCTGGGCGATGATGCAGCCGATCAGGAAGGTGATCAGCGCGATGATCGGCACCGCCCGCAGCCCAACGCGCTCAAGGTGGTAGACCATCGAGGTCCAGCGGAAATTCTGCGGCTTCAGCGCGATGCGGGCGAAGGAGGTCGCCACCTGCCCGACGAAGCCGAGGAACTGCAGCGCGTCCGTGCCCGCGCCCGCCACCGCGCGGCCGATGACGGTGAGCGCGCCGATGATGGGCGCCACCCTCTTGCGGGCGGCCGGCACCGAATGACACCCCCGCTCCACCTCGTCGAGCAGCGGCTTGAAGCGCGGATCGAGCCCCTCGATGCGAGCGGCGAAGCCGGCCTCCCGCAACAGGCGCAGCAGCCGGTCGATCAGCACCGCGCCGACGGTGTCGACGCGATCGAGACCGGAAAAATCCACACGCACGGCTGTGCCCGCCGCGCCATGCTGCCGGACATCCGCCAGCGCCTGGTCGACCGCCCCTTCGAGCGCACGACCCTGTGTCGCCGTCCACCGTCCGTTGCCGACGACCGTGAAGGCGCCGTCACGACGCACCGTGGCGAGAAGAGGGGCTTCAACGGCACCCAATGCGCAGCTCCTCGACGATCGCAGCGGGAACCCGACCGGGTCAACCGCACACAGGACAGGCATCGCCCCGGCGCGTGCCGCCCCGAAGACAGATGTCGTGTGTAGCCGGAGGGATGGGGTACGTCGAGGTGGCGAAGGCGTTCGACGGTATTTAATAACCGTTTACCATGACTTCCCCCGCTTCTGTTGTTTTTCAGCGACTTAGATGGCGCGGCACGCCGAGGGTGTGGGATCGGATCGGGTGGAACATGCGCCTTGCGGGGCTCGTATCCCGCCCCTGCGGCCTTCCGCCGAGGGGAGTATCGTCATCATGCCGAATCATTCCCAGCGCCCGCGAGGTCGTGCCGTGCCGTCCCTCGACGTCCGAATCGAACGTTTCCCCATCGCCGGAACCTTCACCATCGCCCGCGGCTCCAAGACCGAGGCGGTCGTGGTGGTGGCCCGGATCGAGGCCGACGGTGTCGTCGGCCGCGGCGAATGCGTGCCTTATGCCCGCTATGGCGAAAGCGTCGAGGCCGTCGCGGCGGCGATCGAGGCTCTGGCCCCGGCGGTGCGGCAGGGGCTCGACCGGGAAGCGCTCCAGTCCCGGCTTCCGCCGGGCGCGGCGCGCAATGCGCTCGACTGCGCCCTCTGGGACCTTGAGGCCAAGACGGCCGGGCGGCCGGCCCATGAACTCGCCGGCCTGCCCGCACCCGGCGCCGTGACAACGGCCTACACCATCAGCCTCGGCACGCCGGAAGCCATGGCGATCGCGGCCGCGGCGGCGCGGCGCCCGCTGCTGAAGCTGAAGCTTGGTGCGCCGGGCGATCCCGCGCGGCTCGCCGCGATCCGGGCGGCGGTTCCCGACGCCGAACTCGTGGTCGACGCGAATGAGGGCTGGGCCGCCGATACGCTGGCCGCCAATCTCGACGCCTGCGCCGAGCACGGCGTCACACTGGTCGAGCAGCCGCTGCCGGCTGGAGACGACGCTGCGCTTGCGGCGATGGCGCGGCCGGTCCCGATCTGCGCCGACGAGAGCGTGCACGGGCTCGACAGCCTGCACCGGCTGGTGGGGCGCTACGACGTCGTCAACGTGAAGCTCGACAAGACCGGCGGGCTCACCGAAGCGCTGGCGCTCGCCGAGGCGGCCGAGCGGCTCGGCCTCGGCATCATGGTCGGCTGCATGGTCGCGACCTCGCTTGCCATGGCACCCGCCATGCTGCTGACGCCGCGGGCCCGGGTGGTCGATCTCGACGGGCCGCTCCTCCTCGCGCGCGACCGGGCGCCGGGGCTGCGCTACGAAGGCAGCACCGTCTTCCCGCCGGAACCGGCGCTGTGGGGCTGACGCTCAGCCCCGGCCCGCCGTTGGCCAGGACGCATGGAAGTGATGGACGGGACCATGCCCGCGGCCGATCGTCAGGTCCTCGGCGCGCTCCAGCGCCCGGGTGAGGTAGAGCTTCGCCGCCTCGACGGCCTCCCGAAGCGGCAGCCCGCGGGCGAGGCCGGCGGTGATCGCGGAAGAGAGCGTGCACCCGGTGCCATGGGTATTTCGCGTCGCAATGCGCGGGGCGGAAAGCTCGATCACGCCTTCGGCATCGAGCAGCACGTCCACGCTTTCAGGGCCATCGCCGTGACCGCCCTTGACCAGCACCGCCTTGGGCCCCAGGGCGAGCAGACGCTCGGCCTGGGCCCGTGCCTCGGCAACGCTGGTCGCGGCTGGCGCGTCGAGCAGGGCGGCGGCCTCCGGGAGATTGGGGGTGATGAGCATCGCGCGGGGCAGCAGGGTGCGGCGAAGCTCCTCCACCGCCTCCGGCACCAGCAGGCGGTCGCCTGAGGCAGCGATCATCACCGGGTCCAGCACCACCGTGCGCAGGCCATGGCGATCGAGCCCCTCGGCAACCGCCGCGATGACCTCGGGCCGCGACAGCATGCCGATCTTCACCGCGCTGACATCGAGATCGGAGAACACCGCATCCATCTGCGCGGTAACGAAGGCCGGCGGGACGTCGTGGATGCCGCTGACGCCGAGCGTGTTCTGCGCGGTCAGCGCCGTGATGACGCTCGCGCCATAGACGGCAAGCGCGGAGAAGGTCTTGAGGTCGGCCTGAATGCCGGCGCCTCCGCCCGAATCCGAGCCCGCGATGGTTACCGCGATGGGTGTGGCCGACGCGCCGGCGGGACGGAACTGGCTGGTTAGATCGGTCGCCATGCTGGCCGCCTCCCTGGCCGGCCGAGGCTGACGCCGCACCGCGACGCCCGGCGCGCAGCCGGCGGCGCATGCGATCCGTTTCCTCCGCCGGCATGACCCGGATCAGGTTCGTGGGTTGGCGAACGCCTCTCAGCCCTGACGGGCACCCCAACGAGATCGTTGTTTCGCACATAGGCGAAGCGGCGCGCGCTTTCAAGAACGGCGGCGTGCGGCGGTGTCGCAGGCGGGCACGCCCGGCTCTTGCCAGCGTTCGGCGCTTCTGGTCCCTTGGGGCTCCTTGAATGCCGCGCCAGACGAAAGCCGCCAATGATCCCCTTCTTCGTTCAGATCAAATGCCTGCTCGGGCGCTCCTACGAGGTCGCCAACGCCATCGCCGACGCCGAGATTGCCTCGGAAATCTACTCCACCGCCGGCGATTTCGACCTGCTGGTGAAGTTCTACGTGCCGGAGACGACCGACATCGGCCATTTCGTGAATGAGAAGGTGCAGACCGTGCCCGGCATTCAGGACACCCGGACCATCATCACCTTCAAGGCCTTCTGACGGCTCAGCTCGGCGGCCCTGCCGGCTGGGCGGCAACGGCCTCGGCTTCGGCCTGCGCCACCGCCGGGCGGCGCTCGCGCCAGATCACGAACAGCCCGGCGCCGATCACCACCGCCGCCCCGACCAGCACCAGCAGCGGCGGCACCTCGGCGAACAGGATGAAGCCGAGCAGCAGCGACCAGAGCATGGCGGAATAGGCGAACGGCGCCACCACCGAGGCCGGGGCGTAACGGTAGCTCTCGGTCAGCAGGATCTGCCCGATACCGCCGAGGAACCCGATCAGCAGCAGCAGCCCGGCATCGCCCGCGCCCGGCAGCCGCCAGCCCCAGGCCGCCGTGGCGAGCCCGGCGACCGCGGCCAGCGCCTGGAAATAGAAGACGATCGCCGCGGTCGATTCGGTTGCGGTGAGGCGGCGCACCTGCACCATGGCGCCGGCCGTGAAGAAGGCGCCGAGCAGCGCGCAACCGGCCCCGAGCGCCCGCTCCCACGTCTCGAAGCCCCCGCCGATATGCGGCCACAGCATGACCACGACCCCGCCGAGCCCCGCCGCCACGGCCCACCAGCGATAGGCCTGCACCTTCTCGCCGAGAAACAGGGCGGCCAGCAGCACCGTCATCAGCGGCGCGGTGAAGCCGATGGCGGTGGCGTCGGCGAGCGGAATCCGCGCCAGCGCCGAGAACGCCAGAATCATGGCGCACACCCCGATGGTGCCGCGGGCGATATGGCCGAGCGGATGGGCGGTGCGCACCGCCGCCCCGATCTCGCCGCGCCACGCCAGCAAGGCCAGCAGCGGAAACAGGGCGAAGAAGGAGCGCGCGAACACCACCTCGCCCGTCGGCACGCGCAGCGACACCACGCGCACCAGCGCCGACATGATGGTGAACACGAACGTGGCGGCGATCTGGAGCGCGATGCCCTTGAGAGCGTTCATGGCGCGGCATGCAGCATCATTCGGCCACTCTGGCAAGAGTCCGCGCGCGCATGGCTGGATCGCGAGGAGCGGCGCGAAAGCTGCTCCAACGCGATGCACCCGCGGCCGCCGCGAGGCGGCATTATAAAGACCGCTGTCCGCCTATTGGCCGTTGCCTCACGGAAACGGCTTGCCTCCGGCCAGCGCGATGCCGCCGAACACGAGGGCGACTGCCATGGCGAGGCACGCGATGGCCCGGGCGATGGACCCCGGCGTGGCGCTGGCGACATCGACATAATGTCCCGCCGGCTTGCGCCCGCTGAGCATGGCGAGCACCAGATTGTCCCGTCCGAGCAGCGAATAGGCGAGATTGGCCGCTACGTGCAGCCCCAGCAGCACCAGCAGGTACTGGAATAGGTCCTGATGCAGCACGGAGGCGCGCTCGACCACCCAGCCCGCCGCAACCCGCACCATCGGCCCGTCGATCATGATGTCGTCGGTGGTGAACAGGCCGGTCACGGCCTGCGCCCCGACCAGCACCAGCAGCGCGACCACCATCCAGCCGCCGGCAGGATTGTGCCCGAGATAATGGCGCGGCCTGCCCTTCAGCAGGCCCGCGACATAGCCCACAACCGCCCGCGGCCCGGCGACGAAGCCGGCGAAGCGGGCGGTCGAGCCCCCGACCACACCCCACAGCAGCCGGAACACCAGAACAACCAGAATCGCGAGGCCGTTCCACATGTGCCAGACCAGATTGGCGTCGCCGTAATAGCGGCTGGCGAAGGCAAGCCCGACCAGCACCGCAAGCGTCCATTTCGACAGCCGGGTCGGCAGGTCCCAGGCAAGCGTGGTCGGGCGCGCCGCGGCCGCGCCGGCGTCGCGCGGGACGGCGATGCCGGGCGCCGGCGAAGCCGCCGGGTCGCGGACGCTCACTTCTTGACCCGGAAGGTCTCGTGGCAGGTGCCGCAGGTGCGGACCACGCCGGGGAAATTCGCCTTGAAGCTGGCTTCGTCGGTGATGGCCGCACGGGCCGCGGTGGCGTCCTGCTCGAACTTGGCGAACAGCGCCTTGAACTCGTCGTTGCGGCTCCACACCGCGGGCTGGGCATTGCCGGTCGCTCCGGGCGGGAACAGGCCCGGCAGCACCTTCGCGTTCTTGACGTAGAGGTCGAGCGCGGCCTGCACCTTGGCGAGATCGAAGGCGGCATCGCCCTTCAGCATATCGCCGACCGGCCGGGTCGCGCGCCCCCACTCCTTGAACAGCGCCTCGCGCTGGTCGACCGGGTCGCCCTGGGCGAGCGCGCCGGTGACGGCAAGGGCGGCGAAGGCGGTGGCGATAACGAGACGACGCATGAATGTTTCCCTCCCCGGGGAAGATGTTCCCCGGTTGCGGTGCAACATTAGAGAGGCACCAAACGCGCTGGCAATCGGCCGGCCAGCGCGCTCGCGTGCTCGTGAAGGCTCAGCCGGAGAAGGCCACAACCTTCTGCCGCTGCTCGCCGAGCCCCTCGATGCCGAGGGTGACGACATCACCCGGCTGGAGATAACGCGGCGGCTTCATGCCGAGCCCGACACCGGGCGGCGTGCCGGTGATGACGACGTCGCCCGGCTCCAGCACCATGAACTGGCTGATATAGGAGATGAGGATAGCGACGGGGAAGATCATCCTCGCGGTGGTGCCGCGCTGGCGCGGCTCGCCGTTGACGTCCAGCCACAGCGGCAGGTTCTGCACGTCCGCGATCTCGTCGGGCGTCACCAGGAACGGGCCGAGCGGACCGAAGGTCTCGCAGCTCTTGCCCTTGATCCACTGGCCGTTGCGCTCGATCTGAAACCCGCGCTCCGACACGTCATTGGCAAGGCAGAAACCGGCGATGTGGCGCATCGCGTCGGTCTCCTTCACATAGCGCGCGCGGCTGCCGATGACGATGCCGAGTTCCACCTCCCAGTCGAGCTTGGTCGAACCCTTCGGCTGCACGATGTCGTCATGCGGGCCCACGATGCAGTTGGGGGCCTTGGAGAACAGCACCGGCTCCGTTGGCAGCGGCATGCCGGCCTCGGCGGCGTGATCGGCATAATTGAGCCCGACCGCGACGAAGTGGCCGGGCCGGGTGACGCAGGCGCCCAGCCGCGCGCCGGCCGGCGCCGCCGGCAATGTGGAAGGGTCGATGGCACGCAGCCGCTCCAGCCCCTCCGGCGATAGCGTCGCGCCATCGAGGTCGGCGACGATGCCGCCGAGATCGCGCACCACCCCGTTCCCGTCGACCAGCCCCGGCCTTTCCTCGCCGAACGCCCCGAACCGCACCAGCTTCATGATCGTCTCCGACTCGTTTCGCGGGATCATCGGGCGATGACCGCCGGGGCGCAATGGCGTCGGTTCCGGGTTGTTGTGTGCAGGCGGACCGCGTAGCAAGCACAGAAAGGTCAGCAAGACTGACCATGGGAGGAAATGCCGTGACCTCGCCGATCTTTTCGCTTCTGCTTTTCGCCATAGCCGGCGCCTTCACCCCCGGCCCCAACAACATCATCTCCACCGCCTCCGGCGCCGCCTTCGGCTTCCGCCGGACGCTGCCGCAGATCTGGGGCGTCACGCTCGGCTTCCCGGTGATGGTCATTGCGGTGGGCTTCGGGCTCGGAGGGCTGTTCCGCACGGTGCCGCATCTGCACGAGGCGCTGAAATTCATCGGCGCGGCCTATCTGCTGTTCCTCGCCTGGAAGATCGCGGTGGCCGATCCCGCCTCGGGCTCCGCCATCTCCCAGCCCTTCACGCTGCTGCAGGCGGCACTGTTCCAGTGGGTCAATCCGAAGGCATGGACGCTGGCCCTGAGCGTGGTGCCAACCTTCACCACCGTGGGCGGCGATCTCGTCGGGGAGGTGCTGATGATCGCGGCGGTGATGGGAGCGGTGACCTTTCCGGCGCTGGCGGTGTGGGCAACGTTCGGCGTGCTGATCGCCCGGCTGGTGTCCAACCCGCGCGCCCATCGGCTGATCAACCTCGCCATGGCCCTGCTGGTGGCGGCCAGCGTCGTGCTTCTGTTCATGTGAACCCGGCGCGCGATCCGCCGGAAGGGCGGACGGCCGCCGCGCGTCAAAACGGGCTTTTCGCTGCGTCATAAAAGCGTGATGCGAGTCGGGCTTATCCTTGTGTGCAGGATGCACGGCCCCAAAGGGCACCGCGCAGAGAGGATCCGAGGTGAACGACGCACCCGACGCCCGGCGTTTCCGCAGCCTTTTCCTGTCCGATGTCCATCTCGGCACGAAAGGCTGCCAGGCCGATCTGCTGCTCGACTTTCTCCGCCATCACGAGGCCGACACGCTTTACCTCGTCGGCGACATCGTGGACGGCTGGCGGCTGCGCTCCGGCTGGTACTGGCCGCAGGCCCACAACGACGTGGTGCAGAAGCTGCTGCGCAAGGGCCGCAAGGGCACCCGCATCGTCTACCTCCCCGGCAATCACGACGAGTTCCTGCGCGACTATTACGGCAGCCATTTCGGCGGCATCGAAGTGGTGGAAACCGCGATCCACGAGGCCGCGGACGGCAAGCGCTACCTCGTCATCCATGGCGACGTGTTCGATGTCGTGGTGCGCCACGCCCGCTGGCTGGCCTTCCTCGGCGATGGCGCCTACACCACCGCGCTCATCGTCAACACCTATCTCAACTGGGTGCGCCGCAAGCTCGGCTTCCCCTACTGGTCGCTGAGCCAGTGGGCCAAGCTGAAGGTCAAGAACGCGGTGAACTTCATCGGCCGCTTCGAGGAGGCCGTGGCCACCGAGGCCCGCCGCCACAAGGTGGACGGCGTCATCTGCGGCCACATCCACCACGCCGTGATGCATGAGCAGTTCGGCCTCGCCTATCTCAACTGCGGCGACTGGGTCGAGAGCTGCACCGCCATCGTCGAACATGCCGACGGCCGGTTCGAGATCATCGACTGGGCGCGCACCACCCGCGCCGCGGCGCTCGGCGGGCCGGTTCTGCTCGAACGCCCCCGCGCGGCCGCCTGATGCGCGTCCTCATCGCGACCGATGCCTGGCACCCGCAGGTCAACGGCGTCGTCCGTTCGCTGGAGCACACGGCCTTTCACGCCGCCGCGCTGGGCGCCGAGATCCGCTTCCTGACGCCCGCCGATTTCCGCACCGTGCCGATGCCGACCTACCCGGAAATAAGGCTGGCATTGACCACGAGCCGCATGGTCGGCCGGCGCATACGCGACCTCGCGCCGGACTTCGTCCACATCGCCACCGAAGGGCCGATCGGGCTGATGACCCGCAGTTCCTGCCTCGCCCGCCGGCAGCCCTTCACCACCAGCTACCACACCCGGTTTCCGGAATATCTCGCGGCCCGCGCGCCGGTGCCCCAGCGCCTGTCCTATGCCTGGCTGCGCCGCTTCCACAATGCCGGCTCGGGCATGATGGTCTCGACCCCGACGCTGGAGGCCGAACTGCGCCAGCGCGGCTTCCGCAACATTCTGCGCTGGTCGCGTGGGGTGAACGCCCAGCTCTTCCGCCCGCGCAGCGCGGCGGAAATCGATGACGCCATGCTCGCCGCCCTGCCCCGCCCGATCTTCCTCTATGTCGGCCGTGTGGCGGTGGAAAAGAACGTCGAAGCCTTTCTCGGCCTCGACCTGCCCGGCAGCAAGGTTGTGGTGGGCGACGGCCCGGCCCGGGCGGAGCTGACGGCCCGCTACCCCGAGGCCCATTTCCTCGGCAAGCAGGAGGGCGAGCGGCTTGCCCGCACCTATTCGGCCGCCGACGTGTTCGTGTTTCCGAGCCTCACCGACACGTTCGGCATCGTGCTGCTGGAGGCGCTCGCGAGCGGCCTTCCGGTGGCCGCCTTCCCGGTCACCGGCCCGCTCGACGTCATCGGCCGCAGGACCGGAACCGCTGGCGCCGTCGGGATGCTCGATCAAAATCTGCGCGAGGCCGCCCTCGGGGCGCTGACGCTCGACCCGGCGGCGGCGCGGGATTTCGCGCTCGGCTACAGCTGGGAGGCCTGCACCGCGCAGTTCCTCGACAATATCCGCCGGGCGCAGCTCCCGCTCAAGCAGACGCTGGCGAAGGCCGGCTGATCAGGCGCCCGTGCGGCGGGCCACGCCGCCCGGCCGTGCCCTCAGGCCCGCCCGGCCACGCGCAGGCATTCGGCAAAGGTGCCGGGATCGACATTGCCGCCGGAGAGCACGATCGCCGCGGTCTTGCCCTTGAGATCGAGCCGCCCGGCCAGAACCGCCGCCAGCGCCACCGCGCCGCCCGGCTCCACCACGATCTTCATCTCCTCGAAGGCGAAGGCGACGGCGCGGGCGACTTCCTCGTCGCTGGCCGACACCCCCTCCCCGACCAGCCGCGAGCTGATCTCGAAAGTGAGGCGCCCTGGCGTCGCCGCCATCAGCGCGTCGCAGATCGAGCCGGAGGCCTGCTGATTCCGCTCGCGGTGGCCGGCGCGGAAAGAACGGGCGTGGTCGTCGAAGCCCGCCGGCTCGGCGGTGAGCACCCGGACGGACGGAAAACGCTGCTTCACCGCCAGCGCGATGCCCGACACCAGTCCGCCGCCGGAGGCGTTGGCGATCACCACGTCCGGCGCAAGGCCGAGGCTTTCCATGTCCTGCGCGATCTCCAGCCCGACCGTGCCCTGCCCGGCGATGATGTGGAAATCGTCATAGGGCGGCACGAACACCGCGCCCCGCTCGGCGGCGATGGCGGCCGCGATGGCGTCGCGATCCTCGACGCCACGTTCGTATTGCACCACCTCGCCGCCGAAGGCGATGGTGCGGGCGCGCTTCATCGCCGGCGCATCGCGCGGCATCACGATCACCGAGGGCATGCCCAGCAGGGTCGCCGCCGCCGCCACGCCCTGGGCATGGTTGCCGGAGGAACAGGCGACCACGCCGCCGCCCTTCTGCTCCGGCCCCAGCCGGGAGATGCGGTTATAGGCGCCACGGAACTTGAAGGAGCCGGTGCGCTGGAGCGGCTCCGGCTTGAGGAAGATGCGCCCGCCGGTCAGCGCGTCGAGCTTGGGGCACGCGACCAGAGGGGTGCGCACCGCGACCTCGGCAAGGCGCTCGGCGGCGGAGACAACGTCGGCATAGGACGGCAGGCGGGGGTGCAGATTCTCGCTCATGCCGTCAGTCTATCCCCGGCGCGTGCCGGCTGCACCCATGCCGCCAACAGAATCGCGTGACACCCGCCGGCCGTTGCAATGGGCGCCGGCCGCTCTAATGTCGCCCCGGGGTTGGGCAGGAGGAAGCATGTCGGGGCGCACGCGGATCATCGACAGGGGCGGCATGGACGCCGGCGCGCAGGCCATCACCGGCCAGCTCGGGCGCACCGTCCAGCGGCTGCGCAAGGCCTATAATCTCTCGCTCTCCGACCTTGCCGAACAGTCCGGCGTCGCGAAGTCGATCATCAGCCAGATCGAGCGCAACGAGACCAACCCGACGCTTGCCACCGTATGGCGGCTGTCGCAGGCGCTGGACATGTCGATCGAGCGGTTCCTCGCCGCCACCGACGACGAACCCTTCGTCGAGCATCTCAGCCGGTCGGACACGCCCATGTTGCTGTCGGAGGACGGCAAATGCCGCCTCACCATCACCGGCTGGATCAAGACGGTGGAATGGCTGCAGTGGTTCGACTTCGTTGCCGAACCCGGCGGCGAGCTGGTCTCCGACGGCCACCAGCGCGGCTCCATCGAGTGCCTCTCGGTCATTTCGGGCGAGCTGGAGGTGGAGTGCGGCGACGTCACCGAGCTGGCCCGCGCCGGCGAGACGCTGCGCTACCGCTGCGACCGCCGCCACGTCATCCGCAACACCGGCAGGGAGGTGGCGCACGCCACCATGGTCTGCCTGCTCAAGGCCGCCGTGCTGGACTGAGCGGCGCTTTCTGTCCCATGCGCCGCGACCTTGCGGGCCGCGGCGCGGAACCGGCGGGTCAGTGCGCCGCGCTCGGCGAAGCCGGCGGCGTCTCGGCCGAGCCCGCGCCATCGCGCTTCTTGCGGCTGCCGAGCGAGGCGAGCCAGCGCGACACCACATAGAAGGTGGGCGTGAACAGCAGGCCGAACACCGTCACGCCGAGCATGCCGGAGAACACCGCGGTGCCCAGCGCCTGGCGCAGCTCGGCGCCGGCGCCGGTGGCGATCACCAGCGGCACCACGCCGAGGATGAAGGCCAGCGAGGTCATGATGATCGGCCGCAGACGCAGTTTGGCCGCCTCGGTCGCCGCCGCGAAGCGGTTGTGGCCCTGGTCCTCGAGCTGGCGGGCATATTCCACGATCAGGATCGCGTTCTTCGCCGCGAGGCCGATGAGCACGATGAAACCGACCTGGCTCAGGATGTTGTTGTCCATGTGGCGGATCAGGATGCCCGTCACCGCCGCGATGAGACACATCGGCACGATGAGGATGACCGCCAGCGGCAGCGTCAGGCTTTCATACTGCGCCGCCAGCACCAGGAACACGAACACCACGCCGAGGCCGAAGGCGAAGATGGCGGTGTTGCCGGCCCGGATCTGCTGGTAGGCCAGCGCCGTCCACTCGAAGGAGAAGCCCTCCGGCAGCGTCTCGCGGGCGATCTGCTCCATGGTCGCGATGGCCTGGCCCTGCGAGAAGCCGGGCGCGGTATTGCCGTCCAGCTCCGCCGCCGGATACAGGTTGTAGCGGGGCACACGGTAGGGACCGGAGATGTCGCGCACCGTCGCAAAGGAACCGATCGGGACGGTCTCGCCATTGTTGTTCTTCACCCGCAGCCTCAGCAGGTCTTCCGGCGTCAGGCGGAAGGGCGCGTCGGCCTGGGCCTGCACCCGGTAGGTGCGGCCGAACAGGTTGAAGTCGTTCACATAGGACGAGCCGATATAGGTCTGCAGCGCGCCGAACACCTCGGACATGTTCACGCCGAGGAGCTGGGCCTTGGTCCGGTCGATGTCGAGGAAGAGCTGCGGCGTCGAGGTCTCGAACAGCGAATAGACCTGAACGAGGCCCGGCGTCTGGTTCGCCCGTCCCATCATCGCATAGACCGCGCCCTGCAGCGCGCCATAGCCGCGGCCGTTGCGGTCCTCGATCATCATGCGGAAGCCGCCGGCATTGCCGATGCCCTGCACCGGCGGCGGCTGCACCACGATCATGAAGGCTTCCTCGATCGAGGCGAGCTTCTGGAACAGCGCCCCCTGGATCGCCCCGGCCGATTCACCCGGCCGGGTGGCTCGCTCCGCCGCCGGCGCCAGGATGACGAACATCGCGCCGGCATTGGGCGCATTGGTGAAGGTGGCACCGGAGAAGCCGACGATGTTCACCACATGGGCGACGCCCGGGGTGGCGAGCGCGATCTTGGCCGCGCGCTGCATCACGTCGTTGGTGCGCTCCAGCGCCGCGCCGCCGGGCAGCTGCGAGGCGACGATGAGATAGCCGCGATCCTGCTGGGGGATGAAGCCCTGCGGGGTGTCGCGGAAGACCTGGAAGCCGAAGAACAGGATGGCGCCATAGACCAGCAGCACCAGCACCGCGAAGCGCACGAGACGGCCGGTCAGCCAGCCATAGCCGCGCGAGACCCCGTCGAAGCCGCGGTTGAAATAGTAGAAGAAGCCGGTGATGGGGCGCGCATACCAGGCCGGCTTGCGGTCCTTCTGGTGCGGGCGCAGCAGCAGGGCGCACATGGCCGGCGAGAGGGTGAGCGACACCAGCAGCGAGATCAGCGTCGAGCCCGCGATGGTAAGCGCGAACTGCCGGTAGAACTGGCCGGAGATGCCGGTGATGAAGGCGGACGGCACGAAGACCGACGCCAGCACCAGCGAGATGGCGACGAGGGCGCCGCCCACCTCGTCCATAGTCTTGTAGGCCGCATCCCGCGGGCTGAGCCCGGTCGAGATGTTGTGCTCGACGCTCTCCACCACGACGATGGCGTCGTCCACCACGATGCCGATGGCCAGCACCAGGCCGAACAGCGACAGGTTGTTCAGCGAGAAGCCGAACAGGCTCATGATGAAGAAGGTGCCGATCAGCGAGACCGGGATCGCCAGGATCGGGATGATCGCGGCGCGCCACGTCTGCAGGAACAGGATCACCACGATCACCACCAGCACCACCGCCTCGATGATGGTGTGCTCCACCGCGCGCACCGACTCCGCGATGAACTGGGTGGGGTTGTAGGCGGTGGAATAGGTGATGCCGGGCGGGAAGGACTTGGCGATCTCCTTCATCGCCGCCTCGATCGCCTGCCCGGTGTCCAGCGCGTTGGAGCCGGGAAGCTGGAAGATGCCGAGCGCCACCGAGGGCTTGGAGTCGAAATAGGAGATCGACGAATTATCCTGCGCCGCGATCTCGATGCGCGCGACATCGCGCAGCCGCACCACCGCGTCGCCGGTCTGGCGGACGACGATGTTGCCGAACTCCTCCGGCGTCGAGAGGCGGCCGAGGGTGCGCACCGCCACCTGGAAGGCAAGCTGGTGGGGCACCGGCGGGGCGTTGAGCACGCCCGAGGCGACCTGGATGTTCTGCGCCTGCAGCGCGCCGGTGACGTCGCTGGCGGCGAGGTTCAGCGCCTGCAGCTTGTTCGGGTCCAGCCAGATCTGCATCGCATAGTCGCGGCTGCCGAACACGGTGATGGAGCCGACGCCCTTAACGCGCTGGAGCTGGTCCTTGATCTGCAGATTCGCGTAGTTCGAGATGAACAGCGAGTCGCGCGAGTCGTCCGGCGAGAACAGGCTGACGACCATCAGGATGTCGGGCGAGCTCTTCGCCACCGTCACGCCGATCTGCTGCACGTCCTGCGGCAGGCGCGGGGTGGCGGTGGCGACCCGGTTCTGCACCTGAACCTGCGCAATATCGAGGTCAGTGCCGACCTCGAAGGTCACGGCGATGGAGAAACGCCCGTCCGCGCTCGAGTTCGACGAGACGTAGAGCATGTTCTCCACGCCGTTGATCTGCTGCTCGATCGGCGCGACCACGGTGTCGGCGACCGTCTCGGCGCTGGCGCCGGGATACTGGCCGGTAACGTTGATCACCGGCGGCGCGATTTCGGGATATTGCGCGACCGGGAGCGAGAGAAAGGCGACGGCGCCGAGGATCATCACCACGATCGAGACGACGGAGGCGAAGATCGGGCGGTCGATGAAGAAGTGCGAGAAGCGCATGGTTCGGCCTCCCGGCTCAGTTGGCGGCCGAGGGGGCGGGCGCGTCCGGCTTCTTCTGCTCTTCCTGGGCGACGACCTTGGAGCCGGGCCGGATGCGCATCAGCCCGTTCACGACCACCAGGTCGTCCGGGCCGAGCCCGCTGGTGATGACGCGCTTGCCGTCGATCACCCGGCCGAGGGTGACGTATTTCGTCTGCGGCGCCTGCGGCTCGGCGCCGGGGGCCATGACATAGACGAACTTGCGGGTCTGCTCCGTTCCGATGGCGACGTCGGGCACCAGCATCGCCGGGTGCGGCGCCGAGGCCGGCACCTGGATGCGGCCGAACATGCCGGGGGTGAACAGCCCGTTCGGGTTGGCGAACCGCGCGCGGCCGCGGATGGTGCCCGTCGTCTCGCTGATGCGGTTGTCGACGAAGTCCATGGTGCCGTCGTGCGGGAATCCCTGCTCGGTGATCAGGCCGAGCTTCACCGGAACCGGCTGGTCGGCGCTGGCGAAGCGGTCCGCCATCGACTTGTAGCGGAGGTAGGATGCCTCATCGAGGGTGAACTCGAAATAGATCGGGTCCAGCGAGACGACGGTGGCCAGCAGCGTGTTGGTGTTGGTGCCGCCGGAGCCGCCGGTCACGAGGTTGCCGACGGCGGCGCGGCGGTCGCCGATGCGGCCGGTGACCGGGGAGTGCAGCTCGGCGAAATCGAGATCGAGCTGAGCGGCGGCGACCGCGGCCTGGTTGGCCGCGACCTGGGCCCGCGCCGTGCGCTCGGTCTGCTGGCGCTGGTCGTAGGTCTGCCGGGAAATTGCGGTGGAGGTCTTGTCCTGAAGCAGGGTCTCGGCACGCTGGAGATCGGACACCGCGAAGTCGAGATCGGCCTGGGAGCGCTGGAGATTGGCCTGCGCCTGCTGCAGGGCGACCTGGAAGGGGCGCTTGTCGATGACGAAGAGCAGGTCGCCCTTCTTCACCATCTGGCCGTCGGTGAAGGCGATGCGGTCGAGATAGCCGGAGACGCGGGCATAGATGTTGACGAGGTCCACCGCCGCGAAGCGACCGACATATTCGTCATAGTCGGTGATGGTCTGCACCTGCGGCTTGGCGACCGTCACCGGCGGGGGCGGCGGCGCAGACTGCTGCGCCTGCTGCTGCTCGCAGCCGGCAAGGCCAATTGCCACGAGGGCCAGGAATCCGACGGCAATGCGCGGGGCGAGGGCTTTCATAGAACGCTCTCCGAACAGACTGACAGGCGGGCATCGGCCCGACCGGCTGCACCCCCGTCCCGCAACGGAGGTCGCCAGATGTCAGCCACTACCACAGTTTTGTTGCACTGCGTAAGTCCACCTATGCAGCAGGCGTGCGCGCCGGGCGGCTTCGCAGCATGCCGCGCAGGTGGCGCGGGCCGAGAAGTGCCAGCAGCAGCACGCCATAGAGCACGGCGGCCCCCACGACGCAGGCCGCCAGCCTCGCCTCCTCCCGGAAAGCGGGCAGCCCCGCCACCACCGGCACCAGCGCCTGCGCCAGCGCGTAGAGAGCCCCGCCCAGCGCCAGCCCGATGACCGTCAGGCGCGGCAAGGTGCGGAACAGCGCGCCGTCCCCGGCGGGATAGCCGGCGCGCCGGGCGAACCAGATCAGCAGCCCGAGGCTGACCCATCCGCCCGCCGATGTGGCGAAGGCGAGCCCGACCTGGGCGAACTGGTTCATCAGCGCCACCTTGAGGCCGATATTGACCACGGCACCCAGCAGGGTCGCGACCACGGGGGTGCGGGTGTCGCCACGCGCATAGAAAGGCGACATGAAGCTGCGCATCACCACGAAGGTCGGCAGGCCGATCGCATAGGCGGCGAGCGTCGCACCCGCCGCGCTCGCATGCTCCGGGCCGAAGGCGCCGCGCATGAACAGCCCCCGCATGATCAGCTCGGGAATGGCCAGCGACGCCGCCACGAAGGGCAGGCTGAGCGTCAGCGTCAGCTCCACCGCCCGGGCCTGCGCGTAGCGCGCGCCCTCGTCGTCGCCCGCGGCAAGGCGGCGCGACATTTCCGGCAGCAGCACGATGCCGGCCGCGATGCCGACGATGCCGATCGGGAGCTGGTTGATGCGGTCGGCATAGAACAGCGCGGCGATGGAGCCCTGCGGCAGGAAGGAGGCGATCAGCGTGTCGGCGAAGATCGCGAGCTGTACCCCCGCCGAGCCGACGATCGCCGGCCCCAGCGCGCGCAGGAAGGCCCGCATCTCCGGGTCGAGCCTCGGCCGGGCGAAGCGGATGCGGATGCCCGCCCATTCGGCGTCGAACACCAGCAGCCCGAGCTGGAGGAAACCCGAGATCAGAACGCCCCAGGAGGCGGCATGGCCGGCCGTGGGAAACAGCCCGGCGACGCTGAGCGTGCCGACCATGGCGACGTTGAGGAAGATGGAGGCCGCCGCCGCCGCCCAGAACCGGTCATTGGCGTTCAGCACGCCGCCGACCAGCGTCACCACCGCGATGAGGCCGAGATAGGGGAAGGTGATGCGGGTGAAGCTGACCGTCAGCGCGAAGCGCTCGGGATCGGCCGAAAGGCCGGGCGCCATGATGCGCACCACCCATTCGGTCCCCGCCAGCGCCGCCGCCAGCAGAACGAGCTGGGTGAGGACGACCCCGGTCAGTATCTCGCCGGAAAAGACGGTGGCGCGCGCCTCGCCCTGCCGCGTCTTCACCCGCGCGAAGGCCGGCACGAAAGCGGCGTTGAAGGCGCCTTCGGCGAAGATCGCGCGGAAATGGTTAGGCAGCCGGAAGGCGATGTAGAAGGCCTCCGCGATCGGGCCGGCCCCCAGCGTCGCCGCCAGCACGATGTCGCGCAGGAAGCCGGTGAGGCGGGAGATGAGGGTCCAGCCGCCGACGGAGAAGATGCTACGGATCATGGGGCTCGATCAGCCGTCTCGCCGCGCTTGGAATCGGCGCCCGGCGAGGCAGGCGCGCGGGCGGCAAACTAGCCGGCCCCCGCCACGCCGGCCAGTGCCGCCGCGAGGGCGGCCGGCACATTTCCCGCGGCGTGCGTCCGCCGCGGGCCGAGGCGGCCGATAGAGGCTCAGGCGCCGAGCGCGCGGCGCACCGCGGCGATGACGCGATCCTGCGTCGCCGCGTCGAGATAGGCATGGATCGGCAGGCTGATCACCTCGCCGGAGAGCTGCTCCGACACCGGCAGGCCGTTGCCGGCCGCGGGATAATGCGAATAAGCCGGCTGGCGGTGCATCGGGATGCGGTAATAGACCGCCGTGGGCACACCCTCCTTCTGCAGCGCGGCGGCAAGCGCGTCGCGGGTGCCGTGGGGCAGCCGGATGGTGTACTGCGCCCACACCGAGGAGGCGCGGGGATCGACCACCGGCACGGTGCACACATCCGCCAGCGCCTCGTTGTAGCGGCGGGCGGCGGCGTCGCGGGCGGCAATCTCGTCCTCGAAGATGGCCAGCTTCTCCAGCAGGATCGCGGCCTGGATGGTGTCCAGCCGGCCGGTCATGCCGATGCGCACGTTCTCGTACTTGTCGATGCCCTGCCCATGCTCGCGCACGCTCTTCAGCACCGGCACCAGCGCGTCGTCATCGGTGAAGATGGCGCCGCCATCGCCGTAGCAGCCGAGCGGCTTGGCCGGAAAGAAGCTGGTCGCGGTGGCATCGCCGAAGCTGCCGGTGCGCCGGCCGTTCCAGGTGGCGCCGAATCCCTGCGCGGTGTCGCACAGCACCTTCAGCCCGTTGGCCTCGGCGATGGGCAGGATGGCGTCGAGGTCGGCCGGCTGGCCGAACAGGTCCACCGGGATGACCGCACGCGGGTTAAGCCCCTCGCGCCGGGCGACCGCGATCGCCGCCTCCAGGCTGGCGGGGTCCATGTTGAAGGTGTCGGGCAGCACATCGACGAACACCGGCGTCGCGCCGACCCACGGCACCACCTCGGCGGTGGCGCAGAAGGTGAAGGACGGGCAGAACACCGCATCGCCGGCCTTCACGCCCCAGGCCATCAGGATCATCGCCAGCGCGTCGGTGCCGCTCGCACAGGACACCGCATGGCGGGCGCCGGCGAAGGCGGCGAGCTTCGCCTCGAGCTCGGCGACTTCCGGCCCGTTGACGAAACGGCAATGGGTCAGCACCCGGCTGACCGCCTCATCGATGCGCGAGCCGAGGCGCGCGCGCTGGGTGGCGACGTCGATGAAGGGAATCGGGGCGGCTTCGGTCTTCACGTGCGAGGTCATGCGTGTCCTCTCAGCCGGCGGCCCGCAGGCGCGGCTTGCTGTCGGCCTCGCCCGAATGTCCGGCGAGGCAGCGAATGGCGGTGGCGATGGCGGCGACGCCGTCCTGGCCGGTCACTTCCGGCGCCTCGCCGGAGCGGATCGCGTCGAGAAAGCGCGACAGCTCGACCCGGAGCGGCTCGGCATAGGCCACCGGCAGGTGGCGCATGCTGTAGCTGCCATCTGTGCGGTAGTCGAAGCACTCGGTGACCTGACGGGTCAGCAGGTCGCCGGTGACGTATTTGTTGCGGGTGGCGACCTGCACCGTGCGCGCCTTGAACGGCGTCAGCCAGTTGGTGTTGATGTGGGCCAGCACGCCGTTAGCGGTGCGGAACTGCAGCAGGGCGATGTCCTCGCGCTCCGCCACCGCGGCCTTCACCTGCGGCTGCACCTCGGTGATGTGCGAGCCGGTGAAATGGCAGATCAGGTCGATGTCGTGCACCGCCAGATCGATCACGACGCCGACATTCGACATGCGCGGCGGAAAGGGGCCGACCCGGGTGATGCCGATGGAGAGGATTTCCTCGCCCCGGATCGCGTTCTTCACCGCCGTGACAGCGGGGTTGAAGCGCTCGACATGGCCGACCATCAGGGTGACGCCGGCCTGGGTGGCGGCGCCGACGATGGCCTCGGCCTCCTCGACGGTCGGGGCGATGGGCTTTTCCACCAGCACGTGCTTGCCGGCGGCAATGGCCGACAGGGCGATGTCGTGGTGGAGGTGGGTCGGCGCGGCGACGACGATGGCGTCGACGCCGAGGGCGACCAGCTCATGGACGTCGGCGACCGCCTTGCAGCCGAGGAAGTCGCCCACCTTGCGGCTCTGGGCGAGGTCGGGATCGGCGATGCCGACAAGGGTCGCGCCGGGAAGATCGGCGAGCACGCGGGCGTGGTTCGCACCCATGACGCCGACGCCGACGACGCCGACACGCAGGGGTGCCCGGGCCGCGGGAACTGCGCTCTGAGCCATGATTCTGCTCCTTGATGTATCGCTCCGCCCGGCGCGGTCTAGCATGCGCCCCGGAAGCAGGCGAGCGGACGGGGCGGCCTGCCTACGACGAAAGCATCAAGAATTGCTGCTTCCTGTTACAGCAGTCCCGCTGCCGGCGCCGCGCGCGAGAGGCCTTCAGCGTCGCGGGCGGCGGTACATGCGGCCGAACGGCACCACGGCGAGCTTGGCGAAGGGCGGCACCTTGCCGCGGTAGCCGCGGGGGCGCCCCTCGATCCGGCGGGCCAGATTTTCGAAGGGCTTGGCGATGTTGCGCAGAAACCGCCGCAGGCCGCGCCGGGCGGCGGAGGCTCCCGCATCCATGCGGTCGAACTCCAGCAGACTGCCGCCCTCATCCACCGAGGGCGGCTCCAGCATGCGCTCCTGGATGGCGATGCTGGGCGTCATCTGCAGGATCTTGCGCTGGTAGAGCAGCCCGGTCTCGGGGCCGAAGATGACGTGGTCGATCGGCGCCGGCGGCTCCGGGTAGGTCTCCACCAGATAGGCGGCGAAAGCGCGCGAGAGGATATAGGCCGCGGTGCCGTAATGCTGGTGGTAGAGGTGGGCGAGCTTGAAGCGCTCCGGCAGCGTGATCGCCTCGCGGCCGATCAACGTCTCCTGAAACATGGTTTCGATCTTCACCGCGTCGGTGCCAGCGGGAATCCAGTCCTCGCCCGTCAGGAACGGTCCGGCCTTGTCGGAGAAGATGATGTCGTCCTCGAACACCGCGCCGAAGGCGTCCTCGCCCTCCGCGATCCGGCGCCAGCAACTGCGATGGCTCTGGAAACAGGCGACCTCACCGATGGCGAGGCGCCGCTTCACCGTGCCGTCGGCGTTATAGAACACCGCCGGCTGGATGCCGACCTTCTTGCCGTCAATGCCGGAGACGCGCTCGAACGGTACGTTGATCCGCCCGAAACGCTCGGCCATGTTGACGAGCCGCTCCGGCGAGCGATCGAGATTGATGAGGTAGCACTTCATGCGACACCGGCGGGGCCGGCGGGGGCCGGCCGTAAAACGGGGACGCGCCACGGCGGCGCTGCGGCGCTAGCTCTAGCCGCTGTGCCCTCCGCCGGCAACGGTGGCCACCGGACAGCGGCCCGGGCGCGTTACCCGACCCGGCCGGTTCAGCCGCCGGCGTTCACGAAGCGCTTGAAGACATAGCCGGTCTTGCCGTCGGCCACGATCTGGCACCAGATGTTGCAGGACACCACGGTCACCTTCTGCCCCGCCTTGAGCGTCGCCAGCGCGGCGCCGCCATTGCCCGGCTGGGCACGCAGCGTCACGCTGCTGCGGATCGTGGCGTCGCCGGCCGCCGGGACGGTGCCCGCCGCGGCATCCTCGCCCGAGGGAGCGCCGTCTTCTACGGCGGAAGAGCTACCCGAAGCGGCGGGGCTGGCGGCGGCCACCTCGACCGGCTCGGCCGCTGCCGGCGGGACGGCGGCCGGCTGCGCCGCGACGCGGGGCGCCGGGGGCTTGGGCCGCGGCAGCGGAACCGCCGCAGAGGCCGCCTCGGGGGCTTCGGTCAGGCTGGTGTCCTGAACCGGCGCGTCCGTCCCGGCGCGGCCGAGCGGCGGCTCGACGACGGCGATCGGCGACGCCGGTTCCGGCGTCTCGGCCTGCAGGGCCAGCGCCGGGCTGGCGGGGCTCGTATCCTCGAGCGGCGCGGCACGCGCCAGCGCGACGGAGGCGGCCGGGGCCGGGGCAGAGGGCGGTGCGGCTTCGGGTGCCGGTGCGGGCGCCGACGGCACTGCCGCCAGCGACACCGGCGCCGGCTGCACGGTCGTGGCGGCGAGCTGCGGCACGGGGGTATAGGGGGCGGCGCTGCGGGGGGCCGGCTGGGCGCCGGCCATTTCCGACGAGCTCACCACATTGGAGGCGGCAACCTCACCGGCGGCGGGGCCGGTCTCGGCGATATCGTCGTTGCGCGACGCCAGCGACTGGAGCGCGACGCCCGCGCCGCCGACCATCGCGAAGGCGAGGGCCAAGACCGCAAAGCGCTGCCAGGTGATGGTCTGCGAGCCCGCGCGCTTTTTGCGTGGCGGACGTTTGAGGGTCCCGCGCGGGTCCATGGCGTCGACACGGGACGCGGAGGGCGTGCGCCAGCGCGTGTCGCCGGCGGCCGGCTGCGGCTCCGGCACTGCCCGCGCGGCGGGCGCAGGTGCCGGGATGTCGCGGGGGCGCCGGGCATCGCCCGGCTGGCGTACATAGGCGCCGGGATCGGACAGCGCGCTCAGCGCCGCCTCGATGTCCGCGGCATCACCCGCGCGCGAGGGGTCGAAGGCCGGCCGCAGGCCGGCGGGGCGGGCGGCAGCGGCATCCCCACGTTCCCGGCCGATTCGCTCCAGCGCGGCACGATCGACGATCTCCCGCTCCGCGACGGCGCGGTCCAGCGGCGGGCGAGGCCGTGGTGCAACGGCACCCTGAGCGGCGCGCGAGGCAAGGCCGGACGACGGCACCACGGCGGGAGCGGCCGCCTCGCCCCGCAATTCGGCGGCGATGCGGGCGGCGTGGGCGGCGAGAGGACGGGCATCGCCCTGGGCCGGGGTGGCCGGGGGGCGCGGCGGAGGAACGGTCGAGCGGGCGGAAGCGGCAGGACGGGGATCGGCGGCGGGGCCGCGCTCGGCGCGCTCTCCACTGCGGGGAACCGGCGGCGGCGCAAAGCCCATGGCGGCGGGCGGCACCGTGTTTACGCGGTCGAAATCGCTGTCGTGTTCCAGAGCACTCGGCATGCACACTCGCTCGCTTTGGCCGCGGCCGGACAATGGGCCGGCCGTCTGCCCGCCCTACTCACACCTTGACGTCACTGTGCTCGCCAGAGCACATAGTTGCATGTTCGCCACATGCAGACTTTATCGTTGTGCCTAATTACGGCAATCCTTAGCCAATATTAAGACTGGTATTTCCGTGGGTGTGAATTTGTCCGCCCCCGGTCAGACATACACCGCCCGCGCCGCCTGCTCACCAGGCCGGAAGACGCGCTTGTAGCGCTCCACCTCGTCCTCCGGTCCCATCGCCTTGGTGGGGTTGTCGGAGAGCTTCACCGTGGGGCGTCCATTCGCCGAAATAACCTTGCAGACTATGGAGATAGGGTCGAGCCCCCCGCCGGGAACGAGCCCGCGGAAATCGTTCGTCAGCAGCGTGCCCCAGCCAAATCCGAGCCGCATGCGTCCCGTGAAATGGCGGTAGATCCGCTCGATCAGGTCGATGTCGAGCCCGTCGGAAAATATGGCGAGCCGGGTGGCGGGGTCCTGCCCGCGGGCGCGCCACCAGGCGATCGCCTCCTCGCCCCCTTCGATCGGATCCTTGCTATCGATTCGGATGCCGGTCCACTGCGCCACCCAGTCCGGGGCGTCGGCGAGGAAGCCGGTGGTGCCGAAGGTGTCGGGCAGGATCACCCGCAGATTGCCCTCATAATCCTGCTGCCAGTCGGCCAGCACCTGATAGGGCGAGCGGGCGAGCGCGGCGTCGCCCTCGGCCAGCGCGGCATAGACCATCGGCAGTTCATGGGCGTTGGTGCCGGTGGCCTCCACCTCATGGCGCAGCGCGATGAGGCAGTTGGAGGTGCCGAGGAAACGCGGCCCCAGCCCCTCCATCATCGCCTGCACGCACCAGTCCTGCCAGAGGAAGCCATGGCGGCGGCGGGTGCCGAAATCGGCGACATTGACGTCGCCCAGCGCCTTCAGCCGCTCCACCTTCTCCCACACCCGCGTCATCGCCCGGGCATAGAGAACCTGAAGCTCGAACCGGCCCATGCCCTTCAGCACCGCGCGCGAGCGCAGCTCGTTGATGATGGCGAGCGCCGGAACCTCCCACATGGTGGTTTCGATCCACGGCCCCTCGAAGGTCAGTTCATACTGGCCGTCGCGCTTTTCGAGGTGATAGGGCGGGAAGCGGAAGCCCTCGAGCCACGCGACGAAGTCGGGCGAGAACATCTGCCGCTTGCCGTAGAACATGTTGCCGCGCAGCCAGGTCGACTCTCCGCGCGACAGCGAGAGCGAGCGGACATGGTCGAGCTGCTCGCGCAGCGCGCCTTCGTCGACGAAATCGGCGACGCGCACCTGCCGGGTGCGGTTGATGATGCCGAAGGTCACCCGCGTGTGGAAATGGCGGCGGTAGATCGTCTGCGCCATCAGCAGCTTGTAGAAGTCGGTGTCCAGCACCGAGCGCACGATGGGGTCGATCTTCCAGGTGTGGGCGTAGACGCGGGCGGCAATGTCGATCATGCGGCGGGCAACCTGCGGCGGGAGACGGCGAGGGTGGGGAGCCGAGGAAAGCGGCGGGCGGCCCGGCCCGTTCTAGCCCATGTCGGAGGGAAAAGCAGCGACACCCCGGCCGCTGCCGCCCTGCCACATTGCATGTACGCAAGACCTCTCTTGCAGGACAGCCAAGCACTGGCAGCTTCCCGCTCGCACGCTTATGTCGTGCCCGATAGAACCCTCTCCCGGAGCTTTGCCCGTGACGACTCCCTCGCTTTTCGATCCCTACCAGCTTGGCGGCATCACCCTCGCCAATCGCCTCGTAATGGCCCCCCTCACCCGCAACCGGGCCGGCGAAGGCCTCGTGCCCACGCCGCTGATGGCCGAATATTACGGCCAGCGCGCCGGCGCCGGCCTCATCATCACCGAGGCCACCCAGATCTCCGCCACCGCGCAGGGCTATCAGGACACGCCCGGCTGCTACACCCCGGAACAGGTCGCCGGCTGGCGGCGGGTGACGGATGCGGTTCACGCCAAGGGCGGGCGCATCTTCGTGCAGCTCTGGCATGTCGGCCGGGTCTCGCACCGTTCGCTGCAGCCGGAAGGCGCCGCCCCGCTCGCTCCCTCGGCCGTGCAGGCCAACACCAAGACCTATGTGAACAACGCCTTCGCCCCCACCGATGAGCCCCGCGCCCTGACGCTGGAGGAAATCCCCGGCGTGGTCGCCGACTTCGCCCATGCCGCCCGCTGCGCGATCGAGGCCGGCTTCGACGGCGTCGAGATCCACGGCGCCAATGGTTATCTCGTCGACCAGTTCCTGCGCGACGGCGCCAACAAGCGCACCGATGCCTATGGCGGCTCGATCGAGAACCGCACCCGCTTCCTCAAGGAGGTGGTGGAAGCCGTCATCGGCGCCATCGGCGCGGAGCGCACCGGCATCCGCCTCTCGCCGGTCACACCGGCCAACGACCTCAGCGACAGCAACCCGCAGGCGCTGTTCAGCCATGTCGTGGATGTGCTGGAGACGCTGAAGCCGGTCTATATCCACATGATCGAGGGCGCCACCGGCGGCCCGCGCGACATCGCGCCGGAATTCGATTTCGCCGCGCTGCGCGCGCGTTTCAGCGGCACCTGGATGGTCAACAACGGCTATGACCGCGCCATGGCCGAGGCCGCCATCGCCTCCGGCGCGGCCGATCTCGTCGCCTTCGGCAAGGCCTTCATCTCCACGCCGGACCTCGTGGAGCGGCTGCGCCGCGGCGCGCCGCTGAATGAGCTCGACACCGCCCATCTCTATGGCGGCGGCGCCCAAGGCTACACCGATTACCCCACGCTCGACGCGGCCTGACGCGCCGGCCGGACAGCGCCAAAAGCCGAACGCCCGCCGCGCGGACACGCGGCGGGCGTTCGTTCAACAGGACGCCGGTTCAGGGCCGGTAGGCGACGAAGTCGATCTCCACCAGCGCCTCGCGCGCCAGCCCGGTGACGCCGATGCAGGTGCGCGCCGGAAGCCGGCCTTCGGGGAAATAGCTGCGGTAGGTCGCGTTCATCGCCGGATAGTCCCGGGCGAATTCGGTGATGTAGACCCGGGCCTGCACCACGTCGGCGAGGGAGTAGCCCACCCCCTCCAGCACCAGGATGAGATTGTCCATCACCCGCCGGGTCTGCGCCTCGATGCCCTCGGGCAGCGGAGCGGCATCGTCCTGCGGGTCGGTCGGCATCTGTCCGGTGACGAACAGCCAGGGGCCGACCTGGACGCAATGGCTGAAGGGAGCGACCGGCGTCGGCGCGGCGGCCACCATGTGGAACATCGGAGGGGGAAGGATGGAATCGCTCATGCGCCGAGGCTATCCCCCGGCGCCCGAGCGGTCCACGCCCTGTCAGGCGGCCATCGGCAACCGGTGCGAGCGCACCGAGACGTCGACCGTCATGCCGAGATAGTCGCCGAGCATGCCGGTGAAGCCGCCGCCGACCGGCACCGCCTGCGCCGGATCGCGCGTCACCGCGATGCGGATGAGGTTGTCGCCGGCGATGATGCCGTTGGTGGGGTCGAACTCCACCCAGCCGGCGCCGGGAAGGTAGATATCCGCCCAGGCATGGGTCGCCCCCGCCCCCACCACGCCGGCGTCGTCGCCGTCGAGCGCGGGGTCGTAGAGATAGCCGGTGACGAAGCGGGCCCCGAAGCCGAGCGAGCGGGCCGCCTCGATCAGCAGCAGCGCGAAGTCGCGGCACGAGCCGCTGCCGAGCCGCAGCGTCTCCTGCGGGGTCTGGGTGCCCTGCTCGTTGCGCACCTGATAGGCGAACCGGGCCTTGATGCCGTTGTTGATGTCGGTCAGCAGCGCCATGGTGTCGGTCGGGCGGGTGGCGATGAAGCTCTGGGCGAAGGCGGCGAGTTCGCCCTGCGGGTCGGCGTAATGGCATTCCAGCATGCGGCCGAGATCGGTGCGGTCCTCGGTGGAATAGACGAAGGGATAGGTCTTGGCCGCCTCGTCCAGCTCGAAGCTCAGCCCGCCAGTGCCGTAGCGCTCCAGCGTCAGCACGCTCTCGATCCGCAGCTCGCTCGCGGGTTCGGCGAAGTCGACGATGGCGACGGAATTGCCGAACACGTCGTGCAGCCAGCGCACATGGCCGGGCGGCGAGAGGATGAGCTCGGCGTCGACGAGGCGAAGGTCATGGCTGTCCCGCGGCCGCAGCATCAGCCGGTGCGGCTGGAAGGTCACGGGGTTGGCGTAGTTGTACTGCGTCACATGACGGACGGTCAGCGTCTGCATTGGGTTTTCTTTCTCGCGGCGGCGCCTGTGCCGCCCGGGTCGTCTGCTTCTTCCCGGGCCGGCGGGAGCGTACCCCCCGCCGGGTCTCGATGACCGTCGGGGCCCGGCATCAGTGGCTGAACAGCCGTCCCACGACGTAGCCGGCAAGGCCCGCCGCAACCAGCGTGTGGAAGGAATAGCGCCGCTCGCCCGTGGCTTCGTCCTCCAGCGCATCGAGCCGCTCATCCGCTTCGTTCATGGCGCGGTCGGCGACGCTCGCGGTGGAGCGCGCGGCCGATTCCGCCTCATGCTTGGCCTTATAGCCGAATTCCGACGCGCGGCCGGTGAGGTTGTCGCCCGTGTCCATCTCGATATCTCCTCGCTTGGTGGCTGACGCTGCGCGCCCCGGGGGGCGTCGTTCGCGCGGACAACGTGCGAGGCCTCATTTCGTTCACCGGCGGTGGCGGCGGGCCACCGCTGCGTCAGCGGCGCCCGGCGACGAAGGCGATCAGCTCCATCGGCCCGGCCGGACGCACCACACGCACCCGCCGGCCCCCGCAGAGGTCGCAGCGCAGCTTGGCCGAGGGCACCGCCGGATCGGGCGTTTCCGCGAGCGCGGCGGCGGGCGCGCCGAGGATGGATCGCCGCCCGCACCGCAGGCATTCGGCGCACAGCATGGCGTCTTCCTCCTGGCAAAGAACCCATATGGGGAGCGGAACGCGAATTCCCATGGGCCGCAGGCCGGGATGTGGCGAAGGTAGGATCGTTTGAAGACGCGGGAAACGAGACAACGGCGCCTCAGCGCCCGTGTCGTCAAAACCGGTTCGGCAATCCATCGGGGAGGATGGTGGGCGCACAAGGACTCGAACCTTGGACCCGCTGATTAAGAGTCAGCTGCTCTACCAACTGAGCTATGCGCCCGAACCGGTTCGCCGCGGCAGCGCCGCTGCGATGGGTGGGCATGTAGCAAAGGCACCCCGCCCTGTCCATAGCCCAGGGCGGGGTAATTCACAGCCCTGTCATTCCTTGAAGGCCTCGTCACGGGTCTTCCGCACCGAGGGCAGCAGCACCACCACCAGCGCCGCCAGCGCCAGCAGCAGCAGCGAGGCGGAGAGCGGACGGGTGAAGAACACCAGCGGGTCGCCGCGCGAGATCAGCATCGCGCGGCGCAGATATTCCTCCAGCATCGGCCCGATGATGAAGCCCAGCAGCAGCGGCGCCGGCTCGCATTCCAGCTTCACCAGCACGTAGCCCACCACCCCGAACAGCGCCATGGCGAACACGTCGAACACATTGTTGTTCACGCTGTAGACGCCGATGCAGCAGAAGCCGACGATCAGGGGGTAGAGCACGTGGTAGGGCACGGTCAGCAGGCGCACCCAGATGCCGATCAGCGGCAGGTTGAGCAGCACCAGCATGAAATTGCCGATCCACATCGAGGCGATGATGCCCCAGAACAGGTCCGGCTTCTCGTTCACCACATTGGGGCCGGGCACGATGCCCTGGATGATGAGGGCGCCGATCATCAGCGCCATCACCGGGTTGGACGGAATGCCCAGCGTCAGCATCGGGATGAAGGAGGTCTGCGCGCCGGCATTGTTGGCGCTCTCCGGCCCCGCGACCCCCTCGATGGCGCCCTTGCCGAAGCGCTGCGGCGTCTTCGATATCTTCTTCTCGATGGAATAGGACGCGAAGGACGACAGCATCGCGCCGCCTCCCGGCAGGATGCCGAGGAGCGAACCCAGCGCCGTGCCGCGCAGGACCGGGCCGACGATGCGCCTGAAGTCCTCCCGCGTCAGCATCAGCCCCGTCACCTTCTGCACGCCGACGGAGCGCGTGTGCTCGTCCTCGAGGTTCCGGATGATCTCGCCGAGGCCGAACACGCCCATTGCGAGCGCCACGAACTCGATGCCGTCGGCGAGGTCGGTGATGTCGAAGGTGAAGCGCGGCACGCCGGTGTAGACGTCCTGTCCGGCGATGCCGAGCAGTATGCCCAGCACGACCATCGCCAGCGCCTTCAGCACCGAGCCGGAGGCCAGCGCCACCGACGCGATGAGGCCCAGCACCATCAGCGCGAAATATTCCGGCGCGCCGAACTGGAGCGCGAGATCGGCCAGCGGCGGGGCGAACAGCGCCAGCAGCAGCGTCGCCACCGAGCCGGCGAAGAACGAGCCCAGCGCCGCCGTCGCCAGCGCCACCCCGGCCCGGCCCTGCCGCGCCATCTGGTAGCCGTCCAGCGCGGTAACGACGGATGAGCTTTCGCCCGGCAGGTTGATCAGGATCGCCGTGGTCGAGCCGCCATACTGCGCGCCGTAATAGATGCCCGCGAGCATGATGAGCGCCGAGACCGGCGGCAGGCCGAAGGTGATCGGCAGCAGCATCGCGATGGTCGCCACCGGGCCGAGGCCCGGCAGCACCCCGATGAGCGTGCCCAGCAGCACGCCGACGAAGCAGTAGAACAGGTTCTGGAGGCTGAGGGCGACCGAGAAGCCGAGTTCGAGGTTCGAGAGGATGTCCATGGCGTCCCGATCTCAATAGCCGCCGAGCCAGGGCCCGCGCATCGGCAGCGGCAGGCCCAGAGCCTTGATGAAGACGAGCCAGGCGAATGCCACCATCAGCGCGGTGAGCAACAGCGCGGTGGGAAGCCGGAAGCGCCGGCTGGCCAGGGCCGAGAGGAACACCGACAGGCCCATGGCCGCGCCAAGGCCCAGCGGGCGGATGCCGAGGCCGAACACCACCACCGCCAGCGTCACGAGACCGAGCGCCCGCCAGGGTATCGCGGCGAGGCTCAACGGTTCGCCGGCGTCCTCGAAGCGCAGCCCGCCGATCAGCACCAGCAGGCCGAGCAGCGCCAAGAGCCCCGCCAGCATCAGCGGGAAATAGCCGGGCCCCATGCGGACGGCCGAGCCCATCGGCAGGTCGAGCGAGAGATACGCGAACATCGAGGCCAGCGCGAGCAGCAGGCCGCCTGTGATCACGTCCTTCGGATTTCGGATGAATCGGCTCACGGCCGCTGTCCCCCCTGTGGCGCTTCTTGGAACGGCCGCCCCTTCTGCCGGGGGCGGTCCGCCGGTCGGGCCTGTCAGTCGGCGTAGATGCCGGCCTGTTCGATGATGGGCTTCCACTTGGCGACCTCGGCCTCGAGGAAAGCCTTGTGGGCCTCGGGCGAGGCGCGGTCCTGGCTCACCGGCTCGGTGCCGAGATCGGCGAAGCGGGCGATCACCTTGGGGTCCTGCAGCGCGACGCGCAGCGCATTGTTGAGCTTGGCCACCACCTCGGGCGAGGTGCCTTTCGGCGCATAGGCGCCGTGCCACACCGCGACCTCGAAATTCTTCACGCCGCTCTCGCCGAAGGTCGGCAGGTCCGGCAGTGACTTCACCCGGGTCGGCGTGGTGACGCCATAGGCCTTCACCTTGCCGGCCTTGATCTGGCCGGTGGTGTTGGTGGACTGGTCGCACATCAGGTCGATCTGCCCGCCGACGAGGTCGTTCATCGCCGGTCCGGTCCCCTGATAGGGCACGGTGGTCATCGGCGAGGCGAGCGCCGACATCAGCAGCATGCCGCACAGATGCGAGGCCGAGCCCACCCCGGCATTGCCGTAGATCACCTTCTCCTTGTTCTCCTTCACATAGGAGACCAGCTCGGTGATGGTAGTGGGCGGAAGGTCCTTCTTGCCGATGACGGTCATCGGCACATCGGTGACGAGGCCGATCTCGACGAAGTCGGTCAGCACATTGTAGGGCAGCTTGCGGTACAGCGTGGCGGAGGTCGCCTGCCCGATATGGTGCAGGAGGATGGTGTAGCCATCCGGCGCCGCCTTCGCGACCTGACCGGCGCCGCGCGTACCGCCGGCGCCGCCGACATTTTCCACCACAACCTGCTGGCCGAGGGTCTTCGACATGGATTCGGCGATCAGCCGGGCCACGGTGTCGGTGGGCCCGCCCGCGGCGAAGGGCACCACCATGGTGATGGGCCGGTCGGGGTAGGTCTGCGCCCGCGCCGGGCTGAAGGGGATCGCGAGCGCCGCCAGCGCGGCGCAGGCGAGCACGACCATGCGGCGGGTGGCGGAGGGGCGCGGCGCCGCCTCGGTCGAGGCGGCCGCCATCCGTGGGTTCGGGTGTGTCATTGAGCGTCCTCCCAGGACTGATGCCGTGCGAACAGTGTTTCGCCGGCCGGTTGGGCTTCGGAACCGCGATGCGGCCGGTTTTTGCCCGGTTGGAGCTAAGCGACCATTGCACGGACGTAGCGTCAAGTCGTCAGAAGGAACGAGAGCGGGCGGCCCCGCGTCCGTCCGGCGTGCTAGGAAGAATCGCCCGAGCCTCCCATATTGCGCCCCATGATCCAGGAACCGCCGCCGCTGGTCGTAGAACTCGCCCCGCTTGACCCGTGGGAGGCCGCCCGCCGCCTCGTCGCCGGCGGCGAGCCCGGCCTCGTCTTTCTCGACAGCGCGATGGTTCACCCCCAGCTCGGCCGCTGGTCCTATGTGATGGCCGACCCGTTCGCCCGGTTCCGGGTGGAAGGGGGCGCGGCGTGGTGGAACGGCATGCGCGAGGAGGCGCCGCCGCTGGAAGCGCTGCGCGCGCGCCTCGCCGCCTATCACCAGGCCCCGCCGGCGCCGGGCCCCCTCGCCCTCGGCGCGGCGTTCCAGGGCGGCGCGGCCGGCTATGTCGGCTATGAGGCCGGGCGGCTGTTCGACCGCTTCCCCACCCCGGCGGCCGAGCCCGGCGAGGGCGCCGAGATCGACCTCGGCTTCTACGACGTCATCCTCGCCTTCGACCGCGCGGCGCAGCGGACCTACCTCATCTCCACCGGCTGGCCGGAGGCCGATCCCGCCCGCCGGCAGGCCCGGGCGCGGGCCCGGCTCATCGAAACCACCGACCGGCTGGAGCGGGCGCCCGCCGCGCTCGGGGCGGTGCCGCCCGAACCGGGCTGGACCTCGAACTTCACCGCCGAGGGTTATCGGGCCGCGGTGGCGCGGGTCATCGACTACATCCGCGCCGGCGACATCTTCCAGGCCAACTTCACCCAGCGCTTCGCCGCGCCCTTCGCCCCGGTCGACCCGCTCGCGCTCTACGACCGGCTGCGCCGCGCCAACCCCGCGACCTTTGCCGCGCTCATCGTCAACCCGGACCGCGTGATCGCCTCCTCCTCTCCGGAGCGCTTCGTGCGGATCGCGTCCGGCACGGTGGAGGCGCGGCCGATCAAGGGCACGGTGCCGCGCTCGGTGGAGCCGACTCTTGACGCCTTCCGCGGCCGGGAACTGACCGCCAGCGAGAAGGATCGCGCCGAAAACGTGATGATCGTCGACCTGCTGCGCAACGATCTCTCGCGCGTGTGCCGCCCCGGCACGGTGAAGGTGCCGCGCCTGTGCGGTCTGGAGACCTATGCCAATGTCCACCACCTCGTCTCGGTGGTGACCGGCGAGCTGGCGGAAGGCCGGGACGGGCTGGACCTGCTCGGCGCGGCCTTTCCCGGCGGCTCGATCACCGGCGCGCCGAAGATCCGGGCGATGGAGATCATCCGCGAGCTGGAGGGCCGGCCGCGCGGCATCTATTGCGGCTCGATCGGCTATTTCGGCTTCGACGGCACCATCGACCTCAACATCGCCATCCGCACCGTGACGCTGGAGGGCGGCGAGGCCAGCTTCGGCGTCGGCGGCGGCATCACCCTGCTGTCCGACCCGGCGCAGGAGCACGCCGAGAGCCTCACCAAGGCCGAGCGGCTGTTCCGCGCCTTCCGGCCGATGCCCTGAGGTGCGGCCATGATCCTGCTCATCGACAATTACGACAGCTTCGTCTTCAACGTGGCGCGCTACCTCACCGAGCTCGGCGAGCGGGTGGAGGTGGTGCGCAACGACGCCGCCAGCCTGGACGAGATCGCCCGCTCCGGCGCGGAGGCGGTGGTGGTCTCGCCGGGGCCGTGCTCGCCCAACGAGGCGGGCGTCTCGCTGGAGGTGATCCGCTCGCTGTCGGGCCGCCTGCCCATCCTCGGCATCTGCCTCGGCCACCAGTGCATCGGGCAGGCCTTCGGCGGGCGCGTGGTGCGGGCCCGCACCCCCATGCACGGCCGCGCCTCGCAGATCACCCATCGCGGTACCGACGTCTTCACCGCGCTGCCCTCCCCCTTCCCGGCCGGCCGCTACCACTCCCTCGCGGTGGAGCTGGAGCCGGGCTCGCCGCTCGTTGCCACCGCCTGGAGCGAGGATGGCGAGATCATGGGCCTCGCCCACCGCGAACACCCCACCTTCGGCGTGCAGTTCCACCCGGAATCGGTGCTCACCGAGCACGGCTACCTCCTGCTCGGCAATTTCCTGAAATCCGCCCGCGCCTTTGCCGAGGCCGTGCCGTGAGCACCGGCCCGGGTGCCGGAAGCTGGATCAGCGCGGAGGATCGCGGCTTCACCCTCGGAGACGGGGTGTTCGACACCGCGCTCGCCCTTGGCGGGGTGGTGTTCGCCCGCGCCCGCCATGTCGGCCGGCTGCTGCAGGCGGCCGATGCCCTTGGCATTGCCATTGAGCCCGAGCGGGTGGAGCGGGCGCTCGATGCCGCCCTGACCCCGGCCCCGACCATCCTGCGCACCACCCTCACCCGGGGCACCGCCGCGCGCGGGCTGTGGCCGGCGAGCGCCGGCCCGGCGACCCTCCTCGTCTCCGCGACGCCGTGGAGCCCGGCGCTGCTCGGCCAGCCGGCCCGGCTGGTGACGGCGGCGGGACGGCGCAACGAGTTCTCCCCCACCGCCCAGCTCAAGACCCTCGGCTATCTCGACCATATCCTCGCGGCCCGGCAGGCCGCCGCGGCGGGGGCGGAGGACGCCCTGATCCTGAATACCGGAGGCCGCGTCGCCTGCAGCACCATCGCCAATGTGTTCGTGCTGAAGGCGGGGCGGCTCCTCACCCCTCCCCTCGCCGAAGGCTGCCTGCCGGGGGTGATGCGGGCGCTGGTGCTGGAGGCGGCCCCGGCGCTCGGCCTGGTGGCGGCGGAGGCGCCGCTGGCGCCGGACGATCTCGCTACGGCAGAGGCGGTGTTCCTCACCAACAGCGTGCGCTTCCTGCGCCCCGTCACGGCGCTGGACGGCGCCGCGCTGGCGCAGGACGGCGAGACGGTGGGCGCGCTGATGGCGCAACTGGCCCGGCAGGTCGCCGCGCAATGCGGGGTGCCGCTGGAACAGGCGCCGTCGTCACCCTAACCGGCGGCGGCCCTGCGCGCCGCATCGGCCGGCCGTGCCGACGCCCTCAATGCACCGCGGCGAGGTTGTAGCCGGCCCACTGGTCGGGCGGGATCGACGCCCCCACCCGGAAGGCGAAGCCGACCACCGCCTGCCCGGCGGCGTCCAGCTCGCACTGGAACGACACCTCATACCAGCCGCGCCGGCTGCGGAAGGCGCCTCCTGCCGCGACGAAGCGCGCCCCGCTCATCCGCGGCTCGGCCCGGGCGTAGTCCACCAGCCGGTCCGGCTGGAAGCCGGCGCGCCAGGCGTGGATCTGCTCCATCGCCTCGAGGTCGCAGAGCTGGGCGATGCGTTCCTCGTCGGCGAGGGTGGCAAGCTCGCGCCGCAAGGCCCGGCTTTTCGGGCTCGCCAGCGCCTGAGCCGACAACATGCGGACCGGGCGCACCGTATCGTCCGGCGGAGCGGCGGCCGGCGGCGCGGACGGCGCGGCGGGAGCGGCGGGAGCGGCGGCCGGCGCGGCGGCAGAAGGCGTGGCGGGAGTGGCCGGTGAGGTGGCGGGAAGGCCCGCTTCGGGCGCCGCAGAGGTCGCGGTCGCCTCGGGCGGCGGGACGGCCGGCCCGGACGGACGCAGCGCCTCGAACGCGCGCGCGCTGATCACCTCGGTCTCGAGCGCCGGCGGCTCAGCCAGATCGAGCGGCGCAGCAACGTGCAGGAGCAGCGCGCCGAGGATCGCCAGATGCAGCATCGCCGCGCCGGCCGGCGGCAGGATATCGGCCCACCGGCGCGCGCGCCTCGACGGCGGCCGCTCGGCCTCACCAGCCGGCAGCACCACCTCGGGAGCGGAAAGCGTCGTCATCGGGCGGGCAACGCCATGGGCCTGTCTCGCATGCCTAGCCATCCCCGCTCCGACCGGCAGGATTATGGCGGCGCCGCCGCGAGGATGCTGGCGAGCAGCCGGAGCAGCGCCGAGCTGCGCAGCTTGCGCCAGCCGCCGCGCCACTCATTGGTGACGGCGACCACGACGCCGCGCGCCGGCACGATGGCAATCATCTGGCCGCCATAGCCGGCGGCATAGGCGGCGCCCGGCCCGAAGGCATCGACCGGTGGCACCCACCAGAGATAGCCATAGCCCTGCCGGCTGCGGTCGCTGTGCGACCAGGCGGTGGTGGAGGCCGCCACCCAGTCGGCCGGCACGATCGTCCGGCCGCCCCAGCTTCCCCTATCGAGATAGAGCTGGCCGAAGCGGGCGGCGTCGCGGGCGCTGAGGCGGAAAGGATAGGCCGGGTGCTCGGAGGCCGGCTCGCTTACATAGCGCCCGTCGGCGGCGGTGAAGTCCTGCATGCCGATCGGGCGGGCGATCCGGCGCTCGAAGGCGGTGAAGATGTCCTCGCCCGTCGCCCGCCGCCAGATCGTGCCGAGGGCGTTGAAATCCCAGTTGTTGTAGAACCAGAAGCGGCCCGGCGGGTGGCTGCCGCGCGCCGGGCGGTCGCGCTTCATCGGCGGCGTCTCGTGGGCGGCGGGGTGGTAGACCCCCGAGCGCGCCATCAGCAGGTCGCGCACCGTGGCGCGCCGCTCCTCCGCCGTGAGCGCGGGCGGGATGTCGTCGATGCCGAGATCGGCGAGGGTGGCGTCCAGCGAGAGGCGGCCCTCGGCCACCGCGATGCCGATCAGCGCGCCGAGCAGGCTCTTGCGCACCGAGGCGACGTCGACCTTGCGCGCGACCTCGCCCCAGCCGGCGACGGGGCGGCCCTGCCGCAGCACCACGACCGCCGTGGTGCCAAGCGCGGCCGCCTGTTCCCGCGCCGCCGCCCGCCCCGCGGCCGACCAGCCGGCGGCATCGGGCTGGCCGCCGCCGGCGTCCGGCGCGCCCAGCCCGGCCAGCGGGTCCGCGCCCACCGGGGCGGAACCGGCCAGCGCGGTCAGCACCGGCCCGGCGCCGAGGGCGCCGCCGGCGAGCCGCGCCGCCACCGCGAGCACGGTCCGCCGCGCGAGCGGCCGCCCGGCCATCGCCTCACTCCGCGGCGGGCTGGGCCTGCGCGTTCAGGCTGTGCCGCTTGGTCTGCAGCTTGTTGAGCGCGATGATGTAGGCCTGCGCCGAGGCGACCAGCGTGTCGGGCGCCGAGCCGCGGCCGGTCACGGCCTTGTCGCCCTCTTCCAGCCGCACCGAGACCTCGGCCTGGGCATCGGTGCCCTCGGTCACCGCGTGGACCTGGTAGAGCGCCAGCTTGGCGGCGTGCGGCACGATGGCCTTGATGCAGTTGAAGGTGGCGTCGACCGGCCCGTTGCCCTCGCATTCCTCGGTGATGACCCGGCCGTCGACCTCCATCTTCATGGTGGCGCGCTGCGGGCCGTGGCTGCCGGCGATGACGGAGAGCGAAACCAGCTTCATGCGGTCATGGGCGGCGGCGATCTCGTGATCGACCAGCGCCTCGATGTCCTCGTCATAGACGACCTTCTTGCGGTCGGCCAAATCCTTGAAGCGGGCGAAGGCGTCGTTCAGCGCGTTCTCGCCCAGCTCGTAGCCCAGCGCCTTCAGCTTGTCGCGGAAGGCGGCGCGGCCGGAATGCTTGCCCATCACCAGCGAGGTCTTGGAGACGCCGACGCTGTCGGGCGTCATGATCTCGTAGGTGGTGGCGTTCTTCAGCATGCCGTCCTGATGGATGCCGCTCTCATGGGCGAAGGCGTTCCGGCCGACGATCGCCTTGTTGTACTGCACCGGGAAGGACGTCACCGCCGAGACCAGCTTGGAGGCGCGGGTCAGCAGGGTGGCATCGATGCCGGTGCGGTAGGGCAGCGCGTCGCGGCGGACGTTGATCGCCATGACGATCTCCTCCAGCGCGGCGTTGCCGGCGCGCTCGCCGATGCCGTTCATCGTGCACTCGATCTGCCGCGCGCCACCGGCGAGGCCGGCCAGCGAGTTCGCCACCGCCATGCCGAGGTCGTTATGGCAGTGGGTGGAGAACACCGCGCGGTCGGCGTTCGGCACCCGCTCGCGCACGGTGCGGAACATGGCGGTGTATTCTGACGGGGTGGTGTAGCCCACCGTGTCCGGCAGGTTGATGGTGGTGGCGCCGTTGGCGATGGCGATTTCCACCGCCCGGCACAGGAAGTCGATCTCGGTGCGGGTGGCGTCCTCGGCCGACCACTCGACGTCCTCGACATGGCCGCGCGCCCGCGCCACCGAGGCCGCGATCATCTCCAGCACCGCCTCCGGCGACTTCTGCAGCTTGTGCTTCATGTGCACGGGCGAGGTGGAGATGAAGGTATGGATGCGCGGCCGGCGGGCATGGCGCACCGCATCGGCGCAGCGGTCGATGTCGCCGGAGGCGGCGCGGGAGAGACCGGCGATGACCGCGTTCCTGGTGCGGCGGGCGATCTCGGATACCGATTCGAAATCGCCGTTGGAGGCGATGGGGAAGCCGGCCTCGATGATGTCGACGCCCATGGCGTCGAGCAGGTCGGCCACCTCCAGCTTCTCCTCGAAGGTCATGGAGGCGCCGGGGCACTGCTCGCCGTCGCGCAGCGTGGTGTCGAAGATCACGACGCGGTCGGTGGGAGCGGCGGCGGCGTCATGGGACGGGGTGGACATGTCGGGCTTCCTTCTCGGGGCGGAGCGGCGCGTCAGGGCGGCTCGGTCCGCGGCAACATCGTGAGGCGAGGTATGCGCGTCGTCCCCTGAGCGCCCAGGCGTGATGCCCGGCCGGCCCTCAGGGGCGGCTAAGAAGAAGGAGCCCGGACGCAAGGAGAGCCTGCCCGGAAACCCGCAGGGCGGCCGGGGTCGCGGTGCAGCGGCGGACGGACGCAAAGGTCACGGCTCGGCTCTCGCGAGGGTTGCTCTCTGGGAAGGTTCTTTAGCCGAGGCCGCGCCCGGCGGCAAGAGGTGGCGAAGACGCCCTCCTGCGGTCCGGCACGGCCGGGCGCAGGCGGCACAGTCCCGCGCAAGGCCCGGGCCGCTCCGGCCGCGCCGGCTCAGTGGCCGCCGCCCCCTCCGGCCCCGCGAGCCGGGCGGCGCATCAGCGGAGAGGCGAACAGCAGCAGCACGAACAGCACGGTGAGCACCAGGAACACGTCGGAGAAGGCCATCACCTCCGCCTGCACCCGCACCTGCCCGGCGAGCTTCTTCAGCGCCGCGGCCTCGGCGTCGGAGCCGAGCGCGGCGAGCGCGCCGGTCATGGCGTCGAGCCGCTCCACCGCGGTGACGCTGGCCCACTGCACGTTCTCGTGCAGCCGGGCGAGGTGAAGGTCCCAGCGGTCGTTCAGCACGGTGTTGATGAGCGCCAGCCCGACCGCGCCGCCGAGGTTGCGCATCAGGTTGAACAGGCCGGAGGCGTTCTTGAGCTGCGCCGGCGGCAGCGTGCCGAGCGAGATGTTGTTGATCGGGATCATCGCCATCATGATCCCCACCCCGCGCAGGATTTGGGGAACCAGCAGTTCCCAGAAATCCCAGTCCTGGGTGAGGCCGGTCACCTGCCAGGTGCCGAGCGCGAAGGCGGCGAAGCCGAAGGCGATCATCATCCGCGGATCGACCTTGGCCACCAGCCGCCCCGCCAGCGGAGCGCTGAGGAACATGGCGAGGCCCGAGACGAACATCGTCTCCCCGATCATCAAGGCGGAATAGCCCCGCACCCGGGCGAGATAGAGGGGATAGAGATAGGTGAGGCCGTAGAGGCCGATGCCGACCACGAAGCTGAAGGCCGAACCGACCGCGAAATTGCGGTTCACGAAGGCGCGCAGGTCGACCACCGGGTCGCGCGCCAGCAGCACCCGGGCGAAGAAGGCCACCGCCGACAGCGAGCCGAGGATGGCGAAGAAGAAGATGGAGCGGTCCTCGAACCAGTCATTGGTCGGCCCCTCCTCCAGCACGTATTCCAGGCTGCCGAGGAAGCCCGCCATGAACAGCAGCCCCCACCAGTCGAACCGGTCGAGCAGGCTGAGGTCGGGCTCGTCGAAATCCACCAGCGTCGCGGTGGCGATGATGACGAAGATGCCCGGCGGGATGTTCACCAGGAACAGCCAGTGCCACGAGAACAGGTCGGTGAGATAGCCGCCGATGGTCGGCCCGATGGTCGGCGCCAGCGTCGCGACGAGGCCGATGAGCGGGGAGATGACCGACTGCTTCTCGCGCGGGAAGATGGAATAGGCCGCCGCGAACACGGTGGGAATCATGCCGCCGCCGAGGAAGCCCTGCAGCGCGCGGTAGACGATCATCTGGTTGATGCTCGTCGCCGTGGCGCACATGAAGCTCATCGTGGTGAACCCCACCGCCGAGGCGACGAAGAGCCAGCGGGTCGAGAACGCGCGGGACAGGAAGCCCGACAGCGGGATCATCACCACCTCGGCAATGAGGTAGCTGGTCTGCACCCAGGAGATTTCGTCCGAGGAGGCGGCAAGCCCGGCCTGGATCTCCGACAGCGAGGCCGAGACGATCTGGATGTCCAGGATCGCCATGAACATGCCGAACACCATGCACAGGAAGGCGAACATGCGCCGCACCTCGGAGGAGGCGGCGCGCGGTGTCGAGGCTCCGGCGGCAAGGGTTCCGGCCATGACGGCGTGTCCTGTGGCAGAGGGGCGGCGGCGTCAGGAGGCGCCGCGGGTGTCGACGACGGCGGTCACCGACATGCCGGGCCGCAGCGGCGCGCGGGCGATGGCCTCGGGGTCCAGCTCGACCCGCACCGGCACGCGCTGCACGATCTTGGTGAAGTTGCCGGTGGCGTTCTCCGGCGGCAGCAGGCTGAACACCGAGCCGGAGGCCGGCGACACGCTGGCGACGTGGCCCGGGAAATCGGTGCCGGGATAGGCGTCCACCTCGACCGACACCTTCTGGCCGGGATGCAGGTCGCCGAGCTGGGTCTCCTTGAAATTGGCGTCGACATAGACGTGCTCCATGGGGACCAGCGCGAGAATGCGGGTGCCGGGCTGAACCAGCTGGCCGAGCTGCACCGCGCGGTTGCCCACCACCCCGTCGAACGGGGCGCGGATCACCGTGAAGTCCACATTGCGCTGCTGCTGGTCGCGCGCGGTGCGGTATTCCTCGAGCAGGCTCTGCGCCTCGGCGCGCTGGGCCTTCAGCACGTCGATATTGGCGAGCGCGGCGGTGACCGCCGCGCCGGCAGCGTCGACGGCGGCCTTGGCCTTGTCGCGGGTGGCGCTGGCGGTCTCCAGCGTTGCGCGGCTGGCATAGCTGTCCTTCGCCAGCTCCTGCTGCCGCTTGAGGTCCGCCTCGGCGCGCTGCAATTCCGCCTGGTCGGAGACGAGCTGCGCCCGCGCCTGGTCGACGCTCGCCTGCCCCGCCAGGATCTGCTGGCCGTAGCGGTCGATGGTGGCCTGCTGGGTGGCGATCTTGCCGTCCGCCGCCTTCAGCGACAGGTCGTAATCCACCGGGTCGATGCGGACGAGCACGTCGCCCGCCTTCACCTTCTGGTTCTCGGCGACGTCGATGCCGACGATGTGACCGCCCACCTTGGCGGCGAGCACCGAGGTGTCGGCCGCGACATAGGCGTCGTCGGTGGAGACGAGGAAACGGCCCACCCGCCACCAGTTCAGCCCGTAATAGCCGCCGCCGGCCAGAGCCGCGATCAGGATGGCGCCGAAGATCATCGGCTTGCGGGAACGGCGTGGCGGCGCGGGCGGGGCTTCCGCCTCCGCTGCCGGCTTGGCATCGCCGGGCGAGGCATCCGCCTTGCGCAGCGCGCGGACGGGCCCCGTCTCCGGGGTGCGCCGCTCAATCTCCAGAACGTCCGCCATGGGTCTTCCCGCCTCTGTCACGACCTGAACCAACGCGATAGCAACTGAACGGTTCAGTCGCCGCCGCTGATCTATCAAACTAAACAGTTTAGTCAATTCCTTTGACAACCACCTCGCCGTGCCCATATGCAAAAAGCGAGAGGATGCCATGAGCCACACCGACAGCGATATCGCCCTGACGGGCGCCGGCAGCCGCGGCGAGCCGGAATCGGCAAAGCGCCGCGACATCATCGATGGCGCGCGCCGGGTGTTCTTCGACAAGGGCTTCGACGGCGCCAGCATGGACGAGGTGGCCCGCGCCGCCAGCGTCTCCAAGGCGACGATCTATGTGTATTTCGAGAGCAAGGAAGAGCTGTTCGAGGCGCTGGTCCTGAACGACCGCGCACGCTCGGCGGAACACCTGTTCGACGTGAACGCCGCGACCTCGGACATCGACGGGCTTCTCCGGCATATCGGCACCACCTTCATGCGGATGATGGTGCAGCCCGACCATATCCGGCTGGTGCGGATGGTGATCGGTGTCGCCGAGAAATTCCCCCGCATCGGGCGCAGCTTTTTCGACGCCGGGCCCTGCCGCGGCGGGGAGCGGCTGGCCCAGCTGCTGCGGGAACAGGCCGATCTCGGCCACCTCGTCCTCGACGACGATCGCGAGGCCGCCCACATCTTCTTCAACCTGTGTCAGGGCCGGATCGGCAAGGCGCTGCTGTTCGGCGACACCACCGTGCCGACCGAGGCGCAGATCGCCGAGACGGTCGACCGCGCGGTGCGGGTGTTCCTCGCCGCCTACGGCACCGCGCGTCCCGCGTGAAGCGCCAGGACGACGCCGTTGCCGCTCACCCGGGCGGCAGGCCGGCGGGGGCGGCCATGGCGCGCTCCTCGTCCACGATATAGTCGCGGATCACCGGCACGGCGTCGCGCTCATTGGCGAGCAGCAGCTGGTAGACCATGTTGGAGCCGTGCAGGAAGCCGAGCTCCACCGCGACGAGATAGAACTCCCACATCCGCGCGAAGCGCTCGCCCATCATCGCCACCACCTCGGGCCGCTTGGCCTCGAAGTTCTGCCGCCAGTGGCGGATGGTCCAGTAATAGTGCAGCCGCAGGATCTCGCAGTCCGCCGCCCACAGCCCCACCCGCTCCAGCGAGCCGAACACCTCCGACATCGCCGGCACATAGCCGCCGGGGAAGATGTACTTGCGGATGAACGGCCCGGTGGTGCCGGGCGGCGACATCCGCCCGATGGCGTGGATCATGGCGAAGCCGCCCGGCGCCAGCAGCCGCTTTATCGTGCCGAAATAGGCATCGAAATGGGTGACGCCGACATGCTCCATCATCCCGACCGACACCACCCGGTCGAACGTGCCGGTAAGCTCGCGGTAGTCCCGCTCGAAGAAGGTGATGCGGTCCATCACCCCGGCCGCCTCGGCGCGGCGGCGCGATTCGGCGAGCTGCTCGGTGGCGACGTTGATGGCGGTGACATGCACGCCGAGCTTCGCCAGATAGATCGCCAGCGCCCCCCAGCCCGAGCCGATCTCCGCCACCCGCATGCCCGGCTCCAGCTTCAGCTTGGCCGCGATGTGGCGCAGCTTGGCGTCCTGGGCCTCCTCCAGCGTGGCCTCCGGCGTCGGGAAATAGGCGCAGGAATAGATCATCTGGCTGTCGAGCCACAGCCGGTAGAACTCAGGCGGGTGGTCGTAATGGCTCTGCGCGTTCTTCGCCGCGATGCCGAGCGGGTTGGACTGGTGCCACCGCTTCAGCGCCCGCCAGCTCCGCCGCAGCGCCTGCTGCACCGGATGCGCGCCCAGCCCCTTCCGGTTGATCGAGAAGAGATAGAGGAAATCATAGACCGTCGAGCCGTTCTCGAAGGTGAGCCGGCCATCCATATAGGCTTCCGCCGAGACCAGCTCGGGGTTGAAGAACAGCTCGCGCTCTACCTTCGCGTCGTTGAGGCGCAGCGTGACCTCCGGGCCGTCGCGGCCGGAGCCGAAGCGCGCGGTGCTGCCGTCGGCGTCGATGACGACGAGCCGCCCCTTGTCGATGAACCGCGTCAACAGGTGAGGAAGAAAGCGCATGAAATGGTGCCACCCCGGAAGTGTCGGCCGGCATCCGGCCCCATGGGGGCTCGCGCTGTCAAGTCGCGGGGCATGGGCCGCGGCCGGGAACGGGCCGGCGCCCCGCCCGCCGCCGGCCCCGGCGGGGCCGCGCCACCCACATCGACCTTGGCGCCGGCGGCAAGTATGACCTTAAGTAAATATCAGAATTGACCTTAAGTCATATCAGGTACGCGCGCCTTCTCCTGTATCCGCTACGTCATGCCATGCTTTCGTAACGACATCTTCCTGAATTACGGCCAAGAGACACCCCGCAACACTGGTGTGCAGCGCACAATCGCGCTAGATCGAATCGGCGTTGCGCACTGAGCCGGCTTCATCACCGGCGCCTGCGGGCGCGGAACGTGAGGATGATGGGTCCTTTTGGGGTCGGAGCCTGAACGGGCAGCGCCCGGGCCCGATGTGGGGGATGACGAATGGTCGATGTGTGCTCGGCGGGCTCGGCGATGGGCTTTGTGGATCTGAGCGTCGGAAAGGTCGCGGTGCTGGGCCTGGTGCAGGGCGTGACCGAGCTGATGCCGGTGTCCTCCAGCGCCCATATGCGGGTGGTGCCGGCCCTGCTCGGCTGGCCCGATCCCGGCGCCGCCTTCTCCGCGGCGATGCAGATGGCGGCGCTGGTCGGCGTGGTGAGCTATTTCTGGCGCGACATCGTCGGCCTTGCCGGCGGGGCGGGACGGGCGGTGGTGCGGCGTGATTTCGCCGACGCCGATTTCCGCCTCGTGCTGTGGATCCTCATCGGCACGCTGCCGATCGTCGTCGCCGGGCTGGCGCTGGCCCACAGCCTGAACGGCTGCGGCTCGCCGCTGCGCAGCATCTGGGCGGTCGGCCTCGCCTGCATCGTGATGGGCGGGCTGCTCGCCCTGACGGAGCTGATGGCGCGCCACCGCCGCGAACTCGGCAGCATCCGGGCCCGCGACGTGATGCTGGTCGGCCTCGCCCAGGTCGGCGCGCTGATCCCCGGTGTGTCGCGCTCCGGCTCGACGCTGACCGCGGCGCTGGCGCTGGGCTTCCGGCGGGAGGAGGCGGCGCGCTTCTCCTTCCTGCTGGGCCTGCCCGCCATCGCGCTGGCGGGCCTGAAGGAGGTGGTCGAGCTCCACAAGATGGGGCTGGACGGCCATGGCTGGATGCTGCTCGCGGTCGGCATCCTCGCCGGCGGCCTCTCCTCGCTGCTCGCGATCTGGGGGCTGATGCGCTTTCTCGAACGCTTCTCCACCTGGCCGTTCGTCATCTACCGCATCGCGCTCGGCGTGCTGCTGCTGGGGCTCGCGGCGGCCGGGCTGATCGCCTGAGGGATGCGGTGGGCGGACACCCTGTCCGCCCGTTCGGCTCAGGCCGCGGCGGCGAAGCCGTCATAGGCGCGCAGCGCGTCGGCGGCGTACATCAGGGCGGGGCCGCCACCCATATAGACGCACATGGCGAGCGTCTCGGCGATCTCCTGCCGGCTCGCACCGAGGTCCTTCAGCGCCTTGGTGTGGAAGCCGATGCAGCCATCGCAGCGCTGGGTGACGCCGATGGAAAGGGCGATCAGCTCCTTGGTCTTCTTGTCGAGCGCGCCGTCGGCGGTCGCGCCCTTGGCGAGGGCGGCGAAGCCCTGCATCGCCTCCGGCACCGCCTTGCGCAGCTCGCCGACATAGGCCGAAATGTCCCGGGTGATGGCACGGTAGTCCTTGGTCACGACACGTCTCCATGGGTAATGACAATTTGTGTTTTTATGATATACCCCGACTCCGTAGAATCCCGGCAAATAGCTGCGAAGGCTTG
>NZ_JAHBGE010000035.1 GCF_018390635.1 Ancylobacter lacus | reverse complement strand
AGCGCGGCAGCGAATAGCCGTCCAGCCGCGCGGTCTCGTCGATCTCCCGCGGCACGCCCGACATGAAGCCTTCGAGAATCCAGATCGCCAGCGGCACGTTGAACAGGCAGTGCGCGAGAGCGACCGCCCAGATGCTGTCGAACAGGCCGATGGCGGAATAGAGATTGAAGAAGGGCAGCGCGAACACCGCCGGCGGCGCCATCCGGTTCGACAGCAGCCAGAAGAACAGGTGCTTGTCGCCGAGAAAGCGGTAGCGCGAGAAGGCGTAGGCCGCCGGCAGCGCGATGGCGAGCGAGATCACCGTGTTCAGCACGACATAGCCGATGGAATAGAGATAGCCGTTGTACCACTGCGGCTGGGTCAGGATGGTGTGGTAGTTCTGGAACGTTATCTCCCGCGGCCACAGATGCATCGAGCCGACGATCTCGGTGTTGGTCTTGAGGCTGAGGTTTATCAGCCAGTAGATCGGCAGGATGAGTTGCGCGAAATAGAAGCCGAGCACGACGCGCCGGGTGATCATCCGCGGCCTCCCTTGTTCTGGCCGGTGACCATGACGGTGTAGAACACCCAGCAGACCGCCAGCACGATCAGCGTGTAGACAATCGACATCGCCCCCGCCTTGCCGAGGTCGAACTGGCCGAGCGCGATCTTGACGAGGTCGATCGAGAGAAAGGTGGTGGCGTTGCCCGGGCCGCCGCCGGTGACCACGAAGGGCTCGGTGTAGATCATGAAGCTGTCCATGAAGCGCAGCAGCACGCCGATCAGCAGGACATGGCTGAGCTTGGGCAGCTCGATCCGGGCGAACACCGCCCAGCGCGAGGCGCCGTCGATCCGCGCGGCCTGGTAATAGGCGTCCGGGATCGACTTGAGGCCGGCGAAGCACAGCAGCGCGATCAGCCCGGTCCAGTGCCACATGTCCATCACCACCAGCACGGTCCACGCCGCCAGCGTGTCGTTGGTGTAGTTGAACGGGATGCCGATCGCGTTCAGCGTCCAGCCGAACAGCCCGATGTCGCTGCGGGCATAGAGCTGCCACATCGTGCCGACCACGTTCCACGGGATGAGCAGCGGCATGGCGATGAAGACGAGGCTGAGCGCCAGCGCGATGCCCCGGCGCGGCATGCACATCGCCACCATGATGCCGAGCGGCACCTCGATGGCGAGGATGATGGCGGAGAACATGGCGCTGCGGCCGAGGCTGGCGAAGAAGCGCCCGCCCAGTTCGCTCGAGGGGTCCAGCAGTTCCTGATACCAGCCGAGCCCGTTCCAGAAGAACTGGTTGTTGCCGAAGGTGTCCTGCACCGAATAGTTCACCACCGTCATCAGCGGGATGACGGCATTGAACAGCACGATCAGGAAGGCCGGCAGGATCAGGAACCACGCCGCGTTGTTGATGGGCTTGTCCATCTCAGGCCGCTCCTTCCAGCCGCCGGCTGTCGGCATAGACGTGGATCTGGTGGGCATCGAGCGCGAGCAGGGCGCGGTCGCCCTCCACCGGCACGCCGCGGGGGGCGACGACGGAGAGGCTCGCCGCGCCGAGCCGCACCCGGGCGAAGCGGATGCGCCCGACATCGTCGATGCGCTCCACCCGCACCGGCAGGCCGCCGGACGCGGTGAGGCGGGCATATTCCGGGCGGATGCCGATCTCGATCCGCCGTCCGGCGGGCTGGGCGGGGTAGGCGCGGGCGAGTTCTACCGCCACCCCGCCGACCTCCGCGGTACGGCCCTCGACCCGCGCCGGCAGCACGTTCATGCCCGGCGAGCCGATGAAATGGCCGACGAAGGTGTGCTCCGGCCGGTCGAACAGCTCGTTGGGCCGGCCGGTCTGCACGATGGCGCCATCGTGCATCACCACCACCGTGTCGGCGAAGGTCAGCGCCTCGGTCTGGTCGTGGGTCACATAGATCATGGTGAGGTCGAGCCGCCGGTGCAGCGCCTTCAGCTTGGAGCGCAGCTCCCATTTCAGCGCGGGGTCGATGACGGTGAGCGGCTCGTCGAACAGGATGGCGGCGACATCGGCGCGCACCAGCCCGCGGCCCAGCGAGATCTTCTGCTTGGCATCCGCGGTGAGTCCCCGGGCGCGGCGGTCGAGGGCGTTGCCGAGGTCGAGCAGCTCGGCGATCTCCTTGACCCGCGCCTCGATCTCGGCGGCCGGCACGCCGCGATTCTGCAGCGGGAAGGCGAGGTTCTGCCGCACCGACATGGTGTCGTAGATCACCGGGAACTGGAACACCTGGGCGATGTTGCGCGCCTCGGTCGGCAGCCGGGTGACATCCCGGCCGTCGAACAGCACCTGCCCCTGCGACGGCACGACGAGGCCGGAGATGATGTTGAGCAGGGTGGTCTTGCCGCAGCCGGAAGGCCCGAGCAGCGCATAGGCGCCGCCCTGCCGCCAGTGCATCGTCATCGGCTTGAGCGCGTAATGCGTCGCGTCCGGCGGCTGCGAGAGGTAGGAATGGGCGAGGTCGACGAGATCGATGCGGGCCATGGCGGCCTCCCTCAGGCGCCGGAATCGGCGGGGCCGGCGGCCAGCCCGCCATCCGGCGCGAACACGAAGATGCGGTCGGGGTCGACGAAGACGTCGATCGGCGCGCCCGGCGCCACCTCGTGCATGCCGGGCGTCAGCGCCACCCAGCGCAGCGGGCCGGCATGGACATGGACGAAACTCTCCGAGCCCGTCATCTCGGTGACGTCGACCGTGCCGCGGATCGCGATCGCCCCCGCGCGGGACGGCCGCGCCAGCAGCAGCTCATGCGCCCGCACCCCGACGCGGTAGCCGCCATCGGCAAGGCCGGCCAGCAGCCCCGCCGCCCGCGCCGTGGCGCCACCCGGCAGCAGGATGGCCTCGCCCCGCTTCTCCACCGCCATCACGTTGAGCGGCGGGTCGGAGAAGGTCTCGGCGGCGCGCAGGCTGGCCGGGCGGTGGTAGAGCGCCGCGGTCGGGCCGAACTGGACGAGGCGCCCCTCGCTCAGGGTCGCGGTGTTGCCGCCGAGCAGCAGCGCCTCGGTGGGCTCGGTGGTGGCGTAGACGAAGATCGCGCCGCTGGCGGCGAAGATGCGCGGCAGTTCCTCGCGCAGCTCTTCCCGAAGCTTGTAGTCGAGATTGGCCAGCGGCTCGTCGAGCAGCACGAGGTCCGAGCCCTTCACCACCGCGCGGGCGATGGCGCAGCGCTGCTGCTGGCCGCCGGAAAGCTGGAGCGGGGTGCGCCCGAGGTGGTTCTCCAGCCGCAGCAGCTCGGCGGCGGCGCGCACCTTGCGGTCGATCTCCGCCGCCGGCCGGCGCTGCACCCGCAGCGGTGAGGCGATGTTCTCGTAGACCGTCAGGGCGGGGTAGTTGATGAACTGCTGGTAGACCATCGCGACATTGCGGGCCTCGACCTTGCGGCCGGTGATGTCCGCCCCGTCGGCGAGGAGACGGCCGGAGGTGGGGCGGTCGAGCCCGGCCATCACCCGCATCAGCGAGGTCTTGCCCGCCAGCGTCGGGCCGAGCAGCACGTTGATGGTGCCGCGCTCGAGGGTGAGGCTGATGCTGTCGAGGTGGGGCACGCCGCCGACCGTCAGCGATATCCGGTCAAGGTGCAGGGACATCGGGCCGTCTCATCTGTTGCGGAACTGCCGTGGGCGGGCCGGCGCGGGCCGCGCGCCCGGGTGGGACGCGCGGCGGCGGCCGGGCTACCCGGCCGGCTCGTCGGCCAGGGCGGGCGAGACGGTCCAGGCGCGCAGCTCGTAGACCGTGCCGGGGCGGGCGGAGACCTTGCCCGGCTCGGCGAGGCGGCGGCGGAAGCTGTGGATCGGGGTCGCCCGCGGGTCGATCAGCACCTCGACCACCGAGGCGCCGTCAAAGGCCAGCGCCTCGTCCAGCGCGGCCTCGATCTGGTCGGGCGAGCGCACCTGAATGCCCTTCAGCCCCATCGCCTCGGCCGCCGCGGCATAGTCCGGCTTGCCGCCGAAGCCGAGATCGACCGACTGCCGCAGGTTGGAGAAGAAGAACTCCTGCCACATCTGCAGCCAGCCGAGCGTGCCGTTGTTGAGCACGATGTTGACCACCCGCATGCCGTTCTGCGCCAGCGTCGCGATCTCGCCGATGGCGTAGGAATGCCCGCCATCGCCGGAGACGGTGATGACCCGGCCGCCACGCCCACGGGTCTGCTGCACCGCGCCGGCGCCGACCGCGGCGGGAATGGCGTAGCCGAGGCCGCCCTGGCCGCGGGCATAGAGGAAGCGCCGGCCCGGCTCGGTGGCCGGGATATAGGCGCCGATCCAACCGGCGGACCAGCTCGCGTCGGAAATCACCACATCCTCCGGCGTCAGCCGCTGCGCCAGCGCGTGCATGACGCGCGGCGGCTGGATCGGCACGCTGGCGCTCGCCACCTCGGTGGCGATCCGCCCGGCATGGGCGGCCTTCACCTCGGCGATCTTGCCCGCCCAGTCCGGCCGCGGCGCCGCCGCCAGCAGCGGGTCAAGCGCCGCCAGCGTCTCGGCGACGTCGCCGCACAGCGCGACGGTGGGACGGAAGGTGCGGCCATGTTCCAGCGGGTCGGCGTCGATGGTGATGGTGGCCTGTCCGGCGGTGGGCAGGGTCCAGTTCATCGCGGTGTTCTGGCTCGCCTTGGAGCCGCACCACACCAGCAGGTCGGCATGGCGGATGAGGTCGATCGCCGCGCCCGAGCCGAGCGGGTTGAGGATGCCGGCGGCATAGTCCCGCGTCTCCGGCACCGCGCCCTTGCCCGACAGGCTGGTGACCACCAGCGGCTTCACCCGGTCGGCGATCCGGGTGAGCAGATCGGCCGCCGAGGCGCCGTGGACACCGCCGCCGGCGATGATGGCCGGGCGGCGGGCGCGGTTGATCAGCTCCGCCGCCGCGGCGATGTCGGCGGCCGGCGGGCCGTAGCGCAGCGAGGGCGCGCGGATGTTGCGGTCGTCGACGACGACGCGCAGCTTCTCCTCGTCCCACTCCGCATCCATGATGTCATGGGGAATGATGAGCGCCACCGGGCCGGGGCGGGGGGCGGTCGCGACCCGGAACGCGCTGCGGATGAGGTCCGGCAGGGCGGTGAGGCTCGGCACCAGATAGGTCGCCTTGGTGATCGGCTGCAGGAAGGCGACCTGGTCCATGCCCTGCGAGGCGACGCCCTTGGCCCGCAGCGACAGCCAGTCGAGCGGCAGCTCACCCACCAGCGCCACCATCGGGATCGAGGCGTTGAGCGCCTCCACCAGCCCGTCCGGCAGCTTGGTGGTGCCGGGGCCGACCGTCACATCGCACACCCCCACCTTGCCGGTGAGCCGGGCATAGGCGTCGGCGGCATAGGCCGCGCTGCGCTCGTCGCGGATCAGCACATGGCGGATGGCGGGCGAGCGCCGGGCGATGCCGTCATGCAGCGCCGTGGTCTGGCCGCCCGGCATGCCGAAAACCGTATCCACCTGATAATGCAGCAGCATTTCCGCCAGGAAATCGCCGATATGCGCCATGTCGAAAAACTCCGTCGGTCCGAATGCGGCAAGAGGCGCGGTCACGCGCCGGGTCAGTTGGCGGGCACGCGGCGCGGTCAGGCGCCGGGCCAGTGGGCGGCAAGGGTGCGGGTGATCGCGCGGAAGCGGGCATATTTGGCCTCGTAGAAGGCGTGCCGTTCCGCCGAGGGCTCGTAGCGCCGGCGGACCCGCACCATGGCGGCCACCGCGCTCTCGAAATCGGGATAGGCGCCGATCGCGACCGCCGAGGCGATGGCGACGCCCTGGGCGCCGAGCTCGGTGCCGTCCGTCACCTCGACCGGCAGGCCGAGCACATCGGCGAAGATCTGGCCCCAGATCGCGCTGCGCGAGGCGCCGCCGGCCAGCCGGATGACCTGCGGGCGGGCGGCATCGGGGCCGGTGAGCAGCGTGTCGATGTCCATGCGGTGGGCGAAGGCGACGCCCTCGAAGATCGCCCGCAGCACGTCGCCCAGCACGTCGGAGCGGCGCACGCCGAGCAGGCCGGCCGGCGCCCCGCCGGGGCCGCCGAACAGGAAGGGGAAGAACAGGATGTTGTTGTCCCGCTCCAGCGCGGCGGCGATCATGTCGCTGCACACGTCGTAGACCGACTGGCCGCGGGCCACCGCCCGGGCCGCCTCGCCGTCGAGGATCTCGCGGCAGAACCACTCGAAATTGCTCGCCGAGGTCGCCGCCCCCTCGGTCGCCAGCACCTGCCCGCCGATGGGATAGGGCATCTGCAGGAACGGCATCACACTGGTGCGCGGGGTGGCGTGCAGGGTCGAGTTGATGCTGAAGGTGCCGGCGATCATGCTGAGCTGATGGGGCCCGGTGACGCCGGAGGCGACCGCGGCGGCGGTGACGTCCACCAGCCCGCGCACCACCGGCGTGCCGGCCCTGAGGCCGGTGAGCCGCGCCGCCGCCGCGCTCACCCCGGCCGCGACCGCCGCCGAGGGGCCGATCGGGGGCATGCGGTCGAGCCAGTCGCCGATGCCCATGTCCTGGAACACGCTCGGCACATAGGCCGCGCTTTCGACGTCGATCGCCCCGCCGATCCCGCCATCGGTGGCGTCGGTGGAATGTTCGCCGGTCAGCTTCGCCCGCAGGAAGTCCTTGCAGTAGAGCACGCGGGCGGTGCGGCCCAGCACCTCCGGCTCGTGGCGGGAGAACCACGCCATCAGCAGGGTCGACTGCCCCGGCCAGAGGCGCTGCTGGGTGCGCGCGGCCACCGAGGCCGCGAGCCCCGACGCCTCCCACTCCGCCACGATCGCGGCCGCCCGGCTGTCGGTGGAAACGACGCCCGGGCGCACCGGGTTGCTCTCGGCGTCGACGAGGTAGATGCCGCTGCCATAGCCGGAGGCGGACACCGCCTGGATGTCGCCGGGGTCGATCCCCGTCGTCTCGATCAGGGCCTGCACGGATTCGCAGGTCGCCCGCCACATGCGTTCCGGGTCGCGCTCGGTGTGGCCCGGCGCGGGGAACAGCATCTGGTTGGGACGGCGCTCGCAGGCCAGCTCACGCCCCTCCATGTCGAAGAGCGCGGCCTTGGTCATGGTTCCGCCGGCGTCGATGCCGATCAGGCATTCGCGCATGTTTCCTCCCCTGGTGCGGTTGGCGCCGCAGCGGCCCCGTTTTCGGGGCTCAACACGTAATTACATGTTAGCTTAGGCCGAACCCGCCCGCCGTCAATCGGGAAAGATATTTCACAGCACAAATTCAATATTGCGATGCAGTATTCAATAATTGCAGCGCCTTCCGGCACCGCCGGATTGATCGGCGACTCTCCATCCTATAATAACAAGTTGACACCGCGGCGACCTCGCCCGCGCCTTGCAGCCTCGACCGGAGCCCCCGATGCCGGAGCCCCTCATGCGCACCCGCGACACCATTCTCGACCGCCTGCGCCGAGGCGAGGCCCCGCCCGTGCTGATCGTCGGCGCCGGCATAAACGGGGTCGGGGTGTATTGGGACCTCGCCCTGCAGGGCGTGCCGGCGCTGCTGATCGACCGCGGCGACATCTGCTCCGGCACCAGCTCGGCGCCCTCGCGGCTCATCCATGGCGGCCTGCGCTATCTCGAGATCGGCGAGTTCGGGCTGGTGCGGGAATCGGTGGAGGAGCGCAACCGGCTGCTGCTGGACGCCCCCCACTATGTCCGCCCGATCCCGGTCTGGGTGCCGATCGACAGCCGGCTCGGCGGCGCGGCGGCCTCGGTCGGCCGCTTCCTCGGGCTGGTGCGGCGGCCGGGGCCGAAGGGCGCCTTCGTCGTCAAGCTCGGCCTCATGGCCTATGACCTGTTCGGCCGGACCAACCGCACCATGCCCGACCACCGCATGGTGCCGGCGGCGGAATTCCGCCGCGCCATGCCCGATCTCGCGCCCTCGGCGCGCTACATGGCGGAATATTACGACGCCCGCCTCACCGCCCCCGAGCGGCTCGGGCTGGAGCTGGTCGGCGACGCCGAGGCCGCCTGCCCCGCCGCGCTCGCCGCCACCTATGTCCGGCTCGCCGGCCGCGAGGGCGGCGCGGTGACGCTGGAGGACACGCTCTCGGGCGAGCGCTTCACCGTGCGGCCCGAGCTGGTGGTGAACTGCGCCGGCGCCTGGGTCGATCGGACCGACGCCCCGCTCGGCATCGACGACCGGCTGATCGGCGGCACCAAGGGCTCCCATCTCGTGCTGGACCACCCGGATTTCGCCGCCCGGCTGGGCGGGCGGATGCTCTATTTCGAGACCGCCGACCACCGCGTGTGCCTCGCCTACCCGCTGGACGCGCGCCGCGTGCTGCTCGGCACCACCGACATCCGCACCGACGACCCGGAAGACACCGTCTGCAGCGCGGCCGAGATCGACTACCTGTTCGACGTCATGCGCGCGGTGATGCCGGGGCTGGTGCTCGACCGGGCGCAGATCGTGTTCACCTATGCCGGGGTGCGGCCGCTGCCCTACAGCGACGAGGTGGCCGGCGCCATCAGCCGCGACCATTCGGTGCGGGTGTTCGAGCCGGCGGGCGGACGGCCCTTCCCCGTGCTCGCGCTGGTGGGGGGCAAATGGACCACCTTCCGGCCCTGCGCCGGCGAGATCGTCGATCTCGTGCTGGCGCGGCTCGGCCGCAGCCGCGCCGTGCCGACCGAGGCCGTGGGCATGGGCGGCGGCAAGGGATTCCCGACAGACGAGACCGCCCGCCGCCGGCTGGTGGCCGAGCTCGCCGGCCGCCACGGGCGGACGCCGGCGCGGATAGAGACCCTGCTCGACCGCTACGGCATGCGGGCGCTCGACATGCTGGCGCGGGGCCCGGCGGGGCCGGAGACCATGCTGGCCGCCCTGCCCGACTATTCGACCGCCGAATTAGCGTCTATAGCGGAAAACGAGCGCATCGCGACCCTCGCGGATGTCGTCCTTCGGCGCACCCAGATCGGCCTGCTCGGCCTCGCGACGCCCGCGGTCCTCGTCGAGCTCGGCGCCGTGGTGGGCGCGGCGCTGGGCTGGCCGGCCTCCCGCATCGGGGAAGAAACCGCGCGCACCGCGGCGCTGCTCGCCACACGACACGGAGTTCCGGAACGCGCGTGATGCCGAAGGCTCGACTGAAGACGGCGGATGCCGCCGACATCCTCCCCCGGCTGGGCAGGGGCCTGCCCGGCCCGCAGGCCGGCACGGGAATCCCGCTCTGGTCGCAGGTGAAATCCGCCCTTCTCACCCTCATCACCACCGAGAAGCTGCCGGAACACGCCCGGCTGCCCTCGGAAGCGGAGCTGTGCGAACATTTCGGGGTGTCGCGCACCGTGGTGCGGGAGGCGCTGAACCAGCTCGTCTTCGAGCGGGTCATCTACAAGCTGCAGGGCAAGGGCGCCTTCGTCTCCGCCCGCCGCGACGAGCAGGACTTCCTCGGCTCCAACATCGGCTTTTCCGGCGAACTGCACGACAAGAACCGCGCCGTGACCCGCCACATCCTGCGCCAGGAGCTGCGGCCGCCCTCGGACCGCGCCCGCCGCATGCTCCAGCTCCGGCCCGACGAGGAGGTGGTGCTCGACCTCGACCGCGTCCTCAGCGTCGACGAGGTGCCGCGCATCCTGGTCTACACCTCGCTGGTCGCCCGCCACGTGCCCGGCATGGAGCAGGTGCCGATGCACAACCGCTCGCTCTACGACACGCTGTCGCGGCAATACGGCATCACCATGCGGCGGGCCGAGCGCTGGCTGGAGGCGGTGGTGGCGACCCCCGAACAGGCCCAGCTTCTAAGGGTGCCGAAGGGCGCGCCGCTGATCGCGATCGAATCGGTCAGCTTCATGACCGGCGGGCTGCCGATGGAATACTATACCGCGTTCTACCGCACCGACCGCTCGCGCCTGCACTTCATGGTGTCCTGAGCCGCAGCCGCCCCGAGGGCCGCCCGGCGCCGGCCTGCCTTGCGCCCGGCGCGGGGCTGCCGCGCAGCGTGGGGCAGCGGGTGGCACCGGTTTTGCGGTACGCTGCCGGCTGTCCTGCCGGGCCGACGTCGGATTTCCGCCGCCTCCGGCGGATAGCCAGAACCGAACCGCACCAGCAGGACCTCATGGGACCGCACGTCGTACCCGTCGCCTCCGACCTCGCCTGCCCCGCCGCCGCCGATGTCGTCGTCGTGGGCGGCGGCATCATCGGCACCACCAGCGCGCTCTATCTCGCCGAGCGCGGGCTCAAGGTGGTGCTCTGCGAGAAGGGCCACATCGCCGGCGAGCAATCCAGCCGAAACTGGGGCTGGTGCCGCCAGGCCAAGCGCGACCCAAGGGAGTTCGACCTCATCCGCGAGGCGCTGGGGCTGTGGCGCGGCATGGACGCGCGCATCGGCGCCGCCACCGGCTTCACCACCACCGGCATCCTGTTCGCGGCCAACACCCCCGAGCGGGAGGCCAGCTTCGCCGACTGGGTGAAGGAAGCGGCCGGCGCCGGCATCCATGCCCAGATGTTGAGCAAGGCGGAGGCGGCAAAACAGCTTCCCGGCGATACGGCGCCCAGCAAGGCGGCACTGTGGTGCGCCTCCGATGGGCGGGCCGAGCCGCAAAAGGCCGCCCCCGCCATCGCCGAGGCCGCCCGCCGCGCCGGCGCCGTCATCCTCACCGACTGCGCCGTGCGCGGAGTCGAGACCGGCGGCGGCAAGGTCGTCGCGGCGGTGACCGAGCGCGGCCGCATCGCCACCTCCACCGTCGTCGTCGCCGGCGGCGCCTGGACCCGCCGCATCCTGAAGGACCTCGGCATCGACCTGCCGCAGCTCAAGGTGCGGGCCAACGTGCTGCGCACCTCGCCGGTGGAAAACGGCCCGATTCCCGCGCTGTGGGACCACGATTTCGCCTTCCGGCGCCGCGAGGATGGCGGCTATACCATCGCCAACGGGCATGTGAACGTGGTGCCGATCGTGCCGGACAGCTTCCGCTTCTGCCTCGACTTCCTGCCCGCGCTGCGGATGGAATTCGCCTCGCTGCGGCTGCGCTTCGGCCCGCGCTTCTTTACCGAGTGGCAGGAGGCCGGCCGTCGCGCGCTGGACGAGCCCTCGGTCTATGAGGCGGTGCGGGTGCTCGATCCCACGCCCGACACCTCCTATCTCCGCTCCGCCTTTGCCGCGCTGCAGCGGCGCTTCCCGGTTTTCGCCGGGGCGCGCATCGTGCAGAGCTGGGCCGGCTTCATCGACGCGACGCCGGACGCGGTGCCGGTGATCTCGCCGGTGGACAGCGTCTCCGGCCTCGTGGTCGCCACCGGCTTCTCCGGCCATGGCTTCGGCATCGGCCCGGGGGCGGGCCACCTCGTCGCCGATCTCGTCACCGGGGCCCGGCCGATCGCCGACCCCAAAGACTTCCGCCTCTCCCGCTTCTTCGACGGCAGCCGGCCGCGGCCGATGGCCGGACTCTGACATCCTCTCCGCATCCGCCTGGAGTTCCAACGTGGTTGAGACCATCGCCCGCCGCCCCATGCCCCGCTCGCTTTACGCGGCGACGGCGCCCCGCGCCCCGGAAACCGGCCCGCTCGACGGCGACCTCAACGTACAGGTCGCGATCGTCGGCGCCGGCTTCACCGGCCTGTCGGCGGCGCTGCATCTCGCCGAAGCCGGGGTGGACACGATCGTGCTGGAAGCCAGCCAGATCGGCTGGGGCGCCTCCGGGCGCAATGGCGGGCAGGTCAATCCCGGGCTGAAATGGGAGCCGGAAACGCTGGAGCAGGCCTTCGGCGCCGATCTCGGCGGGCGCATGGTGCGGCTCGGCGACGAGGCGCCCGGCCTCGTCTTCGATCTCGTCGCGCGCCACGGCATCGACTGCGCCCCCCGCCGCGGCGGCACGCTGCGCGCCGCCCTCTCGGCGACGGCGGAGAAGGGCATACGCGATTTCCAGCGCCAGTGGGCGGCGCGCGGCGCCGACGTGGTGATGGCCGACGCCAAGGGCATGGCGAAGCTCACCGGCACCGGCGCCTACCGGGCCGGCGCCCATGACCGCCGTGGCGGGCAGGTCAACCCGCTCGCCTATTGCCGGGGCCTCGCCGCCGCGGCGCTGAAGGCGGGCGCCCGCATCTTCACCGACACCCCGGCCACCCGGCTGGTGCGCGGCACCGGCGGCTGGAATCTCTCCACCCCCTCGGGCCGGGTGACGGCGCAGCGCGTCATCCTCGCCACCAATGGCTACAGCGACGACCTCTGGCCGGGGCTGCGCCGCAGCATCGTGCCGGTGTTCTCCTCGATCACCGCCACCGAGCCGCTGCCGCCGGAACTCGCCGCGACGGTGATGCCGAACGGCGTGGTGCTCTACGAGATGTCGGCGTCCTATGTGTATTACCGGCTCGACGACGCCGGCCGCTTCGTGATGGGCGGGCGCAGCGTGCTGCGGCAGTCCTCCGATCCCACCGACTACCGCAGCCTCATCGCCTATGCCACGCAGCTCTTCCCGGTGCTGAAGGCGGTGGACTGGACCCACCGCTGGAACGGCCAGGTCGCGGTGACGTGGGACCACCTGCCCCACCTCCACGAGCCGGCGCCCGGCATCCATATCGGCCTCGGCTATAACGGGCGCGGCGTCGCCATGGCCACCGCCACCGGCCGCATGCTGGCGCGCCGCGCCGCCGGCGGCGGGCCGGAGGTGCTGGACCTTCCCGTGACGAAGATCTCGCCGATCACCGGCCACATCGCCTGGCCGCTGGCGGTGAAGGGCCGGCTGATGCTCGACCGCTGGCGCGAGACCTTCGCCGCCTGAGCGGCGCGCCGCCCGCCGACATACGGAAAAGGCCCGGCGCGCGCCGGGCCTTTTCTCGTTCAGGGCATGGGGTGGAGCGGAAAGCCGGCGCGCCGCGCGTGCCGGCGGGGGGCTCACGCCATGGTGCCGCGCAGCCTCTCGGAGCGGCGGCGCAGCAGCTCCAGCGTCATCATCAGCAGCGCGGCGAACACCACCAGCATGGTCGCCGCGGCGGTGATGGTCGGCGAGATCTGCTCGCGGATGCCGGAGAACATCTGCCGCGGCAGGGTGCGCTGCTCGGGGCTGGAGAGGAACAGCGCCACCACCACCTCGTCCCACGAGGTGACGAAGGCGAACAGCGCGCCGGAGGTGACGCCGGGCGCGATCAGCGGCAGCGTCACCATGCGGAAGGTGGTCCAGGGCGAGGCGCCGAGCGAGGCGGCGGCCCGGGTCAGCGAGCGGTCGAAGCCGGTCAGCGTCGCCGTCACGGTGATGACGACGAAGGGCGTGGCGAGGATGGAATGGGCGAGGATCAGGCCGAAATAGCTGTTGTTCAGCCCCACCGCGGCGAAGCCGAAGAACATCGCCACCGCGACGATGACCACCGGCACGATCATCGGCGAGATCAGGATCGACATGATCAGCCCGGCGAAGGGCACGTTGCCGCGCGACAGGCCGAGCGCGGCGAGGGTGCCGAGCGTGGTGGCCAGCAGAGTGGAGAACACCGCCACGAAGGCGCTGTTCTGCAGCGCGATGCGCCAGCGGTCGTCGAAGAAGAAGTCCTCGTACCAGCGCAGGCTCAGCCCCGGCAGCGGGTAGGTGAACCAGGGCTCGCTGGAGAAGGACAGCGGCATGATCACCAGGATCGGGCACACCAGGAAGATGAACACCAGGGTGCAGTAGAGCGCGAAGACGCCATAGGCCAGCTTCTCGCCCGGCGTGGCGTAGGAAGGTGCGAGCATCGCCATTACCCCAGCTTGACCTTGTCGATGCCGACGAAGCGGTTGAACACGGCGTAGAGAGCCAGCGTGATCAGCAGCAGGATGGCGCCGAGCGCCGAGGCCTGGCCCCAGTTCATCTCGCGGTTGGTGTAGAGCGCGACGAAATAGCTGACCATCTGGTCCTGCGGACCGCCCACCAGCGCCGGGGTGATGTAGTAGCCGAGCGACAGGATGAAGGTGAGCAGGCAGCCGGCGCCGACGCCGGGCAGGGTCTGCGGCATGTAGACCGAGACGAAGGCGGTGAGCGGGCCGGCCCCGAGCGAGCGGGCGGCCCGCACATGGGTGGCGGGGATCGACTTCATCACCGAGTAGATCGGCAGGATGGTGAAGGGTAGCTGGATATGCGTCATCGCCAGCACGGTGCCGAAGCGGTTGAAGATGAGCTGCACCCGCTCGCTGGTGATGTGCAGGGCGAGCAGGATGTCGTTCAGCACGCCGTTGCTCTGCAGCAGCACGATCCAGGAGGTGGTGCGCACCAGGATGGAGGTGGTGAAGGGCAGCAGCACCAGGATCATCAGCACATTGGCGTGCTTGGGCGGCAGGATCGCCAGCAGGTGGGCGACGGGATAGCCCAGCACCAGCGTCGCCAGGGTGACGAGCAGGCTGATCCAGATGGTGCGGGTGAAGATGTCGAGGAAGATCGACTGGTCGTCGAAATTCTTCATCACCGCGCCGGAGGCGTCTTGCCTCAGGTCGAGCGAGGTGAGGAGGTAATAGGGCGTGTAGGTCTGGCCCGCGCGCTTCATGATGGCCCAGAACGGGACCGACCCCCATTCGGGATCGTTGGCCAGGAACTTCTCCTTCCACGGCCCGGTGCCGCCGGCGTCGATCATGCGGCCGGCCTTGAGGAAGCGGGAGCGCGCCCCGGGCACCTCGTAATTGATGCGCTTGCCGACGAGGCCGGTGGTGCGGTCCTTCTGGGTCTGGACCAGGTCCTGCGCCAGCGCGGCGAAGACCGGCTCGCCCGGCGTCGCGACGCCATCCCAGCCGTCGAGCGCCGCCAGCGTGGCGGGCATGGCGCTGCGCACCTCGGTGTTCTGCACCGAGCGTATCAGCATCAGCGCGATCGGCAGCACGAAGACGGCAAGGATGAAGATCAGCAGCGGCGCCACGAGGGAGAGGGAGCGCACGCGGTTGATGCGCTCGGCCCGCTTGAGCTTGGTCTTGAGCGAGGTCTTGTCCTCGGGCTGGATGCCCGCCACCCCGTCGGCCGTGGTAACCGCCATGTCGGTTCTCCCTTGGTTCCCGGATCGTAGGGCCCGGCCGGGGCCGCGGGGGCGGCGGGCGCGGGCGGAACCGGGCCGGGGAACGCCCCCGGCCCGGCCGTCGGATCGGGTCAGGTCACTGGGCGATCCAGGTGTTGAAGCGCTTCAGCAGCTCTTCCTTGTTGTCACCCCAGAAGATGACGTCGTTGGCGAGGCCGAGCTTCACGTTCTCCGGGGCGGTCGGCAGGTCCTTCAGGATCGCCGGATCGACGCTGGGCGCCGCCGCGAGCAGGGCCGGGCCGTAGGAGATGTACTTGGTCTGCTCGGCCTGCGGGCCGGGCTGCGAGGCGAACTGGATGAACTTGTAGACCGCGTCGATGTCCTTCACGCCCTTCGGGATCGCCCACAGGTCCCAGTCGAGGAGCTGGCCGTCCCACACGATCTTGAAGTTCTTCTTGTCGACCTTGTTGGCGTTGTAGATGCGGCCGTTCCAGGCGGTCGCCATCACCACTTCGCCGGAAGCGAGCAGCTGCGGCGGCTGGGCGCCGGCCTCCCACCACACGATGTCCTTCTTGATGGTGTCGAGCTTCTTGAAGGCGCGGTCGACGCCCTCCTTGGTCTTCAGCGTGGCGTAGACCTGGTCGAGCGGCACGCCGTCGGCCATCAGCGCGAATTCGAGGTTGCCGAAGGGCGACTTCTGCAGGGCGCGCTTGCCCGGCCACTTCTTGGTGTCGAACAGGTCGGCGATGGTCTTGGGGCCGTCCTTGATCTTGTCGGCGTCGTAGGCATAGATCGTGGAGTAGATGATGGTGGGCACGCCGCAGTCATTGGTGGAGCCCTTCACGAAGGCTTCCTTGCCGCCGAACTTGGAGAAGTCGATCGGGGTGAGAAAGCCCTCGTCGCAGCCCTGCTGCACCGTCGCGGAATCGACGTCGACCGCGTCCCAGGTGGTGTTGCCGGACTCGACCATGGCGCGGATGCGCGCGGCCTCGCCGTTGTACTCTTCCTGGGTGATCTTCACGCCGGCCTTGGCGGCGTAGGGCTTGAAGTAGGCTTCGTCCTGGCTCTTCTGGTAGGCGCCGCCCCAGGAGGTGATGGTCAGCCCGTCCGCCTTGGCGACGGAGCTGCACGCCGCCGCAATCGCGAGCGCAGACAGGGTCAGTTTCAGGGTCTTCATCTGCATCGTCATTCTCTCGTGGCCAAAGGGATTGCGGGTAGGCTCATGCCGCGTCGAGGGCGCGGCAGTCCTGCGCGCGCCAGCCGAGCGGAATACGGGTGCCGACGTCGAGGACCGGGCGGTCCTCGGCATTGCCGACCTTCACGACCACCTCGGCGCCGCTGTCGAGCACGCAGCGCACGCGCAGATGGTCGCCGAGATAGATGAGTTCGGCGACGTTCGCCTCGAACAGGTTGTCCACCGCGCCGGCGGCCGGGGCGATCTTCACCCGCTCCGGGCGCACCGAGAGCAGGCAGGCATCGCCGACGCCGGCGGCGCGGGTGAGGGTGGCCGCCACCGTCGAGCCATTGGCCAGCTTCACCGTGCACAGCGTGCCGCTGGCGGATTCGATGCGGCCGGGCAGGCGGTTGTTCTCGCCGATGAACTGGGCGACGAAGGAGTTCTCCGGGCTCTCATAGAGCTCGGCGGGCGGCGCGATCTGCTGGATGATGCCGGCATTGAACACCGCGACGCGGTCCGACATGGTCAGCGCCTCGCTCTGGTCGTGCGTGACATAGACCACGGTGATGCCGAGCCGCTCGTGCAGGTGGCGGATCTCGATCTGCATGTGCTCGCGCAGCTGCTTGTCGAGCGCGCCGAGCGGCTCGTCCATCAGCACCAGCTTCGGCTCGAACACCAGGGCGCGGGCGAGCGCCACGCGCTGCTGCTGGCCGCCGGAGAGCTGGCCGGGCATGCGGGTGGCGAACTTGCCGAGCTCGACCATGTCGAGCGCGCGGGCGACGCGCTGGGCGGTCTCGGCCTTGGAGACGCCGCGCACCTTCAGCGGGAAGCCGACATTCTGCGCCACGCTCATATGCGGGAACAGGGCGTAGTTCTGGAACACCATGCCGATGTCGCGCTTTTCCGGCGGCACCGCGTCGATGCGCTCGCCATCGAGCATGATGTTGCCGACGGTGGGGGTTTCGAAGCCCGCCAGCATCATCAGCGTGGTGGTCTTACCCGAGCCGGAAGGCCCGAGCAGGGTGAGGAATTCACCGCGGCGGATGCGCAGGTTGAGGTCCTTCACGACCAGAACCTCGCCGTCATACGTCTTCTGGATGCCGGCGAATTCGACGAAACTCTCGGAGGCGCTCACGGGCAGCTTCATCGGGCCGCCTCGGGCGCGGTGCCGGGGCGGATCACGCCGCGGGCGGTGGGTTTCGGTCGGATCATAGCGTTCGGGGGCTCCGTTCCGGGTGGGACAGGAATGGGCCAGTCAACCGCAAGGGACGTGCCAACTGGCGCGGGTTCGACCAAAGACGGAGACGGGCGGCAGCAGGCCATGGAAAAAATCTTTCCTGCCAATACGTTGTTTGCCGACTCTCGAAAGCGCCGGCGCGAGGCGGCCCGGGCCGGCCGCGCCGGCGGCTCCGGCACCGCAGCGCGCGCTCATGGCGCCTGTCAGGAAAGTGTCGCATTGCCATTGCACAAAATCCAAGCACATTTTCCGAAAAATACCGCCCCGGCGTTGCGGCCCGAAATCCGGCGGCGCGCCGGCTCGGGCGGCGCGCATGCCGACGCTTTGGCAACCGGCGGGTGCGCGGCGCCGGTGGCCCGGCGCGGCGGGCGGAAGCGTCCGCCCGTGCCGCCGGGCGCGACCGCGCGGCAACGCAGGCGGCGTCAGGGCAAAGCCGTGGGTAAACCTCATGGTTTGCCCGGCCATGGCCGCTGTTCAGGACAATAGGCCCGCCCCGGCATGGGCCGGCGGCGTGCGGGCGGAGGCGCGCGAGGGAAGAGGGTCGGTTTGCCGGCTTTACATCACCGCGCCGGGCGCGCGGCGGAAGCCGCGGCGGTGAACCGTCGCCCAACACAGTGGCGATTCACGCAGCCGAAATGACGCTTTTGACGGCGTTTCCCCGCGCTGGATCGGCGCTGCCGATCGTGGCGGGCGCTGCATCAGCGCCGTTGCTGGACGATGGCGTCGAGCCCGAGCCCGGGGTGCAGCGCCGCCACGGCGGCGACATCCTCCGCCAGCCGGGCGATCATCCAGTCCCGCACCTGCGCCACGATGGGGCGCAGCGGCTTGTCGCGGGCGCGGACGAACTGGCAGTGCCGGCCGGTGGTCATCACCCGCTCGCTGGCCGGCACCAGCGCCCCCGTGCGCAGCCAGTGGCAGGCGACGTTGAGCCAGCCGAGCGCGACGCCCTGCCCCAGCATCGCCGCCTGCACCACGATGGCGTAGTCGGAAAAATTCATCGAGGCCGCCACCGGCCGGGCCTCGCCGGGGAAGAAGAGGTGCGACCAGTCCGGCTGCGCCTCGCTGAGGTTGATCAGCGTCGCCGGCGGCCCGGCCTGCGCCAGCGCCGCGTCCCGCGAGAGCGCCTCCTGCCCCCCGGCGCGGTAACCCGGGCTGCAGATCGGCACCAGCACCTCGGGCATGATGTAGCTCGCCTCATGGCGGGCGTCGGAACCTTCCACGAAGCGCATGCCGAGGTCGACATCGCCGACCGGCCCCGCCAGCGCGGTCATGATGAGCTGGAAGCGCAGCTCCAGCGCGGGGAAGACCCGCTTGATCTCCGCCATGTGCGGCATGATCCAGTGGGTGGTGAAGCCGGTCGACACCGAGAGCGTCACCGTCTCGACCCCGGCCCGGCGGTCCTCGATTTCCCGCAGCGCCGCCTCGATGCCGGCGAAACCGCGCGAAATCGCCTCGTAAAGCAGCCGTCCATCCGCGGTCGGCGTCACCCCGCCGGGCAGCCGCTCGAACAGCGCGACGCCGAGATGCTCCTCCAGCCGGCCGATCATGCGGCTCACCGCCGCCGGGGTGACGTTCAGCTCCGCGGCGGCGCGGGCGAAGGTGCCGCAGCGGGCGGCGGCCTCGAAGGTGAAGAAGCCGTTCATCGAAGGCAGGGCGAGGCGGAGCGTGCGCATTTACATGGTGTAACGTCGACGCGATCTTTTTTCAATTGAACCCGCCCCCCGCCGCTGGTTTGCTCGCGGGGTGGATCGGGGGTGCCGACGGCAGCGCCGACCCACGAATGCCGTTGGCGCCGGGCCCAGCCCGGCCGGCGCCGGCGGCGTCCTTCGCTCTCCTCCGGCCGCCGCCGCGGGCCCTGCGGCGACGCATGGCCTTTGCACGCATGTCCTTTCCCAAGCAGGAACCCACGATGAAAATTACCGACTTCAAGGTCATGACCTTCGACATCGTGGGGACGCTGATCGACTTCGAGACCGGCGTGCTGAACGCCGTGCGCAGCCTCGGCGGACCGAAGGCGGCGGCGGCCAGCGACGACGAGATCTTCGAGCCCTACAAGCGCGGCCGCGACGCCCATTACGGCCGCTCCTCCTTCGCGATGAAGGACGTCTATCTCCACCTCGCCCGCGAATGCGGCTTCAAGGACGACGAGGCGACCGCCGAGGCGTTCCAGCTCGCCTGCCTGCGCTGGCCGCCCTTTGCCGACTCCGTGGAAGCGCTTCGCCGGCTCAGGAAAAACTTTCGCCTGGTCGCGATGACCAATGCCGACCGCACCGCCTACACCGCCTACGCCCACACCCTCGGCAACCCGTTCCACGACGGGGTGACCTGCGACGAGACCGGCTGCGCCAAGCCGGACCCCCGCTTCTTCGCCTATAATCGCGGCCGGCTTTCCGCCCTCGGCTATCGGCAGGACGAGATCCTCCACGTCGCCCAGAGCCAGCACCACGACATCGGCGTGGCCCGGGCCGAAGGCTACACCGTGTGCTGGATCCAGCGGCGCATGGGGCAGGTGGGCTTCGGCGGCACCCCGGCACCCAAGGTGCTCACCACGCCGGATCTGCACTTCTCCTCGCTGAAGCAGCTCGCCGACGCGGTGGACGTGGAGCTCGGCCGGCTCCCCGCCGCGGCCTGATCGCCCCGTCATGGCCGCCGTGCCGGCCCCGGAAGCCCTTTCCGGCTGCGATGTGCTGATCCTCGGCGGCGGCTCGGCCGGCTGCGTGCTGGCCGCCCGCCTGTCGGAAGACTCCGCCCGCCGCGTCGTGCTGGTGGAAGCCGGCCGCGACGTCGCCGCCGGCGACATCCCGCCGGAGGTGCGGGTGCGCTATCCCGGCCGGGCCTATCTCGACACGTCGAACATCTGGAGCCAGCTGGAAGCCCGCATGGGCGAGGCCGGCGCCAATGCCCCCCGCCCCACCCGCCGCTACGAGCAGGCCCGCATCCTCGGCGGCGGCTCCGCCATCAACGCGCTGATGGCCAATCGCGGCGCGCCGGGCGATTATGACGAGTGGGAGGCGCTCGGCGCCGCCGGCTGGGGCTGGGAGGCCTGCCTTCCCGTGTTCCGCGCCATCGAGGCCGACCGGGATTTCGCCGGCCCGCTGCATGGCACGGACGGCCCGATCCAGGTCCGGCGCATCACCGACGCCCAGATCTCCCCCTTCGTGCGCCGGGTGATGGAAACCCTCGCCGCCCGCGGCCACCCCACCCGCCCCGACCAGAACGGGGAATGGCTGGACGGCGCCTTTCGCGGCACGGTGGCGGTGGACGACAAGGGCGAGCGCCAGCCCACCTCGCTCGCCTATCTCACCCCGCAGGTGCGGGCCCGGCCGAACCTCACCGTGCTCGCCGGCCACCAGGCCCGCCGCCTGCTGCTGGAAGGCCGCCGCGCCGTCGGCGCCGAGATCGCCGGGCCGGATGGAACCCCGCGCACCGTGCGGGCCGGCGAGGTCATCCTCGCCGCCGGCGCGATCCACTCCCCCGCCCTGCTGCTGCGCGCCGGCATCGGCCCGGCGGGCGAGCTGGCGGGGCTCGGCATAGCGGTGGCGGCGGCGCTGCCCGGCGTCGGCCGCAACCTGATGGAACACCCCTCCATCGCGGTCGCCACCTTCCTGCCGCCCGCGCTGCGGGAGAAGAACCCCGGCGAGCACCACGAACAGGCGATCTGGCGCTATTCCTCCGGCTACGCGGGCGCCCCGCCCGGCGACATGCACGCCGCCATCCTCGCCCGCTCCGGCTGGCACGCGGTGGGGCACCGGCTCGGCAGCCTGTTCTTCTGGGTGAACAAGTCCTATTCGCGCGGCCATCTGCGGCTCGCCTCGGCCGACCCCATGGCCGAGCCCGAGGTGGATTTCCGCATGCTGAGCGACCCGCGCGACCTCGCCCGGCTGACGGACGCGCTGCGCCGGGGGGCGCAGGTGCTGCTCGACCCGCGCATGGACGGCGCCCGCGACGTGGTGTTTCCCGCGAGCTATACGCCGCGCGTGGCGAAGATCGCGGTGCCCGGCCGCTGGAACGCGCTGCAGCGCGGCACGCTCGCCGCGCTGCTCGACGCCGCCGGCCCGCTGCGCGCCGCGCTCATCCACGCCGTGGTGACACAGGGCATCACCCTGCGCGGCCTGCTGGAGGACGAGGACGCCCTCACCGCCTTCGTGCGCCGCAATGTCGGCGGCACCTGGCACCCTTCCGGCACCTGCCGCATGGGGCGGCAAGGCGACCCCGCCGCCGTCACCACGCCGACCGGCAAGGTGATCGGGGTGGAGGGCCTGCGCGTCGCCGACGCCTCGCTGATGCCCGCCATCCCCCGCGCCAACACCAACATGCCCACCATCATGATCGCCGAACGCATCGCGGCGTTCGTGAAGGAGGGGCGGTAGGGGCGGTCAGAGCTTGAAGCGGTTCTCCCGATGCCAGTCCAGAAAATGAGGATGCGGCCGCGCCGCCGCCCGTTTCGGGAGATGGGCATAGCCGTTACGGTTGATGATGGAGCGGATACTCTCGGCATCGTTCACCTGCCGGGAGATCAGGATTTTCATATCGTCGTCGAATCCGATCAGCCCGCGATCAAACATCCAGTGGACCGTGCCGGAGAGCGCGATACCGTTGGTCACGGCGTCCGGGCCGTTCGCCTCGACAGGCCGGATATGAGCGGCCTCGACCTCGGCCCGGCCACCGCCGTTGATGAGCCGAAGCCCGGTGACGGCGCAACGCTCCTCATAGGCTTCGAGCACGATGCGGCGGAATATCCGGTCACGCTCGACCCGCGAGGTGAGACGGGGGACACGGCTGCGCTCCTCCTCGAATACAAACGGTGTCTGCGTCTCCTCGAATCCAGCGAGAAGCGGGGCGTCTCCAAGGCGGGGAAGCAGGGAAGGAGCGTCGTCGAAGGCAAGGCCTATAATGCGTTCGAAGTCGGCTGAAGAAAGTGCGCGGACAGCAGCCTGCTTGCGCCCGGACATGCCCCCCTCTTCGTTCAGCACGCCTCTCTCTACCGGGCCATCCGGCCCGCGAAATGGAACGGGCCTTGGAAAATCCAGATAAGTTCCTGGCACCATGACGGCCACATACATTCCGGATAGCTCTGGATCGGGAATGATCTCGCGGACCATTGCCATGGCATAATAACCGCGGGAATTGCTGACGCGCCGGGGCTCCAGATAAACGATCCAGTCGCCGACACTGCCTTGCGCCGCCCTTAGATACTGACGCGGGAACTGGTATGTCTCGGCCGGGTCGTCACTATAGATCGAATCCGGTCGGTGAATGAAGACTCCGGGCGCCATGCCACTCCTGCGCGTGCGAGACTGTCCGCCTTCATAACCATCGAATTGACCAGGCAACATGCGGGCTGAAGCATGTCTAGGCCGGGCCTCGCCCTGCCCCGCACGTTTTATACTCGGCCTACATCAAAACCCGGAAATTTCGCGGGTCGATGATATGGAA
>NZ_JAHBGE010000034.1 GCF_018390635.1 Ancylobacter lacus | reverse complement strand
CCGGCCCGGCCGGGGCGGTCGCCGCCGCCTCGTCCGCGGCGGGCGCGGCCTGCGCCACCGCGACCGGCGCGGCGCGGGCGGGGGCCGGCGCGGCCGGGGCGCCCTCCTCCTCGTCCTCGTCCTTCCCGCCGAACAGCGCGGCGAAGATGTTCTTCTTCGTGCCCTTCGAGCCAAGGCCGGCAAAGGCGGCGCCGGCCCCACCGGGCTCGCTGCCCCGCGCCTCGATCTCGGCCAGCGCCAGCGCGTAGCCCGGCATCGGCTTGCCGTCGGCGGGGATGTGCACGGTCTTGCCGGTGGGGAACACCCGCGCAAGCTGGTCACGGGTCATGCGCGGCCAGTGCCGCACGCCGCCGGTGTCGAGATGGACGAAGGGCGAGCCCGAGGTGGGGTAGAAGCCGACGCCGCCGCGCTGCAGCCGGAGGCCGGCCTCGCGGATCTTCGCCAGCGGCACGCCGGGGATGTAGAAATCCATCGCCTTGCCGCGCATGTGCTGGCTGGTCTGGGCGACGCCGCGCGAGCGGGCGCGGAGCATGGCGTTGGTCTCCGGCGAGCGATAGCCGCCGATCACCTGGATCGGCCCGGACGCGTCGACCTCGCGGTAGACCTCCCAGATGATGTCGAACAGCGCCGGGTCCATCCGGGTGGATTCCTTCCGGCGCCAGTCCTGCAGCAGCACGTTGAGCTGCTGCAGCGCGGCGGGATCGTAGCGGCCGTTGCGCTTGAAGGTGATGGTGGCGCTTTCGCCGGAATGCACATGGTGGAGGCTGATCGTCCGCGTGTCGCCATTGGCGACGGCGTCCTGCAGCATGCTGGTGCTGCCGACCGAGCCGGTCACCGCGAGGGCGAAGGCCGCCAGCCGACGATGCCTGAGGAGCGTCCTGATGATGCGCACAACCTTCAACCCGCGACCAATCGTTTCCTTGAGGCGGCACGGCCCGGCCGGGTCGTGACGGACATGGTCAACTTAGTCTTGCCGGGTTTGGTTAAGGCAGCGTTAGCGAGCCAAACCCCCATCCCTGAAGGATTGGCTAAAGGTCGAGTGTGGCGGAATAGTGCCTCACGATAAAAAACGCGTCATCCACATGTTCAGCGCGATATCTTGGAATTGCCGTGGTTTTTACGCAACGAACCTGCAGCAACGATCCACGGTGAAGGCGGCCGCCTGCGATGAGGCGCGCGTGAATACCACCACGCACCGCGACAGCCGGCCGCGACCGTTGCGGCAGCCCGAAAATACCGCGCCCGCCGGCAGGGCGCAGGGCGGGCGGGAACGACGTCAGCGGGATGGGGCAGACGGGCGCGGCGCCCGGTCCATGGCATCCTCCCGGACACACGGACCACACCGTCACGCCCGCAGGAGAGGCCCGTGGCTCAGGGGCGCACCGTCTTGCTGCCGCGGTCGGCAACCTGGCGGGCACCTTCCAGCCCCAGCATGCTCTGGGTCTGGGCGTCGATGCCGTAGATGTCCTCGCGCGTGACCAGAGCGCCGGCCTCGTTCACCCAGGCGTTGAAATAGGCGAGGTGCACCGGGAAGCGCTGCTTGAGGTTCACATAGCGCTCGCTGCCGCCGAGCAGCTTGGAAATGCGGGCCTCGTTCCAGGTGTCGGCCGGCATGCCGAGCTCGAAAATGACCTCGGCGAATTTGAGCGGCTCGAACACCCGCACGCAGCCATGGCTGAAGGCGCGCCGGTCCTGCGCGAACAGCGCCCGGCTGGGCGTGTCGTGCAGATAGACCGAGTGCTTGTTGGGGAACATGAACTTGATCTTGCCGAGCGCGTTTCGCTCGCCCGGCGGCTGGCGGAACGAATAGCCCTGGGTGCCGCGGCTCCAGTCGACGGCGCCGGGATCGACCACCTTGCCGTTGCGCACCACGTCGATGCCCTGGCGGGCGAGGAAATAGGGATCGCCGGCCAGCCGGGGCAGATATTCCTTCCGCGCAATGCCGGGCGGCACGTTCCACGAGGGGTTGACGACGAGATACTCCATGTCGTGCGACAGCAGCGGCGTCGGGTTCTCCGGCTTGCCCACCACCACCCGGGTCTGATGCACCACATTCCCGTCCTTGTAGATGCGGACGAGGAATTCCGGGATGTTCACGAACACGTAGTTCGGCGCGACGTCGTGGGGCAGCCAGCGCCAGCGCTCCATGTTGGAGATGATGAGGTTGATGCGCTGCTCGCCGGTGCCGTTCAGCGCCGCGATGAGGCCCTTGCCGACGATGCCGTTCGGGGTCTGGCCGAGCTTTTCCTGCATGGCCTTCACCGCGTCGACCAGCTCCGCGCCGTAGACGAGGTCCGCCGGGTCGCCCTTCACGCCCAGCCGTGCCCGCAGCAGCGGCACCCGGGCATCCCTCATGTTGGGCCGCAGCACCGGGCCCGAGGGCACCTGCAGCGTGGGCGGGCCGTCCTGCTGGCCGCGCAGCTCCGCGAGCTTGGCCTTGAGCGCGGCATAGCCGGGATACTGCGGCGCGTGGGCGGCGAGCGCGGCGCGGGCGTCCGGCCCGGCGGCGACGGCCGCCAGCACCGCCGCCGGGTCCGGCGGGGTCAGCAAAGGATCGACATCGTCGGAGATGCGGCCGGGCCGGAAGCGTCCGGTCTGCAGGTGGCGGGCATAGAGCAGGGTCGCCGCGGCGATGCGCAGCTCGGCATCGGCGAGCGCCGCGGGCGCCGCCCCCGCCGCCGGCGTGGCGACGGCATAGTCCGAGGGGGTGAGACCATCCTGCGCGGCCGTGGCGAGCTGGGCCATCACGGCCGTGCCCACCGGCGAGAGCGCCCCGCCCGCGGTGAAGACGGGCCGGTCGGCGCGGCCGGCGTAGAAGGCGATCACCGCCTCCTGCTCGGCCTTCACCGGGAGGTAGCGCGAGAGATCGGGGCCGCTCAGAAGCGCGGCGAGGCTCTGGGCCACCGGGTCTTCCGCCGGCTGCACGGCGACCGCCGGGGCGGGCTCCCCGGCGGGGGAAGGCGCGGCCGAGGGAGCGGGCGCGGCGAGAGCCGGGGCCGGGGTGGTGGCCTGCGAGGCGGGCGTCGCCGGCTCGTCGTGGCCGGCACCAGGGCCGGGGTCCTGGGTCAGCGGCGCTTCCAGCACGTCGTCCGGCCTGGCCGGGGTTGCGTGGGTCGCGACCGGCGCCATCCCGCCATCGTCGGGGCCGAGGCCGTCGCCGGTGCCCATGCCGGCCTGGGTCCGCGGGGTATCGGCGGGAATCGTGCTCACCGCCAGCTCGGTCGGCGCCGCCGCGGCGAGGGTGGGAAGCGCGGCCATGCCCGGCAGCAGCAGCGCCAGCCCGAGGCCCCGCGCCGCGCCGGCCATCAGCGCCGCGCGCAGTGTCGCCTGCAGGGCGCCGCGATGATCGCCGTTCCGCTCGTGAAGCCGCTTGGTCATGGCCGTCTCGTTCCCGTTGCGCACGCCTGGAAAGCCGCCCACGAATCCGCGCTCCATCCTGCGGGGCGGAAGGGGTCGACATCAATTCAAGAAGAGACGACCCGCGCCGGTTCCTTCCGCACGCGGCACCGATGCCACAGGCCGGCGGGCCTGCGGCGCGACGACCGCAAGAGGGGAAGAACCGAAGCAGCGACTCTGGCCTACAGTGTCCCCGGCGACGAATTAATGTCTGATTAACGAAACAAAAGCCGGCTGGGGACACCGTGGACGGACCTTCCGGCCTTGCCGCGGAGGCGGCGATTCCTATAATCCGCGCCTCTTTTTCCAAGCGAAGGACGCGAGATGAACGCCTCGACGACCGCCGGTGAGCGGCCGGTGGCCATCATAATGGGCAGCCAGTCGGACTGGGAGACGATGCGCAACGCCGCCGAGACGCTCGACGCGCTGAACATCGGCTACACCGCCCGGATCGTGTCCGCGCATCGCACCCCGGACCGGATGTACGACTTCGCGCGCGGCGCCCGTGCCGCCGGCCACCGGGTGATCATCGCCGGGGCGGGCGGCGCCGCTCACCTTCCGGGCATGGTGGCCGCGCTCACCTCGCTTCCCGTCTTTGGCGTGCCGGTGGAGAGCAAGGCGCTGTCGGGCCTCGACAGCCTGTATTCCATCGTCCAGATGCCGGCCGGCATTCCCGTGGGCACGCTCGCCATCGGCAAGCCCGGCGCGGTGAACGCCGCCCTGCTCGCCGCCGCCGTGCTCGCCACCACCGATGACGCGCTGGCGGCGCGGCTCGACGCCTGGCGCGCGGCCCGCACTGCCGCGGTGACGGAGTTCCCGGTCTGATGTCCCACGCCGCCATGCTGCACCCCGGCGCCACCATCGGCATTCTCGGCGGCGGCCAGCTCGCCCGGATGATCGCGCTCGCCGCCGCGCCGCTCGGCCTCAAGGCCCACATCTTCGCGCCGGAGCGGGAGAGTCCCGCCTTCGACGTCGCCAGCGCCCACACCTGCGCCGCCTATGACGACGCGGCCGCGCTGGACCGCTTCGCCGCCGCCGTCGACGTGGTGACCTACGAGTTCGAGAACGTGCCCGTCGCCACCGCCGAGCACCTCGCGGAGAAGGTGCCGGTGCACCCCGGCACCCGCGCGCTCGGCATCACCCAGGAGCGGCTGGTCGAGAAGAGCTTCGTCGCCGGGCTCGGCATTGCCACCGCCCCCTTCGCCCGCGTCGACACGCTGGAGGAGCTGGAGGCCGCGCTCGCCACGATCGGCACTCCGGCGGTGCTGAAGACCCGCCGCTTCGGCTATGACGGCAAGGGCCAGACCCTCATCCGCCCCGGCGACGATGCCGCCGCCGCCTTCGCCGCCATCGGCCGTCACCCCGCCATCCTCGAAGGCTTCGTGCCGTTCCTGCGCGAGGTGTCGGTGGTCGCGGCCCGCCGCGCCGACGGTGCCTTCGCCGCCTATGAGGTGACGGAGAACGAGCACCGCCACCACATCCTCTACCGCTCCACCGTGCCGGCCGACGTGACCCCGGCGGGCGAGTCGGCGGCGCAGGACATCGCCCGCCGCATCGGCGACGCGCTGGGCTATGTCGGGGTGTTCGCGGTGGAGCTGTTCGTGGTCGGCGAGGGCGAGGACCAGCGCATCGTCGTCAACGAGATCGCCCCGCGGGTCCACAATTCCGGCCACTGGACGCTGGACGGCGCCGAGACCAGCCAGTTCGAGCAGCATGTCCGCGCCATCGCCGGCTGGCCGCTCGGGCTCACCGCGCGGCGCGGACGGGTGGAGATGACCAACCTCATCGGCGACGAAGCCGGCGCGTGGCACCGCCTTCTCGAGCAGCCCGGGGCGCATCTGCATCTCTACGGCAAGGCCGAAGCCCGGCCCGGCCGCAAGATGGGCCACTGGACCCGCATCCTGCCGGAATGACCGGCCGCGGCGCCCGGCGCACCGGGCGTTCACGGGAAGTTGCGCGCGGGCGGCGTGACGCCGGCGCGGGCGGGAACGAAGAAGGCTCGTCTGTCCTCCCACCCGACCCGCGATGGCCATGACCTTCCTGCGCGAACGCTCCGGGCGCCTGAGCCCGGAAAAGATCCTCGCCCTCCTCCTCGCCCTGCTGCCGCTCGGCTGGCTGCTGTGGCGCGCGCTCTCCGGCGATTTCGCCGGGGTCCGCTTCGGCGGCGGGCTCGCCGCGCCGGACGGCGCGGGGCTCGGGGGTGCGGGGCTAGGTGGCGCCGGCCTCGGTGGCGCCAGCCTTGGCGGCGCCGGCCTTGGCGGCGCGGCGGCGCTCGGTGCCCGCCCCCTCACCGAGGTGATCCGCTTCATCGGCGACTGGACGGTGCGGCTGCTGCTGGTGACGCTCGCCGTCACCCCGGCCCGGCGGCTGTTCAACGCGCCGAAGCTGCTGCTCGCCCGCCGCACCCTGGGCCTGGCGGCGCTCGGCTATCTCCTGCTGCATGTCGGGCTGTACGTCGCCGACGTGGGCGGCGACCTCGGCCTCGTGGCGCGGGAGATCGTGCTGCGGGTCTATCTCACCATCGGCTTCGTCGCGCTCCTCGCCTTCCTCGCGCTCGGCGCAACCTCGACCGACGCCGCCCTGCGCCGGCTCGGGGCCGAGCGGTGGAACCGGCTGCACGCGCTGGCCTACCCCGCCACCGCGCTCGGCATCCTGCACTTCTTCATGCAGCAGAAGCTGGACGTGACCCAGCCGACCCTGATGGCCGGCCTGTTCGTGTGGCTGATGGGCTGGCGCTGGCTGCAGCGCCGCGCGCTCGGCACCAGTACCCTCGCGCTGCTCGGCCTCGCCGCCGCCTCGGGCCTCGCCACCGCCGCGATCGAGGCGGGATGGTATGGCCCTCGCCACCGGCATCGACCCCGCCCGGGTGCTGGCCGCGAACCTCGCCTTCGACTATTCCATCCGCCCGGCGTGGTGGGTGTTCGGCGCCGGCCTTGCCGTCACCGCCGCCAGCGCTCTCGTGCTGCGGTTCCGGCCGTTGCCGGCGCGGCGGCCCGCCCGGGCCTGACCGCGCAGCGGGTGCTCGAAGGATCGCCTCAGCCGAACGCCGCGCGCAGCAGGCCCGCCGCTTCCGCCGGCGTGGCCACCTGCCAGCCGGCGAGCTGATGGCGGAACCAGGTTTCCTGCCGCTTGGCGTAATGCCGGGTGTCGAGGATGCCGCCCTCGGCGGCGGCCTCCAGCGTGATCTCCCCGGCGAGATGCCGCGCCAGCCACGGCACGCCATGCGCCTTCAGCACCGGCCGGTCGGCGGCAAGCCCACGCGCGAGAAGGCGGCGCGCCTCCTCCAGCGCGCCCTGCGCCAGCATGGCGTGGAAGCGGGTGGCGATGCGGGCGCGCAGCGCCTCCCGGTCGGTGGCGAGGAACAGCCGGACCGCCTCCACCCCCGCCAGCACCGGCGGTGCCGGCGGCTGCTCCTGCCAGCGCGCCAGCGGCCGCCCGGTGGCCTCGAACACCTCCAGCGCCCGCAGGATGCGCTGGGTGTCGGAAGGGCGCAGCCGGCCGGCGGTCTCCGGGTCCAGGGCGGCGAGGCGGGCGTGCAGCTCCGGCGCGGTCTCCGCGCTGGCGCGCACGCGCTCGCGGATGTCCGCCGGGATGGCCGGGATCGGCGAGAGCCCTTCGGTGAGGGCGCGGAAATACAGCCCGGTGCCGCCGATCACGATGGGCAGCCGCCCCTCGCGGCCGCAGGCGGCGATCACCTGCCCCGCTTCCTCCGCCCAGCGGGCGGCCGAATAATCCTGCGCCCCGTCGACATGGCCATAGAGCCGGTGCGGGGCGCGCGCCTCCTCCTCCGGGGTGGGGCGAGCGGTGAGAACGCGCAGGTCGGCATAGACCTGCATCGAGTCGGCATTGATCACCACGCCGTCGGCGCGAGCCGCCAGATCGAGCGCTAGCGCCGACTTGCCGCTCGCCGTCGGCCCTGCAATAAGCACCACGCGCGGGGCCACGCACCGCCTCCTCTGCCGGGCGCCGGCGCCGCGCGCCCGATCGCCTCTCCTCCCCTTCTTGCCCGCCCGCGCCGGCGCGGCAAGCCCCCGCGGGATGCGGCCGCCCGGCCGCGCCCAGGCCAGGCCGGAACCCGATGTCGAACACGCCCTCCCCCGCCTCCCATGTCGCCGTGCTCATCTGCGATCCCGCGCGCCCGGCGCTGGACCACGCGGCGCTGGACGCCGCCCGCAGCGCCCTGCCGGCGCCGGGCGCGACGCGCTGGCTGGCGGAGGGTATCGCCGCCGAGATCGACTGCGCCGCCGGCGCCGACGTCAGCGCGCTGCGCGCCGCGCTCGGCGGAGCGGCGGTGGATGTGGCGGTGCTGCCGGCGCAGGGCCGGCGCAAGCGGCTGTTCCTCGCCGACATGGATTCCACCATGATCGGGCAGGAATGCATCGACGAGCTCGCCGATTTCGCCGGGATGAAGCCGCGCGTCGCCGAGATAACCGAGCGCGCCATGCGCGGGGAAATCGCGTTCGAGCCGGCGCTGCGCGAGCGGGTGGCGCTGCTTCGCGGGCTGCCGCTCTCCGTGGTCGACGCGGTGATGGCGGAGCGCATCCGCCTCACCCCCGGCGGCACCGCGCTGGTGCGCACGCTGCGCGCGAGCGGCGCGGTGACGATGCTGGTGTCCGGCGGCTTCACCGTCTTCACCAGCCGGGTGGCGGCGATGATCGGCTTCCACGACCAGCGCGCCAACCGGCTCGACATCGAGGACGGGCGCTTCGCCGGCACCGTCGCCGAGCCGATCCTCGGCCGGGAGGCGAAGCTCGCCACGCTGGAGGAACTGCGCGCCCTCCATGGCCTGCCGCATGAAGCGACGCTGGCGGTCGGCGACGGCGCCAACGACCTCGCCATGATCGGCGCCGCCGGGCTCGGCGTCGCCTACCACGCCAAGCCGCAGGTCGCGGCGGCGGCGCAGGTGCGGATCGACCACGGCGACCTCACCGCCCTGCTCTACCTGCAGGGCTTCCGCCGCGACGACTTCGTCGAGAACTGACAGCTCCCGCGCCGCCGCCCGATGTCAGGGCGCGGCGGGCTGGGTCAGCGCGTCGGGCTGCATCAGGAAGGGCGGGACATAGGGAGTCTCGCTCGCGCCGGACGGCGCCGCCGGGGTCGTCGTTGCGGGCGGGGCGAGCTGCGGCACTGGCTGGGTGCGCAGCGGCGCCGGCTGCAGGATCAGCGGCGAGGTGGTCTCGGTGGAGCTTCCCGCGCCGATCCGCGGCGTCTCGGTGCGGGCCGGCGAGGCTGGCGCGGGGGTCGCCGGCTGCGCGGGCGCGGGCTGCGGAGACGCCGCCGGTGCGGCCTGCTGGGGAACGACGACCGGCGATGCCGCCTGCGGCGAAGGATCGGCCGGCGCGGCCGGGCGAGGGGCGCGGCCATATTGCTGTTCCAGCCGCTTGGTCTCCCGCTCCAGCGTGCGCATGTTGATCGCGGCGTTGAGGGCGGTGATATCCAGCCGGCGCTCCGGGCTGGCGAGCGGCCCCCGCCAGCTCACCACCGCACCGGGCGGGGCGGTCGCGGCGGGATCGGTGGCGTCGTCGAGATCGACGGTGGCGTCGAAGGCGAGGCGCGGCAGGTCGAGACTACCGTCCAGCGCGACACGCTGGCCGCCCTCGGCATAGCGCGCGGTGCCGGTGCGGACCACGCCGTTCAGCACGCTCAGCGACACGTCGAGCCGGGGGATGCGCAGCGGCCCGCGCGCGAGGCCCTGCTCCAGCATCTCGGCGATGCGGGCGCTCTCCTGCGGCGGCAGGCGGTCGGTCGCCAGCATGGTCTGGCGCAGCGCGGCGGGGTCGAGCCGGCCGATCTCCAATCCCTCCACCGCGAGGCTGCCCTGCCCCGCCAGCGTCTGCACCAGCGCGGCGACCGAGCGGCCGCGGCCGGCGAGGTCCAGCCCCAGCGCGATGCGGCCGCGCAGCGCCGGTGCGGCGACATAGGGCGCGAGAAGCTGCGGCAGGTCGGCACCGGTGAGGGTAAGGTGCCCTTCCATCTCGGCGACATCGCCGCGGCGGCGCAGCTTGCCGCTGGCGTTCAGCCGGCCGCCGGCAAGGCCGCCGGCGATCTCCTCGATCACGGCCTGCCCGTCGGCCATGCGGGCGCGCAGCCGGGCGTCGGTCAGCGATGTGCCGTTCGGCAGGTCGAGCCGGCCGAGGGTGAGCGCCGCGCTGCCGGCGATGCCGGCCAGCGGCGCCGGGGCGAAGCGCGCATCGGTCCAGGCGACGCCGGGGCCCGGCAGCACCCGCCCCGCCACCAGCGCCAGGGCCCGGCCGAGGCTCCAGCGGTCGAGCCGCAGCTCCAGCGAGACCGGGTCCGGGCGATCGGCGCCGTAGAGGGCGCTGCCCTCGATCCGCTGGCCCGCGAGGGTGCCGGCGAGGCCCGCGAGCCGCCAGGCGCCGTTCGCCTCCGGCGGCCGGGTGAGCGTGCCGGTGAGGGCGAGCGGCACCGCCGTGCCGGGATCGGCCGCGTCCGCCACCAGCGGCAGCAGCCGGGCGAGGTCGTCCGCCTGCGCCTCGATCTGCAGGTTCGGCCGCGGCCCGCCCTCGGCGTCGAGACCGGGGTCGCCGCGCGCCGCGACATGGGCGCCGCCCAGCATGAGCTCGGCGTCGAGATCGGGGGTGAGGCGCAGCAGCAGCCGGGCCGGGCCGAGTCCGGCGCGCAGGCCGGGAACGCCGAGCCGGGTCAGCACCGCCGCGCCGTCCGCCATGTCCAGCGTCGCCGAACCCGTGGCGGCACCGGCGCCGAACGCCATCTGCGCCTGACCCGACAGCGGGCCGGCGCTGCCCTCCAGCGTCAGGCTGGAGCGGTCGTCGGCGCCCTCGAGCTTCAGCCGCACATCGAGCGGCTGAAGCAGCGGGGCGAGCCGGACCATGGCGGTGTCGGCGGCGTCGGGGCGCAGCAGCCGGGCCAGCGCCGCCAGCCCCTCGCCGGCCGCGCCGGTGAGCCGCGCCTCGAAGCTGCCGTCGCGCAGCGTCTCCGCCCCCGCCAGCCGCCCGGCGCCCTCCACATCGAGCCCGCCGAAACCCTTCAGCGCCAGCCGCTCCACCGCCACGCCGGGCTTGGCCGGGCCGGTGGCGAGCTTCACTTCCACCTGCTGCACCGGCAGACCGGAAAGCCGGGCATTGCCGGCCGAGAAGGCCAGGGCGACATCGAAGGTCTGCCCGCCCATGGCGAGCAGCCGCCGCGCCGGGGCGACCAGCGGATCAAGCTCGGCGCCGTTGGCGGCGAGGCGGGCCTCGATGCGCGTCGGCGCGCCCTCCGGGCTCGCCACGCTCAGCCCGCCGGACAGGGCGAGCCCCGCCGCGCCCGCCGCGACGGGGGGCAGGACCAGCCGGGCCTCGTCGAGCGAGACGAGGCCGGGCGTGGCGGCGACGGTGCCGCGCAGGCTCGCCGCGCCGGGCGGCAGGCTGGCCACCAGCCCGACCGCCCCCGGCAGCGCCCAGCTCGCGAAGGCCGGCACGTCCTCGGTGTCGAAGGCGAGCGTGCCGGCGAAACCGGCGGGCGCCGCGGCCGCAGCCGCGGCTGCGGCAGCCGGACTCATCTCGCCGGAGAGCCGCAGCGACGAACGGCCGGGCAGCTTGGCCTGCAGCGCCTTCACCTGCCAGAGCGGGCCATCCCAGCCGAGCTCGGCGCGCAGCTCGCGCATCTGCGCGCCGCCGACCAGCACGGTGTCGCTGGCGAGCCCGATGCTGCCCGAAGGGGCGACGCCCGCCAGCGGCGCCAGCGCGCCGCCGATCTCCATCATCACCGCCAGAGGCGCCCCGCCGGCGGTGGCGGCGTTGAGGTCGATCTGCCGGGCGGATAAGGCGAGGTCCAGCCGGGAACGCCCGCCGGCATAGGCGAGCCGGCCGGAACCGGTGAGCTCGACCGGGCGCTCGGCATTGCCGAGGCTGAGCGCCAGCTCGCCCGCCTCCACCAGCGTCCGGCGCGCCCGCACCGTACCGGTGAGATTCCAGCCCGCCCGGGCGAGCGGCGAGGCGGCGGTGGCGTCGGCCCGCATGGCGAGGCTGGCGCGGCCGTCGAAGCCCGGCGTGCCGCCGGCGAGCGAGAAGGTGCCCTCCGCCGTGAAGGCGCGGGGCGAGGACAGCCCCTGCAGCGAAAGCCGCCCGCGCGAGACCCCGCCGGAAAAACTGCCGAGCGAGAGCCGCACCCCCTCGCGCACCCCGCCCTGCGCGACCTCGCCCTCCAGCCGGAACGGGCCCTGCGGTCCGCCGACCTCGCCGCGCAGGTCGACATCGTCGAGGTGGAACAGAACGCCGCTCGGGTCCACCAGCTCGACCGTGCCGTCCTCCACCTCCAGCGCGGCGATGGAGAAGCCGCCGGGCCGGACGGCGCCGCGCGGGGCCTGAACCGTGCCGTCGGCCCCCAGCACCAGCCGGGCGCGCGGCTCGACGAGGCGGATGTCCTCGATGGCGATCTCGCCGCGGATGAGCGCGCCCAGCGACAGGCTGCCGCGAAGCTCGCCCACGATCATGCCGGTGCCCGCGGGGTCGCGGCCCACCACGACGTTGCGCAGCAGCACGCGCGGCACGGGAAGGATTTCGGCCTCGATCGACCCGCGCAGCGCCACCGGCGCGCCGATGGCGCGGCCGATTTGCTGCTCGAAATGGCCGCGCCACTGCCCCCAGTCGACATAGGCCGGCGCCGCGAACGCCGCGACGATCGCCAGGATGACGGCGGTGGCAAGGGTGAGCAGGAAGGTCTGCACGCATCCTCTCCGGCAGGCGGCCCCGCGCAACCGAGCGCGGGAAGCTCACGCCGAATGCGGCATCCGGGCGAGCAAGTCCAGATGTTACGGCAGAATCTTGCCGGGGTTCATGATGTTCTGCGGGTCGAGCGCCGCCTTGATGGCCCGCATCGCGTCCAGCGTCTCGCGGCCGTGCTCGGCTTCGAGATATTTCTTCTTGCCCTGGCCGACGCCATGCTCGCCGGTGGCGGTGCCGCCCATGGCGAGCGAGCGGTGCACCATGCGCTCGATGAAGATCTTCGCCTTGGCGACATCCTGCGGGTCGTCCATGTCGACCAGCGTGACGGTGTGGAAATTGCCGTCGCCGACATGGCCGACGATCGGCGCCAGCATGCCCATCTCCTCGATGTCGCGCTTGGTCTCGTCGACGCAGTCGGCGAGGCGCGACAGCGGCACGCATACATCGGTCGCCAGCGCCTTGGCGCCCGGCTTCAGCGGCAGGCAGGCCCAGTAGGCATCGTGGCGGGCCTGCCAGAGCCGGGTGCGCTCCTCGGGCCGCGCCGTCCAGGTGAAGGGCCCGCCGCCGAATTCGGCGGCGATCTCGCCGAAGCGCTCGGCCTGCTCGTGGACGCCGGCCTCGGTGCCGTGGAATTCGAGGAACAGCAGCGGCTGCTCCGGCAGGTCGAGCTTCGAATAGGCGTTGCAGGCGCGCACCTGCACCTCGTCCAGCAGCTCGATGCGGGCGACCGGCAGCCCGGACTGGATGGTCATGATCACCGCGTCGCAGGCCGAGCGGATGGTCGGGAACGGGCACACCCCGCCCGAGATCGCCTCCGGCAGGCCGGAGAGCCGCAGGGTCAGGCTGGTGATGATGCCGAGCGTGCCCTCGGCGCCGACGAAGAGGCGGGTGAGATCGTAGCCGGCGGAGGATTTCTTCGCCCGCCGCGCGGTGGTGATGACCTCGCCATTGGCCAGCACCGCGGTGAGGGCGACGACATTGTCCTTCATGGTGCCGTAGCGCACCGCATTGGTGCCGGAGGCGCGGGTCGAGGCCATGCCGCCCAGCGAGGCATCGGCGCCCGGATCGATCGGAAAGAACAGGCCGAGATCGCGCAGGTGCTCGTTGAGCTGCTTGCGGGTGACGCCCGGCTCGACCACGCAGTCGAGATCCTCGGCGTGCACCGCGAGCACCCGGTTCATGCGGGAGAGGTCGATGCAGATGCCGCCCTTCGGGGCGTTCACCTGCCCCTCCAGCGAGGTGCCGGTGCCGAAGGCGATGACCGGCACGCCGTGGGCGGCGCAGGCACGCACGACCTGCTGCACCTCGGCGGTGTCCTCCACGAAGACCACCGCGTCCGGCGGCTCGTTGGCGAGCCAGGTGATGGTGTTGGCGTGCTGCTCGCGCAGGGCGCGCCCGGTGGAGAGCCGGGCGCCGAAAGGCTCGGAAAGCGCCTCGATCACGGCGGCGACACCGCCGCTCGCGGGCAGCCCTGCCCGCTCCGCCCCGATCGCTCCGCCCATCGCTGCCTCCCTGTTCGCCGTCACCGCACCGTCGTTCCTCCGGGGTATACTCCATCCATGGCGCCACCGTCTCCCCCGATGCCGCCATGCCCTTGGCGGCGGCATCGGCCGGCCAGCGCGGGCGGGCGGAAAGCCGCATGAATCTTAATTTTTGCGTAATTCTAGGCTTTCTTTTGCTGCCATTCTGGGAGACGATTGCTTGTCAAAACGGCAGAGTGCTTCTGAATAAGGCAATACCATCTCCGGCAAAATCAGCGGGGTCGCGTCATGCTGGACGGGATCGATTTTGAACCCGTGTTTTTTGCCCCCTTTGTCTCGTCCGTTATGACGGTCGAAGCGAGCTGGGTGGACTATAACGGGTTTCTCAGTGCGGCCAGTCACGGGCTGCTGTTCGACCGTGCGGTGGACGAGGCGGTATTCCTCGTCGGCCTCGCCGCGCTCGATCCGCGTCCGCGCACCACCGGCTTCCAGACCACGGAATCGCACCAGCGTTTCCTGCGCGAGCTGCGCGCCGGGCACGAGGTGCGCGTCACGCTGCGGCTCATCAATTATGACGAGCGTCGCGTGCACCTGTTCCAGGAGCTGCACCATGCCCGCGAGGGCTGGACCGCCGCGACACGCGAGCAGATGGCGACCCATGTGGATGCCGTCTCCCGCCGGTCGACCCCGTTTCCCGACGAGGTGCTGGAGCGGCTGGCGCTGATGCGGGCGGCCCATGGCGCCCTGCCCGAACCGGATGGCCTCGGCCGCCGCGTCGACATGCCGGTAAGGCTTTCCTGAATCGGGGAGCCTGACCCCGCGGCGCCGGGCTGCGGCCCGCCGCCGGCCTCACGGGCCATGCCCAGCCGCCGGCAACCCGCCGGCTGACGTCAGAGGCGGCATTTGCCTTGTGCGGCTGCCCGCCCCCCGCCCGGCCTCAGCGCCGGGCCTGCGGCGCCTTGGGTCGGTGGACGCGGGCGGCGAGTTCCAGCGTGGTCCAGCCGGCGATGCTTCGCCGCCGAACGAGGCGCAGCCCCTGCGCGCGATAGGCCGCCAGCGCCGCGTTGGCATGGCTGTCCAGCAGCCCGGAAAGCACAACGCGCCCCTCCCGCGCCAGCAGCGGCCGCATCGGCTTGGCCAGCCCCTTCAGCGGCGCCAGCAGGATGTTGGCGAGGATGAGGTCGAACGGCGCCCCGGCGCGGAACGGCCCCGCGCCCAGCCCGGGCGCATGGAGGAAGCGGATTTCCGGCGCAGCCTTGTTGGCGCGCGCATTGGCCCGCGCGGTCGTCACCGCGACCTTGTCGATGTCGCTCGCCAGCACCGGGCGGTGGAACAGCCGCGCCGCCGCCATGGCCAGCACGCCGGTGCCGGTGCCGACATCCAGCGTGCGGGCCGGCCGACTGCGCTTGCCGATGGAGTCGATCGCGGCGAGGCAACCCTGGGTCGTGCCGTGGTGGCCGGTGCCGAAGGCCAGCGCGGCCTCGATCTCGATGCCGATCGCGCTCGGGCCGACGCTGTCGCGGTCATGCGCGCCGTGGACGACGAAGCGGCCGATCCGCACCGGGGCGAGCCCCTCCAGCGAGGCGCTGACCCAGTCCTTCTTCTCCAGCGTGGAGAACACCGCCGCCGCGGCCGCGGCCGGCGAAACCAGCGCCACCAGCTCGCGCACCTCGTCCTCGTCCGGCGGCTCGCCGAAATACACCTCCACCGCCCAGCCCGACCCCTCGGCCCGGTCCTCGATCTCGAAAGCGGAGGTGGCGACCTCGGCGGGATCGAAGGTCTCGCCCAGAAACTCGGCAATGGCGCGCGCCTCCGGCTCCGGCGCGTCGACGCGCATCATGTGCGATGCGCCATTGGGCGGCAGACCTTCAAGCATGGCGACCTTGGGTGAAAACAGGATGGCGCGCTGGTTTACGCAAGCACGCCGCAGAATGCCAGCCTCACCATGGCCGTGTCATTCGACGAGGGCAGGCCGTCGGGCTTCGAATGGGACGAGCGCCACGAGGTGGTTGCGCAGATCGGCGGTGACATCTGGGTCGTCCCGCAGCGTGGCAAGGCTGCGGGGTGGCGGCAATGTACGGCCCTCCGCCGCGAGCGCATCGGCGAAAGGGCGACCGCTTCCGCCGCATTGCGCAACGCCTCGTCGAGATCGTCTCCAGCGGAAAAGCAGCCCGGCAGGTCAGGAAACCACGCCCCCGCCGCTGTCGTGGGGCCGGCATCTTCGACGATGGCGATGTAGTGCGTCATGCAGGTTCCGCTTCGTCCACTGCCCAGCCGGCCGCCTTGTAGATGGCCCGCACCAGACCCGCGCCAAGGTCCTTCTTGGGATCATGAATCACCGGCCTGCATCGGACATATCGTCAGCTGATGCATACCGTTGGCGCAGCGCAACAGGGTCGTGGCAAGAGCCGCTGACGGGCAATCAGCTGCTAACAGGCCCCAAGTCCTTGTCGCAAGCCAATGACGTTCCCCATGCACGTTCCTGCATTTATCCCCAGCAAAGGATCACGTCGCCTGCAGGAAACTGTCCAGCACGTGCTTCTCGCCGGCCTTGTCGAACTGCACGGTGAGCTTGTTGCCTTCCACCGCCATCACCTCGCCATAGCCGAACTTCTGGTGGAACACCCGCTCGCCCTGCCGGAAGGGGGACGGCGCGCCGGTGGACTTGGCGATGAGCTGGCCCTCGATGACCGGGCCGCCGCCGCGCGTGGGGGCATAACGGCCGGCCGGCTCGGAGAAGCCGCCGCCCCGGCCGGAGCCGCCCGGCGAGCCGCCGCCGGACGAGCCGGACCGCGCCGCCTGCGCCCGCTGCCAGCCCGGGGTGGAATAGGACGAGCCGAAGGTGCCGGCGCTGTCGAAGCGGCTGGGGCCGTAACCGTAGCGCCCGGCCTGGCCGCCGCCCCAGCCCTGGCCGCCGCGCGATTCGGTGACCTCGACATGGCCGTCGGGCAGTTCGTCGAGGAAGCGGCTCGGCACGCTGGACTGCCACATGCCGTGGATGCGGCGGTTGGAGGCGAAGAACACCTTGGCGCGGAAACGGGCGCGGGTGAGGCCGACATAGGCGAGGCGACGCTCCTCCTCCAGCCCGGCGCGGCCCTGCTCGTCCAGCGCGCGCTGGTGGGGAAACAGCCCCTCCTCCCAGCCCGGCAGGAACACCGTGTCGAATTCCAGCCCCTTGGCCGAATGCAGCGTCATCAGGCTGACCGCGTCGCTGCCGGCGCCGCCTTCGGCGTCCATCACCAGCGCGACATGCTCCAGGAAGCCGGTGAGGTTCTCGAACGGCTCCATCGAGCGCACGAGTTCCTTGAGGTTGTCGAGCCGGCCGGCGGCATCGGCGGAGCGGTCCTTCTGCCACATCTCGGTGTAGCCGCTCTCATCCAGCACGATCTCGGCGAGCTGGCTCTGCGCCATGCCGTTCATCTGGCCGCGCCAGCGCTCGAAGGACTGCACCAGCTCGCGCAGGGCGAGCCGCACCTTGGGCTTCAGCGCATCGCCCTGGGCGAGCTGGCGGGCGGCTTCCTGCAGCGGCAGGCCGAGCGCCCGGGCATGGTCGTGGATCTGGCGCAGCGCGGCATCGCCGAGGCCGCGCTTGGGCACGTTGACGATGCGCTCGAAGGCGAGGTCGTCGGCGGGCTGGGAGATGCAGCGCAGATAGGCCAGCGCGTCGCGGATCTCCGCCCGCTCGTAGAAGCGCGGGCCGCCGATGACGCGGTAGCTGAGGCCGAGCGTGACGAAGCGCTCCTCGAACTCGCGCATCTGGAACGAGGCGCGCATCAGGATGGCGACCTGGTTGAGCGGGTGGCCGTGGTGCTGGAGCTGCTCGATCTCCTCGCCGATGGCGCGGGCCTCCTCCTGGCTGTCCCAGGCGCCGGTCACCGTCACCTTCTCGCCGGCGACGCCCTCGGAGAACAGGGTCTTGCCAAGGCGCCCCTCATTATGGGCGATGAGATGGCCGGCGGCGCCGAGAATGTGCCCGGTGGAGCGGTAGTTGCGCTCCAGCCGGATCACCTTCGCGCCGGGAAAATCGCTCTCGAACCGCAGGATGTTGTCCACCTCGGCGCCGCGCCAGCCATAGATCGACTGGTCGTCGTCGCCGACGCAGCACACATTGTGCGAGCCCTGCGCCAGCAGCCGCAGCCACAGATACTGCGCGACGTTTGTGTCCTGGTATTCGTCGACGAGGATGTAGCGGAAGCGGCGGTGATACTCCGCCAGCACGTCCGGGTTCTCCCGCAGCAGGCGGATGCCCTCCAGCAGCAGGTCGCCGAAATCGGCGGCGTTCAGCGCCTTCAGCCGGGCCTGATAGGCGGCGTAGAGCGCCTTGCCGCGGCCATTGGCGAAGGTCGCGCCCTCGCCCGCCGGCACCGCCTCCGGGGCGAGGCCGCGATTCTTCCAGCCGTCGATGGTGTTGGCCAAGAGCCGGGCCGGCCAGCGCTTCTCGTCGATCTGCTCGGCCTGCAGAAGCTGCTTCAGCAGGCGTATCTGGTCGTCGGTGTCGAGAATGGTGAAGCCGGACTTCAGCCCCACCAGCTCGGCGTGGCGGCGCAGCATGCGCACCCCGATCGAGTGGAAGGTGCCGAGCCAGGGCATGCCCTCCACCTCCTCGCCGACCATGCCGGCGATGCGCTCCTTCATTTCGCGCGCGGCCTTGTTGGTGAAGGTCACCGCGAGGATCTGCGAGGGCCAGGCGAGGCCGAGATGCAGGATGTGGGCGATGCGGGTGGTGAGCACGCGCGTCTTGCCGGTGCCGGCGCCGGCCAGCACCAGCAGCGGGCCTTCGACCGTCTCCACCGCCTCGCGCTGCTCCGGGTTCAGCCCGGCGAGATAGGCCCCGCCCGGGGCGCGGCGGGGGCCGGCCATGGCGCGGGCGCGCTCGGCGATGCCGCCGGCGCGGGGCACGTGGCCCGCCCGCACGTCGTCGCCCACGCCGGAGGGCGCGTCGGGAAGTGCGGAGTGGGGCTGCTTGACGGGTTCGGCCAAAGGTTCGCTCGGTTCTCGCTCGGGGATGTGCCGGTCGCGCCCGCAGGCGCGCGCCGATTCTGACGCGAACAAAATGGCATCGGCATGGTCGTTTGGCGAGGGCGGCGGCATTGGCCGGCCTCGCGCGGCGGCGGCGCGGGAGGCGGCACGCCGCGGCTCAGAAGCGGGGCATGACCCGCCGGGTGGAGGATGCCGGGTCCGGTGGCTGGCCGAACCAGCGCTCGTGGATCGCCTCCAGCGTGCCGTCTTCCTTCATGAGGCCGATTGTCCGGTCGACCGGCCCGGTCAGCGGCGATCCCTTGGCGAGCACCATGCCGTAGCGGTCACCGGTTTCGGTCCGCGCGATCACGGCCAGTTCCGGCCGCTTGAGCAGGGCGTAAAGCAGCGCCGGCAGGTCGCCGAAATAGGCGTCCGCCACGCCCCGCGAGAGATCGTCCAGCGCGTCGGCGACCCCGTTGGCCTCGACCGTTCCGGCGAAGCCGTAGCGGCTCGCATTCTGCCGCAGCCACGCCTCGTTGGTGGTGCCCGGCGTCACCGCCACCACGCGCCCGCGCAGCCCCATCAGGCTGTGGATGCCCGCGGTCTTGAGCACCGCCACGCCTTCGGCGGAATCGTAATAGGGCTGGGTGAAATCGAAGTCGCGCTGGCGCGCCGCCGTGATCGTCACCGAGCAGGCGACGATGTCGAACTCGCCCGCCGCCAGCCCCGGCAGCAGCGCCTTGAACGGCTTCGCCACGAATTGGGGCGTCATCCCGAGGTCGCGGGCGATGCGCCTGATCATGTCGGCCTCGAAGCCGACGACCTCGCCACCGCGATCGCGAAAGGCCCAGGGCTGGTTGTCGAGGAACGTTCCCACCCGCAAAACCGCCTGCTGGGCGTGGGCTGGAATGGCCAGACCGGGAAGCACCAGCCACAGGCAGGCGAGAACACCGGCGACCGCTCTCCTCATCGTCGCTCATCCCGCCCCGCAGTCCCGAATTGACGGAACCGCCCCACGCATAGAATGCTGCGGCATTCACCGCGCGGCGTCCAGCCGTTCCGGCGCGCGCTCCCTCCTGCTTGCGGAAATGTGACATGTCCACCGGGCTCTTCGCCATGACCGCGCTCGCCGGCGCGCTTTACGTGCTCTCGCCCGGCCCCGCCTTTCTCGCGCTGTTCTCGCTGGCCGCGACCCACGGCCGCCCGGCCGGCGCCCGCTTCGTGAGCGGGCATCTGGTCGGCGACCTGTTCTGGACGGCGCTTGCCTTCGCCGCGATCATCGGGGTGAACCAGCTCGGCCCGCTGCTGTTCGACCTGCTGGGGCTGTTCTGCGGGCTTTATCTGCTCTGGCTCGGCGCCAAGGCGCTGTTCAGCCGGGGCGGCACGGCGACCCCGGTCGGCTCGGCCCGCCCGCTCGCCACCGGCGTTCTGTTCGGCCTCACCAATCCCAAGGCCTACCCGGTCTCGGTGGCGATGTTCACCGCCCTCACCGCCCGCTATGCCTCCGGCCTGTCGTGGGATGCGGCGCCGATGCTGCTGGCGGCGGCGCTGGCGGGCTTCGTCGCGGCGGACATCCTGCTGGTGTGGATGGCGGGCCTCGCCCCGGTGCGGCGCTTCTTCCTGCGCCATGGCGGCATCGTCACCCGCTGCGTCGGGGTGATGTTCATCGCCTTCGGCGCGAAGTCGCTCTACGACGCCGGACGCGGGCTCGCCGCCCGTTCGTGAGCATGGGAAGCCGTGCCTGAGCTTTGAAGCCTTGCCTGAGCATTGAAGCCGGCCTGACCATCGGCACCATTGCGGCCGGAGCAGCGGGCTTCTAGGCTCGCGCCCCATGTTCGACGCCAGATTCCAGACCTTCACCGACGCCGCCGCCCCCGAGCAGGGCACCCGCCACCTCGCCCTGCTGCGGGCAGAGCTGGCCCGCCGCCAGCTCGACGGCTTCATCGTGCCCCGGGCCGACGCGCACCAGAACGAATATGTGCCGCCCTGCGCGGAACGGCTCGCCTGGCTCACCGGCTTCACCGGCTCGGCCGGCGTCGCGGTGGTGCTGGCGGAGGAGGCCGCGATCTTCGTCGATGGCCGCTATACCCTGCAGGCCGCCGCGCAGGTCGACACCGCCTCGTTCGCGGTGGTTCCCTCCTTCGAGGTGACGCCGGAAAAATGGCTGCAGGCCCACCTGCCCGCCGGCGCCCGCTTCGCCTATGACCCGTGGCTGCTCACGCTGGACGGGCTGGAGAGGCTGCGCCAGGCGGTGGCCTCGGCCGGCGGCACGCTGATCGCGACCGACTACAACCCGGTGGATGCGGTGTGGCTGGACCGCCCGCCCGAGCCGACCGCCCCGGTGACGCTGCGCGACCCCGCCCTCGCCGGGGAGGCGACGGCCGACCGGCTGGAACGGCTGCGCGCCGCGCTGAAGGCGGAAAAGCTCGACGCCCTCGTCATCTCCGATCCCCACACCATGGCGTGGGCGTTCAACATCCGCGGCGGCGACGTCTCCTTCACGCCGCTGCCGCTGGGCTGGGCCATCCTGCCGGCGGAGGGCCGCCCGACCCTGCTGCTCGACGGCCGCAAGCTGCAGCCCGAGGTGCGCCGCGAACTCGCCATCCATGCCGAGCTGCTGGAGCCGGTCTATTTCGACGACGCGCTGGCGCTGCTGGCCTCGTCCGGCGCCACGGTGCGGCTCGACCAGGCCACCTGCCCGGCCCATGTCGCCGCCCGCATCGAGGCTGCCGGCGGCAAGGTCTCGAAGGGGCCCAGCCCGGCGGCCCTGATGCAGGCGACCAAGAATGCCGCCGAGATCGCCGGCATGCACGCCGCCCATCGCCGCGACGGCGCCGCCCTCGCCCGCTTCCTCGCCTGGTTCGCCACCGAGGCGCCGAAGGGCGCGCTGACGGAGATCGCCGCCGTCTGCGCGCTGGAAAGCTTCCGCCGCGACACCGGGGCGCTGAAGGACGTGTCCTTTCCCACCATCGCCGGGGCCGGCCCCAACGGCGCCATCGTGCATTACCGGGTGAGCTTCGCCACCAACCGCGCCATCAGCCCGGGCGAGCTGTTCCTCATCGATTCCGGCGCGCAATACGAGGACGGCACCACCGACGTCACCCGCACGCTGGCGGTCGGCACGCCCACGGCGGAGATGCGCGACCGCTTCACCCGGGTGCTGAAGGGCAACCTCGCCATCGCCCGGGCGGTGTTTCCGCGCGGCACCTCCGGCGCGCAGATCGACCCCTTCGCCCGGCAGTATCTCTGGGCGGCGGGGCTCGATTTCGAGCACGGCACCGGCCATGGCGTCGGCGCCTATCTCTCGGTCCATGAGGGGCCGGCGCGCATCTCCAAAGTCGGCACGGTGCCGCTTCAGGCCGGCATGGTGCTCTCCAACGAGCCGGGCTACTACAAGACCGGCGCCTTCGGCATCCGCATCGAGAATCTCCAGCTCGTGGCGGAACGGCAGGTGGAAGGCGCCGAGCGCGCGCTGCTCGGCTTCGACACCCTGACTCTCGCCCCGTTCGAGCGGGCGCTGATCGAGATCGCCCTTCTCACCTCGGAGGAACGGGCCCAGATCGACGCCTATCACGCACGAGTCCGCGCCGAGATCGGCCCGCTGGTGGAGACGGACGCGGCGACGCGCCTCTGGCTGGAGGCGGCCACCGCCCCGCTGTGAGCGGCGCCGGCCGGCCCCACTCCCCTCGCCTTCCGAAATAGCGCGCCCGCGGCGCAGCGAACCGTTCGTCGTGAGCGGCGGCAGGAACCAAGGCCTGCGTGTCGCGTTACCTCGCCAGCAAGCAAGCTGGGACTGGAGGGCTGCCGATGACCACGATTCTTCTCATCATTCTCGTGCTGATCCTGGTGGGGGCGCTGCCGAGCTGGGGCTACAGCCGGAACTGGGGCTATGGCCCGAGCGGGATCGTCACCATTCTGCTGATCGTGCTGATCGTGATGATGCTGACCGGCCGGCTCTGACGCCCGCGCCGCCTTTGTGACGAATCATCCCCGGAGCGGCCCGCTCCGGGGATTTTTCTTGTGGCGCCTCAGCCGCCGGCGCGCTCCAGCCACTCCGCCTCGGTCAGCACCGCGACCCCCAGCTCCCGCGCCTTGGCGAGCTTGGAGCCGGCATCGGCGCCGGCCACGACGAAATCGGTCTTCTTCGACACCGAGCCCGCCACCTTGGCGCCGAGCCGCTCGGCCATGGCCTTGGCGCCGTCCCGCGTCATCTTCTCCAGCGCCCCGGTGAACACCACCGTCTTGCCGGTGAAGACGGAGGAGGCCGGCACGGCGGCGGTCTCCACCGGCTCGACGCTCACCTCCTCCAGCAGGTCGCGCAGCAGCGCGCGGTTGTGGTCCTCGGCGTGGAATTCGCACAGCGATTCCGCCGCCACCGGCCCGACATCGGGCAGCGCCGCCAGCGCGTCGAAGGCCGGCCCCGGCCGGTCGCGGCGGGCCTGCAGCAGGCCGGCGACGATGCCGCGCTCGTCGCCATAGGCCTCGCGCATCGACTTCCACTTCGCGCCCGTCATCCCGGCGCGAGTGAACACCTCGCGCACCGCCGCCTCCGGCTCCAGCGCCGCGGCATCGACCTCGTCGAGTGCCTCCATCAGCCGGGCCCAGCTTTTCTCGCCCACATTCGGCACCGTCTCCAGCCGCTGCCAGCCCTCGCCGGGGCGGGAGGCGGCGGCGGCGTCGAGCGCGGCCAGCAGGGCGTCCACGCTGCGATAGGCCCTGGCCAGCGATTTCGAGGTCACCTCGCCGACATGGCGGATGCCGAGCGCGTAGACGAACCGGGCGAGGCCCACCTGCCGCCGGCTCTCGATCGAGGCGAAAAGGTTGTCGACGCCGATGAACTGGCGCTCCTCCTCCGCCAGCACCTTCTTGCGGGCCTGCCCGCTCTCGATCTCGCGCAGCCGGGCGCGCTCCTCGCGGGCGGCGAGGAAGGCGCGGCGCACCTCCTCCCCGCGCCGGTGCAGGCGGAAGATATCGGCCGGCGCGCGCAGCAGGCCCGCCTCGAACAGGAGCTGCACGTTCTCGTCGCCCAGCCCCTCGATGTCGAAGGCGTCGCGGGAGACGAAGTGGCGGATGCGCTCCACCGCCTGCGCCGGGCACACCAGCCCGCCGGTGCAGCGGCGCACCGATTCGCCCTCCTCCCGCACGGCGTGGGAGCCGCAGGCCGGGCACAGCGTGGGGAAGGCGTAGGCCACCGCCTCCGGCGGCCGGCGCTCCAGCACCACGTCGACCACCTGGGGGATGACGTCGCCGGCGCGCTGGATGCTCACCCAGTCGCCGATGCGGATGTCGGTGGCGCGGAAGCGGGCGCCGCTGCTGTTCAGCCCGGCGATGTAGTCCTCGTTGTGCAGCGAGGCGTTCGCCACCACCACCCCGCCCACCGTGATCGGGGCGAGCTTGGCGACCGGGGTCAGCGCCCCGGTGCGGCCGACCTGGATGTCGATGTCGAGGAGCTGCGTCACCGCCCGCTCGGCGGGAAACTTGTGCGCGATCGCCCAGCGCGGCGAGCGCGAGACGAAGCCGAGCTCGCCCTGCTGCGCGAGGCTGTCGACCTTGTAGACGACGCCGTCGATGTCGTAGCCCAGCGCGGCGCGGTCGGCGCCGATGCCGCGGTAATGCGCCAGCAGCTCGCTGGCGGAGCGGCAGAGCACGGTGCGCTCGTTCACCGGCAGGCCCCAGCGCCGGAAGGCGGCGATGACGCCGTGCTGGGTGTCGGCGGGCAGGCCGCCGGGCGTCACCTCGCCCCAGGCATAGGCGAAGAAGCGCAGCGGGCGGCTGGCGGTGATCTTCGGGTCGAGCTGGCGCAGGCTGCCGGCCGCCGCGTTGCGCGGGTTGGCGAAGAGCGGGCGGCCCGCCTCCTGCTGCCGCGCATTGAGGGCGGCGAAGGCGGCGTGGCTCATATAGACCTCGCCACGCACCTCCATCACCGGCGGCACGTCGGGCTGCGTCAGCCGCTCGGGTATGTCGGCGATGGTGCGGACATTGGCGGTGACGTCCTCGCCCTCGAAGCCGTCGCCCCGGGTGGCGGCGCTCACCAGCCGGCCCTCCTCGTAGCGCAGCGAGCAGGACAGCCCGTCGATCTTCGGCTCGGCGGTGATCGCCACCTCGGCATCAGCCGGCAGGCCGAGGAAGCGGCGGACGCGGGCGACGAACTCCTCGACATCCTCATCGGCGAAGGCGTTGCCGAGCGAGAGCATCGGCACGGCGTGGCGGATCTTGGCGAATTTGACGGAAGGCGCGGCACCCACCCGGTTCGACAGGCTGTCCATGCCGCGCAGCTCGGGGAACTGCGCCTCGATCGCCTCGTAGCGCCGCCGCAGTGCGTCATACTCAGCGTCGGAGACGGTGGGGGCGTCGTCCTGATAATAGCGCCGGTCATGGCCGGCGATCTCGTCGCCCAGCCTTGCATGCTCGCGGGCGGCCTCGTCCGCGGTCAGCGCCGCCACATCCTCCGGCACGGCGACGGCCGGCACGACGGCATCCGACGCCGCGGGCGCGGAAGCGGCGGACGGCGTGGGCGTGGGCGTGGGCGTGGAATCTGCGGACATGGCGCTCACCGCTTCCGACTGAGAAGGTGCCCCGGACAACGGCGCCGGCCCCTTGCGGGTCCCGGCGGGGCATCGCGGGCGGCATCCCTTCCCAGAAAACCGCGAAGGGCTCAAGACCCGCCGCCGCCCGGCGCGGCGTCATCCACCCGGCGCGGGCACGGGCGGCAGCTCCACCCGGTAAAGCCGCACCGTGGCAAGCTCCACCTCATCGAACCGGCGTGACACCGTGCCGAGCGGGGCCAGCGGACCGAGCGCGGCGCGCAGCTCGTCCTCGCTGCGATTGGCGGCCACCACCAGGGCCGGACCGGCCGTCGCGAGCGGGTCGGGCTCGTCGAGGAAGCGGTAGCGCGCGCGCTCATTGTACTGCGCCACCCGCACCCCCGGCAGCTCCCGGCGCAGCATGGCGGCGAGCTGGTAATTGTCGGTGAGCAGCAGCCCCGCCCCGGCCTCGCGGCGGCGGGCGTCGATCTTGATGGCGAAGGCGGGCCAGCCCTGCGTCATCCGCACCACCGGGTCGCGCAGCGGCGCGGCGGCGGGCGGACGGACCAGCGCATAGGCCGCGAGCCCCAGCACGAGGCCGAGCGCCACCGGCACGGCGAGCCGGCGCATCCGGCGCAGATGCAGGTTCGCCGTGCCCGACAGCGACAGCAGCCCTGCCGCGGCGGCGATGGCGAGGAGAGGATAGAGGAAGCCGAGCCAGTTGCCCTCCACCCGGCTGCGCAGCGCATGGACGGCAAAATAGGCGAGCGGCACCAGCAGCATGAACAGCAGCAGCGCCCGCCCGGGCCCGGGGCGGAACTGCCGCGCCGCGCGCGGCAGCAGCCCGGCCACCCCGAACAGGAACACCAGCGGCGTCGCCAGCGCCACCTGCACCGCCACCAGCTCGCCGAGAAAGCGCGGCCGCAGCAGCGCGTGGGCCGTCACCCGGCCGCCCTGCTTGGTGAAGGTTTCCCAGCCATGCATCTGGTTCCAGGCGAGATTGGGCAGGAACACCAGCAGGGCGAGGGCGAGCGCCAGCCACGGCCACGGCCGCAGCAGCTCCCGCCGCAGCCCCGGCAGCGCCAGCACGCCGAGCGCGAAGCCGCCCGCCAGCATGGCGGCGGAATATTTGGCCTCCAGCGCCAGCCCGGTGGCGAGCCCCATGGCCAGCCACCAGCCGGGGCCGGGCGCCCGCGCCAGCCGCGCGGCGCAATACACCATGGCGGCGGAGAACACCGCCAGCGGCGCGTCCGGCGTCGCCAGCGTCATGCCGAGGAAGCCGAAAATGGTGACGTTGAACAGCACCGCGGCCAGCGGCCCGGCGCGGCGGTCCTCCAGCAGCAGGCCGGCGGCCCGCCAGATGCAGGCGCTGGCCGGCACCACCGCCAGGATCGTGACCAGCCGCACCCCGAACGGGGTATCCCCGGCCAGCATCTGCCCCAGCCGGATGAACACCGCGATCATCGGGGGATGGTCGAGATAGCCCGGCGAGAGGCTCGTCGCCCACAGGGCATAATAGGCCTCGTCCGGCACCAGCGGCATCCCGGCCGCCAGCACCAGCCGGAGCAGCAGAAGGGCTGCGATCAGCGCCAGTGCGGCCGCGTTGCTGGCGCCGAACAGCGGGTCCGGCGCCGCCGTGCCGGGCGAGGGCACGGCGGCGGACTCAACGGCAGACGTGGCGCTCACGACGGCTCCCTCCAGACCAGCGCCTTGCTGACCCCGTAATTCCACACCGCGCCGATACAGGCGCCGGCGACGCCGGCGACCCACCAGCGCGAGGTCTGGTAGAACATCCAGCCGGCAACGCCGACATTGGCCGCCGCCCCCAGCCCGCAAATGGCATAGAAGCCCGCGAGACCCGGCAGGATCGCCCAGCCCCGGAGCCGGCGGTCACGGTAGGTGGTGGCGTTGTTCAGGAAGAAGTTGAAGGTCATCGCGACCAGCGTCGCCACGGCCTGAGCCACCTCGAAGCGGGCGCCGAATCCGAGGCCGAGCCGCAGCGCCAGAAGGTGGACCCCGAGGCCAAGCGCACCCACGGCGGCGAAGGAGAGGAAGCGCAGCGAGACCGCGCCGCCGGTGGCCTTGGCGAGGATAAGCCCGGCAAAATCCACCAGCACCCGCATCTGCAGCTTGCTCTCCCCGCTGTGGCGCACGCCAAAGGTGTAGGTCAGCTCCTCCACCCGCACGTCCCGGCCCGCGGTGGCGAGGATGTCCAGCAGGATCTTGAACCCCTCGCTGGAGAGCTTCGGCGCCAGCCGCTCCACCAGCTCGCGGCGCAGCATGAAGAAGCCGCTCATCGGGTCGCTGGAGCGCACCCCCAGCAGGCGGTGGGCCAGCCCGTTGGCGAAGCGGCTGCCGAAGCCGCGCAGGGCGCCGAAGCTGGAGGCCTCGCCACCGGGCGCGTAGCGGGTCGCCACCACCACGTCCGCCCCGTCGCCCATCGCGGCGAACATGCGCGGCAGCAGGGTCTCGTCATGCTGGAGATCGGCGTCCATCACCGCCGCAACCGGCGCCTGTGCCGCCAATATGCCCTCGATGCAGGCCCCGGCGAGGCCGCGCCGGCCGATCCGCCGGATGCAGCGGATGCGGGAATCCCGCCGGCCCGCCTCGCGCAGGGCGTCGGCGGTGCCGTCGGGCGAATTGTCGTCGACGAAGATCGCCTCCCAGCGCAGCCCCGCCAGCGCCGTCTGCAGCCGGGCGATCAGCGGCGCGATGTTGCCGGCCTCGTTGAAGGTGGGAATGACCAGGGTGAGTTCCGGCGCCGGCGCGGGCGCGGGCGCGGCGCCGGCCGGCGGCCGATCCGCCGGGGCCGGCAGCTCCGCATTGGCCGCGGGGGGCTGGGCGCTCATCGCCGCACCAGGCGGCGGCGACCGGCCGGCCGCGGCATCGGAGAAAGGCATGTCGATGTTCCGAAGCTGGAGCTGCGCCTGCGGGCGGCGACTATGGCCGCAACCGGACACCGGCGCCAGACGGCACCGGTCGGCGCCGGAGGCCGGCCCGGCGCGGGACGGAGAAGGAGGAGGGGGACGAAGGTCACCGGCGCATGACACGGCACCGCGGCATCACTCCGCGGTCGCCGCTCCCTTCAGCAGCCGCTCCGCCGCCGCCCGCGCCTCGCTGGTGACCTCGGCGCCCGAGAGCATGCGGGCGATCTCCTCCCGCCGCTTCTCCGGGGCAAGCGAGGCGACCCGCGTCGCGACCTGGTCGAGGTCCGGCAGCGCTTCCTTGGCGATGCGGAAGTGGCTCGCGGCCCGCGCCGCCACCTGCGGGGCGTGGGTCACCGCCACCACCTGCACCCGGCGGCCGAGCCGCGCCAGCCGCGCCCCGATGGCATCCGCCACCGCCCCGCCGACGCCGGTGTCGATCTCGTCGAAGACGAGGGTCGGCGCCGAGCCCTTGTCCGCCAGCACCACCTTGAGGGCGAGCAGGAAGCGGGCGAGCTCGCCGCCCGAGGCGACCTTCATCATCGGCCCCGGCCGGGTGCCGGGATTGGTGCGGACCCAGAACTCGATCCGATCATACCCATCGGCCTGACCATCCGCCTCATCGGTCTGAACATCCGTTATGAAACGGGCCCGTTCCAGCTTCAGCGGGCCGAGCTCGGCGTTCACCGCCGCGTCGAGCGCGGCGGCCGCGGCGTGCCGGCGGGCCGAGAGAATCGCGGCCTCGGCGCGGTAGTCCCGCTCCGCCGCCGCGACCTTCACGTCGAGCTCCCTCAACCGCTCCGCGCCATGGTCGAGCGCGTCGAGCTGGTCGGCGAAGCGGGTCGCCACCGCCGGCAAGTGCTCGACACTGCACATATATTTCCGCGCGGCGGCGCGCAGGGCGAAGAGCCGCTCCTCGATCCGCTCCAGCTCGCGGGGGTCGTAATCGGCGCTGGCGAGCGCCGCCTCGAGGTGAAGCCGGGCCTGCTCGATGGCGTTGAGGGCAAGGTCGATCGCCTCCACCGCCGGCCGCACCATCGCCTCCGCCTCGCCCGCCCGCCGCTCCAGCCGCCGGACCGCCGCGGCCAGCCCGGGCACCGGGGAGGCATGGCCGGCAATCGCCTCCTGCGCCTCTGACAGATCGGTGGCGATCTTCTCGTAGCGCATCATCTCGGCGCGCCGCTCGGCCAGCCGGCCTTCCTCGCCGGGCTCCGGCGAAAGCGCCTTAAGTTCTTCTACCGCATGGCGAATATAGTCCGCCTCGCGGGCCGCCTCGTCGAGCCGCGCCCGCTCCGCCCCGGCCTCCTGCCTGAGCGCGCGCAAGGTGCGGAAGCGCGCCGCGACCTCCGCCACCAGCGGGCCAAGGCCCTCATAGGCGTCCAGCAGTGCGCGGTGGGAGGCAGGGTCGACCAGCGCGCGGTCGTCGTGCTGGCCGTGAATCTCCACCAGCCGCCGCCCCAGCGCCCTCAGGGTCTGCGCCCCGACGGGCTGGTCGTTGATGAAGGCCCGCGTGCGCCCGTCGGCATGCTGAACACGGCGCAGGACCAGCGGCCCGTCCAGCTCGATGCCGGCCTCGTCGAGGCTTGCGAGCGCGGGATGGCCGGGCGGCAGGTCGAATTCGGCAGTCACCTGGCCCTGGCTCGCGCCCTGGCGCACCAGCGAGCCATCACCCCGACCGCCCAACGCCAGCGTGAACGCATCGAGAAGGATCGACTTGCCCGCGCCGGTCTCGCCGGTGAGCACCGTCAGGCCGGGCTGGAAGGTGAGGTCCAGCCGTTCGATGAGGACGATGTCCCTGATCGACAGGGCGGCGAGCATGGGTGAAGCTCCAGAACGAATCCCCGGCAGGCCGAGTTCCAGACCCTTCTATCAGCCAAGGCCGAGATTCTTGAATGCCTTGCTGATCCAGGACTCCTTGTTTTCGACCGGCTCAAGCCCCTTCGACTGAACCAGCTTGTAGGCGTCCTTGTACCAGGAACTGTCCGGGAAATTATAGCCGAGAACCGCGGCCGAGGTCTGGGCCTCGTTGACGATGCCAAGCGACATATAGGCCTCGGTCAGGCGGTACAGCGCCTCCTCGACATGCCGCGTGGTCTGGTATTTGGTGACGACGACCTTGAAGCGGTTGATGGCGCCGATGTAGTTGCGCTGCTCCAGGTAGTAGCGGCCGATCATCATTTCCTTGCCGGCGAGCTGGTCGCGCGCGACTTCCAGCTTCTTCTTGGCGCTGACGGCATATTCGGTGTTGGGATATTTGCGAACCACCTCGTCCAGCGCGTCCATGGCGCGCTGGGTACGGGCCTGGTCGCGCGAAATGTCCGGAATCTGGTCGAAATAGGAGGCCGCGATCAGATACTGCGCGTAGGCCGCATCCTCAGTGCCGGGATGAAGCGCGAGATAGCGCTTCGCCGCCGAGACGCACTCGTCGTACTGGCCGCGGGTGTAATTGATGTAGGCGATCATGATGAGCGCCTTGCGCGCCCATTCGGAATAGGGGTGCTGGCGGTCGACGTCCTCGAAGCGCTTCAGGGCTTCGGTGTCGTCGTTCTTGGCCGACAGGGTCAGGCCTTCATTGTAGATTTTCTCGGCGGGCTCGTCGGAGATGACGAGATCGTCGTCCTTCTTGTCGAACATCCCGGCACAGCCGGCCAGCGAGAGGCCGACCAGCACCAGCGCTGCCAGCCGCAGGGGACCACGCCCCGCGGGCGCGACATCGCCGGTGCGGAGTGGGCTGTGCAGGTGAGTGAAAAGACGCATCAGCAAGTGTCCCGATTCCGCGTGGCGCTCGTCCCGTTACGCCCGCTCTCGCCGGCACGCAGGCACGACGTCCGTCGCAAGGCCCGAGGATCAGCGGCTAAAGAGGCTTTCCGACCGGAATAAGGCGCCGGAGGCTGCGAGGGTTACGCGACCCCCGGCCATCTGGCAATGCGCCCGCCGCGTGTCGGCGGCGCAACGCTCGTGACGCAGGGATCAGAGGTCCGGCGCGTAGGCCGGGGTCGCGACGGCGACACCGGCAAGACCATGAAGGGGGCGGCGCGCCGGCACTCGGGCTTCCACGATCTCATAGGCCGAGCGATCGGAGAGCAGCGCGTCGACCACCGCGAAATTCAGCTTGTGGCCGCCGCGATAGGAGCGGTAGCGGCCCATGAGCGGCAGGCCGGCAATGGCAAGATCGCCCACGGCGTCCAGCGCCTTGTGGCGAACGAACTCGTCGGCGAAGCGCAGGCCGGTCTCGTTCAGCACGCCGTTGCCGTCGAGGCAGATGGTGTTTTCGAGCGAGGCGCCCAGCGCGTAGCCCGCCTGCCAGAGCCGCTCGACATCGGCCACGAAGCCGAAGGTGCGGGCCGGGGCGAGCTCGCGCCGGAATACGTCCGGCGACAGGGTGGCGGCATAGCGCTGGCGGCCGATGGCGGCATGATCGAAATCGATCTCGACCTCGATGCGCAGGCCGGCATCGTACGGCAGCAGCTCGCCGAAGCTCTGGCCGTTCTCGATGCGGATCGGCTTCAGAACCTTGAGATAGCGGCGGGCACGGTCGGTCTCGACCAGGCCGACGTTTTCGAAGGCCGAAACGAAGACATCGGCGCTACCATCGAGGATCGGCACCTCGGGCCCGTCGATCTCGACATGGGCGTTGTCGATGCCAAGGCCGGCGAAGGAGGCCATCAGATGCTCGACCGTGGAAACGGCCGGGCCGTTCTTGTCGCGGAGCACGGTGGCGAGATCGCTGCCGCGCACCGCGGAGCGGCCGGCGCGGACGGACTGCTTCGAATCGGAACGGTGGAAGACGATGCCGGTGTCGGAAGGGGCGGGAGAAACCGAAAGCTGAGACAATGCGCCGGAGTGAACGCCGACGCCGCTGAGCGTCACGCTATCTGCCAGGGTCTTCTGCCTTACAGCATTCATCCAGATCAAAGAGCAAGGTCACCCGAAACGGAGTGGATGCCTGTCTCTCCCCCAAAAAGCCCCTAAACCACCAAGATCGACCGTCATTTTTCAGGCTGGCGCCAGAATCGCGGCCGTCGCTTCTTATGTGGGGCAAACTAGCCACCGCACCGTGGCATGCCAAATCACTCTTGCTTACCGTCTGTTACCGTGGTGCACCCGACGGCAGCGTGGCAAAAAATCGTTTAAAACCAATTAAATAGAAAAACGGCGCGGCACCCCTGGGCTGGGGATGCCGCGCCGCGGAATCGACTTTGTTACGCCGTGTTTCAGGCTCGCGGCGGCGGATCGCCGCCCGCCTCAGCCCTGCCGGCGCAGGAAAGCGGGGATGTCGAGGTGATCCTCGTCCTGCGGCCGGGCACCGGCGGGCCGGCCATAGGGATCGGCGGCGCGATGAGCCGGACGCTTCGCGAACTCGGACTCCGCCTCCGGCCGCATGTCGTTCAGCGAGCGGTTCTCGCTCGGCTGCTGCGCCCGGCGAACCGCCGGACGCATATCAGCCGGGGGGTCGCCGGCGTCCTCCTCTTCCCGGCGGCCGAGGCCGACGCTGGCGAGGCGCTGCAGCAGCGTCATGCGCTTCTTGTCGGCATGGGCATGCTCGGTCGGCTCGCCGCGGGCGGCGCGGATCTGGTTCTGCGCCGGGATCGGCAGTTCCTCGACACGCGGCATGCGCGGCATGCGCTGGTCCGGCCGCTCCGCCGCCGGCGGAATGAAGGGCTGGTGCCGGTCGTCGGGCTGCTCCTCATAGACCGGCTGGGGCTCCGGCTCGACATAGAGCGCCGGCTTGGGCGCCGCCGGGCGGATGGTGACGTCGTCCACCGAAGCCGCCGGGGCGGGCTGCTGATAGGACGGCTGATAGGCATGGGCCGGCTGCTGGTAGGCCGCCTCCGGCTGGTAGACGTGCTCGCCGCGGGCGGGGGCCGCGAAGGCGGGCTCGTAGCTGTCGGCCGGCTGCGACTCGGTCAGCGCCGAAGCGACGGAACGCAGGGCGGCGTCGCGCTTGGCCTCGACCGCGGCGCGGCCGGCATTGGAAACCCGGCGGCCGCCGAGGTCCGGCAGGTTCGACAGGCCATGGCCGATCTGCTCGGGGATCACCGCCGGGTCGATGCCGGTGGCGACGACGGAGACGCGGACCAGACCGTCCAGCGACTGATCGAAGGTGGCGCCGAGGATGATGTTGGCGTCGGGATCGACTTCCTCGCGGATGCGGGTCGCCGCCTCGTCCACCTCGAACAGGGTGAGGTCCTTGCCGCCGGTGATGGAGATGAGGAGGCCGCGGGCACCGCGCATGGACACTTCGTCCAGCAGCGGGTTGGCGATCGCCGCCTCGGCCGCATGCAGCGCGCGCTGCTCGCCGGAGGCCTCGCCGGTGCCCATCATCGCCTTGCCCATCTCGCGCATCACGGCGCGGACGTCGGCGAAGTCGAGGTTGATGAGGCCTTCCTTCACCATCAGGTCGGTGATGCAGGCGACGCCGGAATAGAGCACCTGGTCCGCCATGGCGAAGGCATCGGCGAAGGTGGTCTTCTCGTTGGCGACCCGGAACAGGTTCTGGTTCGGGATGACGATGAGGGTGTCGACACCCTTCTGCAGCTCGTTGATGCCCATCTCGGCGATGCGCATGCGACGCTGGCCCTCGAAGTGGAAGGGCTTGGTCACGACGCCGACGGTGAGGATGCCGAGTTCGCGGGCGGCGCGGGCGATGACCGGCGCGGCGCCGGTGCCAGTGCCGCCGCCCATGCCGGCGGTGATGAACACCATATGCGCCCCGGCGAGGTGGTCGCGGATCTCGTCGAGCGCTTCCTCGGCGGCGGCACGGCCGACTTCGGGCTGCGAGCCGGCGCCCAGGCCCTCGGTGACGGCGACGCCCATCTGCACGATGCGCTCGGCCTTGGAAAGGCTGAGGGCCTGCGCATCGGTGTTGGCGACAACGAAATCGACGCCGGTCAACCCGGCGGTGATCATGTTGTTGACGGCGTTGCCACCGGCGCCACCGACGCCGAACACCGTGATCCGGGGACGGAGTTCGCGGATATCTGGAACCTGAAGATTGATGGTCATTGCTGTTGTCCCCTTACGCCGGCGGGCCGAAGCCCTGTCCTCATCCCTGCAGTGCCGGTTCCGCCGGCGCGGATTTGTGTGATCACGTCAGAAGGCCTCCCGCAGCCAGTTTCCGACGCGTGAAAGGTAGCCGTCGGCGCCATGCGACCCGCGATGCCGACGGGCTTCGAAATGCTCGAGGCCGGCGACCTGCGGGTAGACCAGAAGCCCGGCCGCCACCGCGAAGGGCGCGCCGCGCGCGGCCTCGGGCAGGCGCGAAATGCCGAGCGGACGACCCACACGGACCTGCGGCCCGAGAATCTTTCCCACGATTTCCGGCAGGCCCATGAGCTGGGCGGCGCCGCCGGTGAGGACGATGCGGCGTCCCGCCTCGGCGGCATGGCCGGAGGCAACGAGGCGGTCGCGCACCAGCTCGACCGTCTCCTCGATGCGCGGGCGGATGATGTGCAGCAGGCGCGACTTCGGCACGGCATGCGGCAGGTCGCGGTCGTCGTCCGAAATGGCCGGAACGGTCAGCATCTCGCGATCGTCCGCCGCCACCGCCATCACCCCGCCATGCAGGGTCTTGAGCCGCTCGGCGTCGACGAGGCGGGTCGAGAGGCCGCGGGCGACGTCGTTGGTGATGTGCTGGCCGCCGAGCGCGACGCCGTCGACATAGACGCAGTGGCCCTGCGACACCACCGCCACCGTGGTGGTGCCGGCGCCGAAATCGAGCAGGGTGACCCCGAGCTGCGCCTCGTCGTCGGCAAGGGTCGACAGGGCCGCGGCATAGGGCGCCGCCACCATCGCCTCGACGCCGAGATGGCAGCGCTCGATGCACAGCAGCAGGTTCCGCGCCGCCGGCACATCGGCGGTGATGACGTGAAGATCGACGCCGAGGCGCCGGCCGAGCATGCCGCGCGGCTCGGAAATGCCGGTCACCGCGTCGAGCGCATAGCCCACGGGCAGCGCGTGCAGCACGCAGCGCCCGTCGCCGACCGCGAAGGTGGAGGCGGCGTCCAGCACGCGGCGGATATCGCCTTCGGCCACCGCCGGATCGGGCAGGTCGACCTCGGCAACGTAATGCTCCGACCCCAGCCGGCCGCCGGACACCGCGCAAACCACGGAGGCGATCTGCACACCGGCCATCCGCTCGGCTGCGTCGACCGCGCGGCGGATCGACTGTTCCGCCCGCTCCATGTCCACCACCGCGCCGCCCTTCATGCCGTGCGAGCGGGTATGGCCGATGCCGAGGATTTCGACCGCATGGGTGCGGCTGCGCAGCGCGTCGGTGGCATTGCGCGGCTTCAGCCGGGCGATCAGGCAGACGATCTTGGAGGTGCCGATGTCCAGCACGCCCACCACCGCGCTGCGGCGGGGCGGCACCGGCCGCATCTTGGGGGCGATCTCGAAGGGGGCGCGGGGCTTCACGTGTTGCCCCCCTTCTTGGCGGCCTTGGCCTTCGCCTTGAGATCGGCCTGCCGCGCCTCGTAGGCGGCGTCCGAGAGTCGGACGGTGACGCGGTCGGCGAGGCGCAAATCCACCACGATGATGTCCCGGGAAAGCAGTGATTTGTCACGATCCAGAACGGCGAGCGACGCCAGGGCGCCGTCGACGCCGGTCTCTGGAAGGCGAACGTCGATTCCGTTGCGAAGTTTAAGGGTCCAGCGGCGATCAGCCACGCGAATCGCTGCCCTTACTTGATCGCGCACGCCGGGAACGAGATCAAGGGCCTCAACGATCTCAACGACATGGGCCTCCGCGCCTTCACCCACCACGATAGGGAGCTTCACGTAGCGCGGGTCGTCGGAATAGGGGGCGATGATGGTGCCGTCGCGGGCGATGACGTTGATTTTCCCGTCTTTCTGCCACAGCGCGTAACCCTCCCGCTCCACCACCTGGATGTCGAGCCGATCGGGATAGAATTTTTGCACCGTCGCGCGCTTGATCCAGGCGAGTTCCTCCAGCCGGGTGCGGGCGGCCTCGGCATCGAGGAAGGGCAGCGATGAGGTCGGCTTGACCCCGGCGGTCGCAAGTATCTCGCCCGGCGTGACGTGGTTCTGCCCGGCCAGATTGACGGTGCGGATCTTGAAACCGGCGACGTTGGCGGCCGCATCGGCGATGTCCCGGCCGGATTCGACCACCGCGGGCACATGGCCGCCGACATGCACGCCATAGGCCGCGGTGGCGCCGTAGAAGGCGGCCAGCAGCCAGATACCCCCGCCATTGGCGAGCCGCGAGCCGGACAGCGCGACCATCAGGCGCTTGGCGCCGATGACGAAGCGGTCTGCGGCGCGCGGTCGCTCCTCGCGCCACGACGTGCTTCTCCCCGCCCCTTCCGGCGCCTGCCGGGGGGTTACCGATCGAGAGAAGCGTCCTCCACCATCCATCTCACAAGCTCGCCGAACGAGAAGCCCGCATGGGCCGCGAGTTCCGGCACAAGCGACGTCTCGGTCATTCCGGGCTGCGTATTGACCTCCAGACAGACCAGGCCGGATTCGTCTCCGGTCCGGTCGTCATAACGGAAGTCCGATCTGCTGATGCCCCGACAGCCGAGCGCGCGGTGCGCCGTGAGGGACAGCATCCGTACCTTTTGGTAAACATTCGGTAAAAGCGGTGCCGGCAGAATGTGGACGGAACCGCCGGGAGCGTATTTTGCTTCGTAGTCGTAGAACCTTAGCTCGGAGCGAATTTCGATGACGCCGAGCGGCTCGTCCCCCATCACCGCGCAGGTCAGCTCCAGCCCCGGTATGTAGCGTTCGGCCAGCAGCCGCTCGCCATGAGGCCAGTCGTCGCGGAAAAGCTCCTGCGGCGGGTGCTCGGCGTCCTCGCGGACGATGAACACCCCGACGGACGAGCCTTCGGCGACGGGTTTCAGCACATAGGGACGCGGCAGCACATGGCCGCGCGCCGCTTCGGCACGCGAGACCACGAGACCCTCCGGCACGGGAATCCCGGCGGCCGCCATCACCACCTTGGCCAGCGCCTTGTCCATGGCGAGGGCGGAGGCCAGCACGCCGGAGTGGGTGTAGGGGATCTGGAGGATCTCCAGCACGCTCTGCACCATGCCGTCCTCCCCGGGTCGGCCGTGCAGCACATTCAGCGCTGCGTCCGGCCGCAGCCGGCCCAGCACCTCGGCGAGGTCGCGGCCGACATCGACCCGCGTCACCCGGTATCCCACGCTCTCCAGCGCCCGGGCGCAGGCGGCCCCGGAGCGCAGGGACACTTCGCGCTCGGCCGACCAGCCGCCCATCAGGACGGCGACATGCTTGGACATGGCATTCTCCACTGCGGCGGTTCAGGAAGCCGGCACGCCGATCCGCTTGATCTCCCATTCCAGCTCGACGCCGGAGGTGGCCTTCACCCGCGCCCGCATCTCTTCGCCGAGACCTTCGATCTCGGCGGCCGTGGCGCCCCCGGTGTTGATCAGGAAGTTGCAGTGCATCTCCGACACCTGGGCGCCTCCCCGTCGCAGGCCACGGCAGCCGGCGGCGTCCACCAGTTGCCACGCCTTGTGGCCGGACGGATTCTTGAACGTCGAGCCGCCGGTCTTCTCCCGGATCGGCTGGGACGCCTCCCGGGCGGCGGTGATGCGGTGCATCTCGGCGAGGATGGCAGCGGGGTCGCCGGGACGACCCTGATAGAGCGCGCTGGTGAAGACGAGGTCCGTCGGGGCTTCGGAATGGCGGTAGGAGAAGCCGAAATCGGCATGCGACAGCACATGCACCCGCCCCTGCCGGTCCACCGCACGCGCCTCCAGCAGCACGTCCCGCGTCTCGCCCTGGTGGGCGCCGGCATTCATCCGCAGCGCCCCGCCGATGCCGCCGGGAATGCCCCGGTAGAAGGCGAGGCCGTCGATGCCGGCCTCGGCGGCCGCCCGCGCGAGCTTCACATCCGGCACCGCCGTGCCCACACGCAGACGACAGCCCTCCTCCACCGCTATGTCCCCGAACCCGCGGCCGAGCCGGATCACCACACCCGGCACGCCGCCGTCGCGGACGATGAGGTTGGAGCCGAGCCCGATCACGGTGACGGGGATGTCCGCCGGCAGGCCCGCGAGGAAATAGGCAAGGTCGGCCTCGTCGGCCGGGGTGAACAGCACCTCGGCCGGTCCACCGACGCGGAACCAGGTGAGTTCCGCCAGCGGTTGGCTGGCGGTCAGGCGGCCGCGCAGCTCCGGCAGCCGCGCGGCAAGATCGGCCGCGAGCTCTCCGCCGCTCACGCCGCCAGCTCCTTGGGCAGCGCGTAGGCCCATTGGGTGATGTTGCCGGCCCCGAGCAGCACGACATAATCGCCCGGCTTCACCAGCCCGCGCACCAGCCCCGCCAGTGCCTCCGGCCCTTGCAGAGCCGTCACCGAGCGATGACCGCGGGCGCGCAACGCCTCGACCAGGTGGTCGCGATCGATGCCGGGGATCGGCGCCTCGCCCGCCGGGTAGACATCGGCCACGATGACATGGTCGGCGTCGTTGAAGCAGGTGGCGAACTGGTCGAACAGCGACTGCAGACGGGTGAAGCGGTGCGGCTGCACGATGGCGACGACCTGTCCCTCGGTCGAGGCCCGCGCCGCCCTCAGCACCGCCGCGATCTCCACCGGGTGGTGGCCGTAATCGTCGAAGACCGACACCCCGTTCCATTCACCCGTCAGGGTAAAGCGGCGCTTCACCCCGCCGAAGCCGGCGAGCGCGGCGCGGATCTGTTCGTCCGGCACACCGAGCTCATGGGCGACCGTGACCGCCGCCACCGCGTTCAGCGCGTTGTGGTGGCCCGGCATGGGCAGCACGAGATCGCGCAGCTCGTGCACCACCGCGCCGTCGCGGTCGCGGAACAGCACGCTGAAGCGGCTGCGGCCGCCGCGCAGATCGATCTCGGTCAGCCGCACATCGGCCTGCGGATTGGCGCCATAGGTGATGACGTGGCGGTCCTGGATATGGCCGACCAGCGCCTGCACCACCGGGTGGTCGGTGCACATGACCGCGAAGCCGTAGAAAGGCAGGTTCTCGACGAAGGCGCGGAAAGCGTCCTTCACGGCGTCGAAGGTCTTGAAGTGGTCGAGATGCTCGGGGTCGATGTTGGTGACGATCGCCACCTCGGCCGGCAGCTTGAGGAAGGTGCCGTCACTCTCATCCGCCTCCACCACCATCCAGGTGCCGCCGCCGAGCCGGGCATTGGTGCCATAGGCGTTGATGATGCCGCCATTGATGACCGTGGGGTCCAGTCCGCCGGCGTCGAGCAGCGTGGCGACCAGCGAGGTCGTGGTGGTCTTGCCATGGGTGCCGGCGATGGCGACGCAGCTCTTGAGCCGCATCAGCTCGGCGAGCATCTCCGCCCGCCGCACCACCGGCAGCCGCTTGGCCCGGGCGGCAACCAGCTCGGGATTGTCGCGGCGGATGGCGGAGGAGACCACCAGGACCTGCGCGCCCTCGATGTTTTCGCCGGCATGGCCAATCAGCACCTTCACCCCGAGCCCGGCGAGGCGCTTGACGTTGGCGTTCTCGGCGACGTCCGAACCCTGCACCTGATAACCGAGATTGTGCAGCACCTCGGCGATGCCGCTCATGCCGATGCCGCCGATTCCGACGAAATGAATGAGACCGAGGGAGAGCGGGAGCTTCATGGGGTCGTCGTCCTTGGCGGTTCGGAGGCAGGCACGGCGAAGGCGGCGCCCGAAAGCGCGGTGGTGACGCAGCGCGCCAGCGGCGCGGAGCAATAGACGACGCCGCAGGCGGCGTCATCCCCGGCCGACCCGGCGCTAAAGGCCGCCCAGCTCGGCGACGAGATCGGCCAGCCGCTCGGCGGCATCGGGCCGGCCAAGCCGCCGTGCTGCCGTGGCCATGGCGAGCAGGGGCTCCGGCGTTGCGGCCACGCGCTCCAGCTCCGCCGCCAGTCGCTCCGGGGTGAAGGTGCTCTGGGGCACCAGCAGCGCCCCGCCGGCATCGGCCAGCGCCCTCGCATTGGCGAGCTGGTCCTGGTCGAGGGCATGGGGCAGCGGCACCAGCAGCGAGGGCCGCCCGATCACGCAGAGTTCCGCCACGGTGGAGGCGCCGGAACGGGCGACGACGAAATCCGCCCGGGCCATGCGGGCCGGCAGATCGGCGAAGAAGGGCGCCAGCTCCGCCCTTACACCGAGTTCGGCATAGGCCGTCTCGACGCGGGCGAGGTCTTCCTGCCGGCATTGCTGGACGATGGAGAGCCGGGCCCGCAGGGCGGGCGCGAGCCGCGCCACCGCCGGCGGGACGATCGCGCTCATGACGCTGGCGCCCTGGCTGCCGCCGAAGACCAGCAGATGGAAGGTCTCGCCCGCCATGGGGGCGAAGGGAACGCCCGTGACCGCCAGCACCGCCGGACGCACGGGATTGCCGGTATGACGCGCCTTGGCGGCAAGCGCCGGCCGGGCCGCGAGAATATCGGGATAGCCGGTGGCGATGGCGGTGACGCGCGGGGCGAGCAGCGCATTGGCCCGCCCCAGCACCGCATTGGCCTCGTGGATGAGGGTCGGCCTGCCCCCGATGACGCCGGCGAGAATGGGAGGCACCGTGGGATAGCCGCCGAAACCGACCACCACCGCCGGCCGCAGACGGCGCATCAGGCCGACGCCCCTCGCAATGCCGGAGCCCAGCGACAGCGCCGTGCGCGCCAGCGCGAGAGGGCTGCGCGAACGCACCGTGTCGGCGGGCAGTATGTGAATCTGCCGCGCCGGGAAATGCCCGGCATAGCGGGCGGCGCGCTCGTCCGTTGCGAGGTCCACCACGATGCCGCGTGCCGAGAGGGCACCGGCCAGCGCCTCCGCCGGGAACAGGTGCCCGCCGGTGCCGCCTGCGGCGAGAAGAACGACCGGGGTCACTCCCGGCTGCGAGGATGCGCTCATGCCCGTGCCCCGCTCATGCCGCCGTGGCCGGAGCCGGCGCCGAGGCCGCCGGCGCCGAGGCCGCCGCCTTGGCCCGGGCGCGGCCGGCGCTGTGGCGCTCCAGCTCCGCCAGCGTGGCGCTGCGCGGCCGCCGGCGCGTCAGCGCGATCAGCATGCCCATACCATAGGCCAGGGAGATCAGCGAGGAGCCGCCATAGGAGACGAAGGGCAGCGTCATGCCCTTCGCCGGCATCAGGTGCAGGTTCACCATCATGTTGATGGCGGATTGCAGCCCGAACAGGATGGCGAGGCCGGAGACCGCGAACCGCACGAAGGGGTCCTCGTCGCGCAGCGCATGGGAGAGCGCGCGCAGCACGATGAAGGCAAACAGCCCCAGCAGCATCAGGCAGAGCAAGGCGCCGAACTCCTCCGCCGCCACGGCGAAGATGAAATCGGTGTGGCCGTCGGGCAGGATGCGCTTGTAGGTGCCCTCGCCCGGCCCCTGGCCCAGCCAGCCGCCATGCAGGAAGCTGTCGGTGGCGACGTCGATCTGGTAGGAGCTGCCGGAATCCGGGTCCATGAAGCGGTCGATGCGCTTCGCCACGTGCGGCACCGTGTGATAGGCGATGAGCAGCCCGACGGCGCCGATGCCGCCCAGCGCGAACACCGCAGCGATGCGCAGCCCCGCCAGGAAGAACAGGCTGCCCCAGACCAGCGAGATGAGGATGGTCTGGCCGAAATCCGGCTGCAGCACCAGCGGGGTAATCACGACGCCGAGCAGCCCGAAGGCGATGAGCTGACCCGGCATCTCCGGCCGCCGAACGCTTTCGGAGAACAGCCACGCCGCGATGATGACGAAGGTCGGCTTCAGGAATTCCGAGGGCTGCACCGTGATGCCGGCGATGTTGAGCCAGCGATGGGCGCCCTTCACCTCGGGGCCGGCAACGAGCGTGGCGAACAGCAGCGACAGGAACACGAAGAACAGCACAAGCGCCAGACGCCGGATGCGCCGGGGCGAGAGGAACGAGGTTCCGATCAGCACGAACAGCGCCGGCAGCAGGAACACCACCTGGCGGTTCACGAAGTGGAACGGATCGGCGATGCCCAGCCGCGCGGCCACCGGCGGGCTCGCCGCCAGCGCCAGCACGATGCCGATGATCATGAGCGCGGCGAGCGCCCCCAGCAGCAGCCGGTCGACGGTCCACCACCATTCGCCGACCACCGTCCGTTCGGCACGCGAGATCATGGACGCCCTTCTCCGCTCGACACCACGCAGCTTCGCCGCAGTATCGGACGGTTAAGGTTGACGCGGCCTTAATGCGCCGGGCAGCCTCCCCGGCTGGGGAAAAGCGGAGGCGGGTTCAGCCCAGCGCCTGGGCCAGAGCGCGGAAGCGGTCGCCGCGGACCTCGAAATTGGGGAACTGGTCGAAGCTCGCGCAGGCGGGAGAGAGCAGCACCACCGCCGGCCCCCCGACCGCGGCCGCGTCACGGGCGGCGGCGGCAACCGCCACCTCGAGCGTGTGGCTCAACTCATGCGGCACGGCCTCGCCGAGGGTGGCGGCGAAGTCATCTGCCGCGACACCGATGAGATAGGCCTTGCGAACCCGGTCGAACCAGGGCGCCAGCGGGGCGATGCCGCCGGCCTTGGGCTTGCCACCGGCGATCCAGAAGATGTTCTCGAAGCTGGACAGCGCCCGCTCCGCCGCATCCGCATTGGTGGCCTTGGAGTCGTTGACGAAGATTACCTCGCCGATCCGCCGGACCTCTTCCATGCGGTGGGCAAGGCCGGGAAAGCTGCGCAGGGCGTGGATGATCACTTCCGGCGCGAGGCCCAGCGCCCGCGCGGCGGCGAAGGCCGCTGCCGCGTTCTGGGCGTTGTGGGTGCCGCGCAACGCGTTGATGCCGGCCAGCGACACCGTCTGCACCCGGATGCCCCGCTCGCTCACCACCAGAAGCCCGTCCTCCAGGAAGATGCCGTCCTCCAGCGGGCGGCGCATCGACAGGCGCACCACATGGGTGCCCGCGGCCTCGATCCGGTCGGCTATGGCGGCGCACCACGCGTCATCGACCCCTACAACCGCCGTGCCCCCGGCCTCGATCCCCGCCACCAGGCGCTCCTTCACCTCGGCGTAGTGCGCCATGGAGCCATGGCGGTCGAGATGGTCGGGCGAGAGGTTGAGCAGGATACCGACAGAGGGGTCGAGCGAAGGGGCGAGGTCGATCTGGTAGGAGGAGCATTCGATGACATGCACCCGCCCCGCCCGTGACGGCTCCAGCGACAGGATCGCCGGCCCGAAATTGCCGCCGATCTGCACATCCCGGCCGCCGACCCGCATGAGATGGGCCAGCAGGGCGGTCGTCGTCGACTTTCCGTTGGTGCCGGTGATGGCGGCGAGCGGCGAGCGGCGCGGCGCCAGCCGCCGCTCGCGGCAGAACAGCTCGATATCGCCGATCACTTCCACACCGGCCGCCTGGGCCAGCCGCACGCTCCAGTGCGGCTCCGGATGGGTGAGCGGTACGCCGGGCGCGAGCACGAGCGCCGCGAGCGACGACCAGTCGAGTCCCCTGAGATCGGCGGTCGGGATTCCCTCCTCCGCAGCCCGCGCGACCGAGGCCGGGGCGTCGTCGAAGGCCGTGACCTGCGCGCCGCCGGCCATCAGCGCCCGCGCGGTGGCAAGGCCGGAGCCGCCGAGTCCGAACAGGGCGACGGAACGGTCTTTCAGGGAAGTCACGGGAATCATGGCGATCAGGTTCCTGCCGGGCGTGCTGCCTTGGCTAACCCATTTTCAGGCGGGGCGGAATGTGGCTTCCGGCGCTTCACGCCGGGCCGGGGCGCTGTATGCTGCCGCGCGGCATCCGGGAAGACGATGGCGGGGCGGTAGGAAACATGGCGAAGATCGAACTCGGCAGCACCCTGCGTGTGCTGGAGCCTTATCCTGGCATCCTCGCCTTCTATGACGGGCGCATTCCCGGCGTGCGCGCCTGGTCGGACGCGCCGAACTGGCTGGATGACGGGGCCTTCGCCCTCGGCTGCGCCTCCTATGCCGTGATCGACGGCGAGGAGGCGCTGGTCTACGACACCCACATCTCTCTTGCTCACGCCACCCTGATCCGGCGGCGGCTGGAGGCGGCGGGCGTTACGCGCATCCGCGTCGTCCTCAGCCACTGGCACGACGACCATGTCGCCGGGAACGAGGTCTTCGCCGATTGCGAGATCATCGCCCACCGCCTGACGCTGGAGGCGCTGCTGGCCAACCGGGCCGCCATCGAGAGCGCCGATCCGCCGATCCGGCCGCTGGTACTGCCCAACCGCACCTTCGAGGGCTCGCTGTCGCTGGAGGTCGGGCGGCTTGCGGTTGAGCTGCACCCGGCGGACATCCACAGCCATGACGGCGTCGTGCTGCTGGTTCCCGCCCACGATCTGCTGCTGGCCGGCGACACGCTGGAGGAGCCGATCACCTATGTCGCCGAGCCGGAGCGGCTCGAGGCCCATCTGGCGGACCTCGCCCGGATGGCGGGCCTGCCGTTCCGTCGCATCCTGCCCAATCACGGCGCCGAGGCGGTCATCGCCGCCGGCGGCTATGGCCGCGAGCTGATCACGGCGACCGAACTCTACGTCCGCCGCCTGCTGCTCTGCCGGGCCGAGCCCGACCTCGCGACCCGCACGCTGCGCGACTTCGCCCCCGACATCTTCGCCCTGCCGGGCATCAGCTATTTCGAGCCGTATGAAGCGGTCCACGCCGGGAATGTGGCGAAGGTGCTGGCCCGTGCCGGCACCGTCAGCGCAGCTTGAGGGTCGACAGGCCGATCAGCGCCAGCACGACGGCGATGATCCAGAACCGGATCACGATCTGCGGCTCGGTCCAGCCGAGCTGCTCGAAATGGTGGTGGATCGGCGCCATCTTGAAGACGCGCTTGCCGGTGAGCTTGAACGAGATCACCTGCACGATGACCGACACCGCCTCAAGCACGAACAGGCCGCCGATGATGGCGAGCACGATCTCATGCTTGGTCGCCACCGCGATGGTGCCGAGAAGGCCGCCCAGCGCCAGCGAACCGGTGTCGCCCATGAAGATCTGCGCCGGCGGGGCGTTGAACCACAGGAAGCCGATGCCCGCACCGATGATGGCGCCACAGATCACCGCGAGTTCGCCCACTCCCGCGACGTAGTGAATCTGGAGATAATCGGCGAACAGCACATTGCCGGAGAGGTAGGAAATCACCCCGAAGCTGCCGGCGGCGACCATGACCGGAACGATGGCGAGGCCGTCGAGCCCATCCGTCAGGTTCACCGCGTTGCCGGCGGAAACGATGACGAAGGCGCCGAAGATGACGAAGAACCAGCCGAGATCGATCACCAGGTCCTTGAACAGCGGGAAGGCGAGCGAGCTCGACAGCGGCGCCCGGCCGGCGTGCATGATCACCACCACCGCGGTGCCGGCGATCAGCGCCTCGATGGCGAGCCGGGTCCGGCCCGACAGGCCGTTATGGGTCTGCTTCGTCACCTTGAGATAGTCGTCGTAGAAGCCGATCAGCCCGAAGCCGATGGTGACGCACAGCACCACCCACACATAGACATTGGCGAGGTTGGCCCACAGCAGCGTCGCGACCATCAGCCCCGAGAAGATCATCAGGCCGCCCATGGTGGGCGTGCCCTTCTTGGTCAGCAGGTGCGACTGCGGCCCGTCGGTGCGGATCGGCTGGCCCTTGCCCTGCTTCAGCCGCAGCAGGGTGATGATCGCCGGCCCGCACAGGAACACGAACAGCAGCGCCGTGATGATGGCGCCGCCGGTGCGGAAGGTGATGTAGCGGAAGACATTGAGGGCCGGCAGGCTCTCGTGGAACTGGGCAAGCCATTGCAGCATCGGTTCAACCTTCCGCGCCCACGCCGCCCTCGGCATGGAACCGTTCGATCAGCGCCTGGGCGAGCGCGCCCATGCGGCTGCCATTGGAGCCCTTCACCATCACCACGTCGTTGCCACGCAGCGCGCTCGCCACCGTCGGCACCAGCGCGGCGGCATCGGCGGCCCAGCCGCCACGCCGGTTGGGCGGCAGCGCCTCGTAGAGCATGCGCATCAGCGGCCCGGCGCAGAACACCAGATCCGCCGCCTCCGCCGCATCGGCGGCGAGGCCGCGGTGCAGGTCCTCCCCCACATCGCCCAGCTCCAGCATATCGCCGAGCACGGCGATGCGGCGGCCGCGCGCCCCGACCGGGGTGTTGCCGAGCACCGCCAGCGCCGCGCGCATCGAAGCGGGATTGGCGTTGTAGCTCTCGTCGATCATCAGGGCGTCGCCACCCTTCACATGCAGAACGGTGCGCACGCCCCGCCGCGGCGGCGGCGCCAGCGCGGCGAGGCCCAGCGCGGCGAGGGCGAGGTCGGCGCCTGCGAGCCTGGCGGCGGCGAGCACCGCCAGCGCGTTCTGCACGATATGGCGGCCCGGCAGGCCGAGCTTGAAGCTCACCGTCTCGCCCAGTATGTCCGCCGTCGCGGCCGAGCCTTCCGGCCGCAGCGCCACGCTCAGCAGCCGGGCCTCGGCGCCCTCGGCCTCGCCGAAGCCGACGACATGGCCGATGCCGGCGGCGCGGGCGGCGCGCTCCAGCCGGCCGAACTGCGGATTGTCGCGGTTGAGCACGGCCGCCCCGCCCGGCTCCACGCCGGTGAAGATCTCGGCCTTGGCATCGGCGATCCCCTCGATGCCCGAGAAATGCGCGATATGCACCGGCTCGATCGTGGTGATGATCGCGATGTGCGGGCGCACCATCGCCGTCAGCGGCGTGATCTCGCCCGCATGGTTCATCCCCAGCTCGAACACGCCGTAGCGGCTTTCCGCCGGCATGCGTGCCAGCGAGAGCGGTACGCCCCAGTGATTGTTGTAGGAAGCGGCAGAGGCATGGGTCGGACCATCCGCCCCGAGCGCCAGCAGCAACGATTCCTTGGTGGTGGTCTTGCCGACCGAGCCGGTCACCGCGACGATGCGCGCGGCCGTGCGGGCACGGGCGGCACGACCCGCCGACTCCAGTGCCGTGAGCACATCCTCAACGACGAGGAGCGACGCATCAGCGGGCAGCCCGGCGGCGATGCGACTCTGGCCGTCGCGGGAGACGACGCAGAGCCCCGCGCCGCGCTCCAGCGCCGCGCCGACGTAATCGTGCCCGTCGGAGCGCTCGCCGGTGATGGCGAAAAAGACATCACCAGCCTTCAGTGTGCGGGTATCGATGGAAACGCCGGACAGAACCTCGGCGCCGTGGCCGGCACGCTCGCCCCCCGTCGCGGCAGCCAGGGCCTCCGGCGTCCACAGCACCGGGCCCGTTCCGCCCCCGTCCGACCTCGCCATTCTCACTCCCTCCCGAGCGCCGCCACCGCGCAGTCGCGGTCGGAGAACGGCAATGTCTGTCCGCCGACGATCTGGCCCGTCTCATGCCCCTTGCCGGCGATCAGCAGCACGTCGCCCTCGGCAAGGAGATCGACGGCGGCGCGGATCGCTTCCGCACGGTCGCCGATGTCCCACGCCCCGGGCGCCGCCGCCAGTATTTCGGCGCGAATTGCGGCGGGATTTTCACTGCGGGGATTATCGTCGGTGACGATCGCGATGTCGGCGTCGCGCACGGCGATCCCGCCCATGATCGGCCGCTTGCCGCGGTCGCGGTCGCCGCCGCAGCCGAAGACGACGATGAGCCGGCCACGCGCATAGGGCCGCAGCGCGGCTAGCGCATTGGCGAGCGCATCCGGCTTGTGGGCGTAGTCCACGAACACCCCCGCGCCGTTGCGGGTGCCGACCAGCTCCAGCCGTCCCGGAACCCCTTCCAGCCGCTCCAGCGCCGCGAAGGTTTCGCCCGCAGGCGTGCCGGTGAGCCGGGCGAGGCCGGCCGCGACCAGTGCGTTCGCGGCCTGGAACGCGCCCACCAGCGGCAGCCGAAGGACATGGCGGCGCCCCTCGTGCTCCACCACGAGGCGCTGGCCAAGGCCGTCATCGGCGCGCTCGAGCAGCGCGATTCCCGCCCCGGTCGTGCCGATGCCGAGCACGGCAAGCCCGTGATCGGCGGCGACGTCGGCGACATGGCCGCCTTCGGCCGTGTCGACCCAGACAGCCGCGCCGCCCCCGCGCGGCACCAGATCGCGGAACAGACGCAGCTTGGCGGCGAGATAGGCTTCCATCGTGGGGTGGTAGTCGAGATGGTCGCGCGAGAGATTGGTGAAGGCCGCCGCCGCAATCCGCACCCCGTCGAGGCGGTGCTGGTCGAGGCCATGCGAGGACGCCTCCACGCACAGATGGTCAACACCTTCGCCGGCGAGCCGGTCCAGCGTGCGGTGCAGAGCAATCGGATCGGGCGTCGTCAGCGACCCGTACACCGCCCCGGAGGGTGCCACCACACCGAGGGTGCCGAGGCTGGCGCTGGCATGGCCAGCCCTCTGCCAGATCTGCCGGACGAAGGCGGCCACCGACGTCTTGCCCGAGGTTCCGGTGACAGCGGCGATGACGCGGGGCTGACGCGGAAAGGCCCGGGACGCCGCCAGCGCCACGGCGCGGCGGGCATTGCCGACCCGGACGAAGCCGATGGCAGGATCGAGCCCTGCCGGTCTCCCGCCCTCGGCCACGACCGCCACCGCCCCGCGCGCGACCGCATCGCCGATGAAGCGGGAACCGTCGAGCTTTTCCCCCGAAAGGGCGAAGAAGACGTCGCCCGGCGCCACGACACGGCTGTCCAGCGCCGGTGCCCGCACCGCGCGCATCGGGTCGGCACCGGCATAGTCGGCATCCTCACCGACCAGATCGGCGAGCGTGCGCTCGGCGCCCGTTGCGGCCGCTGTCCCGCCGGCTACCTCGGCCATGACCTCTCCCCCCATTGCCGACCGGGGTGCCAGCGCCCGCGAGGGGTGGAGGCAACCGGCGAAGCCTGCGCACTGTCGACATCGCGGACGCCGGCCCGGCGCACGCGGAACCGGCGCCGAATCGCTACTGGACCTGCGCCACCTTGTAGCCGCTCAGCAGGCTGTCAACCGGCGGCACCGTGCTGCGCGGCATCTCGCCAAGCAGGGGCGCGATCCGGCTGATGATCTTGCCGGTGGTGGGCGAGGCGTTCCACCCGGAGGTGGCGAAGCCATAGGTGCCCGGCACCGCCTGCGGCTCGTCCAGGATGACCAGAACCAGATAATGCGGGTCGTCCATCGGGAAGACGCCGGTGAAGGTGGTCAATAGCCGGGTCTTGGAATAGCGGCCGTTGATGACCTTTTCCGCCGTGCCGGTCTTGCCGCCGGGATAATAGGGTCCGGCGATCTCGTTCATCTTGCTGGCCGAGCCCTTCTCGGCATTGACCCGCAGGAGATAGCGCATCTTGGCGCTGGTCTCCGGCTTGATGACGCGCTGGGCGAGCTCCTGCGCCTCCTCGGGGGTGCGCTTCATGAAGGTCGGCGGAATGAGCCAGCCACCGTTCACCAGTGCGTTCACCGCCATCACCGCCTGAAGCGGCGCCACCGCGAGGCCATGGCCGAAGGCGATCGTGGCGGTGTTCAGCTCGCCCCAGTTACGCGGAACGATGGGTGCGGCGCTCTCCGGCAGCTCCGTGCGCAGCCGGTCGAGCTGGCCCATCTTCTTGAGGAACGCCTTGTGGGCGTCCACGCCGCACATCAGCGCCATGCGGGCGGTGCCGATGTTGGAGGAATAGGTGAACACCTCCGGCACGCTGAGCGCCCGGTTCTGGGCGTGGTAGTCGTGGATCTTGAACCGGCCGAAGGTCAGCGCGCCGCGGGCGTCGATCGAGCTGTTCAGGGTGATCTTGCCGCTGTCCAGCGCCATGGCGAAGGTGAGCGCCTTGAAGGTCGAGCCCATCTCGAACACGCCGGTGGTCAGGCGGTTCAGGTTCTTCGGGTCGAGTGCCATGGCCGGCTGATTGGCGTCGAAGTCCGGCAGCGAAACCATGGCGAGGATCTCTCCGGTCCGCACGTCGACCACGGTGCCGGCGGCGGCGATCGCCTTGAACTTCTCCTTCGCCTCCGACAGTTCGTCACGCATGACGTGCTGGACCCGCAGGTCGAGCGCGAGCTGCACCGGCTGCTGCTGGCGGTCGGTGGCGAAGCCGGCGAGGTGCAGCTCGGCGAGCCCGCGGCTGTCGACCCATTTCTCGATGCCGGCGATGCCCTGATTGTCGATGTTGGTCGTGCCCAGCACATGGCCGGCGAGGCTGTTGCCGGGGTAGACGCGCCGGTTCTCGGTCATGAAACCGATGCCCGGCAGGCCGAGGCGGTGGACCTCCTGCTGCTGCTGCGGGGTGATCTCACGCTTCAGCCAGACAAAGCCACGCTTGGAACCGAGACGGTCGCGCAGCTCGCGGGCATCGAGATCCGGCAATACCGCGGTCAGCGCTTCCACCGCCTCGTCGACGTCGATCAGCCGGTTCGGCTCGGCATAGAGCGAAGCGGTCTTCACGTCGGTTGCCAGCGCCAGACCGTTACGATCGACGATGTCCGGCCGGGCCGAGGCCACCGCGTCCGAGTTCACCATGCGGCGCCCGAGCTGGCTGTCCGATGCCGAGGCGAACACCGCAAGCCGGCCGGCGATGACCACATACACCGTTCCGAACACCAGCATGCACACCACGATGCGGGCGCGAGCCACCGCGTTGGCGTCGGGCCGGCCCCGGTTCGAGGCGTTGCGGAGCGTCTCGCGAAGGCCGGTCCAGAGGCGGCGCGGCAGGGCGAGCAACCAGCGCCCGGCGGCACCGGGCGCCCGGGCGATGCGGGTGCCGAGGCTCGACAGGCGGGTGTGCAGGGCGCTGAACATCACGAAACTCCCGACAGTCTCACTCGCCCACGCTGCCGGGCGGCAGCAGGGGCACGGCAGAGGTCACCGGCGCGGTCATCAGGGGACCGGCGGCAGGGGCGGGCATGCGGCCGATCCCGCCCGGCGCCATCACGCCAGCCGGGGGAACCGCGGAAAGCGGGAGAGGTGCCCGCACGGCGCCGGTGCTCGCCGGACGCGCCGCGACCGGCTTTTCCGCCGGCTTCTCGGCAGGCCGGTCGCCGCCCTTCGGCAGCGCGCTGGTGACGATCGGGCCGTCCACCAGCGCCTCGATCATGCCGCCAAGGGCGTCGCCATTGGCTTCGGCCTTGGCGGGAAGCTTGTCGAGCGTGTCGAGGTGGTCGACGTCGAGCGGCTGCATGTCGAGGTGATGTTCGGCCAGCGACTGGATGCGTTCCGGCGAGGTGCGCCGCGCCCATTCGGCGTTGAGGATCGCGATGCGGTCGCGCTCGGCGCGGATGTCGTCGCGCAGCTTGGCGATCTTCTGTGCCTCGAAGGCGGAGGAATACTTCACCTGGTAGACCGCGCCGGCGGCGGCGAGCAAAGCGAGGACGGAGACGACGTTCAGAATGCGGAACATGGCGCAGACCTCACCGCCGGGCGTCGGGATCGGGAAGCGGCGGCAACAGCCCGGCGAGATCGGCGAGATCGCGCGCCGGGGCGTCGAGCCGCTCGGCCGCGCGCAGCTTGGCGGAGCGGGCGCGCGGATTGGCGGCGGTCTCTTCCGCGCTCGGCTCCACAGCCCCCTTGGCGACGAGCCGGAAGCTTGGCGGCGCCTGGCGCAGCTCGGGCAGATGCCGCGAGCCGGCGGCGGGACGCGCCCGCGCATTAAGGAAGCTCTTGACGATCCGATCCTCGAGCGAATGGAAGGTGACGACCACGAGCCTGCCGCCGGGCTTCAGCACGCGCTCGGCGGCGCCCAGCGCGCGGGCGAGCTGGCCGAGCTCGTCGTTCACCGCAATGCGCAGCGCCTGGAAGGTGCGGGTGGCCGGGTGGGGCTCGTGCGGCTTCGCCCACACCACGCCGGCAACGATCTCGGCAAGCTGCAGCGTGCGCTCGATCGGCACGCTCGCCCGCGCCTTGACAATGGCCCGGGCAATGGCACGGGAATGGCGTTCCTCGCCGAAGCGGAAGATCAGGTTGGCGAGCTCGGTTTCGGAAAGCTGCGCCACGAGATCCGCCGCGGAGACACCGGAACCGGACATGCGCATGTCGAGCGGCCCGTCGCGGCGGAAGGAAAAGCCGCGCGCGCCCTCGTCGATCTGCATCGAGGAGACGCCGATGTCGAGCACCACGCCGTCCACCGCCGCGGCACCCTGGGCGGCGGCGACCGCATCGAGATTGCCGAACTCGTCTTCCACCACGACGAGCCGGCCGGGATGGGCCAGAACCAGCGCGGCCGAACCGGCGATCGCGGTGGGGTCGCGGTCGATCGCGATCACCCGGCAATCGGCCGCCGCGAGCAGGGCCCGGGTGTAGCCGCCGGCGCCGAAGGTGCCGTCGACATAGGTGCCGGCATCCTTCGGCCCGAGATGGGCGACGACTTCGCGCAGCATCACCGGCAGATGACGCGCCGGCTCGCCGGCGGGATCGGCCTCCAGATCACCGCGACCCGCCATCATGCCTCCTTCTCGCGGAACTCCCGCGTCACCCCATGGTCGCGAAGCGCCTGCCGGCGGGCGCGCGCCGTGGCCACGGCGTTCGCCAGACAGGCCCGGTGTCCCGGCCGTGACGCGCTCCACGCCCGAGCGCGCCATAAGGCACCCTTCCCAGCGTCGATCGAGCTCATGAGGCGGGATGATCTGCGGTGACATGGGCCTGCTTAGGCGTCAATGGAACGGCGGGGACAAGGCCACGACGCGCCGCCGCGATTCCCTCGCCCACGGCGGATTAACGCTCTCTGAACCTTAAGATTCGGTTGAACCCGGGCGCGCGGGGGTTTAGCTGCCGGGCGCAAACCCGTGCAGGCGGCCTCCCGAATGACCCTTGACGATGCCGGCTCCAAGCCGGATTCACCTCTCGCCACCGAATGGCGCGCCTCCCCCAACCATGGCCCGCGCCAGGGTGTCGACCGGCCGGACCTGCTGCTGCTGCACTACACCGGCATGGCCTCGACCGACGAGGCGATCGAGTGGTTGTGCGATCCCGCCCGTGGCGTCTCCGCGCATTATGTGGTGCGGGAAGACGGCCGCATCCTCCAGCTCGTCGCGGAATCCCGCCGGGCGTGGCATGCCGGGGTTTCGAGCTGGGCGGGGGTGCAGGACATCAATTCGCGCTCTATCGGCATCGAAATCGCCAATCCCGGGCATGATCACGGCTATCCCGCCTTTCCCGAGGTCCAGATCGCGGCGGTGATCGCCCTGTGCCGGGACATCGTCGCCCGCCATGCCATCGCCCCGGCGCGAGTACTCGCCCATTCCGATGTCGCGCCGCTGCGCAAGAGCGACCCCGGCGAGAAATTCCCATGGGACGCCCTGCACCGCGCCGGAATCGGCCATCTGGTCGCGGAGGAACCGCCCACGGATGGGCGCTACTTCATGCGCGGCGAACACGGCCAGCCGATCGAGGCGCTGCAGGCCATGCTGGCCTATTACGGCTATGACGTACCGGTGAATGGCAGCTTCTGCGCCCACACGGAGGCGGTGGTCACGGCCTTCCAGCGGCATTTCCGCCGGTCGCGGGTGGACGGGATCGCCGATGTCTCGACCCTCGCCACGCTCTACCGGCTCTGCGCCAGCCGCACCGGCAGCGCGCCGCCGGATGGGGCGTGAGGGAGCGCCGCCCTCCCTCGGCGGCCCGGCTTCCCGGCCGCCTATGGGGTTGACGGAACCCTCCAACTCGCCCATTGCTCCCGCGCCAGCCGGCCGGACGGCCGCGTCGTCCGCAAGGGCGCCGAGGAAAGTCCGGGCTCCACGGGGACACGGTGCCGGATAACGTCCGGCGGGGGCGACCCCAGGGAAAGTGCCACAGAAATCAGACCGCCGCGGGTGCGCCCGCGGCAAGGGTGAAACGGTGCGGTAAGAGCGCACCGCGCGTCCGGCAACGGAAGCGGCAGGGCAAACCCCACCGGGAGCAAAGTCGTATAGGGGTGGCGCGAGGCTTCGCCTCAGGTCCCGTCTCCGGACAGCCGCCCGGGTTGACTGCTCGAGGCGCCGGGTAACCGGCGTCCCAGAGGAATGGCCGTCACGCGGGAGCGATCCCGCCATACAGAACCCGGCTTACAGGCCGGCTGGCACCCGACCTTCAACGCCTGCCGGCGCCGGCATCCGCCGGAGCCCGCGGCGCTGCCGCGCGAGCCGAGGGGATTGACCGATCGGACGGATTCAATCCGATCGGATCGCCCTCTAGACTGCGCGTCTCGCCAAGGGAGTCGTCCATGACCATCCGCATTCTTCTCTCCGGCGTCACCGGCTGGACCGGCAGCGCCCTTGCCCACGGCATCCTTGCCGCCCCCGATCTCGAACTGGCGGTGGCGGTGTCCCGCAGCGCCGCGGGGCGCGACCTCGGCGAGGTGCTGGGGGTGGCGCCGAACGGCATTCCGGTCGTCGCCACCCTCGCCGAGGCGCTCGCCGTGCCGTCGGACGTGGTGATCGACTACACCCGGCCGCATCTGGTGAAGGACCATGTCTTCGCCGCGATCGACGCCGGCCGCCACGTGGTCGTCGGCACGTCCGGCCTCGGCGCGCAGGATTATGACGAGATCGACGCCCGGGCCCGGGAGAAGGCCGTGGGCGTCCACGCCGCCGGCAATTATTCCATCACCGCCACGCTGATGAAGCGCTTCACGCTCGAGGCGGCCAAATATGTCGATGACGTCGAGGTCATCGACTACGCCTATCAGGGCAAGCCGGATGCCCCCTCCGGCTCGGGACGCGAACTGGCGGAAGCGCTCTCCGCGGTTCGCCGCCCGGCGACCAGCGTGCCGGTCGACCAGGTGACCGGTCTTCGCGAATGCCGCGGCGGCGCGATCGGCGAGGGTCCGCGCGAGGTCCGCATCCATTCGGTGCGGATGCCCTCCTTCGTCTTCTCCATCGAATCGATCCTCGGCGCGCCGGACGAACGGCTGCAGATTCGCCACGACGCCGGCAGCTCCGCCCGGCCCTATGTGGCGGGAACGCTGCTGGCGGCCCGCAAGGTCTCGGGCTGGACCGGCGTGAAGCGCGGCCTCGACAGCGTGCTGGACTGAACCACCCTGAACCCGGTGGCGCGGCGCCCTGAGCCCTCGCGCGCCCGCGCCGGACCTAACCCTCGCGCGCCGCCCGCGCCAGCGCGTGGGCGACGAGGCGGTCGAGAAGCTCGGCATAGCCGACGCCGCTGGCGGCCATCGCCTTGGAATACATGCTGATGTCGGTGAAGCCGGGGATGGTGTTCAGCTCGTTGACGAGGATGCGCTCGGGCGTGACGAAGAAGTCCACCCGGGCCATGCCGTCGCAGCCGACCGCACGGAAGGCCGCCGCCGCCATGGCCCGGATGTCGCTTTCCAGCGCCGGCGGCAGCTCCGCCGGCACCTTCAGTGCGGCACCGTCGGCATCGATGTATTTGGCCTCATAGGTGTAGAAGCCATGGCTCTCGGCCGGCACGATCTCGCCCGGGCGGGAGACGAGGAGGCTGCCCTCCGGGTCTTCCAGCACGCTGCATTCGATCTCGCGCCCCGGAACGAACTCTTCGGCCAGCAGCTTGCGATCGTGGCGGAAGCCCTCGGCCAGCGCGGCGGCATAGGTCGCCTCGCCCGTCACCTTGCTGACCCCCACGGACGAGCCCTGCCGGGCCGGCTTGATGAACACCGGCTGCCCCAGCGTCGCCTGAAGCTCCGCGAGCGAAGGGGTCGCGCCGGGGTGAAGGGTGACGGCCCGCGCGACGGGAAGCCCCGCCTGCGCCAGCAGCCGCTTCGCCACGTCCTTGTCCAGCGCCGTGGCCGAACCGAGAATGCCGCAGCCGACCAGCGGCACGCGGGCGACCTGCGCCAGTCCCTGCACCGCGCCATCCTCGCCGTGAAGCCCGTGCAGCACCGGGAACAGCAGGTCTATTTTCGGCCGCTCGCAGGGCGCCCCGCCCGGGGGAAGGGCGATCAGGCGGCCCCCGCCGCCGGGCAGCAGGCAGAGTTCGGTCTCTTCCGGCGGCAGCGACAGGGCGCCGGCGACAAAGCTGGCTTCCAGCCAGCGCCCGTCCCGCGCGACGAACACCGGCACGACGTCGTAGCGCCCGGGATCGAGCCCGCGCACCACATTGGTGGCGGACAGCACGGAGACATCGTGCTCGGCGGAGCGGCCGCCGAACAGGACCGCGATACGATGTCTCTCGGGGGCGGGGTTCATGGGCCGGGCATCCGCTAACGGGTCTGGAGAAAAGGCTGGAGTGCCGGGGACGGTCAATCCTCGCCGGCAACGGCTTCCGGCGGCTGGATCGGGGCGATGAAGCTGAACGGCTTGCGGGCCGGCGAGGCGGGCGCCTCCTCGGCATAGCCGCGGGCGGCGCCCGCCACCGAGCCCGTCGCGAGAGGGTCGGCGCCACGGTTGCGCACCATCGGGACGCCGGCCGGCGGCAGTGGCACGCCGTTCGGCGCGGGTCGGGAGGCCGGCGCGGGGGCCTGTTCCGGCGGGCGATAGCCCGTGGGATAGCCGGGATAGGTCGGCTGGGCCGGCCGCGCCTGCGCGGCAGCCGGGGGATAGGCCGGCTGGCCATAGGCGGGTTGGCCGGAGGCAGGCTGGGGCGACTGGTAGTTGGGATCGACACCGTGATTCCCCTCCGCCTCGCCGTCGCCGTCGGAAGGGGAGAGCTCGATCGGCGCGCCCACCGCCGGGGCACCGTAGGCCGGCGATGTGCCCATGCTCGCCGAGGCCGGCACCGGGGCGGGCGCGGCCCCGCCGGCCATGCCGGCGCCCGGCACGCCGCCCGCCGACAGTGGCGCTCCCCACTGCGGCGGGGGATTGGGCTGAGGCGGCATGATGGCGGTGGGCTTGCAGATGTTGCGCCCGCCCAGATGGCGCATCAGATCCACATGGATATGGTCGTAATGATAGATGTTGGAGCCGGGCGCCAGCACGGTGGCGAAGCGCTCGCAGGCGGTGGCCTGCACGGTGCGCAGGAAGCCCTGCTCGTCGCGCGCGCCCTTCCAGCCGGTCTTCACCGAGATCTCCCGGCCGTCCGCCAGCACGAAGCCGCCGATATCGAGTGCATTGCCAAAGGCATGCTCGGAAATCTTGCCGGTCGCCGCGCCGTTCATGTTGCGGCAGGAATAGGAGGACATCTGCTTCACCCGCACCACGGGCTGCCCGAACCAGGCGATGGCGGCGGGCTGCACCGCCTGCGTCAGCCACTGGTCCACCGCCGAGGTGACCGGGCAGGCGAGGGTCGCGGTGGGGGTTATCGCGACGCGGCCGTCCTCGAGGCCGGACACCTTGAAGGGGTGATCCATGCCGCAGGTGCCAGCCCCGTTGATCTCCCGGACCGGAGTGGTGTAGGCGGAGGGCCGCACGAGACCCTCCGCCAGACACCGTTCCTCAGCTTCCGAGCGCCAGGCTTCACGCTGGTCGAACAGCGAGAACCGGCAGGCGGAGAGGCCCAGAAGGACGAGCGGGGCTACGAGAAACCAGGAAACGCCGCGCGTCATGGCCACAGAATGCCGGCGTTTGGTTGACACCGGGTTAATGCGCCGCCACCCGTTCGCGGTGCTATCGCTTTAGAATGTCTTAACTATTGGCCCGCCCCGGCGAACCGGCGCGAGAGCGCGAGGGCGGGAGACACCGCTCGGCTCTCATGGGGATGCGTGGGTGCGCGAGGGGCGCCCGATCCCGCCGCCGGTGCCCGCGCGCGCCGGGTCGGGCGCCCTTCCGGGCGGCGAAACCACCGGTGTCGCAGCCGCTTCTTGATGGCGGGCACGCCGTCCCGCGCGATGCCAGCACCCGCCGCGGTCCTCCCCGGCGCACCTCCCGCCGCCCGCCCGGCGGCCCCGCATAGCGGGGTGGACGGAGTGGATGATCGGTGCGGTGAGGTGGAGGATGAGGCCGATCACTCCCGCCGATCCCGA
>NZ_JAHBGE010000033.1 GCF_018390635.1 Ancylobacter lacus | reverse complement strand
GAACGGTGGCCGGATAATGATTGGAATAGGTGGCCGGTTACGTCGGAATCCGCAATTGAACCAGGCGAGATATGTGGCCATCTCGTCCGGAACCTGCGAGGATGGCGGCGCCTCGAAATGTACGGTCGGCCGATCCTGGCGGCCGGACACGATCTGCATCGCGTCTTCATGGCGACGGTAGCCGCCGATCGTCTCCAGGTGCCGGCTGTCCGCCATCAGCATGCGGTGCCAGCGGAATAGCGTGTCGGCGTCGAGGGGATCGGCCCAGCTCCGATAGAGATCGACCATCATCTCCGCGATGCCCCGCTCTTTCGGCTTCACGTTGCGATTGTCGGTGTCGAGGCCGAGCTGACGGCGCAGAGAGGATTGCACGCTGAGGCGATCCAGCGTCTCTCCTTCAATCGCGCTGGTCTTGACGGCCTCGTCGCTGAGGAGTTCGATCCGCAACAGGTCCCGCTCGCCCTCGCTGACATGCCGGACCGCACCGATCACCTCGCCGGTGAGCAGCAGGAACCGCCGCTCCAGCGGTTCGAGGACAACCGGATCATAGACAAAATACGGCCAGCCGTGCTGCGTCCAGTTCCACACCATGAGCGATAGGGCCTCCCGCTATAGCTCACATAATAGCGGATATGTGAGTGATAGATAGCCTTCCTATCGCTCATGGCAGTGCGAAGGGGAAATGAGAGCGTGATGCCGGGTCGATAACGTGACGTGCGCGACTAAGGGGTGAATGGTCCACCTGCAGCCGAACGATACCCAATGTGCGCTACGATCGATTGAGGATCAGGGATGGCACATGGGATTGGGCGTCTTCATTCACCGCTCGGACTCAATCTATGACGACAGCCCGGCTGAGCGGTATCAGTTCCCGCGCCCATATCTGGGACGCATCGAGGCCTGCGTCGGCGACTGGATCAGACTGCAGAAACCAGAGGATTATAATTTTACCTTCGGCAAGACCCAGCCTACAGATCGAGCGCATTCATGTGACGTTTAGTTAGATCCAATATTGCGGTATACGATCAGTATCGCGGAGAAAATCTTTAAAGACTCCAGTGATTACAGCGTCAGGAAACCCTGAACGTTTAATTAGCCCATCGATACGTTTTTGTTGCCTATCTAGATCAACCCGCGAGCGCGCCGGGCCGCGAATCTTCCCCAATCGGCGATCGACTTCCCCCAAGGCTGCAGATCGATCCGAGAGATTCGCATCATGAGTAGCAATTAAGCGCAGAATGACGTCACTGAAGCCGTACATGCCTCGCAGGCTAAGGGCTACTCGACACCCTTCTATTGGCTCCGAGTGCTGCGGAACTTCTTTAACAGACAAATCAGTTTCAGTTGCAATGGCACGGAATTGATCATACGCCTCCACGAGGTCCGCTGTCGCACGACCTCCATTATGAGTTAACGCATTCCGCGTTTCTTTGAAAAAGCGAAAGCAAATTAGAAGATTTTGCAAATTGCTCCCAGAGAACCATCTTCCGCGAACGGCTGGTGAATTGAAGACACCAGAGAGGATTGGTTCGGGCGCGCCAAGCGCAACGTAAGCTCTCTGAAACCCCTTACCTCCCGCGTTAGGGTATTGAAGGTCTTTATAGGCGCGTCGCTTGGCATCTCCAGAAAGCGTCAAACCAACAAGTTGTTCGACGAAATCCTCATAAATGGCAATAGAATTAGTTAATAAAATTGATGCGAACCGCTCTTCCTGGTCCTCCCAACTGTTATCAACGCAAGCTCTCTTCACTTCGTTACCTTTGAATCCGCTCCCCAACGCAAAGCGCGCCACCAAATCCGACTGCTTCGCGTCGGGGTGTTCAGCAACGAAGCCACGCACCTGCCATCGCAGATTCCACATTGCGACTATTGTCGGAGAAACAAAATCCGATAACTGCGTAATCTGGGCGTGAGCATCGCGAGCGCATTGGTAAACAAAGTTCCCCGCGTCGGCCATTTTAATCATGCCCCTATGATTGCGAGCGATTCTGATGGGACATATAGAATATGTTCATTTAAAATATTCTATACTCGGCCTACATCAAAACCCGGAAATTTCGCGGGTCGATGATATGGAAGTC
>NZ_JAHBGE010000032.1 GCF_018390635.1 Ancylobacter lacus | reverse complement strand
AATGCTGGCCGGATGACGATTGGAAACCCGGCCGGATGAACGTCGGAATCTGCAGACCCCACCCGCTCGGTGCGGCTCGGCTCCGGCGACGCGCTGCTGCTGGCGGGAGCGAGCCGGCTGGCCTTTCACGGTATCGATCGCGTGTTGTCGGGAACCTCGACCTTGCTCAAACAGGGCGGGCGGATCAATTTGACCCTCCGCCGCGTCAATCCGGCGTAAATCCCGCACCGGCCGCTCGTCGCGCCGGTCGATCGTTGGAGCCTGCATGCGTCAGTTCTGGACCGGCCTTCTCGTCCTTCTCGCCCTCGCTTTGCCCGGCAGCCTGCGCGCGGCCGACCAGCCGCCCGTCTTTCCCGGCGGCGGCCTGGTCGGCATGCAGCCGCCGGGCCGCATGGTCGAGGCCAACGGCGTTGCCGGCTTCGAGGACCGCGCCGCCAAGGCGACCATCCTGCTGCTGGATGTCCCGCTCGATGCCTTCGACACGGTGGCGAAGGATTTCACCGACGAGGCGCTGGCGACCCAGGGCATCACTGTCACCGCCCGCCGCGACCTGAAGCTCGATGCGGGCGGCGGCAGCGGCACGCTGTTGACCGGCACCCAGACAGTGGGCACCGTCACGCTGCGCAAGTGGATCGCGCTGGTGCGGACCGACAAGGCCGCCGCGCTGGCCACGGTGCAGTATCCTGACCTTGCCGCCGACCTCTATCCCGATGCGGTGGTGGAGGCCGCGCTGCGCAGCATCGTCTTCCGCCGGCCGCCGACCCAGGAGGAGCAGATGGCGGCGCTGCCCTTCACGCTCGCCCTGCCGGAGGGCTACCGGATCGTGAAGGTGTTCGGGCCCGGCACGGTGCTGCTCACCAAAGGCGCCAGCAACGAGATGGCCGGCAGCGGCCAGCCCTATTTCATCGTTTCCGTGGGACAGGGCGACGTGCGCGAGGACCAGCGGGAGAGCTTCGCCAAGCGCGCCATCGCCAGCGTTCCCGGGGTCAAGGAGCTGCGGGTCGAGCGGGGCGGGCCGCTGCGGATCGGCGGGATGCCGGGCAGCGAGATCGTCGCCACCGCGCTCGACGTCCACAGCGACAAGGATATGAAGGTCGCCCAGTGGATCAGCTTCGGCCGCACCGGCTTCATCCGCATGATCGGCGTTGCCCCTGCCGAGGGGTTCGACGCGACCTTCGACGAGATGCGGGCGCTGCGCGACGGGGTGCAGCTGCGCTGAGGCGCAGCCGGCCCCGCCGCACGGCGGCTCAGTTCGGCCGGTCGGCGGCTTCCTCGGCCTGAACGGCCTTGGGACCGCCCCGGGCGACGCCCACCATGGCGGGGCGCAGGACCCGGCCGCCGATCGTGTAGCCGGGCTGGATGACCTGGACGACGGTGCCCGAGGGCACGTTGGGGTTCGGCACCTCGAACATCGCCTGATGCAGATTGGGATCGAACCGGGTGCCTTCCGCCTCGATCCGCGTCACGCCGTGCTTGGCGAGGGTCTGCGACAGCGAGCGGGAGGTGAGGTCGATGCCTTCGAGCAGTGTCTTGAGCGTGCCTTGCGCGTTGGCCCGGGCCTCGGCGTCGATCGCGCCGAGGGCGCGCTCGAAATCGTCCGACAGGGTCAGCACGTCCCGGGCAAAGCTCGAAATGCCGTAGATCTTCGCATCGGCCACTTCGCGCTCGGCGCGGCGGCGCACATTGTCGGCCTCGGCGAAGGCGCGCAGGAACTTGTCCTTCAGCGCCGCGATCTCGGCTTCGAGGCGCTCCTTCTCGGCGGCGAACTCCGCAGCCGGATCGGCCGCCGCCGCGGTGTCTTCCGGCGTCGCCGTGACTTCGGGCTCTTCCGCCGGGTTGCGGGTGTCTTCGCTCATGAAAACCTCTCGGGAAATCGGAGTCGGGCAGGGCTTCACGAAGCCGTGCAATCGTCCGCCATATCGGGTGACGAGGCGGAAAAATCAAGCCGCGTCGGCTCCGGGCCCGCCCAGCACGCGGCTGACGACCCGGGCGGTGAAGTCCACCATCGGCACGATCCGGGCGTAGTTCAGCCGGGTGGGACCGATGACGCCGAGCACGCCCACGACCCGGCCATGCCCGTCGCGATAGGGCGCGACGATGGTCGAGGAGCCGGACATGGAGAACAGGTTGTTCTCCGAGCCGATGAAGATGCGCAGCGCCTGCGCCTCCTCCGCCCTGCCGAGCAGGTCGACCACCTCCTGCTTGGTTTCGAGATCGTCGAACAGCAGGCGGATGCGTTCCAGATCCTCGATGGCGCGAAGATCGTGCAGCAGTTTGGCCTGGCCGCGGACGATCAGCCGGCGTTCCATCTTGTCCCCGCCCGACCAGCTCGCCAGCCCGGTCTCGACCACACGGGCGGTGATCTCGTCCAGCTCGGCCCGGCGGGCGGCGAGGGTGCGCTCGACCTCCGTGCGGAGTTCCGCGAGGGTCCGGCCGCGGGTCCGGGCATTGAGGAAATTGGTCGCCTCCACCAGCGCCGACGCCGGCAGTCCCGGCGGCAGCGGCACCAGCCGGTTCTCGACCTCGCCGTCGTCCGCCACGAGGATGAGCAGGGCACGGCTGGGGTCGAGCGCGACGAATTCGATGTGCTTCAGCCGGGCGTCGCTCTTGGTGGCGGTCACCACCCCGGCGCCGCGGGAAAGGCCGGACAGCAAGGTCGAGGCTTCCGCCAGCACGCCTTCCACCGTCTTGCCGCGGGCGGCGGCGCGCACCTGCGTCTCGATGCTGTTGCGCTCGTCCTCCGAAACGTCGCCGATTTCCAGCAGCGCGTCGACGAAGAAGCGCAGCCCGCGCTCGGTCGGCAGCCGGCCGGCGCTGGTGTGCGGCGCGAAGATGAGGCCGGCCGCCTCGAGGTCCGCCATGACGTTGCGCACCGAGGCGGGCGACAGCGTCATGGGGATGAGGCGTGAAATGTTGCGCGAGCCCGCCGGTTCGCCGGTCGCGAGATAGGTTTCGACGATCTGCCGGAAGATCTCGCGGGAACGTTCGTCCAGCCGGGCCAGCTCGGGGGCCCGGGATGCGATGAGAGGGTCGAGGGCCATGATGCGCCTGAAACTCCTGTTGGCTCCAATATTCGACCTTATGTCCGCGGGTTCAAGGCTCAGTGCCTTGAGCAAGCGCCGGGAGGCTCGTACAAGGGCGCCGAACAACAGGAGAACTCCCCATGCGTCCGTCCCGCCGCGCCGTCGACGAGATGCGCGCCGTCAGCTTCGAGCGCGGCGTGCTGCGCCATGCGGAGGGCTCGTGCCTCGTCAAGTTCGGCGAGACCCACGTGCTGGTCGCCGCCACCCTGGAGGAACGCCTGCCGCCCTGGCTGAAGGGTCAGGGGCGCGGCTGGGTCACGGCGGAGTACGGCATGCTGCCTCGCGCGACCCACGAGCGCACCCGCCGCGAGGCCACGGCCGGCAAGCCGTCCGGCCGCACCCAGGAAATCCAGCGCCTCATCGGCCGTTCGCTGCGCGCCATCGTTGACCTCGAAAAGCTCGGCGAGCGCCAGATCACCGTCGACTGCGACGTCATCCAGGCCGATGGCGGCACCCGCACCGCCTCGGTGACCGGGGCCTGGGTCGCGCTGTACGATTGCCTGAGCTGGATGAAGAGCCGCGGCATGCTCGCGACCATCCCGCTCCGCGATCATGTCGCGGCTGTGTCGTGCGGCATCATTGCCGGCGAACCCCGGCTCGATCTCGACTACGCCGAGGATTCCGACGCCCACACCGACGTGAATTTCGTGATGACCGGCTCGGGCGGTTTCGTGGAAATCCAGGGCACGGCGGAGAAGACGCCGTTCACCGAAGCCGAGTTCAACGCCATGCTCGGCTTGGCCCGCAAGGGCATTGGCAAGCTGGTCGACCTTCAGAAGCTGGCGGTGGCGTGATGAGCGAGCCCCGCCGTCTCGCCGGCAAGGTGGTCATCGCCACCCATAATCCCGGCAAGCTCGAGGAAATGCGCGGGCTGCTCGCCCCCTACGGAGTCGAGACCGTCTCGGCGGGCGAACTCGACCTGCCGGAGCCGGAAGAGACCGGGCTCACCTTCACCGAAAACGCCCGCATCAAGGCTGTGGCCGCCGCTACCGCTTCCGGCCTGCCCGCCTTCGCCGACGATTCCGGCCTGTGCGTGGAGGCGCTCGGCGGGGCGCCGGGCCTCTTCACCGCCCGCTGGGCGGGACCTGAGAAGGACTTCGCCGCCGCCATGGCGCGGGTCGAGGAGGGACTGCGCGAGGCTGAGGCGGTCGATCCCGCCCAGCGACGCGGCTATTTCGTTTCCGCGCTCTGCCTCGCCTGGCCGGATGGCCACCTGGAAGATTTCGAAGGGGTGGTCGAGGGCACCCTCATCTGGCCGCCGCGCGGTCCCGCCGGCTTCGGCTATGACCCGATGTTCCTGCCGGATGGCCACAGCCGCACCTTCGGCGAAATGAGCGGGGCGGAAAAGCACGGCCTGCCGCCGCTCGGCCGCGGTCTGTCCCACCGCGCCCGCGCCTTCATGGCGCTTGCCGAGGCCTGTCTCGGGGCCGACTTTGGCTGACGCGACACCGCGGCGGGACGTGCTGCCCCCGCACGATCCGGGCTTTGGCGTCTATGTGCACTGGCCGTTCTGTCTGGCCAAATGTCCGTATTGCGACTTCAATTCGCATGTCCGCCACGCGCCGCCGGATCAGGCGCGCTTCATCGCCGCCTTTCGCGCCGAGATCGCCCATATGCGCGGCATGATCGGCCAGCGCCGTACCGCGAGCGTGTTCTTCGGCGGCGGAACGCCGTCGCTGATGGAGCCGGCCACGGTTGGCGCCATCCTTGAGGCGATCGACACCGCATGGCCGCTGGATGCGCGGGCCGAGATCACGCTGGAAGCCAATCCCACCAGCGTCGAGGCCGGACGTTTCCGCGGCTACCGGGCGGCGGGCGTGAACCGCGTCTCGCTCGGTGTCCAGGCGCTCGACGATGCCGCGCTGAAGGCGCTCGGCCGGATGCACAGCGCCGCCGAGGCGCTGGCGGCGGTGGCGGTGGCCCGTGCGGCCTTCGAACGGGTGTCGTTCGACCTCATCTACGCCCGGCCGGCGCAGACGCCCGAGGCCTGGCGCGCCGAACTCATCCGCGCGGTCGAGGAGGGCTGCGAGCACCTCTCACTCTATCAGCTCACCATCGAAGATGGCACGCCCTTCGCCGCCCTGCACCGCGCCGGCAGGCTTTCGGTGCCGGACGAGGACGTGGCCCGGGCGCTGTGGGACGTCACCCAGGCCACCACCGCCGAGGTCGGGCTGCCCGCCTACGAGATTTCCAATCACGCCCGGCCCGGCGCGGAAAGCCGCCACAACCTGCTGTACTGGCGCTATGGCGAGTATGCCGGGGTCGGCCCGGGCGCCCATGGCCGGCTCGACACACCGGAGGGCCGGCGGGCGACCATGGTGGAGCGTGGGCCCGAGAGCTGGCTCTCACGGGTCGAAGCCGCCGGCCACGGCATCGTGACCGACGAGGCGTTAAGCCGGAGCGAGCAGGCCGACGAATTCCTGCTGATGGGGCTGCGTCTCGGCGAAGGCATCGGCCGCCACCGTTACGCCGCGCTTGCCGGACGCGACCTCGATCCCGCGCGGGTCGCCGCGCTGGTGGAACAGGGGCTGCTGGAGGACCTCGCCGGAGAGCGACTGCGCGTGACCTCGGCCGGATTTCCAGTGCTGGACGCCATCGTCGCCGATCTCGCGGCGTAAAGCCTCAGAGCGCGGCGCCGGTGAAGCTGCGCGGTGCCGGGTCGGCCACCCGTATCCCGCCATTCTCGATCCGCATCACCGCGAGGCCGCGCTGGTTCGTGCCATCGGCCAGGAAGCGGAACACCCCGTCGACACCGCTGAAGCCCGAGGGATTCTGGATGGCGGTATCGCTGATGCCCATCGGCCCCTGGGTGCGGACAATCACCGCCATGAGAGAGACGGCATCGTGGGCGAGCGAGGCGGTGCGCACCGGCGGGCTGCCGAAGCGCGCGGCGTATCGGTCGGCGAAGGCGCGGTAGCCCGCCGGGTCCGGCGCGGCGTAGATGCCACCCGCCAGCGCGGGATTGGCGGCGAGGCGGGGGTTATCCCACAGGCCGGTGCCCATGAGCTGCTTGCCGGCGGGATTGACGCCCGCCGCCTGCAGCGCGGCGAGAATCTGCGGCACGGCGTCCCCCGCGTCGGGAATGAACAGCGCATCGGCCTGCTGGGCGCCCGCCGCGATCCGCTTGGCGGCTTCGGCATAGGCGGCGGCCGAGCCGGTGGCGTAGCGTTCCAGCCCGACGATGCGTCCGCCGGTGGCCGGCACGGTTTCCCGGAACGCGGCTTCGACCACCTTGCCATAGGCATTGTCCGGCACGAGGGCGGCGAAGGAGCGTTTGCCCTGCGAGGCAGCGTAGCGCACCACCCGCTCGACATCAGTCTCCGGCAGGAAGCTGAGGAGATAGACGCCGCGGGTGGCGACATTGGTGTCGGTGGAGAAGCCGACCAGCGGCACGTTGCGCTGGCGGGCCACCCCGCCGGCAGCGGCGACGGTGTGAGCGAAGAGCGGCCCGACGATCGCCCGCGCACCCTCGTCCAGCGCCTGCTGCGCGGCGGCCTGCGCGCCCTGCGAGGTGCCGCCGTCGTCCTTGACGAGGATCTGGAGGTCCGCGCCCCCCGCTTCCCCAAGCGCCAGCTCCGCGGCGTTGCGCAACGACCGCGCCGCGGTAGCGGCGTTGCCGCTGGCGCCGAGCGGCAGGATCAGCGCGATCCGCACGCTGCCGGTGCCGATCACGTTCTCCGGCTGGGGCGGGGCAGCCTGCGGCTGGGCCGGCATGGCGGCGACGGGCGGCGGCGCGGTCTCCGCGGTAGACCCGCAGGCCGCCATCAGCGAGCACAGCGCGATCGCCGCCAGAGAGCGGAGTGCCGGCCCAAGGCCGGTCGGCAGGACGGAGGATGCTGTCATGGCCTCGCGCATGTCCGACGGAACGATCTTCTTTTTAGGCCGCCCGCAGGCCGCAGGCCAGCCCCGCCCGGTCCGCGGCGACGAAATGCGCCGTTCCGCCGGACGGGAACCGCTCCACCACATGACGGGCGCGGTGCGGGCGGCTAGAACAGGCCGATGAACACGACCGAGCCGGCGCCGCGCGCCAAGACCTTCCAGATCGCCGGGCAGAGCCTGCCGGCCGGGCGGCTCGCCGCCGGGCTCTATGTAGTGGCCACCCCCATCGGCAATCTCGGCGACATCACGCTGCGCGCGCTGGAGACGCTGGCCGGCGCCGACCTCGTCGCCTGCGAGGACACCCGCATCAGCCGCCGGCTGCTGGAGCGCTATGGCATCGCGACGCCGCTGACCGCCTATCACGAACACAACGCCGAGGCCGTTCGCCCACGCCTGCTCGCCCGCATCGCCGAGGGCGGCGCGGTCGCGCTGGTGTCGGATGCGGGAACGCCGCTCGTCTCGGACCCCGGCTACAAGCTGGTGGCGGGCGCGATCGCCGCGGGCCAGACAGTGGTGCCGCTGCCGGGCGCTTCCGCGAGTCTCGCCGCTCTGGTGGCGGCGGGGCTGCCCACCGACCGTTTCTTCTTCGAGGGTTTCCTGCCGCCGAAATCCGGCGCCCGCCGCAGCCGCATCGCCGAGCTGCGGGCGCTGCCGGCGACGCTGGTGGTCTATGAGAGCGGCCCCCGGCTCGCCGACAGCCTCGCCGATCTCGCCGAAGGGCTCGGCCCGCGTCCTGCGGCCATGTGCCGGGAACTTACCAAGACGTTCGAGGAGGTGCGCCGCGCCACCCTTTCCCAGCTTGCGGCGCATTACGCGGAAGCCGGGGCGCCGAAGGGCGAAATCGTCCTGGTCATAGCCCCGCCGGAAGAAGAGGCGGCGAGCGACGCCGACATCGACGCCGCCCTTCGGCAGGCGCTGCGCTCGCTCTCGGTGAAGGACGCCACCGCTGCGGTGGCGGCGGCCACCGGTCGCCCCCGTCGCGACGTCTATGCCCGTGCGCTCGGGCTGGAGCGCACGGGTGACGACTGAGAAGCGCCGTGCCGCGTTCTCGCGCGGCCTTGCTGCTGAGGAGCGGGCCTGCGCCCTGCTGGAAGACCTTGGCTTTGCGATCATCGGCCGGCGGGTGCGCACCCCATTGGGCGAGATTGACCTCATCGCCCGAACCGGGACGCTGCTGCTTTTCGTCGAGGTCAAGGCGCGCTCCAGCCTCACCGGTGCCGCCTATTCCATCCTGCCACGCCAGCGCCGCCGGATCGCTGCGGCCGCCGAGGCCTATCTTGCCGCGCACCCAGAGCTTGCCGGGCTCGACATGCGGCTTGACGTCATCCTGATCGCCCCGTGGCGGGCGCCGGTGCATCTGGCCGGCGCTTTCGAGGCGGAGTAGCCGGGCTTCCTCTCCAGTCGATGGCGAAATCCATCGCGAGCGATTAAACAGGGGCGAGACACCTCACTTTGAATCCGCGCCGCCCGGCGCCTGGCCCAGGCTCGTCCCATGACCCTCACTGTCGCTGTCCAGATGGACCCGATCGACCGGATCAACATTGCCGGCGATTCAACCTTCGCGTTGATGCTGGAGGCGCAGGCCCGGGGCCACAGCCTTGCCGTCTACACCACCGACCGGCTCGCGCTGCGCGACGGCGAACTCTATGCCACCGTCGAGCCGGTCACCGTGCGCGACGTGCCCGGCAACCATTTCAGCCTCGGGGCCCGCGAACGGGTCCGGCTCGACGGGTTCGATGTGGTCCTGATGCGCCAGGACCCACCTTTCGACATGAACTATGTCACCGCGACCCACCTGCTGGAGCGCATTCACCCGCGCACGCTGGTGGTGAATGATCCCGCCCATGTCCGCAACGCGCCGGAAAAGATCTTCGTCACCGAATTCCCGGACCTGATGCCGCCGACGCTGATCACCCGCGACCTCGAGGAGATCAAGGCGTTCCGTGACGAGCAGGGGGACATCGTGGTGAAGCCGCTCTACGGCAATGGCGGCGCGGCGGTGTTCCGTCTCACCCGCGACGACCTCAATTTCGGCTCGCTCTACGACCTGTTCGCCAGCACCTTCCGCGAGGCCTGGGTGGTGCAGCGCTTCCTGCCCGAGGTGAGCGAAGGCGACAAGCGCATCATCCTTGTAGACGGCGTTTTCGCCGGCGCGGTGAACCGTGTGCCGAGCGCCGGCGACCTACGCTCGAACATGGTGCGGGGGGGTGTTGCACGTGAAACCGATCTCAGCCCGCGGGAGCGGGAGATCTGCGAGCGGCTCGGCCCGGCGCTGCGCGCGCGCGGGCTGCTCTTCACCGGAATCGATGTCATCGGTGGCAACCTCACCGAGATCAACGTGACGTCGCCCACGGGCATCCGGGCGGTCCGCCGGCTCGGGGGTCCGGATATTGCGGGCCTGATCTGGGACGCCATCGAGGAAAAGCGCGCGGCGACGCGGGGCTGAACAGGCGACGGGGCGGGACTTACAAAATAGGTCACCACCGCGCCGCGGTGGTGACCTTTCGATATGTCCGGTGCGGCATGGCCGCACCCCAAGCGCGATCAGTGCAGGCTCACCGTTTCCAGCTCGTTCTGCAGGGCGCTGGCAATGGCCGCCTCGCGGCTGTCGGTCAGCACGATGGCCGTGCCGTCGGCCGCGTGCAGGGTGAAGAGTTCAAGCCCCGGCGCGATCTCCGGTGCCTGTGGGAACAGGTCGGCCACGTCCTCCGAGCGGATCGAGCGGACATAGGCGACCTTGCCGCCACCCAGATTGGCGAATGCCTCCTGGGAGAGCGCTTCGGGCATCTGGCCGGAGACCGGCGTGCCGTTGGATGCGAATTCGTTTGTCATTAGCCGACTCCTTGTCTGGTCGCCGGGACCGGCTTGCGTGTCCCTACTCGTCGGTGGCTATGTCGATACGTTTGACGACCCGCTCCGGTTCCGGCCGGGCGAGGTCGACCGAGAGCAGACCGTTGCGCAGCTCGGCGCCAAGAACCTGCATGCCGTCCGCCAGGACGAAGGTGCGCTGGAACTGTCGCGCGGCGATCCCGCGATGCAGGAAGCTGCGGCCGGGTTCGTCGATCTGGCGGCCCCGGATCACCAGCTCCTTTTCCTGGAGCGTGACGTCGAGCTGCTCGCGCGTGAAGCCGGCGACGGCCAGCGTGATGCGCAGCCGCTCCGGCGCATTCGCGGTGGCGATGCGCTCGACATTGTAGGGGGGATAGCCGTCCGATCCCTTCACCACGCGGTCGAGCGCGCGCTCGACCTCGTCAAAACCAAGAAGAAACGGACTCGACAGAGACGGGATACGCGACATGTGCCCCAAAGCCCTCGTTCAAGCGACTTTGCCTGTGCCGGCCCCCCGAAGGCGAACCGGTTGAGCGACATATGGGAAAGTGCGCGGGATGGCGCAAGACGTTCCAGCTTCATGCTGGTCACGACTCCGGCACAGGCGCGTAACAACGGGAGTGGCGCGAGACGGCGTCCCGGGCAGGCGTCCGCCTCAGGCGGCGTGGCGCTCGGCGTTGGGGCCGAAATGGCCGAGATAGCGCGGGTTGATGCGCTCGATCGGCAGGGCAATGAACACGTCGATCGTGCCGAACTGGTGGTCGATGACGGCGTGCTCGCCGATCTGCGCGCCGAGCCGGAGATAGCCCTTGATGAGGGGCGGCAGCGCGTTGAGGGCAACTCTCTCCTGCACGGCTTCGCGCGGCAGCAGGTTCATCGCGGTGGCGCGGTGGCCAAGCGCGGGCACCGTCCACTCATCGTCGCCGCGCGCGAAGTGGTGCAGGAAGGACAGGGGCTGGGCCAACGTCCTGGGGTCGGTGCCTTCCAGGCTGGCGCAGCCGAACAGCACGTCGATGCCGTGCCGCAGCACATAGGCCCAGATGCCGTGCCAGAGCAGCTCGACCGTGCGCTTGGTGCGGTAGGGCCGCAGCACGCAGGAGCGGCCGAGCTCGAGGAAGCGGCGGCCCGGGTGTCGGGAAAGCAGGGCGTCGACCGCGAATTCGCCGGCGGTGTAGAACCCGGCATGGCGCGAGGCGATATCCTGGCGCAGCAGCCGATAGGTGCCGACAACCTTCGGCTCGCGCCGGCCGAGCACCATCCGCCCGGCCTCGTGGTCGAGCACGAGAAGATGGTCGCAAACGGCGTCGAAGCTGTCGAAGTCGCGTCGCGCCAGCCGGGCCGCCGCTGCGGGGGTCGCCGACATCTCCTCGTAGAACACCTCGTAGCGGAGCCGCTGGGCCCGGCGCACGTCGGCAGCCGAACGGGCGAGGCGGACTTCCAGCGCGCCGATGCGGCCCAGCGTCACCGGCCCGGCGGCTTCGCGGCTCTCACGGTAGCGCAGGCCGGAATAGGAACGCAGCGCCGGTGCCAGCCGGGCGGGCTGGAACCGCGTTGCCAGCGCCTGCGGCGAGAGGGCCTGCGTCAGGAGAGGCTTCAGATGCGCGGGGCGGAACATCTGCCGTAACGGCACCGCGGAAACGCGGCGGTCGGTGTCCATCACTTCGCCGGCATCCACATGCGTCATCCGTCAGAGCCCCCGCCTGTCATGGCCATCTGCGGCCAAGCCGGGAGTGTAGCTCCCGATTGGCGACGAAAGAATCACAGTTCTCGGACGACGGTATGACAGCCGGTTCGTCGGCGATCCTTGCCGCAAGGGCCAAGTGCCGGAGGCTGCCCGAAAATTTGCCGGCTATAGGTCTCCCGCATCTTGCGGTTTGCCCGCTCCACCGCTGCCTTTCAGGCCGCGGCGGCGGCACGATCGGCGCTGGCGCGATACGCCAGCGCTTCGGCAAGGTGGGCCCGGCCGACCGATTCGGCGCCGGCGAGATCGGCCAGTGTGCGCGCGACTCGCAGGACGCGATGATAGCCCCGCGCCGAGAGCCGCATGATTCGTGCGGCGTCGCTCAGCAGCGCGGTGCCGGCGGCGTCCGGCGCGGCGATCGCCTCCAGCAGCGGACCGGCCGCCTGGGCATTGCTCGACAGATCCGGCCGGCCCAGCCGAACGAACCGTTCACGCTGGATGGAGCGCGCCGCCGCGACGCGCGCCGCCACCGCGGCGCTCGGCTCTGCCGGGGCGGGGCGCACCAGGTCCACCGCCGCCACCGCTGGTACCTCAAGATGCAGGTCGATGCGGTCCAGTAGCGGACCCGACAGCCGAGCCTGGTAATCGGCCGCGCAGCGCGGTCCGCGGCGGCAGCTGTGGCCGGGCTGGCCGGCGTGGCCGCAGCGGCACGGATTCATCGCCGCCACCAGTTGGAACCGCGCGGGATAGGTGATGCGGTGATTGGCGCGGGCGATAACGGCTTCCCCGGTTTCCAGCGGCTGGCGCAGGGAATCCAGCACGGCGGGCTGAAATTCGGGAAGTTCGTCGAGGAACAGCACGCCATTATGGGCGAGCGACACCTCCCCGGGGCGCGCGCGCATGCCGCCGCCCACCATCGCCGCCATGCTGGCCGAGTGATGCGGCGCGCGGAACGGCCGGCGGCTGGTCAGCGTGCCACCCTGCAGGGTTCCCGCCACCGAAGCGATCATCGAGACCTCCAGCAGCTCCGCGGGTGCCAGCGGCGGAAGGATCGAGGGCAGCCGCTGCGCCAGCATGGACTTGCCGGCCCCCGGCGGCCCTATGAACAGCAGGTTGTGCCGGCCGGCGGCGGCGATTTCCAGCGCCCGCTTCGCGCTCTCCTGCCCCTTCACGTCGGCAAGGTCCGGCAGCGGCGCGCCTTCCGGCTCAAGCCCGGGCTCGGGGCGGGACAGCACCTGCCGGCCGGAGAAGTGGTTCACGAGTTCGATCAGCGTCGCGGGTGCCAGCACCGGCATCTCCGGGCTGGCCCAGGCCGCCTCGGGTCCGCAGGCCGCCGGACAGATCAGGCCGTGCCCGCGCGCGTCCGCACCGATGGCCGCCGGCAGCACGCCGGCAACCGCCGCCAGCCGGCCGTCGAGCGCCAGCTCACCCACCACGGTGAACCCGTCCAGCGCATCCGACGGCAGCGCCCCGATGGCGGCCATCAGCCCGAGCGCGATCGGCAGGTCGTAATGGCTGCCTTCCTTGGGCAGGTCCGCGGGCGCGAGGTTGACGGTGATACGCTTGGCCGGCAGGGCCAGGCCGGAGGCGGTGAGCGCGGCGCGCACCCGCTCCTTCGCCTCGTTCACGGCCTTGTCAGCCAGGCCGACGAGATTGAACGCGGGCAAACCCGGCGCGACCTGGACCTGCACATCTACCGGGCGTGCGTCCACGCCCTCGAACGCAACCGTCGCGACACGCTGGACCATGACCGGCTTCCCCCTGCCTGATACCGAAGATCGGGGATAGCGGCGATTGCGTCAAGAACATTAAAGGAACATCGCCGGCAAAATCCTCAGAACCGCTACGTCAGGCGCGATCCGGGGAGGGCGGCCGTCCAGCCAACGGCACGATAGAAATGTTCTATCGACGAACGGAACACTCGAATTGATTTCATGACAAGGGACGTCCATCTTCCGGTTGGAAAGCTTTAAAAGAAGGCCGGGAGAAGATGCCCCATTACGAACCCTGGAGCGAGGCGCGCGCCCGCGAGGTGATCAACGAGTTGGTGCACCTCGAAGGTCCGCTCATGCCGATGCTGCATGCGATCCAGGAAACCTTCGGCTACGTTCCCGAGCCGGTGGTTCCCATGCTCGCGGAGACGCTGAACCAGTCGCGCGCCGAGATTCACGGGGTCGTCACCTTCTACCATGATTTCCGTCACGAGCCGGCCGGCCGCCATGTGCTGAAGCTGTGCCGCGCCGAGGCCTGCCAGGCCGCCGGCGGCGACGCGCTGGCCGACCATGCCGAGCAGCGGCTGGGCTGCAAGCTGGGCGAGACCACCGCGGATGGCCGCGTCACCGTGGAGCCCATTTACTGTCTCGGCCTCTGCGCCACCGCGCCCTCCGCCATGCTGGACGGGCGCATCGTGGCCCGCCTCACCGAGCGCCGGCTCGACAACCTGATCGCGGAGGCGCAGTCGTGACCATTCGTCTTTATGTTCCCAAGGACGCCTGCGCCATCGCCTGTGGCGCCGACGAGGTGGCCGCGGCGATCGAAGCGGCCGCGCTGAAGCGGCGCGTCCCGGTGGAGATCGTGCGCACCGGCTCGCGCGGCATGCTGTGGCTGGAGCCGCTGGTCGAGGTCGGGACGGCAGAGGGCCGGATCGGCTACGGCCCGGTTTCGGCGGACGATGTCGAAGCGCTGGTCGAGGCCGGCCTGTTCGAGGGCGGAGCCCATGAGCTGCGCATCGGCCGTCCGGAAGATCATCCTTTCATGGCCAGGCAGACGCGCCTTACCTTTGCGCGGTGCGGCATCGTCGATCCGGCCTCCTATTCCGACTACTGCGCGATGGGCGGCTACAAGGGCCTGGAGCGCGCGCTGGCGCTCGGTCCGGTCGAGATTATCGAGGAAGTCAGGAAGTCGGGCCTGCGCGGCCGCGGCGGCGCCGGCTTCCCCACCGCCATCAAGTGGAAGACGGTGGCGGACGCCAAGGCCGACCGCAAATACATCGTCTGCAACGCCGACGAGGGCGACAGCGGCACCTTCGCCGACCGCATGATCATGGAAGGCGACCCCTTCCAGCTCATCGAGGGCATGACCATCGCCGGTATCGCGGTGGGCGCCACCAAGGGCTTCGTCTACACCCGCTCGGAATACCCGCACGCCATCTGGGCGATGCAGAAGGCGATCGATATCGCCCGCGCCCACGGCATGCTGGGCGTGAACATCGCCGGCTCGCAGTACAGCTTCGACATGGAAGTGCGGATGGGCGCCGGCGCCTATGTCTGCGGCGAGGAGACGGCGCTGCTGGACAGCCTGGAAGGCGGGCGCGGCACCGTGCGCGCCAAGCCGCCGCTGCCTGCCCACAAGGGCCTGTTCCAGAAGCCCACCGTCATCAACAATGTGCTCTCGCTGGTCGCGGTCCCGCACATCCTGGCCGACGGCGCGCAGAAATATGCCGATTTCGGCATGGGCCGCTCCCGCGGCACGATGCCGATCCAGATCGCCGGCAATGTGAAGCATGGCGGCCTGTTCGAGACGGCCTTCGGCATTCCCCTCGGCGAGTTGATCAACGATATCGGCGGCGGCACCGCCTCCGGCCGGCCGGTCAAGGCGGCGCAGGTGGGTGGCCCGCTGGGCGCCTATGTTCCGCCGTGGCAGTTCGATCTGCCGTTCGATTACGAAGCCTTCGCGGCCAAGGACGCGCTCATCGGCCATGGCGGCATCGTCGTGTTCGACGAGACGGCCGATATGGCGAAGATGGCCCGTTTCGCGATGGAATTCTGTGCGGCGGAAAGCTGCGGAAAGTGCACCCCTTGCCGTATCGGCTCGACCCGCGGCATGGAGCTGATGGACCGCATCATGCGGCGCGAGCGCCTCGATGCCAACATCGCGGTGCTGACCGATCTCTGCCACACGATGAAGCTTGGATCCCTGTGCGCCCTCGGCGGGTTTACCCCGTACCCCGTGATGAGCGCGCTGACCCATTTCCCCGAAGATTTCGGCGTGACGCCGCGCAAGCTCGAAGCTGCCGAGTGAGGAGGACGCATCATGTCTCTCGTTCATGAGATCGATTACGGTACGCCCGCCCCCAAGACCGACAAGATGGTGACACTCACCATCGACGGCGTGGAGCTCACGGTCGCCGAGGGCACGTCCATCATGCGCGCGGCGATGGAGATGGGGACCCAGATCCCCAAGCTCTGCGCCACCGACATGCTGGACGCCTTCGGCTCCTGCCGGCTCTGCCTGGTGGAGATCGAAGGGCGTGCCGGCACCCCGGCCTCCTGCACCACGCCGGTCGGGCCGGGCATGAAGGTGCACACCCAGACCGAGCGGCTGAAGCAGCTCCGCAAGGGCGTGATGGAGCTCTACATCTCCGATCACCCGCTGGACTGCCTGACCTGCGCCGCCAATGGCGACTGCGAGCTGCAGGACATGGCCGGTGCGGTCGGCCTGCGCGAGGTGCGCTACGGCATGGAGGGTGCGAACCACTTCGCCCCCACCTCCGAGCTCGTCATGCCGAAGGACGAGTCCAACCCCTATTTCACCTATGATCCGGCGAAGTGCATCGTCTGCAACCGCTGCGTCCGCGCCTGCGAAGAGGTGCAGGGCACCTTCGCGCTGACGATCGCCGGCCGCGGCTTCTCCAGCCGGGTGTCGCCGGGCCAGTCCGAAGCCTTCCTCACCTCCGAATGCGTCTCCTGCGGCGCCTGCGTGCAGGCCTGCCCGACCGCGACCCTGGCCGAGAAGGCGCTCATCCAGATCGGCCAGCCCGAGCATTCGGTGGTCACCACCTGCGCCTATTGCGGCGTCGGCTGTTCCTTCAAGGCGGAAATGCGCGGCCAGGAAGTGGTCCGCATGGTGCCGTGGAAGGACGGCAAGGCAAATCGCGGCCATTCCTGCGTCAAGGGCCGCTTCGCCTGGGGCTATGCGATGCACCAGGACCGCATCCTGAAGCCCATGATCCGCGAAAAGGTTTCCGACCCGTGGCGTGAAGTGTCGTGGGACGAGGCGATCAGCTACACCGCGCAGAAGCTCACCCATATCCGCGACACCTATGGCCGCCGCGCCATTGGCGGTATCACCTCCTCGCGCTGCACCAATGAAGAGGCCTATCTCGTCCAGAAGCTGATCCGCGCCGGCTTCGGCACCAACAATGTCGATACCTGCGCCCGGGTCTGCCACTCGCCCACCGGCTATGGCCTCAACCAGGCGTTCGGCACCTCCGCTGGCACGCAGGACTTCGACTCGGTCGAGGATTCCGACGTCATCCTCGTCATCGGCGCGAACCCGACCGATGGCCATCCGGTGTTCGGCTCGCGCATGAAGAAGCGGCTGCGCGAGGGTGCCAAGCTGATCGTGGTCGATCCCCGCCGGATCGATCTCGTCCGCTCGCCCCACATCAAGGCCGATTACCATCTGCCCCTGCAGCCCGGCACCAATGTCGCCATCGTCACCGCTCTGGCGCATGTCGTGGTCACCGAGGGGCTGGTCAACGAGGACTATGTCCGCCAGTTCTGCGACTGGGAAGAGTTCCAGGACTGGGCCGAGTTTGTCGCCGACCCCCGCAATTCGCCGGAAGAGGTCGAGAAGCTCTCGGGCGTGTCGGCCCACCTCATCCGCGGCGCCGCCCGGCTCTACGCGACCGGCGGCAATGCGGCGATCTATTACGGCCTCGGCGTCACCGAGCATTCGCAGGGTTCCACCACGGTGATGGCGATCGCCAACCTCGCCATGGCGACCGGCAATATCGGCCGCCGCGGTGTCGGCGTGAACCCGCTGCGGGGCCAGAACAATGTTCAGGGCTCGTGCGACATGGGCTCCTTCCCCCATGAGCTGCCGGGCTATCGCCACATCTCAGACGACGCCACCCGCGCCACCTTCGAGGCGATGTGGGGCCGGCCGCTCGACCCGGAGCCGGGCCTGCGCATTCCGAACATGCTGGACGCCGCCGTCGACGGCACCTTCAAGGCGATCTACATTCAGGGCGAGGACATCCTCCAGTCCGATCCCGATACCAAGCATGTGTCGGCGGGCCTCGCCGCGATGGACCTCGTCATCGTGCAGGACCTGTTCCTGAACGAGACGGCGCGCTTCGCCCATGTCTTCCTGCCGGGCTGCACCTTCCTGGAGAAGGACGGCACCTTCACCAACGCCGAGCGCCGCATCCAGCTCGTGCGCAAGGTCATGGCGCCGAAGAACGTCTATGGTGACTGGGAAGTGACGCAGCTTCTCGCCAATGCGATGGGCCTGGAGTGGAGCTACACCCACCCCTCCCAGATCATGGACGAGATCGCGGCGTTGACCCCGACCTTCGCCGGCGTGTCCTTCAAGCGGCTGGACGAGCTCGGTTCGGTGCAGTGGCCGTGCAACGACGCCAACCCCGAAGGTGTGCCGATCATGCACATCAACGGCTTCGCGCGCGGCAAGGGCAAGTTCGTCGTCACCGAGTATATCCCGACCGACGAACGCACCGGTTCGCGCTTCCCGCTGCTGCTCACCACCGGCCGTATCCTCAGCCATTACAACGTCGGTGCGCAGACCCGACGCACCGCCAACGTGGCCTGGCACCCGGAAGACCGCCTCGAGATCCATCCGCACGATGCCGAACAGCGCGGCGTGCGCGATGGCGATTGGGTGCGGATCGACAGCCGCGCCGGCGCCACCACCCTGCGCGCGCTGATCACCGATCGCGTGGCGCCGGGCGTCGTCTACACGACCTTCCACCACCCCGACACCCAGGCGAATGTCGTCACCACCGACTTCTCCGACTGGGCGACCAACTGCCCCGAGTTCAAGGTTACGTCGGTGCAGATCGCCCGCTCCAACGGGCCGTCGGAGTGGCAGGAAGAATACGACGCCTTCAGCCGCGAGAGCCGCCGCATCCAGACCGCGGCGGAGTGAGCGGGGACACGATGATCCCCGCCGTCCGCCGTGTTCCGCGCCTCGTCTGCACCGCCGATTCGGTGCAGACGGGAGAACGCGCGATCCCGGAGGAGACGCCGGTCGCCATCGTCCATAACGGCTCGACCTATGCCGTCATGATGGCGACGCCGGCGGATCTCGAAGACTTCGGCGTCGGCTTCAGCCTCACCGAGGGCGTCATCGCTGATCCCTCGGAAATCGAGGGGCTCGAGACCCTCGAATTCGATGACGGCATCGAGGTGCGGCTCTGGCTGGATGGGACGCGTTCCGCCCAGGCGGCGGATCGCCGGCGACGTTTGGCTGGCCCGACCGGCTGCGGCCTGTGCGGGGTCGAGAGCCTGGAGATCGCGGTTCGGGCCGCGAGGCAGGTCCCGGTTGGCCGGACCTTCACCGCCGCCGAGATTGCCGCGGCGATCGCCTCGCTGAGGCCGGCCCAGGCACTGAACGTCGAGACGCGGGCGGTGCATGCCGCCGGCTACTGGGAACCCGGCGCCGGGCTCGTGGCCATCCGCGAGGATGTCGGCCGGCACAATGCGCTGGACAAGCTGGCGGGCCACATCGCCCGCAGCACGCGCCCGGCGTCGGACGGGATCGTGCTGCTGACCAGCCGGGTCTCGATCGAGATGGTGCAGAAGACCGCGATGCTCGGCTCACCCGTGCTGGTCGCGGTCTCGGCGCCGACCGCCCTGGCCGTTCGCACGGCAGAGGCCGCCGGCATCACCCTTGTCGCGGTCGCTCGCGACGATGGCTTTGAGATTTTCACGCACCCCCATCGGGTGACCAAGACGGATCGAACCACCCATGTCGCATGACCCGCACGAAACCACGCGCCGCCTCGTCTATATGGCGAACCAGATCGGCGCCTTCTTCGCCTCGCAGCGGCAGGAGACGGTCGTGCCGGGCATCGCCAAGCACATCCAGAACTTCTGGGACCCGCGGATGCGGGCGAAGATGGAAGACCACATTGCCGCTACCGGCGGTGAAGGCCTGAAGCCCCAGGTTCTGGACGCGTTCCGCAGCCTCTCGCCGGTCGGCCGGGCCGATATCCCAGTGGCGCACGAGGTCGCCCATCACCACTGACGGCATCCGGCCCGGGCCGTTCCGTTCGAATCGCCGCCGCCGATCGCTCGGCGGCGGTTCTGTTTGTTCGATCCGCCGCCTCGTCGGTGGCTTCATCCGCGGAGCGTCTCCTGTGGGGTGAATGCCGGAGCGTTTTGGTGTTTTCTCACCATTCTTCCGCCATGGCCGGCGACGACACAGGACGGCGCAGGCCGCCGTCAGAAGACGGCGGCGAGCCCGGCGGGAGCTGCGGATGGAGCGAGGCGAATGCATGGTGATGCGCACGGCCTGTTGATCGGAGCCTTGGTGTTTCTGGCGACCGCGGTCATCGCGGTGCCGCTCGCCCGGCGGCTGGGGCTGTCTCCGATCGTCGGCTATCTTCTGGCCGGCGTGGCGATCGGGCCTTCCGGCCTGCAGGTCTTCAGCGATCCCGCCCGCATCCTGACGGTTGCCGAGATCGGCGTGGTGCTGCTTCTGTTCATCATCGGCCTTGAGCTGCAACCCTCCCGCCTGTTCGCCTTGCGCACCGCGATCTTCGGCATCGGCGCGGCGCAGCTGGTCATCAGCGGCGTCGCGATCGGCGCCTTGATCCATTATGTCGGCTATGGCTTCGACTGGCGCTCCGGGATCGTCGCCGGGCTGGCGCTGGCCCTTTCCGCCACGTCGATCGCCCTTCAGCTGCTGGAAGAAAAGAACGGCCTGAATCAGCCCTACGGCCAGCGGGCCTTCGGCGTGCTGCTGTTTCAGGACATGGCGGTCGTGCCGCTGATCGCGCTGATGCCGCTGATCGCACCCGGCACCCATGAGGAACAGAGCTGGTGGGAGGGGTTGTCGCAGGTCGGGCTGGTGCTGCTCGCCATTGGTGCCGTGGTCGGCGCCGGCCGCTACCTCCTCAACCCGGTGTTCCGGGTGCTGGCCGCCAGCGGTGCACGGGAAGCGATGACCGCCGCCGCGTTGCTGATCGTGCTCGGGGCCGGCGCGCTGATGGCGTCGGTCGGCATGTCGATGGCGCTCGGGGCGTTCCTGGCCGGTGTGGTCCTCTCGGAATCGAGCTTCCGTCACGAGCTGGAGGCCAATGTCGAGGCCTTCCGCGGCCTGCTGCTGGCGCTGTTCTTCATGGGCGTGGGCATGTCGATGAATCTCGACGTGGTCCTCGCCAACGCCTGGATTCTGGTTGCCGGCACGCTGCTGGTGACCGGCGTCAAGGCCGTTTCGGTCTGGGCCGTGTTCCGCCTTTCGGAGGGCACCCGTGCCGACGCCGTCCGCTCGGCCACGGTGCTGACCTCCGCCGGCGAGTTCTCCTTCGTGCTGTTTCCCCTCGCGCTCGGCCTCGGCCTGCTCAATGCCCGCCAGTCCGACCTGCTGGCGGCCTGCGCGGCCATGTCGATGCTGCTGGGTCCGCCCATCGCGCTGCTTGGCGAGCGGCTGGCCCGCCGGTTGGATCCGCCACCGGACGCGCGGGCCGAGGACGACTTCACCGAAGCCCGCGGTTCGGTGCTGGTGGTCGGCTTCGGCCGCTTCGGACAGATCGTGTCGCAATGCCTGCTGGCGCAGGGCCTCGAGGTCACCATCATCGACAACGACGTGGAGATGATCCAGAGCGCCGGCCGCTTCGGCTTCCGCATCTTCTATGGCGACGGCACCCGCCTCGACGTGCTGCGGGCCGCCGGGGCGGAGCGGATGCGGGTGATCGCGGTCTGTGTCGACCGGCGGGAGACCACCGACCGCATCACCGAAATCCTGCGCGCCAACATCCCGACCCCGCAGATCTACGCCCGTTCCTATGACCGCACCCACAGCCTTTCGCTGCGGGCCCAGGGCGTCGACTTCGAGATTCGCGAGACGCTCGAATCCGCCCTGCGGTTCGGGGAGGCGACGCTGCGGGCCACGGGCGTCGATACGGAGACGGCCCGCGATGTCGTGGCCGATGTTCGCGAGCGTGACTATGAGCGGTTGCTGCGGCAGGAGGCGGAGGGTATCGATTACGGCATCCGCAAGCCGGCCGCGCCCGAGCCGCTGGTCGCTCCCGCCCGGACGGCACAACCGCTCAATCCCGAGGCGGAGGATGTGCTCCGCCACGAGACGGAATTCTCGGGCTGAAGCCTCAGGCCTCGCGTCGGCGGTGGCGCCAGGTGGGGTCGAGCCGCAGGAAGACGCCGCGCGCCAGCATCAGCGTCGCCGCGAGCAGAGCGCCCGACCCGACCTCACCCAGGGCATGCCCGAAAAGGTGAATGGCAAGCACACCTGCCGCAAGAACGGCCACCGTGAGCAGGGCGCGCGGACGACGGGCGTGGGCGTTGAGCGGCATGCTGATTCTCCTGTCGAAACGTGGCGGCGGGTGAATTCGCAAACAAAAGGTTAATGGTTCTGCGCGCCGGGGCTAGTCGGGAAGCGCTTCGGCGCGAAAATTTTCCGTTCCACGCGGATATGGCGGGACGCCGGCCGTGACTTGCGCGCGGCCGACCGGCGTGCGGTACTGTCAACCGCCTGCCGCAGAGCCATGTCATTGCTGGGTGTCGCTTTTTAGGGCCGGTGGCGTCACGCTGCCGGCCGGCCGATGAGTCGGCCGTCAATGGAGGATCGGATGCAACTCGGAATCGTCGGACTCGGTCGCATGGGCGGCAATATCGCGCGGCGGTTGACCCGCAACGGTCATAGCTGTGTGGTCTGGGATCGCAACGAAGCCGCGGTCCGGGAACTCGCCGCCGACGGCAACACCGGTGCGAGCGGGCTGGCGGATCTCGTGGCGAAACTGGAGGCGCCCCGCGCGGTGTGGGTGATGCTGCCCGCCGGCGAGCCGACCGAAGCGACGGTCCGCGAGCTCGCCGGGCTGATGTCGGCCGGCGACATCATCATCGACGGCGGCAACAGCTTCTACAAGGACGACATCCGCCGCGCGGCGGAGCTGCGCGAAAAGGGCATCGTCTATGTCGATGTCGGCACCTCCGGCGGCGTCTGGGGCCTCGATCGCGGCTACTGCATGATGATCGGCGGCGAGAAGGGCGCGGTTGATCATCTCGACCCGATCTTCGCCACTCTCGCCCCCGGCATCGGCGAGATTCCCCGCACGCCGGGGCGCGAGACCCGCGATCCGCGCGTCGAGCTCGGCTACATCCACACCGGGCCGGCCGGCTCGGGCCATTTCGTGAAGATGGTCCACAACGGCATCGAATACGGCATGATGCAGGCCTATGCCGAAGGCTTCGAGATCCTGAAGAAAAAGGACTCGACCGACCTGCCGGAGAATGAGCGCTACACGCTGGATATGGCGGACATCGCCGAGGTCTGGCGCCGGGGCAGCGTCGTCTCCTCCTGGCTGCTCGACCTGTGCGCGATCGCGCTGGCGCAGAATGAGGATCTCTCGAATTTCTCCGGTTCCGTCGCCGATTCCGGCGAGGGTCGCTGGACCGTCATGGCTGCCATCGAGGAGGCGGTTTCGGCCGAGGTGCTCTCCGCCGCGCTCTACACCCGCTTCCGTTCCCGTCAGGATCATACCTTCGGCGAGAAGCTGCTCTCCGCCATGCGCTACCAGTTCGGTGGCCATGTCGAGCAGTCGAAGGGGAAGTGATCGATGACCGATCAGGCCATATTGCCCGCCGGCTACGGCCAGGCGGTGATCCCGGCCGATGCGGCGCCGGCGCCGCCCTCGGCCCTGTTCATCTTCGGTGGCGGTGGCGATCTCACCAAGCGCCTGCTGATGCCCTCGCTCTACAATCTCGCCCATGAGGGCGTGCTGGACAGCGATTTCTCCATCGTTGGCGTCGATCACATCGAGCGTTCCGAGGAGGACTATCGCGCCTTCCTCACGGCCTCCGTCCAGGACCTCGCGGCCGCCGGCCACGAGATCAAGGAGCCGATCTGGAACTGGCTCGCCGAGCGGATCGGCTATGTCGCGGGTGACTTCGAGGACCCGCAGACCTATGAGCGCATCCGGCAGCGCCTCGCCGAACGCATGGCGTCCAAGGGCGACGCCAATGCGGTGTTCTATTTCGCTGTCGCGCCCCGATTCTTCGGCCCCATCGCCACGCGGCTCGGCGCGGCCGGGCTTATGCAGGAGGGCGAGAACGCCTTCCGCCGCATCGTCGTGGAGAAGCCGTTCGGCAACGACATCGCATCGGCCCGCGCGCTGAACGCTCACCTTCTGTCGGTCGGAACCGAGCGCCAGATCTACCGGATCGATCATTTCCTCGGCAAGGAGACGGTCCAGAACGTCATGGCGTTCCGGTTCGGCAACGGCATCTTCGAGCCGATCTGGAATCGCGATCATGTCGAGCATGTCCAGATCACCGCGGCTGAGACGGTAGGCGTGGAAAAGCGCGGCCGCTTCTACGACGCCACCGGCGCGCTGCGGGACATGGTGCCCAACCACATGTTCCAGCTCCTCGCCATGACCGCGATGGAGCCGCCGAACTCCTTCGACGCCGACGCGGTGCGCACCGAGAAGGCCAAGGTGATCGAGGCGGTGCGGCGCATCCGCAAGAGCGACGCCCCTTCCTATGTCGTGCGCGGCCAGTACCGCGCGGGCACCGTGGTGGGCAATCACGTCAGCGACTATCGCCGCGAGCCGGACGTGGCGCCGAACAGCCAGACCGAAACCTATGTCGCGATGAAGTGCTTCGTCGACAATTGGCGCTGGAACGGCGTTCCGTTCTACATCCGAACCGGCAAGTCGCTGGCGGTGCGGCGCACCGAGATCGCCATCCATTTCAAGCGGGCGCCGGGTGTGCTGTTCCGCGACCGGCCCGACTGCGCGCTGGCGCCGAATGTGCTGGTGATCAACGTACAGCCGGACGAGGGCATTTCGCTCCGCTTCGCGGCGAAGGTGCCGGGGCGGCGGGTGCGGCTGTCGGAAGTGGACATGGATTTCCGCTATGCCGACTACTTCAAGGCCGCGCCTTCCACCGGCTACGAGACGTTGATCTATGATTGCCTGAGCGGCGACCCCACGCTGTTCCAGCGGGCCGACAACATCGAGGCCGGCTGGGCCGCGGTCGACCCGATTCTCCAGGCCAGCGCCGACGGCCTGCTCGACATCCACGGCTATGTCGCCGGCACCAGCGGGCCGGTCATGGCGGAGGTGCTGCTGGCGCAGGACGGCTTCCAGTGGCTTCCGCTCGAACAAGGGCATATCGCATGAACGCGCTCTCGACCGCATCCGGCCGGGCGGTGGCCCCGGCCACGCATATCTCGCTGATGGTGTCGGACGTCGACGGCACGCTGGTGAACAAGGACAAGCAGGTGGCTCCGGCCACCGTGGAGGCGGTGGCGCGCCTGCGTGCGGCCGGCGTGCCTTTCGCCGCCGTGTCCAGCCGGCCGCCGCGCGGCATGAAGATCCTCATCGAGCCGCTGAAGCTGGAGATACTCGGCGGGTTTAACGGCTCCTCGATCGTGAAGGCCGATCTCACCCCCATCGAGGAGCATTTCGTCCCGCTGGAGGCGGCGCGCACCGCCATCGAGATGATGGCAGGGCGCGGCGCGGACATCTGGGTGTTCGCCGACAATGAGTGGTTCGTCACGAACGGGGCGAATCCCTATGTCGCGCGCGAGACCCGGACCGTCGCATTCGATGCGACGGTGGTGGAGGATTTCGGCGATCACATCGCCCGTGCCGGGAAGATCGTCGGCACCTCCAGCGATTTCGACATGCTGGCGCAGTGCGAGATCGACCTGCAGGCGCTTCTCGGCGATGCGGCCTCCGCCCGACGCTCGCAGCATTACTATCTCGACGTCACGCACCCCGGCACGGACAAGGGCCATGCCGTGCGAGCCTTCGCCCAGCACTGGGGCGTGCCGCTGGAGGAGGTGGCGGTCATCGGTGACATGGCCAATGACCTGCCGATGTTCGAGATCGCGGGCCTCGCCATCGCCATGGGCAACGCGACGGATGCGGTGAAGGCCCAGGCGCATTTCGTCACCGGCACGAACGCGGAGGATGGCGTCGCCCAGGCGATCGAGAAATTCGTTCTGCCGCGGGTGAGGGGCCGCTGACGGGCACAGAAGCCCGTCACGCCACGCTAGGAGACGTGGTTGCGGCACTTTCGGCTTCCCTTCGGGAACCAATGGGATAATCCCGGATTTGACCGGTGTTTTCCAGTTTCCGGCGGGCACCATGTTGAATTCGTCGACCGCTGCTGGCCTTCTGCCTCTCTCGGTATCGCCCCCCGACACCGATGCGGCGCAGAGGCTGTTCCCCTCCTTGCCGCCTGTGCTGGAACGCGCCGCGCGCCGTGCCGGTGACCTCGACTGGCCCGGCGCCTTTCCCGTCGACGACGTGGCCGCATGTGCGGCGGTCGGCCTGTTGGCGGCGCCCTTTCCGGTCACCGTCGGTGGACTCGGCCTTGTCGAGGCGACCTCCGCGCCGCTACTGGCCGACATTCTCCGACGCATCGGTCATGCCAGCCTCCCGCTCGGGCGGCTCTACGCCGGCCACGTCGCCGCCGTCGGCCTGCTGGTTCGACACGGCTCTCCCAGCCAGATCGAGGCGGCCGCCGCCGATGCCCGCGCGGGCCGCCTTTTTGCGCTGTGGGACGGGCTTGAAGACGGAGTGACTCTGGAACGCCACGCCAATGGGCTGCGTCTCGTCGGCCGGGTCGCTGGGGCCGCCGGTGCCGGCTTCGTCGTGCGCCCTCTGGTGCTGGCGCGTGACACCGAGGGCGCGCCGGTCATGGTGCTGCCGCGGCTCGACATGTTCATGGCTTCCCGCGCTGACCTTGATGGATGGCGGGCGCAGGGCCTGCGGGCCTGCGCCGTGGGTGGGTTTGATCTCAAAGGCATTGCGGTGGAGTGCGGCGACCTGATGGGCGGGCCGGCTGCATGCGCGCGTGCGCGGCAGGCGGTGGACTGGCGGTTTGCCGCCGTTGCCGCCGGGGGTATCGCTCGCTTGCTCGACGAGCTGCAGCAGGGCCGGGGAGCCGGAGTTGCTGACGATGCCCGGCTTCCCCTGCGGTTCGGCGAAGCTCTGCTGGCGGCGGAGACGGCACGCCTTTGGGTCGAGGCGACGGCCGATCTCGCCCGGCACCCGCGCCATTCCCGCCAGACCGCGCGGTTCGATGCCTATGCCGGCCTTGCCCGCAGCGCCGTCCACAAGGCCGGCGCGGAAACGCTCGCGCTCGCTCACCGCATCGGGCGGCTGTCGGCGGGTAGCGAGACGGCCGAGCGGATCGCGCGCGACCTCGCGACCTGGTTGGCTCTGGAGGATGATGAGGCCAATCTCGCGGCGGCGGCGGCTCTCACCTTGGCCCGTTCCGGCCGAGTGTCCCGCGTGCGGGAGTGACGGCCGTTCGGGGCGGTCTGGCAAGCATCTTGCGGAAAGACATTCCGCCGGCGTGACCGCGTCGGCCGCATAGGTTATCCGCCTTGCGTGTGATGACGCGAGCGAGGGAGCCGAGCGTGCCGGACATCGTCGAGGTGGTTCAGGAGATCGCCGAGGAGATGCGCCAGCGTCCCGACCGGGGCGAGGTCGCGACCTACATCCCGGAGCTTGCCGGAGTCGACCCGAATCAGTTCGGTCTTGCCGTGATCGACACCGAAGGACATGTCGCTGCGGCAGGGGACTGCGATGTCCCCTTCTCGATCCAGAGCGTCTCGAAGGTGTTCACCCTTACGCTGGCACTCGGCAAGGTGGGCGATCGGCTGTGGAGCCGCGTCGGGCGCGAACCCTCGGGAAGCGCCTTCAATTCCATCGTGCAGCTCGAATATGAGCACGGGATTCCGCGCAATCCCTTCATCAATGCCGGCGCGATCGCGGTGACCGACGTGATCCTCTCCGGCCACAAGCCGCGTGAGGCGCTCGGCGAGATTCTCCGCTTCATGCGTTTTCTGGCCGATGACCCGGCGATAGCGATCGACGAGGCGGTGGCGGCCTCGGAGCAGCGCACCGGCTTCCGCAACGCGGCGCTGGCCAACTACATGAAGTCGTATGGCGTGCTGGAGAACCCGGTGGATTACACTCTGGGTGTTTACTTCCATCACTGCGCGCTGGCCATGTCCTGCCGGCAGCTCGCCATGGCGGGGCGGTTCCTGGCGCAACGCGGCAAGCATCCGGTGACGGGGCTATCGGTGGTGCAGCCCGAGCGGGCTCGCCGCATCAATGCGGTGATGCTGACCTGCGGCCACTATGACGGCTCCGGCGAGTTTGCCTATCGCGTGGGATTGCCGGGCAAGAGCGGCGTGGGCGGAGGCATCCTCGCCATCGCGCCGGGCAAGGCCTCGATCGCGGTCTGGTCGCCGGGGCTGGACGCCTCCGGCAATTCGCATCTCGGCCGCATCGCGCTCGAAGCGCTGACCCGGCGGATGGGCTGGTCGATCTTCGGCGCGTGAGGCGCCGTGTGGAAGAGGGCCGCGCCTGCAAGGCGGCCCTCTTCAGATTTGATCAATGATCGCAAACATGGAGCGGAACCGCGCTAGTTCTTGCGCGTGTGATCGGCTTCCTTGATCGCCTCCTCATGGTACCAGCTCCCGTCGAGAGCGGCAGCCACCCGCAGGGAGGCAGGCTGATAGATGGCGCCGGTCCCGGCGCGCTGATCGCGCAGGCCGGCACGGCCGCCACGTGGGAACTGATGGATCGTCGCGCTTTCGCGCTGGATGGGGGTGGGCATGGCTATCTCCTTTTTGCTGCGCATCGAAGCGTCAGCGGTCAACGTTATATAGCACGATTTGCTCCAATGATGAGCATATTGCCTGATTTAAAATCAGTGTCTGCCTACATATCGAACACTACGGCCATTGGCGCTTTGCAGGGCACGGCCACGGGCTGAGAGCCCGCCCGCCAAGCCATTGCGGCGACGGAGTCGGCCATTGCCCGCAAGCAGTGCATTCAGATGGCGCGGATTCGTGCACAATCCGGCGGTTTCTGCCTCACTGGAAAAGCAGGGTGCTGCGGGAGAGTGCGGCGACGGCGCTTTCGGCCTTGCATGGGGCTTGCACGCCCGATGTCAGGACCCAACGGATGGCCGCCCGGGTCGTTCCGTCCGCCGCTTGCAATCGTTGCGGGTGGCCGTCGCCGAGTTGGCATGGAGGATGCTTGCAGGAACGAAGCCTCTGGCGGTCGACGTCGCGCCCCTTCGGGGAACGCAGCAGGATATCCTCACGCTTCGCCTTTGAGCCTATGAGAGACCCGCAATGACAAAGTACAAGCTCGAGTACATCTGGCTGGACGGCTACACGCCGGTCCCCAATCTGCGCGGCAAGACGCAGATCAAGGAATTCGATCATTTCCCTTCGCTCGAAGAGCTCCCGCTGTGGGGTTTCGATGGCAGCTCGACCCAGCAGGCCGAAGGTCGCAGCTCGGATTGCGTGCTGAAGCCCGTCGCGGTCTATCCCGATCCGGCCCGCAAGAATGGCGCCCTGGTGATGTGCGAAGTGATGATGCCGGACGGCGTCACCCCGCACTCGACCAATGCCCGCGCCACCATCCTGGACGATGAGGGCGCCTGGTTCGGCTTCGAGCAGGAATATTTCTTCTACAAGGACGGCCGCCCGCTCGGCTTCCCCGAGCACGGCTATCCCGCGCCGCAGGGCCCCTACTACACCGGCGTCGGCTTCAAGAATGTCGGCGACATCGCCCGCGAGATCGTCGAAGAGCATCTCGAGCTGTGCCTCGAGGCCGGCATCAACCACGAAGGCATCAACGCCGAAGTGGCGAAGGGCCAGTGGGAATTCCAGATCTTCGGCAAGGGCTCCAAGAAGGCCGCCGACGAAGTGTGGATGGCCCGCTATCTCCTGCTCCGGCTGACCGAGAAGTATGGCGTGGACATCGAGTTCCACTGCAAGCCGCTCGGCGATACCGACTGGAACGGCTCGGGCATGCACGCCAATTTCTCGACCACCTACCTGCGCGAAGTCGGCGGCAAGGAGTATTTCGAGAAGCTGATGCAGGCTTTCTCCGACAACCTCGAAGCCCACATCGCTGTCTATGGCCCGGACAACCACCTGCGCCTCACCGGCAAGCACGAGACCGCCCCGTGGAACAAGTTCAGCTACGGCGTGGCTGATCGTGGCGCCTCGATTCGCGTTCCGCACAGCTTCATCCGCAACGACTACAAGGGCTATCTTGAGGATCGCCGTCCGAACTCTCAGGGCGACCCCTACCAGATCGCTTCCCGCATCCTGAAGACCATCGCTTCCGTCCCGACCGAAGCGTCGAGCACGGCGGCGGCCTGATTTTTCCGCCAAGACGCGATTTTCGCCACGAACGGCGCCGGGAAACCGGCGCCGTTCTCGTTTCGGCTCCTCGCAGCCATTGCTGTGCAACCTACGCCTCAGGTCGGTGGCCCGGCTGTCGTCTAGCAGCGCCCGTGGGCGTGGCGCCCGCACCGAGGTGCGCACTGAAGGCGGGGGAACGCCTTTGTCGTGCCGAATGGGCGGAAACATGGACGGGTCGGCCGGCCGCAAGTGGGCTTCAGTCCGGCCCCAGACATGAGAGCGTGGGCAGCTCCTCCCCCGATGGGCGCTCATTGGGGGGAAGCGGCGCCGTTTCGGACGCCGTCAGGACCGCAAAAAAGTTTTGCCGCGGCCTGGGCGTTCGCCAACGAACGGTCGGCAGGACCACAGTACCGACGACGCCCTGTCGGCACTTATCCACAGCCCCCCCCCCCCTTAGCCGTCATCTGCTCCGGAATGGCGGGCCTGGCGACGAGGTTCGACCACATCTGGCGAGCGGTCACAGAGGTAGGCTGAAGCCTCCATTCCGTTCCGCGAAACCTTTGTGCAGCAACGATTCGCCGCGGCATGCCCGTCTGATCTGTTCCGGCCGGCGAACGGCATCTTCATGGGGGAGGAGTACCGGAGACTGCGGCCGTCATGGGAGCGGGATCGGACGCTCCTTCGCCGCCGAATGGGACCGAAGGAAGTGCCCGTCATTTTTCTGTTGCGAGCGGAGTTGACAGGGCTGGGGGGGTGCTCCTATA
>NZ_JAHBGE010000031.1 GCF_018390635.1 Ancylobacter lacus | reverse complement strand
CTCCGCCGCCGCCCGGCCGCCGGAGGCCCGCCCCGCCGAGGAGCGCCCCCGCCGCGCCGCCTCGTCCGCGCGGGCGGCCGCGCCGGGCCGGTCCGAGCCGCCGGCACCCCGTCCCGATCCGCTGCGCGACGACCTCGCCGGCCTGCAGGCCCAGCTCGCCCGCATGGCCGAGGACATGCGCGAGATGCGCCACCACCTGCCCGCCGCCCAGGCGCTGGACGCGCTGCGCGGCGAGCTGGACGCCATGCGCGCCGCCCTCGCCGATCTCGCGCCCCGCCGCGCGGTGGAGGAGCTGGAGCACGCGCTGGTGCTGCTGGCCGACCGGCTGGCGCCCGACGCCCTGCCCTCCGCCCCGGCGGGCGAGATCGCCGAGGCGGTGGCGACGCTGCGCGAGGTGATCGCGCAGGCCCGGCCGGCCGGCGATCCGGCGCTGGCCGCCAGCGTCGAGCGGCTCTCCCGCAAGGTCGACCTCGTCAATGCCCGCTCGGTCGACGGCGCCACCATCGCCCGGCTGCAGGCCCAGGTCGCGGAGATGCGCACGCTGCTCGGCCACGCCCTCTCCACCGATGCGGTGCGCCGGCTGGCCGAGCAGGTGGCGCTGCTGGTGCTGAAGCTGGACGAGATCGGCCCCTCCGACGCCCGCATCGTGCGCGGGGTGGTGGAGGAGCTGGAGCCGCGCTTCTCCGCGCTGGACAGCCGCTTCGACCAGCTCGGCGCCCGGGTGGAGGCGGCGCAGGCGAACGGCGAACATCTGGCCGACCGCCTCGTCGGGCCCGTCGCCGACCAATTGGCCGACCAATTGACCGACCAATTGACCGACCGGCTGGCCGAAGCTCTGGCGCATCGGCTTCCCACCCCCGATCCCGCGCTCGATTCCGCGCTGGCCGCCCGGCTCGACGACATCCAGTCAGCGGTGGCCGAGGTGGCGCGCCTCGCGCCCGAGGGCATGACCCGGCTGTTCGACGGGCTGATGGAGCGGATGGAGCACATCGCCCGCCCCGGCGCGCCGGAAGGCGCGCTGGACGAGATCAACCGCCACATCGCCGCCATCGCCGAAAAGGTGGAAGCCAGCGACGCCCGCTTCGCCCGGCTGGGCGGCATCGAGCAGGCGCTGGAGGACCTGTTCGTCCAGATCGAGGAAACCCGCGCCAGCACGCTGGCCGCCGCCGAGGAGCGCGCCCGCGCGCTCGCCGCCGAGCGCACCGCACCCCCGGCCTCCGGCGCCGCCGCGCTGGAGGCGCTGGAGGAGATGCGCCGCGAGCTGGCGGAGCTGGAAGCCCGGCAGGACGGCACCGCCCGCCGCACCCGCGACACGCTGGAAGCCGTGCACGAGACGCTCGAGCGGGTGGTGGACCGCATCGCCTCGCTGCAGCCGCCCTTCCCGGATGTCGACGACGCCCTCGCCCGCGGCCGCCCGGCCCGCGCCGCCTTCATCGAGGCGCTGGAAGCCATGGAGGCCGCCGCCGCGCAGGCCGGCGCCGCCGTGGAGACGACGTCCGTCGGTGGCGAGATGGCGGGCGCCAAAGCTCTGGACGCCGACCCTCTGGACGCCGACACCCTCGACGCCGACGCGTTCGACACGAAGGCCACGACCCCCACCGCGACCGAGCGCGGCTTCGCCGCCACGGCGCGCCCCGCCGCGCCCTCCGCTCTCCATCGGCCGGCTACCGACCGGCCGCAGCGCGCCGCCGGGGCGGACGCTCCGGGGCAGGACATTCCGGGGCTGGACATTCCGGGGCTGGACATTCCGGGGGCGAACCTGGCCGGCGAGGACGACCTGCCGCTGGAGCCGGGCTCCGGCGCGCCGCTGCCGGCGGCGCCGCGCGCGGCCGGCCGCCCCGCCGGCCGCCCGGCTCCCGTCCTGACCGCCGAGGACGAGGGCCGCGCCACGCCGACCCGCAGCAGCTTCATCGCCGCCGCCCGCCGCGCCGCACAGGCCGCCCCGCAGGTCGAGGTGTTCGACGAGGACGACGAGGACGCGGTGGAGTCCCCGCGCCGGGCTTCGCCGCTGGTCCGGCTGCTGCGGCGCGCCGGGCTCATCGCCGTGCTGCTGGGCTGCGGCGGCGCGCTGGCCTATGGCAGCGCGCGGCTGGCGGACGGCCCGATGCTGAAGGCGCTGGCCGAGCTGCGGCAGATCTGGCAGCCCGACCCCGCGCCGGTGGTGGACGCCGCGGCCCGGGTGCCGGCCGCCAGCGACCCGGCTACGCCGGACGCCGCGCCGGCCCGTGCCGAAGCCGCCGCCGAGCCGGCCGCCCCGACCCTGCCCGCCGGCACGCGCGGCCCTGCCCAAACGCCGGCCGCCGGCCCGGCAGCGACGGCGCCGGTCCTCGCCCCCGCTCCGGGCGCTGCCGCCACGGGCGGCGGTGGCCCGGGCACTGCCGCCTCGGGCGGCTCTGCCGCGCCTGTTCCCGCGCCGCCGCCCGCCAGCCTCGGCAATGCCGCGCTGCGGGCCGCCGCCCTCGCCGGGCAGCCCGACGCCGCCTATGAGGTCGGCCTGCGCTATGCCGATGGTAACGGCGTCGCCGTTAACGCCCCGCGCGCCGCGCAGTGGTTCGCCTTTGCCTTCGAAAAGGGCTCGGTGCCGGCCGGCTTCCGTCTGGCGGCACTGCTCGACAAGGGCGCGGAAGGGCTTCCCCGCGACGCCGGGCGGGCGCTGGCGCTCTACCGCGCCACCGCCGAGGCCGGCAATGTCCGCGCCATGCACAACCTCGCCGTGCTGCTGGGCGAGGCCGGCGACTATGCCGCCGCCGCGCCCTGGTTCATCCGTGCCGCCGAACGCGGGGTGCGTGACAGCCAGTACAATCTGGGCGTGCTCTACGGCCGCGGGCTCGGCGTCGCCCGCAACCTCCCGCTGGCCTATCGCTGGTTCGCCATCGCCGCCCGCCGCGGCGACGTCGAGGCGGTGCAGCGGCGCGACGAGGTGGCGAGCCGGCTCGACTCCGAGACGATCAGGACCCAGGACGGCGCCGCCCTGGCGTGGGAAGCCACCGACACCGACCGCCGCGCCAATGTCGCCGCCCGCAAGCCCGACTGGGACCTCGCCGCCCCGCCGTCCTGACCGGAGCGGGCGCCGGGGGCCGGCGACAGGGTCACTCCCAAAGCCGGTGCCGGCCGAGCCGCCTCAGCGCCGGTCCGGCACGCAGGCGTGGTGGGCGATGCGGTAGGTGCGCGCGGCACCGGTGACATAGGCGGTGTAATCGCCGGGAAACAGCGCGGCGAGCGCGGGGTCGCGGATGTTCAGCCCGCCGGCATAGGCGCCCAGCGCCGGCAGCACCAGCCGCCGGGCGTCGCCGGCGAAGCAGCGCCGCCGGATGCCCCGGCCCCGCCGCACCAGCCGGGCCACCGGGTGGAAATGGCCGGCGAGTTCCCCGGCGCCCGCCTCTGGCACCGCACCCGGCTCGTGCCGCAGCACCAGCGGGCCGAGCCGCAGCTCCGGCAGGTGGGTGCCGCCGAGCTGCGGCGCCGGGTCGGGGTCGTGGTTGCCGGCGATCCACACCAGCTCGCGGCCGCGGCCGAGCGCCGCCAGCGCCTCCCGCTCCCGCGGCCCCAGCCGGGCGCCGGCGCCGCGGTCGTGCAGGCTGTCGCCCAGCGCGACGAGGGTGCGCGGTTGCCAGCGCTCCACCAGCCGGGCGAGCAGAGCCAGCGTGGCAAGGCTGTCATAGGGCGGCAGCATCACGCCGCGGGCGGCGAAGGCGGACCCCTTTTCGAGGTGCAGGTCGGCAACGATGAGCGCGCGCTCCGCCGCCCACCAGACCGCGCCGGCGGGATCGAGCGCGAGGCCGGCGCCGGCGAGCGCCACGATGTCGGTCTCACCGCACCGTTCGGCCTCATCGTCCACCTCACCGCACTCATCGGCCAGCATCCATCGCCTCCCTCACCAGCTCCGCCTCGGTCTCCGCGAGCAGGGCATCGGCCGCCTCGCCGGACACCGATTCCCGGCCGATTTCCAGCATCGCCGGCACCGCCAGCGGCGACACCCGGTCGAGCGGGACATGGTCGATTCGGCCCCGGATGCGGGCGAGCATGTCGGAGAGGCGGCGTATGTCCAGCAACCCCGTCGCCGCATCCGCCCAGGCCGCCCGCAACAGCACGTGATCCGGCTCGTGCGAGCGCAGCACGTCGTAGACGAGGTCGCTCGACATGGTGACCTGCCGGCTGTTCTTCTCACGCCCGGGAAAGCGCCGCTCGATCAGCCCGGCGATGACCGCGCATTGCCGGAAGGTGCGCTTCATCAGCGCCGATTCCGCCAGCCAGGCGTCGAGATCGTCGCCCAGCATGTCGGCATCGAACAGCGCGGCAAGGTCGAGCCGGCCCTGCACCACCGCCAGCGAAATATCGGAAAGACCATAGACCACAAGGGCATAGTCGTTGCAGACGAAGCCAAGCGGCCGCAGCCGGGCGCGCTCCAGCCGGCGGGTCAGCAGCATGCCGAGGGTCTGGTGGGCGAGCCGGCCCTCGAAGGGATAACAGACGAGATAGTGCCGGCCGGCGCGCGGAAACGTCTCCACCAGCAGGTCCTCGCGGCCCGGCAGGCGCGAGCGCAGGCGCTGCATGCCGAGCCATTCCGCCACCTGCGACGGCAGGCTGTCCCAGCGCTCGGGGCTCGCCAGCATCGCCCGCACCCCGGCGGCGAGATAGGTGGAAAGCGGAAACTTGCCGCCGGCATAGGAGGGAACCTTGGGGTCGGTCGCGGCGGTGCGCGAGACGTGCACCTCCTCCTCCACGATGGCGCGATATTCCAGCACCTCACCGGCGAAGACGAAGGTGTCGCCGGGGCTCATCGTCTCGACGAAATACTCCTCCACCTCGCCCAGAACCTTGCCGCCGAAGCGCGCCCGTGGCCCCTGCCCGGCCCGCACCAGCCGCACCTTCAGCATCGAGGATTCAACGATGGTGCCGACATTGAGCCGGTACTGCTGCGCCACCTGCGGGTTGGCGACGCGCCAGCGGCCGTCCTTGGTCCGCCGGATGCGGGCGAAGCGCTCATAGGCCCGCAGGGCATAGCCGCCGGTGGCGACGAAGGCCAGCACGGCGTCGAAATCCTCTTTCGTCAGAGCGGCATAGGGTTCGGCCGCGATCACCTCGCGGTAGAGGTCCTCGGCGGCGAAGGGCCCGGCGCAGGCCATGCCCAGCACATGCTGGGCCAGCACGTCGAGCGCGCCGGCGCGCTCGACCCGTGCGTCCTGCGCGCCCGCCGCCACCGCCTCCAGCGCCGCCCGGCACTCCAGCACCTCGAAGCGGTTGGCCGGAACCAGCACCGCGCGGGACGGCTCGTCGAGCCGGTGGTTGGCGCGGCCGATGCGCTGCATCAGGCGGGAGGACCCCTTCGGCGCCCCGACATTGATCACCAGATCGACATTGCCCCAGTCGATGCCGAGGTCCAGCGAGGAGGTGCAGACCACCGCCTTCAGCCGGCCCTCCGCCATCGCCGCCTCGACCCGGCGGCGCTGGGAGACGTCGAGCGAGCCGTGATGCAGCGCGATGGGCAGGTTCAACTCATTGATCTTCCACAGCTCCTGAAACAGCAGCTCGGCCTGCATGCGGGTGTTGACGAACACCAGCGTCGTGGTCTGGCCGGCGATCCGGGCGTAGATCGCGGCCAGCGCGTGGCGGGCGGTGTGCCCGGCCCAGGGCAGGCGTTCGGCGCTGTCGAGCATGGAGATGTCCGGCGGCGCGCCCGGCGGCGCGACGACGAGATCGCCCATCCGCAGCTCGCCGTCGCCGGGCTGCGCCACCAGCCAGCGCCGCAGCGTGGCGGGGTCGGCCACCGTGGCGGACAGGCCCACCGTCTGCACCTGCGGCGCCAGCCGTCGCAGCCGGGCGAGGCCCAGCGCCAGAAGATCGCCGCGCTTGGCCCCGGCCAGCGCGTGAAGCTCGTCCAGCACAATGCGCCGCAACCCGCCGAAAAGATGCGGGGCATCGGCCGACGCCAGCAGCAGCGCGATCTGCTCGGGCGTGGTCAGCAGGATGTCGGGCGGGTCGCGCCGCTGGCGCTGACGGCGCGAGGCGGGGGTGTCGCCGGTGCGGGTCTCGATACGGATGGGAAGGCCCATCTCGGCCGCCGGCCGCTCCAGATTGCGGGCGACATCCACCGCCAGCGCCTTTAGGGGCGAGATGTAAAGAGTATGGAGCCCCGGCGGCGCGTTGCGACGGCCGGCAAGCTCGACCAGACTGGGCAGGAACCCCGCCAGCGTCTTGCCGGCGCCGGTCGGGGCGATCAGCAGGGTTGAGCGTCCGGCCTGCGCCCGCGCCAGCAGGTCGAGCTGGTGCGGCCGCGGCGCCCAGCCGCGCGCCTCGAACCAGCGCAGGAAGCGCTCGGGCAGGTCGACCGCCGGGACGGCCTCGGAGGGAGCAGAGGACAGCACGGCGCAAGGCTAATGGATGTTCTACAAAAGTTCCACGCCCCTCGGGGTACCAGCGGCACCAAAGGGCATCACCCCGCGCGCTGCGCCACCAGCACGAGGCCCGGCACCGGCTCGCCCTTTTCGGTGCGGGTGGAGGCGTGGGTGCAGGAAAGCAGGCTGAGCCCGGCCGCTTCCAGCGCCGCGCGCATATAGGGTTCGGCATGGGCGTAGCGCAGCGTCTCGCGCAGCAGAACCCCTTCGCCATCATGGGTTTCCACGGTGAAAGCGAGCAGCCCCGCGGGCTCCAGTACCCGGGCGCTCTCCACCAGCACCGGCCCGAGGTCGGCAAGGTAGCAGAAGGCATCGCCGGCGAAGACGAGGTCGACCTCACCCGCCGGTCGCGCCGCCAGCCAGCTCGTCATGTCGGCGGCGGCGAGTTCGTCATAGCCGCCGCGGGCGCGGGCGCGTTCCACCATGTTCGGCGAGAGGTCGACCCCGGCCAGCCAGCCGATCCGCTGCCCGAGCCGGGCGCCGACAAGACCTGTGCCGCAGCCGAGATCGAGCGCGCGGGCGAAGGCGAAGGGCCGCGCCAGCGCGGCGCAGGCCTGCGCCAGCGCCGCCTCGATCCGCTCCGGGCCGGAATAGTCGAGCTTCGCCAACGCCGCATCGAACCGGCCGGCATACTGGTCGAACAGCGTGCGGACATAAGCCGCGCTCAGTCCCGAGGCGGCCGGCGTGTCCGCCTCCCGTCCCCCCGCCAGACGCGCCAGACGCGCCCCGGCGCCGAGCCGGTCCTGCGGGTCGAGCGCGAGCGCGCGGCGGAACGCTTCGGCGGCGGCTTCCTCCTCGCCGCCGGCCAGCCGGGCCTCGCCGAGCAGAAGCCAGCCGGGGAGGAAGCCGGGGGCACGTTCCGTCGCCTCCGCCAGCAGGGCGGCGGCATCGGCGGCATTGCCCTCCTCCAGCAGGGCGCGGGCCCAGTCGAGCCGGCGGTCCACCGCCGCGTCGCCGGAGGAGAGGAACAGGGGAGCACCAGCGGACATTGTAAGCCGTATAAACCGGGCAAAGTGAAATCACCCGCCCTATATCTGCTTGCGCATGCGCCCGGAAGACCTGCTGATCTCGACGCCCCAGGGGCTCTACTCGCCGGCCGGCGACTTCCATGTCGACCCGACCCGGCCGGTCGCGCGCGCCGTGATAACCCATGGCCATTCCGACCACGCCCGCGCTGGCCACGGCGCGGTGCTGGCCACCGCCGAGACGCTCGACATCATGGCGATCCGCTATGGCGCCGACTTCGCGGGAACGCGGCAGGCGGCGCCGTTCGGCACCCGGGTGGAGGTGAACGGCGTCGGCATCACCCTGCATCCGGCCGGGCATATTCTCGGCTCGGCCCAGGTCGCGATCGACTGGCGCGGCCTGCGCATCGTCGCCTCGGGCGACTACAAGCCGGGTGCGGACCCGACCTGCGCGCCGTTCGAACCGGTGCGCTGCGATGTCTTCATCTCCGAGGCGACCTTCGGGCTGCCGGTGTTCCGTCATCCCGAGCCGGCGCAGGAGATCGCTAAACTCACCGACTCGCTCGCGCTGTTTCCGGAGCGGGCGCATCTGGTGGGGGCCTATCCGCTCGGCAAGGCGCAGCGCGTTATCGCCCTGCTACGGGCCGCCGGGCATGACCGCACCATCTGGCTGCATGGCGCGATGGAGAAGCTCACCGCCTATTACGACAGCCGCGGCATCGGCATGGGCGATGTGCGCCCGGCGCGCGACGCCGCTGCGGTGGAGCTCGCCGGCTCGGTCGTCATCTGCCCGCCCGGCGCGATGAGCGACGTATGGTCGCGCCGCTTTCCAGACCCGGTAACCGCGTTCGCCTCCGGCTGGATGCGCATCCGCGCGCGGGCCCGGCAGAACGGGGTGGAGCTGCCGCTGATCCTCTCCGACCATGCCGACTGGGACGACCTGCAGGCCTCGATCCTCGCGACCGGTTGCTCCGAGCTGTGGGTGACCCATGGCCAGGAGGACGCGCTGGTGCACTGGGCGCTCCTCGCCGGACTGCGGGCCCGGCCGCTGCATCTGGTCGGCTATGGTGAGGAGGAGGCTGAGGCTGCCGCGCCCGAGACCGCCCCCGCCGCGGCGCCCACGGACACGCCGGCATGAACCGTTTCGCCGCCCTGCTCGACCGGCTCGCCTATGAGCCTCGCCGCAACGGCAAGATCCGTCTGATCGCGGACTATTTCCGCCACGCCCCCGACCCCGAACGCGGCTGGGCGCTGGCGGCGCTGACCGGCGCGCTGAGTTTTCGCAACGCCAAGCCCGGCATGATCCGCCAGCTCATCGCCGCGCGCACCGACCCGGTTCTGTTCGCGCTGTCCTACGACTATGTCGGCGACCTCTCCGAGACGGTGGCGCTGATGTGGCCGGCGCCCGCCGCCGCTGCCGTGGCGGAGCCGCCCACCCTTGCCGCCGTGATCGACGCCTTCGCCACGTTGGGGCGCGGTGAACTGCCGGAGCTGCTGGCGGGGCTGCTGGACCGGCTCGACGAAACCGGACGGTGGGCGCTGCTGAAGCTGATCACCGGCAGCCTGCGCATCGGCGTGTCGGCCCGGCTCGCCAAGACCGCGGTCGCGACCCTGGGGGAGGTGACGGCGGACGAGATCGAGCTGGTCTGGCCGGGCCTCGTGCCGCCCTATGAGGCGCTGTTCGCCTGGGCCGAGGGGCGCGGGCCGCGCCCCGAGACGGAGAACCCCGCCCCGTTCCGTCCGGTGATGCTCGCCCACGCCATCGAACCGGAGGACTTCGCCGGTCTCGACCCCGCCGACTTCCGCGCGGAGTGGAAATGGGACGGAATCCGGGTGCAGGCGGTGCGGTCAGCCGGCGGGGGCGAAGCCGTGATCCGGCTCTACAGCCGCACGGGGGAGGACATCTCCGGCGCCTTCCCCGATCTCGCCGAGGCGCTCGACTTCGAGGGCGCGGTGGATGGCGAGCTGCTGGTGCTGCGCGAGGGACGGGTACAGTCGTTCAACGTGCTGCAGCAGCGGCTGAACCGGAAGAGCGTGACGGCGAGGCTGATGGCCGAGTTCCCGGCCCACATTCGTGCCTACGACCTGCTCGTCGACGGCACCCAGGACCTGCGCAGCCTGCCCTTTGCGGCACGCCGCGAACGGCTGGAGCGGCTTGCCGCCCGCCACCGCGGCGGGCGCATGGACCTCTCGCCCCTCGTCGGCTTCGCGAGCTGGGACGAGCTCGCGGCGGCACGGCGCGACCCCGCCGGCCATGGCGCGGGCGCCGATGCCGAGGCGGTCGAAGGGGTGATGCTGAAGCGGGCCGACAGCCTCTATCTTCCCGGCCGGCCGAAAGGCCCGTGGTGGAAGTGGAAGCGTGACCCCCACACGGTCGACGCCGTGCTGATGTACGCCCAGCGCGGCCATGGCAAGCGCTCCTCCTTCTACTCCGATTACACCTTCGGGGTATGGAACGCGGCGGGCGAGCTGGTGCCGGTCGGCAAGGCCTATTTCGGCTTCACCGATGCCGAGCTGGCGCAGATCGACCGGTTCGTGCGCCGCAACACCGTGAACCGCTTCGGCCCCGTGCGGGAAGTCACGCATACCGCCACCGAAGGTCTGGTGCTGGAAGTGGCGTTCGAGGGTCTCGCCCGCTCCACCCGCCACCGTTCGGGGCTCGCCATGCGTTTCCCTCGTATCGCCCGCCTTCGCTGGGACAAGCCCCCGGGGGAGGCCGACCGGCTGGAGGCGCTGGAACGCCTCGTGGCGGAACCCGCCCCCTCCCCGGGGCGGGGACAGCGTGCTAGGTCATCCCCGCAACAGGAGCCGGAACATGACGGATAAATCGATTGGCCGCTTCATGGGCGGCTCGCCGGTGTGGGTCGTCATCCAGCTGGTGATGCTCTCGGTCGTGGTCGGCGTCATCCTGAGCGCGCTCGGGCTCGATCCGCTCGACATCGTCTCCAGCCTGCGCCGGCTGGTCGAGCATCTCTTCAGCTTCGGCTTCGAAACCGTCGAGCGGCTGTGGCGCTACTTCCTGCTCGGCGCGGTCGTGGTGCTGCCGCTGTGGCTGATCCTGCGAATCGCCCGCGGCCTGCGCTGACGCCCACCGTAAACCGCCGCCCGACACCGGATGCTTCCATGCTGATGAACGCGACGGCGGGACGTGCCGACGTCACCCACAGACGCTTTCTTGCCATCGCCCTGCCGGCGACCCTGGCGCAGATGACGACGCCGCTGCTCGGCCTCGTCGCCACCGGCGCGGTGGGCCGGCTGGGCGACGCGGTCATGCTGGGCGCGGTGGCGGTGGGGGCGCTGCTGTTCGATTTCGTGTTCTGGGTGTTCGGCTCGGTGCGGATGGGCACGGCCGGGCTGACCGCGCAGGCGCTCGGCCGCAACGACCGGGTCGAGATCGGCGCCGTGCTGGCCCGCGCGCTGCTGATCGCGCTGGCCATCGGGCTGGTCATGATCCTCGCCCACGGGCCGATCGCCCATGTCGCCTTCACCACCATGGGCACCAGCCCGGCGGTAACGGCGGCGGCGACGACCTACTTCGCCATCCGCGTGCTTTCGACACCGTTCGCCATCGGCAATTTCGCCCTGCTCGGATGGCTGGTGGGCATTGCCCGCACCGATATCGGGCTCGGCGTGCAGATCCTCATCGCCGGCGTCAACGCGGCGGCGACAATGCTTCTGGTGCTGCACTGGGACCTCGGCATCGCCGGCGCCGCCGCCGCCAATGTGGCGGCGGAGGTGAGCGGCACCACGGCCGGCCTTCTCGCCGCGCGGCGGCTGCTTGGCCACGGGTGGCGCATCCCGTGGCGCACCGTGCTGGAGCGCGCCCGGATCATCGAGACCATCGGCGTCAACACCGACATCATGATCCGCACCGGGCTGCTGATGCTCACCCTGCTGTTCTTCACCGCGCAGGGCGCCCGCGACAGCGACGCCGTGCTGGCGGCGAATGCGGTGCTGCTGAACATCGCGATGGTGTCGGCCTTCTTCCTCGACGGCTTTTCCACCGCTGCCGAGCAGATCTGCGGGCAAAGCGTCGGCGCCCGCGACCGCGCGGGCTTTTCCCGCGCCGTCCGCATGGTGCTGCTGTGGGGCTTCGGCTTCGCGGCCCCCGCCACGCTGCTGCTGCTGGCGGGCGGCGGGGCGGTGGTGGACGTGCTGACCGCCAATGCGGAGGTCCGGCTGCTGGCGCGCGAATTCCTGCCGCTGGCCGCCCTCACTCCGCTCATGGGGGTTGCGGCCTTCGCCTATGACGGCATCTATGCCGGCTCCACCTGGTCGCGCGACATGCGCAATCTCATGCTGCCGGCGGTGGCGCTGTTCTTCCTGGTGTGGTGGACGACGCGGCCCCTCGGCAATACCGGGCTGTGGATCGCCTACCTCTCCTTCCTGGCCGGTCGAGGCGCCGTTCAGGCGCTGCGGCTGCCGGCGCTGCGGCGGCGCACCTTCACATGACCGGAAAGGGCGTGGCGACGAGATCGCGCGCAGCGCGGCCAACGCTGGCCGCCAGCGTGGTGCCCTTCAGCCTTTCCGCGAGCCCGGCCTTGATGCGGGGCACGAGGCCGAAACCTTCATAGACCAGCGCGGAATAAAGCTGGATGAGACTGGCGCCGGCGGTGATCTTCGCCCATGCCGTATCAGGACTTTCGATACCGCCGACTCCCACCAGCGGAAACTGCCCTTCGACGCGCACGAACGTCTCCGCCAGCATCCGGGTGGCGAGCGGAAACAGCGGACGCCCGGACAGGCCACCGGTCTCGCCACGCTGCGGCGAACGCAGCGTCTGGGGCCGCGCGAGCGTGGTGTTGGAGACGATCATCCCGTCGACGCCGCGCCGCCGCGCCACACCGACCACCGCATCGAGATGAGGAAGCGCGAGGTCGGGAGCGATCTTGAGCAGCAGCGGCACCCCGGGGGCGTGCCGGTTCCGCGCCTCGAGAACCCGGCCGAGCAGGTCGTCGAGCGCCCTCTCCTCCTGCAGGTCGCGCAGACCCGGCGTGTTGGGCGAGGAGACATTCGCGGTGAAATAGCTCGCCAGTCCGGCAAAGGCCTCAATGCCGGCGACATAGTCCGCCGGGCGGTCGGTGGAGTCCTTGTTGGCCCCGACATTCACCCCGACGATGCCCGGCCGGCCGCGGCGGGCCGAAAGCCGGGCTCGGGCTGGACCATGGCCGCCGCTGTTGAAGCCGTAACGGTTGATGACGGCGCGGTCCTCGGTCAGGCGAAAATTGCGGGGCCTCGGATTCCCCGGCTGCGGGCGAGGCGTGATGGTGCCGACCTCGGTAAAGCCGAAGCCCAGACCGAGCAGGGCGTCGGGCACCTCGGCTTCCTTGTCGAAGCCGGCAGCCAGCCCCACCGGGTTAGGGAAGCGCAGGCCGAACGCCTCCACCGCAAGGCCGGGATCGTCCACAGCCGGCGGCCGCGGCGGCAGGCAGGTCAGGCCGCGCAGGGCGAGCCCGTGCGCCCGCTCCGGGTCCAGCAGGCGGGCGAAGGGCAAGGCCAGATCGAGAAGCGCGCTCATGCCGGGTTCCCGGGGCCGTTCAGTTCGGGGAAGACATGGCGTCCGTCCGCGCCGAGCGGCAGCGGCCGGACCCAGCGTACCGCCGCCAGTGGAAGCTCGGCGTAGAGATGAGGGAAAAGATCGCCGCCGCGCGAGAGCTCCCAGCGCAGCGCCGCCGGATCGAGCGCCGCGGTGGCGATGGCCACCAGCAGGAGGTCGTCCTGACCGCGGAAATGGCGCGCAGCGGTTTCCTCCACCTGTCGGGCGGTGGAAAAATGGATGAAGCCGTCGGCGATATCGACCGGCGCGCCCTCGAAGCGGCCAAGCCGCTCGGCCGCCTGCCACAGGGCACGCGGGCAAATCTTGAAGAGGATATCGGCGCGGGGACAGCCTGTTGTCATGAGGCGAGCACTAGATCGCGGACGGTTCTTCTGCAAGCAGGGCTGGACAAAAACGTGAATAGGGCATAATTCCTATAAGTAGATAAAATTCCATGGCCTTTCACGCCCTCTACGGAATCACAGCATGCTCACGCATTCGCAAATCTGGAAGGCGGTGGACCAACTGGCCGAGCGGCACGGCCTCAGCGCCTCGGCGCTCGCCAAGCGGGCCGGTCTCGATGCCACGACATTCAACCGCTCCAAGCGCATAACCCCGGACGGGCGGGCGCGCTGGCCCTCGACCGAAAGCATCGCCAAGATCCTGGCTGCGACCGGTGAGGGCATGGAGGACTTCATGCAGATCGTGGTCGCCAGACCAGCGACAAACCGGGCCATTCCCCTGCTCGGCCTCGCTCAGGCCGGCCATGGCGGCTATTTCGACGATGCCGGCTTCCCCGTCGGGGCCGCGTGGGATGAGATCGCCTTCCCCAATGTCGGCGACGAGAATGTCTACGCGCTGGAAATCGCGGGCGAATCGATGATGCCGCTCTACCGGGACGGTGATCTCGTGGTGGTTTCACCCACGGCCGCGGTGCGGCGCGGCGACCGCGTCATCGTCAAGACGCGGGACGGCGAGGTGATGGCCAAGGAGCTGAAGCGGCGCACGGCAAAGACCGTCGAGCTGCGCTCGCTGAACCCCGACCACCCCGACCGCCTGCTTCAGGTCACCGATGTCGCCTGGGTTGCGCGCATCATGTGGGCCAGCCAGTAGGACGCATGAAAACGGCCCCTCGCGGGGCCGTTTCCTGGTACCGTGACGATCGGCATGCCGTGCCGAGGCTCAGCAGCGCACCAGCACGGTGCGGCCATAAGCGTCGCGGGCATAGCACTCGCGGGGGGCGGTGGCCGCGCCGACGACCGCGCCGGTGCCGGCGCCGACCGCGGCACCCACCGCCGCACCGGTGCCGCCACCGGCAAGGCCGCCGATCACCGCACCCGTGCCGCCACCGATGAGAGCACCGCCCGTAGCGCGGCGTTCCGTCGTGGTGCAGGCCGCAGCGCTGAGCGCCAGGGCCGAGATGGCGATGATCTTCAGCATGTCATGTTCTCCCGCGAGACATTCAGTGAGGTGCCGGCGTTCCCGGCTCGCGGCGTCAACGCGTGGTGGTTTATCCGGTTCCGGCGGGACGGAATTCCGCGGGGACGCGATTGCCCCGGACGACAACGGCGATTAGAATAGAAAATTAGTAGACCAATAGGCCTGAGGAGCAAGCCATGACCATCCGCATTGGCGACGTCGTTCCCGACTTCGAAGCGCAGACCACGGAAGGACCGATCCACTTCCACGAGTGGCTCGGCACCTCGTGGGGTGTGCTGTTTTCCCACCCGCGCAATTTCACGCCGGTCTGCACGACCGAGCTGGGGCAGGTGGCACGGCTGAAGCCGGAATTCGACCGCCGCAACGTGAAGGTCATCGGCCTTTCGGTAGACCCGCTCGACGCCCATGCCAAATGGGCCGACGATATCGCCGAGACTCAGGGTTATGCGCCGAACTTTCCGCTCATCGCCGACCCCGAGCGCAAGGTCTCGGACCTCTACGACATGATCCACCCGAACGCCTCGGACACCTTCACCGTCCGCTCCGTCTTCGTCGTCGGGCCGGACAAGAAGCTCAAGCTCTCGCTGACCTACCCCGCCAGCACCGGCCGGAACTTCGACGAGATCCTGCGGGTGATCGATTCGCTGCAGCTCACCGCGCAGCACCAGGTGGCGACCCCGGCGAACTGGACCCAGGGCGGCGACGTCATCATCGTCCCCTCCGTCAGCGACGAGGCTGCGAAGGAGAAGTTCCCGGGCGGCTGGACCACGCTGAAGCCGTATCTGCGGGTGGTACCGCAGCCCGGAACCAACAAGTGAGGAGTCGGGTGCGGCCGGTCAGCCGAGCCGCGTCCCCGGCGGCAGCGGCGTGCCGCGCTGGAAGTCGGCCGCCGCCATGGCCCGGCTGCCGGCGCGTTGCACCTCGAGAAGCCGCACGGCGCCTTCGCCGCAGGCTACGGTTAGCGCCCCGTCCAGCACCTCGCCCGGAGCGCCGGTGCCGGCTGCCACCGTCGTGCGCAGCACCTTGATGCGGGTGCCGTCCAGATCGAACCATGCCCCGGGAAACGGCGAGAGCCCGCGCATGTGATCATGCACCTCCCGCGCGGGGCGGCTCCAGTCGATCCGGCTCTCGGCCTTGTCGAGTTTGGCGGCATAGGCGACGCCCTCCGCCGGCTGCGGCGTGAACACGAGGCCGCCGCGCTCCAGCGCGGCAAGGGCCCGTGCCATGAGATCGGCCCCGATCAGCATCAGCCGGTCGTGGAGTTCGCCCGCCGTCATGTCGGGGCCGATTTCGACCCGCTCCATCAACCCGACCGGGCCGGTGTCGAGCCCCGCCTCCATCTGCATGACGGCGACGCCAGTCTCCCGGTCGCCGGCCATGATCGCCCGCTGGATCGGCGCCGCGCCCCGCCAGCGCGGCAGCAGCGAGGCGTGCAGGTTGAGACAGCCGAGTCGTGGCGCGGCGAGGATGGCGGGCGGCAGGATCAATCCGTAAGCGACGACCACCGCCACATCCGCCTCATGCGCGGCGAACGTCTCGGCGGCCTCCGCCGTGCGCAGCGAGGAGGGATGGTGCACCGGCAGGCCAAAGCCCTGCGCCGCGGCATGGACCGGCGAAGGCACCCGATCGAGCCCACGGCGCCCGCCCGGCGCGGGCGCACGGGTGTAGACCGCAACCACCTCGTGGCCCCGTCCGACGATCTCGGCCAGAGTTGGGACGGCGAAATCCGGCGTGCCCATGAACACGATACGCATGCGGAGCCTCAGTTCGACTGAACGCGTCAGAAAGGGATGCCCGGCGTGCAGGACGCCGGAAGCTGTGCCCGGTGCCCGCCTTGGCCGCGGGAGCGGCTGTGCCCGGTCGTCAGGACTTGCCGTCGCGTTCGCGCTCGCGCAGCGCCTTGGTGAATTTCTTCACCACCCGGTCACGCTTGAGCTTGGAGATGTGGTCGATAAACAGGACGCCGTTGAGATGGTCGATCTCGTGCTGCACGCAGGTCGCCAGCAAGCCGGACGCCTCGATCTCGCGGGTCTCCCCGTCCAGATCGAGGAACCGGACGGTGACCCGGGCCGGCCGCTCGACCTCCTCGTAATATTCCGGGATCGAGAGGCAGCCTTCCTGATAGACCGACAGCTCCTCGGAGGCCGCGACGATCTCCGGGTTGATCAACACAAGCGGCTGCTTCTCCTCGCCCTCGCGGGCGACGTCGATGGTGACCACCCGCTCGGGCACCCCGACCTGAATGGCCGCCAGCCCGATGCCCGGCGCATCGTACATCGTCTCCAGCATGTCCTCGACAAGCGTGCGCACCTTGGCATCGATCCGCACAATGGGATCGGAGGCAAGACGAAGGCGGGCGTCGGGGATGATGACAAGCGGGCGCGTGGACATGCCTGCCAGATAGGCGAGCCAAACTTGCCGGTCAACGCCCTTCGCATAGGTATGTTCACTTTACGTTCGCATCCCGACGCAAATTGCGCTACTGCTCAGCCATGGATCAACCCGTCTTCCTGCTGGGAAACCATCTCGTCACCACGGGCGAAGTTGCGTTCGCCGCGGCCGGACTGGCGTTCCTTCTCCTGTTTTCGCTGCTGGCCTCGGCGCGACGAAACGCGCGCCAGAGGCTCGATGAGGCCGACGAGCAGGCCCGCCGCGCCGAAGACCTTGAAGCCCGGCTGGTGCAGCTCGCCCGTATCCAGGCGGAGACGGCAGGGCGGGTACAGTCCATGACCGAGATCCTCGCCCAGCGTCAGGGCGAGCTGGCCCGCGCCGTCGCCGAGCGGCTGGACGCCAGCACCTTCCGCATGGGGGAGAGCCTCGCCCGCGCCAGCGAGGCGACCCACGAGAATCTCAACCGGCTGAACGAACGTCTCGCGCTGGTCGATCAGGCCCGGCAGAGCCTTGGCGAACTCTCCGGGCAGGTGATGAGCCTGCGGGAGACCCTGGCCAACAAGCAGGCCCGGGGCGCCTTCGGCGAAGGGCGCCTACAGGCCATTGTCGCCGACGGCCTGCCGCGCGACAGCTTCGCGTTCCAGCATACGCTTTCCACCGGCCGGCGCGGCGACTGCGCGATCTTCCTGCCCGGCGACCGCCGCCCGCTGCTGGTCGATTCGAAGTTTCCGCTCGAAGCGATCACCGCCTTCCGCGAAGCCGGGACGCCGGAGCTGCGGCGGCAGGCCGAAACCCGGCTGAAGCAGGATGTCGGCCGGCACATCGCCGATATCGCCGAGCGCTATCTCGTGCCGGGCGAGACCCAGGACGTCGCCCTCATGTTCGTTCCCTCGGAGTCGGTCTATGCCGACCTGCACGAGCACTTCGACGACATCATCCAGCGCGCGTTCCGGGCGCGGGTCATCCTCGTCTCTCCCTCCCTGCTGATGCTCGCCATCCAGGTGGTGCAGGCCATCGCCAAGGATGCCCGCATGCGCGAGCAGGCGGACCGTATACGCGCGGAATGCGGCGCGCTGGTCGCCGACGTGGTGCGGCTGCGCGACCGCATGGGGAACCTCCAGAAGCACTTCGGCCAGGCCGGCGAGGACATCGCCCAGGCGCTCGTCTCGGCGGACAAGATCGCCCGCCGCGGCAGCCGGATCGAGCAACTGGAATTCGAGGCTGGCGCCACGCCCGGCCCGGCGGACATGCCGGAGCGAACGGCACCGCTGTCGCAGGCCGGCGAGTGAGGCGGCCGCATCGGCGCCAGCCTGACATCTGTCCAATTCGCAACAGACCGGCGCATCTGATAAAAGGCCGGATTGCCCATCGGCCCAGGAAGCGTTTGCGTGCTCGACCGTTTTGAACTTCTGCTCGCGCTCGCCAAGGAGCGCCATTTCGGTCGCGCGGCCGAGGCCTGCGGGGTCACGCAGCCGACCCTTTCCGCTGGGCTGAAGCAGCTGGAGGAAGCGCTGGGCGTGCGGCTCGTCGAGCGTGGCTCGCGCTTCATCGGCTTCACACCGGAAGGCGAACGGGCACTGCAATGGGCACGCCGCATCGTCGGCGACGCCCGCGCCATGCGGCAGGAAATCGCGTCGCTGCGCAAGGGCCTCAGCGGTCACCTGCGGATCGCCGCCATTCCCACCGCCATGCCGATGCTCTCCGACCTCACCACCCCCTTCCACCAGAAGCACCGCGAGGTCCGCTTCACGCTGATGTCGGCGACGTCGAACGAGGTGCTGCGGCTGATCGAGAACCTGGAAGCCGACGCCGGCGTCACCTATCTCGACAATGACCCGCTTGGCCGGGTGAAGAGCATCCCGCTCTACCGGGAGGGCTACCGCTTCCTGACTTCAGTCGATGCGCCCCTCGGCGACCGCCAGCGTGTGACGTGGAAGGACATCGGCGAGGTGCCGCTCTGTCTTCTCACCCCCGACATGCAGAACCGACGGATCGTGGACCGCCAGCTCAAGGTCTCAGGCCATGCGGTGACACCCATGCTGGAGTCCAATTCGACCATCGCCCTGCTGGCCCATGTCAGCACCGGCAAATGGGCAAGCGTCGTGCCCACCTCTCTGGCGGATGTGTTTGCCTTTCCCCCGTCGATCCGTTCCATCCCGATCGTCGAGCCGGAAGTGCTGCACGAAATCGGCCTCGTGGTGCTCGATCGCGATCCGATGACGCCCATCGTCGCGGCACTTATGGCCGAAGCCAAGTCCATCACCCCATCGGCCCTGCCCCACGCCTGATTTCACAAAGACGGAACCTCCCGCGCCCTCCGCCGTTGTCTGGCTGACAGTGGTACTTCATACAAATCGGGAGTTCTACCATGCTGAGCTGGGCCGTTACTTTCCTCGTGATCGCGCTTATCGCGGCTGTGCTGGGCTTCGGCGGCATCGCCGGCACCGCGATCGGGATCGCGAAGATCATCTTCTTCGTCGCTATCGTTCTCTTCCTGATTTCCGCCGTGTTCGGTCTGGTCCGCGGGCGCCCCAGCCGGATGCCCTGAGGCCGGCTGACGCCCATCCGGTTGGACCTACGGTTTCAAAGAGACCGCCGGTTTCAAAGAGACCGCAAAAAACGCTCCCGTCGCCGACGGGGGCGTTTTCCTGTCGAACGCCCAACGCTCAAAAAGCCGTATGACGGCGAAACAGCCGTACAGCGCCGTAAGCGTCGTCCCGGCGGCACCTTCATAGGTTGGGCGTGAAAGCGCAGTCTGA
>NZ_JAHBGE010000030.1 GCF_018390635.1 Ancylobacter lacus | reverse complement strand
CGATTCCGCAAGCCTTCGCAGCTATTTGCCGGGATTCTACGGAGTCGGGGTATAATTAATAAATCGAATTATTGATGTGAATTCAGGCCGGGCCGCTGAGGCCGAGCCTTGGAATCTCGATGGCCGGGCAGCGGTCCATGATGACGGCAAGCCCCTCGCGCTCGGCGAGCGCCGCCGCCGCGTCGTCGCGCACGCCGAGCTGGCCCCAGATCAGCGCCGGGCGCGGCGCCAGCGCCAGCGCCTCCTCCACCACGGCGCGCAGATAGGCCGGCGCGCGGAACACGTCGACCATGTCGATCGGCTCGGGGATGTCGGCGAGCCGGGCATAGGTCGGCAGGCCGGCAATGTCGCGGCCGGCCTGGCCGGGGTTGACGCAGATCACCCGGTAGCCCGCCCGGGCAAGGAAGCGCGCCACGCCATGGCTGGGCCGCGCCGGGTTGGGGCTCGCCCCCACGATGGCGATGCTGCGCACCCGCGCCAGCCAGCCGGCGATGAAGGCGTCGTCATAGGAATCGTGGGGCATGCGTTCCTCGCGCGGTTGGAGGCGGACGATTCAGGGCATCGGCATCACGATAAGGGTCAGCTTCCACCCCGCCGGCTCGCCCTGGCCGGCGCGGGCGAAGCACAGGCGCGTGGTTTCGAACGAGATCGAATCGTTGCCCCTCGCATAGCCACGCTTGCCGTTCGGCAGCGCCACGGCGTACCAGTCGCGGTGGCCGTCCTTGCCTTCGGCCGCGCCCTCGACGACGGGCACCACGGTATCCGCCTTCACGGTGGCCACCACCGGGGCCGCGGGGTCCGGGGTTTCGCGGAAGCCGACATCGCGGGTGAGGACCACCAGATTCTCCGGCACCTCATTGGCGGCCTTGGCGACCGCCAGCACGCGGCCGCGGTCGAAGCGCGGCTCGGCCGGCGCGCAGAAGGTGTCTCGGCCGAGGCTGGAGCGGCTGAGGGTGCCGTGCGCCAGCGCCTCCCCCGCCGTCGCGAGAATCAGCAGGTCCAGCGCCTTGCGGTCCGGCTTCTCGTCGGTCGAAAGCCGGGTGAAGAGGTGGTCGAGCTTCTGCGAACCGTCCAGCCCGGCCGGCATGTCCAGCGTGCGCGGCGCCTCGGTTGAGGGAAAGCCGAGCGGGGGCATGAGCACGGCGAGGTCCGGCGCGGCGGCATCGCGGATCGGCCCCGCCAGCCGGGCCGCCACCGCGGCGCGCAGGCTCGCCACCAGCGCCACCAGGCCGGGGTCGTCGGCGCCCTTGAGATCATAGGTCACGGTGACCGGCTTGTAGGGCCGGAGCGCCGGCTCCGCCGGCAGCGACTGCGCGAGGGCGGGCGCGGCGCCGCCGAGAAGGGCGAGGCCGAGGAGGGCGCTGCGGGCCAGGAGGGCGGGCGGGGTCGCTGCGGGAGGAACGATGGCGGGGGACCGCGCCGGAGCGGGGTGCCGGGCTGCGGCGGGGAGGGAGGCCGCTCCGTCGCCGGGGAGGGGCGCCGTGGCGAAGGTCAGGGCCGCCGCGCTGCGGGGGCTGATCCAGACTGCACGCATCATCCACCCCATCGGCCCCATCATCCGTCTCATCGGCCCCATCATCCGTCTCATCGGCCTCATCATCCGCCCCATCGGCCTCATCGCCGGACTCCGATGTGCCCCTGTTCACGCTGCGTTGCAACAGGATCGGAAGCGCCGCATCAAGGGCGGCCGGGCCAGGGTGAGCGTGCGTCCGGCGGCCGGCCGGGACGGCGGGAGCGGGGGGCGCATTTCAGGGGGTTAGATGGAGGCAATATAATACCTAAATCAGAACCCATTGATTTTGAAGGGTTATTCTGCCGCGTCGCTGATTGACGTTGAAGTGCCGTTCCGCTAGAAGCCCGTCACGAGACGGCGCGCGCTCCCGCGTTGCCGCACCTTTCGACGCATACGGACAGAACCCATGAAGACCTTCTCGGCCAAGCCTGCCGACATCGAGAAGAAGTGGGTGGTGATCGACGCTTCCGGCCTCGTGGTCGGCCGCCTCGCAACCATCATCGCCACCCGCCTGAAGGGCAAGCACAAGCCCATCTACACCCCCCATGTCGACTGCGGCGACAATGTGGTCGTCGTCAACGCCGAGAAGGTGGTCCTGACCGGTCGCAAGCGCGACCAGAAGGTCTATTACCATCACACCGGCTTCCCCGGCGGCATCAAGGAGCGGACGGCCAAGTTCCTGCTGGACGGTCGTTTTCCCGAGCGCGTCGTCGAGAAGGCGGTCGAGCGCATGCTCGCCCGCGGCCCGCTCGGCCGCAAGCTGATGGGCAATCTGCGCGTCTACAAGGGCCCGGCTCATCCCCATGAGGCCCAGCAGCCCGAGGCGCTCGATGTGGCGGCCCTGAACCGCAAGAATGTGAGGAACTGACATGGCCGAGGTTCTCCAGTCCCTCGGGGGTCTCGAATCCCTGAAGCCGCAGGCCGCCGAAGCGCCCAAGCACGTCCAGAAGCTCGACAAGTTCGGCCGCGCCTATGCCACCGGCAAGCGCAAGGACGCCGTCGCCCGCGTGTGGATCCGCCCCGGCACCGGCAAGATCACCGTCAACGAGCGCACCCTTGAGGTGTATTTCGCCCGTCCGGTGCTGCGTATGATCATCCAGCAGCCCTTCGGCGTCGCGGCCCGTCAGGGCCAGTACGACGTGGTCTGCACCGTCTCCGGCGGCGGCCTTTCCGGCCAGGCCGGCGCGCTGCGCCACGGCATTTCCCGTGCGCTCACCTATTACGAGCCGGAACTGCGCGGCCCGCTCAAGAAGGGCGGCTTCCTCACCCGCGACAGCCGCGTGGTCGAGCGCAAGAAGTACGGTCGCGCCAAGGCTCGCCGCAGCTTCCAGTTCTCGAAGCGCTGAGCCGCGAGGCATGTGTATCGGGAGGGGGCGGGCCGTCGGGCCCGCCCCTTTCTGTTTGGGCGAGCTGGCGGTAGCATGATCGCTCGATGGTGCCGAAGTTTGCCGGGCTTGCCCCATGCCGCTTGACCCTCTGACGCTCTGGGCCGTCGTTCTTTTCATCGGATTCGTGATCTGCGTCGTAATGCTGCTGGCCTGGTGGCTGACGCCGACCGAGGTTTCGCTGGGCTATTGGGCTGCCGCGGTGTTTCTGCTCGCTGCCGGGCTCAGCCTGGGTTACGCGAGAACCCATCTTCCCGAAACGCTGTCCATCCTCTTTGGCAATATGGGGCTGCTGGCCGGCTATGGCCTGCTGTGGGCCGGCGTGCGCCGGTTCGACGGCCGTCGCCCGCGCCTGCCGCTGGCGCTGTTTCCCGCAGCACTGTGGCCGCTCGTCGTCGCCCTGCCGCCGTTCAGCCAGTCGGTGGCGGCGCGTTTCGCGGTGGTGGGTGTCATCACCTGCGTCCTGCTCGCGCTGACCACCTATCAGCTCTGGCGCTCGCGCGAGGGCGTGCTGCGGGCAAGGCGGACGGTGATGGTGCTGTTCGCGGCAATGGCGATGCTCACCCTCGCCCGCGTGCCGCTGGCGGGGCGGGTTGAAATCGACGGTCATCTCGCGATCTTCACCAGCCCTGCCTTCGTGGGCTTCGCCGCGACGAGCCTGAGCTGCCTGGTCATCGGCTCCTTCGCCCTAATCATCATGGTCCGCGAGCGGGCGGAGATGAGGTACCGCAGCGCCTCTCTGGTCGACGAACTGACAGGCCTGCTGAACCGGCGCGGGTTTATTCAGGAAGCGTTGCGCGGCTTCCCCAGCCAGGGCGCCGTGGCCGTCCTGATGCTCGATCTGGACGGGTTCAAGCAGGTCAATGACCGCCTCGGCCATGCCGAAGGCGACCGTGTGCTGGCGATCTTCGCCAAGGTGCTGAAGGAGAATTTCCGCCACGTCGACATCGCCGGTCGGATCGGCGGCGAGGAGTTCGCGGCCCTGCTCCCCGGGCAGGATCTCGCCGAGGCGGGACGTGCCGCGGAGCGCATCCGCCGCACCTTCGAGCGTGTGGTCAGCGAGCAGGGTTTCGGCCCCGAGCGCAATCTTCCGCTGCCGCTCTCGGTGAGCATCGGCGTCTCCGCGACGGACCGGCCGCCGCCCCTGGTGACAGCCTCGATCGAGGCCGTCGTGCGGGCCATGATGGCGCAGGCTGACCGCGAGCTCTACCGTGCCAAGAGCAATGGCCGGAACCGCGTGGAACTCGCCGTCTTCGATCCCGGCCGGATCAACAGCGTCGCCTGAAACGGAAAGGGCGCCCCGGAGGGCGCCCCCATAGTCCGCGGGAGCGGTGCGCCGCTCCTGCCCGGTCGTCAGACCGAGTAGTACATCTCGAATTCCACCGGGTGCGGGGTCATCTCGAACCGCGCCACTTCGGTCATCTTCAGCTCGATATAGGCGTTGATGAAGTCATCGTCGAACACGCCGCCCTTCTTCAGGAAGTCGCGGTCCTTGTCGAGGGAGGCAAGAGCCTCGCGCAGCGAGCCGCACACGGTCGGGATCTTCTTCAGCTCCTTCGGCGGCAGGTCGTAGAGGTCCTTGTCCATCGCCGGGCCGGGGTCGATCTTGTTGATGATGCCGTCGAGGCCGGCCATCAGCAGCGCGGAGAAGGCGAGATAGGGGTTCGCGCCCGGATCGGGGAAGCGGACCTCGACGCGCTTGGCCTTGGGCGAGGTGGTGTAGGGAATGCGGCAGGAGGCCGAGCGGTTGCGGGCGGAATAGGCCAGCAGCACCGGCGCTTCATAACCCGGGACCAGCCGCTTGTAGGAGTTGGTCAACGGGTTGGTGAAGGCGTTCAGCGCCTTGGCGTGCTTGATGATGCCGCCAATGTACCACAGGCAGTAATCGGAGAGGTCGGCGTATTTGTTGCCGGCGAAGAGCGGCTTGCCATCCTTCCAGATCGACTGGTGGACATGCATGCCCGAGCCATTGTCGCCATAGACCGGCTTGGGCATGAAGGTCGCGGTCTTCCCATAGATGTTGGCGACCTGGTGGATGCAGTACTTGTAGATCTGCAGGTGGTCGGCCATCGTCACCAGCGGGCCGAATTTCAGGCCGAGCTCGTGCTGGGCCGAAGCGACCTCGTGGTGGTGCTTCTCGACCTTGGCGCCCATGCGGGCCATGGAGGCGAGCATCTCGCCACGCATGTCCTGCGCGCTGTCGATCGGGGGAACGGGGAAGTAGCCGCCCTTGGTCTTCACCCGGTGGCCGAGATTGCCGCCCTCATATTCGGTGTCGAAATTGGTGGGCAGCTCGACCGAATCCAGCTTGAAGCCGGTGTTGTAGGGGTCCGCCTTGAAGCGGACGTCGTCGAAAATGAAGAACTCGGCCTCGGGGCCGAAATAGACGGTGTCGCCGATGCCGGTGCTCTTGAGATAGGCAAAGGCCTTCTTGGCGATGCCGCGCGGGTCCCGGTTGTAGGGCTCGCCGGTCGTCGGCTCCAGAATGTCGCAGACGACCGAGAGCGTGGTCTCCGAGAAGAACGGGTCGATGCAGGCGGATTCGAGATCCGGCTGCAGGTGCATGTCGGACTCGTTGATCGCCTTCCAGCCGGCGATCGACGAACCGTCGAACGCCTGACCCTCGGCGAAAAAGTCCTCATCGACCATCGAGATGTCGAAGGTGACGTGCTGCCACTTGCCGCGCGGGTCGGTGAATCGCAGATCGACGTATTTGACGTCCTGATCCTTGATCAGCTTGATGATGTCCTTGGCCGTCGTCATCGGAGTCATACCTTTGTTATGCCGCTCGCTGGGAGCGGGTGGTTCCCGAACATGGACGCCGGGAGCCTAAGGTCGACTTCAGATGGCGTCGACCCCCGACTCGCCGGTGCGGATGCGGATCGCTTCCTCGATGTTCGACACGAAGATCTTGCCGTCGCCGATCCGGCCCGTCTGGGCAGCGCGCCGGATGGCGTCGATAGCGGTATCCACCATCTCGTCGCCCACCACCACCTCGATTTTTACCTTGGGCAGGAAATCCACCACGTACTCGGCCCCGCGATAGAGCTCGGTGTGGCCCTTCTGCCGGCCGAAACCCTTGGCCTCGGTCACGGTGATGCCCTGCAGGCCAACCTCCTGCAGCGCCTCCTTCACCTCGTCGAGCTTGAAGGGTTTAATGATGGCCTCGATCTTCTTCATTTCGTCTCTTCTCCCTGACTCGACATTCGCCAGCGCCGGTCGAGCCGCCCCGCCTCGAAGCAGAACCCATGCCAAGCCCGTGCCACCCGGTGCCGGCCGCATCCTGCGTTGTTCCACCCAGTGGATTGAGACTATTACCGATCGAAGCCGCCGTGTCTGCCCACCTCTCGGGTCCTTGATGATTAAAAAATCGCCCTAATGGTTAGAAAATGTACAGCGTTTCACCCTTGGGGTCTCAGGACTAAGCCTGGAAAATAGTCAGAAGCGCTACTTTCCGGCAGCCGGTGGCCAAAGGTCGCCTTCACAGCCGCCCTTCGCGGCATGACACTGGGCGCATGGAACTGCTGACCACATCCGAAATGCAGCGCGCCGACGCGCTCGCCATATCCGGCGGACGGAGCGGGCTTGCCCTCATGGAACGCGCCGGCGTCGCGGTGGCGGATGTCGCGGCGCGGCGGCCGCTCGGCACGCGGGTCGCGGTCCTGTGCGGGCCGGGCAACAATGGCGGCGACGGCTTCGTCGCCGCGCGTGTCCTCGCCCAGCGCGGCTATCGCGTCACGCTGGGGCTTCTTGGCCCGCGCGAGGCGCTGCGGGGGGACGCCGCCGCCATGGCGGAACGCGGGACGGGGGAGGTCAGGCCCGCCGGGGCGATCGACCTCGGCGCCTGCGACCTGATCATCGACGCCCTTTTCGGCGCGGGGCTCGCGCGCGACCTTTCCGGCGAGGCCGCCGCGCTGGTGACGTCGGTGAATGCCGCGGGAAAGCCGGTGATCGCAGTGGACCTGCCCTCCGGCATCGACGGCACCACGGGGCTGGTGCGCGGGGTTGCGATCCGGGCGGAGGAGTCGGTGACGTTCTTCCGGCGGAAGCCGGGTCATCTGCTGCTGCCGGGGCGTGTCCATTGCGGCCGGGTCCGGGTCGCGGATATCGGCATTCCCGACAGCGTGCTGGCGGCGATCGGGGTGCGCACCACCGTGGACGAACCCTCTGCGTGGCAAGGCCATTTTCCGATTCCTCGGATCGAGGGCCACAAATATGACCGCGGCCATGTGCTGGCGGTGAGCGGCCCGCTGGAGGCCAGCGGCGCCACGCGGCTGGCGGCGCGGGCCACGCTGCGGGCGGGGGCCGGGCTGGTGACGGTGGCCTGCCCGGCGGCGGCGCTGCCGGTCCATGCCGCGAATCTCTCCGCCATCATGGTGCGGCCGGCGGAGGACGCGGCGGGTGTGGCGCGTCTGCTGGAGGACCGTCGTTTCTCCGCCGTCGTCATCGGCCCCGGTGCCGGGGTCGGTCCGGCGACGCGCGCGCGGCTCGAGGCGGCGCGCAGTCGCCGGCTGGTGGTCGATGCCGATGCGCTCTCCTCCTATGCCGGGGAGCCGGAGGTGCTGGCGTCGGTGCTGGCGGCGTCTCCGGGCGCGATCCTGACGCCGCATACCGGCGAGTTCGCGCACCTTTTCGCTGGCTATCCCTCTGTTCTGGAACCCGAATCGAAGCTGGAGCGGGCGCGGGCGGCGGCCCGGCTCGTCGGCGCGGTGCTGGTGCTCAAAGGTCCCGACACGGTGATTGCCGCGCCGGACGGACGTGCCGCCATTGCCTGCAACGCACCGCCCTGGCTGGCGACGGCTGGGGCGGGCGACGTGCTGGCGGGCATCTGCGCGGGTCTGCTGGGCCAGTCCATGCCGGCCTTCGAGGCAGCGGCGGCAGCGGTATGGCTGCACGGCGAGGCCGCGCGCGAGGCGGGGCCGGGGCTGGTGGCAGATGATCTCGTGGACGCGCTGCGCCCGGTATATGCACGCCTTTTCAATAGCTTAGGTGCTCTCTAGCGCGTCGCTTCGAACCAGGCGAGGCGCAGGGGCGCGGCGTCCCCGGTGCGTTGGATGACGAGCGGCCAGCGGCCGGGACGCTCGGCGACAAGGGCAAGACGGGTCGTGCTGCCGGGCCACAGCATCACGCAGTCCTGCCACCACGGTTTCCAGCCATCGTCGAGGGCATCGAGCAGGCGGGCCGAAAGGCCATAAAGACGAAGAATGGCAGGCGTTTGCGTCGGGTTCCGGATTCCGATCGCGAGCGTCGTCCCACGCCGCACGCGCGCCATCGGCTCGGCATCCGTCCCCGGCGCGGGCCGCTCCGGGACAGCGAGGTCGAGCCGGGTCGCGTGGCGCAGCGCGGGCTCGCGGACGGCAGGACGAAGAGGGGGCGGAGCCGGCCACGCCGGCCCCGTGCGTGCGGCTTCCACGGCCATCAGCCGGGCGAGCGGCCGTGGCGCGGCGGCGGTCTCGACGGCGAGAGGGAGCCCGTCGGAGCTGATTTCGTCAATATCGACAAGGACTTCCAAGCGTCCACCGGGTGCCAGGGGCAGCCGTCCCTCGGCGGGGCGGAAGGGCTCGGCGGGGCGGCCGTCTATGGCCACGATGAAGCAGGGTGCGTCCAGTTTCAGCGGGAGGAACAGCCCGCGTGTCGCATTGAGGAGGCGCAGCCGCACCCGCTCGCCCCGGCCGGCTGGCAGCTCGGGCACGGTCTGTCCATTGACCGTGAGCTGCACCGGCCCGTCCTCCGCCGCGCGCCTGTCCTGGATCAGCAGTACATGCTCGCGGTCGACCGCATGGTCCTGCGGACCCTCCACCACCAGCGCGGCGGCGAGGCCGCGGGCGAGTTGATGCGGGTTGTAAGGAGAAATCAGGTAAGTGCCGGATTCAGCGGGATAAAGCCGGATATCGAACTGCCCGCCGGCGGGCAGTTCGGGCCCGAAACCCGGCACCCCGAGCGGTCCCTGCGGCAGCGCGAGACCGCCGAAGCCCAGCGCCACGGGTTCGTCGATGCGGCTCTCCAGCGACAGGGCCGCCGAGGCGCCGGCGCGGGCCCGCAGCGTCGGCGCGGGCGGGTTCGTGCCGAAGCCGAGCCGGGTTTCGCGGCCGGCGCCGGAGACGTCCGGGAGGCCGGGCAGCGACTGGATGATCAGTGCAGTGGGAAGGACGATGACGCCATTTTGGCCGGCCGGTGTGGCCGATGCGGCCGTCACGCCGGGATGGGCGAGGCCGAGCCCCGCCAGCCCGGCGAGGACGACCCGGCGGGAGGGGGCTCCGCCGGATCGGGGCGGGGATGGCGGGCGGCTCACGGGCGGGCTCCTGCACAGGAAGGCCCCACTAGAAGGCGACGGCGCCCGGCGGGCAAGCCGCCGCCGGAACGGCGCCCGGGGGCGGCGAGGGGAGGTCGGGCGCGAGGGCCAGGTCGGGCACGAGTGCCAGGTCGGGAGCGCCAGCTCGGGAGCCGCAGGCCAGGTCACGCTCGCCGGCTCGCGGGACCCGGCGCCGGCCTCGGGCCGCCTCGCCTCGAATCCCACCTCACCGGCGAATCCCGCCGTGCCCGTGCCGCCCGCCGCGGCTGCCGGCCGCAGCCTGTGTTGCGGGCCGCCAGGCCTGGGGGGCGCCGGAGTTGGGGGGGGCGGCCCGGCCGCCGGCAACCGGCTTCGTCACCGCGCCTCCGGCATGTCGTGCGCACCGCCTCTGTCAGGCACTTGCTGCCGCCCGGCCGGCGCCTGACCGCTCCTCTCGAAGCGGCGGGGAAGGCGCCGCCGGGGGGCTGCGTGAGGCCCGGCCGGGGCCTCCTTGCCCGCGGCGCCCGCCCGCGCCGCAGCATGATTTTGCGCTGGCGCTGGGGCAGCGCCGTGCTATAAGCCCGCACCCGGTCGGCAGCACCTTTTGCGTGCGTCCGTGGCCGCGCGGCCCCTGTAGCGATGCGGGACCGCCCGTGGCCGGAGGCGATTGCGGGCGTGGCGGAACTGGTAGACGCGCGGGATTTAGGTTCCCGTGACGAAAGTCGTGGGGGTTCGAGCCCCTCCGCCCGCACCAGGCCCCGCCCCGCTGCCGCCAGACCGAATCCACCATCGAGGGCGGCATGCGACGTGGCGCCCTCGCGAACGCATTGCCATAAGCCGCCGAGCGGCAACGAGACGAAGGCCGACACCGATGCAGGTCACCGAACTTTCCGCCGACGGGCTGAAGCGCGAATTCCGCGTTGTGGTCCCCGCCGCCGAACTCGACGCCAAGGCCAATGCCCGCCTCGCCGAGCTCAAGGACCGCGTCCGCATCAACGGCTTCCGGCCCGGCAAGGTGCCGGTGGCGCATCTGAAGCGCCTCTACGGCAAGTCCGTTCTCGCCGAGGTCATCGACCAGGCGGTCAACGAGGCCAACAGCAAGATCATCGACGACAACGGCTTCAAGCTGGCCATGCAGCCCAAGGTGGAGCTGCCGCAGGACCAGGAAGCCGTCAACGAGGTGGTCGAGGGCAAGGCCGACCTCACCTACACCGTCGGCATCGAGGTGCTGCCCGCCATCGCGCTCGGCGACTTCCGCTCGATCGCCATCGAGAAGCCGGTGCTCGCGGTGTCGGATGCCGAGGTGGACGAGACCATCGACCGCATTGCCGCCGGCAACCGCCCCTATTCGCCCAAGGAAGGCCCGGTCGAGAACGGCGACCGCGTCACCGTCTCCTTCGTCGGCACCATGGACGGCGAGAAGTTCGAGGGCGGCACCGCCGAGAACATCCCGGTCGCGGTCGGCTCCGGCAGCTTCATCCCCGGCTTCGAGGAGCAGCTCATCGGCCTGACCAAGGGCGAGACCCGCACCGTCACCGTCACCTTCCCGCCGAACTACACGGCGGCCAATCTCGCGGGCAAGGAAGCCTCCTTCGAGGTGACCGCCGGCGAGGTCGAGGCGCCCGGCGAGCTGGCGATCGACGACGAGTTCGCCAAGGGCCTCGGCCAGGAGGACCTCGCCACCCTGAAGAACCAGGTGCGCGCCCGCCTCCAGCAGGAGCACGAGAACGCCAGCCGCGCCAAGGTGAAGCGCCAGCTTCTCGACGCGCTGGACGGCCAGCACCAGTTCGAGGTGCCCCCGACCCTCGCCCAGCAGGAATTCGACGGCATCTGGAACTCGGTCCGCGCCGAGATGGACGCCCAGAAGAAGTCCTTCGAGGACGAGGGCACCACCGAGGAGGCGGCCCGCGCCGACTACGCCAAGATCGCCGAGCGTCGCGTCCGCCTCGGTCTGGTACTTGCGGAAATCGGTGAGAAGAACAACATCCAGGTCACCGACGAGGAAGTCACCCGCGCCGTCGTCGAGCGCGCCCGCCAGTTCCCCGGCCAGGAACAGCAGGTGTGGGACTATTACCGCCAGAATGCCCAGGCCCTCGCCAGCCTGCGCGCGCCGATCTTCGAGGAGAAGGTCGTCGATTTCCTGATCGAGCTTGCCAAGGTCACCGAGAAGCCGGTGTCCAAGGAAGAGCTCTATGCCGAGGACGAGCCGTCCAAGGACGTCGCCTGAGGCAAAGCGAAGCGGCGCCGCCCGGCGCCGTGACGAAGACGGCGTTACGCCCCCGGGCGCGACGTCGTCCCGGCGCCCCTCGCGGGGCGCCCCTCAAGCAAAGCGTCCCGCACGCTGGGACGCCGTCCGCCGCAGGGGGCCGCGTCACGCGGCCCGTCTCTATCGGCGGATCGGAGCTTCGGGCTGGTCGGGACGTTCTTTCCCACTATTGTGGGGCGGGAATGGATTCGCGGGCGACCTTCCTGCCGGCCCGCCGAGGATCAGAAGATGCGTGACCCGATCGATACCTACATGAACTATCTCGTTCCGATGGTGGTCGAGCAGACCAACCGGGGCGAGCGCTCCTACGACATTTATTCGCGGCTGCTGAAAGAGCGCATCATCTTTCTGACCGGCCCGGTAGAGGACAACATGTCGACCCTCATGGTCGCGCAGCTTCTCTTCCTCGAGGCGGAAAACCCGAAGAAGGAAATCTCGATGTACATCAACTCCCCGGGTGGGGTGGTGACGTCGGGGCTGGCGATCTACGACACGATGCAGTTCATCAAGCCCGCGGTTTCCACGCTTTGCATCGGCCAGGCCGCGTCCATGGGCTCGCTGCTGCTCACCGCCGGCGAGAAGGGCATGCGCTTCGCGCTGCCGAACGCCCGAATCATGGTCCACCAGCCCTCCGGCGGCTATCAGGGCCAGGTGACGGACATTCTCATCCACGCCAAGGAAGTCGAAAGCCTGAAGCGGCGGCTGAATGAAATCTATGTGAAGCATACCGGCCAGGACCTGAAGGCGGTGGAGGACGCGCTGGAGCGCGACAACTTCATGACCGCCGACGCGGCCAAGGCCTTCGGCCTGATCGACAACGTGATCGAGAAGCGCCCCTCCGACGAGGCTCCGGCCAAATCCTGAGGGGCCGGCCGGCCGTAGAAGCATGGCGTGTTTGGAAAGCCACGCGCCATGCCTATATGGGAAGCCTGAGCCTCCGATATCTCACGGCACTTGCGTGCGTTGCGGTATCGCGCTTGCATGTCGAGATGTAGAAGTTTCGGCAGGAGGTGTGACAGGGTGTTGACAGGGTCTCGGCCGCGCCGCTTCGGCGTGGATCGGTTCGAGGCCCCGCTTGATCGAGCCGATCACGGCATGCTTGGCTGTCCCTCGGGCCGGCCTCGCGGTTCGGGTCCGGTCCGGTTCGACCCCCGGGACGCCGCCTGCTGACAGCCCGAGTCGTCGCGTTTCTCCGCATCGGAGGCCCGCGGCGGCCTGCGAACTGAAAGGCGCGGTGGGATGCGGCTGGCGCATCTGGCCCGCCGAGCGGACGGAGAGACGCATGAGCAAGGTTGGCGGCGGCGACAGCAAGAACACCCTCTACTGCTCGTTCTGCGGCAAGAGCCAGCACGAGGTCCGCAAACTCATTGCCGGACCCACCGTGTTCATCTGCGATGAATGCGTCGAGCTGTGCATGGACATCATCCGGGAGGAGAACAAGTCCTCGCTGGTGAAGTCGCGCGACGGCATCCCGACCCCGAAGGAAATCTGCAAGGTGCTGGACGATTACGTGATCGGCCAGTTCCACGCGAAGCGCGTCCTCTCGGTGGCGGTGCACAATCACTACAAGCGGCTGAACCACGCGACGAAGCACAGCGACGTCGAGCTGGCGAAGTCCAACATCCTGCTGATCGGCCCGACCGGGTCGGGCAAGACGCTGCTCGCGCAGACGCTGGCCCGCATCCTCGACGTGCCCTTCACCATGGCGGACGCCACCACCCTCACCGAGGCCGGCTATGTCGGCGAGGACGTGGAGAACATCATCCTCAAGCTGCTCCAGTCGGCCGACTACAATGTCGAGCGGGCGCAGCGCGGCATCGTCTACATCGACGAGATCGACAAGATCAGCCGCAAGTCCGACAACCCCTCCATCACCCGGGACGTCTCGGGCGAGGGCGTGCAGCAGGCGCTGCTGAAGATCATGGAAGGCACGGTGGCCTCGGTGCCGCCGCAGGGCGGGCGCAAGCATCCCCAGCAGGAATTCCTGCAGGTGGACACCACCAACATCCTGTTCATCTGCGGCGGCGCCTTCGCCGGGCTGGACAAGATCATCTCCTCGCGCGGCAAGGGCACCTCGATCGGCTTCGGCGCCGTGGTGCATGCGCCGGAAGACCGTCGCCCCGGCGAGGTCTTCCGCGAGGTGGAGCCGGAGGACCTGCTGAAGTACGGGCTGATCCCGGAATTCATCGGCCGCCTGCCGGTGATCGCCACGCTCGAGGATCTCGACGAGGCGGCGCTGAAGAAGATCCTGGCCGAGCCGAAGAACGCGCTGGTGAAGCAGTATCAGCGGCTGTTCGAGATGGAGAACGTCGAGCTCACCATCCATGAGGAGGCGCTCGGCGCCATCGCCCGCAAGGCCATCGAGCGCAAGACCGGCGCGCGCGGCCTGCGCTCGATCATGGAGGGCATCCTGCTCGACACGATGTTCGATCTGCCCGGCCTCGAAGGGGTCGAGGAGGTCGTCATCTCCAAGGAGGTCGTCGAGCAGAACGCGCGCCCGCTCTACATCTACGCGGATCGCGCGGCGGCCGGCGATGCGGGCGCGAGTGCCTGAGGCGCCACTTCCCTTCTCTCCGGCCGGGCGGTGCTGCCCGGCCGGGCAGGGCGCCTGCCCGCAGGGCCGGCGCCGGCGGTCCGGCTTTTGTTCCCCGAGGCCGGCGTCTCTTGACGGTTTTCCGCCCGATTCCCATCTGAGGATCAACCACCGGTCCCCGACCGGATCGGCGTGCCCGGTAAGCCTCTCCCGCCCCCCGCACAATGATCAGGTTTCGCGATCCGGCCGTCTTGCGGCCAGGTCGGGCAAGGCCGCGCGCCGCGCGGCTCGCCCCGCCCTGACGCCAACCGAAAGGAAAGAGCCATGACGAGCCAGAAGCCTCGCGCGTCGCTCACGCCCGGCGTCACCCAGACCTTCCCGGTGTTGCCCCTCCGGGACATCGTGGTCTTTCCCCACATGATCGTGCCGCTCTTCGTCGGCCGCGAGAAGTCGATCCGCGCCCTGGAAGAGGTGATGCGGAACGACACCTTCATCCTGCTCGCGACCCAGCAGAACGCCTCCGACGACGATCCGGCCACCGACTCGATCTTCACCATCGGCACGCTCGCCTCGGTGCTGCAGCTCTTGAAGCTGCCGGACGGCACGGTGAAGGTGCTGGTCGAGGGCATCTCGCGCGCCGAGGTCAGCCGCTACACCGACCGCGCCGACCTCTATGAGGCCGAGGCCGTGGCGCTGGAGGAGGACCCCGGCACCAAGGTCGAGGCCGAGGCCATGGCGCGCTCGGTGGTCACCGAGTTCGAGAGCTATGTGAAGCTCAACAAGAAGGTCTCGCCCGAGGTCGTGGGGGTCGTCACCCAGATCGAGGACCACTCGAAGCTCGCCGACACCGTCGCCTCCCATCTCGCGGTGAAGATTCCCGAGAAGCAGGCGGTGCTGGAGATCCTCAAGGTTCCGGCGCGGCTGGAGAAGGTGCTCTCGCTCATGGAGAGCGAGATTTCCGTGCTCCAGGTGGAGAAGCGCATCCGCACCCGCGTGAAGCGGCAGATGGAGCGCACCCAGCGCGAGTACTACCTCAACGAGCAGATGAAGGCGATCCAGAAGGAGCTGGGCGACGGCGAGGACGGCCGCGACGAGCTGGCCGAGCTGGAAGAGCGCATCAAGACCACCCGCCTCACCAAGGAGGCCCGGGAGAAGGCGACGCATGAGCTGAAGAAGCTCCGCCAGATGAGCCCGATGTCGGCCGAGGCCACGGTGGTGCGCAACTATCTCGACTGGCTGCTCTCGATCCCGTGGGGCAACAAGAGCAAGATCAAGAAGGATCTGCCCTTCGCCCAGGCGGTGCTGGATTCCGAGCATTACGGCCTCGACAAGGTCAAGGAGCGGATCATCGAGTATCTCGCGGTGCAGAGCCGCCAGAACAAGCTCGCCGGCCCGATCCTGTGCCTGGTCGGCCCGCCCGGCGTCGGCAAGACCTCGCTCGGCAAGTCCGTCGCCAAGGCGACCGGGCGTGAGTTCGTGCGGGTCTCGCTCGGCGGCGTGCGCGACGAGGCCGAGATCCGCGGCCACCGCCGCACCTATATCGGCTCCATGCCCGGCAAGATCATCCAGTCCATGCGCAAGGCCAAGAAGGCCAACCCGCTGTTCCTGCTGGACGAGATCGACAAGATGGGCGCCGATTTCCGCGGCGATCCGTCCTCGGCCCTGCTGGAGGTGCTGGACCCCGAGCAGAACACCACCTTCAACGATCATTACCTCGAGGTCGACTACGACCTGTCGAACGTGATGTTCGTGACCACGGCGAACACGCTGAACATTCCCCCGGCCCTGCTGGACCGCATGGAGGTGATCCGCATCGCCGGCTACACCGAGGACGAGAAGGTCGAGATCGCGCGCAAGCACCTCATCCCCGCGTCGCTGGCCAAGCATGGCCTTGACGAGAAGGAGTGGTCGATCGACGACGAGGCCCTGCTGAATCTGGTGCGGCGCTACACCCGTGAGGCGGGCGTGCGCAATCTGGAGCGCGAAATCTCCAACCTCGCCCGCAAGGCGGTGAAGGACCTGACGCTCTCCAAGAAGAAGTCGGTGAAGGTCTCCGGTGCCATCCTCGAGGAATATCTCGGCGCGCCCAAGTTCCGCTATGGCGAGGCCGAGGAAGAGGATCAGGTCGGCGTCGTCACCGGCCTCGCCTGGACCGAGGTGGGCGGCGAGATCCTGACCATCGAAGGCGTCATGATGCCCGGCAAGGGCAAGATGACGGTGACCGGCAATCTGCGCGACGTCATGAAGGAGTCGATCTCGGCGGCGGCCTCCTACGTCCGCTCGCGGGCCCTCGATTTCGGCATCGAGCCGCCGCTGTTCGAGCGCCGCGACATCCACGTCCACGTGCCCGAGGGGGCGACCCCGAAGGACGGGCCGTCGGCCGGCGTCGCCATGGCGACCGTGCTGACCTCGGTGCTGACCGGCATTCCGATCCGCCGCGACGTCGCCATGACCGGCGAGATCACGCTGCGCGGGCGGGTGCTGCCGATCGGCGGCCTCAAGGAGAAGCTGCTGGCGGCGCTGCGGGCGGGCATCAAGAAGGTGCTGATCCCGCAGGAGAACGCCAAGGACCTGGCCGAGATTCCGGACAACGTGAAGAACGCGCTGGAGATCGTGCCGGTGTCGCGCATGGACGAGGTGCTGCGGCATGCCCTGGTGCGCCAGCCCGAGCCGATCGTCTGGGAGGAGAAGCTGGGCAAGCCGGTCGATGTGCCGGAGGTGGAAGCGGTGATCGGGCTGGAGGAGCCGACCGGCGCCGCGGCCCACTGAGGCCGGACTGTATCGCCTAATTTGCGGGCGGCATCGAAAGGTGCCGCCCGCTGTATTTTAGTACTCCAGATTCGGCGGAAACCGTGTATTTATGCGGGTTCCGGGGGCTCCGTGCTTGCAATCGCCGCAATTTGGGGGAAGCTTCCCGGCCGTTCGTCGGGGCAACCCGGCGACGATTCTTGTGCAATCAAGGAAGGACCGGTCTCATGACCACGAAGAACGAACTCGTCGCCACGGTGGCGGAGCAGGCGAAGCTGACCAAGGCTGCCGCGGCGGCTGCGGTCGACGCCACCTTCGACGCCATTGCGGCATCGCTCAAGGCCGGCGAAGAAGTGAAGCTCATCGGTTTCGGCAGCTTTTCCGTCGTCACCCGCGCCGCGCGCGAGGGCCGCAATCCCCGCACCGGCAACCCGGTGAAGATCGAGGCTTCCAAGGCGCCGAAGTTCACGCCCGGCAAGGGCCTGAAGGACATCGTCAACGGCTGATCCGTTGCGCTATCAGACGCCCCGGGCCGGCGCGCCGCGCCAGCCGGGCGTCTGAAGGGCCCCGCGCTGGCCTGGCCTCCGGCTAAGGCAGGTTGTGCGGTCCGGCGGCGTGAGGCCGTTTGTGGCTTGCTCCTGCGCCGTGCCGATGCTTAAAGGCGGTCGAAGCGGCCGTCAGGCTCGCGCGATGGGCGGTTAGCTCAGTTGGTAGAGCATCTCGTTTACACCGAGAGGGTCGGCGGTTCGAGCCCGTCACCGCCCACCAAGGGTCCGTGCCACCAGGGGCGCGGCAGCAGCGAGGCCCCTCCGTGAAGCTCGTCCTGTTCGATTGCGACGGCACGCTCGTCGACAGCCAGAATGTCATCGTCACCGCCATGACCCGCGCCTTCCAGGCGCTCGACATGCCGGTGCCGCCGCGTCCGGCGCTGCTGGGCGTGGTCGGGCTCTCGCTGGTGACCGCCATGCGCCGGCTCGGCGGCGACGCCCCGGGCTTTCCCGCCGAGGAGCTTGCGGAGCACTACAAGCACGCCTTCCACGCCCAGCGCGCGGAGCCCGGTTTCTCCGAGCCGCTTTACGGCGGCATCGCGGAACTGCTCGACCATCTCGCCGCCCGCGACGACGTGCTGCTCGGCCTCGCCACCGGCAAGTCGCAGCGTGGGGTGGCGGCGGTGCTGAGCCATAATGGCTGGCAGGATCGCTTCGTCACCATCCAGACCGCCGACACCGCGCCCTCCAAGCCGCATCCCGCCATGGTGCTGCAGGCGATGGCGGAAACCGGCGCCGGAGCGGCCGATACGGTCATGATCGGCGACACCTCCTACGACATGGTGATGGCCCGCGCCGCCGGCGTCCATGCGGTGGGCGTCACCTGGGGCTACCACACCAGCGACCTGCTGGAAGAATCCGGCGCGCAGCATCTGGTCCGGCATGCCGGGGCGCTGGTGCCGACGCTGCAAACGATCTGGGACATGCCGCGATGACTGAGGACACGGGTTCGCAGACCGCACGGCCGGACGCCATTCGCGCCGCCGCCGATCGTCCCCCGCTGCCGCGCCGCTTCTACACCGGGGCGAGCGCCGGCGGTGTCGAGGGCGCCTGGCGGGTGGAGCTGGACGGCCGGCCAGTGCGCACTCCGGGCCGCCATCTGGTCGAGGTGCCGGCCCGGGCGCTGGCCGATCACATGGCGCTGGAATGGGCCGGGCAGGGCGAGCGGATCGACCCGGTGACGATGCCGGTGGTGCGGCTGGTCAATTCGGCGCTCGACGGGGTGTCCCGGCACCTGTCGGAAACAGCCGGCGAGATCGTCCGCTATTCCGGCAGCGACCTGCTCTGCTACCGCAGCGACGGCCCGGCGCGGCTGGTGGCGCTGCAGGCCGAGCTGTGGGACCCGGTGCTGGACTGGGTGCATGGGCGGTTCGGCGCCCGCTTCATCCTCGCCGAGGGGGTGATGCATGTCGCCCAGCCCCAGCGCTCGCTGGACGCGATCGCCGCCGCCCTGCCGGACGAGCCGCTGCGGCTCGCCGCGCTCAATTTGCTGACGACGCTCTCCGGCTCGGCGCTGCTGGCGCTGGCGGTGTGGCGCGGCTTCCTCCCCGCGGAGGCGGCGTGGCGCGCCGCCCATATCGACGAGGAGGTTCAGGAGGAGTTGTGGGGCCAGGATGCCGAGGCGCTGGCCCGGCGCGCCGCCCGCTGGCGGGACTTCGAGGCGGCGGCCCGGGTGCTGGCCCTGCTGCCGCCTCTCGGGGTGGAATAATCCGGGGGCGGGCTGAGCCCGCCCGTCAGGCCGCCGCGCTGGTGCGGCGGCGGAGCTGCCCGGAAGCGAAGCGCTCCTGAATCTCCCGGTAGACGCCGAGATACTGCTGCGCGAATGCCGCGTTGGTGAGAAGACGCTCGAACAGGGCGCGGTTCTGCCGCCCCATCTCCAGCAGGCGCTCTTTCGGAATCGCCGCCGCCCTGGCGATGGCCTCTTCCATGCCGCTCTCGGTGGGCTCGAACAGGATGACGCCCTCGGAGAGCGCGCCCAGCCGCTTGTTGCCACCCGTCGCGCTGGCGATGATCGGCACACCCACCGAAAGGGTCTCCACCGAGACCAGATCGAAATAGGTGCTGCGGTTGGGCAGGATCAGCGCGTCGCTGGCGGCGATCAGGCTGAGGGCCTTGTCGGTCCAGCCGAATTCCTTCCAGCGGGGATGGCTGGGCGTCGCCTCCGGCCCTTCCACGCCCGCCACCGCGATGAACACGGATTCGGGCAGCCGGTCGCGCCGCGCGACCGAGGCGAGGAGATCGTAGCCCTTCACGGCGTTGTGGCGGCCGACGAAGGCGAACACCTTCTTGTCGCGCGGCAGCGGGAAGTGATCCTTCACCACCGTCGCCGAGGGATCCTCGATGCCGGTGAGGACATAGGAGGTGTTGCCGGCATTGGCGTGGGCGGTGAAGTCCGGCCAGGTGGCGAAATAGGGTTCGGTCGCCTCGGCGCAGGGAAAGATGAAATGGTCGGTGACGGACAGCGCCAGGCGGTCCATCTCGGCCAGCCGGCTCTCCATCAGCGGCTCGGCCGCGCCGAGCAGCCCGACCCGGCGCATCATGTCCACACGCTCGCGGGAGGGGACCTCGGGCGAATGGGTGGTGACGACGAGGGAAACCTTGTCGCGCAGGCCCAGCCGGACGAGGCTGTTATGGGCCTGCAGCAGGTTGATCAGCTTGTGGCAGTGCAGGATGTCCGGCGGGCGGGCGACGAGCTGCGCCTCGGCCCAGCCCGGCAGTCCGTCCTGGCGGAAGCGGCGCTGGGTGAGCCACTTCACCTCGCGGTTGAGCTCGGAGGGCCCGTAGGTCTTCAGCGCCCGCCAGAGCGGGTCCGACAGGCGCCGCGTCGAATTGACCAGATTGCCGATGCGGGACGGCGGCACCCCGAAACCCTCGGTTCCGGTGACGAAGGCGACCGTGTCGTCCCCGATCTTCTTCAGCCCCTCGCGCAGGTGCCAGAGATAGCCGGGCGGGCCGCCGGCATGGCGCCGCGGCGGGGTGTCCTCGAAAATGGCGACCTTCGGCGGCTGTGTCGTCATGCGATGTCCTCGACCGCGGCCAGGGCCGCACCCACGACCTGGTCCATGTTGTAGTAGCGATATTGCGCCAGCCGGCCGACGAACAGAACGTTGCTCTCCTTGTCGGCGAGGGCGCGGTACTGCTGGAACAGCGCCTCGTTCTCGGGGCGCGGGACGGGGTAATAGGGGTCGCCTTCGGCCGCGGGGTATTCCCGCACGATCGAGGTGCCGGCGACCTTCTGGCCGCTCAGGTGCTTGAACTCGGTGATGCGGGTGTAGTCGTGCTCGTTGGGGTAGTTCACCGTGCCGACCTTCTGGACCTGGTCGACATCCGGCAGATGCTGGTGCTCGAAATTCAGGCTGCGATAGGGCAGGCGGCCGAAGCAGTAGCCGAAATACTCGTCGATCGGGCCGGTATAGACGATGTGGTCGTAGGCGCTGCGGTCCTGCGCCGACAGCTCCACGCCCAGTTCGACGGTGATGTTCGGATGGTCCAGCATGTTCTGGAACATCACGGTGTAGCCGGCGGCGGGCATGAACTGGAAGGTGTCGGTGAAGTAGCGGTCGTCGTCATTGGTGCGGGTGGGGATGCGTGCCGCCACGCCCGCCGACAGCTCGGACAGATCGCGGCCCCACTGCTTGCGGGTGTAGCCGCGGAAGAACAGGTCGCACAGCTCCGGCCCCACGCTGTTGAGCACCACGTCCTCGCTGGTCTGGATGGGCGAGCGGGGGGTGCGCACCTTCTCGAAGAAGGCGGCCGCGCCGGCCTCGTCGAGGTCGAGATCGTAGAGGGCATTGAGCGTGGTGCGGTTGATCGGGATCGGCACCTGCTGCCCGCGCACCTCGGCGAGCACCCGGTGCTCGTAGAAGCGCCAGTCGGTGAACCGGCTGAGATACTCGAAGATGCGCTTGCCGTTGGTGTGGAAGATGTGCGGGCCGTAGCGATGGATCAGCACGCCGTGCTCGTCATATTCGTCATAGGCGTTGCCGGCGATGTGGGGACGGCGGTCGATGACGCGCACCGTGTGGCCCTTGCTGGCCAGGCGCTCGGCACAGACCGCGCCGGCGAAACCGGCGCCGACGACGAGAATTTCAGACATGACGGAACCCTTTGAAACGCATCCAGTGAAAGCGGCGGGACAGGACGAACAGCATCGAGGTGGTGACCGCGCCCTCGGAAATGAGGGCAGCGGCGGCAGCGCCTTCCGCGCCGAAGAAATAGATCAGCGGGAACATCGAGACCGTGCCGGCCACCGCGCCGCATATGATGCAGTAGGTGAAGGCCTTCTTCATGCCGAAGGGCAGCATGATCATCAGCCCCAGAACATTGCTGAGCCCGACCATGAACACGGTCCATCCCAGGATGCGCAGCACCGGCACAACCGACTCGAACTGGGCCCCAAGCAGGATTCGGACCACGAGCGGCGCGAACAGGGTCAGCGCCAGCGCCAGCGCAAAGGAGGTGCCGCCCTGGAACAGGAGCAGGCGACGGGCCATCTGGGCGGCGGCCCCCTCGTCGGTGGTGGTCAGCGTGCTCATGCGCGGAAAGAAGACCAGACCGATCGGCGAGAGCAGCGAATAGACCGGCCGCTTGATGCGGTCCGCCGCGGAGTAGAGGCCCACTTCTCCCGGCCCGCCCCACATGCCCAGCACCACGGTGATGGTGTTGGTGTAGAGGCTGATCACCGTGGTGGCGCCGAAGACGTGGGCGCCGTCCTTCAACGCCTCGGCGATGGCGCCGAAGGAGGTGCTCGGCCGTCCGATCAGGCCGAGCCGCAGCGCACGCCACTGGCTCAGCACCGCGATCACGACGCCGCCTATGCCGGTGGTCAGCACCGCCATGTTGGCATCGCCGGCATCCCGCACCAGGACGAAGAGCGGCGGAATGGCGGCGACGCGGCCGACGATGGAGATGCTGGCGAAGCTGCCGAGATCGCCGACGCCGCGCAGCGCCCAGTCGATGTTGAAGACGTTGGCGAACAGGATGACGAGCGCCATCAGGATCACCGGGCGCAGGTCGGCGGCGCCGAAGATGGCGACACCCGCGACGCAGATCGCGCAGACCACGGCCAGCAGGAACTTGGCGGCCACGGTGGACCAGATGATGCGGCTGATCGCCGCCTTGTCGTCCTTATGGCGGGCTACCGCCTGGGTGGCCGTCAGCGCGAAGCCCCAGTCGGTGACGAGCAGCGCGTAGGCCATGATGCTGGTGGCGAGGCCGACGAGACCGAACCCTTCCACTCCCAGCACCCGGGCGAGATACGGAAAGGTCACCAGCGGGATGAGGTAGTTCGAGAGCTGCCAGATACTGGCGGCCACCAGGCCTCTGCCGGACTGCGACCGCACGCGGCTTGAAAGGCGCTGCCAGAGTCCACTCATGGATGCGAAGTTCCGAACACGTCGCCTGCCTCACGCTCTCGAAATGTTGTCGCCCTAGCACACCCTGCCGCCGGGGTCGCGCGCGGCCCCTTTTCGGCGGGGAATCTTTTTGTCCGATTCACGGCTCCGGCAGCTTCCCGTCGGGCCCGCCGGGCGATGTCCGGCGTCTGCGGGCCACGGGCGCGCCCGGCCGGCGGGGGTGACGCGCGGGATGGGGAGCAGGAAGCCGACCCGCCGGAAGGCGGGCGCCGCCTGGCGGCTTCCAGACGCTGCACGGCAATCCCGTGCAGCACCACGTGCCGCCAGATGAACGCCGCCGCGCTTCCGCCACGTATGGCTCGCCTCGGCCGGACGGGAGAAAAGAGAAGACACATGCGCCCCTTGCTGATGGCCGGGACCATACCGAATTGGTTGCGGCGCGGCAACGAGTTGCTGCAATGCAGTAGATGCCCCCCGATCGTCACACCCCCCGCGGGCGCGGGGGGTGTGCGGCGGTTCGTGCGGAGCCTCCGGGCAGGTTTCGTTCAAGCCAGAACCGAACCGCGGCTGTGTGCCGTTCGGTGAACAACGAGAAGACGTAGGCACCGAGAACCAGCAGAGTGCAGACGACAACAAAGAGTGCCAGCCCGAAAAGGTCTGGCTGATGCAGCGGAGGGATACCCCAAATAGTGTCAAGGGCGCCTGTAAGCAGGATCAGGGTCGGAAAATGGAAGAGATAGGTCGAGTAGGAAAAGTCAGCGAGACGCGTATTCAGCCGAGGTAGTTTGCGGAAAATGCCTTCTTCGCGGCAGACGCTTAGGAGCAGGGCGGAAAACCCGATGGCGCAGATAAGATCCAGGCCGAACTTCGTCAATACGCTGGCCGAATCGCGCGCAAGGATGGGAGCCGCGAAGGTCGCTCCCGCGAGGAGTGCCGCCAGCAGCACGGGCGGCCGGAAGGCGAAGCGATCGGCCAGAAGCGCTATGGCGACACCCATGAGCCAGATGACGCCCCACAGCAGAAGAGCCGCCGGCAGGAACGTCAGCATGAGCACAAGACCAGCGAGAGCGCAGGCACGCGCGAGCGGACTTCCGCTCAATGCAACGATCACGGCCGCAAAGATCCAGTAGTACCACCACTCGTAGGAGAGGCTCCAAAGTGGACCGTTGGAGCCGAACACTCCGTTCGCCTGGATGAGGGCTAGATTATCAACGAAATGCAGCAGGTCGAGCCGAGTCACCGGGGCGACAGGAAGGCTGGCAAGATTCAGGTGCTGGGGAAAGGTATAGATCTCATCGACGTTGAAGAACTGCCATCCTAGGAAATCGAGCAGGCCGCCCAGCACCAACGCAGGAAGGAGGACCACGTAAATGCGCGATATGCGCTTGCTCGCGTAATCGCGGAGAGAAAAGGGCGCTTTCCGGAGCCGCAGAACGGTGAGGCCGCCGACCAGAAAACCGCTGATGATGAAGAAGACGATAACGGCGGAATGTCCAAGCGAGGTCAGAAGGTAGAATGCCTTGGTGAACAGCGTCGGGTGTGTCACGTCTGACCCGTTGGCGAGGAGCATGTGCCGGGCATGCTCCATCAGCACAAGGAGCGCAGCGCTCCAGCGCGCGAGATCAATGAGGGCTGACGAGTTTTCTGTCAAAAGACTCGGCTTCTTCGGCGTGGTCATCTGCTGGTCTCCGAGTCTTTCCACATCTAGACGCAAGTGGCGTGCCATCGCCCGGAAAGACTCCCGGCCGGGCTCTGCGGGCGTTGGGCGTCCGCGGGGTCCGGCCGGATCCGGGACGGTCGCGGCTGCCATGCGTTTAGCACAAAGCTGTCCAAAGCTCGTCTTCCTGCTTCAGCCGGAGATTCACGCATGCCCTTTACCCGACGCGACGCCTTTCTCACCATGGGGCTCGCGGGCCTAGCCCAGGCATCGACAACCACTCCGGCGGGCGCCCAGTCGGCCGCCAGCGCCGCGTCCACCGCCTTCGATTCCCTTACCTATCGCCCCCGATTCCCCAGGGCGCGTCCGCGTCCTCTGACGGACCGGCTCGGCGACATGCTCTCCGTTCTCGATTTCGGCGCCGTCGGCGACGGACGCGCCGATGACACCGCGGCGTTCCAGGCGGCGGCCGATGCGGCGGCGGCGGGCGGCAAGGCCCTGCATGTGCCGGCGACCGGCAGCGCCTACCGGATCACCGACACCGTGCAGATTCGATGCCGGCGGGTGGTGGGCGATGCCAACTACCTGTCGTCCAGGAACAGCGGGACGCTGATCCGCTTCGATCCGGCTGTCGTCACCGACATGAAGCCCTGCTTCGCCATCGCCGATGGCATGTACAATGCGGGCGGCTTCGAACAGATCACCGTCCAGGGTGTCACCAATTACGCCCGCGAGCGTCTCGGCACGGTGATCGACGGGAGGCGGTTGCCGGACTATTCCGCCTTCGCCCCGGGTGTCTGTGCGTTCGGCGTTTTCGGTGTCAACCAGCCCACTTTCCGCAATGTCGCGACCGACGGCGTGAAGGTGGGCCTGTATCTCGACAGCAAGAACGGCCATGTGACGAGCTACGATTGCTCGTGGAACGGCCTTATCGGCATCTATTGTCACCGGAACAGTGAAGATTATTTCTTCATGGGTGGCCAGATCGGCGGGTCCTTCGCCTGTATCGTCTTCGGGACGTCGGATCAGGCCAACCATAATGGTGGCATATCCCTGAATATGTATAGGGTACATATGGGATTTTCACCTTATGGATTCTATCAGGTGAAGGATTCCGATTTCAAAGGATACTGCCAGACCGTGATGGGGCGGCTGGATTCCGTGCGTTTCGAACGGATCGGGGAGGCGATCTTCCAGTTCCTGCCGCAGTCCGTGACGCGGTGGCTGGCGATCGACAGCCTGGGCATGAGCTGGTCGCCGATCCATCGGGACTACCCGAAGCCGCCGCCCAATGGCTGGGTCTGCAATCTTCCCCCCGAGATCATCCCCTATGCCGAGCAGCAGCAGTACATGATGCGGTTCGGCACGCTGGGCGAGAACGTCAACATCTCCTGGCTCGGCGAATTCATGCCGCTGGCGCGCTCCCGCTTCGCCGACAATCCCCGCGGGATCGCCCTGATCGAGACGCTCGACTGCGGCGACAGCAGCGATCTCGGAAGTCTCGGGGGCGATATCGAGATACGCAACGGGGCACGCCCGGACAGCTGGAATCGGTACCGCACGGGACCGGCGGCGCGAAAGGGCGATCTCCAGCTCTCCTGTGATGCGACCCCTTCCGCCAACCTCCTGCTCTGTCCGGAGGAGCCCTCGAACTGGACGGTGCGGTCGCCGGCGGACAATGCGCCGGCGCGGCTTGCCGCGGCGGCCTTCCGGGAGGCCGGCGCCATCACGGTGGGTGCTTCCGGGGATGCCGGCCGCGCGCCCGCCCCGCCGCTGGACTTCCTCGAGCAGCTCGGGCCGAATCCGACGCTCCTGCGGCTGCAGACCGGGCCGAAGGGCGCGGTCTTCCGGTTGCCCGTGGCGGCCGGCCGGCTCGACGGCGGCGGCCGCAACATCGCCCTCAGCCTGTGGGCCGTCGGCGCCGCGATGGTCAGCCGCTTCGAGCTGGTCGGGGGCGGGGCGCTCTACAACACCCGGCTCGACGGCTCCAAGGGGTGGGCCCGTCTGCTCTGCGTCGACCAGGGGCCGGGTGATGCGGCGGTGGCGGCGCTGCTGATCGAGGTGGAGCCGAACCGCATCTGTCTGGTCGGCGGCATCATGGCCTCGTTCGATATGCCGCGGCCCTACAACCCCCGCCCCGTGCCGCGCCTGCGCGGCGGGCTCGCGCTCGATGGCGCCGCCACCGGGCCGGCCGCGCCCGCAGCGGGGCCGGCCGAGCCGCTGCCGGCCCGGCCGGCCGGCTATGTGACGGTCGACATCGACGGGGTGCCCCGGAAGATCGCCTATTACTGAACCGCCGGGCGCGCCGCCGCTCAGTTCGTGGGCGTCTCCTTCCGGTTGATCCTGAGATCGGCGAAGGAGATGCTGCCCGACACGACCTCTTCGACCGGCACGCGGTAGGCCAGTTCGAGGCGGATGTACTGCCCGGGGCAGTCCTCCGGCACGGTGATGTCGGCGCTGAAGGAACTCCAGGGGATGTCGCCGCGGAAAAGCGGGGACTCCCCGAGGATGCGCCATCCCGTCTGCTGGTTGCAGTAGACGCGCCAGACCATGCCGCGCGGGTTCTTGAGAGCCTCGGCCTTCACCTTGCCGACGAGCGTGTAGTCCCCCGGCGGCAGGGCGAGCTGCTCCATGAAATCGCGGAACGGCACGCGGTCGCCGCCGATGAACTGCAGCCGCAGCGCCTTGGTGCCGGGCCGCTCCGGCTCGTCGACGATGGCGAGGTCCACGCTGCTCTGCTTGCGCAGCTCCCGCCAGTTGAACGGTATGTCGTTGATCGGCTTCGAGAAATCTCCATTGTAGAGATAGCCGAGGGTGCCGAGTTCATCCGGCGGGACGTAGAACCGCACCCATTGCGCATAGGCGTTGTCGTAGGCGCGCCGCTGGATCAGCCGATCGATGAATCGCGCGATCTCTTCCGGCGTCAGCGTTCCGCCATGGTCGATGATCGCGGCGAACAGATTGCCGATCGCGTCGCTGAGCTGGGTGTCGGCATCGGGCCCGAGCGGGCTGTCCGGCGCGATCTCCAGCCGGGTCAGCCGGTCGAGGAACCAGCCGCGCCACTTCGGGTCCGTGGCCAGCAGGGCGCCGAGATCGCCGGTGAGCTTGGGGTTGAGGACCAGCGCCGCAAGGGCGGGAAGCGCCGCCTGCGGAATTTCGTTGCGGGGGCGGAACATCAGGTCGAGGTGCCGCATTGCCGCGGCGTAGTCCTCGCGCTGCAGCGCCTGGCCCAGGAGCCAGCCCTGGACGACGACATCGCGCCGGGTCCTGCTTTCCGTCAGCGTCATCAGGTGCCGGGCGCGGTCGGCCTGGCCGTCCGCATCGGCGATGATCGCGAGGTTGCGCAGGGCCTTCGGCTGCAGGGGTGTCTGCAGGAGGGCGGCGATGGACATGTCGCGGGCCGTGGCCCGGTCTTCCGGCGTGCTGCCGGGCAGGGCAGGGGCTGCCGGCGCCGCCGTATCGGTGGGCTCGGGCGTGCGATTGAACAGCGACTGGGCGGCCGCGATGTCGGCATTGGCGGACATCGTGGCGCTCATGCCGTTCGTCACGGCCGGCTGCGGCGCCGGCGCGTCGGCCTGCGCGGTCGCGGCGGGGGAGGTGTCGCCGCTGCCGGAGCCCGTGCCATCCTGGGCGGTGGGTGCCGGCCCGTCTTCGGCGGTCGGCGCGGGCTTCGTCTCCTCGGCGCTCGAGGGATCGTCCTGCATCTCCTGGCTGGCGGTCTTCGGCCCGGTGTCGGTGGTGAAGGCCGTCAGCAGATCGGCGGCGCCATTGGCCAAAGCGAGGGCGTTGTTGCCGTTGATGGTGAGGGCGAGCTGCGGGCGTTTGGGCGCGAAGCGGTCGGAAAGGCCACGCAGGGCGATGACCACGCCGAGAGCGCCGAAACCGATCAGCAGCACGGAGATCGCCAGCCCGCGCGGCGTGAGCATGTCGCGCCAGCGGAACCCCGAAAGCGACGCGGCGGACAGCGCAGGCTTCAGCTTCGGCGACCATCTCGGCAGCCGCGGCAGTTTGATCTCTTCAGGGATGCCGAGATAGTCGCGGAATTTTTCCGCGGACGAGCGATGGGACCGGCGCCGCCGCCGCCGGGAGCTCGATTTTTCTCCGCTGCTTCGCTGATTTTCCGCCATGATGTCCAATGTCGGCGTTCGGCCGCGTGTGTCGCCATTCACCGCGGAGACGGATCGGGCTCGTCCCCGCCGGGCTAACAGAGCCATTTGTCGCGCCCAGTTGCAAGCCCGCCGCTACCGTGGCGGGCTCGCCCCTGCGAGCAGGTTGTCGTGGATGGCGATTGCTCCTAGCCTTGCGGGCGTGTTTTCGCATATGCAGCATTGTCAGGCGGAGACCTGATGGGCTGGGCCGCACCGTGAGCGGGGGAGGGGAGAGGATGACCGTTGCCGCAACCCTGCAGCCGGGCGGCCCGATGGTCGCCCCGCGGCGCGATCCCCTTCTGCAGATCGGCGAGGCCCTGCTGCCGGTGGGTGCCTGCATCCTGCTCGCCGGAGCGATCATCTGGGGCGGCGCGACGGCCCAGGGTTATTTCACCGACGTCATGGTGCAGCTCATCAGCCTGCCGCTGCTGGCACTGACGATGTGTCTGCTCGTGGCGGGCCAGCCCCTGCCCGGCATGCGCATCTATCTCGCGCTGTGCGCGCTGATGGCGGCGGCTCCGCTCATCCAGATGATTCCGCTGCCGCCCTCGGTCTGGCAGGGCTTGCCGGGCCGCGCATTCGCCGCCGAGACCTACCAGGCCATCGGCGTCGATCCGCCCTGGCTGGCCATCAGCCTCTATCCCGCCGCCACCTTCCGCAGCCTGTGCGCGCTGCTGCCGGCCTTCGCCATCTTCATCTCCACGCTGATGATGCGCCGCGACGCGGTCGTCGCGATGGTGATGACCATCGTCATCGGGGCGGTGATCTCGGTGACGCTCGGCTTTTCGCAGCTCGCCTCTCCCGGCTCGTCCTTCAAGATGTTTCCCCAGTTCTCGGTGAACGACGCCATCGGCTTCTTCACCGGCAAGAACAATTTCGCCGCCCTGTGCTATGCCGCCCTGCCGCTTTCCATCGCCCTCACCGTCATGGCGTTCCGCCAGCGGTCGGAGCTGCGTGCCGGGCTGGTGGCCGCCGGACTTGTGGCGGTCATCGTGCTGCTGTTCGGGGTGATGATGTCGCGCTCGCGCGCGGGCATCGGCATCGGTCTCGTCATGATGGTGGTCTGCCCGATGCTGTCGCTCTGGCTGGCCCGGGTTCCGCTGACCCGGAAAACCGTCGTGCTCCTCAACACGTTGATCTTCATCGTCCTCGGCGCCGCCATGCTGCTGGCGTTCGACCGTATCCTGACGCGCATCGACGCCAGCGTCGGCGACGAGCTGCGTGCCTCCATCTACCGCGCGACCCTCGGCCTGATCCCGCAGTTCCTGCCATGGGGCTCCGGCTTCGGCACCTTCGTGCCGCTGTTCGGCGTGTTCGAAGGCGACGAGTTCATCCGCCCGACCTACATCAACCACGCCCACAACGACGTGCTGGAGAACCTGCTGGAGGGCGGCGTGCTGTTCGCCGTCCCGGCGCTGCTCACCTTCTGCGCCTTCGTCGGCCGTATGCTGAAGGCGTGGCGGCAGAAGCGCGGCATGTCGACGGACGAACGCGTCCTGCTGGTGATGAGCCTCGTGTCGATGCTGGGCCTTCTCGTCCACTCGCAGATCGAGTATCCGCTGCGCACGGAGACGCTGATGACCGTCTTCGCCTGCTGCGCCGGCATCTGCGTCCGCCTGACGGTGCCGGACTATGTTCCGAGGGTCTCGGCCTCCGAGACCTCCGGCCGGCGGCGCCGCCGCTCGAAGAAGCGGGAGGTGCCGGACCGCGGCGAAGCGGATAAGGCGGCCATCGCCCAGGGCCGGGCCGCGGCCGCGGATGTTTGAGCGCCATTTGGAGACCAGCCTCTCATGAATCCTGCCGACTTGAAGGTGGCCATCGTCCATGACTGGCTGGTGGTCTATGGCGGCGCCGAGCGTGTCCTGGCGCAGTTTCTTGAGCTGTTTCCGCAGGCGGATGTCTATTCCACCGTCTATGATGTGCCGGAAAACCAGAATTCCTTTCTGAAGGGCAAGGTTCCGCAGACGACCTTCATCCAGAAGCTGCCCTTTGCGAAGAAGCGTTATCGCAACTACCTCCCGCTGATGCCGCTGGCCATCGAGCAACTCGATCTCTCCGCCTATGACCTGGTGCTGAGCTCATCCTATTGCGTCGCCAAGGGCGTCATCACCGGTCCGAACCAGTGTCATATTTCCTATGTACACAGTTCCGCCCGGTACGCGTGGGATCTTCAGGCCGCCTATCTGAAGGAAGCCAATCTCCAGCGCGGGCTCAAGAGCTGGCTGGTCCGTGCAATTCTGCATTACTTCCGGATCTGGGACGTACGGACCGCGGCGGGCGTCGACCGCTACATCGCCAATTCCCGCTTCGTGGGCGCGAGAATCCGCAAGACCTATGGCCGCGAGGCGGTGGTCATTCACCCCCCGGTCGACGTCCACCGCTTCACGCCCGGCGACGCGAAGGGCGATTTCTACCTCACGGCCTCGCGCATGGTGCCGTACAAGATGATCCCGATGATCGCCGAATCCTTTGCCGGCATGCCGGACAAGAAGCTCGTCATCATCGGCGACGGGCCTGAAATGGCGGCGGTGAAGGCCAAGGCCGGCCCGAACGTCACCATTCTCGGCTATCAGCCGGAAGAGGTGTTGATCGATCACATGCGCCGGGCCAAGGCCTTCGTCTTCGCGGCGGAGGAGGATTTCGGCATCGTTCCGCTCGAGGCCCAGGCCAGCGGAACGCCGGTCATCGCCTATGGCCGCGGCGGTGCCCTGGAGACGGTGATCGGCGTCGGGCAGGAGGGCGCGACCGGCACCTTCTTCCGGGAGCAGACGCCAGCCGCTCTCCGGCAGGCGGTCGAGGAGTTCGAGGCCGCCGGATCGGCGATCCGGCCCGAGGATTGCAGGCGCAATGCGTTGCGGTTCTCGCCCGAGCGGTTCCGCGAGTCCATCCTGCGCGAAGTGCAGGCCGGGCTGCAGGCGTGAGGGGAGGTCGGCGAGGTGACGTGCCGGGCATCAGCAGGACATTGTGGGACGATCGGGTGACGGTGCTGTCGACGGCAAGCCTGTGTCGGCTCTCGCCTCCGGAGGATGCTATATGAAGATCACCGTCCTCGTTCCGACGTACCGGCGCGGCGACGATCTGGTGCGGTGTCTCGCGGCGCTGAAGGAACAGCTGCGTCCGCCCGAGGAGATCGTCGTGGTCCACCGCGCCGATGACGAGATCACCCGCGCGGTGCTGGCCGGCCCGGCGGCCGAAGGCCTGCCGCTTCGGCTGGTCATCGTCGAGGTGCCGGGGCAGGTGGCGGCGCTGAACAAGGGCGTGGCCGGCAGCTCCGGCGATATCGTGTGCATCACCGATGACGACGCGGCACCGCGTCCGGACTGGGTCGCGCGCATTGCCGAGCATTTCGCCAGCGATGAGCGGATCGGCGGCGTCGGCGGGCGGGACCGGGTGCATGAACACGGCACCGTTGTGGAAGGCGAGGCCGCCACGGTCGGCCGTGTACAGTTCTTCGGACGGCACATCGGCAACCACCACATCGGAGCCGGCGCGCCGCGCGACGTCGATATTCTGAAGGGTGCCAATATGAGCTACCGCCGCGCCGCGCTGCTCGATGCCGGCTTTGACACCCGTCTCCTCGGCGCGGGCGCCCAGGTGGCCAATGACATGAAGGTCGCGCTCAGCCTCCGCCGGCGTGGCTGGCGGCTGATCTACGATCCCGCGGTCATCGTCGAGCATTATCCGGCGGTCCGGCACGATGTCGACGGTCGCCAGATGTTCTCGGCGGAGGCCACCCGGAACCGGGCGCATAATGAAACGCTGGCCCTTCTCGATTTCCTGCCGGCATCGCGGGTTCCGCTGTTCGCAGCCTGGGCGCTGGCGATCGGCACGCCGGATGTGCCCGGTCTGGCGCAGGCGGCGCGGATGCTGGTCAAAGGCGCTCCCCATGTGGGTGCGCGGCTGGGAGCGGCGCTGTCCGGACGCGTCGGCGGCACCCTGACATGGCTGCGACGTCCATGAGACCTGACACCCCGCTCCCGGCGACGGACAGTTCCACTTCGCCGCAGCCTGTTTTCCGCCCGCAGCGCGTCATGGTGCGCAGGCCGCGGTCGGAAGCCTGGGAGGTGCTGGCCCAGCTCGGCTTCGCCGCCTTCGTTCTGGTCTCGTGCTTTGGCGGCATGTCGGCGGTGATCAACCTCGCCTTCTCGCCGATCGCGCTGGTGCTGGGCCTGTATCTGTTCTTTACCTGCCAGCCGCAATATCTGGCCTTCTCGATGTGGCTGTGGATGCTGACTCCCTTCGTCCGGCGCGTCGTCGATCTGCACACCGGCTATCACGAGCAAAGTCTCGTCATGCTGGCGCCCTTCCTCGTGGCGTCCATAAGCCTGATCACCGTGGTGCGGAACCTGCCGCGATTTGGAACACGGCTGCTGTTTCCCTACCTGCTGCTGATGGTCGTCATTCTGGTGGGTGTTCTGCTCGGTGCCCTGCAGGGCGCCGTCGCGGCCGCCATCTATGCCGCCCTCACCTGGTGCGCACCGATTTTTCTCGCCATCAATATCCTTTGTCGTCCAGAGCATGCGCAGGCCAACGCCGAGCGACTCTTCAAGACATTGGCGTACGGACTGGTCATTCTCGGGGGCTACGGGCTCTACCAGTTCTTCTCGCCGCCGGCCTGGGACACGTTCTGGGTCGAGAATGCGAATATGGGCAGCATCGGCAGCGCGGAATCGACCAGTCTGCGCATTTTCGCGACGATGAATTCCCCGGGCATCTATGCCCAGATGCTGATGGCGTCGCTGGCGGCCCTCATGGTGGTCAAGACGCCGGTCAAACCGCTCGCCGCCGCGTTGGGCATCGTGTCGTTCATGCTTTCGCTGGTGCGATCGGCATGGGGCGGTTTCGTCATCGCCATGCTGTTCGTGCTGGCACGCGCCCCGGCGAAGCAGAAAGTCCGCTATCTCGTGGTTGCGGCCATTCTTGGTGTGCTGGCGGTGCCGCTGCTCACCGTCGGCCCGATCGCCGATAAGGTGCAGTCGCGCATCGAATCGCTGTCGAATACCGAAGAGGATCATAGTTTCCAGCAGCGATCGGCCCTGTACCAGGAGATGTTCGCCGCCGTGCTGACGACGGTCATCGGCAGCGGGCTGGGCCGCACCGGCGTGGCGGCCGCCCGGCTTGGCGGGCAGACCGATATGGCAAGTCTGGACAGTGGCATTCTCGATGTGTTTTTCACCTTCGGAATATTCGCGATTCCCCTCTTTGCCAGCATCTTTATGATTGTCCGCCAGGCAGTGGGCGCTGCACGCTGCGGTCCTTATGCGAATGCTTCCGCCGGTATAGCAATCGCGATCATTGTTCAGCTGGTCTTCGCCAATGTCCTTTATGGCCCGTCGGGCGTCATTTTCCATGTGTTCTCGGCACTGGCGGTGGCTCAACAGGTTGCTGTTGAGCGGAGCCGAAGCCGGGCGACAAGGCTGATGCGTGGGCGGGGCTGAAATCGATGTCTGCCAGCCTGTCGGACGACCAGGGCACAGCTCTGGGGGAGCGGGGGAGGCCGAAGGGTGAGCGTGCGGCATGAGTAAACTGAAGGTCGGCATCTATCACGCGACATTGCCCGGCGCGGCGGGCAAGAAGGGGGGCGTGGAAGCTGCCGTTCATCGTCTGGCGGAGTCGCTGTCGCGGCGGGGTACGGTCGAGGTGACGGTATTCAGCTCCGGCGAGCCTCCCGAAGGCGCGAAGTATGCGCACAGATCGGTGTTGAACCGGACCAACCGGGCCAAGATCACGCGCCTGCTGCTCAGTCCGGCCCTGATGAACGTCACCGATTTCGGCGATGTCGACCTGCTGCATTTTCATGGCGACGACTGGTTCTATGTTCGCCGCGCGGTTCCCACCATCCGGACCTTTCACGGCAGCGCGCTGCATGAATCGCGGACGGCGACGTCGGTGAAGCGCAAGCTGATGCAGCGTCTCGTCTACCATCTTGAGCGGCTGTCGGCACGGCTGGCGACCCGTTCCATTTCAGTGGGTACAGAGACCCAGACGCTTTATCGGTGTCATTACAATATCGGGAACAGCGTCGACCTCTCCCTGTTCCGCCCTCAGGAGAAGACGCCGTTTCCATCCCTGTTCTTTGTCGGAACATGGGAGGGGCGCAAACGCGGCTCGTTCCTGTTCGACGTCTTCTGCCGGAAGATCCTGCCGGTCTATCCCGATGCCAAGCTCTTCTTCGTCGCCGACCGCTGCGATCCGCATCCTTCGGTGCTGCATATGAAGAAGATAGGGGACGCGGAACTCGCCGAGACGATGGCGCGCAGCTGGGTGTTTGCCTATCCCAGCCTCTATGAGGGCTTCGGTATTCCCTATATCGAGGCCATGGCGGCCGGTACGCCGATCGTGACCACCCCGAACCCGGGAGCGAACGAGGTGCTGGAGCACGGTCGCTACGGCATCATCTGCGACGATGGGATGTTCGCCGAGAGCCTTCTGCGCCTTCTCGGCAGCGAAGATGAGCGTCGCGCCTTTGCGGACGCGGGCACTGGCCGCGCCTTGCAGTATGGCGAGGATGCGATCGCCAGCCAGATCGAGGCCGTCTATCACAGCGCCATGCAGGACCGCTCATGAAAACCTTGCAGATCGGGCTCGACTGGTTCCCCGAGCGCGCTGGCGGGCTGCCGCGCTATTACTACGACCTGTTCCACGCGGCGCCGGCCGCCGGCATCGAGCTGAGAGGTCTCGTCGCGGGCTCGGCCAAGGTGGCGCAGGATTCGAACGGGGCGGTTCGCGCCTTTGCCCCGATTTCCGCGTCACTGCCGAGCCGTCTCATGGCGGCCCGCAAAGCCATCGGGCAGACGGCTTCCGCCTTCCGGCCGGATCTGCTGGTGTCGCATTTCGCTCTGTACACCTTGCCGGGCCTCGGCACGTTCGACTGCCCGATGGCGGTGCATTTTCACGGCCCATGGGCTTTCGAGAGTGCGGTGGAGGGCCATGCCGGCCTGCGGCGCAGTGCCAAGATGGCGCTGGAAAAGGCGGTCTATGCGCGGGCACAGCGCTTCATCGTGCTCTCGCGCGCATTTGGCTCCCTGCTGACGGAGAACTTCGGCGTTCCCGAGGAGCGGGTGCGTGTGATCCCCGGCGGCATCGATCTCGCCCGGTTCGACATCACGATGAGCCGGCAGGAGGCTCGCGCGCGGCTCGGCTGGCCACAGGATCGGCGGATCATCGTGGCGGTGCGGCGGCTGGTGCGGCGCATGGGACTTGGCAATCTCGTCGAGGCCATGGCCGACATCGTGCGCCGCCACCCCGATGTTCTCCTGTTGATCGGCGGAAGGGGCCCGATGGCCGACGAGCTGAAGGCCAGCATCGAGCGGCTCGGTCTCGAACAGCATGTCCGGCTGCTCGGCTTCGTCTCCAATGACGATCTGCCGCTCGCCTATCGGGCCGCGGACATGAGCGTGGTGCCGACCGTGGCGCTGGAGGGGTTCGGCCTGATCGCGGCGGAATCCCTCGCGGCCGGGACCCCGGCGCTGGTGACCCCGGTCGGCGGCTTGCCGGAGGTGGTGGCCGCGCTCGATCCCAATCTCATCTTCGAGGGAGTCGACGTGCGTCATCTGGCGGAGCGGTTCGATGACATCCTCTCCGGGCGCATCGCTCTCCCGGATGAAAAAGCCTGCCGACGTTATGCGGAGGAGCACTTCAATTGGGACGATATCGTCCTGCAGATACGGGCCGTGTACGCCGAAGCCGTCGCAGGCGGCCGCTCATGAGTCCCGAGTCCATCTGGAGTCTGGGCCGCTGGGCCTATACGCGGCGCATTCCCGTCTTGCCGCGTGTCTGCAAGCTGCTGAACTTCTTCCTGTTCCGCACCATCCTGCCGCCCGAGGCCGTGGTGGGGAAGGGGTTGCGGCTGCAGCACTACGGCATGGGAGTGTCGATCCACCCCAACGTTACCATCGGCGACGGCGTGATGATCTACCAGAACGTCACCATCGCCGCCGAGACCTATATCGGCTCGCCGTACCGGCTGACGATCGGCAACAATGTGATGATCGGGGCCGGAGCGGTGCTGGTCGGCCGCGGCAACCGCAACCTGACCATCGGCGACAATGTCCGCATCGGCGCCAATGCCGTGGTCACCAACGACGTGCCGTCCAATGTCGTCGTCGCCGGGGTTCCGGCTCGCATCCTTCATGAGACACGGAGCTCGAACTAGACGATGGCCAGCAGCGGAAGTGGGGTCTCTGTTCTCTTCGTGGACCAGGCCGGTGAACTCGGCGGGGCGGAACTGTCCCTCCTGGACATCATCCGGACGCGGCCGGGCAAGAGTGAAGCCGTGCTGTTCTCGGATGGCCCGTTCCGCACGCGGCTGGAGAAGATCGGTGTGCCGACCACACTGATGCCGCTCGGTTCCGTCGGGCAGATAGGGCGCGGCAGCGGCCTGATGGTGGCCCTGAAGGCGAGCCCGGCCCTGGCGGGCCTGGTGTTCGGCCTCGCGCGGAGAGCACGCGGCGCCGACCTGCTCTACGCCAACACCCAGAAGGCCTTCGTGGTGGCCGCCATGGCGGCGCCCTTCGCGCGACGTCCCCTGATCTGGCATCTGAGGGACATGCTGACCGCCGATCATTTCGCCGGTGCCATGCGCAAGGTGGCGATTGGTCTCGCCAACCGCAATGCGGCGTGCATCATCGCCAATTCGCAGGCGACCGCGGACGCGTTCCGTGCCGCCGGGGGCACGGCGCCGCTCCGGGTCGTGCACAACGGCATTGATCCCGCCGCCTTCGACGCAGTGCCGGGCGAGGCGGCCCGGGCGGCGTTCCGCGCGGAGATCGGGGTGCCGGAGGCGCCGCTGGTCGGCGTGTTCAGCCGGTTGGCCCACTGGAAGGGCCAGCATGTGCTCGTCGAGGCGATGAAGTCGCTGCCGGCGATCCATGCGGTTTTCGTCGGCGGCGCGCTGTTCGAGGAAGCCGCCTATGAGCGTGACCTGCGCGCGCAGATTGCCGCTGCCGGACTGGGCGAGCGCTGCCATTTCCTCGGCTTCCGCTCCGATGTGCCGGCGCTGATGAAGAGTGTCGATATCGTCGCCCACACCTCGATCGCGCCCGAACCTTTCGGCCGGGTGGTGGTGGAGGGGATGCTGGCGCACCGGCCGGTCGTCGCGACCCGCGCGGGTGGTGTGTCCGAGATCGTCGACGATGGCGACACCGGCCTCCTGGTCACGCCGGGCAGCGTCGAGGAGCTGGCGGCCGCGCTCGCGACCCTCGTCGGCTCACCGGAAGCGGCGGCGGCGCTGGCGGCCCGTGGCGCGGAGGCCGCGCGGCGTCGCTTCTCGCTGCAGGCCTGTGTCAGCGGGGTCGAAGCGATCGTCCACGAGGTTGTCGCGTCGCGACGGCTGGCGGCCTGATGGCCGACCGGCCGGCGCCGCCGGCCGGCTCCTTTGGAACCTGCCGCTCCGTGGGTGGCCACGGAGGATCAAGGCGTAACCCTTTCGGTCGCGGCCAAGGTCAGCGGAACTGGGGGGAAAAGCCGAACCCGGCGAACAGGGCAGGGGGCGCGGTGGAATCGAGCGCGGCCCACTGCTTGGGGTTAGCCGCGGACTGCCGGGACTGAAAGAGGTAGGGCGCCTTGTTCCAGGCGAGAATCTCGTTGCGGCGATTGTCGAGCACCAGCTCGCCCTGGTCGGTACGCACCGTGAGAAGGGCGTGTCCAACGCCCTCGCGCGTGCGCACCACCGTGACGAGAAGCGCCCCCATCGGCCAGCCGAGCCGGGCGAGCTTCTTGCGCTTCAGCAGCACGAAATCTGTAAGCGTCGTCCCGGCGGCACCTTCATAGGTTGGGCGTGAAAGCGCAGTCTGA
>NZ_JAHBGE010000029.1 GCF_018390635.1 Ancylobacter lacus | reverse complement strand
GCACCTCCGAAGCAGTGCCTCAACCTAGCATAATCAGGGGTTTTCACACAGCCTCCGCCCGGCAGCGGGCGTCACCACTTCTTTCCCAGCAGGTTCTTCAGCGCCACGTTGTCCAGCATGGCGTCGGCCAGCATGCGCTTGAGCTTGGCGTTCTCATCCTCCAGCGCCCGCAGCCGCTTGGCCTCGGACACCTCCATGCCGCCGAACCTCGCCTTCCACTTGTAGATGCTGGCATCGCTCACACTGTGCCTCCGGCACAGTTCCGCCACCGGCACCCCGGCCTGATGCTCCTTCAGGATGCCGATGATCTGCTCTTCCGAAAACGGCTGCACTTCATGCTCTGGTCCTCTCGTCGGGCCAAAGCGAACTTCACACTGGATTAGGCCGGTGGGGCAACGTCACGGAGAAGCATACATCGGCGCGAGGAACAACCTATTGCCTGAGCAGTATGTGCCTCACTTACATTAAAGCTCGTCAAAATCGATGGGAACCGCGAAACCGGCCTTGACGCGGTCCATGATCACCATGGTTTTGAACCCTTTGATATCGGGGTTCTCGTAGAAGAACTTGCGCGTGAAGGCTTCGTAATCCTCCATGCTGCGGGCGGTGACGATCAGGATGAAGTCCGTTTCTCCCGTCACATAATAGCCGTTCATGACCTCCGGTGTCTGGCGGATCGACTGCTTGAAGCGGTCGACGATGTCGGCTCGCTCGCGCTCCAGCGAGACGGAGACGAACATCGCGATGGGGCGACCCACGGCGCGCGGGCGGACGATGGCGACATCGGCCTCGATCACGCCTTCCGCGCGCAGCCGCTTCAGCCGACGCTGCACCGCCGTCGCGGAGAGGCCGACGATGGCGCCGAGTTCCTCCGAGCCCATGCGGTTGTTGGTCTGGACGAGGGCGAGCAGCTTGGCATCGAACCGATCGAGCTTCATCCGAACCTGCATGATGAATTTCTGCGCATAGGCAGAAAATGAGCATGATTTCGTCGTCCAGGCCACCCTAAATGCCGGCATCCACATGCGCGCCGCCGCTAGGCTGACGGTATCGGGAGCATGTGGCGGGCCATCCGCCGCCTGTCCGAGCCCACGCAGGAACAGAGCGCATGGACCATTTCGACGCCGTCGCCGAGCTTGACCGCCAGTCGGTCCTCCACCCCTTCACCTATCTGAAAGGGCACGCCAGCGGCGAAGGGCCGGCTCCGGTCATCATCGAAGGAGCCAAGGGCGTGCGCATCCGCGACGCGCAGGGGCGGGAGTTCATCGACGGCTTTGCCGGTCTCTACTGCGTGAACATCGGCTATGGCCGCACGGAAGTCGCCGAGGCCATCGCCCGCCAAGCCTACAAGCTGGCCTATTACCACTCCTATGCCGGCCACACGACTGAACAACTCGCGCGCCTGTCGGATCGACTGGTGCGCATGGCGCCGGGCCGCATGTCAAAGGTCTTTTACGGACTGTCCGGCTCCGACGCCAACGAGACCCAGGCGAAGCTGGTCTGGTACTACAATAATCTGCGCGGCAAGCCGGCGAAGAAGAAGATCATCGCCCGCGAGCGCGGCTATCATGGCTGTTCGGTCATCGCCGGCTCGATGACGGGGATGAGCTTCTATCACGATCACATGGACCTTCCGGTCTCCGGCATCCTGCGCACGGGGGTTCCGCATCACTACTGGGGCGCGGTTCCGGGGGAGACCGAGCTCGAGTTCTCCCGGCGCCGTGCCGACGAACTTGAGGCGCTGATCCTCGCCGAGGGCCCTGACACCGTCGGCGCGTTCATTGCCGAACCCGTGCTCGGCACCGGCGGCATCATTCCGCCGCCAGCCGGCTACTGGGCGGCGATCCAGGCGGTGCTCGGCAAATACGACGTGCTGCTGATCGCCGATGAGGTGATCTGCGGATTCGGCCGCGTCGGCGCGCCGTTTGGCTCGCATCTCTACGGGATCGAACCCGATCTGATCTCCGTCGCCAAGGGGCTCACCTCCGCCTATGTGCCGCTGTCGGCCTGCCTCGTCGGCGAGAAGGTGTACGCGGTGATGGAGGAAGCGACCGACAGGGTTGGCTCTTTCTCCCACGGCTACACCTATTCCGGGCATCCGATCGGCGCGGCGGCGGCGAATGCGGCGCTCGACATCGTCGAGCGCGAGGATCTCGCCGGCAAGGCCGCGACGCGCGGCGCCTATCTTCTGCAGCGCCTCAGGCAGGAGTTCGAGCAGAGCCCCATTATCGGCGAGATTCGCGGGGTGGGCATGCTTGCCGCCATCGAATTCGTCGCCGACCGCGCGCACAAGACCCGCTTCGATCCGGCGCTCAAGGTCGGTCCGCGCATCTCGCAGGCCGCGCGCGAGCGGGGGCTGATCGCGCGCGCCATGCCGCACGGCGACATTCTCGGCTTCGCCCCGCCGCTGGTGATGAGCGAGGGAGAGATCGACGAGATGGTCGACATTACCCGCGCCGCCCTGCGCCAGGTCACCGATGAACTGGCGGCCGCAGGACATGCGCTGGCCTGATGCCAGGTCGCGCCAATCCGAAATAATGGGCAAAGCCCACTTTCCAGCAACTCAGGGGACCACGATGACACTGCGCCGAACCGTTTCGATCTTCGCCTGCGCGTTCTCTCTCGGCCTGTTCGCCACCGCCGCCGCCGCCAAGGACGGAGTCCTGCGCATCGGCACGGAAGGCGACGCACCGCAGTTCAGCATGGCGGACGCCTCGGGCAACGTGACCGGCTTCGACGCCGACATCGCCAATGGCATTTGCGCCGAGCTGAAGGTGAAATGCGAATTCGTCGTGCAGACCTTCTCGACCCTCGTGCCGTCCATGGACAGCGACCGGTTCGACGTCATCATCTCCGGTCTCGGCATCACCGACGAGCGCCGCAAGAAGATCGACTACTCGATCCCCTACGCCTCCACGCCGCTCTATTTCGTCGTCGGCAAATCCTCGCCGGTTGCCGGGCTCAAGGACCTGCCGTCCGTACTCAAGGCGCTGTCGGGCAAGAGCGTCGGCGTGGTCAACGGCACCACCTATGCCAAGTTCGTCGCCAAGAACGTGCCCAATGTCGACCTCAAGACCTACGACTCGACCACCGCCCAGCTCGCCGATCTCGGCGCCGGACGGCTCGACGCCGCGTTCGGCGATTCCCCGACCTGGGCCGAGTTTCTGGCGACGCCGGAAGGCGCCGGCTTCACCCGCGTCGACGTGCGGGTGAAGCCGGGCGACGATCACGCGAGCCTCGGCTACGGCATGGGCATCGGCCTGAAGAAGGGCAATGACGAGCTGAAGGCCAAGCTCGATAAGGCCCTGTGCAACATGCTGACCGACGGCAAGGTGAAGGCGTCCAGCCTGCAATGGTTCAAGGAGGACTATTCGCTCACCTGCAGCCAGTGACGCGCGGCCGGAGACGGAACGGCGTCGACCTCCTCCAGTGGCGGTGCCGCCGCGGTGATACCATCGGGGCGGCGCGGACGGACACGGAATGACGAGCGACCTCTGGACCATGCTTTTCCTGCAAGGCTGGGCGTCCGCGCTGCTGCGCGGAGGGATGACGACTGTGCTGGTCGGCGTGCTGGGAATGGCGTTCGGGCTGGTCGTCGCCTCGCCGCTGGCGGTGGCGCGATGGAGGGGGGTGCGGCTGCTCTCGCCGCTGATCGATGTCTACTCGATCCTGGTTCGGTCCATCCCGGGGCTGCTGGTCATCTACCTCCTGTTCTTCGGCTCGGTGCAGAGCTTCGAGCGTGTCGCCGGCGCCTTCGGGTTCCAGCCGGCCCGGGACGTCTATCCCTTCTTCATCGGGCTCGTCTCCATCGCCACGATCTCCTGCGCCTATTCCATCGAGGTGCTGCGCGGCGCACTGGAGACGATACCGAAGGGACTGTTCGAAGCCGCACAGGCTCTGGCGGTGCCCAGGCATGTCACCTTCTTCAAGATCATCGTCCCGCTCGCCCTGCGCGCGGCGGCCGGCGGACTGAACAACGTCTGGCAGATGACGATCAAGGATACATCGCTGGTGTCGGTGGTCGGGCTTCAGGAAGTGATGCGCGTCGCCGCCATCGCCTCCGGCATCACCCGCAGCCCGCTGGTGTTCTACGTGCTCGCCGCGCTGATGTACTTCGCGATCACCGGCGTCAGCCAATGGCTGTTCGCCCGGCTGGAGCGGCACCTCGAACGTGGCTTCGGAGTGCGGTGATGGATTTCGAACTGCTCAACGAAGCAATCCCCCTGCTCATGAAAGGCGCGCAGCTCACCGTACTCATCAGCGTGGTCGGCGTTCTCGTCGGCCTTCCGGCCGGCATCGCGCTCGCGCTGCTGCGCGCCTCGGCGAACCGCCGGCTGCGCTCCCTCGTCAGGCTGGCGGATGGCTACGCCGCGCTGTTCCGGGGCACGCCGATGCTGGTGCAGGTCTTCGTGCTCTATTACGGGCTACCTCGTCATCAACTTCACCGTTCTAGGGCTCGTGAGGCTCGTCGAAATGCGCCTGCGCATTCCTGATCACGCCACGGTGCGCCGGCGCTGAGCCTCTCCTCTCCCGCATGCTTCTTCGAACAGGAACAACGACATGTCGCTCCTCACCTTTTTCAACCTTGCCGATCTGCCCACGCCCCGTGAGGGCCGGCCGCTTCCCGAGCGCCTTATCGAAGGCGACCCGCGCTTTCGGAGCTGGGACATCGCGGCGACGCCCGACGGCGCCGTGCAGGCCGGCGTCTGGGAGGCGACGCCGGGCGCCTATCGCTCGATCAAGGGAAAGACCTGGGAATTCTGCACCATCCTCTCCGGCGTTTCCGAACTCGTCGAGGATGGAAAGCCGCCGCGCCGCATCGTTGCCGGCGACAGCTTTGTGATGCATCCCGGCTTCGAGGGCACGTGGCGGGTGATCGAGACCACCACCAAACTCTGGGTCTCGCGGGACTGAACCGGGAAGCCGTTGCATGGCCCTGCTCTATCTCTCCGATCCCGCGCGAGGCGCGACATGGGCGCGGCATTTTGCCGAGCATGCGCGCGATATCCCCTTCCACATGAATCCGCACGCCTGCGACCCGCGCGAGGTTCGCTATCTCGTCACCTGGGAAGCGCCGGCGGATCTGGCGGAACGCTATCCGGCTCTCGACGTCCTGTTCTCGATCGGCGCGGGAATTGACCAGTTCGATCTTTCGACGCTGCCGCCGGAGCTCGCCGTGGTGCGGATGATCGAACCGGGCATCGCCAGCGGCATGGTCGAGTATGTGACGATGGCGGTACTCGCCCTGCACCGTCACCTGCCTCGCTACATCGACCAGCAGCGCCGGTCGCTCTGGCAGCCGGAGGCGATGCTGACCGATGCCGCCGCGCGGCGCGTGGGGGTGCTGGGGCTCGGCGTGCTCGGCCAGGCGGCCCTGAAGGCCCTCGTCCCCTTCGGCTTCCCTCTGGCCGGCTGGAGCCGCTCGGCGCGGCCGCTCGACGGCGTCGCGACCTTCGCGGGGCACGGCGAACTCGATGCCTTCCTGTCGCGGACGGACATACTGGTCTGCCTGCTGCCGCTCACCGAGGAGACCAGGGGCCTGCTCGATGCGTCACTTTTCGCCCGACTGCCGAGCGGCGCCATGCTGGTGAATGTCGGGCGCGGCGGGCATCTCGTCGCCGACGACCTCCTCGCCGCGCTCGCGAGCGGACAGATCTCGGCGGCGGTACTGGATGTCGCCGATCCCGAACCGCTGCCGCCAGAACATCCGTTCTGGCACCATCCCAGCATCCTGCTGACGCCGCACATCGCCAGCATGACCCGACCGGACACCGCCGCCGCCGTCGTTCTCGACAACATCCGCCGGCGTCGGGCGGGCCGGCCCCTCGTCGGTCTCGTCGACCGGGCCAACGGCTACTGAACCCACGCATCCCCGATCTGGCAGGACACAGACATGCCGGCTTCCAACCGCTCAACCATCCGCCCCGCAGCCTATTGGTGGGAGGAGGCGCCGCTGCCGCGCGTGGAACCGACGCCGCTGCCCGCCCGCGTCGACGTCGCCATCATCGGGGGAGGCTATGCAGGCCTGGGAGCCGCGCTGACGCTCGCGCGTGCGGGACGCAGCGTGGCCGTGTTCGAACGCCAATTGATCGGCGAAGGCGCCTCGACGCGCAATGGCGGCATGACCAGCGCGTCGCTCCGTCCCAGCCTCGCGCAACTGCGCCGCAGCTTCGGACACGCGCGGGCCGTCGCCATGTTGAAGGAGGGCAAGGACGCCCGCGAGGAATTGTACCGCTTCCTCGCCGAAGAGAGGATCGACTGCGACTTCCAGCTTTCGGGACTGTTCGACGGCGCCGTCAATCCCGGCGACTATGACGACCTCGCCCGCGAGGCGGATGAGCGTCGCGCGTTGCTCGGCATCGACACCTTCGCCGTGCCGCGCGGCGAGCAACACGCCTATATCGGCACCGAATTCTATCATGGCGGCAGCGTGCGCCGCGACATTGGCGGCCTGCATCCGGGCAAGTTCCTCGCCGGGCTTCTCCAACGCACACGCGACGCGGGTGCCGGCGTTCACGAGAAGACGACGGTGGAAGGCGTGCGGCACGAAGTCGACGGTTTCGAACTTTCGACCTCCGCCGGCCAGCTGCGCAGCCGCGACCTGCTGGTCTGCACCAACGGCTACACCGACGGGGCCAATCCCTGGTTGCGACGCCGTCTGGTGCCGGTCCGCAGTCGTATCATCGCGACCGCGCCGCTGACGCTCGGACAGATGGCGAGCGCGATGCCGGCGCGCATGATGTATGTCGATACTCGCAAGCTGAGCTATTATTATCGCCCCTCGCCGGATGGGACGCGCATTCTCTTCGGCGGCCGGGACGGCACGACGGCGGGCGACCCGCAAGCCCCGACGGACCACTTACGCGCCGAGTTCGCGCGCATTTTTCCCGGGCTTGCCAACGTCGCGCTGACGCACAGCTGGTTCGGCCATGTGGCGATGAACCGCCACATGATTCCGCGTCTTTTCGTTCACGACGGCATCCACTACGCCACCGGCTTCTGCGGCTCGGGCGTCGTGTGGGCCCGCTGGCTAGCGCGCAAGGCCGCGCTGCGGCTTCTCGGCGACACGAGCGAGCCGCCCTCCGCCTTCGAGTTCGCGCCACCGCCGGCCATTCCGCTCTACCGGGGCAAGCCGTGGTTCATCCCGCTCGTCTATGCGCTCTATGAAGCGCAGGACAGGAAGGCCATGCGAAGAGGAATGAGCTTCTGACGATGCTCCCGACCCCCAAACGCCCAAAAGGGTGCCGAGCGCCTATCCCTGCGGCTCGGTCGATCGCGCCAGAGCCCATTGCTGCGTGGGTCCGGGATCGGACGGGTTGCGAACGTCCGTTCGTGGCGCGAGGTGGCCATTAGCACGGGGTGCAGATGGCCACGTCAGGTCGAGGAAGTCGGCATCGTCGGATCGAAAGGAAACCTGCTCCGAACGCTGGCCGCCGTCTCAGGAGGGGAAACGGCTACGCTCGACGTGCCCACTCAGGGACTGAAATGGCGGAGGGGGTGGGATTCGAACCCACGGTACGCTTGCACGCACAACGGTTTTCGAGACCGTCCCGATCGACCACTCCGGCACCCCTCCGCGGGCGAGGGCGTGGCTTGAGCACGCCTTGGAGTGGGCCGCTCAATAGCCGAGCCCGGCGCCGCGCACAAGGGCAGATTGCTGCCGGTACGCCATCTTCCCGAGGACGCCCACAGGCTGGATCGACGGCGACGCCACCACCCCAGGGGCGGCCCGAACCACGGGGTCGCGACAGAAGGGAGCCTCATCCGCCACACCGTGGCGACCTGCGCCCGGGAGCGCCCCGTCGTCGCAGCGGCCCGCACCGCGACGCGCCCTCCGCCGGCGGAAGGCCACCACAGATACCGGCCCCCCAGACAGATACGGGCGCCCCCTTGCGCAAGGGGGCGCCCGTCTCCTCCTGAGCGCGCCGCCGGGCGGCGCCTCGCTACCGGATGTTCGTCAGCGGCGCGGCTGGCTCAGCAGCCACGCGATCGCGGCCCCGGCCACGCCCGCGGCGACAACGAGCGCCACCGGGTGATCGTGCACGCCGCGCTGCAGCGAATGCAGGCTGCGGCCATAGAGGCGGCGGCCGGCTTCATAGGCGTCGTCGGCAAGATCGGCGGCGTGGTCGCGCGCCTGGCCGACCGCACGGGTGCCATAGCCCACGGCCTCGTCATAGAGGCCTTCGGCGCGCAGCGCGGTGTCCTGGCCGGCATAGCCGGCAATCTCCTTCAGCCGGCCGGCGGCCTGGCGCGCGGTGCCGGTGATGCGGTTCCTGTCCATGTCTCTCGCTCCTGTGCGTTGAGCCGTTCGCTGGCTAGAACGCGGAAGGCGGAAAATGGTTCGACCGGATGCGGTAAAGGGATCACGCGCCAACCGCGACCGCCCGAAGCGGCCGGCTTTTCGTTGACAGCCTTGCCATGCGGGCTGTATGGACCCCTCGTGCGCGGAAGGCCCGCGCACATCCCGCAACCGACCGAAAGAAGCCGGTCCTGCACCAGCGGTGTTCGCACCCTGGCGGAGAGTCCGGGCTCGAACGAAAGGACATAACATGTTCGCGGTCATCAAGTCCGGTGGCAAGCAGTACCGCGTTGCCGCCGACCAGGTCGTCACCCTCGGCAAGATCGACGCCGAGGCCGGCGAGAGCGTTACCTTCCCGGTGCTCATGCTCGGCGGCGAGTCGCCGAAGGTCGGAGCCCCGCTGGTCGAGGGCGCCGCCGTCACCGCCGAGATCGTCGACCACACCCGTGGCGGCAAGATCATTGCCTTCAAGAAGCGCCGCCGCCAGAATTCGCGTCGCAAGATCGGCCATCGCCAGGACTTCACCGTGGTCCGCATCACCTCGATCACCGGCGCCTGAGACAGCCCGCGAAGAAATAGGAGAGCAGAATGGCTCATAAGAAAGCAGGCGGTTCCTCCCGCAACGGTCGCGACTCCGCTGGCCGCCGCCTCGGCGTGAAGAAGTTCGGCGGCGAGACCGTCATTGCCGGCAACATCATCCTGCGTCAGCGCGGGACGCGCTGGCATGCCGGTACGAATGTGGGCATGGGCAAGGACCATACCCTGTTTGCCACGGCCGAGGGCCGCGTCGAGTTCCGCACCAAAGCCAACGAGCGAACCTACGTTTCCGTAATTCCGGCCGCCGAGGCCGCTGAGTAAGACGGTGAGATCCAAGGGTCCCACCGGTCTCGTCAAACCGGTGGAGCCCTGGTCCTGATTCCAGGTGTTCCGGAAGACCCCCGGGGAGGCGAGACGATCGCCTCCCCGTCGTCGTTCCAAGGCACATCCCAGGCACCAGGAGCCCGCCATGACCATCGTTGAAGCGACCCCCGGGTCGATCCTCGCCGAGAGCTGTACCCCCGTCCTCGAGACCTCCCGGCTCGTGCTGCGCGCGCCGCGGATCGAGGACATGGCCTGGATTGCCGAGCTTGCGGACAACCGCAAGGTCGCCGAGATGACGGCGAACATCCCCCATCCCTATGGCATGGCGGATGCGGCGGCCTTCATCGCCAATCTGCCGAAGGGCCGCGACTGCGTGACCTTCGCGATCTTCCTGAAGACCGACGGCTCCAACCCGATCGGCCCGCCCATCCCGGTCGGCATGTGCGGCTTCGTCCGGCGCGGCGACGAGGCCCCGGAGATCGGCTACTGGCTGGGCGAGTCCTACTGGGACCGGGGCATCGCCACCGAAGCGGTGCGGGCGCTGATCGACTATGCTTTCGGCGAGCTGGGGCTGGAGGCGCTGGTCGCGGCGGCGCGGGTCGTCAATCCCGCCTCCCGGCGGGTGATCGAGAAGTGCGGCTTCCAGTGGACCGGCGCCGGGCTGTGCCGCGTCCGCTCGATCGGCGCGTCCGTCCCGGTCGACCGGTTCCGGCTCGACCGGCGGATCTGGGCCTCGATCCGGGCCTGGAGCGCCAGCGCCCGGCCGGTTCGCCACGAATTCGACCGCCGCCACTGAGGGCGCGGTCGCCTGTATCATGACGAGGCCTCCCGCCCGCGGCGGGAGGCGGGGACAGAACCGATGAAATTTCTCGACCAGGCCAAGATCTATGTGCGCGCCGGCGACGGTGGTGCGGGGTGCCTGTCGTTCCGGCGGGAGAAGTTCATCGAGTTCGGCGGCCCCGACGGCGGCGATGGCGGGCGGGGCGGCGACGTCTGGGTGGAATGCGTCGACGGCCTGAACACGCTGATCGACTACCGCTTCCAGCAGCACTTCAAGGCCAAGAAGGGCGGCTTCGGCATGGGCAAGAACCGCGCCGGCGCCAAGGGTGACGACGTGGTGCTGAAGGTGCCGGCCGGCACCGAGGTGCTGGACGAGGACGGCGAGACCGTGCTGTTCGACCTCACCCATGTCGGCCAGAAGGTGCGCCTGCTGAAGGGCGGCAATGGCGGCTTCGGCAACGCGCATTTCCAGACCTCCACCAACCAGGCGCCGCGCCGGGCCAATCCCGGCCAGGAGGCCGAGGAAAAGTGGATCTGGCTGCGGCTCAAGCTGATCGCCGATGCCGGCCTTGTCGGCCTGCCCAATGCCGGCAAGTCGACCTTCCTGGCCGCCACCACAGCGGCGAAGCCGAAGATTGCGGACTATCCCTTCACCACCCTGCATCCCGGCCTCGGCGTGGTGCGGGTGGACGGGCGCGAATTCGTGCTGGCGGACATTCCCGGGCTGATCGAGGGCGCCCATGAGGGCGTCGGCCTCGGCGACCGCTTCCTCGCCCATGTCGAGCGCTGCCGCGTGCTGCTGCACCTCGTGGAGGGCACCAGCGAGCATGCCGGCAAGGCCTACAAGATGGTGCGCAAGGAGCTGGAGGCCTATGGCGGCGGGCTCGCGGAGAAGCCCGAGATCGTCGCGCTCTCCAAGGCCGACGCGCTCGACCCCGACACGCTGAAGGAGCAGGTGGCGCGGCTGAAGCGGGCGGCCAAGCGCACGCCGGTGGTGCTGTCCTCGCAGTCCGGCGAGGGTGTCGAGAAGGCGCTGCGGCAGGTGCTGGCGGTCATCGACGAGGGCAAGGCGGTGGAGCAGGAGCGCGAGGTGCGCGAGCCCTGGCGTCCGTGACCGGGGCCGTGACGGTGCGGTAACGGCGCCCACCCTGCCGCGCCCGCGCCGCCGAGATGGCGCCCGCGCCTTGCTTCAGGGTATTCCCGGTGAACCGCTGGTCACCGGGAATACCCAAAACGCTGAGTTTACGCAGTTCCTGCCGCAAAACCGCTCCGCACTTTTGCGGGAATTGCTCTATAAGCCGCCGGCTCCCGGTGTTCGCCGGGGCGCTCCCGCAGTCCAGCCCCGCACGACCGATGAACAGCGCGCTCCCCTCCTCCGCCCCCGCCTCTTCCGCCACGGCGTCCCCCGTGCCGGCCCTCTCCTCCTTCCGCCGGGTGGTGGTGAAGGTCGGCTCGGCGCTGCTGGTCGATTCCACCCGCGGACGGCTGCGCCACGCCTGGCTGGCGGCGCTGGCCGAGGACATCGGCGCGCTGCACCGCGAGGGCAAGGAGGTGCTGGTCGTCTCCTCCGGGGCCATCGCGCTCGGGCGCAACGTGCTGGGGCTGCCGCGCCGGCCGCTGAAGCTGGAGGAGAGCCAGGCCGCCGCCGGGGTGGGCCAGATCGCGCTGGCGCGGGCGTGGTCGGAGGCGCTGGCGCATGAGGGCGTCACCGCCGGGCAGATCCTCGTCACGCTGGGCGACACCGAGGAGCGGCGGCGCTACCTCAACGCCCGCTCCACCATCGCCAAGCTGCTGGAGCTGAAGGCGGTGCCGGTCATCAACGAGAACGACACGGTGGCGACGGCGGAAATCCGCTATGGCGACAATGACCGCCTCGCCGCCCGCGTTGCCGGCATGGCGAGCGCCGACCTCTTGGTGCTGCTGTCCGACATTGACGGGCTCTACACCGCCCCGCCCAACGAGGACCCCAACGCCGCCTTCCTGCCGGTGGTGCCGCGCATCACCGCCGAGATCGAGGCCATGGCCGGCGGCGCCGGCACGGAGCTGTCGCGCGGCGGCATGAAGACCAAGATCGAGGCCGGCAAGATCGCCACCACCGCCGGCGCCCACATGGTCATCGCCTCCGGCAAGGTGAAGAACCCGCTGCGGGCGATCGAGCAGGGCGCGCGCTGCACCTGGTTCCTCGCCCCGGCCAATCCGGTGGCCTCGCGCAAGCGCTGGATCGCCGGCGCGCTGGAGCCGCGCGGGGTGCTGCACCTCGACGCCGGCGCGGTGGCGGCGCTGCGGCGCGGCAATTCGCTGCTGCCGGCGGGGGTGACGCGGGTGGACGGCAGCTTCCAGCGCGGCGACGCCGTGCTGCTGCGCGGCCCCGACGGCGCCGAGATCGGCCGCGGGCTGGTGGCCTATGACCACGACTACGCCGAACGCCTGCGCGGGAGATCGTCGGATGAGATCGCGACGATCACCGGGTTCGAGGGTCGCGCGGCGATGGTGCACCGGGATGATCTGGTGCTGGGTGGGGGGTGAGGGAGATGGTGGCTTGAGTAATTGGAGACAAGTGCTTAGCCTTAAAAGTAACGCAAAATGTCGGCGTCACAAATCAATGACGCGGATTGATTTGAACGTAAGCTTTATCGCGGGGTGATCAGCTATGGACTTTGATGAAGAGTGGTTGAAGGATTTTATTTCAAAACGCGCGAAGGAAACTTGGGATCAGACGCAGAGCCCATACCACATTAGCGCTATAGCGAAGGAAGTTCACAAGGAGGGTGTCGATTATAGAAAACTAATATCTCCACTTAAACTTAGACAATGGTTAATTAAATCGGACCTTCCGGACGCAAAAATAATCACCGACCCAACTCATATTGCAAGAGTAGGGATCATACCAAAAAATGAAGATTATAATTTTGAAGCAAAGGAAAAACATCCAGAGAATTCAAGTTCGAAGAAGGCGAATGATAAAAATCAAACAGATAATAAAAATCGAAAATCAGAAGAGGTTATATTAGATCTACTTCGCGCCCTAAGCAAACTAGACGATAGCGATCTGAATAACATCAGCATACCTATCAATGCTTTGGTGAAGATAATACGGTCATGAGTCACTTGATATTAGTTATAGTTACGCTAGACGTGCAACTTCAGAAAGAAATTGAACAGCGTCGCGCAGAGTTGATTCCCGACTCATTCAGGAAAAATGGCCACACGTCACTTAAAGGAGAGCGACCTATAATAAAATGCTTTAAACCCGACGACCAAGTCCTGCACGCAGAATCACTAATGAGTTTTGTTAACGACGCAATATCCGACACAACAATCGGAATTATTGTAATTCTTGATAATAAAATACGTATAATAAACCAAAATTTATTCTCTATATTCTTTATATTCCAATATGAAGCGACATACCCGATAAAATCTCCAAAGAATTTTATGGGAGAAATTCTATCTAGAAGTCTTAAAATTTATCGGGTGTTTTCTAATTATTTTGACGATCTGAAATACAAAAAGATATTCACCCTTCCGTTGCGTAATTTCGAAGCTGAAGAGATATTTAAAATAAAATTAAGTTTCGTTAAAACAAATGACAATTTAATAAAAAATATCGAAACCCAACTGCACAAATTTCGGAGTCGACAAAGTCCAAAAAGATATAGTGATTCGCAAGATGTCTACATAGTCGATGACGATGGAAAGTACTTTAGACTTGGGCATGAACGACACGCAATGGCGGAAACGAAAATTCCGCCCCACAACATTTATTGCGTTCTTGCCAATCGGTTTAGATTTGGTCGCCTATTCGACGGCGCCTTACATTACAATGTAAGCTGGGGAAGCAAAAATACCGCCATGAACGGAAGCTATAAGAACTGCCACAATGAAGACACCCCTTGCGGGGGGCGTTCTCACCTTAATATGTTCGCTAACGATTTCTTCTGAGGTAGCTCACCGAGAAGTACGCATTGTAACTTCCCAGTGGCTTAGCCTAGTCGCATCCTTACACCGAAAGCGGTCTGAACAGATCAAGGGCGTACCCTGTCTTTCCGTTCATCCGGTACAATCGCGCGGGCTGCCGGAGGCGTTAGCTCTCGGGCAACATGAAGAGCGTCAGTAGGCTTCCTAGACATTGCTGCAGATAGGCTCTTTCGTCAAGGAGGCATCCGGCTTGATGGGCGTGCGCGGTCATCCCCCATCGTGACCACCCCTCCCCCGCATCGGCCCTATCTTCCCCCGGATGCACCGTCGTTCGCTGATTGCCGCTCCGCTGCTGCTTCTCGCCTCCCGCGCGCTCGGGCAGGGTGAGGGCGCCGCTCCCGCCGCCCCGGGCGCTGCCGCCGCCTCGCCCTCCCGCGCCGCAGTCCCTTCGCCCGCCGCGACGGCCTCCCCACCCCCTGACCGGGCAGCCGCGCTCACGCCCATCCTCGACCGCGCCGCGGCGCTGGAGCCCCTGCGCACCGTGCTCGTCTCCCGCAACGGCGCGCCTCTCGTCGCGCGCGGCTATTCCGGCGGGCGGGTCGACCGGCCGGCCAATATCAAGAGCGCGTCGAAGAGCATCGTCTCCGCCCTCGTCGGTATCGCCATAGACAAGGGCGTGCTGCAGGGCACCGGGCAGAAAATCGCCCCGCTGCTGCGCGCCGACCTGCCAGAGAATCCCGACCCGCGCCTCGATGACATCACCATCGGCCACCTGCTCTCCATGCAGGCGGGGCTGGAGCGCACCTCCGGGCCCTTTTACGGGCGGTGGATCGCCAGCCCGAACTGGGTGCGCGCGGCGCTCAATCGGCCCTTCGCCGACACGCCGGGCGGGGCGATGCTCTATTCCACCGGATCGACGCACCTGCTCTCGGCCATCCTCACCCGCGCCACCGGCCGCCCGACCCTCGCTCTGGCGCGGGACTGGCTGGGCGCTGTCGAGGGCTTTTCCATCGCGAACTGGGAGCGCGACCCGCAGGGCATCCATTTCGGCGGCAACCAGATGGCGATGCGCCCGACCTCGCTGCTCGCCTTCGCCGAGCTGTACCGCCGCGGCGGGCGCAACGCGGCGGGGGCGCGGATCGTCCCCGAAGCGTGGATCGCCGAGAGCTGGCGGGCGCGCACCGCCTCGCGCTTCACTGGCGACGTCTATGGCTATGGCTGGTTCACCCGCGAGATGGCGGGCAGCCCGGCGCATTATGGCTGGGGCTATGGCGGGCAGATGCTCTATGTCGCCCCGGCGCAGGGCGTCTCGATGGTGATGACCTCGACGGTGGACGCGCCCTCCGGCCGCACCGGCCACCGCGACGACCTGCACGCGCTGGCCGCCGACCTCCTCGCCGCGCTCGGTTGAGGCGCGAAACCGGGCCGAGGCGAAACCCCCAGCGTTTCGCTTGCGCGTCCCGTTCGCCTGTTTTGTGTGCAATCTTGGAGGTAAATTGCATATGAATCCGGCAACCGCTACCTTCCCGCACCACCCCCGCGCGGCACCGCCTTCGCCTTGGGCGAGCCATGTCCGCACCTCACAACCGGCTGCGGGCGCGGGCTCCGCCGGCGCGCCCGCTGGCACGCTTCGTGCTGATGCACGGCCGGAACATTCCGCCGGGGCGGACATCAGGGAGCCGTGACGTGTCGAAGAAGCCCACCTCCAATTCCTCCACCGAGACGCTGCTCGCGGCGCGCAGCTTCACCCGCCGCGTGCTCTTCAAGGGCGCGCTGGCCGCCGGCACCATGGCCGCCACCGGCCCGTGGATCGTGAAGGACGCCTTCTCCTCCTCCGGCGAGCTGAGCCTGCTGAACTGGGACGACGAGCTGCCCAACCCGGTGATCCCGAACTTCGAGAAGAAGACCGGCATCAAGGTGAAGACCACCCCGTTCTCGCAGAACGAGGAACAGATCAACAAGCTGCAGGCCACCGCCGGCGAGGGCTTCGACCTGTGCGAGCCCACCCGCGACCGCGCCCCGCAGTTCAAGGAGCTGGACGTCCTGCAGCCCTTCGACACCTCGAAGCTGCACCTCGACAACCTGCTGCCCTCGATGCTGGAAGCCTCCACCAGCGTGTGGACCTGGGACGGCAAGCTCTACCACGTGCCGCACTGCTGGGGCTCGGAGGCCATTTCCTGGCGCACCGACCTCACCACGCTGGAATACAAGGACCTCAGCTACGGCACGCTGTGGCTGCCGGAATACAAGGGCAAGATGCAGGGCCGTCCGCACTCGCTGCTGCTCGGCATCGGCCTGTGGATGGACCACACCGGCAAGCTGCCCTCCAACCGCATGCTCGACGCCTTCAAGGACGAGGAGTCGATGAAGAAGATCTACGACGTCATCCTCGCCTATGCCATCGCCAACAAGGCGCAGGTCAAGCAGTTCTGGGATTCCGCCGACAACACCAAGTCCGGCTTCATGGAGAATGGCTGCGTCATCGGCCAGACCTGGGACGGCCCGCCGCTCTCGCTGAAGAAGCAGGGCAAGCCCGTCACCTACATGGCCCCGCAGGAAGGCGCCATCACCTGGGTCGACGGCTGGGCCATGACCAAGGGCGCCAAGAACATCGCGCAGGCCTATGAGTGGCTGAACTACATCCACTCGCCGGAGGCTTCCGCCCTCGTCGCCGACGGCTCGGGCTACAACCCGGTGGTCAAGGGCGCCGAGGCCTTCCTCTCCGAGACCGCGAAGAAGAACTTCGCCGAGGCCTATCCGGGCGACGCGCTCTCCAAGCTGTGGAGCCGCCCGCCGGAGCCGTCGTGGTTCGCCGAGCTGCGCACCCAGTACGCCGAGAAGTTCAAGGCGGCCTGAGCGGGGTCCCCACCCCGGCCGGCGCGGGCGTGCCGGCCGCTCCACGGTGCCGGCACCTGCCGGCCGTTCCGCCCCGCCGCGACGCGGCGGGGCTCGTCTTTCCTTCCTGCTGATACCCCGGAGACCCCATGGCGGCGGCCGTTGAGCTCGATGGCGTGAACGTGACCTTCGGCGATTTCGTCGCGGTCCGGGACGCCAACCTCGTGATCGAGCCCGGAGAGTTCTTCAGCTTCCTCGGGCCCTCCGGCTGCGGCAAGACCACCCTGCTGCGCACCATCTCCGGCTTCATCGAGCCCACACGCGGCAGCGTGCGGATCGGCGGCAAGGACATGAAGGGCATCGGCCCCAACCGGCGGCCGACCGCGCTGATCTTCCAGAACCTGGCCCTGTTCCCGATGATGAGCGTCGCCGAGAACATCGGCTATGGCCTCAGGGTGCGCGGCGTGCCGCGCCACGAGCGCGACGAGAAGGTGAAGAACCTGCTCATCCAGGTGGCGCTGGCCGAGCACGGCCACAAGCAGGTGAGCGAACTGTCCGGCGGCCAGAAGCAGCGCGTCGCCATCGCCCGGGCGCTGGCGGTGGAACCCTCGGTGCTGCTGCTCGACGAGCCGCTCTCCGCGCTCGACCTGAAGCTGCGCCAGCACATGCGGGCGGAGCTGCGGGCCATCCAGAAGCGGGTCGGCATCACTTTCATCTACATCACCCACGACCAGGGCGAGGCCCTGACTATGTCCGACCGGATCGCGGTGATGAATGCCGGGGTCATCGAGCAGGTCGGCAACGGCCGCGCGGTCTATGCCGAGCCGCGCACCCCCTTCGTCGCCTCCTTCGTCGGCGAGAACAACGGCATACGCGGCCGCATCACCTCCGTGGCCAATGGCGAGGCGGTGCTGGACACGCCGATCGGCACGCTGCGCGGGCGCAATCCGGTGGGCCTCGCCGCCGGGCAGGACGCGCTGCTCTTCGTCCGCCCGGAGGCGCTGCGGATCGGCGCCGGCGCGGGCGCGCTGTTCGAGGGCGAGGCGCTCGACGTCGCCTATGAAGGCAGCGTCACCCACATCTCCATGCGGGTGCGCACGGGGCAGAAGCTCACCGTCACGCTGGGCGGCGGCGCGGCCGACGCGCTGCCGCAGCCGGGCGACACGCTGCAGGTCGGCTTCGAGCCGCGGGACGGGCTGGTGCTGGCGAAGGCGGCAGACGCATGAGCGGCGGGCTTCCCCTCATCATCGGGCTGCCGCTGGTCGCGGCGGTGCTGCTCGTCGTGCTCGGGGCGCTGGAACGCCGGCACAGCCCGGCCGCCGGCCCCGGCTTCTTCCAGCGCAACGGCGTCGCCGTCGGGCTTTATCTCGCGCTGGCGGTAGGGTTCTGGGCGTTCTTCATCATCGTGCTGCCGCAGCTCGCCATGGTGGACATGTCGTTCCGCCCGAAGCTGCCGCCCTCGCAGATGGGCGGGCCGAAGGACGTCTTCACGCTGGAGAACTACCGCTATTTCCTGTTCGGCTCGACCACCTCGACCGCGAGCTGGAACATCCTGCACATCAAGGCCTTCTTCCTGACCATCGGGGTCAGCATCCTCGTCACGCTGCTGAACTTCGCCATTTCCTACCCGCTGGCCTTCCACATGGCGCAGTCCGCGCCGGTGGCCCGGCTGCGGGTGCTGCTGCTGCTGCTCATCATTCCCTACTGGGTGAACGAGATCCTGCGGGCCTTCGCCTTCCGGGTCCTGCTGTCCTCGGGCGGGGTGGTGAACAAGCTGCTGCTGGGCAGCGGCCTGACCTCGGAGCCGATCGACTTCCTCGCCGCCGATGTCGGGCTCTATATGGGCCTCAGCTACGCCTATCTGCTGATGATGATCTTCCCGCTCTACAACGCGATCGAAAGCCTCGACAAGAACCAGATCGAGGCGGCGCGGGACCTCGGCGCGCCCTGGTGGCACATCCACGCCTTCGTGGTGATGCCGCACGCCAAGCCCGGCATCGCCTCGGGCTGCACGCTGGTGTTCATGCTGTGCGCCGGCGCGCTGGCGGCGCCGCTGGTGTTGGGCGGGCCGCGCACGCTGTGGTTCACCCCCATCGTGTATGACCGGTTCTATCAGGCGTTCAACTGGCCGCAGGGCGCCGCCTATGCGCTGATCCTGCTGCTCACCTGCATCGTCTTCGTGCTGGCGGTGCTCCGGCTGTTCCGCCTCAGCCTCGGGGAGATCACCCGATGAAGGCGGGGTGGGTGCAGCGGCTGGCCCTCGCGGTCTATCTCGCGCTGTTCTTCGTCTATCTGCTGGGCCCGCTGGCGGTGATGGGCGTCTCCGCCTTCAACACGCCGTCATACCCGCAGGTCTGGCCGTTCGAGGGCTTCACGCTGGAATGGTTCGGCAAGCTGCTGGCCGACCAGGACATGATGTACGGCCTGCAGATGAGCCTGTGGATCGGCGTGCTGGTGGTGCTGATCTCGGTGCCGATCGGGCTGGCCGGCGCCATCGTGATGACGCAGATTCCGGCGCGGGCGCGGGCGACCTATTATCTCGTCGTGGTCTCCCCGGTGCTGACGCCCGGCGTCATCATCGGCATCTCGACCGTGGTGTTCTGGCGCGAATTCACCACCATGAGCGGGCTGCGCTTCATGTATGACGGCGTGGTGATGACGGTGCTGGGCCAGTCCAGCTTCATCTCCGCCTATTGCATGCTCATCATCCTCGCCCGGCTGCAGCGCTTCGACCGGGCGCAGCAGGAGGCCGCGCTGGATCTCGGCGCCTCCTATCCCCAGGTGTTCCGCCACATCCTGCTGCCCTTCCTGAAGCCGGCGCTGTTCTCGGCGGGGGTGCTGGCCTTCCTCTCCTCCTTCGAGAACTACAACACCACCACCTTCTCCATCCTGGCCGACAAGACATTGACCACCGTCCTCGCCGGGCGGGTGCGGCAGGGCACCACCCCGGCGATCAGCGCGCTGGCGGTGATCATCGTGGCGGTCACGGTGCTGGGTGCGATCGTCTACGAGGTGCTGAAGCGGCGCGACGACGCCCGCCAGCGCGCCCGGCAGCGCGCCGCCTCCCAGGCGGAGGAGGCCGAACTCGGCGGTGAGCCCGCCGCCGCCTGAGCCGCAGACCACATTGCCTCCATAATGGAACAGGCTGCCCCGCCACGGGTTCAAGCCGAGGTTCCGCCGGTCGGGAAAGAGAGCTAGGGTTGCCCTAGGGGTGGCCGGCAACTTCCGGCCGGCTTCCCCGGACCACCGGAGGCGACGATGCGCCGTTTCATGACGTCCAGACCCGTGACGCACAGGCTCCCCGCTCGTAGCCGGTCCCTGCCCCGGCTCGCGACCTTCCTGCTCGGCCATGCTGCGATCGGCTTCGCCCTGGGCATCGGCTTCGTCGCGGCGCTTCTCGTGCTGGATGTGGCGCGGCTCGGCACGCTGGTCCGCGAGACCTCGCTCGGCTATGTCGGCGGGGGAGCGCTCACCTTCGCGCTCGGCCTCACCTTCGCCAGCGCGCAGATGGGTTTCGCGGTGATGCTGCTCGGCCAGGAGGAAGCGACCTCCGGCGGCGGGCTTCGGCGGGGAGTGGGGCGTCTCGCCCTCGCCCGCATCCGCACCCGCCGCTGACCACCGCCCGGCGGGGGCGCGGGCTTCGCCCCGAACCGGCCGTCAGCGCGCGTCGGCCGCCGGCGCGTGGTGGGCGCGGGGCTGCGGGCGCAGCCGTTCCAGGACGGTGAAGAAGGCCGGCACGAACAGCACCGCCAGCCCGGTGGAGGCCAGCATGCCGCTGACCACCGCGACGCCGAGCGACACCCGCGCGCCGGCCCCGGCGCCGCTCGCGAACACCAGCGGCAGCATGCCGAAGATGAAGGCGAAGGACGTCATCAGGATCGGGCGGAAGCGCAGCCGCGCCGCCTCCACCGCGGCTTCCGCCGGGCTCATGCCCTCCGCCCGCTTCTCCCGGGCATATTCCACGATGAGGATGGCGTTCTTGGCCGCCAGCGCGATCAGCAGCACGATGCCGATCTGGGTGTAGAGGTCGTTGGAGAGGCCGGAGAACTCCAGCGCCGCGACCGTGCCGAGCAGCGTCAGCGGCACCGCGAGAATGACCGCGAGCGGCTGCACCCAGCTCTCATACTGGCCGGACAGTACGAAATAGACCAGCACCAGCGCGATGGCGAAGACGTAGTAGATCTGGTTGCCCACCACCTGCTGCTGGTAGGACATGCCGGTCCAGGCCGTGCCCATCGTCGCCGGCAGCGATTTGGCGGCGACCTCCTGCATCAGCGTCATCGCATCGCCGGAGCTGAAGCCGGTGGCGGGGCTGCCGACCACCGAGGCCGCGGGATAGAGGTTGTAGAGCGTGATGAGCGGCGGGCCTACCTCGTCGGTGATGCGCGCCACCGAGCCGAGCGGCACCATCTGGCCATCGGTGCCCTTCACCTTGAGCTGGAGCACGTCGGCCGGCTGCAGCCGGAAGCCGGCATCGGCCTGCACATAGACCTGGAACACGTTGTTGAAGCGGGTGAACTGGTTCACGTAGCTGGAGCCGACATAGGCCTCCAGCGCGGTGAACACCTGGCCGACGGTGACGCCGAGGCTCTCCGCCTTCACCCGGTCCACCACCAGCCTGAGCTGCTTAGCGTTGCCGTCGAAGGTGGAGGCGACATGGGAAAGGCTGGTCTGGCGGGCGGCATTGAGCGCGAGCTGGTCGGTGGCGCCCTGCAGGGCGGAGAAGTCCGAGCTGCCGTCCTGCATCTCCACCATCATGGTGAAGCCGCTGCTGGTGCCCACGCCCTGGATCGCCGGCGGCAGCAGGATCTGCGCCACCGCGGTGTCGAGGGTCTCGAGCTGCGCCCGGACCTCGGCGGTGATGCTGCCGATCGACAGCGCCGCCGTCTTGCGGGCGTCCCAGTCCTTCAGCACGACATAGAGCATGCCGGCATTGTAGAGCGTGGCGTTGTTGTCGAGCGGCGAAATGCCGGACACGCCGATGACGCTCTCGACACCGTCGACCTTCTCGACCAGTTCCACCGCCCGCGCGACGGCGGCGGTGGAGCGCTGGGCGGAGGCGCCGTCGGGCAGCTTCAGGCTGACCACGAAGTAGCCCTGATCCTCGTCCGGCAGGAAGCCGCTCGGCACCCGCGACAGGCCGTAGAAGGCGACGCCGATCAAGGCGAGCCCGACCAGCGAGGTCAGCACCGCATGTGCCACCAGCCGGCGCACCAGCGCGGCATAGCCCGCCTCGCAGACGCCATACACCGCGTTGAAGCCGCGATAGACGAGGTTGCGCTTTTCCGGCGGGGTCTGCGGGCGCAGCCAGAGCGCGCATTGGGTCGGCTTCAGCGTCACCGCGTTGATGGCCGAAAGGATCGCCGTGGCGGCGATGACGAGGGCGAACTGCTGATACATCTTGCCGGTGAGCCCGGCCAGCGTGGCCGCCGGCAGGAACACCGCCATCAGCACCAGCGTGATGCCGATGACCGGGCCGAACAGCTCCGACATCGCCTTCACCGCCGCCTCGCGGCTCGACATGCCCGCCTCCATGTGGCGGGAGACGCCCTCGACGATGACGATGGCGTCGTCGACCACGATGCCGATCGCCAGAACCAGGGCGAACAGGCTGGTCGTGTTCACGCTGTAGCCGAGCAGCGCCATCGCGGCGAAGGCGCCGATGATGGTGACCGGCACGGTGGTTGCGGGCACCAGCATGGCCCGCCAGTCCTGCAGGAACAGCAGGATGACCACCAGCACCAGCCCCGCGGCGATGGCGAGCGTCTCGTACACCTCGTCGATCGAGGCGGTGATGAACTTGGTGCTGTCGAACGAGACCTTGTAGTCCAGCCCCTTCGGGAAGGTCCTGGCGAGTTGCGCCATCTTGGCGTTGACCGACTCGGCCACGGAGAGGGCGTTGGCTCCCGTCAGCAGCGAGATGGCGATGGCGGCGGACGGCTTGCCGTCCAGCGTCGCGGTGTGGCCATAGGTGGCGGCGCCCAGCTCCACCCGGCCGATATCGGCGATGCGCACCAGCTTGCCGCCGCCGCCCTGGGCCGACTTCACCACGATGTTCTCGAATTCGGCGGTCTTGGAGAAGCGGCCGGTGACGTTCAGCACATACTGGAAGTTCACCCAGTCCGGCGTCGGCGGCGCGCCGACGAGGCCGGCGGTGACCTCGGTGCTCTGCTGCTGGATGGCGGTGCTGACGTCGCTCGGGGTGAGGCCGTAGCTCTGCAGCCGGTCGGGATCCAGCCAGATCCGCATGGCATAGGAACCGGCGCCGAGCACGGTGACGTCGCCGACGCCGTCGAGCCGGGCCAGTTCGTTCTCGATGTTGATCTTGGCGTAATTGGCGAGGAACAGGTTGTCGTAGCGGCCGTCCGAGGAATACAGGTTCACGAACTGCAGGATCGAGGTCGATTTCTTCTTGACCGTCAGTCCCTGGGTCGAGACCGCGGCGGGAAGCTGCGCCTCCGCCAGCGACACCCGGTTCTGCACCAGAACCTGCGCCATGTCGGGATCGGTGCCGATCTGGAAGGTGACGACGAGGCTGTAGGTGCCGTCGCTGGCGCTGGTCGACTGCATGTAGATCATGCCCTCGACGCCGTTCACCTCCTGCTCGATCGGCAGCGCGACGGTGTCCATCACGGTGCGGGCGCTGGCGCCGGGGTAGGTCGCCGTCACCGAGACGGTGGGCGGCACCACATCGGGATATTGCGCGATCGGAAGGCTCGTCAGCGAGAGCGCGCCGATGAGGACGATGAGGAAGGCCAGCGTGTTGGACAGCACCGGCCGTTCGATGAAGAAGCGCGAGAACATGGCACGCCTTCGCTTTGCCGGAGGGTCAGGGAGCGCTCGTCGTGCTGCCGCTCGCCGGAGCGGCGGCGGCGGGGGCCGGCTTGGGCGTGGTCGGCATCGCCTCCATCGCCCCGTCGACCGGCGCCACCGTGCTGCCGGCCACCGCGCGCTGGATCGAGCCGATCGCCACCTTGTCGGTCGCCTTCAGGCCGCTGCTGATGACCCGCAGCGGCCCCACCACCGCGCCGGTCGTGACCTGCCGCTGCTCGACCACATTGTCGGCGCCGACCACCATCGCATAGCTGCCGGTCTGGTTGGACAGAATCGCGGTGTCGTTCACCAGAAGCGCCCCGTCGATCTTGCCGATCGCCACCCGGACCCGGACGAACTGGCCGGGCACCAGCCGCACATCGGTGTTCGGCAGTTCCGCCCGCATCTGCAGCGTGCCGGTGGCGGCGTCGAGCTGGGGGGCGATGTAGTCGATGCGGCCGGAATAGGTGAACGTCTTGTCCTGGGCGAGCGCGGCCTCGACCGGGATGTCCGCCGGGTTCTCGCGCATGTCGCGCAGCGTCTTGCCGGCGGCCGCCAGCGCGTCGCGCATGTCGATCTGCTGCTGCTCCGACATGTTGAAATAGACCAGGATCGGGTCGACCTGGAGAATGGTGGCGAGCTTGGTCGGGCCGGAGGAGCCGACCAGCGCGCCGACATCGACGAGATGGCGGGTCACCACGCCAGCGAAGGGCGCCTTGACGGTGGTGTAGCCATAGGAGGTCTGCGCCAGCATCAGGCCGGCCTCGGCCGAGGCGACCTCGCCATTGGCGGTGTCGAGCGCGGTCTGGGCGTCGTCGACGGTGCGCTGGCTGGCGACCTGCCGGGTGCCGAGCTCGGCCTGCCGGTCATATTCGCGCTTGGCATTGGCCTGTGTGGCGCGGGCGATCTGGAGCTGGGCCTTCTTCTGCTCCACCTGCCCCTCATACTGCGCCTTCTCGATCTCGAAGAGGACGCTGTCCTTCTTCACCACCGCGCCGTCGCGATAGCCGATGGCGGTGAGATAGCCCTGCACCCGGGCTTCGAGGTCGACCACCGAGAAGGGCGCGGTATTGCCGGTGAATTCGGCATAGAGCGTGACCGCCGCGACGGTGGGCGGAGCCACCGTGATCTTGGCCGGCGGGGGCTCGGCATAGCTGTTCTTGTCGTTGCACCCGGCGAGGGCGAAGGCCACCACCCCGCCCATGAACAGCCGCACAAGGTCATCCCGCCGCAGAGTCCGGCACCCCAAGCACATCATCGACTTCCCCCACGGCCAGCAGCGCGGTCCCGCAACGCGAGCTGCTACCATGGTGCCACTGGTAGAGCATATCCCTACCGTACGCCAGCGTCCGGGCGGCGCGTGATCGTCGCGGGAGGGGGCGGGGAGCCGTCAGCCGTGCCCCGCCGGCGCCGGCACGGCATCGGGATGGTCGAGCACATGGCGCAGCCGCTCCAGATCGAGCTGGCCTTCCCACCGCGCGATCACCAGCGTCGCCACCGCGTTGCCGACGAAATTGGTGAGGGAGCGGCACTCGGCCATGAAGCGGTCGATGCCCAGCAGCAGCGCGATGCCGGCGAGCGGAATCTCCGGCACGATCTGGAGCGTGGCCGCCAGCGTGATGAAGCCGCCGCCCGCCACCGCGCCGGCCCCCTTCGAGGTGAGCATCGCCACGCCGAGGATCATCAGCTCATGGCCGAGCGTCAGCGGGGTGTTGGTGGCCTGGGCGATGAAGAGGGTCGCCAGCGTCATGTAGATGTTGGTGCCGTCGAGATTGAACGAATAGCCGGTCGGCACCACCAGCCCCACCACCGTGCGCGGCGCCCCCGCCGCCTCCAGCTTGCGCATCAGCGCCGGCAGCGCGCTCTCCGAGCTGGCGGTGCCGAGCACGATCACCAGCTCCTCGCGCAGATAGCGCAGCAGCTTGAAGATGTTGAAGCCCACCAGCCGGGCGATGACGCCGAGCACCAGGCACACGAAAAGCACGGCGGTGAGGTAGAAGGCGGCGATCAGCTCCGCCAGATTGCCGATCGACTTCAGCCCGTAGGCGCCGATGGTGAAGGCCATCGCGCCGAACGCGCCCACCGGCGCCGCCCGCATCACGATGGCGACGATGCCGAACACCAGCCGCTCGGCCTGCCGCAGCGCCCGCAGGATCGGCTCCCCCTCCTCGCCGAGATGGCTGAGGGCGAAGCCCGCCAGCACCGCCACCAGCAACACCTGCAGCACCTCGCCGCTGGTCAGGGCGCTGACCAGCGTCTCGGGAATGGCGTGCAGCGCGATGTCGACGAGCGAGGTATGCGATGTCTGGCTGGCGAAGCCGCTCACCGCCTTCGCGTCCAGCGTGGCAGGGTCGATGTTGAAGCCCTCGCCCGGCCGCAGCGTGCGCCCCACCAGCAGACCCAGCGCCAGCGCCAGGGTGGAGACCGCCTCGAAATAGAGCAGCGCCTTGCCGCCGACCCGGCCGACCCGCTTGAGGTCGCCCATCGCCGCGACCCCGATCACGACGGTGCAGAACACCACCGGCGCGATGATCATCTTCACCAGCTTGACGAAGCCGTCGCCGAGCGGCTTCATCGCTTCGCCGGCATGGGGGAACAGCGCGCCCAGCGCGAGCCCCGCCACCACCGCCACCAGCACCTGCACGTACAGCACCCTGTAGATCGGCTGTCGCATGGTGTTCCGCCCCCGCCCTTACCCCGCCCGACCTTGATACCGCCCGGAGGTGACGCGCGCCATCCGTTCCGGGCCGGAACAGGGCGCCGCATCCACGTGCCGCCAGTCGCCGGCGGAGGTCGCGGGAAGGTCGGCGGCGGGGCTGGCCGAATTGCCCATGTTCGAGACCGAGCGAGGGGGCTATTGCTGGTGGCGACCGCCCTTGTCAGACCGGACGACCCCTCATGCGCAACGATCCCCGCAGCCACGGACTCTGGGAGGCCTCGGCGCCGGAAGCCCCGGCGACCTCCACCCTCGACCGCCCGATTCATGCCGATGTCGTGGTGGTGGGCGGCGGCTTCACCGGCTTCTCCACCGCGCTCCACCTCGCCGAACGCGGCATCCGGGTGGCGCTGCTGGAGGCGGAGGAGATCGGCTTCGGCGGCGCCGGCCGCAATGTCGGCCTCATCAATGGCGGCATGTGGGTGATGCCGGACGACATTCCCGGCGTGCTCGGCGCGGTTCATGGCGAGCGGGCGCTCCAGCTTCTGGGTGATGCGCCGACGCTGGTGCGCGCGCTCATCGACCGCCACGGCATCCCCTGCGAGCTTGAACGCAACGGCACGCTGCATCTGGCCGTGGGCGAGGAGGGGCTCGCCGAACTGCGGGAGCGGCACCGGCAGTGGCGCGCGCGCGGCGCCCCGGTGGAGCTGCTGACGGATGAGGAGACCGCCCGGCGGGTCGGCAGCACGGCCTATGCGGGGTCGCTGTTCGATCCCCGGGCCGGCACGCTGCAGCCGCTCGCCTATGTCCGCGGGCTGGCGCGGGCGGCGATTGGCGCCGGCGCATCGGTGTTCACCCGCAGCCCCGCGCTGGCCACCGCGCGGGAGGGAACGGGGTGGAAGGTCTCGACCGCCGGCGGCTCGGTGAGCGCCGACTGGATCGCGGTGGCGACCGACGCCTATTCCACCGGCCCGTGGGAGATCGTGCGGGACGAGCAGGTGTTCCTGCCCTATTTCAACCTCGCGACCCCGCCGCTGCCGGCGGAGCTGCTGCGCGGCATCCTGCCCGGCCGCGAGGGCTGCTGGGACACCCGGGAAATCCTGTCCTCGTTCCGGCTGGACCGCGCCGGGCGGCTGGTGTTCGGCAGCGTCGGCGCCCTGCGCAACACCGGCCACACCGTCCACGAGGCGTGGGCGCGGCGCTCGCTCCGCCGCATCTTCCCCCAGCTCGGCCGGGTCGCCTTCGAGCACGCCTGGTTCGGGCGGATCGGCATGACCACCGACGCGGTGCCCCGCTTCCACCGCTTCGCCGAGAAGGTGGTGGGCTTCTCCGGCTATAATGGCCGCGGCATCGCCCCCGGCACCGCCTTCGGGCGCACGCTCGCCGCCCATATCGCCGGCGACCTCGCCGCCGAGGACCTGCCGCTGCCGGTCACCGAGCCGAGGGCGCAGGCCCTGCGCACGGTGAAGGCGGCCTATTACGAGGCCGGCGCGCAGGCCGCCCATCTGGTCGGCGAGCGGTTCTGAGGCCGGCGGTCCGCCCCCCGCCGGCCGCCCCTCAGCTCGCCGCCTTCAGCGCCCAGAACGCCAGCAGCGGCGTTGCCCCCGCCCGCATGGCGTGGCGGATGGAGGGGACATTGTAGAACGAACCGCCGATGCCGGGGGTGAACCACGCACCCCCGCCCTGGCTGAACTCCCCTTCCGACAGCACGAGATAGACCTCTTCCGGGGCGTGGTCGTGGTCGGGATAGCGCACCTGCGGCGCCAGCAGCGAGGCGCCGAGCCAGACATCGGCGCGGTCCTCCAGCCCGCCGGGCCCGACGATCAGCGCATTGGCGTGGCCGTCGACGAAATTGGCGCTGGCGGTGCCGTCATGGGAGGCGCGGCGGCGCCAGTCGAGCGCGGGCTCCAGCGCGCGGAAGCGCGCGACCAGGGGGGCAAAGCGCGGATCGGCCTCGGCCACGGCGAGCGCGGGCTCCAGATGCGCACAGACCGGCAGCCGGCCGCCGCCGGCCCCGCCCCGCGAACCGGGGGTCGCGAGCGCGGCCTCGATGCCGGCAAGACAGCGCCGGGACTCCGCCACGGTGGCATGGCCGGCGAAGGCCGCCAGCGCGATGTCGAGAAAGGCCTGCAAGGTATCGCTGCGGGGGCTCATCGGACGCTCCTGAGGAAGATGTGGCGGTGGCTCACCCGGCACCGGGGCCGGGGACGAAGCCATGGCGGGCGAAGAACCGGTCGAGCTCGCGCGGCTCCGGCGAGCGACCGGTGAAGATCGTGACGTAATCGGGGATGCGGCGCATGCGGGTCGCGAGGTCCTCCCGCGATTTCATCGAGATATAGCCGATCTGCACGAGATAGGCGGCGCGCGCCCGCACATCCGCCGTCAGCGGATCGTAGCCGAAGCGCACATACAGCGCGGTGAGCGCGGCAAGGCGCGCTTCGTCCGCCCGCGTCACCTCTTCGGCGATCTCGGCCGATTGCAGCGCCCAGCTTCGGATCGCGAATTCGAACTGGGAATCGAACAGGGCCTCGTCCAGCCAGCAGTCGAACACGTTCAGCGTCGCCTCGACGATGGTCTCGGCATAGGCCTGCGTGCGGGCGACGAGATTGCCGGTGTTCTTGGCCCGCCAGCGGTCCACCAGCGCCGCGAGCAGTTCCTCGCGGTCGCGGAAGAACCAGTAGAAGCTGGTGCGGGCGAGCTTCAGCCGCGCGGCCAGCGTCTGGATGCGCACCGCCCCGACGCCGCCCTCGACAAGGCTGGCATAGGCCGCCTCCAGCCAAAGCTCCGGCGAACCGCGCCAGCCGGTGGCGGCGGGTCCCTCCGCCGGCACGGCGGGGGAAGCGGGGTCGGAAACGCCGGTCATGGCTGGCCCGGCCCGGCGCTGGCCGCGGCCATGGCGAGGGCGCGGGCCTCCGCCGCCTCCAGCCCGGCCGCCACGGCACGGTCGAAGCCGGCGGCGCGCATCGTCTCCAGCGCCGCCGCCGTGGTGCCGCGATAGCCGATCAGCGCGTCGAGGATCGCGCCGGGCTCGGCCCCCTCGGCCGCCAGCAGCCGGCTCGCCCCGGCCACGACACCGAGCGCCGCCCGCCGCGCCGTCGCCGCCGGCAGGCCGCGCGCCACGGCATGGGCGATCAGCGCCTGCGCGAGAAGCGCGGGAAAGGCCGGGCCGGAGCCGGTGAGGCCGCTGAAATAGTCGATCTCCGCCTCGGAGCCGACGGCGTCGGCGGTGCCGCAGCTCTCCAGAAGGCGCTGCACCAGCGCCCGTTCACCGGCGCCGACCTCGGCGGTGGCGAACCACGGCGTGTAGGAGGCGCGAATCGTCGCCGCCGCATTCGGCATGGTGCGCACGATGCGCCGGGCGCCGGTGCGGCGGCGGATGGTCTCGATCCCCACCCCCGCCATCAGCGAGACGACCAGCGCCTCGGGCGCGGCGATCTCCACCTCGGCGAACTGCTCGGGCCGCACCGAGAGCAGCACCACCTCGCTGCGCGCGACCAGCTCCCGGTTGTCGCGGGTCCACACCGCCTCCGCCACCGCGCCCGTCCCCGCCCGGCTCGACAGCACCAGCGCGGACGGTGCCACGAGGCCGGTGTCGAGAAAGGCGCGGGCGAAGGCCGAGCCGAGCCAGCCGCTGCCACCGATGATGCCGATACGCGGCGATTGCGCTGCCATGCACCCGTCTCCCCATTCCCGGCAGACGGAGCACGCCCCGCCCTTGGGAAGAAATGTACGACAATGTCGCCGTCGTTGACAGTGGTGTACGGAGGTTTAAGCTTTTCCAGACTGCACCCGCGCACAGGGCTCCCATGACCACCGATCCGCTGCTCCAGCCGTTCCAGCTCAAGCACCTGACGCTCCGCAACCGGATCATGATCACCTCGCATGAGCCGGCCTATGCCGAGGACGGCCTGCCCAAGGAGCGCTACCGCGCCTATCACCTCGAGCGGGCGAAGGGCGGCATCGCCCTCACCATGACGGCGGGCTCCGCCTCGGTATCGAAGGACAGCCCGCCCGCCTTCGGCAACCTGCTGGTCTACAAGGACGAGGTGGTGCCGTGGATGCGCGATCTCGCCGACGCCTGCCACGAGCAGGGCACCGCGGTGATGATCCAGATCACCCATCTCGGCCGCCGCACCCGCTGGGACAAGGGCGACTGGCTGCCGGTCATCGCCCCCTCCCACGCCCGCGAGGCGGCCCACCGCGCCTTTCCCAAGCGGATCGAGGACTGGGACATCGCCCGGGTCATTAAAGATTTCGCCGACGCCGCCGAGCGGATGAAGGCGGCCGGGCTCGACGGCATCGAAATCGAGGCCTATGGCCACCTCGCCCAGCAGTTCTGGTCGCCCTCCACCAATGACCTCGACGCCCCCTATGGCGGCTCGCTGGACAACCGGCTGCGCTTCACCCTGGAGACGCTGCAGGCCATTCGCGACCGGGTCGGGCCGGATTTCATCGTCGGCGTGCGCTACACCGCCGATGAGGGCGACATGAAGGACGGCATGGGTCGCGAGGAGGGGATGGAGGTGTCCCGCCGGCTCAAGGCCAGCGGCCTCGTCGACTTCCTCAATATCATCCGCGGCCACATCGACACCGACCCCGCGCTGACCGACGTCATCCCGATCCAGGGCATGGCGAGCGCGCCCCATCTCGATTTCGCCGGCGAAATCCGCGCGGAAACCCGCTGGCCGACCTTCCACGCCGCCCGCGTGCCCGACGTCGCCACTGCCCGCCACGCCATCGCCGCCGGCAAGGTCGACATGATCGGCATGACCCGCGCCCACCTCACCGACCCGCACATCGTGCGCAAGATCAGGGCCGGACGGGAAGAGGACATCCGCCCCTGCGTCGGCGCCAATTACTGCCTCGACCGCATCTATCAGGGCGGCGCGGCCTACTGCATCCACAACGGCGCCAGCGGGCGCGAGACCACCATGCCGCACGACATCGCCCCCGCCCCGGTACGGCGCAAGCTGGTGGTGGTCGGCGCCGGCCCCGGCGGGCTGGAAGCGGCACGGGTCGGCGCCGCCCGCGGCCATGAGGTGGTGGTGTTCGAGGCCGCCGCGCAGGCCGGCGGGCAGGTGCGGCTCACCGCCCAGAGCCCGCGGCGGCGCGAGATGCTGGGGCTCATCGACTGGCGTCTCGCCCAGTGCGAGGCGGCCGGCGTCACCCTGCACTTCAACCACTGGGCCGAGGCGGACACCGTTCTGGCCGAGAATCCGGAAGTCGTCATCATCGCCACCGGCGGCCTGCCCCACACCGAGGTGCTGGCGGCGGGCAACGAGCTGGTGGTGTCGGCCTGGGACATCCTCTCCGGCGACGTGAAGCCCGGCCGCAACGTGCTGGTGTTCGACGATGCCGGCGACCACGCCGGCCTGCAGGCGGCGGAGATCATCGCCCGCAGCGGCGCCAGGGTGGAGATCATGACCCCCGACCGCAGCTTCGCGCCGGAGGTGATGGGCATGAACCTGGTGCCCTATATGCGCACGCTGCAGGCGCTCGACGCCACCTTCACCGTGACCTGGCGGCTCGAAGCGGCGGAGCGCGCCGGCAACGCGCTGCGCGCCATCGTCGGCTCGGACTATGGCGGGGTGAGCCGGGAGCGGATCGTCGACCAGATCGTGGTCAATCACGGCACGCGGCCGCTGGACGACCTGTATTTCGAGCTGAAGCCGCTCTCCCGCAACCGTGGCGCGGTGGACTATGACGCGCTCATCGACGGGCGGCCGCAGGCCCGTGAGGACAACCCGGAAGGGGCGTTCCAGCTTTTCCGCATCGGCGACGCGGTGGCGGCCCGCAACACCCACGCCGCCATCTACGACGCGCTGCGGCTGGTGAAGGACCTGTAGGGCGGGCCATCGGCCCCTCACCGCGCGCCGGCCGCACGGCCGCGTGGCGGGCTCACGCCTCGGGGTGGAACCGCACGCGGTTCCGCCCTGCGCGCTTGGCGGCGTAAAGCGCGTGGTCGGCCAGCGGCAGGACGTCGTCGATCGAGGCGCCGGCGGTGCTCACGCAGGCCCCGCCGATGCTGACCGTGACAGGCCGGTCGGGACCCGTCTCGCCCATCGGCGTCCCCGCCATCGCATGGCGCAGCCGCTCCGCCACGACCCGCGCCCGCGCCGCATCCTGCCGCGGCAGCAGCACCGCGAACTCCTCCCCGCCCAGCCGCGCCAGCACATCCCCCGGCCCGAGCACCGCGCGGCAGCGCGCCGCGATCTCCACCAGCACCTGGTCGCCGACGACGTGGCCCAGCTCGTCGTTCACCGCCTTGAAGTGGTCGACATCCAGCAGCAGCAGGCTGAACGGCGGCGCCGTCTGCATCAGTACGGCGGCATGGCGCAGGAAGGCGCGCCGGTTCGGCACCCCGGTCAGCGGATCGGTGTCGGCGAGCACCTTCAGATCGACCAGCATCTGGTGCCGCCGGGACACGTCGACATAGGAATGCACGCGATAGCCGCCGATGCGGAAGCTGTGCGACTGCAGCATCTTGTCGGTGCCGTCGCCGCAGCGGATCTGGAATTCGGAGGTGGAGATGGTGCCGTCGCCGGGCGGCGCCGCCGCCATCAGGCCGGACCACCGCTGCCGCGCCGCCTCGCGGGCCACGGGATCGGGGTAAAGGCGGAACCACCAGTCCTCGAGGCTGGCGATCTCCTCCAGTGCGTAGCGGAAGATGTTGACGAAGCCCCGATTGACGAAGACGGCGACATCCTCGGCATTCTCGATCAGCAGGGCCACCGGCAGCTGGTCGAGAATGGCGGGCATGAGCCGGCCGAGATCGTCGGTCGGCGCGGCCGCGCTCGCGGCCGGCGGGCCGGCGACCACCTCCACCCCGCGCTCACCCTGCGGGTCCGGGGCCAACGGCGTCACCGTCAGCAGCCACAGCGGTGCCGCCCCGCCTTGAACGGCGCGACGCGCGCCGATGGCAAGGCGGCAGGGCTTGCCGTCGACGGTTGACGCCACCTCGATGGCGGCCGGCGCCGGCGGCGCGGCCGGCCCGAGCAGCGCGGCCACGGCCCCGGCGGCGGCGCCGAACAGCGCGGAAAGCTCCATCGGCAGCGGATGGCGGCCGCAGCCGAACAGGGCCACGGCGGGCGCGTTCATGGCGACCACATGCTCCCCCAGCACCGCCAGCATCGGCACGGCGACCAGGGTCATCCAGTCAAGCCCGGCAGGTTCCTGCGCGAAAAGCGAAGCCACCATCTCCAAACCATGCGCGACCGACCGCCGGCCCCTTCGCCGGCCGGCAAGCGCCTGTCCGGCGACAGGGCGCGCGAACAGGCTAGCCCAGCTACGGCGCCGGTACACTTGCCTTGATCAAACGTCGGGTAACGGCCTTGATCCCGGCGCCAGGGCAGGGGCGCGGCGACCGGCGGGCCGGAGCGGGATGGGCATAAGCGGCCGGCGGCCCGAACAGACGCCAAAACGCCATCGCCGCCCCCGGTTCGGCGGGGACGGCGATGGCATCATGGATAGTTTGGTTGCGGGGACCGGCGTCGGCCAGAACTTGGCCGGTTCGCAAGTTGAGGTGGTTGCGGGAGGGCGCAACCATCAGGACTTGCGAACGCAAAAAAGCCGCCCGGTTGGGGCGGCTGATGTGCGCGATCTGGTATCGCAATTTGAGATGGTTGCGGGGGCTCGCAGCTACCGATACCGACATTCGCTACAGGTCGCTGTTTAGGGGCGCTATTTTCCATCACGAAGCCCCCGACTCGCCTTTGTGAAGCCCCGATCCGTTCCAATGAAACGCTCCAACATGGGCACGATCAGTCTCGCCGGCTCGATGGGTGAATGGCCGGATTCGGCAAGCAGCCGCCCATATTCGACCAGATCCCGGTGCAGGCTTGCCGGGAGATCCACCGTGACCTTCACCGGCTTGTCGTCGGCGATGGGTCCGAGTTTCAGCTTGGTCATGGCGTGGCTCCGTAGGGTTCGAGGACCAAGTCCCTTGTCACAATGACCCTGACCGGGAAACCCGGCCGGATGGTGAGCGTCGGGGCGATGTTGAGCTGGCGCTGGACGATCTGCCGGCCGGTCTGGCCGATGCTGTCGGAGGCGCCGTCGCGGATGGCGCTGACGAGACCGCTCTCATTGCTCGACGATCCGGTGTTGGCACCTATGCTGAGCAAGGTGGACAGCGCCGCCGCCTTGAACAGTTCGCCCCAGTGATAATCGACACCATCCTCAAGGCCCGCATAACCTTCGGCATCGGCGCCCGGCTGGCGCTCCAGCACGATGGAGCGGCCGTTCGGCATGATGAGGCGGTTCCAGACCAGCAGCACGCGGCGCTGACCGAAGCCGACGCCATTGTCGTACTGGCCGATCAGCCGCGTGCCCTGCGGGATCAGCAGGATCTTTCCCGTCGGGCTGTCGTAGATGTTTTCGGTGACCTGGGCGGTGATCTGGCCGGGCAGATCGGAGCGGATGCCGGTGATCAGCGCGGCCGCGATGACCGCGCCGGCCTGGACCACATTCACCGACGCTGGTGCGGCAACGCGATCAGGCGCGACGGTGCGTTTATCCGGCGTCTGGTTGAGGAAGGAGAGTTGGCGATCCTGGGCGGTGGGTGTCGCCGGTTGGGGACTAAGACCGAGGCTGGCGAGATCGGGCTGGGTCTGCGGTTTCGCGGTCGTGGTGGGTGCCGGTGCCTGCGCGGAGACATTGCGGGTCTCGGTCGCGGCGAACAGCCGGGCGGTACGGGCGGCTTCGGTTTCCTGAAGGCGGCGCTGCTCCTCCTGGGTCAGTCCGGAATTGGGCGTGGCGATCGTGGGCGTCGGCACCGGCTGGCCGCGGTTCTGGGCGCTGACGATGGGACGGCCGAGATCGCCGGGCAACGGGGCTCCGAGCTTCGGCACGCCCGCATAATCCTTCGGCAGGTTGTTGAGGCCGTCCGGCGTCGTGCGGTTGTCGGTCGAATAAAGCTCCTGCCCCTTGCCACCGTCCCGGGTCTGGAGCGCATAGATCAGCGCCCCGCCGATCCCGAGGCCGGCGACCACGCCGAGACCGGCGAGCACTTTGCGCGACAGGCGGGTGACGCGCGGCGGTTCAGCTCGAAGGCGCATCGGCGTGGCCGGCTCTCCGGTGAGCGGCCGGTCGCTGTCGTCCGGCTCCCGACCGGCTCTTGTTCCCGGATCGATCGCGCTCATGACGCCGGCCTTCCGTCGGTGCGAGTGACGCGCACGCGCTTCTGGTTCTTGTCCGACCCGAAGCGCAGTTCGGCGGCGGCGAACAGCCGATCGACGATCATGTAGTTGCCGCGCACCCGGTAGTTCACCAGTTCGGAGGTGTCGCCCTCGGGGCCGACGACGAACAGCGGCGGCATCTCGCCCTGGGAAATCCCCTTCGGGAATTCGATGAACACCTGTTTGCCGTCGTCGAAGGCGCGCAAGGGACGCCATGGTGCCGGATCGCCGGTGACCTCGTAGCGGAAGTTGACACTGGCGAGGTTGACGCCGGTCGCCACCGGTTGAACGGCTTCCGCCTGGCTGTTCTGCCGGCGCAGCGCGATGAGCTGATCCTGCGGATATTGCCAGGAGACCGAGGCCATGTAGGTCTTCTCGGTCGAGCGCAGCTCCATGTGATAGGTACGGGCATTGGTGTTGATCACAAGATTGGACATCAACTCCGGCCGGGTCGGCTTGACGAGGATATGCACCTGCTTCGTTGCGCCCGTGCCGCTTTCGGTGTCGCCGATGATCCAGCGCACGGTGTCGCCGGCGGCAACGGGACCGGAACCCACCAGCGTTTCGCCGGGCTGCAGGGCGATGTCGGTGATCTGCCCGGGCGCGGTATAGACTTGATAGAGCGCACCATCGACGAAGGGATAGATCTGGATGGCGTTGATGAAGCCGTTCCTGACCGGCTGCATCCGGGCACTGGCATTGGCCTCGTTGACACGCGCCGCCGGGTCCGCCAGTTCCGGCATCGGCTTTCCGTCCTTGCCCACAGGTTTCAACTGACCGGGCAGAGGCAGCACCTTGGGCAGTTCCACCACCCGGACAGGCGCGGGCGGATCGACCGTCTGCACAGCGGGCGCGACATCGTCATAGGAGATCTCGGGCGGCTTCTGCGCGGTGGCGCAGCCGGCGAGCGCCGACGTGCAAAGCAGCAAAGCTGCGAACGCGGCTTTACGACGAGCCGCCTTTCCGGTTCCGCACATTGGCGGCATGGCGTGAATACGGTTCGCCGGATGTCCGGCGGTCAGACGAGACGGCCGGATCATTGTCCAAGCTCCTTCGACCAGTTGATGGCGTTGACGTAGATGCCGAGCGGATTGGCGCGGAGCTTTTCCGGCTCGCGCGGCGGCTGCACGGCGATGGTGAGGATAGCGGTCCAGCGGGCGGTATCGGCGAGCGAACCGTCCTGATAGCGGCGCTCGGTCCATGCGACGCGAAAGCTCGACGGCGAGGCGCGGATGACGCTGGAGACGTCGACCGCGATCTGGATCTTGCCGACCTTGGCGAAGGGATCGTTGGCGCGGGCATAGTCGCCGAGCGCCAGGGCTCCGCTGGTCGTCGTGAAGTCATAGGCGCGCAGCCAGTTCTGCCGGACGATGATCGGATCGGCGGGGATCGAGCGGACCTGCTCGATGAAACGGGCGAGCTGCCAGGCGGTCTGGGGATCGGTCGGCTGGTAGTCGGCGGTGGCGGGCGCGACCGCCTGTGTCGCCCCGAGCTTGTCGACCTGCACCACCCAGGGCACGATCGAGCCGGAGGCGGATTGCCAGACGAGTGCGGCGGCCAATCCGGCCGACAGGGCAAGCGATCCGAAGGCCATCAGGCGCCAGTTCTTCGCCTGCACACGGGCCGAACCGATGCGCTCGTCCCAGGCTTGGGCGGCGCGTTGATAGGGTGTCTCGGGCTCGGGCGTCTTGCCGTAGTGGGTGGCGGGTCGTTTGAACATCAGCGGTCGCTTTCGGAGAGGTTGACGGAAGAGCCGCCGCCGTGGCTGTCGCCGGATTTGACGGCATGGGCGGCGGCCTGGATGCCGTGGGAGGCTTGTTGGCCGCGCTTCATGCGCTTGGCCCATGCGGGCGGACCGCTGCTGTCGGCAGAAGATGCGGAGGCCGACGAAGCGTCGGCGGCATTGTCCGGTGCGGCTTCGCCGGTGACGGCCCGCTCCCCGGCCTGAAAACCATCCTTCATCGACGCGGCGGCGCGCTTGAACGGGCTGGCGATGGCGGCACCCACTTTGGATGCGCCGGTGCTGGCGATACCCGAAGCGCCGCCGGCGCGATAGGCGGCGGTGGCCCCGCCCGCGAGCGTCGCACCACCTCGGGCGGCAGCGGCGACCCCTCCGGCGAGAGCGGCACCACCGGAAGCGACCGCGCCGATCGCAGCCCCTCCGGCCGCGACCATCCCGCCGGCGGCAAGACCTGTGCCGATGGCGGCACCGGCACCCAGTTGCGGACCACCGGAGACGAGGCCGCTGGCGATGCCGGGACCGAAGATGCCGAGGCCGAGCAGCGACAGGGCCGCCAGCACGATCGCCATGGCCTGGTCGATGGTCGGGGTCTCGCCGCCAAAGCCTGCGGTGAATTCGGAAAACAGCGTCGAGCCGATGCCGATGATGACGGCGAGCACCAGCACCTTGATGCCCGACGAGATGATGTTGCCGAGCACCCGTTCGGCCATGAAGGCGGATTTGCCGAACAGGCCGAAGGGGATCAGCACGAAGCCGGCGAGCGTCGTCAGCTTGAACTCGATGAGCGTCACGAAGAGCTGGATGGCGAGGATGAAGAAGGCGAGCATCACCAGGGCCCAGGCGAACAGCAGGCAGGCGATCTGAATGAAATTCTCGAAGAAGGCGACGAAGCCCATCAGGTCGGAGATCGATTCGATCAGCGGCCGCGCCGCATCGAAGCCGGTCTGCGCCACCTTGCCGGGACGCAACAGATCGGTGGTGGTGAAGCCGGTCCCCGACGCCTTCAGCCCGAGGCCGGCGAAACTTTCGAAGACGATGCGGGCGAGCGTGTTCCAGTTGCCGATGATGTAGGCGAAGACACCGACGAACAGGGTCTTCTTGACGAGGCGGGCGATGATGTCGTCGTCCGCGCCCCACGACCAGAAGAGTGCCGCCAGCGTCACGTCGATGACGATCAGCGTCGTGGCGATGAAGGCGACCTCGCCCGACAGCAGCCCGAAACCGCTGTCGATGTAGCGAGTGAAGACCTCCAGGAAATGATCGATGACCCCGGTGTCCCCCATGATCAGCGCGCCTCAACGGTGTTTGGCCCATCCGAGGGCTCGGTGGTGGGCTCTTTGGTCGCCCCCACGTTCGGTGCCGACGGCGCGCCGGGCGCCGGCGTCTCATTGGCGGCTTGGCCGAGGAAGCGAAGACGGCTTTCGGCCCAGGCGTTGAGGCAGGCCGGATCGCTACGCCCGGCTTCCCCGATGCGTTGGCAGCGCCTGAGTTCAGTGCGCAGTGGATCGGACGGGGTCGTGGCCGCAAGGCCCGGGCCGTGATAGGCCGGTGGCGCATCCTTGCGGGTCAGCTCGATCACCGTCGCGGTGACGGCGGTGCCGACGAAGACGACGGCGGCGATCCGGGCGAGCATCTTGCCGTCCATGGCGCGTGTCCCCTCGCTCAATTGCCGTAGAACATCTTGGCCGAACCGGCCTGATAGCCGGTGCCCGGCGTGAGAAACCGGCGGCGCTGCTCGCGGCCCTGATCGGCGGCGGCGGCGTGTTCGGCGTCGGTGAGTGCCTGCGCGCGGCCATTGGCGGCGAGGACGGCGGTGAGGTCGGCGAGTTGCTGGGCCTGAAGGGCGAGAAGTTGGTTGCCTGCCTGCGTCGCCTGAAGCGCGCCGGTCGCCGCCTGGCTCTCCCCCACCAGCGCCGACATCTGACTGCGGTTGGTGTCGAGATTGCCGACGACGGTGGCCTGCACGCGCATGGCGTCCTGCAAGCCGGCGATCGAGTTCTGCCACCGGGTTTTGGCATTGGCGATCAGCGTGGCGCTGCTCGTCGAGGTCGAGGCCGTGCCGTAGGTCGTGTTGAACGCCTGATCGATCTTCTGGACGTCATAGGCGATGTTCTGCGCCTGGGCGAGGAGCGCCTGCGTCCTGGCGATCGACTGCTGGAGCTGTTGAAGCGAGGAGTACGGCAGGTTCGCGAGATTGCGGGCCTGGTTGATCAGCATCTGCGCTTCGTTCTGGAGCGAGGTGATCTGGTTGGTGATCTGCTCCAGCGCACGCGCCGCCTGGAGGACATTCTGCACATAGTTGGTCGGGTCGAAGACGATGATGGCGTGCGCCGGTGCGACGATCAGGGGCGATGTCGCAAGGGGAACGGACAGGATGGATGCGGCAAACAAGCCGCCGAACGAACGGCGACGGCAACGACGAAGCGTCATGGCAAGGTCTCCACTGTGGTGAGGTTGGGAATGAGGTCGGTGGCCCAGGCGAGACCGCGATGGCGCAACCACGGACCCAGAAAGCCGGCCCGGCCGTGCTCGGCGACGACCGCCGCAATGGCGGTCTGATCGGTCTTCGACGAGGCGGCGCAGAGCGCCAGCGCCACGTCGCTGAGGCCCAGCTCGAACAGCCGGTTGCCACGCCGCGACTGGCAGTAGTAGTCGCGTTTCGGGACGGCACGGGCGAGGATCTCGATCTGGCGATCGTTGAGACCGAAACGGCGATAGATGGCGGTGATCTGCGGCTCGATCGCCCGTTCGTTGGGGAGCAACAACCGGGTCGGGCAGCTCTCGATGATGGCCGGCGCGATTGCGCTGCCATCGATGTCGCTGAGCGACTGGGTGGCGAAGATGACGGAGGCGTTCTTCTTCCTGAGCGTCTTCAGCCATTCGCGAAGCTGGCCGGCAAACCCCTCGTCGTCGAGCGCCAGCCAGCCTTCGTCGATGATGATGAGGGTCGGCGATCCGTCGAGCCGATCCTCGATGCGGTGGAACAGATAGGCGAGAACGGCGGGAGCCGCTTCGGTGCCGATCAGCCCCTCGGTCTCGAACGCCTGGACCGATGCGGAGCCGAGATGTTCTGCTTCCGCGTCAAGGAGTCGACCGTGCGCGCCGCCGACGCAGTAAGGCCGCAGCGCCTGCTTGAGGTCGTTGGACTGCAAGAGGACGCAGAGGCCGGTGATGGTGCGTTCGACCAAGGGTGCGGACGCCAACGAGGTGAGCGCTGTCCAGATGTATTCCTTGACCTCCGGGGTGATGGCAACGCCTTCGCGGGTCAGAATCGCGACAATCCAGTCGGCCGACCAGGCGCGCTCGGGCACGTCATGGATACGGGCGAGCGGCTGGAGACTAACGCTATCTTCCGCTCCATCCGACAGACCGCCGCCGAGATCGTGCCAGTCGCCGCCCATGGCGAGCGCCGCGGCGCGGATCGAGCCGCCAAAATCGAAGGCAAAGACCTGGGCGCAGGCATAACGTCGGAACTGAAGCGCCATCAGCGCCAGCAGAACCGACTTGCCGGCACCGGTTGGGCCGACGACGAGCGTATGGCCGACATCGCCGACGTGCAGGGAAAACCGGAACGGTGTCGAGCCCTCGGTCTTGCCATAGAGCAGTGGCGGCGCTGCAAAATGGGTGTCGCGCACCTCGCCGGCCCAGACCGCCGACAACGGGATCATATGGGCGAGATTGAGCGTGGAAATCGGCGGTTGGCGGACATTGGCGTAGACATGGCCGGGCAGCGAGCCGAGCCAGGCGTCTACCGCGTTGATCGTCTCTGGCATCGCGGTGAAATCGCGACCCTGGATGACCTTCTCGACGAGACGCAGCTTTTCTGCTGCGATGCGTGGGTCATCGTCCCACACCGTCACCGTCGCGGTGACATAGGCCATGCCGGCATAGTCGGCGCCGAGTTCCTGCAAGGCCAGATCGGCATCGGCCGCCTTGTTGGCGGCATCGGTATCGACCAGAACCGAGGCCTCGTTGGTCATCACCTCTTTGAGGATGGCGGCGATCGATTTGCGCTTGGCGAACCATTGCCGACGGATCTTCGTCAGCAGCTTCGTTGCATCTGTCTTGTCAAGCAGGATGGCGCGGGTGGACCACCGATAGGGAAAGGCCAGCCGGTTCAGCTCGTCCAGGATCCCCGGCGTCGTCATGGTCGGAAACCCGGTAATGGTCAGCACACGCAGATGCTGATCACCGAGACGGGGTTCGAGGCCACCGGTCAGCGGCTGATCGGCGACGAGCGCGTCGAGATACATCGGCGTCTCGGGCACACGGATGCGGTGGCGTTTGGTCGAGGCGCAGGCATGGAGATAGGTCAGCGTCTCCCCGTCATCGAGCCAGAGACATTCGGGCATGAAACCGTCGAGCAGCGCCAGGATACGGTCGGTGCGATCGACGAAGCCGCGCAGAGCCTCGTGGACATCGACGCCGGATCGATCGCGCCCCTCATAGAGCCAGCCTTCGGCGCGCGCGGCATCCTCTGCGGGTGGCAGAAAGGCGAAGGTCATGAAGTAGCTGGATTCGTAGTGTGCACCCGCTTCCTCGAAATCCGCTTTGCGTTCGGCATCGACCAGCGCCGAGGCGGCATCGGGAAACAGGCTTTCGGGATAACGCTGCGCCGACAGACGCATGGCTTCGACGAAGATCGCCCAACCCGATCCCAGGCGGCGCAACGCATTGTTGAGGCGACCTGCGACGGCGACCAGCTCGGCCGGCACTGCCGAATCGAGATCGGGACCACGAAACCGCGCGGTGCGCTGGAAGCTGCCATCCTTGTTGAGGACGACGCCGGAGCCGACCAGCGCGGCCCAGGGCAGGAAATCGGCGAGACGCGTGTTGCGGTTGCGATACTCGGTGAGGTTCATCATGAGATCGGCCCCCTCAGACGCCAAGAAAAGCCGGGATGCGCAGATGTCGGCGCACCACATCGACGAACATCGGATCGCGTTTGGCCGCCCACACCGCAGCAAGATGACCGACCGCCCAGATCGCGAGACCGACCAGCCAAAGGCGCAAGCCCAGGCCGAGCGCCGCCGCGAGTGTGCCGTTGAGGATGGCGAGGCCACGCGGTGCGCCGCCGAGCAGGATGTGCTCGGTCAGCGCCCGGTGAACCGGCACCGACATTCCCGGCACCTCGCGGGACGGATCAACCCGGCCAGACATCAGACCAGCGCTCCGCCGCTGAACGAGAAGAACGACAGGAAGAACGAGCTGGCCGCGAAGGCGATGGAGAGGCCGAAGACAATCTGGATCAGCCGGCGAAAGCCGCCGGAGGAGTCACCGAAGGCCAGCGCCAGGCCCGTCGAAATGATGACGATCACCGCGATGATCTTGGCGACGGGGCCTTCGATCGATTCCAGAATCGATTGCAGCGGAGTCTCCCAGGGCATGGACGAGCCGGAGGCACGAGCGGCGGGCACCATGATCACGCTGATGACGGCGATGGATGCCGCCAGGGTCAGATGGCGGCGGACCTGATGAAGGGAACGGATCATGGGTGATCTCCTGTGGGGATGGGATTGAGACGGGTGGGTAAATCGGCGACGCCATTCGCGGCCGGCATGACGCGGTAGTCGCCATCCGGGCCAAGGCCCTCGACGCGGGCGAGTTCGACGAGGCGACGCTGCAATCCGCGCCCGGCGAGCACGGCGACGAGATCGATGGTCTCGGCGATCAGGGCGCGCGGTACGGTGACGACGGCTTCCTGGATGAGCTGCTCCAGACGGCGCAGGCTCCCGATGGCGCTGCCGGCATGGATGGTGCCGACGCCGCCGGGGTGTCCCGTGCCCCACGCCTTGAGGAGATCGAGCGCTTCCGGGCCGCGCACCTCGCCAACCGGGATGCGATCGGGGCGCAGGCGCAAGCTGGAGCGAACGAGATCGGACAACGAAGCGACGCCATCCTTTGTGCGCATGGCGACAAGATTGGGCGCGGCGCATTGCAGTTCGCGCGTATCCTCGATGATGACGACGCGGTCAGTGGTCTTTGCCACTTCGGCCAGCAGCGCGTTTGTCAGCGTCGTCTTGCCGGTCGAGGTGCCGCCGGCGACGAGAATGTTGGCGCGCGATGCCACGGCCAAACGCAGTGCCTCGGCCTGTCCCGCCGTCATGATGCCGGCTGCGACGTAATCGTCGAGCGTGAACACTGCGACGGCGGGTTTGCGGATGGCGAAGGCAGGTGCTGCGACCACCGGCGGCAGCAATCCCTCGAACCGCTCGCCAGTCTCCGGCAGTTCGGCGGAAACGCGAGGGCATCCGGAATGGACCTCGGCACCGACATGATGAGCGACCAAGCGCACGATGCGCTCGCCATCGGCGGGTGCCATTCGCTCACCTGTATCGGACAATCCTTCCGACAGCCGGTCGATCCAGATGCGACCATCCGGGTTCAGCATCACCTCGACGATCGCCGGGTCTTCCAGAAACCGGGCAATGGCGGGACCGAGCGCGGTCCGCAGCATCCGCGCGCCGCGCGCCGTGCTCTCCGAATTCTGGTACGATACCGCCATCTGATCCCCGATCTTGCCGGGGACGACACAGACGCTCCCTGGACGGGGATGATTAAAAGAGCCGTAAGTTGGGCCGATTCAACAAGTATCTATCTGCGTACGGCCATAGCGAAGAAAAGGCGGCAATCGGCGGAGTGTGTTGTATTCCGCGTGCTGTGCCGAGATTACGATGCAGCTTCCGATTCGACCGTCGATGATTTAATTCTGAAGCACTCGCAAGATATACTGGAGACTCTTTTTAAAAAGGGGGCGGACAGTGGCTATCGAACTGATCGTGCATCCGGGCGTTGACAGCGCCTTCCTGGCTTGGCGCGTGCCCTTCATCAACGATTGCCGGGGGTTCGCGCTGCGACGCAAGGTCAGACGCGCCGCAGGCAGCGCGCCCAGCCCGAATGCGACCGGCGTCGCAGATGCCGACGGGTTCGTCGAGGAAATCGTTGCAAGCTGGGTGGGCTTTGCAGACGGCCCGGACGTGCCGGAAGGCACGCGCAAGCCGACGACGGAATGGCCAATCCAAAAGTATCTCTGGTCGGACTTCGCAGTCAGTCCGGGTGATGAGGTCGCCTATCGCGTCGTGCCGATGCTCGGCCCCGAAGCGGCGATGCAGGAAGCCGTCGATCAAGGCTCGGACTGGAGCAAGCCTGTGGCGATCGGTGCTGAAACCGATGGGCGGGCGAGTTGCTTCTTCAATCGCGGCATCGTGGCCAGCCAGTGGCTGACACGACTGCTGCCTAACGAGAACCCATCGACGGCATTGAGAAAGGAGATCGCCGATCCTAAGAGCCGTATTCGCGGCTTTCTCGCCGGTCCGATCCGCGACAAGCTCATCGCGCTGCTGACAGACGCGGCCGCAGCCAAGGCACACGTCTATGCCGCTCTGTTCGAGCTGGACGATCCCGAACTGATCCCATTGCTCAAAGCGCTCAAGAAGCGCGCCCATATCGTGCTCGGCAATGGCGCGGTGAAAAAGAAGGGCGAGGACGAGAATGACGACGCACGCACCGCACTCAGCGGCTGCGACGTGCGCAACCGCATGACCGCGCCCCGCGCGCTCGCGCACAACAAGTTTCTGGTGATCTGCGACGCCGACAAGAAGCCGCAAGCCGTATGGACTGGCAGCACCAACTGGACCAAGACAGGTCTATGCACCCAGGCGAACAACGCGGTGTTGATCGAAAATTCCTCGCTGGCGCAGTTCTACCTCGATCAGTGGAAAGCGTTGGCGGACGCCGGCGACGCCACACCGGACACGCTATACGAAAGCAACGGTACACCACGAAAGAGCGCCAAGCCCAAAGGCACGACACTCTGGTTCACGCCCATGCGCGGCGGCGCCGATCTCGACCAGGCCGGTGCGCTGATCGCGGCGGCCCAGCACGGCATCCTGTTCCTGATGTTCAATCCTGGGCCGCGCGGCACGCTGCTCAACGACATCATCGAGCTGGCATCGCCGGGAAGCCCGAACTTCAAACCCGACCTCTACATCCAGGGCGTGGTCAACCAGAACCCCGGCACGGAGAAGAACCCGGTCGTGCTGTTCAATCGCGGCGATCGTATCGATGCAAACGCCGATGTGCTCCTGCCTGCGGCGATTCCCGGCCCGCTCAAATACTGGAAGAAAGAGATGGTTCGGCTTCCCCAGACCTTCGCCATGGTCCATAGCAAGGTCATCGTGATCGACCCCTATGGCGACAAACCGGTAGTGATGACCGGCTCGCACAACATGGGGCCGAAGGCGAGCGGCGTTAATGACGAAAATCTTCTTGTCATCGAAGGTAACGGTGGGTTGGCCAGCCAATATGCCGGCAAGATCATGGAAATCCATGCGCAGTATCGCTGGCGGCAATCCGTTCAGAAAGAGGACGGCAAGCCTCGTTGGACCGGCCTCGCCGATGACGACAAATGGCAGATCGTCGATGCCACGAAATCCTACGACAAGCGTCGCCTGCGCGAACTGGATTTCTGGTTCGGAGCGGACACGGCTGGCTGACCTATAGAGAAAATGCCTTCTGTCGCTCCCCTTGGATCGCAATCATTGTCATGGATTGTCGGCAGTTGGTTCCGCCCTCCCATCGCGCCGCACATCCACGTCCCGCGACAGTTCCTTCAGAAACCGATCGCCTGTCGCAAGCCTTCGCCCGAGCGATTGCAGGAATCCGTCGAACCGCTCCGCGCCCTTGGCGCGCGCCGACGCCTGGGCACTGTCGGGCAGCGGCGGGGTCACGGTCAGCCAGAAGCGGATGAACAGCGAGAGCGTTTCGCCGAGGATGGCAAGATCCTCGTCCATCCCATCGACCTTTCGGCCGAGCTTGTCCATGCGCCGCGCGAACACCGCCTCCAACCGCTCCGAGGCATCGGCCGACAGAAAGGACGCGACGGCCGCCTCGATCACAGCCGATTTGGAGACGTTGCGGCGCAGCGCTAGCGCCTCGACCTTCTTCAACAGCTCCGGCTCGAAATAGAGTAAGCGTCGTCCTCAGGCCACGTTACTGAGGGTGGGCTTGGTGGGATAGGCCCA
>NZ_JAHBGE010000003.1:2925-3994 GCF_018390635.1 Ancylobacter lacus | reverse complement strand
GGGGCTTCGGTCGCGGTGGCGTCGGGCGCGGGGCTTCGGTCCGGGATCACGGACGGGGAGTACGCGGCGGCGGGTGCGGAGATCGTCGCGGACAACGCGGCGGCGCTGGCGGGTTCGGACATCGTGCTGGCGGTGCGGCGTCCGGAGGCGGCGGCGCTGGCGGGGGCCACGCCCGGGGTGCTGGTGATCGCGATCGCCGACCCGTTCGGCCACGAGGCGGCGCTTGCGGCGATCGCCGGGACCGGGGCGAGCCTGTTCGCGATGGAGCTGATGCCGCGCATCACCCGGGCGCAGGTGATGGACGTGCTGTCGAGCCAGGCCAACCTTGCCGGCTACCGCGCGGTGATCGACGCCTCGGCGGAGTTCGGGCGGGCCTTCCCGATGATGATGACGGCGGCGGGCACGGTGCCGGCGGCGCGGGTCTTCGTGATGGGGGCCGGGGTTGCCGGGCTGCAGGCGGTGGCGACGGCGCGGCGGCTCGGCGCGGTGGTGTCGGCGACCGACGTGCGTCCGGCGGCGAAGGAGCAGGTCGAGAGCCTCGGGGCGAAGTTCATCGCGGTCGAGGACGAGGAGTTCAAGCAGGCGGAGACGGCGGCGGGCTACGCCAAGCCGATGTCGGCGGAGTACCAGGCCAAGCAGGCGGCGCTGGTGGCGAGCCACATCGCCAAGCAGGACATCGTGATCACGACGGCGCTGATCCCCGGGCGGGCGGCGCCGCGGCTGGTGACGGCGGCGATGGTGGCGTCGATGAAGCCGGGCTCGGTGATCGTCGACCTCGCGGTGGAGCGGGGCGGCAATGTCGAGGGCGCGGCGGCGGGCGAGGTTGTGGAGACGGCGGGCGGGGTGAAGATCGTCGGCCATCTCAACGTGCCGGGCCGGCTGGCGGCGACGGCCTCGCAGCTTTACGCGAAGAACCTCTACGCCTTCCTGGAGACGCTGATCGACAAGAAGGCGGGGGCGCTGGCGGTGAAGTGGGACGACGAGCTGGTGAAGGCGACGCTGCTGACGAAGGAGGGGGCGGTGGTGCACCCGTCCTTCGCGGCGAAGGAAGCCTCGGCGGCCTGAGGCG
>NZ_JAHBGE010000003.1:0-2828 GCF_018390635.1 Ancylobacter lacus | reverse complement strand
GGCGCGGCCGCTGCCTTCCCTGGCCATCCGGCGTCCCCGCGGGGAGGCCGGCACCCGTGAGGGGGAGGGCGTCCGGCGGCTGTGCCGAGCTTCGACCGGCCCGCGCGCGAGCGCGGGCGAGCTCTAACGGGCCTTTCCGCGCGTCCGCGCGGGATTATCGACCGGGCCCGCGCGCGAGCGCGGGCGATTATCGACCGGCCCGCGCGTCCGCGCGGGTGATCTTCGACCTTGCCCGCGCGTCCGCGCGGGCGATTATCGACCGGGCCTGCCGCCGTTCGCGGCGGGCCCCACGCGACAGACGATCCGCAGGGGATGCGGGGCGCGGGCGGCCAGCAGGTCCGCGGCGCCGGGAACCTTAAGGGGAAGAGAGATGGCAACTCCAGTCGGGGCGACGCCGGCCGAGGCGGCGGAAGGCGCGCGGGCCGCGGCCGAGGTGGCGCGGCAGGCGGCCGAGGCGGCGGCGGCCTATGCCGACGCGGCGTCGGCGGCGGTGGGGGCGGCGGCGCACGGGCTGAGCGGGGGGGCGATCGACCCCTTCGTGTTCCGGCTCGCGATTTTCGTGCTGGCGGTTTTCGTGGGCTACTACGTGGTGTGGTCGGTGACGCCGGCGCTGCACACCCCGCTGATGAGCGTGACCAACGCGATCTCCTCGGTGATCGTGGTGGGAGCGCTGCTGGCGGTGGGGGTGGACCTGGCGGCGCCGGGGACCGGCTGGGCGCGGGGCTTCGGCTTTGTCGGGCTTGTGCTGGCGAGCGTGAACATCTTCGGCGGCTTCCTGGTGACGAGCCGGATGCTGGCCATGTACCAGAAGAAGAAGTGAGGACGGGCCGATGAACGCCAATCTCGTGGCCGTCCTGTACCTCGTCTCCGGGGTGCTCTTCATTCTGGCGCTGCGCGGGCTGTCGAGCCCGGTGACCTCGCGCCAGGGCAACATGTTCGGCATGGCGGGCATGGCCATCGCCATCGTGACGACGCTGGGGGCGAGCCCGCCGCACGGGGCGGGGGGCTGGGCGCTGGTGCTGGGCGGGCTCGCGCTCGGCGGCGGCGGCGGCGCGGTGATCGCGCGCAAGATCGCGATGACGCAGATGCCGCAGCTTGTGGCGGCGTTCCACTCGCTGGTGGGCCTGTCGGCGGTGATGGTGGCGGCGGCGGCGCTGTACGCGCCGGAGGCGTTCGGCATCGGCGCGGCGGGGTCGATCCACGGCCAGGCGCTGGTGGAGATGAGTCTCGGCGTGGCGATCGGCGCGATCACCTTCACCGGCTCGGTGATCGCCTTCGCCAAGCTGAACGGCAACATGTCGGGCAAGCCGATCCTGCTGCCGGGGCGCCACGTGATCAACGCGGCGCTGGCGGCGCTGATCGTGGTGCTGATCGTGGTGCTGACGCTGACCGAGAGCCACACGGTGTTCTGGCTGATCGTGATCGCCAGCCTGGTGTTCGGCGGGCTGATCATCGTGCCGATCGGCGGGGCGGACATGCCGGTGGTGGTGTCGATGCTGAACAGCTATTCCGGCTGGGCGGCGGCGGGGATCGGCTTCACGCTGGGCAACACCGCGCTGATCATCACCGGGGCGCTGGTGGGCTCGTCGGGCGCGATCCTGAGCTACATCATGTGCAAGGGGATGAACCGCAGCTTCGTGTCGGTGATCCTGGGCGGGTTCGGCGGCGACGCGGCGGCGGGCCCGGCGGGGGCGGTGGAGACCCGCCCGGTGAAGCAGGGCTCGGCGGAGGACGCGGCGTTCATCATGAAGAACGCGGCGAAGGTGATCATCGTGCCGGGCTACGGCATGGCGGTGGCGCAGGCGCAGCACGCGCTGCGGGAGATGGCGGACCGGCTGAAGGCGGAAGGGGTGGAGGTGTCCTACGCCATCCACCCGGTGGCGGGGCGGATGCCCGGGCACATGAACGTGCTGCTGGCGGAAGCGAACGTGCCCTATGACGAGGTGTTCGAGCTTGAGGACATCAACTCGGAATTCGCGCAGGCGGACGTGGCCTTCGTGATCGGGGCGAACGACGTGACCAACCCGGCGGCGAAGACCGACCCGAGCTCGGCGATCTACGGCATGCCGATCCTGGACGTGGAGAAGGCGAAGACGGTGCTGTTCATCAAGCGCGGCATGGCGGCGGGCTATGCCGGGGTGGAGAACGAGCTATTCTTCCGCGACAACACCATGATGCTGTTCGCCGACGCCAAGAAGATGGTCGAGGACATCGTCAAGAACCTCTGACCCGGACCGGCCGCCGCCGGGAAGGGCGGGGGAGGGCGTGCCACCCCCCTCCCGGAGGGCGGCGCCGGGGTCCCGGAGGGACGAGGCCGGACGGGACGCGGAAGGGGCGGCGCGGGACGGGACGCGGAAGGGGCGGCGCGGGACGGGACGCGGAAGGGGCCGAAGGCACCACCCCGCCCCGGGAAGGCCGCCGCCCACCACGACCGCCGCGCCGCGGGCGCGAAGCGAGGTCGCCGGCACGACCGCGCCGCCGCCGGCACGACCGCGCCGCTGGCGGCCACCGCCCGCTTGCCGGCCCATGCACCACCCGGCCCGGGGAGCCACCACTCCCCGGGCCGACGCGTTTCCAGCCCCCAGCCCCCAGCCTCACGCCCCGGCGGCCAGATCCCACGGCTCCCGGCTCGATGGCTTCCGGGCGTGACGGCACCCGGCCCGGCGGCTTCCCCGTGCCGGCTTCGTCGTCGGCCGGGGGCGGGACGGGGGGCGTGCCGCCGCAAAGGGCGCCATGTCCTGCCGGGCGAGGGAGGGGGGAGCATGCGCCGGTGTCGGGATCGGCGGGAGTGATCGGCCTCATCCTCCACCTCACCGCACCGATCATCC
>NZ_JAHBGE010000028.1 GCF_018390635.1 Ancylobacter lacus | reverse complement strand
CTATGTCTCAAGACCTGGGAGAGTAGGTCGCTGCCAGGCCTGCAAAAGACAGCATCACGCTTCTCCACAAACCAACAAAAACCCCCGCGGGTAATCCCCGCGGGGGTTTTTGCTGTCCGGCCAGCGAGATCCGCGTGTTCGTTTCGAAGCGGCGGGCGGTGGCGACGGCGCCGGAGCCGTTCTCGACCTTCAACCCGTTCCCTGGCGAACCGGACAGCGTTGCCCTCGCCACCGGTCGTGGCGGTTTCCCCGCCGGCCAGCCGGCCTTGACGGATGTCGCCGAAGGCCCTCAGTCCACCAGCTCGATCTTGTGCTCGTAATGGCCAGCTTCGCGGCGGGTGGTGGTTATCTGTCCGCGCTTGCCGATGAAGCGGCCGGTGCCGCCGACAATGGCGCGCACCTGCGGCGCGTCCGCCACGATCTCGCCGTCGCCCACCGTAAAGACCGTGTGGCCGGCGATGACGAGCGTATCGCCCTTGCCGAAATCCAGCACGATGTCGGCGAGGCGGTCGAAGAACGTGTCGCCGGCCCCGTCCGGCACGTCGACCGTGGTGACCAGCCCGTCCATCGTGCCCTTCGTGCCGTCGGCCGTGGTGAAGGAGGCCTCATAAGCCATCATGTCGCCATGCGAGGGGCCTTTCTCGCCGAGATCGATATGGGTGATTTTCGGCCTGTCCTGAATGATGCTGAACGTGTCGCCCGCCTGGGCTGCGCCGCTCAGCAGCAGGGCGCCGGCGAGGCCGGCGAGTAGGGAAAGACGTGTCATGATGGGCATCCTTGGCTGTCGATACCGCTAGGGAACCCGTTGGCTCCGCATATCGCGATACCAATCGCGCGGCTACGCGTCAAAGCCGATTTGGCCCGGCCCGCCGCCGCTGCCGCCACCCCCACACGCGCCCCGGCGCCCTTAAGGCCGCCCGGCGCGACGATCGTGCCGCGCGCGGCCCTCGCTCGGCTTGCCCTCCTGCGGCCGCCCGCTCCCACCGCCGTGCCGACGGCGTCCTCGCGCCCGCTGCCGGCCTGCCGGGCGCGGCCTCAGTTCCAGTACACCGGCACCCCGTCGGGATCCGCCCGGAAGGCCGCCGCCCCGGCGCAGAACGTCGCCAGATTCGACCGCCCCTCGGCGATGAACAGCCCGTAGCGGGTGCCGAACGCGATCAGCACCCCGGTCTTGCGCTGTTCCTCCTGCTCCACCGTCAAGGCGCGCGGCTGGTTGAGGATCAGGCTGGAGAGGCCGGAACTGAACCGCGGGGTATTCAGCTCATAGCCGGGGCAGGAGCGGATCACCGCCGACTGGTAGGCGAGATTGTTGAGCTGGGCGAACTGGTTCGGCGTCAGGATCGGCTCTTCCCCCGCCAGCACGGCCTCCCACGCCTCGTTGAGCCGCGCCGTGGCGGCGGCCGGAGTCGCGGCGGCCGGAGTGGCGACGGTGGCGGCGGGCTGCGCCGGGGTGTCTTCCCCGAGAAAGCCGAGGCTCGCCAGCGCGGCAAAAACATGCAGCGCCCGGCGGATCATTGGGTCGGCCCCGCATTCGCCGCGCCATAGATGCGCCAGCTCCAGCGCGCGCTGAAGGCGCCGGAGGCGTCGTAGCAGGCCTGCTGCGCGGGGTAGCAGATGACGCTGGGATCGGGGGAGAAGGCGCGCGGCGCCCGCTGCGGGCCGAGCGCCGCCGGGGGCGGTGGCGGCGGGGGTGGCGCGGGATAAAGATCGGGGTCGTAATCCGGCTGCGGCGTGATCGCGGCGCCGACCGCGGCGCCCACCACGCCGGCGGCCGCGGCCGCGGCAATCCCGGCGGCGATGTCGCGGCCGTTGCCGGCCTGTGCGGGGGCGAGGCCGCCGAGCAGAAGCGCCGCCACCATGGCCGGGCCGGCGCACCGCGCGCGGGCCGGGAGCGCCGTGGCCGGCCTGCCCTTCGCCCGCCTCTTCATGCCTGTCCGCATCGTCCCGCCATGGCTGCACCCTTCCAGCGGCCTTCTATCGGCGGCGAGGGTTGCGCGGGGATTGCGCCGCGGGCGGCGGCGAAGAAAGGGCCCCCTCGACGAGGGGGCCCGAAGCCGCCGGCCGGGAGGATGCCGGCGCGGCGAAGCGAGGGCAGATCGGCCCGCGAGTCCCGGCGGCGGACTCAGCCCGCCTTGCGGAACCTCGCCGCCTCTTCCGAGCCGCCGGTGGCATTGCCCTTGGAATAGGAATGCGCGCCGACCCCGGCGAGACCGCCGCCCTGCACGATGAGGTATTCGTCGCGGATCGGCCGGCCCTCGAAGAAGCATTCGAGGATTTCGCGCGTGCCGGCGGCGTAGCGGGTCTGCGCGGTGAGCGAGGTGCCGGACATGTGCGGGGTCATGCCGTTCCACGCCATGGTGCGCCAGGGGTGGTCGGCGGGGGCCGGCTGCGGGAACCAGACGTCGCCGGCATAGCCGGCGAGCCGGCCATCCTCCAGCGCCCGGGCGATGGCGTCGCGGTCGCACAGCTTGCCGCGCGCGGTGTTGACGATATAAGCGCCGCGCCTGAACAGCTTCAGCGTCTCGTCATTGATCATGTGCTCGGTTTCCGGGTGCAGCGGACAGTTGAGCGTGATCACGTCGCAGTGGGGGTACATCTCCTCGCGGGTGGCGTGCCAGGTGAGGTTCAGCTCCTTCTCCACCGATTCCGGCAGGCGGTGCCGGTCGGTGTAGTGCAGCTTCACGTCGAAGGGCGCGAGGCGGCGCAGCACGGCGAGGCCGATGCGCCCGGCGGCGACGGTGCCGACGCTCATCGCCTCGAGATCGTAGGAGTGCTTCACGCAGTCGGCGATGTTCCAGCCGCCCTTGCGCGCCCAGTCATGCGCGGGGAGATAGTTGCGCACGAGGCCGAGGATCATCATCACCACATGCTCGGCCACGCTGATCGAGTTGCAGTAGGTGACCTCGGCCACGGTGACGTTGCGGTCGATAGCCGACTGAAGGTCGACATGGTCGGAGCCGATGCCGGCGGTGAGGGCGAGCTTCAGGTTTTTCGCCTTGGCGAAGCGCTCCGGCGTCAGATAGGCCGGCCAGAACGGCTGGGAAATGACGATGTCGGCGTCCACCAGCTCCTTCTCGAACACAGAATCCGGGCCGTCCTTGTCGGAGGTCACGACCAGGGTGTGGCCGTTGGATTCGAGATAGCGGCGCAGGCCGAGCTCGCCGGAGACCGAGCCGAGCATGGTGCCGGGCTGGAAGTCGATCGCCTTCGGCGTCGGCAGGGTCTGGCCGCCGGGATAGTGGTCGATCTTCGGCAGGTCGTCGCGGGCATAGGTGGTGGGGTAGCCGTCGATCGGGTCGTCGTACAGAACGCACAGAACCTTAGCCATCTCAGCATCTCCTCTCTTATGGATGAACGGAAGGCTTCCCGCTGCGGCTGCAGCCGGTCGATGCAGGCGATGGGGCATGCAGCGTCGGGCAGGGGGCGCCTCGACGGGGTCGGGGCGGCGTGCCGGGTGTCCTCCCGCCGGTTCCGCCCCTTCCGGGCTGGAGGCGGGGTTTCAGGCCGCCCGAACCGACGCGTGAACAGTGGCCCGGCCGGGCGCCGGCGACAAATTGAAAGGGGGAAAGGATTGATAGACGCGGGCAATGAGCCGGCGCCCGCCGGCGCCCGCCGTCAGACCAGCGGGGCGAAGGTGCGGGCGAGATCGAGCCCGCGCACCAGCCGCAGCAGCCCGCCGGCCACCGGGCTCAGCGGGTCGCGGTCGGTCGTCACCAGCCCGATCGGCTGGTCGTGGTCCGGCGCGGTGAGCCGCACCCCGACGAGATCGGAGGCGGCGCCGAGGCCGCGCAGGCAGGCCAGCGGCACGATGCTCGACCACGGGCCGCCGCGCACCAGCGCCCAGATGCCCATGAAGGAATTGGTTTCCACCACCGCCGGGGCCTGCAGGCCCGCCTCCCGCAGGATGTGGTCGAGGATGCGGCGGTTCTGCATGTCCGGGGTGAGCAGGCAGAGCGGCTCGGCCGCCGCCTCCTGCCAGCTCATCGCCCGGCGCTGCGCGTGGCGGCCGTCGGCGCGGGTGACGAAGACGTAGCGCTCGGTGTAGAGCGGAACGCGGCGCACCCGGTTCAGCGGCTCGTTCTCGAGATAGGTGATGCCGGCGTCGAGATCGAGCTCGTCCAGTCCGCGCTGGATGGCGGCGGAGCTGAGCGAGAGCATCTGCACCCGCACCTCGGGATGCCGGGCGCAGAAGCCGGCGAGCAGCAGCGGCGCCGCCGGCACGGTGGCGGGAATGACGCCGAGCCGGAGCGTGCCCGACAGCGGGCCGCCGGTTTCCGCCCGCTCCTGGCGCAGGCTGTCGTAATCCGCGGCGATCTGCCGGGCCCAGCCGAGCACCCGTTCTCCCTCCGCGGTGAAGCCGAGGAAGCGATGGCCGCGCACCACGATGGGCAGGCCCAGCTCCTGCTCCAGCTTGCGGATGCCGGCGGACAGGGTGGGCTGCGAGACGTTGCAGGCCAGCGCCGCGCGGCCGAAGTGCTTTTCGCGGGCGAGGGCGACGAGATAATGCATCTGCCGGACGAACATGGCGGCTCTTCCTCACGGGCCGCGCCTTCATAGGCCGATGCCCGGCGTTATGCCAGCCGGGATATGACGCTTCCGACCGTGCCCGGCGGGCCGGCTCAGGCCCGGCGGTAACGCCGCCAGCGCCGGCGGAAGGCGCCGCCCCGCTCGGCGAAGAGGCGGGCATGGCGGCGCAGCGCCTTGCGGGCGAGCCGGTGCTGCAGCCGCCGGGCCGCGGCGGCGACCGCCACGCCGGCCTCGTCGCCGGCATCCGCTCCCGCCTCCAGCCGCCCCGCCAGCACGTCGAGGTCGTGGTGGCGGCCGAGCTGGTCGCGCAGCTTCTGCGCCTCCTCCAGCCACAGCGCGCCAAGCCGCGGCCAGAACGGGGCGATCAGTTCGAGCTGATAGCGGTGCACCACCACCTGCTTGCGCAGCTCGTGCAGCGCCTCGGCATCGTCGGGGTCGATGGTGCGGGCGGCGCGGCGGGCCTTGCGGTAGAAGCGGGCGATGCGCCGCAGCAACTCCCCGGTGTGGAGGGCGCGGGCCGGCGCCGCCATCTCCGCCGCGGCCGCCTGCACCGCGGCGGCCAGCGCCTCGCCCGTCGGGTCGGGGGCGGCGGCCGGCTCGGGAAGGCGGAAGCCGCCCGGCACGGCATCGTCGTGCCCGGCGAGGTCGGCGAGGGCCTCCCGCATCGCGGCGGCATCGCGCGAACCGGCGAGGGCGCGGGCCTCCTGCGCGATCTGCCGCCGCAGCGCCGCGGCCCGGCCGTTGTCGCCCGGCGTCTCCAGCAGGCGCAGCAGCGCCCGCAGCCGCTTCGCCGCCTTCCTGAGGTCGTGGATGCGCGCGCTCGCGGAGCCCGCCTTCAGCGCCGCGCCGGCCTCCGCCCCCGCCGCGGCCAGCGCCGCCTCAAGCGGGCCGGGCATGGAATCCACCGGCCCCTGCGACTTACCCACCGCTGTATCTCTCCCGTTTTATCCAGCTCTGACAGATGCTTATCCAGAAAATACAGGGTTTCGCGACGCCGGCGTGACAAATTATGGGGCCGGGCCCTTTCAATTGGCGATGAGGATTGCTAGATACTCCTCGTCGCCGGACGCCACAGTGTGTCCGTCGCGGCCACTGACGCGGGGTGGAGCAGCCCGGTAGCTCGTCAGGCTCATAACCTGAAGGTCACAGGTTCAAATCCTGTCCCCGCAACCATCTCAAATTGCGATCGGCCCGCCCCTCCGGCGGGCCTTTTGCTTTTGAGCGAGACGGCAAGGATACCGGCCAGATCGCCGCGCACGTCGATCTGAAGCTCGCCATTCTCCGGCGTCAGAATGATCTCGCGCACCAGCGAGCGCATGACGTCGGCGGCCACCATGCGCTTGGCTTCTGAATCCTCCTGGAGCGCCGCATACAGTTCGTCGACCTGGACTCGATAGTAATGCGCCATATTGGGGTGCAGGAGGGGAGGCGGTTCCTCGGCCTCTTGCAGGAACGTCTTCAGTTCAATCTGGCGGCCTTCCAGATCCTTCATCTGCTTCATCATGCGCGTGGGCGCGTCATCACTGCCTGACGCCATGATGAGCTTCATGAACTTATCCAGCTCACGGTCGATCTTCTTGATCTCGGCTTCGGCCGCATCGATGGACGACCTCCCCTCCACGCGCAGCCGGTTCATCTCGCGCGTGAACTCGTCGCAGAACTCCTTGAACAGCTGAGGGTCCATCAGGTGATGGCGCAGCGCGTTGAGGACACGCGCTTCCAACTGGTCGCGGCGGATGTTCTTGCGGTTGTCGCAGGTGCCCTTGTTGCGCGCTGTCGAGCAGCCGACCAGATCGGCCGAGATCATCGAGTAGCCGCCACCGCAGCAGCCGCACTTGGTCAGGCCGGAAAATAGGTATTTGGGGCGACGGCGTTCCCGGAAGTGGTTTTCGGTCTCGCCGTCGTCGCTGTGGCTCCGTTTGACTTCCCGCTGGCGCTCCTTCACCGACTGCCAGAGGTCGTCATCGAGAATGCGCAGTTCGGGAACGTCCTGAGTGATCCATTCCGATTCCGGGTTCATTCGCGCCTGGCGCTTGCCGGTATCCGGGTCCTTGAGGAAACGCTGGCGGTTCCAGATCAGCTTGCCGACATACATCTCGTTGTTGAGGATGCCGTTACCGCGCTTCGGATTGCCGTTGATCGTGCTGAAGCCCCAGTCTCCGCCGCCCGGGGCGGCAATGCCATCCTTGTTCAGCTCGAAGGCGATCCGCTTGGCCGACTTGCCGGCGGCATAGTCGCGGAAGATGCGGCGGATCACGTCGGCCTGGACCTCGTTGATGGTCCGGTCGCCGCGCACCGGCTCGCCATTGCCGTCGAACTTCTTGACCACGTCATAGCCGTAAGCGTTTCCGCCGCCGGACTTGCCCGCTTCGACCCGGCCGCGTTGTCCGCGGCGGGTCTTGTCCGCCAAATCCTTCAGGAACAGCGCATTCATCGTGCCCTTGAGGCCGACATGCAGATGTGTGACCTCACCCTCGGACAGGGTGACGATCTTCACGTCCGCATAGGCCATGCGCTTGAACAGGCCGGCAATGTCTTCCTGATCGCGCGACAGGCGATCCATCGCCTCGGCCAGCACAAGATGGAAACGACCGCGTGTGGCGTCGGAGATCAGCGCCTGGATACCGGGGCGCAGCAGCGAGGCACCGGAGATGGCGTGATCGGTATATTCCTCGACGATCTGCCAGCCCTGCTTCTCGGCATGAAGACGGCAGATGCGGAGCTGGTCGGCGATCGAGGCGTCGCGCTGATTGTCGGATGAATAGCGGGCGTAGATCGCGACCTTCACGATGCTCTCCTCACGAATGTCAGGAGCGCGGCGGGCGGCGTTCCCTCATCTGTTCCTCGTAGACCTCCCGCGCCGCCCTTTGAGCGAGCAGGCGTGCCAACTCGACCATGCGCGGGTCGGGGCCATCGCCGCGCCGCGCGAGCGTCAGTTCCGGCTCTACGAGCCGGAGTGCGCTCCTGTGCTTTGGGCGGTTGCCGTGGTCCATCGTTGCGCCGTTCGAAGCCGTTTGCAAGGTGATCGGCTTCACGATTTCCTTGATCGACAGTATAGGCAATGGAAATCGCAGTCGAATATTCGGCGGTGACGGGCGCTATCGGGATCGGGCGCGCGTAGTCCGGCGTTTGATGTCGAGCTATGGCGGACGGAAATGACCGCCCCATTGCGGGATGATGTGCCGGTCGTTGAGGTCCGTTCTGCATTGAACTGGCTCCCGCACCCTTCGCCTTGCCCATTGACGAAAATTGGTCTATATATCTGGTTATATCACGGAGGGTCGCGATGGGCAACGCCGCGCAGACAAGGGCAACGAGGAACTACCGCGCGCGTCTCACGCAGCGCGGCTTTACCCGCTTCGAGATCATGGCGCTGGAAAGTGACCGGGATCTGATCCGCTCGCTCGCTAAACGCCTCGCCGAAGAGGGGCCGGAAGCGGAGCAGGTGCGCGCGGTGGTGAAGACGGTCGTGGCGGGTGAGCCGCTCAGGCCGGGCGGCATTCTCTCCGCGCTGCGGCGTTCGCCGCTGATCGGCGCCGATCTCGATCTTTCGCGTCCGCGCGAGGAAGGGCGCCCGGTGGACCTGTGAGAGCTCAATTGTGACGCGCTATCTTCTCGACACCAACATCATCAGTAACGTCGTCAAGCCGCAGCCTTCGGAGCAACTGCTGGCCTGGTGGGCGGAGCAGCGCGATGAGGATCTGTTCATCGCCTCGCTGACGGTCGCGGAAATCCGCCGTGGCATTCTCGAAAAGCCACGCGGCAAGAAACGCGACGCACTCGATGCCTGGTTCACCGGAGCAGAGGGACCGCAGGCGCTGTTCGCAGGCCGTGTGCTGCCCTTCGACGACAAGGCCGGACTGATCTGGGCGCGGTTGATGGCCGACGGCAAGGCCGCGGGCCGGCCGCGCAGTGGTCTCGACATGATCGTTGCCGCAGTCGCCGGGGCCAATGATTGCGTGGTTGTGACCGACAACGAAAAGGACTTCGCCGGTATCAAGTTCATTAATCCGATGAGGATCGTTGGGTAAGACGATCCTTGCTGGCCAGGGCTGTAGATAAAATGCAAAATTTGCATAGGAGTCAAAGAGAGCCGGCGGAAGTACGCAGCCTTACAGGTAAGGGGGGGGGTAGGTATTTCATGTGGAAATTAAAAGAATAAGAATATCAAATTTTCGGTCAATAAGGCATACGGATATTGAACTTGGCCCGGTAACCGTCCTGATAGGCACCAATAATGCCGGGAAATCGGCTATTCTAGAAGCTATACGTATCGCGCTAACCCGAAGATGGGGGCAACGAGGCACTGGCTTTACCGAATATGATGTTCACCTATGTGACGGTAGGCCCGATCCCAAGGTCGGCGATCCGGTGGTCATAGAGGTTGAACTTCAGGAAGACGTCGCCGGAGAGTGGCCAGAGGATCTCCACGGGGAACTGGAGGATATTATTCAGCTCGACCCGGTATCCGGTCGAGCTTCCATCATCATGCGCGTCAGTTGCTCCTGGGACGTGGCAGAAGAGAGTTTTGTTCCGCGATGGGAGTTTTTGAACGTCGACAGGAATCCACTCGCAGGACGAGGTGCCCGCGCAGTGAATCTTCAGGAGTTTTTCCAGTTTCTCCCCGTGTTCTATCTGGAGGCACTCCGGGACGTGGGAGACGAGTTTTCTGCGCGGAGCCAGTTTTGGGGCAAACTGCTTCGAACCGTGCAGATACCCGAAAATCTAGAACAAAAATCAAAGCGCATCTTCGACCTCTTAAACCGTCGCCTCCTCGACGCCGATCCATTGCTCGCCAATCTTGCGACTGGCCTGTCGCATATCAGCCGCGTTGCCACGACCGATGTCCCCGGTCAGGCTGATTTGCGTCTCCTGCCGCTCAACACATGGGATATCCTGTCGAAGGCAGAGGTGATCTATCAGACGGAGGGAGGTAAGCCTTGGCTACCGTTGGCGCGGCACGGACAAGGCGTCCAGAGCCTTTCCGTGATGTTCCTATTCAAAGCCTTCGTCGAGTTGATATTGAAGGATCTCTACCGGCCCGAAAGTTCTGCCGTTCTTGCTCTGGAAGAACCTGAAACGCATCTCCATCCGCAGGCAGCGCGCAGCCTTTGGCGCCATATTAGTGAACTTCCTGGCCAGAAAATCGTTACGACGCATTCACCGTATTTCCTTCAGCATGTGCCTTTTCGCGATATCCGCGTCGTGCGGGTCGAGGCCGTTGGTACAACGGTCAGTTCCCTGCCGCGCCAGTTTCGAGCCTCGGTGCCTCATATCGCCGCCCTTGACGCGATCATGGCAGCGTCCGGTGGACTGATCACCTATGATCGAGGTCTCAATCAATTGGTGCTCTCCGGCACTTTGCCGCAGAACCAGTACCAGCAACTCATTGTCGCCTACAATGGGCGACCCGACACCAACGCCTTGCATGCGGCGTTGCGCCAATTGTTCGATGCGTCAAAGGAATTTATCTCCGACGCCGAACTTGACCAGCTTGAAACTTTTGCCCGCCGAATTCGGGGTGAAATTTTCTTCGCCCGCAGATGGTTACTCGTTGAAGGACAGTCGGATTACCATCTGGTGCACGGCATAGCCAAAGGCCTCGGATATGACTTGGATGAGCATGGCGTTGCCGTCATCGATTTCCAGAATTGCGGCAATCCTGAAATTTTCACCGTCCTCGCGAGAGCATTGCATTATCCTTGGCTTATCGTGGTGGACGGAGACCCTGCAGGTCAGGGATATCTTGCCAAGATCGCTGGCCGCAGCTTTTCGCCACAGGAGATGGCCAGACGCGCTTTTTCCCTTCCGGCAGGCTATCTTGAGCAGCAGCTCGTTGCCGACGGATTGCAGACTGAACTAAAGACGATTCTCGTCTCGCTTGGCAACGGTGCTGCGGCAAATCTCAATGATGCCGATCTGATTACTACGTTGAAGAAGGACAAGAGCGGCTACGCCGCTGTGCTTGCAAAACAATGCGCCGAGAACCCTGCGCTAGCTCAGCGAATGCCGGAGCCATTCCGCAACGCGATCCTGTCTTTGAGGGGCCTGACATGACCGATTCCGCTCTCAGCGTCGCTCTGTCCGAATTAACTGAGGCTCAGGCCGTCGCCGTCAACTGGTGCGATGGGCCGATGTTCGTTCTCGCGGGTCCCGGCTCCGGCAAAACCCGCGTGCTGACCACACGGGTCGCCAAGCTGCTCGCTGATACCCCTGACCGCTCATTCCGCGTTCTCGCCTTGACATTTACCAACAAGGCTGCCGACGAAATGTCGGGTAGAGTCACGGCGCTAGTACCGGAACAGGAGCGCCGCGCGCTAATTGGAACTTTTCATTCCTTTTGCATGCAGATGCTACAACAGCATGGCTCGCACATCGGGATTAATCCCGATTTTGCTATCTATTCACTCGACGTTGATCGCCAGGAAATTTTGCGAGATGCAATTAAACAGGCGGGCTTGGGGCAGGATGATGTCCGGCTGCTATCAACCATCGACAAGTTGAAGTCGCAGCTCGTCCAGCCCGCAGGCTCTGCACGGCATTTCCGTGATCCGTCCGATGGCGCGCGGGTGGAGCAGGTCTACACCGCCTACGAGGCGGCTCTCACGCAAGCCAACGCTCTCGATTTCGGTTCCCTCATCGCCCAGGCGCATCGACTTGTCACGAGCTTTCCAGGGATCGCTGTCCGCTATCGCAAGACTTATGCTTATTGGATGTTCGACGAATTTCAGGACACAACCGACGGGCAGTACAGACTGATTCGCGCGCTTGCTGGCGATGATTTTAAGAATGTATTCGCCGTCGCTGATGATGACCAGATCATCTACCAGTGGAACGGCGCGAGTTATCAGCAGATCCAGCGGTTCAGAGCTGATTTTTCGCCGCACGAGCTACAACTTCCCACAAACTACCGCTGCCCTCCGGCAATCGTCTCAGCCGCCAATCATCTTGTAGTCCATAATCTTCAACGCACCACCGCCAAACGGCCGTTAGAGGCAGGAAAAACGGCACTCCGGTATCCAAATGATCAGCACATCCGTGTCCTACGCTATTCGACCGATGAGGTTGAGGCCGCCGCGATCGCGGATGGCATTTCCAAAATCGATCATAGCCGATGGGGTGAGGTCGCCGTTTTGGCGCGGACGCGCTACATGCTCGAAAAGCTACAGGCGGCGCTGACCCAGAAGCAGGTTAGTGCAGTTATCTCTCAACGCCGCGACGATTTCAGGTCGCCCCAGTTTTTGTGGTTCACGGCTGTTTTGCGTCAGGCTCTCCGCCCCCTGGATCGCCGCGCGCTCGAAATCCTGACGGGGGCGTTTAATCGCTGGTTTGGCACCGATACGCGGGTTGACCTTATTATAACCGCGACTGAACTTACTGAGAGATCTTTGCTTGATGAATGGGCCGTCGCGGTGAAAGCCGCATTGGGCGAGAACCTGGATGCGCTGGTCCTAGTGGACCTCGCCGCAAAATTCGGAAAGGAGCCAACACGGTTTAGGCCGTTTATCGAAGCGGTCCTCGCCAAAATTCCCGCACAGGATGATGAATCCAGTGATATTGCTGAAGATCGTGCCGCTTGGTCCGACTTGGTAAGAAGCATTGGCAAGACGATCGGACGCGACGCCCCATTGGAGCAGTTTCTTCAGGAACTGGCAATTCGTTCTAAAGAAGCCCCTGTCGGGAACCATACGGTTACACTCATGACGATTCATGGCGCCAAAGGAAAGGAATTCGATCACGTCTATGTTGTCGGCCTTGCAGAGGACATTCTTCCCAGCTTTCAGAGCCTAAAAGCCGGAGAAAACAGCCCGGAGATGGAAGAAGAGCGTCGGAATTGCTTCGTGGCCATTACCCGTGCGCGTGAATGGCTTTGCCTATCCTATGCAGACTCCTATCGCGGTTGGAGGAAGCAGCCGTCTCGGTTTCTTGCAGAGATGGGGATCGATCTACCTCAACAGGCTGCTGAGTGACGTCCTCCACAATGTAGGTAGAGTGAGAGGGGCGAGGGGATTTCCGTGACGGGTTGAGGGCTGGAGAAGAGGTCTCCGGCGCCCGTCATGGAGTGTGATCCCATGAACATGCAGGTGCTCGAAGCCCGCCGTGATGTCAGCGGCGGCTGCAAGGTGAATGTCACGCGCGGCGAGCGTATCGGCCGCGTTTCGTCTGAATGGTATTCCCGTCCCCACGACGAGCGGTTCCTGTCCCTGGGCGAACTGGCCGGCGCGGTGCGCGGCCGGGCCGAGCGCAGCCGAACCCGTGTGGTCGAGACCGCGCTGATCCATGTCGAGGCGAACCGTACCGACCCCGAACGGCTGTCGCTGATCCTGCCGGGTGCGGAGGCACCCGTCGCCCCGACGCATTGGAGCTTCGGCCAGCTCGCCGCCCAGGTCGGTGCGCCTGCTGCCTATCTGCGCAATCTTCCTGCGGCGCTGGCCGGCATCAATCTGCAATATGGCCTGACCTCGAACCGGGCCGAACAGATCAAAAGTAAGCGTCGTCCTCAGGCCACGTTACTGAGGGTGGGCTTGGTGGGATAGGCCC
>NZ_JAHBGE010000027.1 GCF_018390635.1 Ancylobacter lacus | reverse complement strand
CGGCAATGACGTGATCTGGACCGCCGGCAGCGCGTTGACGACCGTCTATGGCGACCGGCTTGCCTTGGCTGGCAGCTCGGCCAGCGATATGGCCCTGGGCGGCAACGACACGATCGACGCGTCGGCGGCCACCGCGGCTACGATGATTTATGGAGATACGGGCGCAACAGGTTTTTTTAAAGGTGGGAACGACGCCATAACCGGAAGCGGCTATGGGGACACCATCATAGGCGATGAAGCGGGCGAGAGTAACTTTACCGGCAATCGTACGGCTGGCGGCAATGATGTGATACATGGCGGGGCGGGCAACGACACGATCTATGGCGACGGAACGTCTGTCGCGACTTTCACCTCTGCTGTTTTCTCCGGCGCTGCCGACACGCTTTATGGCGACGATGGCCAGGACACGATCTATGGTGACGCTCTGACGTTCGGCTACGTGTTTGTCGCGGGATCACGCGCCGCATCGTCCACCGGCGGCAATGATGCGCTCTATGGCGGCGCCGACAACGACACGCTGATCGGCGACGGCGCGACGGTAGCGAAGTCCCACACCCTCACCTG
>NZ_JAHBGE010000026.1 GCF_018390635.1 Ancylobacter lacus | reverse complement strand
GCGCGCCGTGGCAACAACCTGCGCGACGAGCCACAGAGTTCTCACACAGCCTCGGCCCGGTCGCGGACATTCCACGAAGGCGCCGCCCGCCCCCCTGCGGGTGGCGCCTTTTGTTTTTATCGCGCGGCGGTGCCGTTTCGTTAACCATTCCGAAATGGTTCAAAACCTTCGCCATAACCGATGCAACGTCGATTGAGTGGAGGGATTTGGCGTCCTACTCCTAACGGCACAGGCAAGCCGCGAAGCAAAAAGGCGGGATCGGCAAAATCTTCAAGCATCCTGTGCAAGGGGAGTGCAGTCATGTTTGTCATCGTTGATGATCGTTCGAGTGTTGCTGAAAGCTATGTCTCGGGTTTTTCTCGGGAGGGATTCTCCAGCGTCAGTCTTGGCGAAGGTGAATTCAAGGAGTGGATTGCCTCCGCCTCGGATCAGGACCTTTCCGCGGTCCAGGGCTTTCTTCTCGGTGATTTCGATCGCCGGCCGGCCTACCCGGAGATGATCCGCACCCACAGCCGCGCCCCGATCCTCGCCCTGAGCGACCAGAAGTGCCTCACCCAGACGCTGGAGCTGTTCACGGCCGGCATCGACGATGTCGTGCGCAAGCCGGTGCATGTCCGGGAGATCGTGGCGCGGACCGATGCGGTGTGGCGGCGCGTGAATTCCACCGCCAGCGCCACCACCCAGGGCCGTCTCCAGGTGTTCTTCGACGGCCGCGACCCCGAGATCGACGGCGAGCCGCTGCCGCTGCCGCGGCGCGAGCGCCACATCCTCGAATACCTCGTGAAGAACAGCAAGCGCCGGGTCACCAAGACCCAGATCTTCAATACGATCTACGGCATCTTCAACGATGACGTCGACGAGAGCGTGGTCGAGGGGCACATGAGCAAGCTGCGCAAGAAGCTGCGCCTCCAGCTCGGCTACGACGTGATCGACGCCAAGCGCTACCTCGGCTACCAGTTCGTCGGCTGAGGCCGGTCGCCCGGGCAGGCCTCGAGGTCTGCCTGCGAACGGCAGCGGCGACACCGCTGCCCGCCCCTCGCGCGGCCCCACGCGGGCGGCCGTGCGCCTCAATCGAGCCGCAGCCCGATCCGCTCCGCCTGTTTCTTCACGAACGCCTCCATGCGCTGACGCCCGAGATCGGTCAGCTGCACGATGATCCGGCGCCGGTCGGTCGGGTCCGGCGTGCGGTCGAGCAGGCCGGCGTCCCGCAGATCGTCGATCCGCCGCAGCGCGGTCGTCGTGGGGGCCCCCGAGGCGATGCAGAGGCTCGTCACCGAGATCGGCTTGCCGGTGGCTTCCGCCACCGCGAGATCGAGCAGCATGTCCCACGCCGGATCGGAAAACAGCCCGGCCTGGAAGATGGCGTCGCGGTCGGCCCGCGCCGCCACCAGCGCCCGCAGGTAATTCGGCCGTGGCGTCGGCTTGGGCTCGGCGGTGCCGTTGCCTGCCGCGCGCGGGTTCTCGTCGGCGATGGAGAGCGCGCGGTTGATGGCGTGGGCGACCTCCTCCGGCAAGAGCGGCTTCTGCAGGAAATCCACCGCGTCGAGCCGCAGCGCCCCCACGGCGCGGTCGAGCGAGGCGTGGCCGGTGATGACGATGGCGGCCAGCGGCTTGGCGCGCCGGCGCAGGGTCAGCTTCTGCAGCAGCTCGATGCCGTCGATGCGGGGCATCTGAAGGTCGGTGACGATCACCTGCAACTGTTCGTTGCGCTGCACCATGTCGATGGCGGCGATCGCGGTGTCCGCCGTCAGGGTGGGAATGCCGAGATTGGCCAGCCCCTCGCTCAATTCCAGCAAAATGTCGGGATCATCGTCGACCAGGAGGACCCTGGGTAGCTCGGCAGACGCTTCCGTCATGATCTAGACCGCTCTGTGACGTCGTCCTTCGGACGTATCGATTGGCTGACCACGCGTCAGCAGGGTGATGATATCCTCCGCGGGCCGCTTGCGGGAGATCATAAATCCCTGGACGTAATCGACCTTGCAGGCGCGGGCGAGTTCCCAGTCCTCGGCCGTCTCGACGCCTTCCGCCACCACCTTCAGGCCGAGTTCGTGCCCGAGCTCGGCCAGCGACCCGAAAATGCTGCGCGGCTTGGTCCAGATCCGGGCCTGTCGCATGAACTCGAGGTCGATCTTCATTTCCGTCACCGGCAGATTTGCAAGCTGCAGCAGCCCGCTCTGCCGCTTGCCCACGTCGTCCAGCGCCAGCCCGAAGCCGGCGAGGCGCAGCCGCGCGAGAGCCTCCAGCGCCTCGTTCGAGCTGTCGTAGAGCGCATCCTCGGTCAGTTCGAGCATCACGTGGCTGGCGGGGGTGCCCGCCTGTTCCACGATGGCGGAAATCTCCGCCACGGCGCGAGGGGCGGTGAACACGTGCAGCGGCATGTTGACGCTGACGAATCCGTCGCCGCCGCGCTGGCGCCAGAGGGCACAGGTCCGGCTGGCGACCTGCAGGACATGGTGGCTCAGCCGAATCATCAGCGCCGGGTCTTCCTCGGCGGCGAGGACGAGCTGCCACGGCGGGATCGGCCCGAAGCCCGGCAGATCGTCGCTCAGCAGCGCCTCCGCGCCGACCGGGACCAGATTCTCGCAGGCGGCCAGCGGCTGGAACAGCACCGGCACCGTGCCCTCGTCCAGCGCGCTCGCCAGCGCCCGCCGCACCAGCGCCAGATCGGCCGTGCCGGCGGCGGGGCGCTCGGCCACGGGGTTGCCGTGCCGGCAGGCCAGCGCCAGCACGTCTTGCGGGGCAAAGGGCTTCTGCAGCGCCCCGAGCACGACGAGCCCGCGGCTGCGCGCGAGGGTGGCCGCGGTCCTCAGCAGTTCTTCGCCGCTGCCGCTGATGAAGATCAGCGCGGGGCGCCGGGGCAGCGCGGAGAGGCGCTCGAGCATGCCGATTCCGTCGAGGGTCGGCATGGCGAGGTCGAGCAGCAGGATGTCGGCGGCGGCGAGCCTTGCCATGTCCACCGCGGCGGGGTCGGCGGCGCTGGCCACATCGCAGGATTCGGCCTCCAGGGCTTCCCCTAGGTCAAGCCGGAAATCGGCGTCGTCGTCGAGCACGTAGAAGGATTGCTTTTGCGGCATCTCACGCCCCCCGCTCGGCACAGGCCTTCCTGAGGGCGAGCAGAGATACAACCTCGCGTAGCAGGAGGTCGGGGTCAACGGGTTTTGCGTAGAGCAGATCGCAGGCGAAATCGGCGGCGACGGCGCTGCCCACCACGTGCCCGGTGAGGATGACGGTGACCGCGGGACGCGAGCCGGCCGGAAGCTGCCGCGCCGCGGCCACGACCTCCACCCCGTTGAACGTGCCGATGCGCAGGTCCGTCAGCAGCACCTGCGGCGCCAGCCCGCCTTGCAGAAGGCGGATCGCCTGGGTGCCGCTGACGCACACCTCGACCTCCCAGCCCTCATTGGCGAAGAACTCGCCCAGCTCCTGCGCCAGGTCGATCTCGTCGTCGCAGATGAGCATGGAGTGGCGCGCGGTCATGCGGCGTTCCGGGCGGCGTGGCGGAGCGGCAGGGCAATGACGAAGCGGGCGCCGCCCGCAACGTTCTCGGCGCCGATGGTGCCGTGCATGTCGCGGATGACGCTGCGGGCGATGGAGAGGCCGAGGCCGGTGCCCTTCTCGGTCGGCTTGGTGGTGGAGAAGGGTTCGAACAGGCGCGGCATCACCTCTTCGGCAATACCCCCGGCATTGTCCTCGACCTCGATCACCGCCTCGTCCTCGTGGACCCGCACGCGCACCACCACCGAGCGCGCCGTGCGCACGCCCGAGCTCTCGAACGCGTCGCGGGCATTCACCAGGAGGTTGACGATGACCTGCTCGAACATGGTCTGCTCGCCCATCACCAGCGTGTCGGCGGCGATGTCCGCCTCCAGCGCCAGGCGGATGTTTGCGGAGCGGTAGTGATCGGCGACGAAGCTCATGGCGAGGTCGACGGCATGGCGCAGCGGGAAGGGTTCGTTCTCCTCGCTCGGCATCCGCCCATAGCGCCGGACCTGGTCGGTGATGCGCTTGGCGCGGTCGACCTGCGCCGAGATGCGGTCGAGCTTGCCGGCGACGAGTTCGCCGCCCTCGATCTGCGTCAGCAGCCGGTTGGCATTGGCGACCGCCATGCGGATGACGGCGAGCGGCTGGTTGAGCTCGTGGGCGATGGCGGTCGCCATTTCGCCGAGAGTGGCGAGCTTGGCGGCCTGCATCACCTGGAGTTCAGCCCTGCGCACCCGCGAGACGTCCACCATGACCAGCAGCAACTGGGGCCGCCCCTCCCAGATCACCCGGCACAGCGAGCCGCGCAGCGAGGTGATGTCCCCGCTGATCCGCGCATAGGACATGTTGAGCATGCCCCAGCGGTCGCCCGAGCTGTCTATGGCTGCCTGAAACGCGGCGTGGACGAGACGCCGCCATTCGGCGTGGTCGAGCGGCAGGTTGACGAGGGCCGACGCGGCTGAATTGACGAAGCTGACGCTGTCGTCCTGCGGATTGATGACGATCATGCAGGCCGGCATCGCCTCGATGATCGCGCGCAGGTTCTCTTCCATGGCGATCACCGTCTTCTGCGCCGCCACGATCGCGTCGAGGCGGAGGCGGTCGCGCCGCGACTGCAGCAGAAGGACCAGCGCGAGACAGGTGCCGGAGACGAACAGCAGCAGCAGCGGCACCATGCCCGGCGCTTCGGCGAGGGCCCGTTCGCGCCGGAAGATCTCCTGGTTGTAGGCGACCGACTCCATAAGGATACGCTTGAGCGTCGTCCCGATGGGCGCCATGTCCTTCTGGATCGCCAGAAGGGTCTCGGCGGCGCCGGGGTCGGTCGGCGAGATGGCCGGAAGGCGGTCCATCAGGCCGTCGAGCAATGTTTCGGCGGCGTGCACCGGCTTTTCGAGATCGATGACGTCGCGAAGCACCCGGCCTTCGTCGGAATTATAGAGAAGGGGAAGGCGGGAGCGGAGGATTTCGAGCCGCAGCTCTGCGGCGGCGAGCGCGTCCGCGTTGGGCGCTATCGCGGCGACGGCGAGGGCGGAGTCGGCCTTCACATATTCCAGTTCGGCCTGATAAGCCACCCAACCCGAGCTGCGGATGGTCTGGGTCATGAGCGAGCGGTTGCGCGTCTGCGTGACATACAGCATGCCGGTGGCGAAGAAGAGCGCCACCGTGATCGCGATCAGGGCGAGGGGAAGCCAGCCGATGGAGGGCTTAGTCCGTGATGAAGTCAATTTGCTTCACCTGCCACACCATGAGCGACTGATAGTGCTGCTCGGCCAGTTCGGGGTCTGAATCGATCGGGAACATGACCCAGAACGGCCCCTTGTCCCGCACCCGCATCGTCTGGTCGTTGAGCCGCGTGGCGAGGATCGGGCCGTATTTCTCCCACGCCGCGGAAGGCAGCGTGACGGCATAGTCGTTGATGGCGATGACGGTGGCGGAGGCGACCTTGCCGGGGGCCAGGGCGGCCAGCGTGCTGATGGTGGGGCCGCGGAAATGCTGGAGACCGCTGGTCCACGGGGTGGAGGTGTCGATCTTCACCTGGGCGAGCTTGTCGATATCCGCCAGCGAGAGCATGCGCTCGGCCGTGACGGCTCCCTTTGCGTCGAGCCAGCGCAGGTTGAGATCGGCCGCGAACGCGCCGCTCAGAGTTGAAGAAAACAATGCGACGACGATCGCGATCCTACGGAACAGCTTCATCATGGCTGGAAAACCGACGTCCTCGGGTTCGACCTCGCTGGCGCGTCGTCCGGCCGGCGAGGCATGCTCGCGAGACGCGCCCGCCGCGCGCCTGCATGGATGCCCCCCTTAGTTATGTCACATCCCCAGGGGGCGCCTGTGAAGGAGTTGTACCAAATTGCAGGGGAATGGTCAGAATTCACTCCAAACTGGACCAATCGGCAGATGTGATGGCTCGTCTGGAGGTATTCTGGATGCAACAATGAGGCGTTTGGAAGGAAAGGTGGCTGGTTTCGCCGCCGCCGCCGTCTGCGGCGGGCCGACTTTGAATGTGATTTCAATATCCTATTAGCAGGCCATCTTCCTTCTTGATATCGATCAAGAACCGGTTCACCTGTTATTGCATACAACATGTCGTATGTGCGACGAGCGGATTGGCGGCAAGGTTCTCCTGCCATTGTTGTGCATACATTCCTCTGTTGACCGAGAAACCGTGGTGCCCTTCGCAGTCGAAAATCCCGCAGCCGCCCGCCTCGCGGAAGAGCGCAGGCGCCGGTTTTTCATCGGGCCTTGGCCGCGGGCGTCCAAATGGATGCTGCTGGCGGTTCTGATGCTTCTGGCCTGCGCGGTACCGGTGTCCGTGGCGGTGATCTCGATCCGCTTCCACGAGCGCCACGAGGTCGAGGAATCCGTCAGCGCGTCGCGTCGCATCGCTCTCGTCCTGCTGTCCAATTTCGAGCGGACGGTGGAATCGATCGACACCTTCCTCACGTCGTTCGGCGACATTCGCGGGGGTGACGCGGCCGAGCAGACCTATGCGCGGCTGCGCGACGCCCGCCTGCCGGCCTCGGTGATCCAGATTTCCTTCGTCTCCGCCGCCGGGGCGTTCATCACCAGCAACATCCAGGCGCCCGGCAAGCCCTTCGATCTCACCGACCGCGAGCATATCCGCGTGCATCTCGACCGCCGCAGGGGAAGCGACGGGTTGGATCGCGAGCCACCGGAAGGCATCTTTCTCAGCAAGCCGGTGAAGGGGCGGATCACGGGGGCGTGGTCCATCCAGTTCTCGAAGGCCATCCGCTCCCAGCAGAACGAGCTGGAAGGCATTGTGGTCGCGTCCTACCAGATATCGGACTTCATCGATTTCTACCGGCGCCTGCGTCCCGAGGGGCAGGGGCTGATCGCCTTGATCGGCACCGACGGGGTGGTTCGCGCCAGTGTTACGCCGGAGGAGCACGCCGTGCCGATCGCCGGCGCGGACATCGTGCCGGGCTATGCCGGCCTCACCGGCGGCGAGGGCGTCTATGACGCGAGCGACCCGGCCACAGGGGTTTCCCGCGTCGGCTACTACATCCGCTCGCAGCGCTATCCCTTCATGGTGGTGGTGGCGGCGGACCGCGCCGAGGTGCTGAACCAGTCTCGCGAGTTCCGGCTCTCCAGCATCATCCTCGCCTCGACGGCGACGCTGACGCTGTTCGTGATCGGCGCGCTCGCCCTGCGCTTCGCCCGGCTGGAACGCCGGCTGCAGCGTCGGGAGGCGCAGGCCGATGCCCGCCGGCGTGAGGCGCGGGTGCTGCGGGCGATCAGCCAGGTGCCCGGCATCGACGTCATTTCGGTGGTGGGCAGCGAGACCACGCGGATCGGCAGCGGGCTGAAGGAGCCGCTCGGCTCGCTGGTGGAGGAGCGGGTGCGCAGTCCCGAATTCCTCGCCCGCGCCCGCGCCTCGGATGCCCCGCCGGTCATCGTCGAGCATTTCGCCCGCGACGGCGAGGAGTTCGAGGTGCAGATGGTGGTGGGGCGCATCGTCCACGTGGCGGCGGAGGACGGCCAGGACGAGGACGCCGCTCCCGACGCCATCGTCGTCTTCGCCGTCGACCAGACCGCCAAGCGGTTCGAGGAGAACCAGCTCTACCAGATGTCGAAGATGGCGGCGCTCGGCGAGCTGGTGACGGGGCTGGCGCACGAGATCAACCAGCCGCTCGGCGTGATCCGGCTCGCCGCCGCCAATGTCCAGACCGCTCTGGCCAAGGGTCAGCCGACCCAGGTGGTGGAGGACAAGATCGGCCGCATCATCCGGCAGGTGGAGCGGATGAAGGGCATCATCGACCACATGCGCATCTTCGGCCGGCGCAGCACGCTGCGGCCCGAGGCCGCCTCGGCGGCGAACGCGATCAGCGGGGTGCTGCAGGTCATCGGCGCCGATCTGCGCATCGAGGGCATCCAGCTCCACACCGACATCGATCCGCCGGAACATCTCAACGTGCTCTGCCGCGAGGACCAGCTCGAACAGGTGCTGATCAACCTGCTGCTGAACGCGCGCGACGCGCTGCGCTCCCGCCAGGAAAGCGATCCCGGCTTCCAGCCGGAGGTCTGGCTCTCCTGCAAGCGGCAGTCGCCGCCCGACCACCCGCCGTCCATCCGCATCGTCGTCCGCGACAATGGCGGCGGCATTCCCGAAAAGGTGCTGGCGAAGGTGTTCCAACCCTTCTTCACCACCAAGCCGGCCGGCAAGGGCACCGGCCTCGGGCTCTCCGTCAGCTTCGGCATCGTGCGCGACCATGGCGGCACGCTCACCGTGGCCAATGACGGCACCGGGGCGGTGTTCACCATCACCCTGCCGGCCCACGCCGAGGCGGAGGCGCAGCGGGAGGTGGCGTGAGGCGTGCCCGCGCGCCGGTCGGATTCACGGCCCGCAGACACGCTCCTCGCGCTCGCCGCCCCGCCGGTTGTGCCCGATCCGCGCCTCGGCCGCCGCCGCGCGTTCCGCCTCCGCCGCGAAGTGCTCCACCGTGCGGGCGAGGCCGACATCGAGCGCCACCCGCGGTTCCCACCCGAGAAGCCTCCGCGCCAGCGCGATGTCGGGCCGGCGGCGGCGGGGATCGTCGACGGGCAGCGGATGATAGGTGACGGCGGAGCGCGTGCCGGTCAGCGCCACCACCCGGTCGACCAGTTCGCGCACCATCAGCTCGGCCGGGTTGCCGAGATTGACCGCGCTCGGCAGCGTCCCCTCGTGCAGCATCAGCCGCAGCAGACCCTCGACGAGGTCGTCGACATAGCAGAAGGAGCGGGTCTGCTCGCCACTGCCATAGATCGTGATGTCGTCGCCGGCGAGCGCCTGGGTGACGACGTTGGAGACCACGCGGCCGTCATCGGCCCGCATGCGCGGGCCATAGGTGTTGAAGATGCGGGCGATGCGGGCATCGACCCGGCGGGCGCGCAGGAAGTCGAAGGTGAGCGTTTCCGCCGCGCGCTTGCCCTCGTCGTAGCAGGCGCGGGGGCCGGTCGGGTTGACGTTGCCCCAGTAGCTCTCGTCCTGCGGGTGCACCTGCGGGTCGCCATAGATCTCGCTGGTCGAGGCCTGCAGGAAGCGCGCGCCGCTCGCCTGGGCGAGGTGCAGCAGGTTGCGGGTGCCGAGCACGCAGGTCAGCAGCGTGTGCTCGGGATCGGCCTGGTAGTGCGGCGGCGAGGCGGCGCAGGCGAGGTTGAACACATGGGTCGGCGCCGGCCCGGCCCCCGCAAGCTTCGCCGGCGGCGCCTCGATGATGTCGGCTTCGACGAAGGTGAAGTTCGGCTCGCGTTCGAGGTGCCGGAGATTGTCCAGCCGGCCGGTCTGCAGATTGTCGAGGCAGATGACGCGGAAGCCGCGCGCCAGCAGCGCGTCGGCGAGATGGGAGCCGATGAAGCCGGCGCCGCCGGCGAGCAGCGCGGTGCGGTGGGACGAGGCGTCGATGGTTCTGCGGGCCTTGCGGTCGGCGGCCGCCTTCGGTTCCGGGCTGGCCGTGGCGGGGGGCGGCGTGTGGTTCTGGTTCTGGTCGTGGCTCACGGCGCGATCCCCCTGTCCTGTGTGTCCGGCGCGGCGCGGCCGGCGGCGGCGCGCACCCGGCCGTGCCGGCGCGCTTCCCCGGCCTCCGCCACGTGGCGTTCGAGTTCGGCCGCGCGGTGCGCGGCGGTGTGGCTTTCGAGAATGCGGCCGCGGCCGGCCGCGCCGAGCCGGCGGCGGGCTTCCTCCGTCAGGTCGAGCGCCGCCAGCACATCCTCCGTTCCCTGCGCGAGCAGGATTTCGCGGCCGGGGCGGAACAGCGTGTCCAGCCCGGCCCAGATGTCGGAGACGATCGGGGTGCCGCAGGCGGCGGCCTCGAACAGCCGCACGCTCGGGCTGTGCCCGGCGCGGATCATGTCCGCCCGCGTCACGTTGAGGGTGAAGCGGCAGGCATTGTAGAAGGCGGGGTGGCGGTCCGGCGGCAGGTGGTCGATGCGCGCCACATTGGCCGGCCAGGCGAGGTCGGGGGGATAGAGCGGCCCCGCCACCACGAAGGAGAGGTCCGGCCGCCGTCGCGCCGGCTCGATCAGCAGCGCCTCCAGCGTCGGCTGGCGGTCGGCCGAATAGGTGCCGAGATAGCCGAGATCATAGGTGGTGGCGCCGCGGGCCGCGGCATCGAGGGGCCGGTACACCTTCTCATCGACCGAGCAGTAGAGAGCGCGCGCGGCGGGGGCGCCGAAATCCCGCATCAGCCGCTCCAGAGTAGGGCCGCCGGTGAAGGAGAGATAGAGGTCGAAGCCGGGAATGAGGTCGGCGGAGACATACTCGCCCGCTTCCCGCTCCAGCCGTGCCAGCGTCACCGGCGTGTCGATGTCGTAGAAGGCGGTGAGGCCGCTTGCCTGTTCCTGCACGAAGCGGCCGACGGCGATGCCGTCCGGCACGAACGAGCCAACGATCACGAGGTCGGCCCCGGCGATCGCGCCGGCATGGACGGCGAGGTCCTCGACCTCGTCATAGAGCCGCAGGGTGCAGAAGTCGGGCGTCGGCAGGTCGCGGTGCTCGGCGTACCACGGCCGGTCCCGCTCCAGGAACAGGATGTCGTGGCCGCGCCCGGCAAGGGCCTTCAGCAGGGCCCGCCAGGTGGTGGCGTGGCCATTGCCCCAGGACGAGGAGAGGCTGAGGCCGAGGACGACGATGGAAAGCCGGCCGCCCGCGGGCGCGGCCATGGGCGGCGCGCCCAGGTGCGGGGTGCTCGTGCGCGCGGTCATGCCAGCCTCCTTTCCCGTTTCAGGGCGGCCGCCCCGGCGAGGATGGCGTCGACCTGCGCGCCGCGGCGGGCATAGGTGTGCTCCGCCAGCACCCGCTTCAGCGCCGCCGCGCCGATGTCGCGGGCCCGCTCCGGGGTGAGCGCGTCGAGATGGGCGGCGACGTCCATGCCGTCGCGGGCCACCAGCACCTCCCGCTCCGGTTCGAGGAACAGCTCGATGCCCTCCCAGGCATCGGTGATGAGGCAGGCGCCGGCCCCGGCAGCCTCGAAGACGCGGGTGGCGGGGGAAAAGCCGGTCGCCGCCATGCTGTCGCGCGCGATGTTCAGCACGGCGCGGGGCGTGGCGTTGAAGGCATTGTGCTCGCGCGTGTAGACGTGGCCGAGCGCGGTGACGTTGGGCGGCATCGCCCGGTCGCCCCAGCCATTGCCGCCGATGAGGAAGCGGCGTTCCCGCAGCCGGGCGGCCGGCATGAGGAAGAACTGCGTCACCCGTTCCTCGCGGTCGGGCAGGCGGTTGCCGAGAAAGGCGAGGTCGCAGGAAAAGCGCGGATCGGGCGGGACCGGGTGGTGGGTCGCCGGATCGAGCCCGTTATAGACCGGGATGCAGGCGCGGGCGCCGAGACCCTCATAGGCCCCGATCACCGGTGGGCCGCCCCCATAGGTCAGCACCAGATCGAGCGCGGGCAGGGCACGGCGCAGCGGGTGGTCCGGTGCCGGGCGGATCTCCGCCAGCGTGGCGGGGGCATCGACATCCCAGAAGATGCGGATGGCGTCCGGCCGCGAGGCGGCGACCACGCCTTCCAGCAGCAGGTCGTCGAACACGCCGACCCCGCTCGCCTTCACCACCACATCGGCGCGGGCGGCCTCCGCCGCCACCCGGCGGGCGGCGTCCTCGGTGGCCGGCCACACCACCACCCGGGCCCAGTCCGGCGGCTCGATGTCGCGGTGCTGCTGCCGGTCGAACGCATCCGGCTCGTAGAAGGTGATGGCGTGGCCCCGCCGGGCGAGGTCGCTCAGCAGGCCGCGATAATAGGTGGCGGCGCCGTTCCAGTAGGAGGACAGCAGGCTGGACCCGTAGAAGGCGATGTTCATGCGGCGGCCTCCACGCCCTCGCGGCCAAGCCGGGCGATGATGGACAGAAGCTCCCCGGCGCGGTGGGCGCAGCCATGCCGGGCGCGGATGGTGGCGAGGCCGTGGGCGGCGAGCCGGGCGCGCAGCGCGCCGTCTTCCTTCACGGCGCGCAGATGTCGCGTCATCGCCGCGCCGCTGCGGGCGACGAGGTAGTCCTCGCCCGGGGTGAACAGCCCCTCGCTGTCCTCCCACGGTGCCGATACCAGCGGAATGCCGCAGGCGAGCGCCTCGAAGACCCGGATGGTGGGAATGCCCGGCAGAATGGACGCGTAGTAGCGCCGCGGCACGTGCACCGTGGCGAGATGCTGGGCGAAGATCCGGGGCGCGCGGGCATTGGGCAACCAGCCGCGATAGGTCGCGCCGTAGCGCGCGAGCAGCGCCAGCGCTTCCGGCGGGTAGCGCACGCCGTGGATGTCCAGTGCGAGGCCGGCCTGCCGCGCCGGGCGCAGCAGGAAGCGCTCGATCTCCGCGGTGCGCTCGCCATCGCCCCAATTGCCGATCCACACCAGCCCCTCACGGCGGGCGGGCTCGTCGACCGGGTCAGCCGGGGGGTGGAACAGGGTGAGGTCGGCGGCCTCGTGCCAGACGAAAACCCGCTCGCCCCAGCCCCAGCGGCGATAGACCTCGGCGAGCGAGGCGCCGAAGGCGAGCACCCCGTCATAGCCGTCGAGATCGAACGCCCGGATCGCGTCGGGATCGCTGACCGCGCGGTGGTGGGTGTCGTGGAACAGCAGGCGGAACCGCGCGCCTTCGCGGCGCAGGCGGCCGAGCGCGGCGACCAGCGCGGGTTCGTTCCATTCATGCGCGATGACGACGTCGGCGCCCTCGACCAGCGCCGCGACATCGCTGCCGGGCGTGTAGCTCTGCGGGGCGAGGTCGGGATAGGCGGTGCGGAATGCTATCAGCCCGTCGGCGCCGTGGTCCGCGAACAGGTTGGCGAGGCTCCAGCCGTTTTCCGGTTCCAGCGCCACCACCTCGTGGCCGAGGCGGAGCAGCTCCCGCAGCACGCCGCGCAGAAAGTGGGCGTTGCCGTGATTCCAGCAGGAGCGCAGCGAATGGGTGAAATAGACCAGCTTCATGCCGCCTCCTCGTCCGCGGTGGCGGGAAACAGCAGCCGCCGATAGAGGGCGGCCATGGCCGCGGCCATCGGCTCCACGCCGTAGCGTGCCGCGCGCTCGCGGGCGGCCTCGCCGAGCGCGGCCCGGCGCGAGGGCTCGGCGTCCAGCTCGTCGAAGGCGCGGGCAAAGGCTTCCGGCCGGCGCGGCGGCACGAACAGCGCGGCGCCGCCCCATAATTCCCGGAAGGTCGGGATGTCGGAGAGCACCAGCGCGCAGCCGGCCTGCGCCGCCTCCAGCACGCCGAGCCCGAACGGCTCGTAGAGCGCGGTGGAGGCGAAGATCGGCCGGTGTGCCAGCACGGCGCGCACCTCGGCCTCGCTGCGCGAGCCGAGCACGCGCAATGCGCCGGTGTCGACCGCCGCGCCATTGGGCCCGCGCAGCGGGCCCGCCACCGCGACCGGCAGCCGGGTGAGCCCGGCCGCCAGCGCCAGCGTGGCGATGTCCTTGCCGGCGTCCCACAACCGGCCAGTGGCGACGACATGGTCGGGCGGCACCGCCGCGTCCACCGGCTCGGGCAGGGTGCGCCCGTTCCACACGACGTCGGGACGGCGGCCATAGAGCGCGGCGAGGGTGTCGGCGAAGCTGTGGCTGGGGCAGACCACGGCGTCGGCGGTGGCGATGGCCTCGCCGGTGAGCCGGGTGCGCCAGGCGAAATCCTCGGGCGCCGGCCCCTGCTTCACCGCCCGCCACCAGCTCGCGAGGCAGGAATGCACCCCCACCACCACCGGCACCGGATAGGGCGCGAGGGCGAGCGGTGGGGAATTGAGATGAACGATGTCGACGTCGTGGCGGACCGCCAGCGCCGCCAGCGCGCGGGCGGCGGCGGCGAGCGGTTCGGGCCCGTCGGCCAGCCAGTCGAGCGGCAGGCCGGTCTCCACCAGGGCAAGGCCCGGCACCTCGGCGGCGCTGGCGCGCTGGGCCGGCTGCGGGGCCGGGCCAAGCAGGGCCAGCGTCGTGGTGACGCCGCGGGCGGCGAGCCCGCGGGCGAGGTCCACCGCATGCTGGAACACCCCGCCCACCGCATCGGCGGTGAGGAGAAGGTGGAAGCCGCGGCCGGGGCGGGGCGCGCGGGCGCGCGGGTCGGCGAGGGCGAGGCCTTCCATCACAGCACGCCCGAAAGCCGCAGCGCCGCATCCTGCCGGACGGCGGCGCCGATCCCCTCCGCGACCAGCCAGTCCGCCAGCCGGCCGACGCCGGTGCGCCAGCCCACCGGGATCGGCAGCTCCAGCTCGCGCAGGGCGCGGCGGGTGTCGGAGACGTAATAGAGCTGGTCGCCGGCGCGCCAGTCGTGGAAGGTGACCTCGGCGGGCCGGCCGGTCAGCGCCTCGACATGACCGAGAAGCTGCAGCAGGCTCACCGCATTGGCCGGGCCGCCGCCGAGATTGAGCGGCCGCCCGCTCACCCGGTCGATCCGCCGCCAGGCCCGCAGATAGGCCTCCACCGCGTCGTCGACATACAGGATGTCGCGCACCTGCCGGCCGTCGCCGAAGATGGCGATGGGCGCGCCCTCGAGCGCGCGGATGAGGAAATGCGCCACCCAGCCCTGGTCCTCGGTGCCGAACTGGCGCGCGCCATAGATGCAGCTCATCCGCATCACGCAGGCCTGCAGCCCGAAGGAGCGGGCATAGTCCAGCACATACTGGTCGGCCGCGCCCTTGGAGCAGCCATAGGGGGTGTGGAAGTCGAGCGGCCCGTCCTCGGCGATGCCCCGGGCCCGCAGGATCTCGTCCGTGGGCTTCCAGGCGCCCTCGATGTCGCTGAGGGCGAGATCGCCGAGATCGCCATAGACCTTGTTGGTGCTGGCGAAGATCACCGGCGCCTCGGGGCTGCGCGCGCGCACCGCTTCCAGCAGGGTGACGGTGCCGGCGAGATTGACGCCGAAATCCGCGCGCGGATCGGCGAGGCTGCTGGTCACCGCCACCTGGGCGGCGAGGTGGAACACCGCCTGCACCTCCGCCACCGCCGCCGCGACGGCGGCTTCGTCGCGAATATCGGCCTCGATCAGCGTCACCCGGCCGGGGTGGCGGGCTTCGAGCCAGGCCGCGTTGCGCTCGACCCCGGGGCGGGCGAGCGAATCCAGCAGCCGCACCTCGTGGCCCTCGCGCGCCAGCCGGTCGGCGAGGTTGCTGCCGATGAAGCCCGCGCCGCCGGTGACCAGCACCGGCCGGAGCGAGCGGGGAAAGGCGGAGCCGTCCGCGCTCATGCCACCAGCCCCCGCGCTTCGAGTTCGCGGCGGGCCTCGTCCGCCCGGTCCACCGCTTCCTGCCGCGCCACCCATTCGGCCAGCTCGGCGAGGCCGGCGGCGAAATCCTGCCGCGGGCGGAAGCCGAGTTCGCGCTCGGCCCGGGAGATGTCGGCGAAGCAGTGCCGGATGTCGCCGGAGCGGGTCTTGCCGGTGATCTCGGGCATGAGGGGGCTGCCCATCGCCTGCGCCAGCAGGGTGCCGACCTCGCTGATGGTGCGGTGCTCGCCGCTGCCGATGTTGAACACCTGCCCCGGCGCCTTCTCATGCTCCAGCGCCACCGCGAAGGCCTCGGCGACATCGCTGACGTGAACGAAGTCGCGGCGCTGCGCGCCGTCCTCGAACACCAGCGGCGGGCGCCTGTTCAGCAGGCGCGAGGCGAAGATGGCGAGCACGCCGGTATAGGGGTTGGAGAGGGCCTGGCCGGGGCCGTAGACGTTGAACAGCCGCAGCGCGACGCCTTCCATGCCGTAGGCGCCGCAGACGGTGAGGGTGAGCCGCTCCTGCGCGTATTTGCCCAGCGCGTAGACCGAGGCGAGCGCCGGGCGCTTCCACTCCGGGGTCGCGACGGGCACCAGCGCCGCGCCGTCGGCGTCGCGCGGGTCCCAGGCGCCGGGGCGGGCCTCGATGCGCTCCACGCTTTCCGCCAGCCCGCCGTCGCTCCGGCGGTACAGCCCTTCGCCATAGATGCTCATGGAGGAGGCGGTGACCACCCGCTGAACCGGCCGCTCGATGAGCTGCTGGAACAGCACCGCGGTGCCAAGCTCGTTGACCGAGACATAGCGCTCGATGGCGTACATGGACTGGCCGACGCCCACCTCGGCGGCGAGGTGCACCACCTTGTCGACGCCCCGCAGCGCGCGGGCCACGGTGTCGGCATCGCGAATGTCGCCGGCGATGAAGTCGGCCTCGGGCGCCAGCCGGGCGGGCCGGCTGCCGCCGTGCACCTGCTCGATCAGGCTGTCGAGCACCCGCACCTCATGGCCGCGGGCGAGCAAGGCGGAGGCGACGTGGCTGCCGATGAAGCCGGCGCCACCGGTGATGAGTACGATCGACATCGGCTCTCCAGTGCGGGGGATCAGTTGGCGCTGCGGTGGACGAGCTTGTTGAACCGGCTGTCCTTCTCCTCGCCGTGGAGAAGGGCCAGCTTGCTGCGCTCGAAGGTTTCGAAGAACTCGTCCCAGGAAATCTCTTCCAGCCCCTCGTCCCGGTCGCCGAAGTCGAGCCGCAGGATGCCGGCGTCGCCCGCGCCGGTCTCCTTGACGCGGGAGGGACGCCCGCCGCGCTCCTCGGCCCAGCGCCGGATCGCGTCATGGTCGGTGGTCGTGCTGGCATGGGACATGAGGCGCTCCGCTGCTCGTCTCGGTGCAAAAGCGAACCAGCAGCTACAAAGAAGGTTCCGTATCTACCTCTGTCATGAGCAAGTATTCGTGACAGAGCGGTAGCATTTTCATCTGCGGCATAGCATTTGATTGCCGGGGCGTTCATTTCCATTTTGCAGTCGTTCTTCCGGATGACACGCGTTCCCGGTGGTATTCGCACGGCCGGGAGGACAGGGTCTTCGGGCGGCGGGGCGTGAGGCTCCCGCCCGCCGCCCGCCGCCCGCCGCCCGGGGCCGGAACCTCGCGCCCGCTGCCACGTTGGCGTCCCACATCCGTGTGAGCAGGGGGAACGATCCACGTGAACACCAATGTCCGCCTCAACCCCGCCACGACGGCAGCGAGCATGCCCGCGGCGATCCTCACCGGCCCCGGCCGGGTCGAGCTGGCGGCGGTGCCGCGCCCCGAGCCGGGACCGGGGCAGGTGCGCATCCGCCTCGAGGGCTGCGGCGTCTGTGCCTCCAACCTCGTGCCGTGGTCGGGGCCGGCGTGGATGAACTTTCCCACCCCGCCGGGCGATCTCGGCCATGAGGGCTGGGGCGTGGTCGACGCGGTGGGCGAAGGGGTGACCGCTCCCGCGCCGGGTACCCGCGTCGCCGCGCTCTCCTTCCGGTCCTATGCCGCCTATGACGTCGCGGCGGCCGACGCCCTGGTGCCGCTGCCGCCCGCGCTGGACGGCATGCCGTTTCCCGGCGAGCCGCTGGGCTGCGCCATGAACATCTTCCGCCGCAGCGCCATCGAGCCGGGCCAGACCGTCGCCATCGTCGGCATCGGCTTCCTCGGCGCGGTGCTCACCCGGCTCGCCAGCGACGCCGGCGCCCGGGTGATCGCCATTGCCCGCCGGCCCTATGCCCGGCAGCTCGCCCGCGAGATGGGCGCGGCCGAGGTGCTGGCGATGGAGGATCACGGCGCCATCATCGCGGCGGTGAAGGACCTCACCGAGGGGCGGTTCTGCGAGCGGGTGATCGAGGCGGTGGGCAAGCCGTGGCCGCTCGATCTCGCCGGCGAGCTGACCGGCGAGCGCGGCCGGCTCGTCATCGCCGGCTATCATCAGGACGGGCCGCGGCAGGTGAACATGTGGCTGTGGAACTGGCGCGGGCTCGATGTCATCAACGCCCATGAGCGCGACCCCGCCATCTATCTCGCCGGCATGCGGGAGGCGGTGGCGCAGGTCGAGGCCGGGCGGATCGACCCCCGGCGTCTGGTGACGCATTCCTTCGCGCTGGAACAGCTCGGCGCCGCGCTCGACGCCACGCGCGACCGGCCGGACGGTTTCCTCAAAGCGGCGATCCGGTTCTCATGAGCGCGGCCATCCCCATGCGCGAGGCGCGTTCCGTGGCCGTGCCGGCGCTGCGCCGGCCCCGCCTCGGCTTCCTCGGCGTCGGCTGGATCGGGCTCGACCGCCTGCAGGCGATCCACGCCACCGGCCTTGCCGACATCGCCGCCCTTGCCGACGCCAATCCCGAGATGGTGGCGCGCGCGGCCGAGGCGGCTCCCGGGGCGGAGCGGGCGGAGACGCTCGACGCCCTGCTGCGGCACGATCTCGACGGCGTGGTGATCGCCACCCCCTCGGCGCTGCACGCCGAACAGTGCCTCGCGGCGCTGGCGGCGGGCGTCGCGGTGTTCTGCCAGAAGCCGCTGGGGCGCACGGGCGAGGAGACCCGCGCCGTGGTGGCGGCGGCGCGCCGGGCCGACCGGCTGCTCGGGGTCGATTTCTCCTACCGCTTCACCGAAGGCATGGCGGCGCTGCGCCGCGAGGTGGCGGGCGGCGGGCTCGGCCGCATCCACGCCATCGACTTCACCTTCCACAACGCCTATGGCCCGGACAAGCCGTGGTTCCACGACCCCGCGCTGGCGGGCGGCGGGGCGATGATGGACCTCGGCATCCACCTTATCGACCTCGCGCTGTGGCTGCTCGATTTTCCCAGGGTCGAGCGGGTCGAGGCCCATCTCTCCGCTGGCGGCGAGCCGCTGGCCGATCCCGACCGGCAGGTGGAGGACCACGCCGTCGCCACCCTCACCCTTGCCGGGGGCACCGTGGTGCGCCTCGCCGCCTCATGGTGGCTGCACGCCGGCCAGGACGCGGTGATCGCCGCCGAGGTCTACGGCACCGCCGGGGGCGCCGCCTTCCGCAATGTCGGCGGCTCCTTCTACGATTTCACCGCCGAACGCTTCGAGCGCACCGCGCGCCGGACCCTCACCGCGCCGCCGCCCGGCGGGCGCGAGCCCTGGGGCGGCCGCGCCGCGGCGGCGTGGGTGCGCCGGCTGGCGGCCGGCGAGCGCTTCGCGCCGGAGGCCGAGGAGCTGGTCGCGGTGGCGGATGTGCTGGATCGCCTCTACTGGCGGGGCTAGGCCTCGCACCCGCACGGGCACGCGCCCCAAGGGACGCCAGAGAACGCGCCCGCCGGCCTGCCGCGCCCGCCGCTCGTCGCGCGCGATCCCGGCGGGTGCGGGTGGGTCGTCGTCGGCCCGGCCCGGCGTGGCGCGGCCGGGCCGGCCAGGGTCTCGACTCAGTCGTTGACGGACGTGGTGGGCACAGAATCCTGCCGCAGTTCGTTGAGCCGGGCCTTTTGGCGGCCCTCGCCATCGAAGTTGTCGGGTCGAAGCCAACGCTCATATGCCGCGCGATGACGGGGCCATTCCTCGTCAAGGATCGAGTACCACGCTGTATCCCGGCTCTCACCCTTCACCACCATGTGCTGGCGGAAGATGCCCTCATGGGTGTAGCCGAAACGCTCGGCCGCGCGTCGCGAGGGGCTATTTCGGGCGTTGCAGCGCCACTGGTAGCGACGGTAGCCGAGCCCGAACACGTAATCCGCCATGAGGAAGAACGCCTCCGTGGCGACCCGCGTGCCGGCGATCCGCGGGCCCCACAGGATGTGCCCGATCTCGGCACTGCCATATGCGGTGCTGATATCCATGAGGCTTTGCCGGCCTTCGACGCGACCCGTGGCCACGTCGATCACCGCGTAGAATATCGGGTCGGTCGAGGCCGCTCTCGACACGAGCCAGTCGTCGAATTCGGATCGGGAGCCCGGCACGGGGTCAGGCAGCCAGCGATGCAGGCGGTCGGCTTCGGGGCCGGAGACGACATCGAACAATCCGTCGCCATGGAGGGCGGGATCGAGCGGCTCCAGGCGGCAGTACCGCCCTTCGATGGACTGTCGCTCGGGCGACGGCCAGCGATCCGGGAAATGTGACATCGAGACCTCTGCGGAAGGGAGTGAAGCATCCCGAGGTCATTAGCACCAGAGGGCGCTAACGGTGGCAATGGCCGCCGCCGAGGCATCGCTGCGGGCGAGCCTGTCGTTTCGCGTGGCGATGCGGCGGACGTCCCTGACGCGGCCGAACATCTTTCGCGCGAACTTCTTTCGGGCGCCGGCGGTCGCCGCATGTGAGCCTGTGCACGATGTCCGATCACCTGGACCATCGACCCGGCGCGCGCGCGGCTGATCCCTCGGCAAGGGCGGCTCGAGCATCCCCTTTCATCCGACAACCGGAGCAACGTCCCGCCATGGTGGAGCCTTTCCAACCGGGGAACTTCCCGGATCGGCGCGCGGGAAGTGCGTCCGTGATAGGGTTTCGACCCTAGCGGCCGCCGCTCTCCCGTCCCTCGCCCGTTTCCCGCGCGATGTGGTCCAGCACCTTCTCGGGCGCGACATGCTTCAGCAATTCGCCGAGCGCGGGATCCTGCGCCGCTTCCACGTCCAGCCGCGAGGCGATGGCGACGACGAGGCCGATGAGCCGGGTCAGCTCGTGCTCGGTCAGGAGGTTGATCTGCAGGTCGAGCTCGGCCTGCCGGCGCGAGGCCTCCATGGCGCGGTTCTGGCTGATCAGCACGAAGGTGGAGAGGAAGATCGCCTCCACCGAGGCGCTGGTGGCGAGAATGATGAAGCTGGGGTCGAAGCGCAGCCGCTCCGGCGCCAGCCCGCTGTTGAGCACGATCCACGCCGCGAGGATGGCGAGGTGGACGGCCACGAACAGCATGCTGCCGGTGAAGGCGGTGACCCTGTCGGCGATGCGCACGCTGAGCGCGGCCTTCGCCTGCTGCTCCCGGTCGCGATCGGTCAGCGCCCGGACGTTGCGCGCCAGCACGCCGGCGAGATCGGCGGGCTGCGGCGTGGCGGTGGTGTCGCGGGCGAGGCGGGTGGCCATGGCGGGGGGAGTCCGTTCCGAGCGGTGCAGCCCAACGCGCCGCAACCCCGTGGGTTTCCTGTCCCCGGGGTTTCCTGCCCTCGGGGTTTCGGCGCCCTTGGCCGGCCGGATTGATTCCCCCGGCGCCGGCTCTAGGATGCCGGCCCGATCCCGCTGGGAGTCCCGCCATGGCCAACCGCTCCGGAAGCGCCGACCTGCCGCTGCATGGCGGCCGCGTGCCGGCGTGGCTCGGCGAGCGGATGTCGCGGCTCGGCGCGGTCATCACCGAGGCCATCCTCCTCCATTACGGCCGCGACGAATTCCTGCGCCGGCTCGCCAGCCCGTTCTGGTTCCAGAGCTTCGGCGCGGTGATGGGGATGGACTGGCATTCCTCCGGCATCACCACCAGCGTGGTCGGCGCGCTGAAGCGGGGGCTGGCGCCCCGCGCGCATGAGCTGGGGCTGCATGTCTGCGGCGGGCGCGGCCGCCATTCCCGCCGCACCCCGGACGAGCTGGCGGCGGTGGGCGCGCGGGTCGGGATCGACGGCGCGGCGCTGGCGCAGGCCAGCCGGCTGGTCGCCAAGGTCGACAGCGCCGCGGTGCAGGACGGGTTCGATCTCTATCTCCACGGCTTCATCGTCGCCGACGACGGCAAGTGGGTCGTGGTGCAGCAGGGCATGAACGAGGCGCGGCGCCAGGCCCGCCGCTACCACTGGCGCTCCGAGGGGCTGGCGAGCTTCCTCGACGACCCCCACAGCGGCATAGAGGGGCCGGCGCGCGGCACCATCGTGAACCTCGCCGACCGCCGCGCCGCGCGCTCGCGCCAGGGCCAGCTCGACCTGCTGGCGTCGTTGGGGCCGGACCGCATCGCCCGCGAATGGGCCGGGCTCGCCCGGCAGGCGGAGCCGGCCGCCCGGCCGGAGGCCGAGGCGGAGGCCGAGGCGCCCGCCCAGATGCTGCTGCCGCACCTCGTCATGCCGGCGCACCATGAGGTGCGCGCCGAGGACATCGTCCCGCGCCGGCTCCACGCCGCGCTCACCGCCGCCGCCGAGCGCGGGCCGGCGGATTTCGCCGACCTGCTGCTGGTGCCCGGCGTCGGCGCCCGCACGGTGGAGGCGCTCGCCCTGGTGGCGGAGGTGGTGCACGGCGCGCCCTGCCGCTTCACCGACCCCGCCCGGTTCTCCTATGCCCATGGCGGCAAGGACCGCCACCCCTTTCCGGTGCCGCTGAAGGTCTATGACGAGACCATCCGGGTGATGGGCGCCGCCGTGGCGCGGGCCCGGCTCGGGCGCGAGGAGGAACTGGCGGCGCTGCAGCGGCTGGACCGCGAGGCGCGTCGCGTCGAGGGCCTCGCCGGCGGGCGGAGCTGGGACGAGATCGTGGCCGATGAGCGCCGGCTCTCCGCCGGCTATGGCGGGCGCAGCGTGTTCGGCTGGGAGGCGGAGCCCGGCGCCTGAGCCGGTATTCGCCCGGCGGAGCCGGAACCGGAGGCCCGGCCACCGGTTCACCCTGCGACAGCCGGCGGCCCGACCGCCGTTCCCGCCCTCAACCGGAGCCACCTATGACCGCCACCCGCGAACATGTGGAAGCGCTCGCCCTGCGCACCTTCGAGGCCGACAAGCGCACCGGCCTCCACCCCGACAACCGCTTCTGGGACGCGGCCTCGGTCGATGCGCCGATGTCGCAGCCGCCCGAGTTCCTGAACGCCGAGGACCGCGAGCGCTACCGCCGCAAGGCGCGGGACGAGCTCGGCGCGCCCGCCGCCCCACGCGCCTGACGCGTTTCCCGCGTTTCCCGCTTTCCGCGCCCGACGCGTCCGCGCCACCCGGCCGGGGCGCGGCCGAACCCTCTCGACGGCGGCGCCCCGATCGGTGATACCGGCGCGGGGCGCCGCCGCGCGCCCGCCCTTCGCTCGAGCCGGGAAACCACCCATGCCGATGATCCGCGTAGAACTACTGGAAGGCCGCACCCTCGAACAGAAGCGGCAGTTTGCCGACGCCATCACCCGCGAGAGCGTCCGCATCCTCGCCTGCGACCCCGGCGATGTGGAGATCATCTTCATTCCGGTCTCGAAGGAAAGCTGGGCGGTCGGCGGCCGCCTGCTGAGCGATCCGGCGCCGGAGTGAGCGGCGGTCACGTGAACGACCGCGAGGCGAAAGGCCATTGAGGAGGTGCGTGCCCGCTTCGGGCGCCAGGGTGCCGCTGCGGAATCAAACCATGAAAAAGCCCCGGCGCGGGGCGGCGCCGGGGCGTGAAGGCGGGGCCTTATGACCCTGTCGGCCGGGGTTCGGGCCGGTGAACCGTCACCCTTGCCCCTGCCGGACGCGATGGGAACGGGCCGGCGCGCTGCGCCGGCCACGCCCGGTCGGAATTGCTAGTGCTGGCCGCTCTTGCGGCCGGCCTCGCTGACCCGCTCGGGGTCATTGGCGGCGTTGCCGGGGTTGCCCGAGCCGCCCTGCTGGCGGTGGTCGCCGCCGGCCTGGTTCTGCTGGTGGCTGCCATGGGCGTGCTGGCCGCCCTTGCGGCCCGCCTCGCTGGCGCGCTCGCGATCCTCGGCGACGTTCCCGGAACCGCCACGATGCTGGGTGTTGTCAGCCATGGTCAGGTCTCCTCTGTGCTGCCTCCGTGCATCCCCGAGGGGACAACCTCGCCGGCCGCGGGCTGTTCCCCGGTAAAACACCCGGCTCGTCACTCGGCGCGCCGGGGCATACACGAAACCGGCGCCACCGGGTCTGCCGGTGGCGCCGGTTTGCGGACGTCGCGGACCGTCCGGCGCGGGCGTCAGTTGAAGGCGCGCTTGGTCCGCTGCACCGGGGAATTGTGGCCCTGGTAGAGATTGTGGAACAGCGGCTGGTAGACCGGGCGGTTCGCGTTCTGGCGGACCTGCTTGCGGCGCATCTTTTCATGCTCCAGCACCTGGGCGCGGCGGGTGTCCTGGTCCGCGTTGTAGCGCTGGTTGCGCGGGCCCTGCGGGTCGGCATGGGCGGTCGGGACGGTGAAGGTGAGAATGGCGGCGGCGATCGCCGCGCTGATGAGACCACGGGTCATGGTAACCTCCGGTTGCTCCGCGATGGCGGGGTTGCATGCCGGGAAAACGCCGCAATCCGTCGTTCGGTTCCGCCGGTTCCGCTGCATTCCGCAACGTCTGACGCACGCCCCGGGGGCGGGAACGAACCCGGCCCCTGCCTGCTTATCCGCCCGATACGCGAAGGCCCGGCCGCTCTCCGGCCCGGCCCATTCCCTGGGAGGACTGACATGCGCGACCCCCGCACGCTCGACCAGAACCCGGTCGTCATCGATCCCGCCAATGTCGACGCGGTGCTCGAGGATCGCCCGACCGCCGTCACCAGCCCGGCCCGGCCGCCCGCCGGCGAAATCGACGACGACGATGTCGAGGCGTCCGACATGGACGAGGCCGAGGCCATCACCGAGGAGCAGGACGTGCCGGAGGGCGAGGGCGAGGCGGTGGCCGACATCGCCCGCGCCGACGCCATGCTGTTCGACACCCGGCCGGACGAGCCCGATCTCGACATTCCCAACGACGACGACGATGACGACGGGCGCTGAGCCCGGCGCCTTCCGTCCGCGATGAGGCGAGCCCGGCCGCACAGGCCGGGCTTTTTCGCGCCGTTTTCAATGGCCGGGCGAGGCGCCCTATTTTCCCCGCTTCATGGCGGCGGCGAGGGCCGCGGCCAGCGCGCCCGAGGGCTCGGCGCTGCGGCCGCCGCCCGGCGGGGTGCGGGGTCCTCGAGAGTCCGGCCGCGCGCCTTCGCGGGAGGCCGTGTCGGCCCCGCCGCGCGCCGCCTTGTCGGTGGGCCGGCCGGCGGCGGGGGCGTCCCTGCGCATGGTGAGGCTGATGCGCTTGCGCGGCACATCCACCTCCAGCACCCGCACCTTCACCACGTCGCCGGCCTTCACCACCTCATGGGCGTCCTTGATGAAGCGGTCGGCGAGCTGGGAGACGTGCACCAGCCCGTCCTGGTGCACCCCGATGTCGACGAAGGCGCCGAACGCCGCGACATTGGTGACGGTGCCTTCCAGCAGCATGCCGGGCTTGAGCTGCTTGATGTCGTGGACCTCGTCGTTGAAGGTCGCGGTGCGGAATTCCGGGCGCGGGTCGCGGCCGGGCTTCTCCAGCTCGGCGATGATGTCGCGCACGGTGGGCAGGCCGAATTTCTCGTCGACGAAGACCCGGGGGTCCAGCGCCTTCAGCGCGGCGCTGTCGCCCATCAGCGCCCGCACGTCGCGCCCGCAGGCGGCGACGATCTTCGCCGCCACGCCATAGGCCTCGGGGTGGACCGAGGAGGCGTCGAGCGGCTCCCGCCCGTCGCGTATGCGCAGGAAGCCGGCGCACTGCTCGAAGGTCTTCGGGCCGAGCCGGGCGACCTTCAGCAGCTCCCGGCGGCTGGCGAAGGGGCCGTTGGCGTCGCGATGGGCGGTGATCGCCTCGGCCAGCGAGGCGCCGAGCCCGGAGACCCGGGCCAGCAGCGAGGCGGAGGCGGTGTTGAGGTCGACGCCGACCGCGTTCACCGCATCCTCCACCACCGCGTCGAGCGAGCGGGCGAGGCGGTACTGGTCGACATCGTGCTGATATTGCCCGACGCCGATCGACTTGGGGTCGATCTTCACCAGCTCGGCCAGCGGGTCCTGCAGCCGGCGGGCGATGGAGACGGCGCCGCGCAGCGACACATCGAGGCCGGGGAATTCGGCGGCGGCGGTTTCCGAGGCGGAATAGACCGAGGCGCCCGCCTCGCTGACCACCACCTTGATCGGCCGCCGCTCCGCCGGCAGGGCGGCGAGCAGGTCGGCCACCAGCCGGTCGGTCTCGCGGCTGGCGGTGCCGTTGCCGATGGCGATCAGCTCGACATTGTGCCGCACGAGGAGGGCGGCGAGCTCGGCCTGGGCGCCGCGCACGTCGTTCTTCGGCTGGAAGGGGTAGACGGTCGAGGTCGCCAGCAGCTTGCCGGTGCCGTCCACCACCGCCACCTTCACGCCGGTGCGGATGCCGGGGTCGAGCCCCATGGTGGCGCGCGAGCCGGCGGGGGCGGCCAGCAGCAGGTCCTTGAGGTTGCGGGCGAAGACGCGGATCGCCTCCTCCTCGGCCCGCTCCCGCGCCTCCGTCATCAGGTCGACCGAGAGGGTGAGCGACAGCCGCACCCGCCAGGCCCAGCGCGCCACCTCCATCAGCCAGACATTGCCGGGCTTCCCGTCGGCGGCGATCTGCGCCGCGGCGGCGATCAGCCGCTCCACCGGCTTCACCGGGGCGGTATCCTCGGCGTCGACCTCGATCGAGACGTCGAGCACCTCCTCGTTGCGCCCGCGCAGCATGGCGAGCACGCGGTGGCTCGGCGCGGCGGCCCAGCGCTCGGCGTGGTCGAAATAGTCGGAGAACTTGGCCCCCGCCTCCTGCTTGCCCTCGATCACCCGGGCCCGCAGCATCGCCTTTTCCCGCATGTGGGCGCGCAGCGCGCCGAGCAGGTCGGCATTTTCGGCAAGACCCTCGACGATGATGTCGCGGGCACCGTCCAGCGCCGTCTTGAGGTCGGCCACCTCGCCGGTGACGAAGGGCGCCGCCAGCTCCGCCGGCGGCGTCGCCCGGTCGGCGAGGATGGCGGCGGCGAGCGGCCCCAGCCCGCGCTCGCGCGCGATCTCGGCCCGGGTGCGGCGCTTCGGCTTGAAGGGGAGGTAGATGTCCTCCAGCTCCGCCTTGGTGGCGACGGCATCGATGCGGGCCGCGAGCTCGTCGGTCAGCTTGCCCTGGGTGCGGATCGAGTCCAGCACCGCCGCCCGCCGGGCCTCCAGCTCGCGCAGATAGGCGAGGCGCTCGTCCAGCGTGCGGAGCTGGGTGTCGTCCAGCCCGCCGGTGACCTCCTTGCGGTAGCGCGCGATGAAGGGAATGGTCGCGCCCTCGTCGATGAGCGCGACCGCGGCCTCGACCTGGGCGGGACGGGCGCCGATCTCTCCGGCGATGAGCCGGGCGATCAGGGCGCTCTGGGCGGGGGTGGGGGCGGCCATGGCGGTCTCGTCTGCGCGTCGCGGGGGCGGGAATTTAGGCGCCGCCGCCGCCGCTGCCAATGGCGCCCCGGCTTCGGCCGTCGGCGACTGTGGATGGACACATCCTCCACCTCACCGGTCACACCATCCGCACCGCCGCCGGGCCCGCCACCGCCTCGCCGATGATCGCGGCGTGGGGAAATCCCTCGACGCGGATGCCGGCGAGCAGCCCTTCCGCCGCCTCCGGCGCGCAGGCCACCAGCAGCCCGCCGGAGGTCTGCGGGTCGGTGAGGAGGTGGCGCCGGGACTCCGGCAGGCCGGCGGGCAGGGTCACCGCCGCGCCATAGCTCGCCCAGTTGCGGTGCGAGGCGCCCGTCACGAAGCCGGCCTCCGCCAGCGCCGCGGCCTCGGCGAGCAGGGGCAGGGCGTCGAGCCGCAGCTCGAGGGCGAGGCCCGATCCGCGAGCAACTTCAAGGCCATGGCCGAGAATGCCGAAGCCGGTCACGTCGGTGAGCGCGTGCACCGACGCCTCGCCGCCGAGCCGGGGGCCGACCCGGTTCAGCAGGGTCATGCTGGCGATCATCTCGGCATAGGCGGCGGGCGACAGCGCCTGTTTCTTGAAGGCGGCGGAATAGATGCCGACCCCGAGCGGCTTGGTGAGGATCAGCGCGTCGCCCGCCCGCGCGCCGGCGTTCCGGCGGATGGCGGCGCGCGGCGCGGTGCCGACGACGGCGAGGCCGTAGATCGGCTCGGGCGAATCGATGGAATGCCCGCCCGCCACCGGAATACCGGCCTCCGCCGCGATGCTGGCGCCTCCTTTCAGGATCTCGCGGACCATATCCACCGGGATCTTGCCGAGCGGCATGCCGAGAATGGCGAGCGCCAGCAATGGCTTGCCTCCCATCGCATAGACGTCGGAAATGGCGTTGGTCGCGGCGATGCGGCCGAACTGGAAGGGATCGTCCACCATCGGCATGAAGAAATCCGTGGTGGCGATCAGGCAGGTGTCCTCGTCCAGCGCCCAGACGGCGGCGTCGTCGCCGGTCTCGGTGCCCACCAACAGCCGGGCGAAGGGCCCCGCCGTCGGCTGGTCCGCCAGGAGGTCGTGCAGCACCGCCGGAGACAGCTTGCAGCCGCAGCCCCCGCCATGGGCGAGGCTTGTGAGCCGCAGCGCGGCGGGGGCGGGGGTGTCGAGCATGGCGGAACTCCGGTCAGGCGGGAAAGGCGGCAGGAGGCCGGCGGGCGAAGGCGCAGAGCCGGTTTTCGGCCGCCGGCGCGGCTAGGCCGCGAACTCGCTCGCCCGGATCACATATTTGAAGCTGTCGGGATCGAGGCAATCGAGCGACAGGCTCGCCACCTGCGCCTGCGGGTACATCAGGAAGCCGAGCTTGTGGCCGCCGGAGCCGGGCAGGGTGATGTCGTGCCCGTCATTATAGGCCAGCCAGTTGCCTTCCCACGCGCCGAACAGCGCGGCGCGGACGGCGGTGACCTTGGCGTCGTCGAGCGCGTTCTTCCCGGGCGGCTCCTCCAGCACGACCTTGCGCACGTCGGCGGGATCGGTGGCGACCCAGCCGAAGCCCTCCAGCCACACTTCCGAACGGCAGTGCTGGGACTTGCTGACGACTTCCGAGTTGGCGCCGAGGCTCTTGTAGCCGAATTTCGAGGGCGCCACCCGCAGCCCGTAAATGTCGCGGGCGGGAATGCCGGCGGCGCGCACGAGCCCGACATAGAGCGCGTTGAGATCGGCGCATTTGCCACCGAGATTGCCGCTCTTCAGCAGCGAGGCGATGTCGCCGGTGCCGCAGCCACGGGTGGCGGCGTTGCGATAGGTGTTCTCCACCATCCATTCGTAGATGGCGCGGGCCTTGTCGAGGTCCCCGCTCTTGCCCGCGGTGATGCGGTCGGAGGTCTCCTTCACCAGCCCGTCGGTGGGAATGAGGTCGGTGGCGCGCAGGAACAGGGCGCGCTCCTCGGCGGAGAGCGGCGCGACGCTGCCGGGGCGTGAGAAATCGGTGGCGCGGTCGCGCGTGGCGAAGCGGGAGGTGATCGCGACGGTCGGGTCCGCCTGCCCGTCCTTCCAGGTCAGGTGCAGCATCTGCGCGCCGTAGACGGGGTCGGTCACGACCTCGGCGGCGGCGGCATTGGTGGTCCAGCTGTTGCCGGCCGGCCGGAACCAGTCGTCGGCGCTGTAGGAGGGCAGCGGCACCCAAGCCTGGGCGGGGCCGGCGGCGCCGGGCGGCGCGGCGACGTTCAGCGTCGTCACCACCTGGAAGTTCCGCCACGACCCCGGCTTCGGCTCGAAGGGCACGGCGCCCGCCACCGCGGGACCGGCGGCGGACTGGGCGAAGGCAGCACGGGAAAGGCCGAGGGCGGCGGCAAGGCCGGCTCCGGCTTTGAGCAGATCGCGGCGGCTGGTCATGGTTCACTCCCGGATGAGCTGGAATCGGGCGGCGGAGGGGCTTCGGGCAGGGCCGTGGAGGCGACCGGCCTGCCGGCGGCGAGAGCATCGAGCAGGCGGGATGCGGCATCGTCGTCCCACGCCACCGGGCCGGTGGCGACATGGGCGATGCGGCCGCCGGGATCGACGAGATAGGTCGAGGGCAGCACCTCGACCTTCCAGAGGGCCATGGTCTCGCGGCCTTCGTCGATGAGGACCGGGAAGGCTGGAGGTTTCCCGGCGAAGAAGCGGCGCACCCGCACCACCGGCTCGCCGACATCGATGGCGAGGATTGCCGGACTGCCCGGCGGGCGGGCGCGCGCCAGCCGGTCCAGCGCCGCCAGCTCCTCCCGACAGGGTGCGCACCAGGTCGCGAAAAAGTGCACCAGGACGGGCTGGCGGCCGAAGGGGGCCTGCACATCACCCTGCAGCGCCGGCAGCGCAAGGGCGGGGGCGGGCGCGCCGGCCGGCAGCGGCGCCAGCACGGCATCGGCGCGGGCGGGCAAGGACGCTGTAAGGCCCGCGGAAAGCAGAAGGACCGTGGCGAGGCCGGCACACGAGGAGCGGGGCAGACCGCGTCGCGCCTGCCCGCCTCCCGCCACGCGCAGCGTTCCCTCTTCCGCGCGCCGCAGGCGGCAGCGCGGGCGATGTCGAAAGGTGACGCCCCGCCACGCGGGAGCCTTGAGCGCGATCACGATAGATTTTTGTAATCGCCCGACGAAGAGCGCGTCAATCCTGCCGCCGGTCACGCCCGCGTGTGCTGCGGTGCAAGGTAAAATGTTGCAATTGCATGATTTTTCGCGGCCTGGCGCGGCCTGCTCCAGTTTGACATTGGAGGCTCTAAAAAATAGCGTGTTGCCCTGACGTACCCCGGCGGGGTCATTCCCATCCGCGTTTGTCGATGGTTCTGGGAGGAACTCGAATGAACATGGAGTTGTCGCGCCGCGCGTTCTTGCGAACGGCAGGCGCGGGGCTCGCGGGCACCACGCTGGGGGCCATGGGCTTCGGCGAGGTGGAGCAGGCGATGGCCGCCGCCATCCGGCCCTTCAAGCTCGCGAACACCACCGAAACCCGGAACACCTGCACCTATTGCTCGGTGGCCTGCGGCATCATCATCTATTCCAAGGGCGACCTGCGGAAGGGCGAGAGGGCTGACATCACCCATATCGAGGGTGACAGCGACCACCCGACCAACCGCGGCACGCTCTGCCCCAAGGGCGCGGCGCTGCTCGACATCGTGCACGCCAAGACCCGCCTCACCCGGCCGATGCTGCGCAAGGCCGGCGCCGCCAGCTTCGAGCCGATCTCCTGGGACGAGGCCTTCGACAAGATCGCCCGCGCCATGAAGGACGATCGCGACGCCAATTTCGTCGCGACCAACAAGGACGGCGTGACGGTGAACCGGTGGACCACCACCGGCTTCCTCGCCGCCTCCGCCACGACCAACGAAACAGCCTGGTGCACGTACAAGGTGGTGCGCAGCACGGGCATGCTGGTGTTCGACAACCAGGCACGCGTCTGACACGGCCCGACGGTGGCGAGTCTCGCCCCAACATTCGGCCGTGGCGCCATGACCAACGCCTGGACGGACATCAAGAACACCGACCTCGTCGTCATCATGGGCGGCAATGCCGCCGAAGCGCATCCGTGCGGCTTCAAATGGGTGACAGAGGCCAAGGCAAATCGCGGTGCCAAGCTGATCGTCGTCGATCCGCGCTACACCCGCTCGGCCGCGGTGTCGGACTATTACGCCCCCATCCGCCAGGGCAGCGACATCGCCTTCCTGCTGGGCGTCATCAATTACTGCATCCAGAACGACAAGGTGCAGTGGGACTATGTGAAGGCCTTCACCAACGCGGCCTATGTCGTGAAGGACGGCTTTGCCTATCAGGACGGCCTGTTCACCGGCTATGACGAGGTCAAGCGCGACTACAACCGCTCGAGCTGGGACTATGTCATCGGCGAGGACGGCTATGCCGTGGTCGACGAGACCCTGCAGAACCCGCGCTGCGTCTGGAACCTGCTGAAGCAGCACGTCTCGGTCTACACGCCCGAGATGGTGAACCGCATCTGCGGCACGCCGAAGGACAAGTTCCTCAAGATCTGCGAGATGATCGCGGAGTGCTCGTCCCCGACCCGGACGATGACCTCGATGTACGCGCTGGGCTGGACCCAGCATTCCAAGGGCGCGCAGAACATCCGCGCCATGGCGATGGTCCAGCTCATCCTCGGCAATATCGGCGTGCGCGGCGGCGGCATGAACGCGCTGCGCGGTCACTCCAACATCCAGGGCCTGACCGATCTCGGGCTGATGTCGAACCTGATCCCGGGCTACCTGACGATCCCCACGGAAAAGGAAGCGGACTTCCCCACCTACATGTCGACCCGCGGCTTCAAGCCGCTGCGGCCGAACCAGATGAGCTACTGGCAGAACTACCGGAAGTTCTTCGTCAGCTTCCAGAAGGCGATGTGGGGTGCGGCGGCGACGCCGGCCAACGACTACGCCTATCAGTGGCTGCCCAAGCTCGACGTGCCGTCCTACGACGTCCTGCGTGCCTTCGAGCTGATGCACCAGGGCAAGATGAACGTGTATTTCTGCCAGGGCTTCAACCCGCTCCAGGCCTTCCCCAACAAGGCCAAGCTGGCGGAATCGCTCGCCCGGCTGAAGCTCCTCGTGATCATGGACCCGCTGGAGACGGAGACCGCGCGGTTCTGGGAGAACCACGGCATCTACAACGCCGCCGATCCCGCCGCGATCCAGACCGAGGTGATCCAGCTCCCGACCACCTGCTTTGCCGAAGACGAAGGCTCGCTGGTGAATTCGGGCCGCTGGCTGCAGTGGCACTGGCCGGCGGGCTCGCCCCCCGGCGAGGCGCGGACCGACAGCTTCATCCTGGCGAACATCCATCTGCGCCTGAAGGAGCTGTACCGGAAGGAGGGCGGGGCCTTCCCCGATCCCATCCTCAACCTCACCTGGAACTACGCCAATCCGGAGGAGCCGACCGCCGACGAGCTGGCGAAGGAGATGAACGGCTATGTCGTCTCCGACGTGCTCGACCCCAACGACCCCACCAAGAAGGTGCTGGAGGCCGGCAAGCAGCTCGCCACCTTCGGCGCCCTGCGCGACGACGGCTCGACCGCGGCGGGCTGCTGGATCTTCACCGGCTGCTACACCGAGGCCGGCAACATGATGGCCCGCCGCGACAATTCCGATCCCGGCGACACCGGCACCTATCTCAAATGGTCGTTCGCCTGGCCAGCGAACCGGCGCATCCTCTACAACCGCGCCTCCTGCGACCTCGACGGCAAGCCGTGGGACCCCTCCCGCAAGCTGATCGAGTGGGACGGCACCAAGTGGAGCGGCTACGACGTGCCGGACATCGCGCCGACCGCCAAGCCGCGCGATGTCGGCCCGTTCATCATGAACCCGGAAGGCGTCTCCCGCCTGTTCACCCGGGGGATGATGCGGGACGGCCCGTTCCCGGCGCATTACGAGCCGTTCGAGAGCCCGGTGGTCAACGTCATCGCCCCGAAGATCAAGGGCAATCCGGTGGCCCGGGTGTTCAAGGACGACCTCGCCCAGTTCGCCGAGACCGCCTCGCCGGAATTCCCCTATGCCGCGACCTCCTACCGGCTGACCGAGCATTTCCATTACTGGACCAAGAACAACCACGTGAATTCGGTGCTGCAGCCGGAGTTCTTCGTCGAAATCTCGGAAGAGCTGGCGAAGGAGAAGGGCATCGCCAATGGCGGCTGGTCGCGGGTCTGGTCCAAACGCGGCTCGGTCCTCGCCAAGACCGTGGTGACGAAGCGCATCCGGCCTCTCGTCTGCGACGGGAAGACGGTGCACATCGTCGGCATACCCATCCACTGGGGATTCATCGGCGCGGCCCGCAAGGGCTTTGGCGCCAATGTCCTCACCCCCTATGTCGGCGACGCGAACATCGAGACGCCCGAGTTCAAGGCGTTTCTGGTGAACATCGAAGCGTCCGCCGGTCCGGCATCGGCTTGAGGGAGGCGGCGACATGTTTCCGGCCATTCCGAACCCGCCCGTCACCCCGCCCGCGCCGAAATTCGGCGAGGCCGATCTCGTCCGCCGCTCCGCCTCGGAGGTGACCCCTCCCGCGACCCGGCTGACCGAGGTCGCCAAGCTGATCGACGTGTCCAAATGCATCGGCTGCAAGGCGTGCCAGGCCGCCTGCATCGAGTGGAACAACCTGCATGAGGAGATCGGCTACAACACCGGCTTCTACACCAACCCGCCGGACCTCACGGAGAACAGCTTCACGCTGATGCGCTTTACCGAGTGGGTGAACCCCGAGACCGACAATCTCGAATGGCTCATCCGCAAGGACGGCTGCATGCACTGCGCCGATCCGGGCTGCCTCAAGGCCTGCCCCTCGCCCGGCGCCATCGTGCAGTATTCCAACGGCATCGTGGATTTCGTCCACGAGAACTGCATCGGCTGCGGCTACTGCATCAAGGGATGCCCCTTCAACATCCCGCGCATCTCCAAGGTCGACCACACCGCCTACAAGTGCACGCTCTGTTCCGACCGTGTCGCGGTCGGCCAGGGGCCGGCCTGCCAGAAGGCGTGCCCGACCCAGGCCATCGTGTTCGGCACCAAGGACGAGATGAAGGACTGGGCGGATTTCCGCATCAAGGACCTGAAGTCGCGCGGCTATGACAATGCCGGCCTCTACGACCCGCAGGGCGTCGGCGGCACCCATGTCATGTACGTGCTCCAGCACGCGGACAAGCCCAGCCTCTATGCCGGCCTGCCGGACAACCCGCGGATCTCGCCGCTGGTCGAGACGTGGAAGGGCGTGACGAAATATGTCGGCCTCGCGGCCATGGGCTTCGCGGTGGCGGCCGGTTTCGTGCACCACCTCATCGCCGGGCCCAACCGGGTGTCGCCGGAAGATGAGGCGGAGGCCGAGAAGCTTGCCGGAGGAAAGCCGACATGAGCCGCGACCGGACCCGCCCCATCATCATGCCCAACGCGGTTCCGGCCGCGGTCCCGGCGGACGTCGAGCCCGGCGACGCCGTTCATCCGGGCAAGCCGGTGACGGTGGACCGCTATTCCGGCGCCGCCCGCATCAATCACTGGATCACGGCCGTCAGCCTCGTGCTGCTGGCCCTGTCGGGCATGGCGCTGTTCACGCCGAAGCTGTTCTTCCTCACCGGCCTGTTCGGCGGGGGACAGTGGACCCGCGCCATCCATCCCTGGATCGGGGTGGTGCTGTTCTTCTCCTTCATGGGCCTGTTCTTCCGCTTCTGGCGGGCGAACCTGCCGGCGCGGGAGGACGGCGTCTGGGTGGCGCGGATTTCGGACGTGCTCGGCGGCCATGAAGAGCGGCTGCCCGAGGTCGGCAAGTACAATGCCGGGCAGAAGGCGGTGTTCTGGTCGATGTCGGCGCTCATCCTGCTGCTGATCACCAGCGGCATCGTGATGTGGGACCAGTATTTCTATTCCTTCACCACGATCGAGCAGAAGCGCGTCGCCATCCTGGCGCATTCCATCGCCGCGGTGGTGGCGATCTGCGTCTGGATTGTCCATGTCTATGCCGCCATCTGGGTGCGGGGCACGTTGAGCGCCATGACCCGCGGCCATGTCACCGGTGGCTGGGCGTGGCGGCACCACCGCAAATGGCTGCGCGAACTCGTGCAGAAGCCGGGTCGCCGCACCCCGGCCGAATGAACGGTCGCGGCGCCGGGTCTGCCGGTGCCGCTGCCCGACCCCTCTCTCTACGTGGCCCGTGTGGTTCGTGAGGATGTGATGACGAATCTGCTCCAGCCGGACCCGACCGCCATCGGCGATCCCTCCATTCCCGATTTCGCGGTCCCGCCGGATCCCGCTGTTGTCTTCGCCCGGCGCGCCCGCCGCTTCGAGGAGCTGGCGCCCTCCAGCCCCATCGGTCCCTATCTCCGCTTTCTCACCGGGCTCGCCGATGCGCAGGCCGCCGTGCTGGCGGAACTGCCGGAGCCGGCGATGCCATCTCCCGCGGTCCGGGCGCGGGCCCGCGAACACGAGATGCCGCCGCTCGACCGCGCCGCTCTCGGCCTCGACGATGTGCTGGCGACGACGTTGCACCGGCTGTTCGATGCCGCCGCCGCAATCCCCAAGCCCGCCGCCGCTGCCGAGGCGCTCGCGGCTGTGGTGGCCAGCGACCGTGCCGGCCTCGCGGCCATGGTGTCCGCCGTTCTCGCCCAGTCCATCCCGATGGAACGGCTGGCCGAACACGTCTTTGTCGCCGCCGGGCTTGAACTTCATGCCACCCGCGTCGCCGCCCGGCTTGACGCCGCGGCGCTGGTGCCGGTGGGCGAGGGGGCCTGCCCGGCCTGTGGCGGTCCGCCGGTCGCCTCGCTGGTGGTGGAATGGCCGCGGGCCCATGGCGTGCGCTACTGCGCCTGCTCGCTCTGCAACACGCTATGGAACTATGTCCGCATCCGCTGCACCTGCTGCGGCCAGACCAAGGGCATCGGCTACCAGGAGATCGAGGGCGGGCCGGGCACGGTGAAGGCCGAGACCTGCGACAACTGCCGCACCTATGTGAAGGTGCTCTACCAGCAGAAGGACCCGCGGCTGGAGCCGGTGGCCGACGATGTCGCCAGCCTCGGCCTCGACATGCTGATGGGGGAGGGGCCCTACCGCCGGGCCGCGTTCAACCCCTATCTCCTCGGCTATTGAGGCCGCCATGAACGAGGATGCCGCCCACGCGCTGCGCGCCCTTCCCTCGGTCGATCTCGTCCTGAAGAGCCCGGCCGCCGCGCTGGCGCTGGACCGCCACGGCCGCATCGAGGCGACCCGCGCCATCCGCGAGGAGCTGGCGCGCCAGCGTCTCGCGGTGCGCGCCGGCGGGGCCGTGCCGGATGCCGAGGCGGTGGCGGCGGTGGCGCTGGCGGCGCTGGAGGCGGCGGCGCGGGCCTCGCTGCGGCCGGTCTTCAATCTCACCGGCACGGTGCTGCACACCAATCTCGGCCGCGCCATCCTCGCCGAGGAGGCGGTGGCGGCGGCGGTGGCGGCGATGCGCCAGGCGGTGGCGCTCGAGTTTGATCTCGACAGCGGCGGGCGCGGCGAGCGCGACGACCATCTGCGCGACCTCTTGCGTGAGCTCACCGGGGCCGAGGACGCCACCCTCGTCAACAACAATGCCGCCGCCGTGCTGCTGGTGCTGAACACGCTGGGCCGCACCGCCGCCGGGGCGCCCCGCGAAGCCGTGGTCTCGCGCGGCGAGCTGATCGAGATCGGCGGTGCCTTCCGCATGCCGGACATCATGGCCCGGGCCGGGGTCCGGCTGGTGGAGGTCGGCACCACCAACCGCACCCACTCCAAGGATTATGCCGGGGCCATCGGTCCCGATACCGGGCTGGTGATGAAGGTGCACACCTCGAATTACCGCATCGAGGGCTTCACCGCCGAGGTGGCGGCGCGCGATCTCGCCGGCATCGCCAGGGCCCATGGGGTGCCGCTGGTGAACGACCTCGGCTCCGGCACGCTGGCCGACCTCGCCCGCTATGGGCTGAAGCACGAGCCCACCGTGCGCGAGGCGGTGGCGGAAGGTGCCGACCTCGTCACCTTCTCCGGCGACAAGCTGCTTGGCGGGCCGCAGGCCGGCTTCATCGTCGGCCGCCGCGACCTCATCGCCGCCATCAACCGCAACCCGATGAAGCGCGCGCTGCGGGTCGACAAGATTCGCCTCGCCGCGCTGGAGGCGACGCTGCGGCTTTACCGCGATCCTGACCGGCTCGCCGCGCGGCTGCCGACCCTGCGTCTCCTCGCCCGCCCGGCTGCCGAGATCGCCGCTTTGGCGGGCAGGCTGGCGGCGCCGGTGGCGGCACGGCTGGGGGCCGGCCACGGGGTGGCCGTGGTCGACTGCTGCAGCCAGATCGGCTCCGGCGCCCTGCCGCTCGAACAGATACCGAGCGCGGGCCTCGCCCTCCGCCCGGCTGCGGGGTCGGGGGCTGCGCTTGGCCGGCTGGCGAGCGGGCTGCGCCGGCTCGCGGTGCCGATCGTCGGGCGCCTCGCCGACGACGCGCTTCTGCTCGATCTGCGCTGCCTTGAGGACGAAGCCGGCTTTCTCGCCGCGCTGGATGGCTTCGCCGCCGCCGGGGGCTCGGCATGATCATCGGCACGGCCGGACACATTGATCACGGCAAGACCGCGCTTGTGGGCGCGCTGACCGGCGTCGACACCGACCGGCTGAAGGAGGAGAAGGCACGCGGCATCTCCATCGATCTCGGCTTCGCCTATCTGCCCACCGAGGCCGGCATTCTCGGCTTCATCGACGTGCCCGGCCATGAAGGCCTGGTCCACACCATGCTGGCGGGCGCGAGCGGCATCGACCTCGCGCTGCTGGTGGTGGCCGCTGACGACGGCGTGATGCCGCAGACCTGCGAGCATCTGGCGCTGCTGGACCTGCTCGGGGTCGAGGAGGCCATTGTCGCGCTGAGCAAGGCCGACCTTGCCGACGCTCCCCGCCGCGAAGCCGTGGCCGGCGAGATCGCGGCGGTGCTGGCCGGCACGACGCTGGCGGGCGCGTCGGTATTGCCGGTTTCGGCCCGCACGGGGGAGGGCATCGCCGAGCTTCGGGCGCGGCTGGTGGAGGCGGCCCGCCGGCGGGCCGCGCGCAGCGTCGACGGCGGCTTCCGGCTGGCGGTGGATCGCTGCTTCACGCTTTCGGGCGCGGGCACGGTCGTCACCGGCACCGTGCTCTCCGGCATGGTGAGCGTGGGTGAGCGTGTCATCGTCTCGCCCTCGGGGCTGGAGGCGCGGGTGCGCTCGATCCATGCCCAGAACCGGCCGGCCGAACGCGGTCACGCGGGCGAGCGCTGCGCGCTGAACCTCGCCGGTCCCGGCGTGACCCATGAGGCGATCGCCCGTGGCGATGTCGTGCTCGCCGCGCATCTCCACGCCCCCGCCGAGCGCGTCGACGCCACGCTCACCGTGCTGCCGGGCGAGCCGAAGCCGATCGGCGCGTGGTTTCCGGTCCGGTTCCACCACGGCGCCGCCGAGGTGGGGGCTCGGCTGGTGCCGCTCGAACCGGAGACGCTGGTGCCGGGCGGCACGGGTCTGGTGCAGATCGTCCTCGAGCGCCCGGTCGCGATGGCGGCCGGGGATCGCTTCGTGGTGCGCGACACGTCTGCGCGGCGGACGGTCGGCGGCGGGCGGCTGCTCGATCTGCGGCCCCCGACGCGCAAGCGCCGCGCGCCCGGGCGCCTCGCCCAGCTCGCCGCCCTGGCCCACGCGCCGGTGGAGGCGGTGGCGGGACTGCTGGCGGTGGCGCCGTTCCATCTCGACCTCGCCGGCTTCGTCCGCGACCATGCGCTGGCGGCGGACGCGGCCGAATCCATCGCCCGCCAGCTCGACCTCAGGGTGCTGCCCGTCGGCGAGGCCCGCGTCGTGCTCGACGCGGCCCATGCCCGGGCGCTGACGGAGGAGCTGCTCGCCCGGCTCGATGCCTTTCATGCCGAGAATCCCGATCTTCCCGGCATGGGCGCCGAGCGGCTTCGCCTCGCGCTGGCACCATCCCTGCCCAAGCCCGCCTTCGGCGTTCTGCTGCAGCGGCTGGCGCGGGAGAATGCGGTGGCGCTGGAAGGCGCGTGGGTGCGGCTGCCCGGCCATGAGGTGCGGCTCACGGCCGCGGACGAGGCGCTGTGGTCGTCGATCCGACCCCTGATGGAGGGGATCGAGCGGTACCGGCCGCCGCGCGTGCGGGATATTGCCGGCCTCACCGGTGCGGCCGAGCCGGACATTCGCCGGCTGATGAAGCGGCTCTCCCGCATGGGCCGGGTCGACGAGGTGGCGCACGACCATTTCTTCCTCCGCGCCACCGTCTCCGCGCTCGTCACCATGGTCACCGAGCTGGCCGGTGCCGGCGCCCGGGGCGAATTCTCTGCCGCGCAGTTTCGCGACCGCATCGAGCGGGACGAGGCCGAGGCGGGGCGGCCGCAGGTCGGCCGCAAGGTGGCGATCCAGATCCTCGAATTTCTCGATCGGCACGGCGTCACCTTGCGCCGTGGCGATCTGAGGCGCATCAACCGGCATCGGCTGGACCTGTTCGGACCCTCCCTACAGGAAGCCGCCCGTGCCGATGGAAGGGAAGCGTCCCTGGTGGGGCGTCCGGACTTCAAATCCGGGAGGGGCCGCGAGCCGGTCTCTGGTGGGTTCGACTCCCACTCTCTTCCGCCAGCTTCCGGGAGCGAGCGATGACGGCCCTTCTGGACGATCTGCGGCAGGCGGCCATTGCCGCCCGGCAGGAGGAAGAAGCCTTCCGGCGCGATTGGGCCAGCCGCCTCGCGGCGCTGGAACGCAGCCGCGCCTTCGCCTTCCGCCGTCTCGACCTGATGGGCGATATCGTCGCCGCGGCGCAGGCGCCTGAACGCGGGGTCGCCCTCGCTGGCGGGCTCGCCGTGCTGCGGGCCCGCCTCGGCTGGCACGAGGATGTGGCGGGCACGGCGCGGCGGACGGTGCTGGAGGCGTTCGCGCCGGTGGTGACGGCGCTGCACGCCGCGCTCCACCCGGCGCCGGAGGGGGTCGACGCCGGCCCGCCGCCCGACGATGCCGCGCCGCCCGACCCCGCCGCCGCGCTGGCGCGGTTCGAGGTCTGGTACGCCGCCGAGCGCGGATTGGTCTTCTGGGAGCTGTTCGACGTCGAGCTGCCGGAAACCCCGCGCGTCGATTTCTGAACCCCGCCATCCCTCGCCGGGCCGGCGGCCGCGCGCTGCCGCGCGCGGGGCTCCGTCAGTAGCGGGTCTTGCGGGTGACGTCGAGAATCGCGGCGATGCCGGCCTGCGCGTCGGTGTTGCCGGTGGCGGCGAGCGCCTTGAAGATGCGGTCGGCCGAGATGAAGTCGCGCAGATGGTAGTAGGACCAGCCGCGCAGCATCATCAGCCCCTGATCCTCCGGCACCAGCCGCGCCCGCTCGTCGAGCGCGATCAGCGTCTCGACATAGCGGTCGTCGCGGTAGGAGGTCACGGCGCGTTGGGCCAGCAGATCGGCGCTGAGCTGGGTGGCGCGGCGCGGCGACTGCGGGGCCTCGGTGGCGGCCACCTGCGCGTCATTGGTCAGGTTCTTCTGCATCAGCGCCAGCGACTTGCCATAGGCGGCGTCCTCGGCGACGCGGCCGGTGGCGCCGTTGTTCAGGGCGAGGTCGAAGGCCTGTGCCGCTTCCATCGGCCGTTTCATCTGCATCAGGCACCAGCCCCGGGCCACGGCGTCGCCGGGGGAGAGCCGGCCGGAGCGGAAGCCGGCATTGCTGCGGGCGATGCAGGCGCCGTAGTTGCGCCGGCTGAGGGCCGCCGCCGTACCGCTCGCGCCGCCGCCCGACGCGCGCGGGGCCGCGCCCGTCTCCGCCGGAGCGCCCTTGCGGACCACCACGCTGGTCTGGGGGGCTGGAGCGCCGGCCGCATAGGCCATCGTGCCGGTCCCACCGACCGGAGCCGGGGCGGGCTGGGCGGCGACGACACGCGCCGGCACGGCATAGGCGCCGGTCTGTGCCTGCTGGACCGGCGGCGGGCTGTGGCTGCCGGGAGCCGGCTGGCCGGCATAGGCCATGCCGGCCGGGGGCGCGGCGACGGCGCCGCTGATCGCGGCGGGATAGGCCGGTCCGCCCACCGCGGCGGGGGCGGCGTAGCTGACCGCCGCCTGTGCGCCGGCTGCAGGCAGCGGGCCGAGGTCCAGCCCGGCGCGGGCGCGCGCGGCGGCCGCGGCGACGGGGTCGGCATAGCTCTGCATCGGGTTGTTCTGCGGGTTGGCCGCGGCCTTGGCGGCCTCTTCGGCCGCCAGCCGGCGGCGCAGCTCCGCGTCCGTCAGCGCCATGATGCGTTCCGACCGGCCACGCCAGCGCGCCACCACCGCGTTGAGCGCGGCGGTCTCGTTCAGGCGGAACAGGGTGAGTGCGAGCCCATAGGCGGAGGGCTCGTCGTTCGGTGCCCAGTTCACGGCGGTCTGGAACCAGGTCAGCGCGGTGCGGAGCTGGCCCGTATTATAGGCGTACCACCCCAGGGCCTGGGCACCTGGAACGTATTTCGACCCGACGACGACGGGGCTGAAATTGTCGATCACCGTCTGGTTGAGCAGGATCGGCGGGTCCGCGGTGAGAAGGCTCACCACCGTGTCCAGATAGGCCTTGCGGTTCTCCGGGCTGGAATCGCGCCACTGATAGGCGATGGGCTCGGCCTCGATGGCGCGGCCCTGGGCCACCAGCGTGAGCGCATAGCCCTCGGCGGCCTTGGCCCCGCCATTGCGGTCCAGCGCCAGCTTGAACCACTCGAGCGCGGCGGCCTGCTGGTCGTGGCGGTAGAGATACCAGCCGAGCAGCAGCGGATCGCCCGCGCCGGTGTCCTGCCGGGCCAGCGCCTCCATGCTGGCAACCTGTTCGGGGCTGACCACGACCTTGGGGTCGCTGGCGGCCTGGCCCATCTTCCGGCGCAGCAGGTCGTTGCGCAGGGCCTGGAACTCGCCCTGGTCGCCGTTCTTGTGCTCCAGCGCCATGAGCTGGGCAAGGCCGGCATCGTCCAGCAGGGTCATGGCCTTCTGCACCGTCGCCAGACGCTCGTTGGCGTTGGTGCAGTTGGTGAGGACATAGGCGTAGGCGTCCTTCGCCCGCTCCGGCTGGCTGGTCTTGGCGAAGGCTTCCGCGACCCGCCACATCACGTCGACATTGGCGCAGGTGAGCAGCGCCGGGGTCTCGGTGGCGACCCTCAGCACGGTTCCCCATTGCTGCGCGTTCGAGGCGTTGACGAGGCGGCGCCGGGCCTCGGCCTCGTCGAGCCGGGCGATCAGGTCCGCCGGCGGCTTCCAATTGGCGTCGGAGGCCTGCCGCGCCGCGATTGCGCTGCGCACGTCGCCGTATTTTCCTTCGCCGAACAGGCGCCACATCTGCTCCAGCTCGGGATCGGACTGGGAGATGGGGGCATAGAGGTCCGCCGGCGGGGTCCAGTCGGGGTAGAGCGCGCGCAGGCGGGCGATTTCCGCCTCCATCCGGCGGGTGTCGCCCTGCGACGCGAAATAGCGCAGCGCCGATTCGTCGACCCGCGTGGTCGCCGGCCGCTGCGGGGCATTGTTGTCGGCGGGCCGGTCGGTCTGCGCCACGGCGGCGGGCGCGCCGGCGGCGCTGTCGGCGGCGGCGCCGGACTTTCCCGACGTCTGGCCGGGCAGCTCGATCTGCTGCGCGATCGCCGGAACCACGGCGACGCCAAGCAGGACCAGAAGGAGAGCTCGGTTCACAGACATTGAGGATATTTCTCGGCGATCAGCTGATAGCTGAGGAGGTAAAGTGTCGCGGGATAGTAGAAGGTGGGCTGGAACTGCCGCAGATCCTCCGGAATGGGTGTGCCGGACATCGCGCACGCCAGCGTTGCGCCAAGCATGCGGTAACCCGGCTCGGTCAGGCGGGTGACGACCCGCCCGCTCTTTATGTCGACGACGGCCGGAGCGCCGTCGTTCTCGGTCAGCCAGCTTCGCTGGAACGCCGCGAGCAGCGAGGTGTCCCGAATGCCCGCGCGCAAAAGGTAAAGAACTATCCTTAATGAATTATAACCGAAGACGGGTGGGAACCCGGCGGCGGGGACCGGGGGGGTCTCCGCAAGCGAGATCCAGTCCGGCGGCAGCTTGGCCGGCCCGAGCTGGGCGGCCCGGATCAGGTCGAGCCCGCTCTGCTGCAGCGCGTCCCATTTGGTGTCGGGGGCGAACTGCTTCATGACCGGCAGGGCTTCGAATATCCAGTAGGACAGGTTCACGATCGGCCCGTCGGGCCGCTCCTCGGCGCCGAAGCCGACCGCGCCGGGCAGCAGGATGGTGCGGCTGCCGTCCCGCACCACCATGACGCGACCGATCGCGCGGGCAAGCCGGCGGGCGCTGGCGAGATAGCCGGGCTCGTTCCAGTTCTGGCCGGCGCGGGCCAGCGCATAGGCGATCAGCAGGTCGCCGTCGCTGGCGGCGTTCACATCAGTGATGTGCGGGTTCTTGTCAGGGTCCCAGCGCCACGCGGCGAGCCCGTCGTCGCGGATCAGCATCTCGGTCCGGGTGAAGCTCCAGATGCGCTCGAAACTCGCCCGGTCGTCGGCGTAGAAGGCCAGCAGCATGCCATAGCCCTGTCCTTCGCTGTGGCTGATGCCGCCATTGGCATCGTCCACCACCCGGCCGGAGGCATCGACATAGCGGCTGAGATAGAGGGCCCAGGCGTCCTTCGGAATCATCGCCATTCCCGACTGCGCGCACAGCGGCATCAGGCTGCCGACCAGCATCAGGGCGCCGACGAGGGCCGTCCGGAGCCATCTCATGCCGTGCGCCCGAGTCGTCGCAGCAGGAAGGCGGTGGAGACGCCGAGGATGGTGCCGCACAGGACCAGCATCAGCGCGTAGGTCACGATGTTGATCGACAGCCAGTTGGCCGCGACCATGCGGAAATTGGCGAGGCCGAGCGGCTCGGTGACGATGAAGCGGTAGGTGCCGATCTCCTGCCGCTCGATGGTGCCGGTTCCCGACTGGAACGCGACCGCCCGCCCGCCGATGTTGTTCCACAGGTTCGGCTGCGCCAGCGCGGCGATGCCGGCGGCGAGGCTCTCCGGGGTCCGGCCCGCGACCAGCGTCCAGGTCTGGTCGCCGCTCGGCGAATTGCCCTGGGCCATCAGCACGCTGGTGCGGGGCGGCGGTTCATAGAGGCCCTGCTGGGTCTCGCCGATGCGGAGCGAGGCGTAGGAGATGTCGAAGGTCCGCTGCATCCAGTTTTCGAAGCCGTTCAGCAGGCTCTGCAGGCCGCTGCCGCTGATGTTGTCGCGCCAGCGCTCATAGGTGTCGGGCTCGTTGCCCGTGCCGAAGGGATCGGCCATGCCGGGCTTGTCCGGCGTGGCTTCGGCGCGCTGGCGGCTGCGGAAGCGCTGGAGCACGTCGTCATATTCGGCGCTGGCGCCCGCCGCGCGGGCGCCGCCATCCGCCGGGCCGGCGAGCCAGCTCACCCGGGTGGTCTCGGCGATGCCGACCTGGCCCAGCACGCCGGTGGCGACCTGGCCGATGCCGCCGACGAAGATCGCCGGGCGGTTGGCAAGCGTCGCGGTGTTGAGCTGGGTCTCGACGTCGAGCATCACGCCGCGCGACAGGGCGAGGCGCGACATCAGCGTGCCGGCGGCCGACACGGTGGGCACATCCTGCCGCGCCAGCACCAGGGCGACCGGTTCGCCGCCGCTGCGATCATAGGGAAACCCGGTGGCCGCGAAGGCGGCGAGGTCCGGCGTACGCCCGATCCGGGCGAAGTCCGCCATGGTGAACTGGGAGGAATCGAACAGGACGATGCGATCGTCGCCCGGCAGGGTGGCGCCGGGAACGCATTGCCGGTCGGCCTCGGTGTCGAGCACCACCTCCAGCCACAGCCGGTTCAGGCCGGGGCGGAAATTGTGCAGCGGCATCTTGATCGGCTGGCGCTGGAACAGGCCGCCGGTGCGCGAGGTGATCGGCAGGTTCGAGGCGATCTGGCCGTTCACATAGAGGTCGACATGGCTGCCGGGGCGCACCGCGGCGGTGAAGGCGGCGTCCAGCAGGAAGATCGCCTGGCCATAGACCGAGGCGTAGAAATCGTCCGGCAGCGCGATGTCGAAGCGCACGCGCAGGCGCCGGCCGGAGAATTCCTGCGTCGACACCCCGAGATCGGCCAGCGTCACGGCGCGCTGCCCGGTGAAGAGCGGGGCATCCGGCGCCGCAAAACTGGCGGTGTTGATCACCGTGCCGGACGGCGCCGCCAGTGTGGTGAGGCGGTCGATCGCGGTGTCGACGGACTGGTTGTTGGGGCCGGAGACGACCAGGACCGGACCCTCGATGCGGCTGTCGCGCACCATGCCGGCCACGGCCCTCTGCTGGGCTTCGAGCGGCGGCGCACCCATCAGCTTCGGCAGTTCGGCGGCGGTGGCGAGCACCAGCGTGACCGTGCCGGGAGGGGTCGGGCCATAGGCATTGGCGGCGAGATTGACGACCGGGTTGGGAAACCGGCCGCGCAGCGCGAGGCCCTGCACCGCGCGCATCACCCGGTTGATGCCGGTGGGATCAAGCGGCGTCGGCGTGATCACCCGCACATTGGTGGCGCCGGTGGCGTCCACCCCGATCGCGGGCAGGTTTTCCAGCCCGCCCACCAGCGGCAGCCGCCCGCCCTGGAAGGTCAGGCCCGTGGTCGCGTTGTCGATCTCGGTCCACAGCTCATAGGTGGCCGGCACGCTGCAATCGGTGCGGTGCCGCTGCACCGCCTCGAACCGCACCAGATTCGGCCCGGCGCGCAGCACGCCGCGGCGGATCGGCACGCTGAGATGCGAGGGGCCGTTGGCCGAGGCGATCGGCGTTTCGAGGATGACCTGGCCATTGATCGTGATCCGCAGGCGCGACACCTCCGGCATCACAAGCACGGCATTGAGGTAGCTGAGCTGGAAGCTGGCCTGCCGGGCGGCCTCGTCCTCGGTCAGATAGGTGGTCCAGGCGCGCGCGTCGTACTCGCCTTCGAGCGTCAGCCGCGGCGCGGGAATGATGTAGCGATCCGGCATGCCGGGGGTATCGGGCGGCGCATTCGCGCTGCCGGGGGCGGCCACCGGTGCGGGCGGGGGCGCACCGGGCATGCGGAACGGCGTATCGGCCGCGGCCGGCGGGGTGGCCGGGCCGGTGCCCGAATCCGCGGAGCCGGCGGCGTCGCCGGCGCGGGGCGGCGTGGCGGCCGGAGGCGGCGGCGGGCGGCTGGCGTCCGGCATGGGGAAGGTCGTGCCGCCGCTGCCCTGCACCGCCGTGGTGGGGGAACCCGCCGGGTTGAGGCTGAACGGCACCGGGCTCGGCGCCTGCGCCAGACGAATCCTCGACGCCGCGGCTTCGGCCACCGGCCGGGAAGCGGCACTGAACGCCTCGGCCGCGTGCAGCACCGGCGCGCCGGTGCCGAGGGTGGCAAGCAGCGCCAGACAACCGAGGAGCGAGGGGAAACGAACCCGCATCATTGAGATTTCGCCACCGCGGGTTGACTGGCGCCGGCGCTTCTCAGCTTGTTCAGGCGCAGGAAGTAGGAGAGCCCGCGGCCGGTCTGGTAGAGGGCGATGACGAGGAAGCGGAACGTGCCCCGCAGAACCCCCGGATTGTAGCGGCGCGACTCCTGGAACTTGCTCCATTCGGCCGCATTGGCGAACATCAGGTCGGCGATGAGGCGGTGGTGCAGCGGCACTTCGGCTTCGAACTGGCAGCCGAAAAGCTGGCCGTTGCCGTCGCGCTTCATGTTGCGGACCTGCACCGGCAGCGTGTCGAGCCCGATGTCGGCCTGCGGCTTGAACCGGATGCCCGCCATCTGGCCGCGCTCCACCGGCGGCAGGTTGTTCATCGCCACGCGCACGCTGGCGCCGCCGATCGAGACGTCCTCCACCACGGCGGGATAGGCGGCGTCGTTGAGGATCAGCTCGCAGCGGCGGAACAGGTTGACGCGGTGGGTGCGCCGGCGGTTCTGGCGCTCCGACACCACGCCCAGCGCGCAGCCGGCGATGATCATGTTCAGGATGTTCCAGGCGCCGACCACGGCGGTGACGTCCGCGGTGAAGGGGTCCGTTAGCACGCGCCAGATGGTGAGCACCGCCGCCAGCGTCATGACCGCGAACAGGATGAAGAACGGCTTGCCGATTTCCGAAATGTGGCTCTCATGCAGCGTCTCGCCCTTCGCCGTGACCTTGAAGGTCGGCTTGCGCGGATTCAGCATCACCGAGAGCAGGGCCGGGAGCAGGTAGACGGATTGTATGTATTCATACAATTCCGAGATCCAAGGCCAGCGATAGCGCCCGTACAGGTAGTTCTGCATGAGCAGGTTCACCAGCATGTAGGTCGAGGTATAGGCGAGGAACTCGGCGCCCGACGCGTTGAAGATCTCCAGGCCGAAGACGAGGTAGCACAGCGGCGACAGCAGGAAGATCATGCGGGCGATGGGGAAGAACCAGAACAGCATGCTCGACATGTAGCAGAGCCGCTGCGGCAGGCTGAGGCCCAGCTTCACCGGGGGAAAACGGAAGCGCAGGATCTGGTACATGCCCTGCGCCCAGCGCGAGCGCTGGCCGATGAAGCTGGCGAAGGTCTCCGGCTGCAGCCCCGCGATCAGCGGCTTGTCGACATAGATGCTGTGCCAGCCGCGCGAATGCAGCTCCAGCGCGGTTTCGCAGTCCTCGGTGATGGAGATGCCGCTGAAACCGTTGGTCTCGTTCAGGGCCTCGCGCCGCAGCAGCGCCGCCGAGCCGCAGAAGAACGCCGCGTCCCACTTGTCGAGGCCGCGCTGGATGATGCCGTAGAACATCTCGTTTTCCGACGGCATGTGGTCGAAGGTGTCGAGATTGCGCTCCAGCGGGTCCGGGTTGATGAAGAAATGCGGGGTCTGGACCAGGAACAGCCGGTGGTCCTGCTCGAAATAGCCCACCGTCTCGGTGAGGAAGCTGCGCGCCGGGGCATGGTCGGCATCGAAGACGGCAGCGAGCTCGCCGGTGGAGTTGGCGAGCCCGTTGTTGAGGTTGCCGGCCTTTGCATGCTCGTTGCGGCGGCGCGTGAGGTAGCGCACGCCGAGCCCCTCGCACAGCGCGGTGAGTTCTCGTCGTCGTTCCTGGGCCGCGGCGGCCTGTTCGGGGTCGTCCTGATGGCATTTCTGGTCCGTGCCGCCATCGTCGAGCAGCCAGACGTTGAACTTGTCGGCGGGGTAGTCGATCGCCTTGGCCGCCGCCAGGGTGGAGGCGAGCAGCGAGGAATCCTCGTTGTAGGTCGGCACGAAGATGTCGACCGTCGGCACCCGTCCGGCCGGAATCGGCGGGGCGGTGCGCGAGGGAAGCGGCGAGGACACCACGAACAGCGACAGCACCAGCATGCCCACGCTGTAGAGCTCCGCCAGATAGAGCAGGAAGCCGGGGATGAAGTCCTCGATCTGGCTGATCGGGGGCAGCGTGCTGGTGGTGCGCCAATAGATGTAGCGCAGCACGATCGTGCTGCCGAGCGAAAGCGCGATCAGGCGGGGGATACCAACCGGGGCGAAGAGCTTCAGCAGGATGATGACCAGCACCACGATGCAGCCGGCGATGAGATGCGCCTGCAGGCTGATCGGCAAGGTGATCAGGAAGACGGCCATGGCCGAGGCAATGGCCCAGAGGCCGGCGATCCAAGCCTTACGCATCTGTCCTCACAGCTTAACTCCCGACGGCTCTACACCAGAAAGCGATAAAATGCTTCCGATTTTGAAGCAATTTTTTCCGGCCTGTTGTACATGCCGGAGCTGTCGCAACGCCGCCCCGTTTTGGCCGCGCGGGCCGGCAGGCTAGAGTCCTGCACGCCACGCGATTCGGCCCATTGTCGCTCGAATTCCTGCTTACAGCTACGGACCCCAGCTTTGACCGAACTCGCTCCGCACAACATCGCCAGTATCCCGACGGGTCGTCGGCGGCGCATGGGTATGGTGGTGCTCCTGGCGGTTGCCGCCACGGTGGCGGGGTGCGCGCCCTATCCGCTGCAGGGGCAAAGTCCGAAGATCGCGACCCAGACCATCGAGGTTCCCACCGGGGAGGCGCTGGTGCTGCCCGAGCCCGGCGGCCCGCGCGTCATCACCGTGCTGGAAACCCGCTATCTCAATGCGCTGGAACAGGAAATCATCCTTGCCACCAATTCGGTGGCGCCCGGCCAGAACGCCTTTCACGTGACCTTCTTCGGTCCGGTGGACGGGCGGACCGGGCGTGAGAACATCCTCAGCTACGACCGGCTGGACGAGGACGAGCTCGACCGGCAGATGGAGCAGGCGCTGCCCAACGTTTACATGCGCCGCTCCAACTATTTTGTGCAAAACCGCTACGGCCCGTTCGGCTATGCCATCGGCCGCGGCGGCTCCAACGACATGTGCATCTATGCGTGGCAGCGCATCCAGTCGCAGGTGCCGGTGAACGTGCTGGGCCGCGACCGCGGCGTGCTGTCCCTGCGCTATCGCTTCTGCCAGACCGGCGCGACCGAGCAGACGCTGCTGCGCGGCATGTATCGCTACTCCATCAACGGCTATTTCCTGCCCCGCTCCTGGCAGCCCTATGGCCGCCCGATGGGCGAGCCGGACGGAATCGGGCGAATCGGTGGGCCGCTCGCCTTCCCCACCGGGGTCGAGGGCGACGCCACCGTGCTCGATGGTGCGCTGGGACCGGAGCCGGCACCGCGTGCGGCCCCGGTGCGCCGGGTGCGGCACGAATCGCGCGGCGATGCGAGTCCGGCCCTCGTGGAGCCGACCGGCCCGGTCAAGCCGTCGGAGCCGCTCGAGGGCTATCCCATGGTGCCGGCGCCGAATCAGGTCGTGCCGCAGAATTCGGCGATCCAGACGCCGGCAGGTGCCGCGTCTCCCGCGTCGGGAGCTTCGTCCCCGGCGTCGGCAACCTCTTCGGCGCCCGCGGCGATTCGGAAGGTGGGGCCGGGCACCTCCAACAGCTCCGCCATGCCCGGAGCCGACGCCAACTGAGGCGTCGCCGGTGTCCGCGTGACGCCGATCGGGCGGTCAGCGCGCGGGCGCGGCTCCATCGGTCGCCTGCACCAGCGGCGCCGTCAGGTCCGAATCAGCCCGCATCACGAACGGCGCGGAATCGGCCGGCGGCGGCAGGCTGGCCTCGGTGGACGTCGCCACCGGCGCGCTCGGCACAACCGGCGGCAGCACCGGGCGCACGGCCTGATTCGACAGGGTCGCGGCTGAGGCGGCCGGGACGGTGGCGGGCGGTGCCGCGCGGGCGGCCGTTTGCAGGGGAGGGGCTGCCGGCGGGGCGGTCGTCGCCTGCGCGGTGGCCGACGGGCCCATGGGTACCACCGGCGCCGGTTCGGCCTGCACCGTGGCCGGGCGCGGCGCCGGCGGCGGGTTCGTCGCGGCGTTGCGGGCTTCACCCTGGGCCGGGGCCTGTGCCGGGGCGGAAGCCATGGCGGCGCCGTCGGCCTCACCTGGCCGGGCCTCCAGCGCGATGGTCGAGAGCCGCCAATGCCCCCCCACCGGCTGGAACCGCAGGTCGAACAGGATGCGCAGCGGCGCTGTCGGGAAATGGCCGGTCAGCCGCAGCGAGCCGTCCGGCTCGATTTCCGGCGCGCGGGAGAGCTTGGCGTCCAGCAGCAGCACGGCGGCGAAATCGAGCTGGCTGTCGCGCCACGAGCGGAACTGCTCCGCCAGCTCCGCCATGGAATAGCTCTCGCGGAACGCCGGGGCGCCGAGGTCGCGGAGAACCGAATAATTGCCGGTGACATTGGCCTGGTTCACCGCCACCAGCGTGCCGCGCAGCAGCGCAAGCAGCACCGGGGCCGACGGCATCGGGGTCTGGCTCGGCGCCACCGCGGTGATTTCGGCCGCCGGATCGGCCGAGACCGGCCCCGTCGCCTTGGCGGGAGGTTTGGCCGGGCCATTGGCCGTGTTCTTGGCCTTCGCCCCGGCGCCGGTCTTCTGGCTGGTGCCCATGCGGTAATCGGGCTGTGCCGTTTTGGGCGCCTCGGCCTGGGCGAGGCGAACGCCGCCGTCGCTGGAGGGCGAGAGGGCCTGCAGCGCGGGCGGAAGGCCCACGAGCCCCATGGCGACGGCAAGGCCGATCCGGGTCGGCCGAAGCCTCACCATGCCACGACAAGCCCGGCCTTGCCGCCAATCGAGCCCTCGTTCAGGCCGAAGCCGATGCCGCCGGTGAGGAACAGATCGTCGTCGCTCAGCCGGGCGATGGCGGAGAGGGCGATGGCGTTCTGGCCGCCATAGGTGCCCCACTGCGCGCTCATGGCGAGGTTCTTGCCGGCCGGCAGGTTCGGCGTGTCCATCGCCATCGCCATGGCGACGCCCTCGCGGACCTTGTCGATGTCGTTGTAGATGCTGGTGTAGTCGACGAGGTCGGACATGTTGGCGCTGGCGAGATTGCCGTTCGAATCGGTGGTCACCACCTGGATCGACCCGGACTGCGCCGACTTGCTCGCCGAGGAGGTGAGCCCGGGCATGGTGTAGGTGGTGTCGCTGGTGCCGAACACCATCTGGTTCGAGCGCGTCGTCGTCGCGCCGCTGCCGACCGCGGTGGAGCCGGAATACGCCGCGGTCGAGCCATAGCCGAAGGCGCTGGCGTTCTCGGCCGCCGCATTGGCGTTCTGGCCCAGCGCGGTGGTGCCGCTGGAGGCGGCGATCGCGCCCTGTCCCAGCGCGGTGGAGCCGGTGCCGTTGGCGGTGGCGTTCCAGCCCAGCGCGGTGGAGTTCACCGCATTGGCGGTCGCGATCTGGCCGATCGCGGTGGCGCCGGAACTGTTGGCGGTGGCGTTCTGGCCCAGCGCGGTGGCGTTGGCGCCGTTGGCGATGGCTTCCTGGCCGACGGCGGTGGAGGAGAGGCCGTTGGCCCGCGCGTTCTGGCCCAGCGCGGTCGAGGAGGTGGTGCTGGCGATCGCGCCCTGGCCGAGCGCGGTGGCATTGGCGCCGTTGGCCTGCGCGCCATTGCCGAAGGCGGAGGAATTGGTGCCCTGCGCCCCGGAGCCGGTGCCGAGGGCGGTGCTGTTGGTGGCGTTCGCCTGCGCGCCATAGCCGAAGGAGGCCGCGCCGGTGCCCTGCGCCACCGCGCCGGAGCCGACGGCGGTGGTCTGGTCGAGATTGGCGGTCGCGCCCTGGCCGACCGCCAGCGAATTCGCCCCGTTCGCGGCGGCGCTCTCGCCGATGGCGGTGGAGGCGGTGCCGTTGGCGGCGGCGGCGCGGCCCACCGCGGTGGAGGAGGCGCCGTTCGCCGTGGCGCCCTGGCCGACGGCGGTGGCGCTGGTGGCGAACGCCTTGGCGCCCTGGCCCACCGCGGTCGTCAGGTCGCCGGACGCTTCCGCGTTCTGGCCGAAGGCGGAAGCACCGGTGCCGACCGCCTGCGCGTTCTGCCCGAAGGCGGACGCGGCAAGTCCCTTCGCCCCGGCGCCGTCACCCACCGCCGTGCTGTAATCCCGATTCGCCACGGAGGACGCGCCGATGGCCGTGGAGCTGACCCCCGAGGCCACGGCGAGATTGCCATAGGAGGAGGAATAGACCGCGGTGGCCGCAGCGCCCTGTCCGGTGGCGGTGGCGCCGTTCTGGGTGGCGCTGGAGCCCTGGCCCACGGCGGTCGCCTTGGTGCCGCTCGCGGTGCCGCCACAGGACAGCGACTGGGCGGTGAGATCGCAGGAAATCTCCGCGGCCTGGGCGGAGCCGGCCAGTGCCAGCGCCAGCAACGACGGCGCCAGTGCCGCGACGCCCCGTCCCATCCTGTCCAAAGGTCGCGACCGCATCACATTCCCGACTCCTGCGCCGCCGAGCGGAATCCTACATGCTCTCCGGCGCGCTCGCCACCATTCCCCCACATGGTTAAAGCAGGGTAAACGCCGGCGCTACGTATCCGGCGCTGTTTAGTTGCAATTTTGAACCGATCGGCGGGGCCGCCCTTCGCGACGCTGCGGCGCCGGGCTGTCTGGTGCCTTGCAAGAGCGGCCGGACCGCCGCACTCTGTCGCACCGATTGGGAGCGAACCATGGCTGCGTCGATCCGCCGTCCCGCCGTCGATCTGGAAGCGCTGGCCGCGCTGGAGCGCAAGGTCTCCTGGCTGTCGGCCTGGACCATCCACCACGCCAACCATGTGCGCCCCAATGCGGACGGGCTGAAGGTGGGCGGTCATCAGGCCTCCTCCGCCTCGCTCGCCTCGGTGCTCACCGCGCTCTACCTCGCCGTGCTCCGCCCGCAGGACCGGGTGGCGGTGAAGCCCCATGCCAGCCCGATCTTCCACGCCATCCAGTACCTGCTCGGCAACCAGACGCGGGAGAAGCTGGAGGCCTATCGCGGCTACAAGGGCGCCCAGTCCTACCCCTCCCGCACCAAGGACATCGACGACGTCGACTTCTCCACCGGCTCGGTCGGGCTCGGCGTCGCCCAGACCCTCTTCGCCAGCCTCGTTCAGGACTATGTCCATGCCCGGGGCCTCGACGGCGGCCGCCCGGAGGGCCGGATGATCGCCCTTGTCGGCGATGCCGAGATGGACGAGGGCAACATCTACGAGGCGTTGCTGGAGGGCTGGAAGCAGGGGCTTCGCAACTGCTGGTGGATTCTCGACTACAACCGCCAGAGCCTCGACGCGGTCATCCGCGAGGGGCTGCCGGCGCGGCTGGAGGCGCTGTTCCGCGCCTTCGGCTGGGAGGTGGTGACGCTGAAATACGGCGCCGCGCTGATGGCCGCCTTCGCCGAGCCGGGCGGGGACCGGCTGCGCGATTTCATCGACCGCTGCCCCAACCAGCTCTATGCCGCGCTGACCTTCCAGGGCGGGGCGGCGTGGCGGCGCCGGCTGCTCGACGAGATCGGCGACCAGGGACCCGTCACCGCCCTGATCGAGCGGCGCAGCGACGAGGAGCTGGCGCGGCTGATGACCAATCTCGGCGGCCACGACCTGCCCTCGCTGGTCGAGGCGTTCGAGGCGGTGGACCATGACCGCCCGGTGCTGTTCATCGCCTACACCATCAAGGGCTACGGCCTGCCGCTGGCGGGCCACAAGGACAACCATGCCGGCCTGATGACGCCGACCCAGATGGAGGCGTTCCGCGCCGCCATGAAGGTGCGGCCGGGCCATGAATGGGAGCCTTTCGAGGGGCTGGACCTGCCGGCGGAGCGGCTGCGGGCCTTTCTCGACGCGGTGCCCTTCAATGCGCAGGGCCGGCGGCGCTATGGCGAGGCCCCGCTCGCGGTGCCGGCGGCGCTGCCGGTGCCGGCCCAGCCGGAGCTTTCCACCCAGCAGGGCTTCGGCCTGATCATGGCCGAACTCGCCCGGCTCGGCGGCCCGATGGCCGACCGCATCGTCACCACCTCGCCGGATGTCACCGTCTCCACCAATCTCGGCGGCTGGGTGAACCGGCGCGGCCTGTTCGCGCGCGAGGCGATGGCCGACCTGTTCCGGCAGGAGCGCATCCCCTCCACCTTCGACTGGACCTTCTCGCCGAAGGGCCAGCATATCGAGCTCGGCATCGCCGAGATGAACCTGTTCATCCTGCTCGGCGCGCTCGGCCTGTCGCATTCGCTGTTCGGGGCACGGCTGCTGCCGATCGGCACGCTCTACGACCCCTTCATCCAGCGCGGGCTCGATGCGCTGAACTATGCCTGCTACCAGGACGCCCGCTTCATCCTCGTCGCCACGCCCTCCGGCCTCACCCTCGCCCCGGAGGGCGGGGCACACCAGTCGATCGGCACCCCGTTGATCGGCATGGCGCAGGACGGGCTCGCCGCCTTCGAGCCGGCCTATGTCGACGAACTCGCCGTGATCCTGCGCTGGGCTTTCGACTATCTCCAGCGCGAGGGCGGCGCGGTCACGGCCGAGGGCGAGCCGGAGGAGCGGAGCTGGCTGTGCGACGAGAGCGGCGGCTCGGTCTATCTGCGGCTGTCGACGCGGACGCTGGCGCAGCCTGCCCGCGGCATGGACGAGGGCCTCGCCCGCGACATCATCGATGGCGGCTACTGGGTGCGCCGGCCCGGCCCCAATGCCGAGGTGGTGGTGGTCTATGCCGGGGTTCTCGCGCCGGAGGCGCTGGAGGCGGTCGGGCTGATGGCGGAAGACCGCCGCGACGTCGGGCTGCTGGCGGTGACCTCGGCGGACCGGCTCAATGCCGGCTGGACCGCCGCCGCCCGCGCCCGGGAGCGCGGTCAGCTCCGGGCCCGCAGCCATGTCGAGCGGCTGCTGGCGGCGGTGCCGCGGAACTGCGCGCTGGTCACCGTGCTGGATGGCCACCCCGCCACGCTGGGCTGGCTCGGCTCGGTGGCCGGGCATCGCACCCGGGCGCTGGGCGTCGAGCATTTCGGCCAGACCGGCACCATCGCCGACCTCTACCGCCACCACGGCATCGACGCCAACGCCATCGTCGCCGCGGCGGAGAGCATCGCCCCCGGCCGGCCGATCCGCCACCTCCGCGCGCTGGAGGGGTAGGCGGCCCCGTCCGCGCGCCGGTCTCGTCGAGCCGCGGCTCCCCTTCCCGGCGGCTACGGCTGCCGGGCGAGGCTGAGGGCGGCGTCGCCGTCGATGATGAGGCCGTTGACGATGCCGCTGGCGAGCAGCGCGGCGGCGGCGCGGGTCTTCTCCGGGCTCGCCACCATCAGCACCACGTTGAGCCCCCGCAGCACCTCGAACGGCACGGCGATGGTGCGCTGGTTGAGCGGATGCTCCACCGGCCGGCCGTGGGCGTCGAAGAAGATGCCGTTGGTATCGCCGACCGCGCCGGCGGCGTGGAGGCTGTCGAGATCGGCGGCGGAGAGCATGCCCTGGCGCCGCAGCAGCGCGCTTTCCTCCAGCTCGCCGACGCTGATCATGCACAGCGTCGCGGTGCCGGCGATGGCGAGCGCCTTCGCCACCTGGCGCTGGGAGAGCAGCACCTGCTTGTCCTCCAGCGTGTCGGCGATGAAGGGAACGGGGAGGAAATAGCCCTCGCCGCCGGTGCGCTTGGCGAGGGTGTGGACCAGCTCGAACGGGTTGAAGGCCGAGTTCGCGGTCAGCGAGCCCATCAGCGAGATGAAGCGGGCGTTGGGGGCGCTGACGCCGGCCATGTGGAGCGTCATCTGCTCCAGGGTGCGGCCCCAGCCGAGCCCCACCGTCGCCGGCTCCTCGCGGGCGAGATGGGCGCGCAGGTGATTGGCACCGAGCAGGCCGACCGCGCGGAACGCCACCTTCTGCGCCGGGGAGAGGCCGGTCTTGTCCGCCCCGGCCGGCGCGTCGCTGCCCCCGAGCTCGAGCGCGGGGGTGGCTTGGCAGAAGTCCAGCCCGAAGCGGCGGCGCAGCGCCTCCTCCACCGGCACCATGCCGGCGAGCTGGCGGTCCACCGTGATCGACACCACGCCCTCTTCCAGCGCGTCGGCGAGCAGGCGGTTCACCCGCGCCCGGGTCAGGCCCAGCCGCTCGGCCGTTTCGGCCTGGTTCAGCCCGCCGACGTGGTAGAGCCACGCGGCCTTCACCATCAGCGTATCGTCGGTCTCGTCCATCATGTCCTTTGACAAATGTAATTCATCTTGACGTTTGTACGAAGGCTGAACTAGCCTCTCCCCAACGCCCGTCAGAGGCGGTCGACACATCCTGCGCCAGACCGGCGCAGCTAGGGAGAGACTGTAAAATGCCATTCGGAGCAATGAAGAACTGTGTCCTGGGGGCACTGGTCGCGGCGGGCGTGCTGGCGGCGGTGCCGGCCTCCGCGCTGGACATCGCCTGGGTCCATTCCAACGCGGCGGCCCAGTCCGAGCAGCGGGTCAAGGCCGGCTTCACCGCCTGGCTGAAGGAAACCGGCAAGTCGGACTGGAAGGTCAGCTACCTCGACAGCGGCGGCTCCGGCGAGAAGACCGCCGCCAACATCCAGGACGCGGCCTCCCGCGGCGTCGCCGCCATCATCGTGTCGATGGCCGACCTGCGCGCCTCCTCCGCCGCCATCAAGGAAGCGGTGGACCAGAAGATCCCGATCTTCACCGTCGACAGCGGCGCGGTGGACGGCACGCTGGTCGACGTCACCACCAACAACTGGGCGATGAGCGCGACCGTCTCGCCCTATTTCCTGAACGCGCTGGGCAAGAACCCCCGCATCATCTTCCTGCGCATGGCCGAGCACCACGGCACCCGCAAGCGCGGCGAGATCATGGCCGCGGTGCTGAAGGAATACCCGGACGTGAAGGTGCTCGCCGAGCACAACATCGATTACACCGCGTTCTTCGAGGACACGACCCGCACCATGCAGGACTACGTGACCCGGTTCGGCGACCAGATCGACGGGGTGTGGGCGCCGTGGGACGAGCCGGCGCAGGCCGCGCTCAACGCCCTCAAGGCCGGCGGCAACACCCACGCCAAGGTCATCGGCATTGACGGCCACCCCCAGGCCATCGCCGAGGTGTGCAAGCCCGACAGCCAGATGATCGCCACCATCAGCCAGCCCTTCGAGAAGATGGGCGCGCAGACCGGCGAGTGGATCGAGGAGATCGTGGTGGAGAAGAAGGCCGCCGCCAGCGTCATTCCCTCCAAGGTGGTCTATCTCGACGCCCCGCTCGTCACCAAGGCCAACTGCAAGGACTTCCTCCCGAAGTAGGGTGCCTCGCGGCCGGCGTCGCACGCCGGCCGTCTTTCTTCGAGGCCGCCGCAGGCCCGCGCCCCGCGCCCGCCCGCGACGGCCTCGCCCCACAGCCTGAAGCCACCCTCCGATCCTCGCCGCGGCGAGGCGGGAGCGGTGCCCGGCGGGAGCGGCCATGGCCATCGAACTCGACGACATCATCGTGGACTACCCCGGCACCCGGGCGCTCGACCGGGTCAGCGTCGCCTTCCGCACCGACGAGGTGCACGGGCTCATCGGCGAGAACGGCGCGGGCAAGACGACGCTGGTCTCCATCCTCGGCGGCGGCCGCCTGCCGACCGAAGGGCGCATGAGGCTGGACGGCGCCGAGGTCCGGCTGGCCTCGCCCGGCGAGGCGCTGGCGCGCGGCATCGCCCATGTCTCGCAGGAAGGCAGCCTGGTGCCCGGCCTCACCGGGGCGCAGAACATCCTGCTCGGCGCCGAGCCGCGCCGGCTCGGCGTGGTGGTGCGGCGCGCGGCGCTGCGGGCGCAGGCGCAGGCCATGCTGGCGCGCTGGTTTCCCGACCTCACCATCGACCTCGACCGCCCGGTCGAGACCCTGCCCTATGCCGACCAGAAGATCATCGAGATCGTCCGCGCGCTGCGCGGCGACATCCGCATCCTCATCCTCGACGAGCCCACCGCCACGCTGCCCGCCCGCGAGAAGGAGCGGCTGTGGGCGATCATCCGGCGGCTGCCGGCGCAGGGCGTCGGCGTCGTCCTCATCAGCCACTTCCTGTCGGAAATCCTGGCGCTGAGCGACCGCATCACCGTGCTGCGCGACGGCCGGCTGGTGCGCACCTTCGCGGCGGCGGGCGCCACCGAGGGCGAGCTCACCGCGCTGATGCTCCAGCGCGGCCACGGCCCGACCGAATCGGGCGTCGACCGGCGGCGGCACCGCCGGGCCGGCGACCGGGTAGTGGAGGTGTCCGGCTGGCGCATCCCGGAGGCGCAGGTCGGCGCCTTCCACATCGGCGCCGGCGAGATCGTCGGGCTGATCGGGCTCACCGGCTCCGGCCACTTCGCCTTCGCCCGCTCGCTCTATGACGCGCCGGACCTCGAGGCCGGCACGCTGCGGCTCGGCGGAGAGGCGGTGCCGCGCGTCGCCGCCCACGAGATGCGCCGCCGTGGCGTCGCCTTCATCCCCGATCACCGCATGATCCATTCGCTGATCGGCGACTGGAGCGCGCGGGAGAACCTCGCCATGGTCCATCCCGAGGCGGGCGCCGTGGCGCCCGGCATCCTCAGCCCGCGCCGCGAAACCGCGGAGGCGCGGGCGGTGATGCAGCGGCTGTCGGTGAAGGCCTCCTCGCCCGAGCAGGCGGTCGGCGAGCTCTCCGGCGGCAACAAGCAGAAGATTTCCATCGGCAAATGGCTCTACGGCGCCGGCGGCCGCTACCGGCTGATGATCTTCGTGGAGCCCACCGAGGGCGTCGACATCGGCGCCAAGCGCGAAATCCACGACCTGCTGCGCCGCCTCGCCGATGACGGCGCGGCGATCCTCGTCGCCTCCTCCGACCTCATCGAGATCGCCGATCTCGCGACCCGCGTCGTTTCCTTCGTCAATGGGCAGGCCCTCGGAGACCTCGAATGGCCCAACTTCTCGGAACAGAGCTTCATCGCCGCGATGTCGGGAGCCACGGCATGAGCGCGCCGCCCGCCGCCCGAGGTGCCGCCCCCGCCGCCGCTCCCCGCGCCGGGGAGGCCGGCCGCCGCCGCAAGCAGCTCTTCCTGCGCTATTCCACGCTTGTCGTGCTGGTGCTGTTGTTCGCCGGCTTCTCGCTGGGGGTGGACCGCTTCCTCACCACCTCGAACCTGCTGAACATCCTGCAGCAGATCTCGATGCTCACCATCGTCGCCATCGGCCTCACCTTCGGATTCGCGGCGCGGGAGATGGACCTGTCCGTCGGCTTCATGGCCGGGCTCGCCGGGCTCATCGGGCCGACCCTGCTGGTGGCGGGCTGGCCGCTGCCGGTGGCGCTCGCCGCCGGGCTCGGGGCCGGGCTGGCGGTCGGCACGGTCAACGCCGTGCTCGTCACCCTCGTCGGGGTGCCCTCGCTGATCGCCACGCTGGCGATGGGCTCGATCCTGTTCGGGGTGAACTTCCTGATCTCCGGCGGCCGGGCGATCTATGGCGGGCTGCCCGAGAGCTACCTCGTGCTCGGCCAGGGCCGGCTGTTCGGCATTCCGGTGCTGGCCTTCCTCATGCTCGCGGCCGTGCTGGTGGCGTGGTTCGTGATGGAGCGCACCATCTTCGGGCGCTACGTCTATGCCGTTGGCGGCAATCTGAAGGCGGCGGAGCTGTCGGGCATTCGCGGCCGGCGCTACCGCCAGATGGCGCTGGTCATCTCCAGCCTGTTCGCCGCGCTGGCGGGGCTGCTGCTCTCGGCCCGGCTCGGCTCCGGCCAGCCCAATGCCGGGCAGGACTACCTGCTGGACGGCCTCGCCACCGTGTTCATCGGCATGACCATGTTCCGGCCCGGCACGGCGACCATCGCCGGCACGTTCTTCGGCGCGCTGTTCATCGGCGTCATCAATAACGGGCTGAATCTGCTCGGCCTTGACACCTACATCCAGAGCATCGTGAAGGGTGTCATCATCATCGTCGCCGTCGCGATCGTCTCCCGCACCACCAAGCTGAAGCTCCTCTGAGCGAGCGCGCGTCATCAAGGACCTGCCCTGTCATGACCGACACACCTTCCCCCGTCACGGCCTCCGCGCCCGCCCCTGCGGCCGGCGGCAACACCGATCTGCTCGGCCTCTATCGCACCATGCGGCGCATCCGCTCCTTCGAGGAGCGGGTGGGCGAGCTGTTCGTGCGCGGCCTTTCGGCCGGCTCGATGCTGCATCTGTCGATCGGCGAGGAGTCGGCGGCGGCGGGCGTCGCCAGCGCCATGCGGCCGCAGGACACCTTCACCACCCACCACCGCGGCCACGGCATCTTTCTCGCCCGCGGCGCCGATCCCGCCCGGATGATGGCGGAGATCGCCGGCAAGGAGACCGGCTACTGCGCCGGCAAGGGCGGCTCGATGCACATCGCCGACATGGCGCTGGGCCATCTCGGCGCCAATGCCATCGTCGGCGGCGGCATTCCCGCCGTGGTGGGCGCCGGCCTCGCCGCCAAGCGGCTCGGGACGGGCAGCGTCTCGGTCGCCTTCTTCGGCGACGGCGCGATGGGCCAGGGCATTCTCTACGAGAGCATGAACATGGCCGCGCTGTGGGACCTGCCGGTGATGTTCGTGTGCATCAACAACCAGTACGGCATGGGCACCCGGGTCGACCAGGCCACCCGCAACGAGGCGTTCGACGAGCGCGCCCGGGCCTTCGGCCTCGCCGCCGGCATGGTCGACGGCGAGGATGTCGAGGCGGTCGCGGCGGTCGCCAAGGATCTGGTCGACGGCGCCCGTGCCGGCCGGCCGGCCTTCCTCGCCATCTCGTGCTACCGCTTCTTCGGCCATGCCCGCATGGACAAGAGCCCCTACCGCGCGGAGGAGGAGGAGCTCGCCGGCCGCCAGCGCGACCCGGTGAAGATCGCCCGCGCCGCCCTGCTGGAGCGCGGCATCGCCGGGGTTTCCGCGCTCGAGGCGATGGATGCCGAGATCGCCACCGAGATGGACGCGACCATCGACTTCGCCGCCGCCTCGCCGGCCCCCCCGCTCGCCTCCATGTTCCGCGACGTCTTCGCCGTCGGCGAGCCCGAACCCGAGCCGGTCCGCACCCGGCTCGACCGCGTCCTGTCCAAGGAAATCCGCTGATGGTCCAGATCACCTACCGCGACGCGCTGCGCCAGGCGCTCATCGATGCCATGGAAGCGGACCACCGCGTCGTCGTCATCGGCGAGGAGGTCGGCCGCTATGGCGGGGCCTATGGCGTCACCAAGGGCCTGATCGACGATTTCGGCCCCGACCGGCTGATCGACACCCCCATCTCCGAGCCGGCGATCATCGGTGCCGCCGTCGGCGCCGCCATGAGCGGCCTGAGGCCGGTGGCCGAGCTGATGTATGTCGACTTCCTCGGCATGACGATGGACCAGCTCACCAACCAGGCCGCCAAGATCCGCTACATGTTCGGCGGGCAGATCGGCGTGCCGATGGTGCTGCGCACCCAGGGTGGCACCGGCCGCTCCGCCGGCGCCCAGCACTCGCAGAGCCTCGAAGGCTGGATCATGCACATGCCGGGGCTGCGCCTCGTCATGCCGGCCACCGCCGAGGACGCCTATCACCTGCTGCGCCACGCCCTTACCATGCCGGACCCGGTGGTCTTCATCGAGCACAAGGCGCTCTATACCCGCAAGGAAGAGGCCGATCTCGCCGCCCCGGCGCTGCCCTGGGGCAAGGCGGCGGTCCGCCGCAGCGGCAAGGACGTCGTCATCGTCACCTATTCGCGCCAGGTTCACTACGCGCTGGAGGCCGCCGAGTCGCTGGCGAAGGACGGCATCGAGGCCACCGTCATCGACCTGCGCACCCTGAACCCGCTCGACATGGACACGGTGGCCGAACATGTCGAGAAGATCGGCCGCGTCGCCGTGGTTTCCGAGGGGCCGATGACCGCCGGCGTCGCCGCCGAGCTCTCCGCCCGCATCACCGAGGAGTGCTTCGACTTCCTGCACGACCCGGTCATCCGCATCGCCGGCGAGGATATCCCCATCTCCGTCTCGCAGGAGCTGGAGGCCGGCTCGGTGCCGTCCCCGGCGCTGATCGGCGACACCGTGCGGCGGCTGCTGTCATGAGCGGCGACATCCTCACCATGCCCCGGCTCGGCGAGACGATGGAGGAGGGGCGCATCGTCGGCTGGCTCATCGCCGAGGGCGACGCCTTCCGGCGCGGCGATTCCATCCTCGAGATCGAGACCGACAAGACTGTGGCCGAGCTGCCCGCGCTGACCGACGGCGTGCTGGCGGAGAAGCTGGTGCAGCCCGGCGACGTCATCGTGGTCGGCGCCCCCATCGCCCGGCTGAAGGGCGAGGGCGGCGCGGCGGCCAAGGCCCCCGCGCAGATCCCGGCGCAGATCCCGGCGAACGCCCCCGCCGAAGCCGCGCGGGTGACGAGGACCCTCGCCATGCCCCGCCTCGGCGAGACCATGGACGAGGGCCGCATCGTCGGCTGGCTGGTCAAGCCGGGGGCGGCGTTCCGGCGCGGCGACGCGCTGTTCGAGATCGAGACCGACAAGACGGTGGCGGAATTCCCGGCGCTGATGGACGGCGTGCTCGTCGAGACGCTGGCCGAGCTGGGCTCCATGCTGCCGGTCGGCGCGCCGCTGGCGCGGGTGGAGATCGCGCGCGAGGATGCCGGCCTGCAGGGCTTCGTGCCGGAGGAAGCCGCTACGCCTCCAGCCGCTACGCCTCCAGCCGCTACGCCTCCAGCCGCTACGCCTCCAGCCGCCTCGCCTTCGTCCGTTGTGCCTGTCGCGCCGGCTGTTTCCGGGGCGCCGGCGCCGACGGCGGCTCCCCGGCTGGTGACGGCCGACACATCCGCCGCCGCGTCGGGCGGCGCGCGGTCCGGTCCGGTGCGGGCAACCCCGGTCGCCCGCCGGCTGGCGGCGCGGGCGGGGCTCGACCTCGCCGCGATCGGCGGCACCGGCCGGCGCGGGCGCATTGAGGCGCGCGATGTCGAGGCGGCGCCGGCCGGGCCGGCCGGGCCCACCGCCGGCGCCATCGCCTTCGACCGCTACGGCACGCCGGGCGCGCCGCGCCGGGCCCTGCTGCTGCACGGCTTTTCCGGCGATCGCACCACCTTCGCGGCGTTCGGCGCGCAGCTCGCCCGCGCCGGCTACGAGGTGCTGGTGCCGGACCTGCCGGGCCACGGCGCCACCTTGGCCGAGGCGGCCGGCGTCGCCGATCTCGCCGCGCCGCTGGCGGGCTTCCTCGCCGGGCAGAATTTCCGGCCGACCGAGATCGTGGCGCATTCGCTCGGCGCGCTGCCCGCGGTCGCGCTGGCGGAGACGCTGCCGGGGGTGGAGCGGCTGACCCTGCTGTGCCCCGCCGGCCTCGGGCTGGAGATCGACCGCGACTTCATCGCCGGCATGAGCGGCGCCCCCTCGCCGGGCGCGCTGCGCCACCTGCTGCGGCGGCTGACGGCGCGTCCCGCCGGCCTGTCCGACGCCGCGGTGGCCGGGCTCGCCGCCGCGCTCGGGCGCGGCCGGCTGGCCGGGCTGGCGGCGGACGCCTTCGGCCCCAACGGCCAGAAGGTCGACATCGTCGAGCCGCTGGCCCGCCTCGTCCGCCGCCTCGGCGTTCGGATCGTGGTGGGGCTGGAGGACCGCATCATCCCCTGGACCCAGGTCACCGCCGCGCCCGCGCGCGCCGCCGTCCATCTCGTCGCCGGGGCCGGCCACATGCCGCACTGGGACCAGCCGGGCGAGGTGCTCGCCCTGTTCGAGGGGGCGGGGGCATGAGCGAATTGAAGGAGGTGCAGGCCCGGCTCGGCCACTTCGCCCGGGCGGTGCCGGAGACCGCCGCCGGCTTCCGCCAGCTCGCCAAGGCGGCCGGCGCGGCGGGCCGCTTCAGCCCGGCGCAGAAGGAGCTGTTCGCCGCCGCCTTCGGCGTGGTGCGCGGCTGCGAGGACTGCGTGCTCTACCATGTCGATGCCGCCCGGCGCCTCGGCGCCGAGCGCGAGGAACTGCTGGAACTGCTCGCCGTCGCGGTGGAGATGGGCGGCGGCCCGGCAATGGTCTACGGCGCCAAGGCGCTGCAGGCGTTCGACGCCGCCGGCTGACGGCGCGCGGATCGGCGTCGACGGGAGGTCAACTCCCGCGACGGTTTGGGAGGAAACGGACATGGCCTATGTCGTCGCCGTCGATGGCGGAACCGAGAGCCTGCGCGCGGGCGTCTACGATCCCTCGGGCGCCTGTCTCGGGCAGGCGAGCCATCCCTATGGCACCGAGTTCGCGCCCGGCGCCCGGGCCGAGCAGAACCCGGAGGACTGGTGGAACGCCCTCGGCGTCGCCACCCGGGCGGCGCTCGCCAGGGCCGGCGTCGATCCCCGCGCGGTGGAGGCGATCTGCCTGACCACCACCTCCTGCACCGTGGTCGCGCTCGACGCCGAGGGCAACGCCCTGCGGCCGGCGCTGCTGTGGATGGATGTGCGGGCCGCCGAGGAGGCGGGGGCGGTGCTCGCCACCGGCGACGCCGCGCTCGCCGCCAACGGCGCCGGGCGCGGCCCGGTCTCGGCGGAATGGATGATCCCCAAGGCGCTCTGGCTGAAGCGCCACGAGCCGCACATCTTCGAGCGCGCCGCCACCATCGGCGAATATCAGGACTTCATGACCATCCGCCTCACCGGGCGGCGGGTGGCCTCGCTGAACAACGCCTCGATCCGCTGGCACTATGCCACCACGCGCGGCGGGGTTCCCGCCTCGCTGGTGCGGGCGCTGGGGCTGGAGGCGCTGCTGGACAAATGGCCGCCGGAGATCGCCGCCCCCGGCGCGGTGGTCGGCACGCTCACCGCCCGGGCGGCCGAGCATGTCGGCCTGCACACCGGCGTGAAGCTGGTGCAGGGCGGGGCGGACGCGCTGATCGGCATGATCGGCCTCGGCGTCGCCCGGCCGGGCCAGCTCGCCCTCATCACCGGCTCCTCGCACCTGCAGTTCGGCGTCTCGGACCGCGAGGTGCATCACCCCGGCCTGTGGGGCTCCTACCCCGACGCGGTCTATCCCGGCCGCCACATCATCGAGGGCGGACAGACCTCGACCGGCTCGATCCTGCAATGGCTCAAGCGGCTGATGGGCGGCACGCTCGATCTCGACGCCCTCAACACCGCGGCGGCGCGGCTGGAGCCCGGCTGCGACGGGCTGGTGGTGCAGGACCATTTCCAGGGCAACCGCACGCCCTATGTCGATCCGCTCTCGCGCGGGGCGCTCATCGGGCTGACGCTGGCGCACGGGCCGGAGCACCTGTTCCGCGCCATCATCGAGGGCATCTCCTTCGGCACCCGCGCCATTCTCGACCAGATGGCCGAAGCCGGCTTCCGCTCCACCGAGCTGACGGTGGGCGGCGGCGCCACCGCCTCCGAGCTGTGGCTGCAGATCCACGCCGACACCGCCGGCCTGCCGGTCTGCGTTCCCGCCTCCAGCGCGGCGCCCTCGGTCGGGGCGGCGGTGCTGGCCGCCCACGGCGCCGGCCATTTCGGCACGATCGACGAGGGCATCGCCGCCATGGTCCGGCCCGGCCGGCGCATCGAGCCGCGCCCGCGCGAGGCCGCCCGCTACGACGAGATCTACCGCAGCTACCGCGCGCTCTACCCCGCGCTGAAGAACCTCGCCGCGCCTGCGGCGGCGGCGCCGGTGGGTGCGCCGGTGGGTGCGCCGGTGGGTGCGCCATGAGCGGGCTGGACCTCACCGGGCGGCTCGCCCTCGTCACCGGCGGCGCCCGGGGCATCGGCGCCGCGATCTGCGGGCGCTTCGCCGCCGCCGGCGCCCATGTGCTGGTGGCCGACCGCGACGAGGCCGCCGCGCAGGCCCTCGCCTCCCGGCTGCGCGCGACCGGCGCGCGGGCCGAGGCCCTCGGGCTCGACGTCACCGACCGCGCCGGCATCGCCGCCGCGCTGGCGGCCACGAAGGCCCGCCACGGCGTGCCCCACATCCTCGTCAACAATGCCGGCATCGTGCGCAACGCGCCCGCGGCCGAAATGAGCGTCGCCGACTGGTCGGCGGTGATCGACGTCGATCTCAACGGGGTGTTCCACTGCGCCCAGCTCATCGGCGGCGCGATGGTGGCGGCGGGGCGCGGCGCCATCGTCAACGTCTCCTCCATGTGCGGGGAGATCGTCGTCCACCCCCAGCCGCAGGTCGCCTACAACGCGGCCAAGGCCGGGGTGAACATGCTCACCCGGTCGCTGGCGGTGGAGTGGGCGCGGGCCGGCGTGCGGGTCAATGCCGTCGCTCCCGGCTACACCGCGACCGAGCTGACCCTCGCCGGCCGCAGCAACCCCGACTGGTTCGCCACCTGGCTGGAGCGCACGCCGATGGGCCGGCTGGGCGAGCCGGAGGAGATCGCCGACGCCGTGCTGTTCCTGGCGTCCGACGCCGCGAGCTTCATCACCGGGTCCATCCTCGCGGTGGATGGCGGCTACACATCGCTTTGAGGAGACCACCATGAGCACCTCCGACACCGCCCGCGTCGCCCTCGTCACCGGCGCCAGCCGGGGCATCGGCCGGGCCATCGCGCTCGGCCTCGCCGCGCGCGGCTTCGACCTCGTCGTCAACGACATCGCCCGGCAAGCCGAGGCGCTGGCGGCGCTGGCGGCGGAGATCGGCTCGCTTGGCCGGCGCGCCCTGCCGCTCCACGCCGATGTCAGCGCCAAGCCGGAGGTGACGGCGATGGTAGCCGAGGCCCTCGCCGGGGTCGGCCACATCGACGCCGTGGTGAACAATGCCGGCATCCTCATCACCAGCCCGGTGGAAACGCTGGAGGACGGGGTGTGGGATGCGGTGATGAACGTGAACGCCAAGGGCACCTTCCTCGTCATCCAGGCGCTGCTGCCGCACATGCGGGCGCGGCGCTACGGCCGGATCGTCAACATCGCCTCGATCGGCGGCAAGCAGGGCGCGCCGGAACAGGCACACTACTCCGCCTCCAAGGCGGCGGTGATGGGGTTCACCCGGGTGCTGGCGCAGGAGGTCGGCGCCGAGGGCATCACCGCGAACTGCGTGTGCCCCGGCATCATCCTCACCGACATGGGGCGGACCAATCTGGAGGACCCGGCGATCAAGGCGCGCTGGACCGCCAACACCGCGATGCGGCGCATCGGCGCGCCGGAGGACGTGGTCGGCCCGGTGGCGTTCTTCGCCTCCGACGACGCGGCCTTCGTCACCGGGCAGACGCTGAACGTCGATGGCGGCATCGTGTTCGACTGAGACCGGACACCGGTGGAGTGGCGGCGGGGCCGCAGGGGCGCCGCTCCTGCCGAGCCCGGGCTGCCGGGATGGACAGGGCGGGTGGCGGGCCGGAAGGCCGCCATGTCATGAAAAAGGCCCGGCGCGCGCCGGGCCTTTTGCGTTCTCGGTGGTCGCGCGGGGCTTCACGGCCCCCGGTTCCTCCGCCGCCCCGCCGGGCGGGGGCGCCGAAGGCGCCGTCACCCGGGCCCCGCTACCGGAGCCCGGGCCGTCTGCCCGCCTCAGCGGCGGCCGGTGCGCCGGGCAGGGCTCTTGGCGGCGGCCTTGCGCGCCGGGGCCTCGAGGCTCTGGGTGGCGCGGGCGTCGCCCGACGCCTTCTTGGCGGCGGCGCGGGGCTTGGGGGCGTCGAGGTTGTCGGTCGGCTTCGTCTTCTCCGCCTTCTTGTCGACGGTCACCAGGCGCAGCACGTTGGTGGTGCCGGGCTGGGCGAAGGGCACGCCCGCGGTGATGGCGAGGCGGTCGCCGATGCCGGCGAAGCCGTGCTCCACCGCGACCTGCTGCGCCTTGGTCGCCATCTCGCCGAAGGTGTGGATCTCCTCCGGCGCGTGCACGGCGTGGACGCCGTAGGACATCACCAGCCGGCGGGCGGTGCCGAGCTGGCTGGCGATGCCGAGGATCGGCATGCGGGGCCGCTCGCGGGCGGCGTGCAGCGTGGTGGTGCCCGACAGCGTGTAGGTGACGAGCGCCTTGGCGTTCACCGAGAGCGCGGCCTGGTAGGCGGCGGCGGTCACGGCGTCGGCCACGGTGCCGCCGGGGGCGGGGCGCTGGGAATCGATGATCTGGCGGTAGGCCGGATCGCATTCCACCTGCTTGATGATCTGCTCCATCATCGCCACCGCCTCGACCGGGTACTGGCCGGCGGCGCTCTCGGCGGAGAGCATCACCGCGTCCGCGCCCTCATAGACGGCGTTGGCGACGTCGGAGACCTCGGCGCGGGTCGGCACCGGGGCGCTGATCATCGATTCGAGCATCTGGGTGGCGATGATCACCGGCTTGCCGAGCCGGCGGCACTCGCGCACCACGCGCTTCTGCAGCGCCGGCAGCTCCGGCAGCGACAGCTCGACGCCGAGGTCGCCGCGCGCCACCATGATGCTGTCGGACAGCTCGATGATCTCGGTGAGATGCTCGACCGCGGCCGGCTTCTCCAGCTTCAGGTTGATCTGGGCGCGGTCCTGGATCAGCTCGCGCGCCTCGAGGATGTCGGCGGGGCGCTGCACGAAGGAGAGCGCGATCCATTCGACGCCGAGGTCGAGCGCGTAGACCAGGTCCGAGCGGTCCTTGGCGGTCAGCGGCGAGAGCGGCAGCAGCACGTCGGGGACGTTGAAGCCCTTGTTGTTGGACAGCTTGGTGCCGGCGATGACCTCGGCCTCGATATAGCCGGCGCCCTTCTTCACCACGCGCACCCGCACCTTGCCGTCGTCCAGCAGAACGGTGGAGCCTTCGCGCAGCGCCTCGATGATCTCGGGGTGGTTGATCGGCACGCGCTTCTCGTCGCCCGGCGTCATGTCGGTGTCGAAGCGGATGCTGGTGCCCGGGGTGAGGGTGATCGCGTTCTCGACGAAGCGGCCGACGCGCAGCTTCGGGCCCTGCAGGTCGGCCAGCACGCCGATCGGCCGGCCGGCTTCCTTCTCCACGGCCCGGACGGTGTCGAGGACCCGGCCGTGGTCGGCCTGGGTGCCATGGCTGAAATTCAGCCGGAAAACGTCGACACCCGCTCCGTAAAGGGCCTTGATCTTCTCGGGGCTCGAGGAAGCGGGGCCGAGGGTCGCCACGATCTTGGTCGCGCGTTCCCGCCTGCTATGCATGGGTTCCTCCGTCGTGTCCGCGCCGGATGCCTCCTGCGCGTTCTGTGTCTGCCTGTCGGCTCGGGCCTGATATGAACCAAAAACCGCAGGCTGTCTCCGATGTGTTATCTTGCACTGCAGCGTGTCGGCGTTGTGGCAGCGCGCCATTTTTCCCTGACGCAGCGTGATGTTGCGGGGAGCCCGCCGGTCGTCTGAAGCTGTCCGGATCGGTGCGTGAAGGCCGTCGAGCCTCTTGCTGGCATTCGGAATTCTGTATACCAATTAGGGTGCGAAACGACGGCGGCGGGCTTCCCCGGCGCGGTCGTGGCCGGGCCGTCGCGCGGGCGGCGCCGGCTGCCGCGGCGCCGGGCGACCCGGCGCGACAAAGCGTCTCTGCCGCGGAGCTGTCTCCCGGCGCGGCGAAGGTGACGGGCACGCAGAAGGCCCGGAAAGAACGACCAGGGAGGACGTCATGCGGATTGGTGTGTTTGGGGAGGTATCGGGTGTTGAGCCTCGTGTAGGGGCGACGCCGGATACGGTGAAGCGGCTTTTGGGGCTCGGGGCTTCGGTCGCGGTGGCGTCGGGCGCGGGGCTTCGGTCCGGGATCACGGACG
>NZ_JAHBGE010000025.1 GCF_018390635.1 Ancylobacter lacus | reverse complement strand
CCGCCTCTCGGCGGGATTTTTTGGGACGTCAGACGTTGCGGGAGCGGTTTTCATGAGAGGGAGAATGACGAGCCCAAACGGGCCAGTCAACGCCTGTTTGGGCCGCACAGCTTCCGCCCTACGGATAAAGCATGCCCAAATGGGCTATGTCTTTGATCTTAGTGAAGATATTTCTTCGGCCATCGAAGGTGTGCAACAGGGTGGAAGTGGTGCATTTTCTGCACAACTTCGAGGGTTTGGCCGATGACGATCGGCGACAGGCTCGAAGAGTGGCGAATCGAGCTCAACGTCACGAAGAAGGATCTTGCTGCCCAATTGGGCATCCCTCTTAGGTCGTTCGCCCGGTATGCCAGCGGGCAGAGAAGCTTCGCCGCGGAGCACTTTCAACGGATGGCGGAAATGGGTTGCGACGTGTCTTGGTTGATCACGGGGCGACGGTCGGCAATGTCGCATTCGCCGGTGGCGAATGGCATCGACGACAAGTTGTTCAAGGACGTTGCAGCGATCGTTCAACGGGCTCATGCCGCCTTCGGCATCG
>NZ_JAHBGE010000024.1 GCF_018390635.1 Ancylobacter lacus | reverse complement strand
GCGACGACATCATGGACTTCACTGTCCGTCCCGCCAATGCGGGGCATGAATACGACCCCGGCGCCAATGTCACGGTCTATGGCGGGCTGGGCAATGACGTGATCTGGACGTCCGGCAGCCGGCTCACCACGGTCTATGGCGAAAGCGAGACCCTGGCCGGCAGCTCGGCCAGCGCCCAGGCGCTCGGCGGTAACGACACGATCGACCTGTCAGCCGCGACGGTGGGCACGACCGTCTATGGCGACGGCTATTACATGAGCTGGGCCAAGGGCGGCACCGACACCCTCACCGGCAGCGCCAGCGGCGACACGCTTTATGGCGACGGGTTCCGGCTGGGCTACTCGTCCGGTTCGAAGGCGACCGGCGGCGATGACGTCATCTACGGCAAGGCCGGCGCTGACACCATCTATGGCGACGCAAACATTGTGGCTTACGGCGGCGGCTCGGGCGCGGTCGGTGGCAACGACATTCTCTATGCCTATGACGCCACAACCAACGGCACCGAGGCGGATACCCTTTACGGCGAGGGCGTGACGATCGGCAACGCCAGCAACAACACCGTCACCTGCGGCAATGACACCCTCTATGGCAGCGACGGCGATAATCAACTCTATGGCGACGGGAGCAGCTTCGGCTCCGTCACCGGCAACACCGTCACCGGCGGCAACGACACGATCTATGGCCGGGACGGGGGGGATACGATCTATGGAGACGGCAATACCGCAGCCTACACTGGAAAGGACGCAAAAGCCACCGGCGGAAGCGACACCCTGTATGGCGACGACGGCACCGACACGATCTACGGCGATTTCGCCATTGCGGGCAGCAGCTCAAACGCCACCGTGCTCATCGGCGGGAATGACTGGCTGTATGGCGGCGCCGGCGGCGACACGCTGATCGGCGACGCCAACACCGTGAATGCCAAGGCGACGCTGACCTGCGGCAATGACCGGCTCGACGGCGGCACCGGCAACGACAGTCTGTATGGCGACGTCTTTGGCACCATCAACACCGGCGCCAGCGTCACCGGCGGCAACGACACCTTCGTGTTCCAGCCCGGCAGCGGCGCCGACACCATCTATGATTTCGGCCAGAGCGCCGGCTCCACCACGGGTGACGACCTGATCGACGTCTCGGCCTATGGCTACACCTCCTTCGCCGGTCTCACCCTCTCCGGCAACGGCACGGCGACGGTGACGATCACCTTCAGCGGCAGCGGCAACAGCGTCCAGGTGAAGAACAGGGCCAACACCGCCCTCACCCTCTCCGCCTCGGATTTCGTCTTCGCGGCGTGAGGCAGCGCAAGCGGCGGCGTGGCGATCGGCGCCCCGCTCTCGCCGAAGCGGCCGCACCGCCTCCCCCGCCTGACATCGGCGTTGTGGAATGCGAACAAAGGCGGCCGCAGTCCCGGCAAGCACATTGCCCCTCCCTGACCTTGCTGTATGATAAGGCCGCAAGCGGGACGCGCGAGGGTCCTGCAATTAAGGGGCAGCCATGCTTTTCACCCGCTCCGGCAAATTCAGCCGGACCAGCAGCACCACCAACACCACCACCAGCCAGACGCTGTCGACCT
>NZ_JAHBGE010000023.1 GCF_018390635.1 Ancylobacter lacus | reverse complement strand
AGACTGCGCTTTCACGCCCAACCTATGAAGGTGCCGCCGGGACGACGCTTACGATCAAAACGCTGGAAACCGAAGAAGGCCGTGTCGAACTGCGCGCTGTCACCGGCCCGGACTACGGTCGCATATATGACTATGAACTGGTCGAAGCCGTCCAGCGGATCGCAGGCAACGGCACGGGCGATACGCGCTGGAAAGTGCCGGGCGTGCTCGACTGGTCGACGGGGATCTACAACCCGCGCGTCGACATCACCCGAGACACCACGACGCTTTATGCCAGCGACCGTGACGTGTTCCTGTTCCTCGTCGACGATCTGAACCCCATCGAGGCCGGCAAGCTGCCCGATGGCTCGCCCGACCTGTTCTTCCGCGGCTTCTATGCCTGGAACAGCGAGGTCGGCGCGAAAACGCTCGGCATGGCGAGCTTTTATCTGCGCGCAGTTTGCCAAAACAGGAATTTGTGGGGCGTTGAAGATTTTGAGGAAATCACCATCCGCCACAGCAAATATGCCGCCTCGCGTTTTGCCCATGAGGCGGCCCCGGCACTGCTCAACTTCGCCAATTCCTCGCCCACGCCCTTCATCAACGGCATCAAGGCGGCGCGCGAACGGATCGTCGCCCGCACCGACGAGGATCGCAGCGACTTCCTGCGCCGCCGCGGCTTCTCGAAGGCCGAGACCGGCAAGATCATCGAGGCGGTGCTGGCCGAGGAAGGTCGACCGCCGGAGTCGATCTTCGATTTCGTCCAGGGCATCACCGCCATCGCCCGCGACAAGCCACATCAGGATGCCCGTCTCGACATGGAGGCGAAGGCGAAGAAGCTGCTGGATCGCGCTGCATGATCTTCCGCAAAGCCGGAGATGCGGTTTCCCGTGTCTCCGGCTTGGCGCTTCTACGCCTTTCCGTTTTCCCAATTCCCTGGCGCTGCCTCTTCAGAGGAAGAGGGCGGCGCTTCGCTTCGTGACGGGTTGGAGGGCGAGAGAGAGGCTTTCGACCGCCCGTCGCGGAGTAAGATCCATGGCAACTGCCGTTCATAAGATCACCCTGTCGTCATCGCGCGACATCCCCTTCAACAAGCTGATGCTGAGCCAGTCCAATGTCCGCCGGATCAAGGCTGGCGTCTCGGTCGAGGATCTGGCCGAATCCATTGCCCGGCGTGGCCTCATCCAGTCGCTGCATGTGCGTGCCGTTCTCGATGCCGATGGCGTGGAGACCGGCATGTTCGAGGTGCCGGCCGGTGGTCGCCGCTACCGGGCGCTGGAACTGCTGGTGAAGCAGAAGCGGCTCAACAAGACCGCGCCGGTTCCTTGCGTCGTCAGCGCCGCGGCGAGCGGCATTCTGATGGAGGAAATCTCCTTCGCCGAGAATGACGAGCGGATTCCTCAACATCCGCTCGATCAATATCGCGCGTTCCAGGCGATGCGCGACAAGGGCATGAGCGAAGAGGCGATCGCCGCAGCCTTCCTGATCGACGTCAATATCGTCAAACAGCGCCTGCGGCTCGCATCCGTCTCGCCGGTGCTGCTGGAGGTGTTTGCCGAGGACGGCATGGAGCTGAAGCAGCTCATGGCCTTCACCGTCTCGCAGGACCACGCCCGCCAGGAACAGGTGTGGGAAGCGATCCGCAATAGCTGGCAGAAGGAGCCGTGGCAGATCAAGCGGATGCTCACTGAGACCACGGTGCGCGCTTCCGACATCCGCATGTCGCCATGACGGTGCTCTTGCACAAGCTGGTGTCCGACACCTTCCTGCATCGTCCGGCGACCGGCGCTTTGGAAGCCCATGTCCGGCAGATCCATTTCCCCGCGCAGGCCGACGATCTGAAGGATAGCGCCTCTGCCCGGTCCGTCACCGATCGGCATGAGCGTTGGGGCGATCATATCCCTGCCGACGATGAGGCGTTGTGGGACTGGCTGACCGCGCTCGACGATGACCACAGTATGGACCTGCTCGCCCATTGCGTCAAGCGCTCTCGCCCAAGGGCGCGATCGGGCTGATGCAGATCATGCCGGAAACCTGGGGCGATCTGCGCGTCCGGCATCGTCTCGGCAACGATCCTTACGATCCGCACGACAACATCATCGCCGGTGCGGCCTATATCCGTGAGCTGGTCGACCGCTACGGGTCGCCCGGCTGGATCGCCGCCTATAATGCTGGTCCCGGTCGCTATGAGGCGTCGCTGTCGGGCCATCCGCTGCCGGCTGAAACCCGCACCTATGTTGCCACCATCGCGCCGGTCATCGACGGTGCGGGCGATCCCGTCGCTACCGTCATCGCGGCGGCTGATCCTCTTTCCTGGACCCGCGCGCCGCTGTTCATCGCGCAACCCGATCGCCGTCCCGCTGCCGACCCTGCGTCCGTCGGGCGTTCGCCGGGTGATGCGGCATCGACGCCGATCGTGCGCGATGTGTCCGCCATCGTGCCGCAGTCGAGCGGCCTGTTCGTCGCGCGTGCCGACACGGGACGGCAGCCATGAGCGCGCGGGTTACTGATCGCACGATAGCGGGCGCTGGCGTGGACTGGAGGGTGCTGAGGGGGAGCACGGGCAACACGACCGAAGGAGGGCGAGATAAAAGGGCGCACATTGTGCTTCGGTCGGTCGGTTGTTTTTGTTCGGCTTTCTGGCGTCTCGCGCACCTTGCGCCCTTGGGCGGCAATGTGCGGCACGCCCTCATTCCTCTGTTTTTCTTTCTGTTTTCGCACATTGTGGAGCCGCGCCATGTCCGATGAGCGCGAGTTTCGCATCCGTCCGGGCCGCGTGCGCTCCTCCGGCGCGCAGCGCGTCCGACCCTTCGTCGCGCAGGCGCTCGCCGCCGCCCGCAAGGCCGGTGGCACCGTTTCCCGCTCGGGGCGGATCAGTCCCGGCAACCGCTCGCGTTTCGGGCGGGGCCGCACCGCCAGCATCCAGGCGAACCGGCTTTTGACCGGCCGCTCGCGCGTCGTCGTCATCAAGACCCGCGTGGTCCGTCACGGCCCGCGCGCCGCGCCATTGTCGGCGCATCTCAATTATCTGCGCCGCGAGGGCGTGACCCGCGCCGCGACCGAAGGGAGCAACAGCAAAGGCCATGAGAAGGCGCGGCTGTTCGGGCCGGAGGTGGAGACGGCGGATGTCGGGGCTTTCGCCGAGCGTTGCGCCGACGATCGGCACCATTTCCGCTTCATCGTCTCGCCGGAGGATGCGGCTGATCTCGCCGACCTCAAGGGGTTCGCTCGCGAGTTGATGGGGCAGATGGAGAAAGACCTCGGCACGAAGCTCGATTGGGTCGCTGTCGATCAGGCGATCATCGTGGCTCCAGCCTGATATGCCAGCGCGCGATAACGCGCGAATCCAGAGATCGAGACGTTTGATCCAGGCTGCTATACCGTCCGCCTGAACATAGGCGATCATCACCGCCTGTTCGTGCGCCGCTCCATGAAGCCCCGCCTTGAAACGCTGCACGCCACCGGTGCTGCCCTTCGCCACGCGCAGATATTCGCGCTTGTCCCGATCCTTACCCTTCGGGGTAGGGAGCCGCTTGCATTCAATCGGGAGCAGTGGATCGAAATCGTCATGCCTCCGACCTTCGATCCAAATGACTTCGCCCGCCGGTGCCGCAACGAGATCGATCCGACGCGACAGCTTCGTTTCATCCGGCTCCTCAATGCGGAACTGGAGCACGTCCCAGCCAGAGGATTTCCGGGCCACGCCATTCAGGTGGGCACAGAGCTGTGAGGTCAGTTGTGTCTCTGAATCCGCTGCTCGCCGGCCGGCACGATCGCGCCAGATGGGCAATTGTTCCAGGATGAAATCGATCAGTTGTTGGAGCCAAGCTTTCGGACGATGCAGGTCAGGCGAGAAGCCGCCACTTCGAACATCAACGCTGTCATCATCTGCCAGCATTCAGAACCCCTGCGCTCGGAGGTCGGCCAACACGTCGTCGCTGTCGCGGAGCGCCACTGAGCGCAGCCAGTAGCGAAGGCGGTCAGGCTTCAGCAGGAAGATGAAGTGCCCATCATATATTCTCGCTATGCGCGTGATTGAGACCGACTTGCCCTTTTGTTCGCGCAGAAGAGCGTCGATCTTGCCGTGCAGGGAATCTTCACCGTCCCAGTCAATTGCCCCGCTCCCGAATACGAAGGGATGGCAGACGATGCCGGGCCAGCGGCGTGGTGGCAGGCTCACCAGCGGCTTTTTCGGATAGACGGCTCCGACCTGCTTGCAGAACAGAGCCGAGAAATCTTCGAGCGCCGGTCCGGCGTCCTCACGCAGAAGGCGCGATTCACTGCCTTTGCGAATGAACTCACGATACAGGAAGACGATGTCCTCGGCGACGATCCGTTCATTGTCGCTGATGTCGAGATCGCCGTTCTCGGGGAAGGGCAAGGCTAGCACATCGGCTCCGGCGAGGTTCGTCGCCTTTTGGGTGAAGAGCTTGGTGCTAATCCCGGCAGCATAGGCGCGCAGTGGAACCGACTCCGCTTCCAGCCAGCGCGCGACGTCCTCCAGATCGTCGCGTCGGGCTTGCGCAAACCCGACGATCTGGTTCTTGAAGGTGAGATAATGTGCGGACCAGATCGCATGAGGCAAGTCCTCGTGCTCCCGGATCAGCAGCATAGGCGGCGTGAAAAGTTCTGCCGAACGAGGCCCCTCGATCGGCTTGTCTGGCACCACGGTTATCCGGTCTTTGTCGATGCCGTTCAATGTGAGGGCAGCCGAGGGCAAAAGTGGCTTGCCGATCAGATGATCTGCGGCTCGGGATACGCCTTTCTGGCCCTCGACGAACCCTTCGCGGACATGCCAGCCGCGCTCGTCCGCATACTGCTTGAGAGTGCGATATTTTTTGAGCCGTTTCACCAGGCCGTAGGCCCGGGCACCGCCAAGAAGGCCGGCGCGCCAAATGTCAGGGCCAGGTTCGGCTAGCACCTCGCTGCGCGGCAGCCAGTGCAGATCATAATAGTCGATGTCGAACCCCTGCTCGGCGTCCGCGCGCCCAGCACGACGAAACACCGCGTGCAGGATTCTGCGATCCTGTGGTGCCTCGTTTGCTTCTGCGACCACAGCGACGATCTTGGTGTCCGCGCCCCCCTTACTGAAGAGGCCACGGATCGACACGAAGTCGAGGACCTCGCGCACGTCCCAGCGTGTGAAGAAAGCCGTGCGCACGGGCGCGGCGCTGGCATTGTAGATCAGATTATACTGCTGAAGCATGGAGAGCACGCCGCCCGGAGCGAGCAGCTCCATAGCCTCCTGCAGGAATAGATAAGCAACCTGCTTGTCCGCTCCGGCACCGAGCGCTTCTGTGAAACGCGCGTAGCTACGCCGCGCGCCCTCGGTCTTGAGAGCCGATTCAAACGGCGGATTTCCAACGACCACACCGACCGGGCCATCGATACGTGCTTTCTCCCTCGCTTCGAAAAAGCAGGATTCGATCAGTGTACGGTCCGTGAGCTTGGGAAAAAGCTGGACGCTCGCCCGGATGTCTTCGGGCTCCAGCGCATCGCACAGCGCCAAGCAAAGGCTGAATGCCGCCAGTTCGATTGCGCCACCTTCGACATCGACCCCGCGAAGCCGTTCGATCAATGTGCGCAATACATCGACGCCGGGCTTGGCCCAGCCGTCTCGCCATGACGGTATCTGTCGCCACGCTCTCTATGGTGATGGCGGCACCCGCCCATGCCTCTGGTTCGTCCATGCCGTGGGAACAGCCGCTGCAACAGATCCTTCAGTCGATCGAAGGCCCGGTCGCCAAGATCATCGCAGTGATCGTCATCATCTCGACCGGCCTGGCCCTGGCCTTCGGCGACACGTCGGGCGGTTTCCGCCGCCTGATCCAGATCGTCTTCGGTCTGTCGATCGCCTTCGCCGCCAGCTCCTTCTTCCTGTCGTTCTTCTCGTTCGGCGGCGGGGCGCTGGTTTGATGGCGGGCGGCGTCGATCAGGGCGGTGAGGTTCCCGGTTACACCGTGCCGCTGCACCGGGCGCTGTCCGAGCCGATCCTGCTCGGCGGTGCCCCGCGCGCCATCGCGATCATCAACGGCACACTGGCCGGAGCCGTGGGCCTCGGCCTACGCCTCTGGCTTGTCGGCCTCGCCATCTGGGCGATCGGCCATGTCGCGGCGGTGTGGGCGGCCAAGCGCGATCCGCTGTTCGTCGAGGTCGGTCGCCGCCATCTGCGCATCCCTGCGCACCTTTCGGTCTGAGGGGAGGCGGCCATGATGAACCTCGTCGAATATCGCAACAAAAACGCCCGGCTCGCCGACTTCCTGCCCTGGGTAGCGCTGGTCGGCTCCGGCGTCGTCCTCAACAAGGATGGCAGCTTCCAGCGCACAGCACGGTTTCGCGGGCCGGACCTCGACAGCGCCGTGCCCGCCGAGCTGGTCGCCGTCGCCGGGCGGTTGAACAACGCTTTCCGCCGTCTCGGCTCCGGCTGGGCGATTTTCATCGATGCCGTTCGGCATGCGGCGCAGCATTATCCGGATAGCGTGTTCCCGGAATCGGCGTCGGCTCTGGTCGATGCCGAGCGCAAGGCCGACTTTGAAGAAGCCGGGGCGCATTTCGAGTCCAGCTACTTCCTGACCTTCACCTATCTGCCGCCGGCCGAAGACGCCGCCCGCGCCCAGACCTGGCTGTACGAGGGCCGCGAAAAGACCGGCATCGACCCCCATGAGGTAATGGCCGGCTTCACGGACCGCACCGACCGGTTACTGCATCTCATCGAAGCCTTCATGCCGGAATGCCGCTGGCTTGATGACGGCGAGACCCTGACCTATCTGCATTCTTGCGTCTCTACGCACCGCCATCGCGTCCGTGTTCCCGAGACGCCGATCTATCTGGACGCGCTGCTCGCCGATCAGCCGCTCACCGGCGGGCTGGAGCCGCGCCTCGGCAATCAGCACTTGCGTGTGCTCACCATCACCGGCTTTCCGACCGCGACGACGCCCGGCCTGCTCGACGAGCTGAACCGGCTGGCGTTCCCGTATCGCTGGTCCACCCGCGCCATCCTGCTCGACAAGACCGACGCCACCAAGCTGCTGACCAAAATCCGCCGCCAATGGTTCGCGAAGCGCAAATCGATCGCCGCGATCCTGAAGGAGGTGATGACCAACGAGGCGTCGGCGCTGGTCGATACGGACGCATCGAACAAGGCGGCGGATGCCGACCTCGCGCTCCAAGAACTCGGTGCCGATTACGCCGGTATCGCTTACGTGACCGCGACGGTAACGGTATGGGATGCCGATCCGCGTGCCGCCGACGAGAAGCTGCGCCTCGTCGAGAAGGTCATCCAGGGCCGCGACTTCACGGCGATGGCCGAGACGATCAACGCGGTGGACGCCTGGCTCGGCAGCCTGCCGGGCCACGTCTACGCCAACGTCCGGCAACCGCCGGTCTCCACGCTCAATCTCGCCCACATGATCCCGCTGTCGGCGGTGTGGGCGGGACCGGAACAGGACGAGCATTTCGCAGCGCCCCCACTGCTCTTCGGCAAGACCGAAGGCTCGACCCCGTTCCGGTTTTCCCTGCATGTCGGCGATGTCGGCCACACGCTGATCGTCGGCCCGACTGGCGCAGGCAAATCCGTGCTGCTGGCGCTGATGGCCTTGCAGTTCCGGCGTTACCGGCGCGCGCAGGTCTTCGCCTTCGATTTCGGCGGTTCGATCCGCGCGGCGGCGCTCGCCATGCGCGGAGACTGGCATGATTTGGGTGGCGGTCTGACGGACGGTGCGGAAACCTCTGTCTGGCTTCAGCCGCTTGCCCGCGTCGATGACGCGGCCGAACGCGCCTGGGCTGCCGGCTGGATCGGCGCGATCCTCGCCCGCGAAAGCGTCGCCATCACGCCCGAGGTGAAAGAACACATCTGGACAGCGCTGACCTCGCTAAGCACCGCGCCGGTCGAGGAACGCACCATCACCGGTTTCTGCGTTCTCTTGCTGCGGATTCCGACGTAACCGGCCACCTATTCCAATCATTATCCGGCCACCGT
>NZ_JAHBGE010000022.1 GCF_018390635.1 Ancylobacter lacus | reverse complement strand
CGCAGAACGAGGCGTTCGTCCCGCTGCCGGACGGGCGCCGCATCCCGGTGGCGATGTCGGTGACGAGCAAGGTGGCGGCCGGCGACGGTTCCGGCTCGGCCTTCGCGGCGGCGGCCGCGCTGAACCGGGCGGCCGACCGGATGGCGCAGGGCGGCAGCAGCAGTGGCGGCGGTGGGGTGAAGGTCAACGTCATCGGCGCCCGCGCCGACCAGGTCGACGTGCAGTCGCAGCAGGACAGCGACGGCTCGACCCGGCTCGACATCGTGTTCGACCAGCAGCAGGCGCGCAATGTCGCGACGCCGGGCTCCCGCACCCGCGCGGCGCTGGGCGCGGTCTATGGCAGCAAACCGCGGGTGGCCCAGCGATGAGCGTCCCGATCTGGCCCGCCAGCCTGCCGCAGCGCATGGACCGTGAGCCGTTCCAGCGCCAGCTCGCCAGCGGCCGGCGGCTGTCGCGCAGCGATGCCGGGCCGCCGGGCTCGCGGCTGCGCTATTCGCAGGCGGCGCGGCCGATCTCCGGCGGCTTCCTGATGACGTCCGCCCAGCTCACCCGCTTCTGGCGGTTCTGGGACGACGAGATCGGCCAGGGCGCCCTGCCGTTCTGGCTGCCGAACCAACTGGTCGACGGGCTGCCGCTGATCACGCCCGGCGGCACCGTGCTGCTGACGCCCGCCGGCGCGCCGATCCTCACGCGCGCCTGGTGGCTGGTCCTGTTCGACGAACAGGCACCGCGGGAATCGGTCCCGGGCGGCAGCCTGCGGCGGCTCGATGTCTCGCTGCTGGAGATGCCCTGATGGCCCGCGAGTACTCCTTGACCTTCCGCGACGCGATCGAGGCGGATGCGACCGACCAGATCCCGGTGATCCTGGTGACGATCACGCATCCCGACATTGCCGAGCCGATCCGGCTGTCGACCGATCCCACCATGCGGCTGTCGGTCGATCCGCTCCGCTATGGCACGGTCTCGCGCGGCGAGACCTTCCTGTTCGTGCCGATGGTCGCCCGGCTGCCGGACGAGACCGACGAGGCTCCGCTCTCCACCGAGCTGCGGCTTGCCAATCTCGATGCCGCGATGGTCAAGGCGCTGCGCCAGTCGACCCGGCCGGCCTCGGCGACGCTGGAGATGGTGCTGGCGGCCTCGCCCGACCTGGACGAGGAGAGCGTCACCGGGCTGAAGGTGTGGTCGGCCGAGGCCGACCTGGACGAGATCAGCCTGTCGCTCGCCCGCCAGAGCCGGGACGGCGAGCCGTGGCCGTGTGACCGCATGACGGCCAGTGCTTTCCCGGGGCTGTTCCGATGATGAACGCATTGCCGGGTGACGGCTGGTCCAACCCCTATGTCGGGCTCGCGTGGCAGCGCTTCGGCCGCGGCCGCGACGGCGTCGATTGCTGGGGCCTCGCGGTGCTGGTCTATCGCGAGATCCTCGGCATCGCGCTCGCCGATCATCTGGAGGTGCCGATCGAGGGCGGCATGGCCGAGGCGGTCGACGCCATCGCCGCGGCCGATCCGTGGCGTCGGGTGGAGACGCCGCGCGCCTTCGATGTCGCGGTGTTCCGCATGGGCGCGCTGCGGCGCCATGTCGGCATCGTCGCCGGCGGCGGGCGGATGCTCCATGTGGCGGATGGCGAGCTCTCCAGCCTTGCGCCACTGGACGGGGTGCGCTGGCGGCACCGGCTGCTGGGCTATTGCCGCCACGCCGCGCTGATGGAGGCGGCACGATGATGATGCCCGCGCCCATCGATGTCCTCGCCATGCCGGCTGTTGATCCCGGCCGGCACCGCCAGCACCTGACGGTGCCGGCGGGCACCCGCATCCGCGATATCCTCGCCGAGGTGCTGCCGCTGGCCTCCGAGGAGGAACTGCGCGGCATGGTGCGGGTATCGGTCGGCGGCCAGCCGATCCCGCCGGAGCTGTGGCATGGCCGGCCGAAGCCGGGGCACCTGGTGGTGGTGCGGGTGCTGCCGGGTGATGCCCTTAAATCGGCGCTGATGATCTTCGTCGCCATCGCGGCGAACTTTCTCGCACCGGGCATCGGTAATGCACTGTTCGGCGCGACGCTCGGCACCGCGGGAACGGGCATTGCGGCTGCCGGCATTGCGCTGGCGGGCAGCCTGCTGCTCAACGCCCTCATCCCGCCGCCGAAGACCGCCAGCGGCGACAGCCAGAGCCCGACCTATGACGCGCAGGGCTGGCGCAATGTGGCGACGCCGAACGGCGCACTGCCGGCGGTGCTCGGCCGGCACCGCATGGCGCCGGTGCAGGCGGCGTCGAGCTTCACCGAGCTGATCGGCGACCAGCAATATATCCGGGCGCTGTTCACCTTCGGCTACGGGCCGCTGCAGATCGAGAACATCCGCATCGGCGAGACCACGCTGGGGCACTTCGAGGGGGTGGAGACCGAGATCCGCGAGGGCTGGTCGACCGACGATCCGATCACGCTCTACCGCTCCCAGGTCATCGAAGAACAGTTCGCGATTCCGCTTTATCGCGACGCCACCACCGACACCGACTGGGTGCATATCAAGCGCTCGCAGAGCGACGTGACCGCGCTCTCGGTCGATTTCACCGCCCGTAACGGGCTGTTCATGCTGGACAAGAACGGCTCGCGGCAATGGCTGTCGGCCAGGTTCGGCATCTCGCACCGGCTCTACGACGGCGCGGACGGCACCGGGGCGTGGACCTGGGTGGCGGATGTCGAGTTCGGCGGCGCGAACTCCGACACGATCCGCCGCACCCATTACTGGGAGGTGCCGACGCGCGGGCGCTACGAAGTGCGCATCATCCGCCTCGACAAGACGCCGGACGATGGCAAGCGGGTAAGCCGGGTGGAATGGACCGCGCTGCGTTCCTACCGGCCGGAGCCGCCGATCGCCTACAGCAAGGCGCCGCTGGCGCTGATCGCCATCCGCATCAAGGCGAGCGACCAGCTCAACGGCACGCTGGACGAGCTGACCGCGGACGTCACCCGCATCTGTCTCGACTGGGACGCTCCGACCTCGGCCTGGGTGATGCGCCCGACCCGCAACCCCGCCTCGCTCGCCCGCTGGGCGGTGCAGGGGCCGGCGACCGCCAATCCCCGCTCCGACGCCCAGCTGATCCTCGGGGAGTGGGAGGACTGGCACGTCTTCTGCGCTGCGAATGGGCTGACCTATGAGCGGGTTCACGACACCAATGGCCGCGAGGATGACGAGATCCGCGCCATCTTCGCCGCGGGCCGGGCTTCGCCGCGCGAGGATGGCGACCGGCTCGGCGTGATCATCGACCGGCCGCGCAGCCAGATCGTGGCGGCGATCACGCCGCGCAACAGCCGCAATGCACGCTGGCGCCGGACCTATTTCGATCCGCCGGACGGCTGGCGCTGCACCTTCCGCGACCGCACCGACGACTACGCCGAAAAGGAGATGGTGGTGCCGTGGCCGGGTTTCACTGGCGATATCCAGAAAACCGAGGATATCCCGATGCAGGGGGTGACCGATCCGACCCAGCTCTGGAAAGCGCTGCGCCGCCGCCAGCTGGAGCTGGAATACCGCGCCGACAGCTTCCAGGTCGAGCAGGACCTTGCCAGCCTCGAATCCTCCCGCGGCGACCTCGTGCTGTTCGCGCACGACATCGTCCAGTCGGTGCATGCCGCGGGGCGGGTGACGCGGGTGGTGGGACCGCTGGTGGAGCTGGACCAGCCCGTCGTCATGGTCGCCGGCACCGACTACGCGATCCGGTTTCGCCGGCGGGACCGCACCACCTCCGTCCGCCGCATCGTCACCGAGGCGGGAGCGCAGACCGTAGTACAGCTGTCGGGCGACGGGCTGGCGCCGGCCGCCGCCGATGCCTTCATCTTCGGCATTCTCGGCTCTGTCGCCGAGGAAATGATCGTCAACCGCATCGACCGCGCGGACGGCTTCGGCGGGACGCTTCACCTCATGCCGGCGGCGCCGGAGATCGACGACATCCTCGCCGCCACCACCGTGCCGGCCTGGGACGGCCGCGTCGGCGTGGCGGTGGCGGCCGACACCACGCCGCCGCCGGCGCCGGCGCTCTCGATCGTTTCCGGCGAGGCGGCCGCCGAGGAGGGTGCCACCGGGCTGCGCGTCATCGTCTCGCTCGGCCGGGGCGCGGGCGCCTGGGTGGAGCTCGCGAGCTACCGGGTTTATCACCGGCTCGCCGGCGCGTCCGGCTGGACGCTCGCGACCTGCAGCGCCGCCGATGGCCGCGTCGTGCTGACCGGCTATGCCGCCGGCGACGCCATCGAGGCCGAGGCCGAGGCGGTGTCGATCGCCGGCATCACCGGCGCCCGCAGCGCGACCTACGGCCACGTCGTGGCGGCGAGCGATCCGGCGGTACCAGCCATCACCGCCTTCGACGCGGTGGCGCTTGCCTCCGGTGCGCGGCACTTCACGTGGACGCTCGCCGATCATGCCGATGACGGGACCTATGCCGACCTGATCACGGCGAAGATCCGCTACGGCGTCGGCTCCGGCCTTGGCTGGGGTGCATTGGTGCAGCTCCACAGCGGGCTGCTGGCGGCGTCGCCCTTCGACAGCTGGTCGCCGGCGGAGGCCGCGACCTACACCTTCGGGATTGTGTCCGTCGACAGCGCCGGGCGCGAATCGAGCCCGGTGCTGATCACCCGCAGCTTCGCCGCGCTGCCGGCGCCGCCGCCGCCGGTGGCGCTGTCGGCCGCGCTCGACGGCATGGACGTAGCGGTGAGCGTGACCGCGCCCAACAGCAGCGCCTTCGCCGCAGCGCGCGTCTGGCGGGCGGCTTCGGGGGCCGGCTTCGGCGCGGCGACCGACATCTCCGGCCCGATCTATGGCGCCGCCAATGCGGTGCTCGGCTGGCGTGACCTCGCGCCGGCTGCGGGTGCCTGGGACTACTACGCAACTGCTGAAAACACCGCCGGAACCGCCTCCGCCGCCTTCGGGCCGGCGGCGGTAACGGTCCCTTGAACGCCCGTTGACGGAGGCCTGAATGGCGGATGGACAGCCGACCGATACCCTGCCGACCTCACCTCTGGTCGACAGCGTCCTTGGCAACGTGACGACGGGGGGCACGACCGCGGTTGTGCAGGTGCCGGTCGGTGCGCTGGCGCGACGGGTGGCGCTCGATCCCAATCTGGATGACGGGCTGACAGAGGCGGTGGCCACGGCGACGACGGCGGCCGGCACCGCCACGACGGCGGCGGCGACGGCAGCGAGCGCGGCGCTGACGGCGGCCTCGACCAATGCGCGCATCTACGCCACGGAAGCCGCTGGGCGGGCCGCTGTGGTCGATGGCGCCTCCTTCGACGTGCAGGGGTCAGTTGATGTGTCGATCCGCCGCTATGTGCGGGTCTCCAGCAGCACGTCGACACTGGTCGCGGAATATCCCACCGCGGCCAGCGTGGACACGAAGGTCGCGACCGTCAGTACCGCGCTGGAGACACGCATCGCGACGGCCGCCGGGCCGACCCGTCAGGTGCTGGTGGCCGATCCGCTCGGCCGGGTACTGCTGGCGGTCGGCGATGGCGGCGAGCTGCTGGCGACGGGCCTTGAAGGCAGCGTGCAGGACGGCATCGCCGCCGCCGCCGCCGCCAATGCGGCGGTGGGCACGGCACCGGCCGCCGGGATGCTGGAGATCGCCCACGATCCGTTCGGGGCGATCTATCGCTATGTCTCGGCCGATGGCGGGCATTACCTGCCCGGCCTCGACCGCTCGGTGCAGGAGGTCTGCGCCTATCTCGTCGCCAATGTCGGCGCCGGGGCGGTCGTTACGGCAACCGCGCTGGTGACCGCGAGCTCCGCGGTGACCGGCTATCCCATCGGCCTCGACCTGTCCGGCCTCGACCTGTCGGCGGCGGGTGGCGACGACTTTCGCGTCACGACGGCCGGCGGCACGGCCCTGCCGGTGTACTGGGACCGCAAGACCAGGACGCTCTGGGTGCGCGGCGACTTCAGCGCCGGCCAGACCGCACTCACGATCAAATGGGGGGCGGGCGGCAGCATCACCCGCGCCGATGGCGCGGCGGTGTGGGATGTCTTCGACGACTTCGTTGCCCGGCCGGGCTGGCAGAAGCTGCCCGGGAACCCGGTGCTGATCCCGGAAGACGCGGTTGAAGGCGGGCGCTACGCCCGCGACTGCTCGATCCTCTACGAGGATGGGGTGTATCGCAACTGGTACTGGGGGACGGGCACCACCTCGATCAACTACGCGACGTCACCGGACGGCATCACCTGGACCAAATTCGGCCCGCTCGCCGGCGTCACCAATGGCCGCCCGTCCGTCGTGCATGTCGGCGGCACCTATCACCTCTATGTCAACGACGAGACCAATATCCGCCACTACACCGCCACCTCGCCCGGCGGGCCGTTCACTGGTGGGGCTGTGGTCCTCGCTCCGTCGCAAAGTTGGGAGGGGGGCAAGATCAAGGGGCCGTGGGTGCAATATGACGCCGACGCGGCGCTCTTCAAGATGTGGTACACGGCCGGCGAAATCTACCCGGTGGGCCTCGGCTGGTCCGAGCCCAAGGCAGCGGGTTATGCCACCTCGCCAGACGGCGTGACGTGGACCAAGTACGGCGGCAACCCCATCCTCAGCGGGACCGGCGACGGCGGGTGGCGCGACCAAGCGGTGATGACGCTTCACCCGGTCAAATATGCCGGGCGCTACTACGCGCTTGTGTCGTGCGGCGATGTTCAGGGCACCTCGCGCATCGGCTTCACCAGCTCCGACGATGGTATCGCCTGGAATGTCTCGGATCGCGACCTGATCCTCAATGTCGGGCCGGCGGCGGCATGGGACGAGAGCGACCTTTACACCGGGACGCTGATGCGGATCGGGTCGACGTGGCGCATCTGGTACAACGCCCGCTCGGCGAGCGCGTCGAACCGCGAATGCACCGGCGTCGCCACGCTGGCCAGCGTGGTCGACGGCATCTCGGCCGATCGCTGGGTGATCCAGCAGGGCGTCACCGCGTGGCGCGAGGCCGGGCGGGCGCGGCTGCGCAACAATGTGGCGGCCTCGCTGGCCTCGCTGGTTTCGCACGCCAGGGTGAGCAGCGACCTCGACATCGCCGCCACGCTGCGCGTCTCCAACACCAGCCCGGGAGCCGGAGCTGCCATAGACCTCTGGCATCAGGGAAAGCAGGGGACCGGGCGGTTTTCGGCCGTCTCGCTGGAACTCTACACCGGCTCCGGCATGGCCGGGGTGCTGCAGATCGTCAGATATGTGGACGGGGTGTCCACCGTGCTGGCCACGGCCACCCACAGCGCTGCGGCCGACACCGACATCGCGGTCTCCGCCACCATCATCGCCGGCGTCATCACCGCCACGGTGGCCGGCGTCACCATCACCGCGACCGACACCACCTGGACGGCCGGCCGGATCGGCCTGCGGCCCATCACTGCGACCGTCGATGTCGCGTCCATCCGCGTGCGCAAGCACAGCTCCGCCACCTTCACCACGAGCGTCCTGTCATGACCACCACCACCCTCATCAAGACCGGCCGGCCCGCGACGCGCTCGCTGGGCAATCTTGGCGATTACGGCGTCGCGGACTGGCGGCTGACGCTGCCGGACCCGGTGGCCGCGTTCTTCGCGACCGGCACGGTGGCGCTCGCGGTGGTGCGGCTGCACGACTACTATGACGGGCCGTGGATCCGGGTGAAGGTCTCGGGCGTCGAGCGCGATATCGGCTATCTCACCAATGGCCAGCCCGACACCGCGGCCCTGCTGACCTTCGCGGGCAGCTCGGATGCGGTGGTGACGCGCTGGTATTCTCAGGCTTCTGCCGGGGGCTATGCCTATGCCGCCGCCGGCGAGGAGCCCATCATCGCCACGGGCGGGGCGGTGGTCACCAGCAGCCGCAACAGCCTGCCGGTCATCAAGACGATCTACACGCCGCGCCGCATGCGGATCGACAAGGATATCCCGCCGCTGTCGTCGGTGATGGCGGCCTACAAGATCACGACCATCCCGAGCGCGGGGCAGTCGATCGCCGGGAACCTGCAGAACGCGGACCTCTACAGCGGGCTGATGCTCGGCTACGCCTCGGGGACGACCTTTCAGGCCCGCATCCGCGCCAGCAATGTCGAGAGCAACAGCGGCACGACGGCCAATGGCATGGGGCTCAACTCCGCCGTGATCGAGACGGTGCAGCTCAAGGCGACGTCGGCGGACCGCTATCTCGGCCAGACGCAGTATGGTTCGATCACGGCCACCTATGAGGCGCGTGACACCTCGATCACGATCGGCGGGTCGCGCACGCAGGAGGCCACCAGCCGGCTCGGCACGGTGGAATTCCAGACGCTGGTCGTGGCGCAGGGCTGGGATGCCCACATCGACAAGGTGCTGGCCGCCGCGGCGGCGCTGAACACCAAGCTCGGATACTACTGAGTGACGGGGTCCGGGTTTCCCCGGCCGCGGGTCAGGTCGCCAAACACAGTCCCGCGGAGCAGTGAGTAAAGATAACTGCCACCCCGCCCCTGGGCTCTGGTGAGCGAGGATAGGGTGGCACCTTTGGTGTTAACGGACTATGGAGGAGATCAGATGCGGATGCGGTGCCCTGCTGCTCCGCGCCGGTCGCGGGTCGATCGCAGGCCGGGTCGAAATCAAATGCCGCCGCTGCGGCGCCATCAATCATCTGAGGCCAACAGAGCCCGCACCAGAGCGCCCGGAGCGTCGATCAGGAGACGACGCATGCCATACATCCGGCGGGAAACCATCGGTTCGGCGACGCTCTATCTCGGCGACGCCATCGAGGTGATGGCGGAGCTGGAGGCGGGTTCGATCGGGGGCGTGCTCGCCGATCCGCCTTATTCGAGCGGCGGTGCCTTCCGGGGCGATCGATCCGCGCCGACGAGCTCCAAATATCAGTCGGCGACCGACCGTGGGCTCTATCCCGAGTTCGCCGGCGATACACGCGACCAGCGCGG
>NZ_JAHBGE010000021.1 GCF_018390635.1 Ancylobacter lacus | reverse complement strand
GGGCCTATCCCACCAAGCCCACCCTCAGTAACGTGGCCTGAGGACGACGCTTACGGCCATGTCCATCGGTCGTGTCGTGAAGGGGAACGCCGGTTGGCGTTCCCATCAGAGATGCGGTCCGGCACCTCGCGTCGCAAGGGCCGCATCGCTGAAGTCGTGCTGCGACATCTGGAAAATCGGGTTCAGGGGCCATGCTCCTGACCGCAGGGGTCCAGGGGAGGCCGGATGCCTCCTCCCGGTCCGGGGTGCCGGGGTGGAAGCCGCCCGGCTGGTGCTCGAACGGCCAGCCGTTCGTCCATGGTCCGGTGCCGGTGGAGAGGGACATCTCCAGGTCCGGCGAGCGGTCAAGCGGCGATCCGCTTGCTGGCGCAGAGATGGCTCAATGCCGTCTCATGCGCCATGGCCGGGGGGATGCAACGGGGGCGCGCCAGCGGGTCCCCCTTGCCAAGTGGGTCGAGGCGTAGGACGACTCGACACAGCTTGCAGTACGCGCGAAATGAAATTTCGCTTGGTTCGAAGAACCGCGGATGGTGTCGCGAAGCGTCTTCTGCTGACGGTTCATCCTGCAAAGCCTGTGATGCCGAAGTGAATTGACCCAGCACGTTGCCCCCGCTTCGGCTGGTCGGTAGTCACGCAATTTGTGGATCATTGTTGAAGGCGAAGGTTGAATCTTTGCTGCCCCACGACTGCCCTTTCAGATGGGTCCGCTTTGCGCCGCCATAAGGGCCGTTGGGCATGCTTTTGCGCGAACTTGAAGGCGGCCGTTTGTTCGCCGAGCGAAGCGCAATCTCGCATGACTAGCATTGCGACTTTGCTGCCATTTCCACGCGAAGCGTTGAATGGGCATTTTGGTCAGGAGCCGACATCCAGCGGTTGCCTGAACGGCATCGCAGAATGAAAAAGTGTCCGGTTGCAAACGACTGGCTAACGGGTCGACCGTCGTCATCTTCCGGTCAGGAATCGGCGGCACCGAGCGGATTCGTAGCAGGCGAGCCCCCCGGCGTGGTCTTTGTCGGGCCGGATTGATCATGCTGGCGGACTTCGATCGAGGCGGCCGCAAGATACAGCGTCATAACTGAACAGAGTAGCACGCCCATCAGCAGTATGGTCATGCGTTGCGCGATTCCCGCGAGATAGTCGGCGTCCCAGATCGCCTTCGGGTTGTTGACTTCGTTATAACCGTAGCCGCTCATGAACTTCTCAACCGAAAGGCCTGGATGGGCCTCGAAGGCTGTGCGCGCGTCAGCTCGCATGCGGTTCGCAGCCCCGATGACGACCGTGCGCGACTGCAGCTTGCCTAACCAACTCTTCTTCTGGCGTCCGTCGGCACCGACTTCGGGTATCTTGCAAGTGCGCTTTCGTCTAAGGCCGTCAAACAAGATGAGGAAGAGCATGGTAGCGGACCCAAAGCCGACCGCTGCCCATTGGAAGTATTGCACATTCTCCTTCGTGATCGTCAGGAATGTCACCGCGATCAGGCCGATCGCGATCCCGCGGACCGCAAGCGTCACGATGAAGGGAGGCGTGTCCTCGATGAGGTAGGTCCATCTGCTGATCTTGCCGACCATCTTGAGCAGCAGAAAGCTGAATACTGCGATCAAGCATCCTGCGATCGCAATTGTCTCGGCGAACGGCCCATATTTTCCAAGATCCATCGGATTGCCCTCAATACTGGAGGTGGACGTCCGGCTGGCCGGGCAGCGTTACGACCGACGCCGTGTCCCACCGAACTGCCGATCCATAGGCACCACCCATTACCCCGAACACATAGGTGCCCGACTGCAGCGTGCCTTTCGCGGGCGAGGTCGGATGGCCGAAATAATTGGACACAATATAGTAGGCGCCGGACCAATAGACGTTCAGATTGTTGGTGTTTGTTGTCACCTCGAAGACGCATCCAGGCACAGTCTTGCGTGCTCCGCCGCGATATTGCGCTATGCTAAGAGTCGCGCGCATGCCCCCATCGGCCCGATATTCTCGCCATTGGCGGACGCTCGCGATCCGATTGGCGAGAAAGTCTGCGGCATTGCGAAGGAATGTGGAGCGGGCCTCGCTTGACGACTGGAAGACTATCTCGCCCATCTCGTCCCCAAGCCGACGCATGCGATAAGTAAATTCGTCATAGATAAGATCGCGCGGAAACGGCCGGGACAGCCGGCCAAACGCTCGGCGAGAGGTGATCTCGCCGAGCGAGACGGGGACAGGCCCCACCTCCGCAAGCGAAAGGCAAGGGAAAGGCGCGCCTATTTGCTCCAGGACTGACAAGTCCTCATTGAATTCGCGAGCATGTGCCTCGACATCGACAATCGAGACGCCCTCCGCAACAGGTCGTGTGCTAAAACCTTCATCGAGCAGACCCACGACAATCCCACTGGCTTCTTGGAAGTCCTTCTCGTTGAACCCGGCCATGCCTCGCCCCCCATACTCCTCAGAATTGGTAGCAGATCGGTGGCGTCGCGAAAATGATTTGCACCCGCCCGATCCGACCATTCTGGTACGATGATATTCGTTGACCGGCGACCAAAAGTTCCACTTGCTGCGCCATTGGCGGCACAGGTTTGCGCGATGGCTTTGCTTCGACTGGGGCAAACCTTTGAGGTGAACCGCTTGAGAACGAACAGTACCCCATGGGGGCGCCGCCGCCTGTCATATTTGTGAAGCGGAACGGCAGGTGTCGGCGTACTAAATGGCCGTTCCGGTGTAGGTTAGGAAGGGCATAAGTTGGTCGGAAGCGGCTGGATGCGCCAACTGGTCAGGAGCGGCAGCTTTCCTATTTTAACCATCGGAAACCTGCCAGTCCGAAGCCGGCCCTTGAGCCGTCTGTCAGCAAAGCGCCGCCATTTCTTGCGTTCGACGGACCTTCATGGATTCCTAAGAGCTGACATCAGTGTCCGGTTTTTGATCGTGGTGTAGCTGGCAACCAGCCAAAGCGAACTTTGCAAATACTTCAGAATAGGTTTCTATCGCATCGACATAATCCCCATAGAGGGCCGTGAATGCTCGCAACAGTTCTGTGCCCTGTTCGCCCGAAAACCCTCGCTTGCGGTTTTCGCTCAGAAGCGGCAATCGAGACGTCATCGAACAATGATGCCGTTCCGCCGAAGTGCGGGCCTATGGACTTAGGATGACGCGGAACTTAGCTTCGGTCGTCTTAAACACGTAGAGCTCGGTCGTGGCGATAAGGCGTAGCGCGTCGTCGGTTATCGTGGCGACGGACGCCCCCGGCTGTACGAGCAGCATCTCGAATTCCAGCTTCGCACGGCGTGCCTTCTCCTTGAAGTAAGAGAGCTGTTTCATGTCGCCCTTCAGGAAGCGCGTCTTGCCTTTCCTCGCCCAGATATCGTGACGCCGCTTCAGGTCGTGATAAAGCGTCGGCAGGCCCGCGTGTTTCGCGGTGATGCTTTTCTGCGCCTGCCCGCAGACCGTGTAGAAATTGCGGATGTCCTGCGAGACGTAGCCGCCGTGCGCGCCCTTGCAGTGAACGAGGGCCAGCTTGATCGTGCCATCGTCGACGTCTTTGAGGCAGACAAGGTCGGCGGCCTCGCCGCGTCCGTCGTCGTTGAAGATGACATCGTACTCGGATTCGATCTGGTCGAAGGTGCGGTACTGGATGGTTTTCCGATCGCCATCTTCGTGCATCGATTCTTTGTTTAGTGGGATGTCGGTCCAATCCCACGATTCCAGCCGCGCGCGATCGTAGAGCGCCGCGTCCAGTTTCACCGGAATGTGGTAGCAGTTGTAAGAGTAGGTCCCGTCGACATACCGGACGATGATCGGGTCCTTCTGAAGATACTCCTCGATCGGCTCCGCACCGTCTTTGCTTTTCTTGAAGCCGCACGTGGGACCGGAGACGTGATCGTAGCGATAGCCCCCGGAAAGCGCCTTGCTGATCGAGAGCCGGTACGTCGAGATATAGCCATCGCTGATGATGCGGATGGGAATGGCGCCGTCGTCGCCGATGTCGCCAAGTTCCAGGTCGATCTCGAACAAGGGCACCTCGGCATCGCCGAAGAGAATGAACTGTCGGTCGTTGAAACGCATCTGCGCCTGTTCGCCCCACTGCACCGAGATGGGGAGGGAGTCGTGCGGTTTCTCCATGCGCACGGGGCGTAGGAAGTCGGACACGATGTTGCTTACCGTGCCCGAGCTGGAAGTCACCTTGGACCAGGTGGAGGTGGTCCACTGAACCCACTCCGAGATCGTGCCGCCCTTTTGTTGCCAGACCTTGCCGCGGCGCTGGGTGCCGCCCCATAGGACGCGTTCGCCGTTTTCGTAGCCAAGGCAGGCGATGTTGTTCAGCGCCGACTCCGCTTTTTCGATGCTGGCGAGCCCTTCGGTCACGTTCGGCCCGAAATAGGAGGTGAAGCTGATCGCCCCGATGCGGGACGAGCCGAGATTCTTCACGAGTGGAAGCTCGACATTATTGAGGATGTTGAAGATGGGCGCGCCGACCACCAGTTCGGTCTTCTCGTCGGTGACGGCCGCGGCCATTTTCTCCGAACGCAGTGCATTGTAGTCGCTGGCGTAGAGGCAAAGGACGCCAAGCGGTTTGTCCCACCGGAGAATGACGAGATCGTAGATCGTGTCGAAGACGTTCTGATAGTTGCCCCACGACACGTCCTCCGAGCGGCGGATGACGGCAACCAGCACATTGTCCCGCTCGCTCAGCGCGTGCCAGGTTTCGGCGGATGGCGGCAGGACGCTGGTGAAGTCCGTGGGCGACCAGTCGGCGCAGGTTGTGCGGAAGAACTGGGCCGAGCGTGCCGGGCGAAGATTCCACAAAGAGAGGTTGGCGTGGAGGTCGCCGGATTGCTTGAGGGCGAGGACGAGATCCTGAAGCCGTAGCTCCTGGTCGATCCGCTCCTCGCTCAGGCGCTTTATGATCCGGTCCCAGTCGGCGCCTTCGGCGTAAAGCTCGGCGAGCTTCGCCTCGGCGTCGGGATCGGCGATGTTGGCGACGACCGTCGCCTCGCCGATGGAATCGTCCGCGCCTTTTCGCGTGAAGCGGCCGATGAACTGCAAGGTGACGGCCAGCGATTTGTGGGTGTCGTGGAGCGCCGCGATTTTGAGATAGGGCAGATCGAATCCTTCGCCGAGCATGTCGACACAGACGACGATGCGCGATCCGTTGTCGCTGCGATCGAAGAGGCGGTCCATCGCCTCGCGGTTGGCAGCGATCCTGCCGGGACCGGAGTACACGATCTCAGGTTTGTAGTCCGGCGCGATGCGCTGATAGATCGCCGCGACATCTTTGGCGCGTTCCTTGGTCCGCGTCCGGGCCATTAGAAGGTGATCTTTTTTGAGCTCGTCCCGGTCGCGTCGGAGAATCGCAACCGCCTCCCGCGCAATCGCCTCGTCGCGGGCCTGCTCGTCTCCGTATTCTTCGATCGTTCGGAGATTGATCGGGCGGTAGTAGCCGGCGTCCTGCGCGTCGCCGAGCTTATAGTTGAAGATGATCCGCCCATCGATCCGTTTGCCATCGCGCCGGAATGGTGTCGCCGTGAATTGCAGGATGCGCTTCTTCTCGAAATGCTGGCGCACGTTCTGCCAGGTTGCGGCCGTGATGTGATGGGCCTCGTCCACAACGAGATCACTGCATCCTCCGACGAGAAGCGCGACGGCCTCGGGATGGGAGGCCTCGAGCGAATTGGGGAGCGCGACGATGACGTTCGCCTGTTCGAGGATTGTCCGCGCCTCGTCGGCAGACGCAATGCCTCCCCTGACGACGGCGACGCGGGGCCGGGCGATCTCGTGCGGAACGATGCCGACGGCGGGCAGTATCCCAAGGGTCGCGAATTTCGTGGCGATCTGGGAGCGGAGCGCATCGCTCGGAACGATCACGAGCGTACACTTGAGGCGCATATAAACTTGCGTCGCCAGCATCGTTTCGGTCTTACCGGTGCCTGTCGGGAGAACGACCGTAGCGGGCTCGAATTCACGGCCGACGGCGAAATGCGCGGCGATCGCGTGCAGGGCGCCGATCTGCGGGGTGCGCAGGCCGGGCAAGCCCTTGCCTTCATCCTCCGTGCGAAAATCGAACTGGTTGATCCAGGCATCCAAGACCTTGTCCGGCGTATCGGCGTAGGTCTCCAGCGCGCCGTAGCTGTCCCATTCAAGCTCAAGGACTTTTGGCAAGGTATCGTGATCGGCTGCTGCCGGGCATATTGCGACGGGCAATGGCGTCGGCTTCCGGCGAACGTTTTTTCTCCTTAGTAAAATCTGGTCGTACGGCGAGCGGAGCGCAGTCTTGATAAGGTCGTGTCCGGAAATCTGTGAAGGCGCAAGGGAGGCGTGGCAACGCGTACCCGAAAAGAGCCGTTGCACGATAGCGTTGTCTCCGACTTTCAGCTTGCGCTCGGGCATCGCCGGAAGGACGATCTCACCATGCCATGTCGGAAACAATGTCAAAAGCGCCTCCTCATACAATGCGTAGCCGGGGCGATTTCTGACGAAATGCTCAAGCGCATGTACTTGAGGTGTCTTTAGGATGATTCCCCTAGGGTCAATATAAGCGAGTCGTCTCGACTTTCTACCACCAGTAGAAGGTCGGGCAGGCGCGTTTGGGGAAAACCCGCGGATTTATCTCGCAAGGGGGGCGTAACCTAGCTTTGTGAAACCCGCTGCGCCAGGCGCGACGGGCGGCGGGGCGCTGGCCGTTGCCATGCGGCTGTTCTGGCGCAGGGGTTTTGCCGAAACGTCCATTTCGTACCTGACTGAGGCAATGGGCATCGGCAAGAAGAGCCTCTATGCGGCGTTCGGATCGAAGGAAGATGCTTTCGCGGAAAGAACAGCGCAAGCAACCGCAGCCGCCCTCCTGCTCAGCGGGTCCGTGCTCCGGCCCCTGTCCTGGGACGGCAATGCGCCCTCAAGTCTGCTATCCCAAGCGAACTGTGACGACCCTGAAAGCGGCCGTCCATTCGGCCGGGGCAACCCTACATCTGGCGCCGTGGCCTGCTACATTCACCGCACGGCGCGTCTGATCTCTTCGATGAGTATGGGCGACAGGTCGTAGGCCTCAAGCTGCGCGCCCCTCATCCAAGTCCGCGCTTCGGAAGTGGTCATGCCCTTGTTGGCTGTGGCCTCGTTTAGGATCGCGGCGGTCACCCGCGATAGGCCGAGGCTCATGAAACTGATCATTGAGCGATCCGAGGCTCCGACTTCAAGGTAGAGGGCCAGGGTGGGTATAGATTTCGACAGCTCGGGGAAGCCGATCTCGTCGAAGACGCGGGACAGCACGGCGCAATAGCACGACATGAGCCGTACGACCTCGAAGCGGATGACCTTCTCAATCGTCTCGAGCGTGTCGCGGATCACCCGGCGGGTGTTCTGCTCCTGCTTCTGGTTGATTGCGTTCCCGATGATCTGCGGGAGCGGGATACCCTTCATCCAGAACACCGCCATGACCGCGTAGTAGGTGTGCCTACTATCCCTATTATCTGTGCGATACGCGCGGCTGCGTCGCGCATCGCAAGTCGGTGCGCAGGGAGGTGATCGAGGGCGACTTCGAGAAGCTGCTGGCCGATCTCGCGCCGAGCGAAGAGCTCTTCGTCCTCGCCTTCGAGATGTTCCGCGACCTGTGGAATGCCCGTACCAATGCCGCGCAGTCCGATGTATCGGCCTTGAAGCGCGACCTCGCGCAGATCGAGAAGAAGGTCGCGCAATTCCTCGACCGAATCGTCGAGACCGACAATCGCTCGGTCATCGCCGCCTATGAGGCGCGCATCCGCGACTTGGAGACTGAAAAGGCTCTGCTCGCCGAGAAGGTGCGGACCGGCGGCCAGCCGCGGGCCTCGTTCGATGAGACTTATCGAACCGCGTTTTCGTTCCTCGCAAACCCTTGCAATCTCTGGGCTTCCGATCGCCTGGAGGACAAGCGTGCGGTACTCAAACTCGTGTTTGCGGAGAGGTTGCCCTATGTCCGTGGAGAGGGCTATCGAACCGCGAAAACCTCCTTGCCCTTCAGGGCTTTAGGAGACTTCCGCCTGGGAAAGTATGAAATGGTGCGGGTGGTCGGACTCGAACCGACACTCTGTCACCAGAAACGGATTTTGAGTCCGCCGCGTCTACCGGTTCCGCCACACCCGCACAGGAGAGCGGTGCGCAGCAAGGCTGCGCCGTTTCGCTGGGGCTATCTGCCATGAGCCGTGGGGCCAAGTCCAGCGGGAGACGTCCAGCGGGAGACGTCGGGCGGTGAGCCCGCCGAACCCTGAGGGGCCCGCCGTAACGGCCAGCCAACATGCCGTTGCGGCCGTCCGCTCGTCGCCGGCCCGTTCAGTTCACCACGCGCAGCGGCTTGTCGAGCACCGTGATGACGCGCGCCAGATCGTGGCCGCGCTTGAGGATCAGCCCGGTCTGCGACACCACGGAATAGGCACCCTGCCGACGGGCAAGGCGCGGGTCCTTCTCGATGCGGTAGATCGGAAACTCGGTGGAGCGCCGGAAGATCGAAAAAACCGCGCGATCCCTCAGGAAATCAATGGCATAGTCGCGCCATTCGCCAATCGCGACCATCCGGCCGTACAGGTCGAGAATGCGGTCGAGCTCGCGCCGGTCGAAGGTCACGCAGGCCGGCCTCTCGGCGCTTCCGGCCTGCAGCGTTATCGGTTCACTGTCCGCCACGCGGCTCCTCCTGCCTTTCGAACGCTTGCCGGCGCCTGTCGTCCCGGCGCCTTCGGTTCGTGCGTGTCACCGGGGCGTCATGATCGCCCCGCACGCGGCCCGCTTCAAGCCTGAAGATGGCCGCCGCGCCGCCCGTCGCAAGATGGCGGGCGGGGAGGTCGGGTCACGGGGTCGTCAACGGAATCCATGAAGTCGCCCGATTTCGGCCGTTCCCCCGACAATGGCGGCAGGCATCGTCACAGCATCGAAGGGCCGGCCTGCCAGGCGCCTGGTTCCCCAGCCCCCCAGCCCCCAGGGTGTCGGGCGGGCCGGCCTTCGAGCCGTAGGTTCAACCCCCGAATCCATCTCAGGGCCGGTTTTCCGGCCCTTTTTCTTTGCCGGGTCAGGGCCGGTTCCGGCCCTTTTCTTTGCTTCGGCGGGTGGAGGGTCAGTGCGGTGAGGTGGAGGATGGGTGCAGTGGCGCCATCGTCGCCCCGAGCACCGGGCCGGGCATGACCGCGGTGCCGGCCTGCACCAGCACGGCCACCGCGTCGGCCCCGCCGCGCAGCTCCGCGAGGCCGGCGTCGAAAGTGGCGGGCGTGCCGTTCCAGTCGCCCAGCTTCATCCAGCCGCGCACCACATTGTGGTAATCGACCGTCGTGCCCTCGTTCTCGCCGCGGCCGATCTGCACCGCCTCGCTGCGGCTGACCGGGCACAGCCAGACCTCGCCGGCGCCGAGCCCGGCCCCCACCTTCACCGAGACGCGGTCGCCCTCCACCGAGGCGGCCACCGGCACGGTGAGCGGCGCGGTCCTGGCGAGCGCGCGGGAGATCGCCTCGGGGTCGTTGCCGACGGTCATCACGCTGCCATTGACGATGAGCTGGGGCGTGAACAGCTTGCCGTCGCCGCGGGCGCGGGCATAGGACTTCTGCCGCATGGAATGGCCGTGCTTGGCCAGCGTGTCCTTCCAGCCGAGATAGTCCCAGTAATCGACCGCCAGGGTGAGGGCGATGACGCCCGGCCGCTGCGCGAGCTCGCCGAGCAGCCGGTCGGCCGGCGGGCAGGAGGAGCAGCCCTGGCTGGTGAAGAGCTCCACCACCGCGACCGGCTTGGCGCCGCCGGAAGAGGAAGCGGCCGCGTCGTCGCCGGCGTGGGCCGCCGTGCCCGCCACGAAGAAGGACCCGCCCATCACCAGGGCCAGCGCACAGGCCAGGGGGGCGAGGGGCGCGAGCGGACGCGGCATCGGAGCGGACATGGGCGGTGGGCGGCTCCCGGTGGATTTCCAAGGCGGCTGAGCAGCCTAGGCAATAGGCCGGGCCGTCCGGCGGCACCAGTCACATTCGGGTGTCGCCGCTGCACGGAAAGGTGAGGCGGCGGGCGATACGGGGCGGCGGTCGGGCCGGCACGCGTCGGGCGCCGGAGGCGAGGCGGCGATGGCAGGGCGCCGCGCCGGGTCCGGGCCGCCGGCGGGCGACGTCGGACGACAAGGCTTATCAAAGTACCGCAGAAACGATCACGGACAAGGCCGGCCGCCATTCCGCCGGACGGCGGAGGTGGGGCAGGGCCGGCAGGGTCATGGTGAAGGGACGAGACCGCTGCACCGGCGACGTTGGGGGTGCCGGGGCCTCTGCGCCGAGGTGCCGGGTTCCCGGTCGCGCCCGCTTCCGGTCATCGGCCGTGACCCGCGCCCCCGGCAATCGTATTACCCGACGGGATACTGCGTCAGGCGAGCCACGGGTTCGCCCGCGTCGCCCCGAAGTCGTGGCCGCCGGGGCGGCCGACACCCCATGCCTGCCCGCTCCATGCCTGCCCGCCCGATGCCTGCCCGCCCCGGGCGCACCGGCCCTGCCGCGCGGCAGCCGGCGGGCGGGGGCTGGCGCCCCCGTCCGAGCCTCACGCCGCGAGGTTGCGCAGCACGTATTGCAGGATGCCGCCGTTGCGGAAGTAGTCCAGCTCGTCCAGCGTGTCGATGCGGCAGGTGAGCGGGACATGCTTCACCGTGCCGTCGGCGAAGACGATCTCGGCGGTCAGCGTCTGGCGCGGCTTCAGGTCGCCCTCGATGCCCTTCAGGGTGACGACCTCGTCGCCCTTCAGCCCGAGCGACTGCCAGGAATCCTCGCCCTGGAACACCAGCGGCACGATGCCCATGCCGACGAGGTTCGAGCGGTGGATGCGCTCGAAGCTCTGGGCGATCACGGCGCGGATGCCGAGCAGCTTGGTGCCCTTGGCCGCCCAGTCGCGCGAGGAGCCGGTGCCGTATTCCTTGCCGGCGAACACCACCAGCGGAACGCCTTCCGCCTTGTAGAGCATGGCGGCGTCGTAGATCGGCATTTCGGTGCCGTCCGGCCAGTGCCGGGTGAAGCCGCCTTCCTTGCCGCTCAGCATCTGGTTCTTGATGCGGATATTGGCGAAGGTGCCGCGCATCATGACCTCATGATTGCCGCGGCGGGTGCCGTACTGGTTGAAGTCGGCCGGGCGCACCTGATGGTCGCGCAGATAGGCGCCGGCGGGGCTGGCTTCCTTGATCGAGCCGGCCGGCGAGATGTGGTCGGTGGTGATCGAGTCGAGGAACAGGCCCATGACCCGGGCGTCGATGATGTCGGTTACCGGCTCCGGCTCCATCGCCATGCCCTCGAAATAGGGCGGGTTCTGCACATAGGTGGAGCGGTCGTCCCAGGCGTAGGTCTCGCCCAGCGGCACCGCGATCTTCTGCCAGTTCTCGTCGCCCTTGAAGACGTCGGCGTACTTCTCCTTGAACATCGCCTTGGTGACGTTCTCGCGGATGAAGCGCGCGATTTCCTGGTTCGAGGGCCAGATGTCCTTGAGATAGACCGGCTGGCCGTCGGAGCCGGTGCCGAGCGGCTCGGTGGTGAGGTCGATCTGCAGCGAGCCGGCCAGCGCATAGGCCACCACCAGCGGCGGGGAGGCGAGGTAGTTCGCCTTCACGTCCGGGTTCACGCGGCCTTCGAAGTTGCGGTTGCCCGAGATCACCGCGCCGGCGACGAGGTCGTTGGCGTTGATCGCCTCGGAGATGTTCTCCGGCAGCGGGCCGGAATTGCCGATGCAGGTGGTACAGCCGAAGCCGACCAGATTGAAGCCGACGGCGTCGAGGTCGGCCTGCAGGCCGGCGGCGTTGAGATAGCCTTCGACCACCTGGCTGCCGGGCGCCAGCGAGGTCTTCACCCACGGCTTGCGGGTGAGGCCCTTCGCCACCGCGTTGCGGGCGAGCAGGCCGGCGGCGATCAGCACGCTGGGGTTCGAGGTGTTGGTGCAGGAGGTGATGGCGGCGATGGTGACGTCGCCATGGCCGAGGGTGAAGTCGGCGTCCGCCACCGGCACGCGGCGGCCCGCCTCGCCCGGCTTCTTGAACTCGCCTTCCAGCGCGCTGAGGAAGCCTTCCTTGGTGGCGGAGAGCAGCACGCGGTCCTGCGGGCGCTTGGGGCCGGCGAGGGAGGGCAGCACCGAACTGATGTCGAGTTCGAGAATGTCGGTGAACACCGGGTCGGCGGTGCCGGCCTCGCGCCACATGCCCTGGGCGCGCGAATAGGCCTCCACCAGCGCGATCCGCTCGTCGGCGCGGCCGGTCTCGTCGAGATAGGCGATGGTTTCGGCGTCGACCGGGAAGAAGCCGCAGGTGGCGCCGTATTCCGGGGCCATGTTGCCGATGGTGGCGCGGTCGGCGAGCGAGAGGTGATCGAGGCCCGGCCCGAAGAACTCGACGAACTTGCCGACCACGCCCTTCTTGCGCAGCATCTGCGTCACGGTCAGCACGAGGTCGGTGGCGGTGATGCCCTCGTTCAGCTTGCCGGTGAGCTTGAAGCCGATGACCTCGGGAATGAGCATGGACACCGGCTGGCCGAGCATGGCGGCCTCGGCCTCGATGCCGCCGACGCCCCAGCCCAGCACGCCGAGGCCGTTCACCATGGTGGTGTGGCTGTCAGTGCCGACGCAGGTGTCGGGATAGGCGACGGTGGCGCCGTCCTCATCCCGGGTCCACACGGTCTGGGCGAGATATTCGAGGTTCACCTGGTGGCAGATGCCGGTGCCGGGCGGAACCACGCGGAAATTATCGAAGGCCGACTGGCCCCACTTCAGGAAGCGGTAGCGCTCCTGATTCTGCTTGTATTCTTCCTCGACATTCTTGCCGAAGGCGTCCTTCGAGCCGAAGAAGTTCACGATCACCGAATGGTCGATGACGAGGTCGACCGGCACCAGCGGGTTGATGCGCTTGGGGTCGCCGCCGAGATTGACCATGGCGTCGCGCATGGCGGCGAGGTCGACCACCGCGGGCACGCCGGTGAAGTCCTGCATCAGCACGCGCGAGGGGCGATAGGCGATCTCGCGCTCGGCCTTGCCGCGGTTCACCAGCCATTCCTTGACGGCGACGATGTCGTCCTTGGTGACGGAGCGCCCGTCCTCGAAGCGCAGCAGGTTCTCGAGCAGCACCTTCATCGAGAAGGGCAGGGCGGAGACGCCCTCGAGACCGTTCTTCTCGGCGTCGGGGAGGCTGTAATAGACGTAGGTCTTGGATCCGACGGTGAGAGTCTTGCGGCTTTTGAAGCTGTCGAGCGAGGTCACGTGGACAGGTCCCCGATTGAGTGGTCCCACCGACATACCGTCGCGCCTTGGACGGAAGCGGGCGCGCAGGCTATAGCTCGGCGGGCTTACGTCCGGGACGGTGCGTCGTTCAGAAAACTATATAGAGCCATTTCAAACGGCGATCATAGGGGGATAACGCGGTGCATCGACGAATTGTGCATTGCAATCCGGCGGGCGGGAAGCGGAGCCGGTGCCATGCGTCTGGTGGCTGAGCACCTCGCCTGCACCCGCGGCGCGCGGCCGCTGTTCCGCGATCTCGGCTTCGTGCTGGAGGCCGGTGTCGCGCTCATCGTGACCGGGCCCAACGGCACCGGGAAATCCTCGCTGCTGCGGCTGCTGGCGGGGCTGGCCGCCCCGACCGCGGGCACCGTGCGGCTGGAGGGCGCGGGGGTGGAGCCCGACGCGCCGGTGGCCGAGCAGGCGCATTATCTCGGCCATCTCGACGCCCACAAGGCCGCCCTCAGCGCGGCGGAGAATCTCGGCTTCTGGCGGGCGCTGATGGGCCGGCCGCGGCTCGGCATCGAGCAGGCGCTGGCGCGGGTCGGGCTCGGCGGGCTGGGGCCGCTGCCGGTCGCCGTGCTGTCGGCCGGGCAGAAGCGGCGGCTCGCCCTCGCCCGGCTGCTGGTGGCGCACCGCCCGCTCTGGCTGCTGGACGAGCCGACCACCGCGCTCGATGTCGCGGCGCAGGCCCGCTTCGCCGAGATCGCCCAGGGCCATCTCGACGCCGGTGGGCTGATCGTCGCCGCCACCCATGCCCCGCTTGGCCTTTCGCCGGCGCGGGAGCTGAGGCTGGGGGCGCCGGCCGCGCCGCGGACCGGGGAGGCGGCCGTCGGTGAGATGGACGGGTCGGCGCGATGATGGCGGCCTTCCTGGCGCTGGTGCGGCGCGACCTCGCCCTGGCGCTGCGCGCCGGCGGTGGCGCCGGGCTCGGCGTGGTGTTCTTCCTCGCGGTGGTGGTGGTGACGCCCTTCGCCATCGGCCCGGACCTCGCGCTGCTGGCGCGGGTCGGGCCGGCCATCCTGTGGATCGGGGCGCTGCTCGCCTCGCTGATCGGGCTCGACCGGCTGTTCGCCGCCGATGCCGAGGACGGCTCGCTCGACCTGCTGTTCATGCAGGAACTGCCGCTGGAGCTGGCGGCGGCGGCCAAGGGGCTGGCGCACTGGCTGGCGACCGGGCTGCCGCTGGTGGTGGCGGCGCCGCTGCTGGCGCTGCTGCTCAACATCGAGCCGCGGGCCACCGGCGCGCTGGTGCTGACGCTGCTGGCGGGCACCCCGGCCATCACCTTCCTCGGGCTGATCGGGGCCGCCTTCGCCAGCGCCTTCCGGCGCGGCGGGCTGCTGGTGGCGGTGCTGGTGATGCCGCTCGCCATCCCGGTGCTGATCTTCGGCGTCGCCGCGACCACCGCGGCGATCACCGGGCCGGTGCCGTTCGGCACGCCGTTCCGCATCCTGCTCGGCCTCGCGCTCGGCGCCCTGGTGCTGGGACCGGTCGCCGCGGCCGCCGCGCTGCGGGTGGCGCGGGGCTGAGGGCGAAACCCGGCAAGCCGGTGCAGCAATGCGCCGCAGGCATCGCAAAAGGCTGGAATGCCAGCAATTTCGCAAAGCCGGGAAGGAATGGGCCCGCTACGTCATTTCGCGCCCGCTTCGCCTCACCGCATCGTGTTGCAGCACGGGGGAAGCCGTGTTAGGGAACCCCCCGACTGATCGGGAATGGGGGCATTCCTGTGTTCCCGGACCCGGTCGAAACCCTTGTAAATGTTCAAGGCCCATCCGCGTCGAACCGGCGCGGCACGGGCCTGAGGCAAGCCGAGAGAGGCACGGTGGCCGAGACATTCGTATCCGGGGTGGCGGGACGCTACGCGACGGCTCTGTTCGAGCTGGCTCGCGACGCCGGGGCCATCGACGCGGTGAAGGCCGACCTCGAGAGATTCGAAGCCCTTCTCGCCGAGAGCGACGACCTGAAGCGCCTGGTGCGCAGCCCGGTCTTCTCGTCCGAGGAGCAGGAGAAGGCGATCGCCGCCATCCTGGCCCGGGCCGGAATCGGCGGGCTGTCCGGCAACTTCTTCAAGACGGTCGCCGCCAACCGCCGCCTCTTCGCCATTGAGGCGATCATCCGCGGCTTCCGCCAGCAGGTGTCGGCGTTCAAGGGCGAGGTGGTCGCCGAGGTGACCGTCGCCCAGCCGCTGTCCGAGGCCCATGCGGCCACGCTGAAGGGCGCGCTCGACGCCATGACCGGCAAGGACGTCCAGCTCGTCGTGGAGGTCGATCCCTCCCTGCTCGGCGGCCTGAAGGTGAAGGTCGGCTCCCGCCTCGTCGACGCCTCGCTGAAGACCAAGCTCAATTCGATCCGCTATGCGATGAAAGAGGTTCGCTGATGGATATCCGCGCCGCAGAAATTTCCGCGATCCTCAAGGAGCAGATCAAGAATTTCGGCCAGGAAGCCGAAGTCTCCGAGGTCGGGCAGGTTCTCTCCGTCGGTGACGGCATCGCCCGCGTCTACGGCCTCGACAATGTCCAGGCCGGTGAGATGGTCGAGTTCGAGAGCGGCGTGCGCGGCATGGCCCTCAACCTCGAAATCGACAATGTCGGCATCGTGATCTTCGGCTCCGACCGCGAGATCAAGGAAGGCCAGACCGTCAAGCGCACCGGCGCCATCGTCGACGTGCCGGTCGGCAAGGGCCTGCTCGGCCGCGTGGTCGACGCCCTCGGCAGCCCGATCGACGGCAAGGGCCCGATCGAGTCGACCGAGCGCCGCCGCGTCGACGTGAAGGCGCCCGGCATCATTCCGCGCAAGTCCGTGCACGAGCCGATGCAGACCGGCCTGAAGGCGATCGACGCCCTCATCCCGGTGGGCCGCGGCCAGCGCGAGCTGATCATCGGCGACCGCCAGACCGGCAAGACCGCGATCGCGCTCGACACCATCCTGAACCAGAAGCCCATCAACCAGGGCACCGACGAGAAGGCCAAGCTGTACTGCGTCTATGTCGCGGTCGGCCAGAAGCGTTCCACCGTCGCCCAGTTCGTGAAGGTTCTGGAAGAGCAGGGCGCGCTGGAATACTCCATCGTGATCGCCGCCACCGCCTCGGACGCCGCGCCGATGCAGTTCCTGGCGCCGTTCTCCGGCACCGCCATGGGCGAGTTCTTCCGCGACAGCGGCATGCACGCGCTCATCATCCATGACGACCTGTCCAAGCAGGCCGTGGCCTACCGCCAGATGTCGCTGCTGCTGCGCCGCCCGCCGGGCCGCGAAGCCTATCCCGGCGACGTGTTCTATCTCCACTCGCGCCTGCTCGAGCGCGCCGCGAAGCTCAATGACGAGAACGGCGCCGGCTCGCTGACCGCCCTTCCGGTCATCGAGACCCAGGCCAACGACGTGTCGGCCTACATCCCGACCAACGTCATCTCGATCACCGACGGCCAGATCTTCCTCGAGTCCGACCTGTTCTTCCAGGGCATCCGCCCGGCGGTGAATGTCGGCCTCTCGGTCTCCCGCGTGGGTTCCTCGGCCCAGATCAAGGCGATGAAGCAGGTCGCCGGCAAGATCAAGGGCGAGCTGGCGCAGTACCGCGAGCTGGCGGCCTTCGCCCAGTTCGGCTCGGACCTCGACGCCTCGACCCAGAAGCTGCTGAACCGCGGCGCCCGCCTCACCGAGCTGCTGAAGCAGTCGCAGTTCTCGCCGCTCAAGGTCGAGGAGCAGGTGGTGGTGATCTTCGCCGGCACCAACGGCTATCTGGACGCGCTGCCGGTGTCCAAGGTGCGCGAGTTCGAGAGCGGCGTCCTGCTGTTCCTGCGCTCCAAGCACGCCGACATCCTGGACACCATCCGCACCTCCAAGGAACTGTCCAAGGACACCACGGCGAAGCTGACGGCGGCGCTCGACGCCTTCGCCAAGACCTTCGCCTGATCGGCGGCCCGGAACCGGATCGGCGCACATGGCCAGCCTGAAGGAACTACGCAACCGCATCGCTTCGGTGAAGGCGACGCAGAAGATCACCAAGGCGATGCAGATGGTCGCCGCCGCGAAGCTGCGGCGGGCCCAGTCTGCCGCCGAGGCGGCGCGTCCCTATGCCGAGCGCATGGAGACGGTGCTGGGCAACATCGCCACCGCCGTCGCCGGCGGGCCGGATGCGCCGCTCCTGCTCACCGGCACCGGCAAGGACAATGTCCACCTGCTGCTGGTGCTCACCGCCGAGCGCGGCCTCTGCGGCGCCTTCAACTCGTCCATCGTGCGCCTCGCCCGCGAGCGGGCCTATGCGCTGATGAACCAGGGCAAGACGGTCAAGATCTTCTGCGTCGGCCGCAAGGGCTATGACCCGCTGCGCCGGCTGTTCGAGAAGCAGATCGTCGAGTTCGTCGAGCTGCGGGCCAACAAGGGCGTCACCTTCGCCGACGCGCAGGCCATCGCGGAGAAGATCTCCGCCATGTTCTCCGCCGGCGAGTTCGACGTCGCCACCCAGTTCTACAGCCGCTTCCAGTCGGTGATCTCGCAGGTGCCGACGGCCCAGCAGATCGTGCCGGCGACCTTCCCGCAGGCCGCCGCGGCGGCCGACGGGGCGGCGGCGACCTATGACTACGAGCCGGACGAGACCGAGATCCTGGCCGACCTGCTGCCGCGCAACCTCGCGGTGCAGATCTTCAAGGCTCTGCTCGAGAACGGCGCGTCCGAGCAGGGCTCGCGCATGAGCGCGATGGACAATGCGACCCGCAATGCGGGCGAGATGATCAAGAAGCAGACGCTCACCTACAACCGCACCCGCCAGGCGATGATCACGAAGGAACTGATCGAGATCATCTCCGGCGCGGAAGCGCTGTAATCTGAACGTCGACAGCGGATTCTCAAGGAGACTGAAATGGCCATCGCAACGGGACGCATCTCCCAGGTCATCGGCGCCGTCGTCGACGTCCAGTTCGACGATCACCTGCCGGAAATCCTGAACGCGCTCGAGACCACCAACCAGGGCAACCGGCTGGTGCTCGAGGTCGCTCAGCACCTCGGTGAGAACACCGTCCGCACCATCGCGATGGACTCGACCGAGGGTCTCGTGCGCGGCCAGCCGGTAAGCGACACCGGCGGCCCGATCATGGTGCCGGTCGGCGACGCCACGCTCGGCCGCATCATGAACGTGATCGGCGAGGCGGTGGACGAGCTCGGCCCGGTGGCCAGCGAGACTCGCCGCGCCATCCACCAGCCGGCGCCCAGCTATGCCGAGCAGTCCACCGAGGCCGAAATCCTCGTGACCGGCATCAAGGTCGTCGATCTGCTGGCGCCCTATTCCAAGGGCGGCAAGGTCGGCCTGTTCGGCGGCGCCGGCGTCGGCAAGACCGTGCTCATCATGGAGCTGATCAACAACATCGCGAAGGCGCATGGCGGCTACTCCGTCTTCGCCGGCGTCGGCGAGCGCACCCGCGAGGGCAACGATCTCTACCACGAGATGATCGAGTCCAAGGTGAACGTCGACCCGCATGAGCATGGCGGCTCCTCCGCCGGCTCCAAGTGTGCGCTGGTCTATGGCCAGATGAACGAGCCCCCCGGGGCCCGCGCCCGCGTCGCCCTGACCGGCCTCACCGTCGCCGAGCATTTCCGCGACCAGGGCCAGGACGTGCTGTTCTTCGTCGACAACATCTTCCGCTTCACCCAGGCGGGTTCGGAAGTGTCGGCGCTGCTCGGCCGCATTCCCTCGGCGGTGGGCTATCAGCCGACCCTCGCCACCGACATGGGCGCGCTGCAGGAGCGCATCACCACCACCACCAAGGGCTCGATCACCTCGGTGCAGGCGATCTACGTGCCCGCCGACGACCTGACCGACCCGGCCCCGGCCGCCTCCTTCGCCCATCTCGACGCCACCACCGTGCTTTCGCGCTCGATCGCGGAAAAGGGCATCTACCCCGCGGTGGACCCGCTCGACTCGACCTCGCGCATCCTCTCGCCGCTGATCATCGGCGACGAGCACTACACCACCGCCCGCCGGGTGCAGCAGACCCTGCAGCGCTACAAGGCGCTCCAGGACATCATCGCGATCCTGGGCATGGACGAGCTGTCCGAAGAGGACAAGCTCACCGTCGCCCGCGCCCGCAAGATCGAGCGCTTCCTGTCCCAGCCCTTCCACGTCGCCGAAGTCTTCACCGGCTCGCCGGGCAAGCTCGTCGACCTCGCCGACACCATCAAGGGCTTCAAGGGCCTGGTCGACGGCAAGTATGATCACCTCCCGGAGCAGGCCTTCTACATGGTCGGCACCATCGATGAGGCGATCGAGAAGGGCAAGAAGCTGGCCGCCGAGGCGGCGTGATCGCCCGAACCGGGGCATCCCGCCGGCCTCTCGTGCCGCCGGGGGCTCCGGGCTGGCCATCCCGGCCGGGCGCCGCGGCCCGGCCTGCCTGACGCTTCCCGCCGCCGCGCGCGGCGCACGACCCTTTCGAACGGGCGCCCGCCGCACGCGGCGCCGCGCCCCAGCCCGCGACGGGCGATACGGAGTAAACGATGGCCAGCTTTCCCTTCGAACTCGTCTCGCCCGAGCGGCTCGTCTATTCGGGTGCCGTGACCGAGGTCGTGGTGCCGGGCGCCGAGGGTGAGTTCGGCATCCTCGCCGGCCACGCCCCCTTCGTGTCCACGCTGAAGCCCGGCGTGCTGACCATCAAGGGCGACGGCCCGACCCGCAAGCTGTTCGTGCGCGGCGGCTTTGCCGAGGCCAACCCGCAGGGCCTCACCATCCTGGCCGAGACCGCGGTGCCGCTGGCCGAGCTGCCGGCCGACAAGCTGGCGCTGATGATCCGCGAGGCCGCGGAAGACGTCGAGGACGCCCGCGATCCGGTCATCCGGCAGAAGCGCGCCGCCTATCTCGACGACCTCAAGGCCGCCGCCGCCGCCATCGAGGCGGATGGCCGCGCCCACTGAGGCCGACGGCCGGACTGATGTGAAACGGCCGGGCGGCAGTGCCCGGCCTTTTTCGTTAGGCGGCCGGGGCCTTGCGCCCGCCGGACCGCGGCGACAGGGAGCCCACCGATGACCGAGACCTTCAGCACGGCCGCCTGGGCCCGGAACCTGCCCGTCTTCGAGGCCATCCGCACCATGCCCTTCGTCACCGGGCTGGCCGACGGCACGCTGCCGCTGGACCGCTTCCGGCATTTCATCATCCAGGATTCGCATTACCTCATCGCCTTCGCCCGGGCGCTGGCGCTGGCGGCGGCAAAGGCGCCGGACGCCGCCGGCATCGTGCAGTTCAGCCGGGCGGCGCATGATTCGGTGGTGGTGGAGCGGGCGCTGCACGACGACTATTTCGTGCGCTTCGGCATTTCGGCCGAGGATTTCGCCGGCACGCCGCTCTCGCCGGTCTGCGATCACTATGTGAATTTCCTCATCGCCAAGGGCCACGCCGAACCCTACCCGGTGGTGCTGGCGGCGGTGCTGTCCTGCTTCTGGATTTACGCCGAGGTCGGGCGCGACATCCTCGCCCGCGCGGTGCGGCCGAACCCCTATGACGCCTGGATCGACACCTATGCCGGGGACGAGTTCAACGACGTCGTCCGTGCCGCGATCGAGGCCACCGACCGGGCGGCGGCCGTCGCCGATCCCGCGACCGTCGCCGCCATGCACGCCGCCTACAGCCGCGCCAGCCAGCTCGAATGGATGTTCTGGGATTCGGCCTGGCGTCTCGGCGACTGGCCGGTCGGCTGACGCCGACAGCGCTGGCGCGCCGGCGGGGAAGGTGGTTAGCTGCCCGGACAGGGGACAGCGGAGTTCTTCCGAGCGCGGAGCGCCCAAGATACATGCAGGACATGACACGTGACGGCTCAGGTGCCAGCCGCGGACGGACCGAGGAACTCATCCGCACCCGCATCCTCGAAGCCATTCTCGAGCGGCGGCTGCCGCCGGGCGAGAAGCTGACCGAGGAGCGGCTGGCCGAGCTGTTCGGGGTGAGCCGCACCGTGGTGCGGCAGGCGCTCGCCCGGCTGGCGCAGGATGGCGTGGTCGAGCAGCAGCCGAATCGCGGCACCTTCGTCGCCGCCCCCAGCCGGGCGGATGCGCGCCATGTCATCGCCGCCCGCACCGTGGTGGAGCCGGCGATCGCGGCGGCGGCGGCCCATAACTGCGCCTGCTGCGCCGAGTTCGGGCTGCGCCGTCATCTCGAGCTGGAGAACGCGGCGCGCCGGCTTTCCGACCGCGCGGCGCTGGTGCGGCTCACCGGCGAATTCCACGTGACGCTGGCGCGGATGGCGGGAAACCCGGTGTTCCTGCGGCTGCTGGCGGAACTGCAGGCCCTCACCTCGCTCGCCATCCTGCTCTACGCGCGCGGCGGCCATGAGAGCTGCCCGCCGCAGGACCACGAGCTGATCGTCAACGCCATCGAGCGCGGCGAGGCCGAGGAGGCCGCCCGGCTGATGCGGGCCCATATCGGCCATGTCGCCGCCGATCTCGACCTCGACGAGCCGCCGGAGCGGCCGGCGTCGCTGGCGGACGCGCTCGGCCTGCCGCGCCGGGGCGCCGTCCGGCGGCGCGGGGCGGAGCCAAACGCGGAAAACGGCGACACGCTGCTGCGTGCGCCGCTGGCGCCGTCCGGTGAAGATAGCGAGACCGAAGCCGACCTGCGCGCCCCGCGCGACTGAGCGGACGCCGGGCGGGCTCGGCGAAGGTCCCTTGCGGGGGGCCCGCTCGGGTGCCTTGCGTGCGTGAGCCTCGACGCGTGAGCCTTGGGCGCGTGAGCCTTGCGCGGTCGATTCGCCCGCGCCCGGGCCTCACCCGCGGCGGTGGGTCAGCGACGACGGCCCGGGGGCGGGCGGCGCTGGCCGCTGCCGATGACCGGGCCGGGACCGCCCGTCTTGTGGCGGAAGTTGATCCGGCCGCGTTCGAGATCGTAAGGCGACATCTCCACCACCACGCGATCGCCGACGATGGTGCGGATGCGGTTCTTCTTCATCTTGCCCGCCGCATAGGCGAGAATCTCGTGTTCGTTGTCGAGCACGACGCGGAAGTTGCCGTCGGGCAGCACTTCCGTCACGGTACCGTCGAACTCGAGCAGTTCCTCTTTCGCCATTCCTGGCTCTCCTCGTCAGGGCTTCTCAAGAGCCGCCGCCGGGGAAATAACCCGGCGGCGGCGCTTTGTCTCGTTCAACGTGCGGGACGACGGGCGCCCTGCTCGCGGCGGGGGCCTTCGCTGCCGGCCGGACGCTCGCCGCGCGGCTTCATGAAGCGCATGCCGGCGAACTCGCCGCCGCTGCGCTCGCCACGCGGATGTTCGGCGCGGCCATGCTCGCTGCGGCCATGGCCTTCCGGCCGGGCGTGACGCTCGGCGCGGGGCTGGTCGGCGCGGGGCTCGGCGCGGCGGTCCGGGTGGCGCTCGCCGCCGCGGTCCTGCCGCTCGCCGGAACGCTCGCCCTGGGGACGCGGCGTGCGCGGGCCGTTGCCGAAGCGGCGCGGGCCCTCGCGGCGCGGGCCGCGGGCGTCGCCGGCCTCGGCCGGCTCGCCGCCGCGACGGTCGGTGCGGCGGTCCTCGGCCGGGATCTGGATCTTGATGAGCCGCTCGATGTCGCGCAGGAAGGCCCGCTCGTCATTGTCGCAGAAGGAGATGGCGATGCCGTCGCGCCCGGCGCGCGCGGTGCGGCCGATGCGGTGGACATAGCTTTCCGGCACGTTGGGCAGGTCGTAGTTCACGACATGGCTGACGCCCGGCACGTCGATGCCGCGGGCGGCAATGTCGGTGGCGACCAGCACACGGGCGCGGCCGTCGCGGAAGGCGGCCAGCGCGCGCTCGCGCTGCGGCTGCGACTTGTTGCCGTGGATCGCCTCGGCGGGGATGCCGGCGACGGAGAGGCCCTTCACCACGCGGTCGGCGCCGTGCTTGGTGCGGCTGAACACCAGCACCCGGTCGATCGCCGGGTCCGACAGCAGGTCGGCCAGCAGGCCGGGCTTGCCGTTGCGGTCGGTGAAGATCACCTTCTGCTCGATCTTGTCGGCGGTCTTGGCGACCGGGGTCACCGCGACGCGGACCGGATCGGTCAGCAGCTGGCCGGCGAGCTTCTCGATTTCCTTCGGCATGGTGGCCGAGAAGAACAGGTTGCGGCGCTTGGCCGGCAGCCGGGCCACGATGGCGCGGATGGCATGGATGAAGCCCATGTCCAGCATCTGGTCGGCTTCGTCGAGCACGAACATCTCGACCTGGTCGAGCCGTACCGCGTTGTTCTCGACGAGGTCGGCAAGCCGGCCGGGGGTGGCCACCAGCACGTCGACGCCGGCCATCAGCGAGCGGGCCTGCCGCCCGAGCGGGACGCCGCCAATGGCGAGCGCGGTGGTCGGCCGCACGTGGCGGCCATAGATGCGGAAGCTCTCCAGGATCTGGCCGGACAGCTCACGGGTGGGGCTCAGCACCAGCACGCGGGCGGCGCGGCGCTCCGGGCGGCGGCGATCGGTGGCGATGTGGTGGAGAATGGGCAGCGCGAAGGCCGCGGTCTTGCCGGTGCCGGTCTGGGCGATACCGATCAGGTCCTTGCCGCTCAGCACATGGGGAATGGCCTGGGACTGGATCGGGGTCGGGGTCTCGTGCTTGGCCTCGGCCAGCGCCTTGAGAATGGGCTCGGCAAGGCCGAGCTCGGCAAAAGTGGTCAATGTCATACTTTCAAAGGCGAAGAGCGGCGGGCGCCGGCATTTCCGGCGCGCTCACCGCACATCGCGGGGGATGATGGGACACCCCGCGTGGCCTGGGACGTCGGCTCTCTTCGGATGATGAGGGGCCGAAAACCTGCGTCGACATGAACAGGGCGAACATGTACGACGCGGAGATCGGGCAACGCGGCCCCGATACGGGTCTTGGCCCGTACACCGCCCCTATGTGGCCCAAATGCGTGTTGATTTCAAGGCGTCGCACGCGGAAGTATAAGCTGCGTCATGTATCCCGACGTCGTCGACCTCCGCAGTTTCTACGCCCAGCCCATCGGCGTCGTCGCCCGGCGGCTGATCGGGCGCGCCATACGCGCCCGTCTCCCCGACGTCACCGGGCTTTCCGTGCTCGGCATCGGCTATGCCACGCCTTATCTCGGCGTTTTCCGCGAGGAATGCGAGCGCGCCCTCGCCTTCATGCCGGGCGCGCAGGGCGTCACCCGCTGGCCCTCCGCCGCGCCGACGCTGGCGGCGCTGGTGGACGAATGCGAGATGCCGCTGCCCAACGCCACCATCGACCGGGTGGTCGCGGTGCATCTGCTGGAGATGACGCCCACCGCCGAGGACGTGCTGAAGGAGGTGTGGCGCATTCTCGCGCCCGGCGGGCGGCTGGTCTGCGTCGTGCCCAATCGCGGCAGCGTCTGGGCCCGGGCCGAGGGCACCCCGTTCGGCCATGGCCGGCCGTTCTCGCGCGGGCAGCTCACCGCGCTGCTGCGCGAGGCGCTGTTCACCCCGGTGGGCTGGGGCGAGGCGCTCTATGTGCCGCCGGTGCCGCGCAACTGGTTCCTGCGCACCGCGGTGGCGTGGGAGCGGGCCGGCTCGGCCTTCTCGCTGCCCTTCGCCGGGGTCCATGTGGTGGAAGCGACCAAGCAGGTCTACAAGCCGGTGGCGGTGCGCAAGCGGGCGCGGCTGAGGATGCTGGAGCCGGTGATGGCGCCGCAGGCGGTCGGCGGCTGAGGGGCTGTCGTGGCTGCGGAAGTCCCGGTTGCGTCGGGCGGTGGCTCGGGAGACATTCGGCACGTCGCTTCCGAACCGGGGGCGGCCTCCCCCCTCGCCTCCAGGACCTTCATGCCCGTCGCGCGTCTGCTCTCCCGCTTCCGGCTTCCCCCGACCCGCCCCCGGCGCAAGCCGGCCGACCTCGCCTATGCCGCCGACGACCGGCCCTCGCTGGGGCTGACCTTCGGCCTCGGCGCGCAGCACGCGGGCATGGCCATCGCGCTGTCCTCCTACGCGCTGGTCGCGGCGAAGACGGCGAACCTGTCGCTGGACGACACCCAGTCCTTCCTCACCTGCACCATCCTCGGCATGGCGATCGCCACCTTCCTGCAGGCCTGGGGCGGCCGCACCGGCTCGGCGACGCTGCTGGTCCACCTGCCCGATCCGGTGATGGTGCCGTTCGTGGCCGCCATCATCGCGGCCTATGGCATTGGCGGCGTGGTGCCGGTCGGCCTCGCCACCGGCATCGCGGCGATGTGCATCAGCCGGCTGCTGCCCTATCTGCGCCCGCTCTTCCCGCCCACGGTCATCGGCGCCGTGGTGTGCATGGGCGGCTTCACCCTGATCTCCGGGGCGATGAAGCATTCGCTCGGCCTCAATGCCGAGCTGGAGGTCGACGGGCCGAGCATGGTGATCGCGGCGGTGACGCTGGCGACCATCGTCGGCCTGTCGATCTGGGGCAGCCGCACCATGAAGCTGTTCAGCCTCATGGCCGGCATCCTGGCCGGCGTCGTCGTGGCGGCGGCGTTCGGCTACATCCAGGGGCTGGAGCGCTTCGCCGGTACGCCCTTTGTGGCGCTGCCGAAGCTGCCCACGCCGAATTTCGCGGTGCCGCCGAGCGCGCTGGTGGTCGTGGTGGTGGTGGCGCTGCTGGTGCAGCTCGACACCTTCGCCAGCGTCGTGCTGATGGACAAGATGGACGACGCCGGCTGGCGCCGGGCCGACATGAAGAAGGCGAGCGGCGGCATTCTCGCCAATGCGCTCGGCAATGCGCTGGGCGGGCTGCTCGGCGGCATGCCGAACGCCACCTCCTCGGCCAATATCGGCCTCGCCCATGCCACGCGCTGCACCTCGCGCTATGTCGGGCTGGCCGCCGCCTTCATCATCCTGGCGGTGGCGCTGATGCCGCTGGCGACGCTGGCGCTGACGCTGATCCCCGACGCGGTGGTCGGCGGGGTGGAGGTCTACGCCGCGGCCTTCTTCATCGTCTCCGGCCTCGAACTCGCCGCCTCCCGCGAGCTCGACAGCCGCGGCGTGTTCATGATCGGCATCTCCATCACCTTCGGCCTCGGCGTCATGCTGCTGCCGGACATCGTCCACAACGTGCCGCCGGCGCTGGAGCATCTCGTCGGCAGCGGCTTCGTCGTCACCGGCATCACCGCGGTGACGCTGAACCTGCTGTTCCGGCTCGGCACCGCGATGAAGGCCCGGCTGGACCTGAGCGGTGACCGGGCGAAGGACACCCAGGCCGTGGTGGACTTCATGGAAATTCAGGGCGGCGCCTGGGCGGCGCGGCGCGAGGTGGTGAACCGCGCGGTCCTGGCGGCGCTGGAAGCCATGGAATTCCTCGTCGCCTCCGGCGAGGGGCGCCGGCCGGACGCGGTGCAGGCCCGTTTCGACGAGTTCAATCTCGACGTCGAGCTGCTGCACCACGGCCCGCCGCTGGTGCTCGGCGCGGCGGCGGCGCCGGACCTCGCCGACCTGCTCGACGCCAGCGACGACGCCATCGACGCGGCCATGGCCAATGTCTCGAACCTGCTGGTGCAGCGCCTCGCCGACCGGGTGCGGGCCGGCACCCGCGAGGGCGGGTCCTATCTGCTGCTGCATTTCGACCACTGAGGCGGCGCCGCCGTCCCCGGCGCCGGCCGCCTATCCCGGGCGGCGGATTTCCGAGTGCGGGCCGTCATAGCGCACGGCGAGGCAGGTGAGATCGTCCGCCGGCGGGGCGCCGCGCTCGAACCGGCGCACCGAGGCGCGCACCGCCTCGACGGTGGCGGCGATCGGCACCTCGACCCCGCCGCATGCCGCCAGCACCTCCGCCAGCCGGGCGTCGCCATAGGCGTTGCCGTCGGGGTCGAAGGCTTCCGTCACCCCGTCGGTGAACAGGAACAGCGTGTCGCCTGGCGCCAGCGTCAGCTCGCCTTCGGCATAGGGGAAATCCTCCACCACGGCGATGGCGACGCCGCCGGTGCCTGGAACCGTCGCCAGCGCGCCGTCCGCCCCCAGCCGATAGGGCGGGTTGTGCCCGGCATTCACATAGGTGACGCGCCCGGTCGGCAGGTGCAGCACGCCGTAGAGCACGGTGACGAACAGCATCTGGTCGTTCTCGGACGCCAGCACGTCGTTGACGCGGCGCAGGCAGGTGGCGGGCGAGAGCTCGAACAGCGCGGTGGACTTCACCAGCGTGCGCGAGATCGCCATGAACAGCGCCGCCGGCACCCCCTTGCCGGACACGTCGGCGATGACGAAGCCGAAGGTGTCGCGGTCCACCATGAAGTAGTCGAAGAAGTCGCCGCCCACCTCGTGGGCCGGGGTCATGTGGCCGCTCACATCCACCCGTGTGTCGCGCGGCACGTCGCGCGGCAGGATGGCGAGCTGCACCTGCCGGGCGATCTCCAGCTCCTGCTGCAGGCCCGCGAGCTTGGTCTTGGTGATCAGCGCCTCGCGCAGCTCATGCACCATGGAGGACAGCGTCTGGTGCTGGTCGACGATGCGGCGGGAGAGATCGCGCATCACCCCGGCGAGGCGGCGCAGCGGGTCTTCCTGCGGGTTGGCCTCGCCGGCGGGGCCCAGCAGCGAGAGGACACCCTCGCGGCCCACCGAATCCAGCGCGGCGGCGAGGCCTTCCAGCTCGTGGCGGATCACGCTCTCCTGCCGGCGGCGTATGCGCTCGCGCTGCACCCGGCTGTCGGCGAGGGCCCGCGCATTGCCGCGGAAGGCATCTACCGCCTCGGCGATGCGGCCGATCTCGTCGCCATGGCTGGTGGCCTCGAACCGGGCCGAGAGATCGCCCCGGGCGATCGCCTGCAGCGCGTTGATGGCGCCCTCCAGCGGGCGGAAGCCGCGCCAGAGATAGAGGTTCAGCCCGACGATGCCGAGTATCGACAGCGAGATGGCCCCGATCAGCGAGGTGCGGCTGATGAGACGGGAGAAGCCGAGCGTGTCGGTCATGTCGCGCAGGCTGGCCACCGCGCCGGTGACGCCGCCGGTGATGTCGGTGATCGGCACGCTGGTGAGGCTGTGGAGCCGGTCGCCGATGTCGATCTGCTGGACGCTGGCGGTGCGCGGGGCGAGCGCGGCGCCGACCGCCGTCTCGGCCTGCTGCCACAGCTCGGGGTCGGTCGCGCCCACCAGCCGGCCGCGCAGGGTGATGAGGGTCGCGGCGGACTGGGTCAGCTCGGCGAAACGGGCGAGCGGCCCGGCGGCGCTGGTCGCGATCAGCAGCGCGCCCTTGCCGAGGCTGCCGAGATCGAACGGGCGGGCCGCCAGCACCACGAAACCGCGGGCGGAGATCTGGCGCAGCCCGACCACGCGGCGGCCGGCGAGGACGCGGTCCAGCGTGCCGGCGTCGAGCAGGGCGAGCGCGGTGGCGCCGCCCTTTCCCGTTGCGGCGGCGCCGGCCGCCGCTGTGGGAGCCTCCAGCGTGCCGAAGGTCGCCAGCGCCTCGCGGTCCGGGCCGATCAGCGCCACCACCGTGCCGCTGTCGGAGGGTCCGACCTTGAGTTCCTCGGCCTCCAGCGCGGTGATCATGGCCGGCCGGTCGCCGCGCACCACCGCCGCGTGGAAGCCGGCATCGGCCTGCAGCGCGTCCTGGGCGTCGTTGAGGTCGCTGCCGGCCGAGCGCACGATCTCTTCCCACAGGGCGGACTGGGCGAGGGTGGCGATCTGTTCGAAGCGCAGCTCGTCCTGCTGCTCGCTGAGCCGGTTGGCGAGGGTCAGCACCGCCAGCACCACGAGGAAGCCGATGGCGACGATGACGGTGATGCGGGTGCGCAGCAGCATCAGTGCAGACCCCGCACGATGGTCTCGATGCGGGGCCGCAGCCGGTCGTCGAAGTCCACCACCAGCAGTTCCTCGGCATAGGAGTCGACCGCGGCGCGCTGCTCCACCACATGCTGCTCGCCGAGCCGGAGGGCGCGGAAGGCGCGGGCGATGCGGTCGCGGCCGCGCAGCGGCGGGATGGCCGGGCCTTCGCCGAAGCGGCCCTCGGCATTGCGGTTGAGATGGGCGAGCAGCACCGCGCGGCGCTCGTCGATGCCGCGGCCGACCGCGAAGGCGGCGGCGAGGCCGGCCAGCAGGGCAACGAGGCCCACCAGCGGGACGACCAGCAGGCGGAGCGCGGCGAGCGGCGTGGTCAGCTCGCTGGCGTCAGTCAGCACCTCGATCTGCCCCATATTCATGCCGTCGACGAAGAGCGGCGCGAACACCGTCTCGCGGTCGGCGTCGCCATTGCCGGAATCGGAGTCGGCCCGCAGTTCCTTGCCGCTGGCGAGGCGCACCACGATGCGGGCGACGCCGGGGATCCGGTCGGCGGTTTCCGAGAGGTAATTGCGGATGCCGGCGATCTTCTCCAGCGGCACGCCGTAGCTCACCGCGCGCTCGAACTGCTGGGCCAGCGCATTGGCGACCGAAGTGCCGATGGCGGCGGCGTCATCGGCGGCGGAGGCCTCCACCGTGCTGTTGAAGCGTCCGACCATGAAGCCCGCCCCGGCGCCACCGAGCAGCGCGACGAGCAGGAAGGTCGCCAGCCCGCAGGCGAGCGCGGCGGCGTGTCGGGCGAAGAAGCCGGGTTCCTCACGCATCGTCCATCGCCCGCAATTCCTGCATCGCCCCCGCCGCCGCGGCATTGGCCGCGACCCAGCGCTGCCGGGCCGCGAAGGCGGCCTTTTCCAGCCGGCCGCGCGGTGCCCGGTCCGGCAGCCGGCCGGCGAGGCCGCGCACCACCGCGCCGAACGGCCGCTCGACCAGGCGGGCGAGCGAGCCCATGGCGATGGCGCCGAGCAGGGCGCTGCCGATGCCGACCAGCAGGGCGAGCCCCACGAGGTCGAGCCGCTGGGCGAAGGCCCGCGCCGCGCGCGGCGTGTCGGAAACGGTGATGGCGATGCCGCCTGCCGCGGTGCCGAGGTCGTTCTCGATGGTGGTGCCGAATACCACCTCCCCCCGCTCGTCGAGCCGCCACGGCGCGGGATGGGCCAGCGCCTCCACCCAGCTCTGCGGCACGGGCTCGCCCAGCGCCCCCCGGTCGGTGCTGAACAGCGACTGCCCCTCGGGGTAGAACAGGTCGATGGCGAGGATGCTGGGATCGGAGATCTTCTCCCGCTCGATCAGCGCCTGCAGCGAGGTGACCTGATCGAGCGGGATGCCGTAGGAGATATTGGTCTCGGCCGCGTTGCGCAGCACGCCGAGCAGATAGGTGGTGCGGCCCCGCCCGACCTTGTCGGCGAATTCGCGCCCCGACACGTCGGCCAGCGCCGCGATGGCCGCCGCCAGCGCCAGCAGCGCCACCACCGCGATCAGGGCGAGCCTGCGTGCGGCGCTCATCGTGCGCCCTCCCGTGCCCGGACACCGGCGCGGCTCACCCGATGATCTCCGCCGAATTGAGCATCTCGATGGGGGGGAAGATGCCGAGCGCCTTGGCGACGCCGATGTTGATGGTGAGCGAGAAGCGCTTGAGCGGCTGGATCGGGATGGTACCGGCCGCCCGGTGCTGCACCAGTATTTCCGCCGCCTGGCTGGCGGCGAGCTGCCCGACCGAATAGGCCCGCGCCACCAGACCCGCCAGCGCCCCGGCGCGCACCGCCGCCTCGGAGGCGCCGAAGGTCGGCAGCTCCAGCGCCCGCGCCGCCGCGGTGACCGGGCCGTAGACGCTGCTGAGGAAGGGATCGGGCACCAGATAGAGCCATTCCGCCCCGTCCGCCTTGAGCTGGCTGACGCGTCCGGCCAGCCCCTCCGCCGTGGGCCGCCCGTCCGGGCCGCCGGCGAAGACCTGCTCCACCAGCCGCAGCCTGTTGGCGGCGCAGAAGGCCCGGGTCTGCGCAATCAGCGCCAGGGTCTGGGTGCCGGCATTGGAGTGGAGGATGCCCACCGTGCTGAACGGCCGGTAGGACTGCATGGCGCGCAGCTGCACCTCGGGCGGCACCGCCGAGGAGGCGCCGGTGACGTTGCCGCCCGGGGCCTCCAGGCTGCGGGCGAGGCGGTCCTGCAGCGGAAAGGCGACGAGGGCGAACACCAGCGGACGGTCGCGGATGAAGTCCGACGCGTCGGGCGCGTCATAGGGCCCCGCCAGAGCCAGCGTCACCGGGGCGCCGGAGGTGTAGACGAGGTCCGGGGCGAGGCCGGGGATGTCCGCGCGCAGCGCCGCGACCCCGGCAAGATCGCCGCCGACGCTGCGGGGCACAAGCTCGGCGGGGATGTTCTCGGTGGCGAGATAGTCGCGGAAGCCGCGCTCGGCCGGGCCTTCGCCGCCGGGCGTCACCATCAGGATGCGGAACGCGCCGCCGTCCGCGCGGCCCGGCCGCGACCAGCCAGCGGCGGCGAGGGCCGTCGCGCCGGTAACGAGGAACTGGCGGCGATGCAGCACTGGGGTCATCCTGTGGTGGCGTCCCGATTTGGGATACGCTTCGCCTCGGCTTCTTTTAGTGTATTCGTCATCGTCACGCGACCTCCCGCGCGCCGCGGCGATGCCGGAGCCGGGCGCGGGCCGGCCGGGGGGACGCCGTGTGGTCAGGCAGCTTGGACGGGGAGGAGACGATCGGTCCCGATGACGCCTTCGCCGCGGCGGACCGCCTCGCGCTCGCCGCCGAACTCGACGAGCTGAGCCGTGCCGCCGACTGGCTGGAGGGCCTCGCCGCGCGCGACGCCCTGCCCGAGCGGACGCTCTTCAAGCTGCAGCTCAGCCTGGAGGAGGCGCTGGCCAACATCATCACCTATGGCGTTTCGGCGCTGCCGGCGGGCGAGGCGCGGATCGCGGTCGACTACCGCCAGGACCGCGACATGGCGCGGCTGCGCATCAGCGACAACGGCCCGCCCTTCGATCCCACCGCCCGCGAGGAGGTGGTCAACCCCGCCTCCATCGAGGAGGCGGAGGTCGGCGGCCACGGCATCCAGCTCATGCGCCACCTGCTGGACGAATTTTCATATTGCTACGCCGGCGGCCATAACCGACTGATACTCGGCAGCCGGCTGGTGCCGGTCTGAGCCGCCAGACGGCGCGGCCAAACCGGCCGCGCTGCGAAAAACCCACCCCGCGAAGGCTTCCATGCAGATCGACCGCGAGCAGAACGACACCCACACCGTCATCCGGGTGAAGGGGCGTCTCGACACCGTCCACGCCAAGACCTTCGAATCCTATGTCTGCGACACCATCCGCGACGTGCCGGGCGCCCTCGTCATCGACATGTCGCAGGTCGATTACATCGCGAGCTCGGGGCTGCGTTCCCTGCTGATCGCCGGCAAGCAGATGAAGGCGGCCCAGCGCGACCTCGCCCTGTCCGGCCTGCAGCCGCATGTGCGGGAGGTGTTCGACATCTCCGGCTTCGCCACGATCTTCAAGATCGTCTGACGCCGCGCGGGGTGCCCCGCGCGTCTGCGTGCCACGGCCGGCCGCCGCCTCCCGCGTGCCGCCCGCCCGCCGCCTAGGGCAGGGTGAGGCGGCGCACCGCGTCGTGCCAGCCGGCCAGCTTGCGCGTGCGCAGCGCCGGCTCCATCGCCGGGGTGAAGCGGCGTTCCAGCCGCCAGCTGTCGGCGAAGCGCTTCGGCGCGGGGAAGATGCCGGCGTGGAGGCCGGCGAGATAGGCCGCGCCGAGCGCGGTGGTCTCCTTCACCACCGGGCGGTCGACCGGGGCGGCGAGCAGGTCGGCGAGCCGCTGCATGGCGAGGTTTGAGGCCACCATGCCGCCATCCACCCGCAGCACGGTCTCGGCGCCGGCGGCCTCGGTGCCCGCGCCGCGCCAGTCCGCCTTCATCGCGTCGAGCAGGTCGGCGGTCTGGTAGCAGACGCTTTCCAGCGTCGCGAGGGCGATCTCGGCGGCGGTGGTGCCGCGGGTGAGGCCGAAGATGGCGCCGCGCACATTGGGGTTCCAGTGCGGCGCGCCCATGCCGACGAAGGCCGGCACCAGATAGACCTCCTGCGCCGGGTCGGCCTGTTCGGCCAGCGTCTCGCTCTCGGCCGAGGACTTGATCAGCCCGAGCCCGTCGCGCAGCCACTGCACCGCCGCCCCGGCGATGAAGATCGAGCCCTCCAGCGCGTAGGTGCGGCGGCCGTCGAGCTGATAGGCGATGGTGGTCAGCAGCTTGTTGGTCGAGGCGACCACGGTGGCGCCGGTGTTCAGCAGGGCGAAGCAGCCGGTGCCGTAGGTCGACTTGATCATGCCCGGCTCGAAGCAGGCCTGCCCCACGGTCGCGGCCTGCTGGTCGCCGGCGATGCCCGCGACGCGGATGGCGCCGCCGAACAGCTCCGGCAGGGTGGTGCCGAAATCGGCGGAGGAATCCTTCACCTCCGGCAGCAGCGAGGCCGGCACCCGCAGCAGGGCGAGCAGCTCCGGGTCCCATTGCCCGGTGTGGATGTTGAACAGCAGGGTGCGGGCGGCATTGGTCGCGTCGGTGGCGTGGACCGCGCCGCCGGTGAGGTGCCAGAGCAGGAAGCTGTCCACCGTGCCGAAGGCGAGCTCGCCGCGCTCCGCCCGCGCCCGGGCGCCGGGCACGTTGTCGAGGATCCAGGCGATCTTGGTGCCGGAGAAATAGGGGTCGAGGATCAGCCCGGTGCGGGCGGTCACCAGCGGCTCGTGGCCCTCGGCCTTGAGCGCGGCGCAGAGCTCGGCGGTGCGGCGGTCCTGCCAGACGATGGCGCGGTGGATGGCCCGGCCGGTCTTGCGGTCCCACACCACCGTGGTCTCGCGCTGGTTGGTGATGCCGATGGCGGCGATGTCGGCGGCGCCCGCGCCGGCCTTCTCCATCGCGGTGCGGCAGGTGGCGAGCGTGGTGCGCCACAGGTCGTCGGCCTCGTGCTCGACCCAGCCGGAGGCGGGGAAATGCTGGGGGAATTCGAGCTGGGCGGCGGCGGCGATGCTGGTGTCGGGGCGGAACAGGATCGCCCGCGACGAGGTGGTGCCCTGGTCGATGGCGAGGACGTAGGTCGGCATGGCGGGCCCTCTGCAAAGCTGTGAACCGCCCGGCGGCCGGTGGCGGCCGGCCCCGGCTGCCGTCGCGCCGCGTCGTCGGCCGGAGCGGGCGCGGCCGGCGCGGCGGGCGGCGGATGGGAAGATCATGACCGCAGGCGGGACCGCCGGAAAGGCGTCGCGTCGCGCCGGGCGGCGCGGGCGCCGGCGTGCGCCCGCGTCGGCACGGGACGTGCGGTTCGCCGCCGGTGCCCGGCGCTAGTGTCCGGCGCTCGGGAAACGGCGGTGCCGCCGGTCGGCGGTGAAGAAGGCCCGCCGCCGGCAGGCGGCGGCGGGGAGAGGCGGGTATCCCGGCGCGGGTATGCGGCGGGGGGAGGAAGCCGGGACGGCCGGCGAGGGCCGTCCCGCGAGGGTCAGGCGACCTCAGTTCTTCTTCGGGGGCGTAGCGGGCCAGGACTTGATGAGGGTGTCGTAGTCGACGGTC
>NZ_JAHBGE010000020.1 GCF_018390635.1 Ancylobacter lacus | reverse complement strand
TCGGGATCGGCGGGAGTGATCGGCCTCATCCTCCACCTCACCGCACCGATCATCCTCCTCGTCGGGCGCCTCGCGCGGCCCGTTCGGGCGGCGTGCTGCGCTGCCGCGACGATTCTCGTTGACGGAAGGTGTATTGCATACCAGCATTCGACTTAAGACCAGTCCGAAGCGACGGAGAGCGGCCGGGCGCGCCGAGATCGTCCGGGTTCCTGAGGATTCTGCCGGCAACCCAGAGGGAGGTCGCCATGCTGGTCGCGGATCTGATGAAGCTGAAAAACCCGCGCGTGCCCACCATCCGCATGCGGGAAACCGTTGAAATGGCTGCCACTTTGCTGAACCGGGAGCGCATCGGCGCGGTCGTCGTGAAGGACGCCTGCGGCACCGAGGGCGACACCGTCGTCGGCATCTTCTCCGAACGCGACGTGGTTCGCGCCGTCGCCGAGCGCGGCCTGGCGGCGCTGCGGACCCCGGTGGCCGATCTCATGTCGCGGAACATGATCTCCTGCACCATGGACGACAGCGTCGACCATGTCCGAGAGCTGATGGAAACCCACCATGTCCGGCACCTCCCGGTGCTGGAGAACCATCAGCTCGTGGGAGTCCTGAGCATACGCGACGTGCTCTCGCACGATGTGCGGCGGGCCCGCGAAGACTCCAAGGCCTTGACCGAGCTAGGCTTTTCCCAGCCCGGCACCACCCCGGCGCCGCTTCCGCTCTGAGGCGGCGGGCCGGCAGAGCCGGCCCCGGCGCGCTGCCGGGGCGGGCCGTGGCACGGCGGATCAGGCCGGGTGGTGCTCCCGCGCGGCGGGCGCTTCCATGCGCTGGACCCGGTCGATGACCGCCTTCTGCACCTTCTCGAAGGCACGCACCTCGATCTGCCGCACCCGCTCGCGCGAGACGCCGAATTCGGCGGCGAGATCTTCCAGCGTCATCGGGTCGTCCGAGAGCCGGCGAGCCTCGAAGATCCGCCGTTCGCGCTCGTTCAGCACCGAAAGGGCGCCGGACAGCGCGGTGCGGCGGTTGTCCATCTCCTCATGCTCGACGAGCGTGCTTTCCTGGCTGTCGCGGTCGTCGGCCAGCCAGTCCTGCCACTCCCCGCCGCCTTCGACATCGCCGCGGATCGGCGCGTTGAGCGAGGCGTCGCCTGTGAGGCGACGGTTCATGTCGATGACGTCCTGCTCGGTCACGCCGAGCTTGGTGGCGATCTGCGCCACCTGGTCCGGCCGCAGATCGCCCTCCTCGAGAGCGGAAATCTGGCTCTTAGCCTTGCGGAGATTGAAGAAAAGCTTCTTCTGCGCCGCCGTGGTGCCCATCTTCACGAGGCTCCAGGACCGCAGGATGTATTCCTGGATCGAGGCCTTGATCCACCACATCGCATAGGTCGCGAGGCGGAAGCCCTTCTCGGGCTCGAACCGCTTCACCGCCTGCATGAGGCCGACATTGCCCTCGGAGATCACCTCGGATATCGGCAGACCGTAGCCGCGATAGCCCATCGCGATCTTGGCGACGAGGCGCAGGTGGCTGGTGACGAGACGCTGGGCGGCTTCCGGGTCCTCATGCTCGCGCCAGCGGCGGGCGAGCATATATTCCTCCTGCGGCTCCAGCATGGGAAACCGCCGGATCTCCTCGAGATACCGGGAAAGTCCGCCCTCGGCGGACGGAATGGTCATTGCGGAACGGGCCATATGAGCGCCCTCCTTCCTTTCCTCTGGCCCCCTGGATCGGGCGGCCTGGACGCGGTCGCATTCAGCCAACCGCTGATGCATGATACAGCAACCGATACTAAACGCGAAAGCGCAACGGGTTCCCGGTCACGTTGGCTTGAAGCGTTGCGGAAAGGCCCGGTTCAGCCGTGTAATGCGGCTTCGAGCCGCCTCAAATCTTCGGGAAGATCGCTGTCGAAGCTCAGGAATGCGCCCGTGGCGGGGTGTTCGAAGCCGAGCCGGGCCGCGTGCAGCGCCTGGCGGCCCAAGGCCGCCAGCGCCTCCCGCGCCCCGGGCGCGAGCCGGGCGGCCTTGGTGCGGTGGCCGGTGGCGTAGGTCTCGTCACCCAGCAGCGGATGCCCGGCATGGGCCATGTGCACCCGGATCTGGTGGGTGCGCCCGGTTTCCAGCCGGCACTCGATGCGGCAGGCGACCGGCCGGCCGCCAGCATCGGCAAAGCTCGCCTGCCGCTCCCAGTGGGTAATGGCGAAACGCCCGCCGGCCCGCACCGCCATCCTGTCGCGGGAGATGGGGTGGCGGTCGATCGGCGCGTCGATCGTGCCGCGCGGCGCCTCGGGCACCCCCCAGGCGAAGGCGACATAGGCGCGCTCCAGCGGCCCGCTGCGGCCGTGATCGGCGAACTGGGCCGCCAGCCCGCGATGGGTGGCGTCGTTCTTGGCGACGACGAGCAGCCCGGACGTGTCCTTGTCGAGCCGGTGCACGATTCCCGGTCGCCGCACCCCGCCGACGCCGGAAAGGCTGGAGCCGCAATGGTGCAGCAGCGCGTTGACCAGCGTGCCGTCGGGATTGCCCGGCGCCGGGTGGACGACCATGCCGGCGGGCTTGTCGATGACGATGAGGTCGTCGTCCTCGTGGACGATGACGAGCGGGATGTCCTGCGCCGCTGGCGCGGCGGGCTCGGGCGGCGGCAGGGTGAGGGTGAACCGGTCGCCCGCGTTTGCCCGCGCCGAAGCCGAGAAGACGGCCAGACCCTCGCGGCGCAGGTGCCCCGCGGCGATGAGCGCCTGCAGCCGGGTGCGGCTCAGCTCGGGAAGGTGGCGCGCCAGCACGCGATCGAGCCGCTGGCCTTCATCCGGCGGCGCGACGGTGATATCGACGCGCGTGGCTTCCTCCGCGCCGGACGCGGAAAGGGCCTCGTCGATTTCCTCCAGCGGTTCGTCCGGCGGTGCACCCATGACCTCTCCTGATCACGACGAGAAACTCGACCCCGCCCAGGAGCGCGTCCTGCGCAAGCTGCGGGGCTTTGCGGCGTTCTCGGGCCTGCTGATGGCCTTCGGCTTTCTCGCCCTGTTCGGCGCTATCGGATACAGGGTCGTGATCGGTTGGAAAAGCGCGCCGGCGGAGATCGCGGCGACGTTGCGCCTGCCGAAGGACGCCCGCGTGCTGTCAACGAGCGTGGGCGACGGATTGATCGCCGTCACCCTCGAGCGCGGCGGGACCGTCGAGACCCGCCTGTTCGACCTGAAGGACCATACGCCGCGCGGCGTCATCGGGTATGCTGCCGAGCCGTGAGCGCGCCTCCGGCCGGGTTATCCCCAGGCCGCCGGCGCCTCGTTTATTCCGCGTCGCCGCTCTTGATCGCTCGCCGGTTTGGCTCTAATAGCTCGCTCACACCGCGCACGCGCCCATCGTCTAGCGGTCAGGACGTCGCCCTCTCACGGCGAAAACCGGGGTTCGATTCCCCGTGGGCGCGCCAATGCTGCTTGTCTCATGTTATCATCTTCCAAGTACTGAATGATAATGTGATTTATGGTGAGCGGCGTCCCTTTGCTCGTGGGGAAGGCGACGCGTCCACCAATTAAGCTCAGGCGGCTTGACCTGCGTTCCTCGTTCTCGCGCGAAAACAGCTACTTATGACCGCGACTGATGTCGCGAAGCGGGCATTGGTTCAGAAAGCTGCTGCGCCGTCGGGAAGCGGGGAGTTAACGGGCCGATTGCAAAAGCGCCCCGGCGTCGTGGTCCTCGCTGCGGCCGGCATGTGAGCTGTCAGCATCGCGGCGATCAGAGAACGACGGTTGTCAGGCTGTTGCAGGCCCGGCGTGCTCCGGCAGCATGTTCCCGGCGATCTCCATGGCCTCCTCGCGAGAGGTGGCCAGCGTCTGTTCGGCACACCGTCGATATTGAAGCGACCGTAGCGTCGAAAAATTCACGGGCGTTCGCGGGCCCGACGCTGGGAGCAGACCTTCGCGTCGACCGCCCGTTCACGAACGCGCGCCGCGATGGGGGCTTCCGACGTTTTGTCCGAGCGCGTGGCGCCGCGTGGCGACGTCGAGCATCGCCTCCGCCAAGAGCTTCTTGAGCCTGCGGTTTTCGTCATCAGGCGACTTCAGCCGACGCACGTCAGGCACCTCCATCCCGCGTAGCGGGAGCGTCGGTTGCAGAAGGATGGGTCACTGCTCGCGTGCTTGCGGCCGCCGGCTGACGCCCGTCCATGGCGGGCGTCGAGCTTCCTCAGGCGGGAAAGAACCGGTTGGGCGGGCGCGGCAGGCCGAGATGCTCGCGCAGCGTGGTGCCGGTATAGTCGCGCCGGAAGATGCTCCGGCGCTGGAGCTCCGGCACCAGCCTGTCCACCACGTCGTCCAGCCCGGCCGGCAGGAAGGGAAACATGACGTTGAACCCGTCGCAGCCCTCGCTTTCCAGCCATTCCTGCATGCTGTCGGCAACCGAGGAGGGCGTGCCGACGAAGGCCAGCCCCGAATAGCCGCCGAGGCGTTGAGCGAGCTGGCGGACGGTCAGCTGTTCCTCTCGGGCAAGATCAATGGCGCGCTCACGGGCACTTCGGCTGGCATTGGTCTGCGGTATGTCGGGCAACGGTCCGTCCGGGTCGAAGCGCGAGGCGTCGTGGCCGAGGGCGATGGAGAGTGCCGCGATCGCGCTGTCATAGTGCACAAGGCTGTCGAGACGTGCCCGCTTGTCCTGCGCCTCCTCCACCGTGTCGCCAAGGACCACGAAGGCTCCCGGCAGGATCTTCAGGTGCTCGCGCGGGCGTCCCAGCCGGTCGAGCCGCTGCTTCACATCGGCATAGAAGGCGCGGCTCGCGGCAAGATTCCGCGTGGCGGAGAAGATCACTTCCGCGGTTTCGGCCGCCAGCTGGCGCCCCGCCTCCGACGCGCCCGCCTGGACAATAACGGGCCAGCCCTGCACGGGACGGGCGATGTTGAGTGGCCCGCGGACCGAGAAATAGGGCCCCTTGTGATCGAGCGCATGCATCCGGTCCGGGTCGACATAGAGCCCGGACGCGACATCGCGGGAAAAGGCGTCGTCCGCGAAACTGTCCCACAGCCCGGTGACGACGTCGTAGAACTCGCGGGCGCGCACATAGCGCTCGTCGTGCTCCATATGTGTATCGAGTCCGAAATTCAGCGCCGCATCGGGATTGGAGGTGGTCACGATGTTCCAGCCGGCGCGCCCGCTGCTGAGATGGTCGAGCGAGGCAAACCGCCTTGCCACATGATAGGGCGCCTCGAAGGTCGTCGAGACGGTGGCGACCAGGCCGATGCGTTCCGTGACCGCCGCGAGATTGGACAGAAGGGTGAACGGCTCGAAGGAGGTGACGGTATGGCTGCGCTTGAGCGCCTCCACCGGCATGTTCAGCACCGCCAGATGGTCGGCCATGAAGAAGGCGTCGAACTTCGCCTCTTCCAGCCGCCGAGCGAAATGCCGGAGATGGGTGAGGTTGAAGTTCGAGTCCGGGAACGCTCCCGGGTAGCGCCATGCGCCGGTGTGGAGACTGGTCGGGCGCATGAAGGCGCCGAGATGGAGCTGTCGCGAAGCCATGCGCGGATTGCCTGTCTGGGAAGGGGGCTGTCTAGGGAGCGCCACTCTCGGTCTCGTCGACCAGCCGATAGCGGAAATCGCAATGGCTGGCCCCGCCCATGATGGTCTGGGTCCGGACGAGCCGGATGCGTGGGTCATAGCCCTGGCAGAAGACCTCGTCGCGGTTGCACGAGAGGAGATGGCCGATATGCCCGAGCCCCATCTCCTTATAGGCTTCCGCATAGCGACAGCGGTGGACGTTGTAGTCGAACCGCTGGTCGGTTGCGACGAGCACCTCGACGGTCAGCGCGTCGTCCCTGGTCCAGAGCGCCTGCAGATCGCGGAAGGTCGAGAGGCTGGTTCCGCCGACCGTTCGCTCGGCAAAGCCCTTTGCTGCGGCGATGGCCGCGGCCCGGATCGTGCGTTCGATGATGGCCTGCGCCTTTTCCTCGCCGATCTCCTCGCGCATCTGCTCATAGAGCGGAGCGATGATCGCGGCCTCGATGCGCCGCCGCTCCAGTATGCCGATCTCGCCCTCCGTCGGATCAGGCGTCGTCACCCCGGTCGTCTCTTCACTCATGGTCTCAACCGATCATAGGGCCATCCAGCACGGTCCCGCCCTCCACCGTCCGGTCGCATCATCCTGCAGTCTGACATGGCATGGGGTAAAAACATATAAAGTTTATAGTAAAAGGGAACAGCCGGGCGGCCTCCTTCAAGCTCTGCAAACCCTTCCGTCGCAGGCGGGCCGTCCGGTCCGTTCGAGCTGAGCGACCCGTTCAGCCCGGCGCCTTGTGGATGGGGTCTACCCAGTACACCGCCTCCGGCGCCTCGACCGGGTCGACATCGGTGATATTCACCACCACCGCCTCGTTGTCGGAGCGCACCAGCACGCAGTCGAGCGGCTGGTCCGGGTCGGCGTTGATCTCCTGATGCGGCACATAGGGCGGCACGAAGATGAAATCGCCCGCCTCGGCCTCCGCGACATATTCCAGCCGGTCGCCCCAGCGCATCCGCGCCTTGCCGCGCACGACATAGATGACGCTCTCCAGCGCGCCGTGGTGGTGCACGCCGGTCTTGGCGTTGGGCTCGATCGTCACCGTGCCGGCCCAGATCTTCTGGGCGCCGACCCGGGCATGGTTGATCGCGGCCTGCCGGAACATGCCGGGAGTCTGCGCGGTGTTGGGGTCCAGCCGGTCACCGCGGATGACGCGTACGCCATTGTGCTTCCAGTGGTCCTGCGCATGGACATGGGAATGATCATGGGAATGATCATGGGGATGGTCGTGCGAATGCTCGCTCATCGTCTCGTCCTATCATTTGCGCCGCCAGCGCCTGCAGCGGGCGGGTGGCCTCGAGGTCGGGATGCGCTGAAACCCCCGCGAACCAAGGGCCGGCGCCGGGATGGTCGGCGGCCCAATCCTAGTCGGGAAAGCGGAGGTCGAGATAGCCGAGTGCACAGGCGAGCGTGATGGTGCCGATGGTGAGGTCCGCCGGCAACGCTGGCACACACTCCTCGATCTCGGCCGAGCCCGGGCGATCCTGTCGAACTGCCGCTCCTGCCACTGCTCCCGGCGACGCTCAGGCGGGCGGTCGGCCCGTGTGCACCGGCAACGCCGACCTTGCGGGCTTGGGGCGAGATGGGGGAGTAGCAGAGTCGAGACGGCTCTCACCCCTTCCTTCCGCCCGATCGAGACCAGGAGAACGGCACCATGATCGTACGCGACATCAGCGAGCTGAAGAGCACGGACCGCCATGTCATCACGGAAAACTGGAGCAGCACCCGGTTGATCGTGAAGAGTGACGGCCTCGGCTATTCCGTGCATCACACCGTGATCCCCGAGGGACACGAGGTGCATTGCCATTACAGGGAGCATTTCGAGACCAATTACTGCATCGCCGGCGCCGGCGAGGTTCTCGACATCGCCACCGGCGAACGCCACCCGATCGCTGTCGGGCAGGTCTATGCGCTCGACCTGCATGACGAGCACATCGTCCGTGCCCTCAAGGGCGACCTGCATCTGGTCTGCGTCTTCAACCCGCCTCTTCAGGGGGATGAGCGCCACAACGCACATGGCGGCTACGATGCGGCGTGACGGATGGCATGAACCATCGGGGCGCCGCGCCCGGGACGCCCTGTTCCAAGCTTGTCGACGAACAGGGCAGGACGTGCCGTGATGGGCCGTCGGCCGGCGCTGGCGCCGGTCGGAAGGGCAAAATCGGTCTTGCAGCCTCGGCCCCGGTGATTAAACAGGCAGGGCGGGCCATTGGCCGCTCCGGGGCGGGACCGGAGGGCCGTGACTGGAACCGGACGAACGATGTCGACCTCCTCTGCGCCGGCGCCCGGCAGTGCCCACCCCGGCATGCTGAATGCGTTTCTTGCCTATTACCGGCCGCACCGTGCGCTGTTCCTGCTGGATTTCGGCTGCGCCGTGCTCTCCGGGGTGCTGGAACTGTGCTTTCCCATCGCGATGAAGGCCTTCATCGACGTGCTGCTGCCGCAGGGCGATCTGCAGCTCGTGCTGCTGGGTGCCCTCGGGCTGCTGTTCGTGTTCGTGGTGAATGCCGGCCTCATGGCGGTGGTGACCTATTGGGGCCATGTGCTGGGCATCAACATCGAGACGGAGATGCGGCAGCGCGCCTTCGAGCACCTGCAGAAGCTCTCCTTCCGCTTCTACGACAATTACAAGACCGGCCATCTGGTCGCGCGCGTCACCAAGGATCTGGAGGAGATCGGCGAGGTCGCCCACCATGGCCCGGAAGACCTGTTCATCGCGGTGATGACCTTCGTCGGGGCTTTCGCGCTGATGCTGTGGGTGCACCCCCCGCTCGCCTTCCTCACCGCGCTGATCGTGCCGCTGACGGCGCTGCTGGTCGCCCGCTATGGCAGCCGGCTGACCCGCAACTGGCAGGCGCAGTTCGGTCGCGTCGGGGCGTTCAACGTGCGGCTGGAAGAGAATATCGGCGGGATCCGGGTGGTTCAGGCCTTCGGCAACGAGGCCCATGAGCGGGCGCTTTTCGCCCACCACAACGCCGGTTACCGCACGACCAAGCTCGACGCCTATCGGCTGATGGCGGGCAGCCAGGCGCTCAACTACATGGCGATGCGGCTGGTGCAGATCGTCGTGCTGGTCGCGGGGGCCTGGTATGTGGTGCGGGGAGGTCTGTCGATCGGCGGGTTCGTCGGCTTCCTGCTGCTGGTCGCGGTGTTCTACCGCCCGCTCGACAAGATCGCCGCGGTGATGGAGACCTACCCGAAGGGTATTGCCGGGTTTCGTCGCTACCAGGAGTTGCTGGCCACCGAGCCGGATATTGCCGATCGTCCGGGCGCCCGCAGCATTGCGCATCTGCGGGGCGACATCCGATTTCAGGGGGTGCGGTTCGGCTACACCCCGGATCGCCCCATCGTGCGCGACGTGGATCTGACGGTGACGGCGGGGGAGACCGTCGCGTTTGTCGGCCCTTCCGGAGCCGGCAAAACCACGCTGCTCTCGCTGCTGCCCCGGTTCTACGAGATCGACGCCGGCCGCATCACCATCGATGGGATCGACATCGCCGACATGACGCTCGCGGCGCTGCGCCGTCAGATCGGCATCGTGCAGCAGGACGTCTTCCTGTTCGGCGGCACCATCCGCGAGAACATCGCTTATGGCCGGCTCGACGCCAGCGAGGCGGAGATCGTGGCGGCGGCGCGCGCGGCCCGGCTGGACGGGATGATCGCGGAGCTTCCGGAAGGCCTCGACACCGTCGTCGGCGAGCGCGGGGTCAAGCTCTCCGGCGGCCAGAAGCAGCGCCTCGCCATCTCGCGCATCTTCCTCAAGAACCCGCCGATCCTCATTCTCGACGAGGCTACCTCGGCGCTGGACGTCGAGACCGAGCGGGAAATCCAGCAATCGCTGGACGACCTCTCGCGCGGTCGCACCACGCTGGTGATCGCCCACCGCCTCGCCACCATCCGCAATGCAGACCGCATCGTGGTGGTGACGGCGGAGGGCATCGCCGAAGAGGGGCGGCACGAGGAGCTGCTGGCCCGTGGCGGGCTCTATCAGCGGCTCCACCGCGCCCAGTTCGCGGCGTTCGGGCGCGACGAACTCACACGCCCGCCCGCTGCCTGAGCCCTGCTCAGCGCGGCTTGTCGGTCGGCTCGGTGCGTTCGCCGCTGCTCAGCGGGTTGCCGGCGGGAACGGAGCGCGGTGGCTTGCCGCCCGCCTGTTCCTGCGATGTGCCCTGCTGGGCCGGCTTCTTGTCGTCGGTGAAGGTGCCGTCGGCGCCCTTGTGGCCATTATACGCGTCGTTCATGTCGATTCTCCTGTGGTTCAGTCGTCCGCCTTCACGCCGGTCGTGCCGGTGTAGGAAGGCGGATCGCTGGCGGGGAAACTGTCCTCGATCGTCTCGTCGATCTCGGCTTCGCTGCGTTTTTCCTTGTCCTTGTCCGGCGAGGTGGGAGCGTCCCTTGGCGGAAGCTTGGCCTCGGAGGGAAAGGGCGAGCCGGAAATCGGCGGGGTCTCGTCCGCTGCGAGATTTTGAAGGTCCTTGGCTGGCGACGGAGCGGGCATGGGGCTTCTCCTTCTGTGCCGCGCGAGATGTCGCGCAGGGGGACAACGCCACCGGGCCAGCATGTTTCCCGCGAAATGTCGGCGAGGCCCTCGGCGCCATCTCACCTTTGGGCATGACCATCCGGCACGTCAGAAGGTCTTAGGTCGGAAGGCTTATCTTGGCTTCACCGATCGTCTATCTTGCGCTGATACGGCAACAGGGCCGATGCAACGGTCCGGGCGGTTATGAGGGGGGAATGCCGGGATGGGAGCGCTGCTCGCCATCAGTCGAGCCATCGACTGGTTCAACGAACGTTTCGGCCGCATCGCGGATTACTGCGTCCTCGCCGCCTGCCTCATCAGCGCTGGCAACGCCACGGTGCGCTATCTCTTCAGCTACAGCACCAACGGACTGCTGGAAATCCAGTGGTACCTGTTCGGCGCCGTCGTGCTGCTCGGTGCGCCCTACACGCTGAAGATGAACGAGCATGTGCGGGTCGACCTCGTCTACATGATGCTGTCGCCACGGGGCCGGCTGTGGCTTGATACCGCTGGCTTCATGCTGATCCTGATTCCGGCGGGCATCTATCTCACCCTGTTGAGCTGGCCGTTCTTCTGGCAGGCCTTCGTCTCGAACGAGGTGTCGCAGAACGCGGGCGGGCTCATCCTGTGGCCGGCGAAGCTGTTGCTGCCGCTGGGCTTCTCGCTGCTGACGGTTCAGGGCGTCTCGGAGCTGATCAAGCGCATCGCCGCGCTGCGCGGGCTGCTGGAGATCGAGACCGACTACGAGAAGCCGCTGCAGTAACGCGTTCCCGACGCCGCGCCCCTTCATCTCCCGCAAAACCGACGAGCTGCGCATGTTCTCTCACGGCATAATGCCCCCGCTCATGTTTGGCGGCATGATCTGCTTCATGCTGGCGGGCTTTCCCGTGGCGTTCTCGCTGGTGGCGGTCGGGCTGTTCTTCGGCACGCTCGGCATCCTGACCGACCATTTCCACCCCAGCTTCCTGCAGGCGCTGCCATTCCGCTTCTACGGCATCATTTCCAACGACCTGCTGCTTGCCATTCCGTTCTTCACCTTCATGGGCGCGATCCTGGAGCGGTGCGGGCTGGCGGAGGATCTGCTGGAGGGGACGGGCAAGCTGTTCGGCAAGATACCGGGCGGGCTTGCCTATGCCGTCATCATCGTGGGGGCGATCCTCGGTGCGATCACCGGCACGGTCGCCGCCTCGGTGATCGCCATGGGCGTGATCTCGCTGCCGGTGATGATGCGCTATGGCTATGACCAGAAGCTCGCCACCGGCGTGATCGCGGCATCCGGCACGATCACCCAGCTCATCCCGCCCTCCCTGGTGCTGATCGTGCTGGCGGAACAGCTCGGCAAGCCGGTGGGCGACATGTATCTCGGCGCGATCGGGCCCTCCATCCTGCAGGTGCTGCTGTTCCTCGCCTATGTTCTGGTGCTCTCCTTCATAAAGCCGTCCTCCATGCCGCCGCTGCCGCCGGAGGCGATCGGGGAAGGGGGCTGGCCGCTGATCCGGCAGGTGCTGTGGGGCATGGTGCCGTCGATCGTCCTGATCGCGCTGGTGCTCGGCACGCTGGCCCTCGGCCTCGCCACCCCCACGGAGGCCGGCGCCATGGGCGCGGTCGGCGCCATCGTGCTGGCGGCGCTGCACCGCCGTCTCACCTGGCCGCTGATCCGTCAGGCGATGGCCTCGACCATGCGCCTCACCGCGATGGTGGTGTTCATCCTCATCGGCGCGACCGTGTTCAGTCTCGTGTTCCAGGGAATGGACGGTTCGCGCTGGATCGAGCACCTGCTGTCTCAGCTGCCCGGCGGTCGCGTCGGCTTCCTCGTCTTTGTCAATGTCTTCGTCTTCTTTATCGCCTTCTTCCTCGATTTCTTCGAAATCGCCTTCATCATCATCCCGCTGCTGGTGCCGGTGGCGGTGAAGCTGGACATCAACCTCATCTGGTTCGGCGTCCTGCTCTGCGTGAACATGCAGACCGCCTTCATGCACCCGCCTTTCGGCTTCGCGCTGTTCTACCTGCGCGGCATCGCGCCGCCCTCGATCCGCACCTCGCAGATCTACTGGGGCGCCATTCCGTGGCTCGCCATGCAGCTGATCCTCGTTGTCATCGTGATCATGTGGCCGGAATCGGTAACCTACTGGATCGGCGGCGGCCCCACGGTCGACCCGGCCCATATCGAGCTGAACCTGCCCTCCGCGGACCTGCCGCCGCTCGACATGGAGCCGCCGAAGTTTTGATCGCTAGCGCGCCGGACGGAGCGTGGGCTGGAAATGGCGCACGCTCAGGAAGCCGATGGCGCCGAAAAGCACCAGGACCACTCCCTGCGCCGCCCCGAAGGCCGGATCAGCGGGCGTGGGCGCAAGGGCATTGAGCGCGGGAATCTTCGCGAAGGCCTGCGCCACCCCCACGAAGACCAGCAGGTAAAGGCTGGCTACGAGGCAGGCCGCATAGATGCCGCGCCACAGCCCGGCGAGCCGGAAAACGAACCGCGCCGCGAGCGCCGCGGCCAGCACGGCCAGCGCGATGCCGCCGACGATGTGCGACGGCAGCACCATGGTGAAGGGCAGCAGGAAGCCGGTGACGCTGGTGCCGATCGCGGTGATGAGAAAGGCGGCGGTCCAACCCGCCCGCACCTGGTTGGCCAGCAGCGCCGCCACCACCGGAATGCCGGTGGCGATGCCGATCAGGCTGAGCCAGGTGTGAAAGCCTACAAGCGTGGTCGGATCGAACATGGCCGCGTCCCCCTTGCCCCGTGCCGGTTCCCGACCGAGTGTGACCTATTTGCGGCTGAATGCCAGAGCATCTGCACGCCAATGGCGTGCGCGCAGGCAAGAAGAATGCGGCACCCCCGCCTTGCCGGAGAAGGTCGGCCTCTGCCAATCTGCCGGGCACGCTCAAATCGGTGGCAGTGACGCTCAGGAGTTCCGACATGCCCGTGCCCAGCGACAATCTCCGCATCCGCAGCGAACGGCTGTGGGACAGCCTGATGGAGATGGCGACGATCGGGCCGGGACTGCGCGGCGGCAACAACCGCCAGACCCTGACCGACAGCGACCGCGAGGGCCGCCTGCTGTTCGCCCGCTGGTGCGAGGAGGCCGGCCTCAGCCTCGGCGTCGACGAACTGGGCACCATGTTCGCCCGTCGCGAGGGCACCGACCCCGAGGCGTTGCCGGTGATGCTGGGCTCCCATCTCGACACCCAGCCCACCGGCGGCAAGTTCGACGGCGTTCTCGGCGTTCTCGGCGCGCTCGAGGTGGTGCGCACCCTCAATGACCTCGGCATCCGAACCCGTCGGCCGATCGAGGTGGTGAACTGGACCAACGAGGAAGGCGCGCGCTTCGCCCCGGCCATGGTGGCTTCCGGCGTCTATGCCGGGGTCTACGACCTCGCCTTCGCCTATGGCCGCACCGATGCCGAAGGCAAGGTGCTGGGCGAGGAGCTGGAGCGCATCGGGTTCAAGGGCGAGGAGCCGGTGGGCGCCCGCAAGGCGCATGCCTATTTCGAGCTGCACATCGAACAGGGGCCGATCCTTGAGGATGAGGGCCTCGACATCGGCGTTGTCACCCACGGCCAGGGGCTGCGCTGGATCCAGATCACCCTTACTGGCCGTGACGCCCATACCGGCTCGACCCCGATGCCCAAGCGGGTGAATGCCGGCCTCGGCGCGGCCCGCATCCTGGAACTGGTCGACCGCATCGCCTGGAGCCATCCGCCGCTGGCCGTGGGGGCGGTCGGCAAGCTCGACGTCTATCCCAACTCCCGCAACATCATTCCCGGCAAGGCGGTCCTCACGGTCGATTTCCGTCATCCCGACCTCGCTGTTCTGCTCGCCATGGAGGCGGAGCTTCGCGAGGGCGCGGCGGCGATCGCGGCCGAGATGGGCCTCGGCTTCTCGGTCGACGAGGTGCAGGGTTTTGACCCGGTCGCGTTCAATCCGGCGCTGGTGGGGCGCGTGCGCGAGGCGGCGGGCCGGCTCGGCTATACCCACCGCGACATCGTCTCGGGGGCCGGCCATGACGCCTGCTGGTTGAACAGGGTGGTTCCTTCGGCGATGATCTTCTGCCCCTGCGTCGATGGACTCAGCCACAATGAGGACGAGACCATCACCCCCGCATGGGCCGCGGCCGGCACCGACGTGCTGCTCCACGCGGTCCTCGAAACCGCCGAGATCGTGTGAGGATCGGATGAGCGTCGTCATCAAGGGCGGCACAATCGTCGCCGCGGATCGCTCCTATGAAGCCGACGTGCTGATCGAGGGCGAGACCATCGCCGCCATCGGGCCCGACCTTTCCGGCGATACCGTGCTGGACGCTGCCGGTGCCTATGTCATGCCCGGCGGCATCGATCCCCACACCCATCTGGAAATGCCCTTCATGGGCACCCATGCCGCCGAGACCTGGGAGAGCGGCACCTTCGCCGCGCTCTCCGGCGGCACGACGCTGGTGGTGGATTTCGTCATCCCGGAGGGAGAGGGCCTCATCGGCGCGCTCGCGGCGTGGGAGGCGAAGGCGACCCGCCAGGCGTGCGCCGACTACTCCTATCACATGTGCATCACCGGCTGGTCGCGGGCCATCTTCGACGCCATGCCCGAGGTGGTGTCGAGGGGCATCAACAGCTTCAAGCACTTCATGGCCTACAAGGGCGCGCTGATGGTCAATGACGACCAGATGTTCGCCTCCTTCCAGCGCTGCGCCGCGCTGGGTGCCCTGCCGCTCGTGCATGCCGAGAATGGCGACATCGTTGCCGCGCTCCAGCAGAAGCTGCTCGCCGAGGGCATCACCGGGCCGGAGGGGCACGCCTTCTCGCGTCCGCCGGAGGTGGAAGGCGAGGCGACCAACCGCGCCATCATGATCGCCGATGCCGCAGGTGTGCCGGTCTACATCGTCCACACTTCCTGCGAGCAGGCGCACGAAGCGATCCGTCGGGCGCGGCAGAAGGGGATGCGTGTCTATGGCGAGCCTTTGATCCAGCATCTCACCCTCGATGAAAGCGTCTACAGCCACCGCGACTGGGATCACGCCGCACGGCGGGTGATGTCGCCGCCCTTCCGCGACAAGGCGCACCAGGACGGGTTGTGGGCGGGGCTGGCCAGCGGTTCGCTCCAGGTGGTCGCCACAGACCATTGCGCCTTCACGACGGCGCAGAAGCGCATGGGTGTCGGCAACTTCACCCGCATTCCAAATGGGACGGGCGGGCTGGAAGACCGGCTGCCGATGCTGTGGACCCGGGGCGTCGAGACCGGGCGGCTGACGCCGAACGAGTTCGTCGCGGTCACCTCCACCAACATCGCACGCATCCTCAACATGTACCCGCGCAAGGGGGCGGTGCTGCCGGGGGCGGATGCCGACCTCGTGGTGCTGGACCCCGGCCTGTCCAAGACGATTTCCGCCGCGCGGCAGAAATCCATCATCGACTACAACGTGTTCGAGGGCATCGAGGTGCGCGGGCTGCCGCGCTACACCCTCTCGCGCGGCGAGGTCGTCTACGCGGAAGGGCGGAACCATACGCCCCGCCCCGGGCGCGGGCGCTTCGTGCCGCGCCCGGCTTTCCCGGCGGTGAACCGGGCGCTCTCGACCTGGAAGGATATCGTCGCGCCCCGCGCGGTCAGCCGCAGCCCCGAGCACATGCCCATCGGGGTGTGAACGGCCGACCGGGTTCCGCGGCCGGCGCCGGTCAATCGTCGTTGGAGGCGTTCAGCGCCGCGACCTCCAACCCCTCATCCGCTTCGGTGGTGGCGCGGCCGGCGGCGACGAAGGCGGCGAAGTCGTCGCCATGGTCCGGGTGCCAGCGCGAAAGCGGGGGGCGGTTCTCGACGATGTCGCCCGCGGCCCAGAGGATGCGGCGCTCGTCGAGCGCGCGGTCGACCTCGTTGTCCGGGCACAGGATATAGAAATCGCCGGCCTCCAGCGCCGTCATCATGAAGTCGACCGTCTGCTCGGCGGTCCAGGCGCCGGCCGGCTTCTCGGCGCGCCCGTTCGCCGTAAGCGAGGTGAAGACGAAGCCGGGGATCAGCAGATGCGCGCTGACCCGGCAGCCGGGCCGGTTGCGCAGCTCGTGCTGGAGAGCCTCGGTGAATACCTTCACTCCGGCTTTGGACACGTTATAGGCGGGATCGCCGGGCGGGGTGGTGATGCCCTGCTTGGAGCCGGTATTGATGATGAGGCCCGGCACTCCGGACGCCGCCATATCGGGGGCGAAGACCTGCGCGCCATTGATGACGCCCCACAGGTTGGTGGCGATCACCCGCTCCCAATTGCCGAGCGGCCCGAAGATGCCGCTTCCCGGCTGGGTGCCCGCATTGTTCATGACGATCTGGGGTGGCCCGAAGGCAGTGTGCACTTCCGCACGCAGCCGCTCGACATCGGCCCGGCGGCTCACATCGGCCGGCACGGCAATGACCGAGCCCGCACCACCGGGGGCCAGTGCCGCCAGCTCCGCTCCGGCGCTCTGCAGCCTCTCGCCGGGAAGGTCGGCGACCGCGACCCGCAGACCCATGCGGGCAAAGCGCGCGGCGGCGGCAAAGCCGATGCCTGAGGCGCCACCGGTAACGACGGCGACGTTGGAAGCGGTGAAGGCGGGGTGGGTCATGAAACTCTCCAGTCGAAGCGGACGGTTCTGCTGGCATATAGGTAGCGCCGCCGCCGGGGGCGAGCCGGCCTTGCGGCAGTGCACGCATTCATTCGCAATGTCGGGGGTAGGGATCGGCGGGGAATTGGGGCATAACGCGCTCCGCCCGCTGCGCCGTCTTCCGCCCCAGCCTTCCCGAAAGTCGTCATGTCCGATCCTGCCTCCGCTTCGCCCTCCGCCGCCACCGAGGCGGTCCCCCTTCATGGCATGTCGTTTGGTGTCTTCGTGGCGTTCATCGCCTCGCTGATGGCGACCAACGCCATGGCGATCGATTCGATGCTCCCGGCGCTGCCCGGCATCGGTGCCGCGCTCGGCATCGAGGCGGGAAACCACGTCCAGCTCGTCGTCACCGCCTATCTCCTGGGCTTCGGCGGCGCTCAGATCGTTTACGGCACCTTGTCCGACCGTTATGGCCGGCGCCCCGTGCTGATCTTCGGCCTGGTGCTCTACACCGTCGCCTCCATCGCAGCGATGTTCGCGCCGAGCTTCGCGGTGATGATGGTGGCGCGGGTGCTGCAGGGCGTCGGCGCCGCGGCGACCCGCGTGCTCGCCACCTCGATCGTGCGGGACTGCTATTCCGGCCGACAGATGGCGCGGGTGATGTCGCTGGCCTTCATCGTGTTCCTGGCGGTGCCCATTCTCGCCCCGAGCATCGGACAGCTGATCCTGCTGTTCGCGCCCTGGCGCGGTATCTTCGGTCTGCTGGTGCTCTTCGGCGTGGTGACGCTGAGCTGGGTGCTGCTCAAGCTGCCGGAGACGCTGCACCCGGAAGACAGAACACCCATCTCGCTGGCCGGCATCCGCCATGCCGCCGGCACCGTGCTGGGCAACCGGGTGACGGTATTCTATTCGCTGGCCATGACGATGGCGATGGGATGCCTTTTCGGCTTCATCAATTCCGCCCAGCAGATTTTTGCCGATGCCTTCCGCGCGCCGCACCTCTTCACCACGGTGTTCGCGCTGATCGCGTTCTTCATGGCGCTGTCGTCGCTGCTCAACGCCCGCATCGTCGGACGGCTGGGCATGAGGCGGGTGTCCCACACCGCCTTGCTGGGCTTCATCCTCGTCGCCGTGGTTCACGGCATCGCGGCTGTGACCGGATATGAGACGCTGTGGGTCTTCGCGGTGCTGCAGTCCGGGATGATGTTCTGCTTCGGCCTAATGGCATCGAACTTCAACGCCATTGCGATGGAGCCCGTGGGGCATGTCGCAGGCACCGCCTCGTCCCTCATCGGCTTCGTCAGCACCGTGGGCGGCGCTCTGCTGGGCTTTGCGCTGGGACAGCATTTCGACGGCACCACGCTTCCGCTCACCGTCGGCTTCGGGGTGCTGGGCGGTGCGGCGCTCGTGCTGGTGCTGATCGGCGAGCGTGGCCGGCTGTTCCGCTCCGGCCAGCCCTCGGCCCGTGCGGCCGACTGACGCCTCGGGCAGGGCTGGTGGCCGGCGGTAGCCGCGCCAGCTTCCGCCCTTTCTTCAGCCGTGAACGTTCTGTGGCGTTTCCCGGGCAGGAAAGCGTCGGGATAAACACGTGCATCGTCTCTCATGTCAAAAGGGAACAGAGAAGAACGACCGACGTTGAGAAGCACATCGTAAGCGTCGTCCCGGCGGCACCTTCATAGGTTGGGCGTGAAAGCGCAGTCTG
>NZ_JAHBGE010000019.1 GCF_018390635.1 Ancylobacter lacus | reverse complement strand
ACGAGAACGAAGCCTTCATCTACGACCTCACGCTGAACGGCACCAACGCGCTGCGGTTTTCCGGCTTCACCAAATTCGATGCCGGGGCGGGCGACGACATCATGGACTTCACCGTCCGCGCCGCCAATGCCGGCAACGAATACAACCCCGGCACCACCGTCACGGTCTTGGGCGGGCTCGGCAATGACGTGATCTGGACCGCCGGCAGCAGGCTGACGACGGTCTATGGCGACAGCCAGGTCATAACGGGGACGTCCTCCACCGACACGGTGCAGGCCGGCAACGACATCATCGATCTCTCCGCCGCCACCGCCGGCACCGCCGTCTATGGCGATGGCACCCTGACCTGGGCCAAGGGCGGCAACGACACCATCACCGACAACGGCAGCGGCGACAACCTCTATGGCGAAGGGAGCACGCTGGGCACCGCCGCCGATTCGCAGGTGACCTGCGGCGACGACGTCATTTATGGCAAGGCCGGCGCCGACAACATCTATGGCGACGGCGCTTTGGGCGGCGCCACCGGCGTGACCGCGATCGGGGGCAACGATATCCTCTACGCCTATGACGCCACCACCAACGGCACCGAAACCGACACCCTTTACGGCGAGGGCGCTTCGCTCGGCATCTACGCCAGCGATATCATCCTGTGCGGCAACGACACCCTTTACGGCAGTGACGGCAATAATGGCCTCTATGGCGACGGCTATTCTATGGCAGGTGGAGCCGGCGCGACCTTCACCGGCGGCAACGACACGATCTATGGCCGGGGCGGGCTGGATACGATCTATGGAGACGGCAGTAATGCGGCCACCTCCGGAACCGGCGCAAAAGCGACCGGCGGCAGCGACACCCTGTATGGCGATGACGGCAGCGACGTTCTTTACGGCGACTTCGCCACGGCGGGCAGCAGCTCAAATCCCACCCAGATCATCGGCGGGAATGACTGGCTCTATGGCGGCGCCGGCGGCGACACGCTGATCGGCGACACCGCCCTCGTGACGGCCAAGGCGACGCTGACCTGCGGCAACGACCGGCTCGACGGCGGTACCGGCAATGACGGGCTCTCTGGCGACGTCTCCAGCTCCATCCCTGCCGGCGCCAAGGTGACCGGCGGCAACGACACCTTCGTGTTCGAGCCCAATAGCGGCGCCGACACCATCT
>NZ_JAHBGE010000002.1 GCF_018390635.1 Ancylobacter lacus | reverse complement strand
GCCTATCCCACCAAGCCCACCCTCAGTAACGTGGCCTGAGGACGACGCTTACCGAGATGCAAGGCCCGTGTCCTTTCCTATTCGACCCCGTTTGCCGAGCGCGCATGCGAGATCGTCGGGACGCGACAAGTCGCGCCCAAGAAAGGCGTATGAAACCAAATCTGGAACGATCCCGCTGGCTGCAGCGGCTAAGGCTCAATGGCTAGCATGACCGATAGTATGATTAAACTGAAAAAGATCATACTTCGCTACATTCCACGCCGCTCACCCAACTGCCTAGACAATAGGCATTTCACCTTCGATCTGCCCTTCCGTGCCCATGGTCATGATCGTGCGGGTGGTTATGGGGACCGTGCCCCGGATCGGGCGCTATAGGCATTATATGGAGGCTGCCGTAACGCACCCCCCTTTGGCTGATCACGCTGTCAGCGAATCTCCGAAGGTCTCCGGCCGTACCGGAAAGAATCGAGACCTCCAGGCAATTCTCCCGGTTCACATGCACATGTGTCGTTGCGACCGAAAGCGCGTGGTGCGCATGATGATTGTCGGTCAGGCTGCGGATTCCGACGTAACCGGCCACCTATTCCAATCATTATCCGGCCACCGT
>NZ_JAHBGE010000018.1 GCF_018390635.1 Ancylobacter lacus | reverse complement strand
CCGGCTTGGGCCGCCGCGACCTCGGGTGCGTTACTCCCTCCGCCACGGCCACCGCGCCCGTCCCACGCCCCGGTCGCTCCGGAACGTCCCTTCGGCGGGGACAGATGAGCCAAGGATGCCTTAAGAATAGGACGATTGTCTAGGATAATTTTCTGATACCTGCAGCGAGGGCCTGTCGCCACCGGCCCGCGTCGACCGGCCGATACGGCACCAGGGCGGTGGCGGGTGCGCGCCACCCGGAGGGGCGCCGTCGCGGCGGCCCGTGGCGGCGTGTCCCGCCGCCCCACCGACCGCCTGCGTCTGCCCCACCGGAAGGCCGCAAAGCCAGATGTCGCGCCGGATTCGCGGTGGTATGATGGCGGGGCAACAGGGGGTGCGCTGATGTCGACGCGTCTCGTTCTCGCTATGGCGGCCGTCATGGCCTGCAGCACCGCGGCTTTTGCCGGCGGCAACAACAATATCTCCGCCAAAACCCGGTCGCCGGAGGCCCAGCAGGCCTATCACGCCTGCATGGTGAAGGCGAAGAAGGCCTATGGCTCGGAGGATATTCCCAAGAACGCGCTGCACGCCATGGCCGTGACCTGCGACGAGCAGGCCGGGCATTAGGCCCGCCGCGCGGCGGATTGCGGAGTCGGTGCCGGCCCTTGCGGTGGCCGGCTGCCACGCCGGGTCCGGCCGGCGCGCGGAAGCTGACGGCGGCATGACAGGCGCGCAGGGCACGGACGGGTGCGGCTGACGCCTCCCCCGGGCGGGCGTTGTCCCCGGTTTCCCGCGTCCGCGCAGGGCCTTGGCGGCGGCGGCTGACAGGGCGATTCCGCCGCGCCTTCGACGTGAGGGCGCCGCCCCGCGCGGAGGCGAGGTCGGCGCGGCGGCGGAGCGGTGGCCGGCGTCAGATCAGCCGGATGACGTAGAGCTTGCGAGTCGTTTCAACGACTTCCCACACGCCCTTGAAGCCGGGCCGCAGCACGAAGCTGTCGCCGGCGGCGAGGCGGACCGGGGGGCGGCCTTCCTCGTGCAGGATGGAGACGCCCTCAAGGAAGCAGCAGAACTCCCATTCCTCATAATCCACCCGCCAGGAGCCGGGGGTGGACTGCCAGACCCCGGCATAAAGCGCGTTGTCCGGCAGGGTCTCGAGGTTCCAGGTGGTGTGGCGCGGATCGCCCGCCACCAGCCGGTCGGCGGCGGGGGCGGTTTCCTCCGGCGGACCGAGGCGCGTCAGGTCGAAGCGCAGCAGGAAGGGGCTCGCGGTCGGCGCCTCGGTGGTCATGCGGAATCCTCGGGTCGGGGGAGAGCGGGCAAGGCGGGGCGCGCGACTATCTCACCCCTCTCGGGCGGTGTCAGCCGGGCGGCGCGGCGGCGGGGGAGATGCCAACGGAAAAGCGCGGCGGCCAACGGAAAAGAGGCCCCGAAGGGCCTCTCCGTCCGTGAAAGGCGCGGCGGGCCTCACCGCCGGCCGGCCTCATCACTCCGCCGGGGCGGCGTGGGCGCCTTCGGCCATCAGCCCGGCGCCGCTGGTCGCCGGCACGGCGTAGCGCGCGCAGAGCAGCAGGAAGCCGGCGACCATCACATAGGCCAGCGAGACGCCGGGGGTGACGGCGATGCCGACCATCTCGCCATGCATGAAGCCGAAGAAGGTGAGCACCGAGCCCGCCAGCGCGAAGCCGGCGGCCGCCACGAATTTGCGGTCGATCACGAACACCGCGATGGCGCCGAGCACCAGCCCGACCAGGATGGCGCCGCCGCCCATGATCTCCAGCCCGTGATACAGCACGCCGATGCCCGCCATCTTCTCCAGCCCGATGGCGTGGGCCGAGGTGCCGGCCAGCGTCAGCGAATTGTCGATCAGCAGCTTGGCCCAGGCCGCCAGATGCGGCGAGAGCGCCAGCACGATGGCCGGGGCATGGCGGGACGGCGTGGTCTGGAACGCCTGCGCGCCGATGAGCATGCCGATATAGAGCAGGATCGGCGAGATCGCGACCACCGGGATCAGCGCCAGCAGCACCGCGATGATGCCGAACCAGGACAGCAGGATCACCACCAGCCCGGTGCCCAGCGAATAGCCGATGCGCCCGCCCATCGACTTCCAGCCGGGGTGGCCGATATAGACCGCGTTGATGAAGGGATTGCCCATCAGGCAGCCGATGAGGCTGATGACGCCGTCGGCGGTGAGCACGCGGGTGGTGGGGAAATGGTCGCCCGCCGCCTCCGCGCTCTCCACATTGTCCATCGCCTCGACCAGATCGTAGATGCCGAAGGGAATGGCGGTGACGAGGATGACGCCGAGATAGGTGAAGCCGGAGAAGACGTGGCCCACCGCCGGCAGCGGCACCGAGAAGCCGAAATTGGCCAGCGAGGCGGCGAGCTTGTCGAGGCTCATGCCGCCATAGTTCAGCCCCACCGCGTTGGAGCCCCAGGCGATGACCATGCCCACCGCGATGGCGATGAGCCCGGCGGGAATGCCCTTGGGATAGCGCACCCCGCCGAACCAGCTCGCCAGGATGATGGCGAGGCAGGTGAGGCCGATGACCGGGGTCATGAAGATCTCGAAGGCCGGGCGCATGGCGATGAAGGCGATGGAGACGCCCGCCAGCGTGCCGAGCAGCGCGGCGCGCGGGGTGATGCGGCGGATATAGGGCGCGACGAAGCCGCCGATCATCAGGATGAAGCTCTGGAAGAACACCCAGACCAGCCCCGCCTCCCAGCCCTTCACCGGGTCGCCGGTGGTGGAGGCGATCGGCAGCATGATGACGAACACCACCACGAACATGTGCGGCACCGAAATGCCGGAGGGCAGGGCGCAGACGTCGTCGCGCCCGGTCTTCTTCGCGAGCTGGTAGGCGAGGAAGGCGTAGTAGGCGGTGGAGAGGAACATCATCAGCCCCACCGCCGGCAGGATGCGGCCGAACACGATCTCCGGCGGCATCTTCAGCACGAACTGCAGCAGCCCCGTCAGCACCAGCATGTTGACGAGGATGTTGGTGCCGAAGCCGAACAGGGCGTTCCAGTCGCCCTTGGTCCAGAGCGCCGGCCTCATGCCGGTGCGGCTCGGCGAGATGGGAGTCATGTCGGCGGCGCTCATGCGGTCATCCCCTTGGAGCGAGGCGTTGATGGTGTGGGTGGACGCTCACGCGCAGGCAGAACGGGCGGATCAGGCCGCCTTCGCCACGGCGGCGAGCGCCCCGACGAAGGCATGGGAATTCGACACCCAGCCGAAGATGCCGCCCTGGGCCTTGATCATCTCGAGGCCGACGCGGTGGAACTCCGGGAAATAGGAGGCGCAGCAATCGGCGAGGGCGACGCAGCGATAGCCGCGGTCATTGCCCTCGCGGATGGTGGTGTGGACGCAGACCTCGGTGGTGACGCCGCAGACCAGCAGCGTGTCGACGCCGCGGTTCTTCAGGATCAGCTCGAGGTCGGTCTGGTAGAAGGCGCCCTTGCCCGGCTTGTCGAGCACGGGCTCGCCCTCGACCGGGTAGAGCGCGGGAATGATGTCGTGGCCGGCCTCGCCGCGGATGAGGATGCGGCCCATCGGCCCGGCGCAGCCGATGCGCGCGGTGGGCGCGCCGCGCTCCACCTTGGCGGGCGGAGCGTCCGCCATGTCGGGGCGGTGGCCCTCGCGGGTGTGGATCACCAGCATGCCGGCGGCGCGCGCGGCGGACAGCGCCCGCTGGCACGGCACCACCGCCGCCTGCAGCAGCGAGACGTCGTTGCCGAGCGTCTCGCCGAAGCCGCCGGGCTCGAGGAAGTCGCGCTGCATGTCGATGATGACCAGCGCGGTGCGCGCGGGATCGAAGGTGAGCGCCGCGGGTTCGGCGGCGAGGACGGCGCGGGCGTCGGTTCGGGTCATGGCGGGCTCTCCGGCGCGGGCAAAAGCCTGTTGCATACATTGGTGTATGCATCGGGCGTGCCAGAGCTTGCCTTGCCGGAAACCCCGGTTTCCGCGGCCTTGAGCCCAGCCTCTGCCCACCACGGCCGGCGTTCACCGCCCGTTTTTCGGAGGTGATGCCTAGATTATATGCGCGCATGGTTGGTTGCCAGCCGGGAGGGCGGCCGCTCCGCCGCCGCTCCCCGTTCCGGCGAGCCCACCCGGCTGCCTCTTCCGGCCGCCTCTTGCCCGGCGGCGGTTGCGGCGCCATGAGAGGGGCCCCTGACGAAATGGCGGCGCCATGCTCATCGCCCAGCTTTCCGATCCGCATCTGTGCCTGCCCGGCGTGCTCTATCAGGGCGTCGTCGATTCCAACGCCCTGTTCGAGGCGGCGCTGGCGACGCTGGCGGCGCTCGACCCCCAGCCGGACCTCGTGCTGCTGTCCGGCGACGTCGTGGAGGAGGGGACGGTGGCGGACTATGCCGCCGCGCGGGCGATGCTGGACCGCGTCGGGCCGCCCCTTCTCGCCATTCCCGGCAATCACGACGCGCGCGAGCCGTTTCGCGCCGCCTTCGCCGGGCGCATGGGACTGCCGGCCGAGGGGCCGCTGCATCTGGTGCGCGATGTCGGGCCGCTGCGCCTCGTCGGCTTCGACATCACCGTGCCGGGCGAGCACCATGGCGAGGCGGATGCCGCCGCCTGCGGCTGGCTCGACGCCACGCTGGCCGCGGCGCCGGAGCGGCCGACGCTGGTGATGATGCACCAGCCGCCGATCCTGAGCGGGATAGACGCCATCGACGCCTATAACTGCCGGGGCGGGGCGCGGCTGGCGGCGGTGATCGCCCGCCACCCCCAGGTCGAGCGGGTGCTGTGCGGCCATGTCCACCGCTTCCTGCAGGCCCGCTTCGCCGGCACGCTGCTGCTGACGGCGCCGAGCACCGCCACCGCCATCGCGCTGCGGCTGCGGCCGGGGGCGGAGCCGGCCTCCTTCGTGGAGCCGCCGGCCTTCCTGCTGCACCACTGGCGTCCCGGCGCGGGGCTGGTGACGCATCTCGTCCCGATCGGCCGCTTCCCCGGCCCGTTCGACTTCTTCTGAGGCGGGTGGACCTTCCCTTACGGGAGGACGTCACCGGGCGGGACGGGCGCTTCCGGCGCGGGAAGCCGCCGCGCGGCTCTTCCCCCCGCGCCCGCCGCATCCCATATTGGCGCCATGGCCAAAGCCGCACGCCCCGGCGGATTCGGAGAGCGCTCGCAGCGCGCCTTCGAGCCCGCACCCACCGCGACCCTCGACCCCTCGCTCGCCGAGAAGCTCGGCGTGGCGCCGACCTCGGGCGCCTCGGCGACCGTCGCCGCTCTCTCCGCCCTCATCGAAGGCGGCCGGCCGGAAGTCGACGGCCGGCTCTGGGCGCCGCACCGCCCCGCCCGGCCGGAGAAATCCGAAGGCGGGGTGAAGTTCGTCATCAAGTCCGACTACACCCCGAGCGGCGACCAGCCGCAGGCGATCGAGGAACTGACCGCCGCCGCCCGGCAGGGCGAGCGCGACCAGGTGCTGCTCGGCGTCACCGGCTCCGGCAAGACCTTCACCATGGCCAATGTCATCGAGCGGCTGCAGCGGCCGGCGCTGGTGCTGGCGCCGAACAAGACGCTGGCCGCCCAGCTCTATGGCGAGTTCAAGAGCTTCTTCCCCGACAACGCGGTGGAATACTTCGTTTCCTATTACGATTACTATCAGCCGGAAGCCTATGTTCCGCGCACCGACACCTATATCGAGAAGGAATCCTCGATCAACGAGCAGATCGACCGCATGCGCCACTCGGCCACGCGCTCGCTGCTGGAGCGCGACGATGTCATCATCGTCGCCTCGGTGTCCTGCATCTACGGTATCGGCTCGGTCGAGACCTATTCCTCGATGACGCTGAAGGTGGAGGTGGGCGAGCGGCTGGACCAGCGCCAGCTTCTCGCCGATCTCGTCGCGCTGCAGTACAAGCGCATCCAGGGCGATTTCGGCCGCGGCACCTTCCGCGTGCGCGGCGATGTCATCGAGGTGTTTCCCGCCCATTACGAGGACCGGGCGTGGCGCATCTCGCTGTTCGGCGACGAGGTGGAAAGCATCCAGGAGTTCGATCCCCTCACCGGGCAGAAGTCGCAGGAGCTGAAATTCGTCAAGCTCTACGCCAATTCCCACTATGTGACGCCGCGCCCGACCCTGATCCAGGCCACCAACGGCATCAAGGCCGAGCTGAAGCAGCGGCTGGACGAGCTGAACGCCATGGGCCGCTTTCTGGAGGCCCAGCGGCTGGAGCAGCGCACCACCTTCGACCTCGAGATGATGGAGGCGACGGGAAGCTGCGCCGGCATCGAGAACTATTCGCGCTGGCTCACCGGGCGTCTGCCGGGCGAGCCGCCGCCGACGCTGTTCGAATATGTGCCGGACAACGCGCTGATCTTCGTCGACGAGAGCCATGTCACCGTGCCGCAGATCGGCGCGATGTACCGGGGCGACTTCCGCCGCAAGGCGACGCTGGCGGAATATGGCTTCCGCCTGCCGAGCTGCATGGACAACCGCCCGCTGCGCTTCGAGGAATGGGAGGCGATGCGGCCGCAGACCGTCCACGTCTCCGCCACCCCCGGGCCGTGGGAGATGGAGCGCACCGGCGGCGTCTTCGTCGAGCAGGTGATCCGCCCCACCGGGCTGATCGACCCGCCGGTCGAGGTGCGCCCGGCCCGCACCCAGGTCGACGACCTCCTCGGCGAGGTGCGCGCCGCCGCGGCCAAGGGCTACCGCTCGCTGGTCACCGTGCTGACCAAGCGCATGGCCGAAGACCTCACCGAATATCTCCACGAGAACGGCATCCGCGTGCGCTACATGCATTCGGACATCGACACGATCGAGCGCATCGAGATCATCCGCGACCTCCGGCTCGGCGCCTTCGACGTGCTGATCGGCATCAACCTGCTGCGCGAGGGGCTCGACATTCCCGAATGCGGGCTGGTGGCGATCCTCGACGCCGACAAGGAGGGCTTCCTGCGCTCGGAGACCTCGCTGGTGCAGACCATCGGCCGCGCCGCCCGCAATGTCGATGGCCGCGTGGTGCTCTATGCCGACCACGTCACCGGCTCGATGGAGCGGGCGATGGCCGAGACCGAGCGCCGCCGCACCAAGCAGCTCGCCTGGAACGCCGAGCACGGCATCACCCCGGAAAGCGTGAAAAAGGCGATCGGCGACATCCTCAACAGCGTCTATGAGCGCGACCATGTCCAGGTCGACAGCGGCATGGCGGAGGCGCCCGCCGCCTATGGCCACAATCTCGCGGCGGTGATCGCCGACCTCGAGAAGCGCATGCGCGCGGCGGCGGCCGATCTCGACTTCGAGACCGCGGCGCGGCTGCGCGACGAGATCAAGCGGCTTCAGGCCACCGAGCTCGCCGTTTCCGATGACCCGATGGCGCGGCAGGAATCGATCGACGACCGCACCGGCGGCTATCGCGGCGAGCGGCGCTATGGCCGCGCCGCCAACCTGCCGGAAGCCGAGGCCGGCAAGCCGAAGGGCCGCGCGGGCAAGCCGGCCGGCCGTGCGGGCGGGCCGCGCTCCTCGCCCGGCCATGTCTCCTCCAGCGCCGCGGCGCGGGCCGACGAGGCGCAGGCGCTCTACGACCCCGAGGACGGTCTGCCGCTGCCGCCCTCCCGCGTCATGAAGCCCTCGCTCGACGACATGGGCCCCGGCACCGACCGCGCCGAGCCGCTCGGCGCCGACGGCTGGACCCGGCCCGAGCGGCCGGACCCGATGACCAAGGGCTACCGCAAGGGCGGCCGCCGGCCGCCGAAGCGGTGAGGCGGCGGGGTCGCCGCCGCGGGCACTACCCCGATACGGTTTTCCGGTAGGTTACCCGCCGCTAGACTCCGGTGTCCGCTCGATGTGAGCGGGCGGGGCAGGGGCGTTTCATGGGTTTCACGCAGGCGGTCTCCAGCGTGCTGGGGAAATACGCGACGTTCGACGGGCGGGCGCCGCGGTCGGAATATTGGTGGTGGGTGGTGTTCAGCGTGCTGCTGAACTGGGTCACCGGCCTGCTCGACACGCTGCTGTTCGGGCCGTGGTCGCTGCTGGTATATGGCGAGCTGCACGTCTTCACGCCGATCTCGACGCTGATCGGCCTGCTGCTGATCCTGCCGTCCCTCGCCCTTTCGGTGCGCCGCTTCCACGATCTCGGCCGCGCCGGCTGGTGGCTGCTGCTGGCGCTGACCGGCATCGGCACCCTGGTGGTGACGGTCTGGTTCATGTTCCGCGGCACGCCGGGGCCGAACGACTACGGCCCCGACCCGCTGGGGCCGCCCTCCGTCTGAGGGCGCGTCAGGGATAGACGCCGTCGTCGTCCTTGTAGCCGCCGCCCGCGACCCAGATGAAGCTCTGGACGTCGATGCCGTCCTCGGGTTCCAGTTCCGCGATATGGCGGCGTATCGCGCCGGCGAGGTCGAGCAGCGCCTCATAGGTCGCGAAGTCGGGAGGCGACTGGTACACGTCGGCAAGGATGTGCCCGACGCGTTCGGCGAGCGACCGGGTGACCTCCGGCTTCAGGAACATGTGCCGTTCCGGGTCCCACAGGAAGGGCAGATAGGTGAGGATCGGCCAGGTGGCGGCGTTGTGGGTGCGGGCCAGATCGGTCATGGCGCGCAGGCCCTCGTTCGTCGGCGCGAGGGTGAAGCGGGCGGCGGCCTCGGCAAAGCGGCTCCCCAGCGGACCCAGCAGCAGGTCCTTCACCCGCATGGCTTCCTGCGGGAACAGCAGATTGGTGCGCTGAAAAGGTCTGAGGAGCGCGTCGCCGCGGCTCCTGCCGGCGGCCGCCGCTTCCAGCGGCGCCGCCGCGAGCAGCGTAAGGCGGGCTTCCCGCTTGTAGCTGCCTTCTCGGTCCAGATAGCCTTCCGACGCCATGCCATTCGGGAAGAACTGCCGGAACCGGTTGATGGCGCCGCCCCAGCCGATATAGCCGGGCTGCGCCGTACCGGCCCGGCGCTTCAGCTCGGTCCGCACCTCGGCCGGATCGGTCCCGGTGACCACCTCTCGGGACTGGCCACCGACAATGACCAGCCCACGATAAACCGCTCCGTCCAGAACCACCCTGAGTTCCTTCTTTCCGACGGGCTCGCTGTGGATGGTCCGGGGCGGTGACATGGCGCGCTCGCGTGCAGGAGATATATCCTGCACGCTAGAAGGGTGAGCTGCCGGCTGTAAAGATGCCGTGCCGCCCTCACCGCGAGAGGTCGATCACCTCCGGCTTCTGGTCGATCGGGATGAGCCGGGCCTCGGCGGCGTCGAGATCGACGGCGTGGAGGTCGAGCGTGCGCGGGGTGGGGTTGTCGTAGTTCCACAGGGCGTAGACGCCGTTCTTGAGGTCCGCCACCGCCGACCATTCCGTCGTCTCGAACCCGGCGACGCCGCCGCCCGCCGTGCCGCCCGCCGTGGTCACCACCGCGCCGGGCGGGATGTCAAAATTGTTGAGGATGTGCCGCGCCGCCTTCATCGCGTCGAGCGACGTGGGCAGCGGCGGCAGGTTCTGCACGTAGAAGAAGGCGCGCACGAAGCGCGAGGGCGAGAGGAAATCGCCGGGAATGCCGTGCAGCCCGGCGCCGGTGCTGGGCTGGGCGATGACGAGATCGCCGATCTTGCGCGGCGGCGGCTCCACCGCCGAGAGATTGCCGTACTGGCCGAGATTGGCGAGGTGGAAGGGAAAGGCGGGGGCGTTGGTCATCACCCCGGTGGGGTTGTCGTACATGGCGAGCTGGCCGCCGACATATTCCACCACGAGGCTGTTGCCGCCGGCGTCGTGCAGGGTGACGTGCAGCGGCGGCGCGGTGCCGAAATCCACCTGCGGCGCGTTGCTCACCCGGATGCCGGGCAGGGCGGCGCGCACCTCGTCGACGGTCGCGAAGTTGGTCAGCATCCAGCTCAGCAGCTCGAAGGCGGCGATGGAGTTCTTCGCCTCACCGGGCGCCACGTCCTGGTAATGGGCAAGGCCCGGCAGATAGAGCATGCCGCCGCCGAGGCCCTTCTCGTTCACCCCGTCGACGAGGATCTTCATGCCGAGCCCGTTGGCGCCGATCGCGCCATATTTGCCGGTCCAGGTCAGGCCGGCGCCGGGGGTGCCGTCGGGGCCGGTGGCGGCATAGGTCAGCTTGCGGGGGATGACGATGAGCTGCGAGCGCAGCGACCGGCCGAACTCCAGCGTCCGGCCATAGACCAGCCCGCCATCCTGCGCCCGGATGAGGAAGGAGGTGCAGGCCTGCGCCGCCGGGGCCAGCAGGGCCAGCGCCGCGGCGGCGAGGGCGCCGATGCGCCGGGCGAGGCGGGCGCGCCGCCGGCAGGCGGCAGAGGCGGATGTGGTGGTTGCGGTGGTGATGGGCATGGGGCGTTTCCTCCTGCGGGGCGGTTCGATCCGCCACCTTGTTGAGGGCGCCATCATGCGTCAGCCGGATGGCCGCTGTCTTGCGCCTGCGCAAACCGCGCTGAGACAGCGGAGATGCGGGGCGACACCGTGCCGGCGCGAAAAAGCCGGCGGGCGGGCGCCGCGCCGGCTTTCCGGTTTCATCGACCCCGGTTTCCCGGGTGGCGATCAGCTCTGCTGGATCGCGCTCACCTTCCATTCGCCGCCGCCCGCCGGGCGCACGAAGGTCCACAGCTCGGTCGCCTGGGTGAGGGTGTCGGCGTCGCCTTCCACCACCCGGCCGCTGGAGCGCTCCACCATGGCGTCCTTGAGCGCGTAGCGCATGGCGACGGTGGCGTAGTCGCGGCCGTCCTCGGTCCAGGCCTCGGAGAGGTCGCCCTGCAGCAGCTTGATGTCGGAGAGGCGGTTTTCGAGGCCGCGCCGCTCCATGTCGTCCAGCTCCTCGCCGATATAGCCCGCCATTTCCGGCGTCAGCAGCCGGTCCAGCGCGCGGCGGTCGTCGCGGCCATAGGCGGCCTGAACCTCGCCGAGCAGGCTCTCGAACATGTCGAAATCGGCGCCGGCCAGCTTCAGCGGCTTGCCGCGCGGCCCGGTGTCGAAGCCGAAGCGCGGCAGGCCGGAGCCGCCGCCGGCCGCGACCGGCCCCGTTTCCGGGCGGACCTCGTCGCGGGCCATCGCGTCCGGGCGGGGGCCGCCGGCATAGGCCGGCTGGCTGTTGTGGTTGCGCAGCCAGCCCATGACGAGGCGCACCACGAAGAAGATAAGCACCGCCTGCAGCAGCAGGCCGAGCAGGCCGGCGAGGCTGCCGAGGCCGGAGAAGAAGCCGCCGCCCATCAGCAGGCCGAACAGGCCGGCGCCGAGCAGGCCGCCCATCAGCCCGCCCATGAAGCCGGGGCGACTGAAGAAGCCGCCGCGGGCGGCGCCCGCCGCTGTGGCGGGGGCGGTGACGCCCGCCGGGTTCTGCGGGCCGGTGGAGGGCGTCGCGGAACGCTGCATCGGCTGCGCGGTGGGAGAAGTGGGGGTCGGCGCCGGGGTCGACCACGTGCGCGAACCGCGGCTGCCGATGCTTCCGCCGCGGCTGACGCGGGCCTCCGCGAAATCGACCGCCACCATCGTGCCGACGCCGAGGATCAGCGCGGCGAGGGCGGCGCGGAACGCCGAGCGGGAAGAAAGGCTACGAAGCATCACTCACACCCTGACAGGACAGGCAGCCGCGTCGGTCGCGCGCTGCGGGGCCACGGCAATATGCCGTTACGTCATGTCATATGGGGTGGCCGGGAGGCTTTGTCATCCCGCCGGCGGGCGAAGGCCGCCCACATCGGCGTGATCAGCAGCCGAGGCGGGATTCCAGCGCGGCAATCGAGCCGTCGGGCACCGCGCGGGTGGCCGGGTGGCCGGCGCCGCGCTCCGTGGCGTCCGCGGCGGCGCCGCGGCCGGCGCTGCGGGTCGGGCGCGGCGCCGCCGGCGTCTTGTCGCCGCGATGGGGGGGCGTGATCATGTTCGGCTTCCTTATACGCGCAGGCTCGAAAAGCTCCGGGCGGGACCCGGCAGACCCGCGGAACGCCGCGAGCCTGTCGACAATGCAGCCTTGCAGCTGAACCCTGCCTGAGCCTGTCGTTCATATTCGGGGCAGATCCGTTCAGCTTCGCGGCGGCGACGCGGCGAACAGGGGAAAAGCCGGGGCTTTTTTCGGTTCATGGCGCAACGGCAGGGGTGTCCCGGGCGGCATACTAATTGCTAAGTTGCGGGGTATCAGCGGAGAATCCGAGCCATGTCCCTTGCCCTCTCCATCGCCGCGTCCCACCCGGAAGCGGATACCCACGGCGACCCCGATCTCTCGCTGCGCGACGAGATCCGCATGCTCGGCCGGGTGCTCGGCGACACGCTGCGCGACCAGGAAGGCGAAGCGATCTTCGATATCGTGGAGCGGATTCGCCGCGTCTCCACGCGTTTCCACCGGGAAGAGGACGAAACCGCCCGCAGCGAGCTGGAGACCATCCTCGCCTCGCTGCCGCCGGACCAGACCATCACCATCGTCCGCGCCTTCAGCTATTTCTCCCACCTCGCCAACATCGCCGAGGACCAGCACAATCTGCGCCGCGCCCGCGCCCAGGCCGCCGGCGGGCACAATGCCCGCGGCACCATCGCCAACGCGCTCGACCATGCGCAGCAGGCGGGCATTTCCCCGGCCGAACTGCGCAAGTTCTTCGCGACCGCGCTGGCGAGCCCGGTGCTGACCGCGCACCCCACCGAGGTACGGCGCCGCTCCACCCTGAACCACGAAATGCGCATCGCCGAGCTTCTGGCGGAGCGGGCACGGCTCGACCCGACCCCGGAAGACCTCGAGACCATCGCCGAGGAGCTGCGCTGCCGGGTGCTGACGCTGTGGCAGACCAACCTGCTGCGCAAGACCAAGCTCTCGGTGCTCGACGAGGTGAACAACGGCCTCGCCTATTACGACTACACCTTCCTGCGCCAGCTTCCCCGCATCTATGCTGCGCTTGAGGACAAGCTCGCCGCCATCGAGGGCGAGGAGGCCAAGGGCGGCGAGATCGGCTCGTTCCTGCGGGTGGGAAGCTGGATCGGCGGCGACCGCGACGGCAACCCCTTCGTCACCGCCGACGTGACCGCCCAGACCATGCGGCTGCAGAGCGCGACCGCCCTGCGCTTCTACCTCGACGAGCTGAGCGGGCTCGGTTCGGAGCTGTCGATCAGCACCATCCGGGTGCAGGTGTCGGACGAGCTGCTGGCGCTGATGGATGCCGCGCCGCAGCTCTCGCAGAACCGCCGCAACGAGCCCTATCGCGTGGCGTCCACCATCATCTCCGAGCGGCTGAAGGCGACCGCCTTCCGCCTGGAAGTGGCCGATCTCGTCGGCGTGGCCAGCCGCCCGGCGGTGCCGCCCTATGCCTCCGCCGCCGAGCTGAAGCACGATCTCGACGTCATCGACCGTTCGCTGCGGCTGCACCGCTCCACCCCGATCGCGCGCGGCCGGCTGCGGGCGCTGCGCCGGGCGGTGGACTGCTTCGGCTTCCACCTCGCCATCCTGGATTCCCGGCAGAACTCCGACGTGCACGAGCGCTGCATCGCCGAGCTGTTCGAGGTCGCCGCGCCCGGCACCAACTACAAGGCGCTGCCGGAAGGCACCCGCGTGGCGCTGCTGCTGCGCGAGCTGACCACGGCGCGCCCGCTCACCTCGCCCTTCGCCCGCTATTCCGAGGAGACGCTGGGCGAGATGGAGATGCTGCGCACCTGCGCCCGCATCCACCGCATCTACGGGCCGGAGGCGATCCAGACCTGCATCATCTCCAAGGCCGAGGGCGTCTCCGACATGCTGGAGCTGGCGCTCCTGCTGAAGGAGGTGGGCCTCGTCGACCCCGCCGGGTCGAGCGCGGTGAACATCGTGCCGCTGTTCGAGACCATCGAGGACCTGCGCAACTCCGCCCGGGTGATGGAGCAGATGTTCCGCCTGCCGGAATACCGCAAGCTGGTGGACAGCCGTGGCGGCATGCAGGAGGTGATGCTCGGCTATTCCGACAGCAACAAGGACGGCGGCTTCGTCACCTCCGGCTGGGAGCTCTACAAGGCCGAGATCGAGCTGGTCGAGGTGTTCAAGCGCCACGGCGTGCGGCTGCGGCTGTTCCACGGCCGCGGCGGCTCGGTCGGTCGCGGCGGCGGGCCGAGCTACGACGCCATCCTCGCCCAGCCCGGCGGCGCGGTGCAGGGGCTGATCCGCATCACCGAACAGGGCGAGATCATCTCCTCCAAATACTCCAACCCGGCGGTGGGGCGCGGCAATCTGGAGACGCTGGCCGCCGCCACGCTGGAGGCGACGCTGCTCTCCGGCGACGCCAAGGCCCCGCGCGAGGAATACCTCACCGTGATGGAGGCGCTGTCCGACGCCGCCTTCGCGGCCTATCGCGGGCTGGTCTACGAGACCCCGCGCTTCGAGGACTATTTCTGGGAATCCACCGTCATCAACGAGATCGCGACGCTGAACATCGGCTCCCGCCCGGCCTCGCGCAAGAAGACCCGGCGGATCGAGGATCTGCGCGCCATTCCCTGGGTGTTCTCCTGGGCGCAGTGCCGGCTGATGCTGCCGGGCTGGTTCGGCTTCGGCACGGCGGTGAAGCAGTGGCTGGCGAAGAACCCGGACGGCCTGCCCCTGCTGCAGGAGATGTACCGGGAGTGGCCGTTCTTCCGCACCCAGCTCTCCAACATGGACATGGTGCTCTCGAAGAGCTCGATCGCCATCGCCTCGCGCTATGCCGAGCTGGTGGAGGATGTGGAACTGCGCGAGAGCATCTTCGGGCGCATCCGGGTGGAGCACCAGCAGGCGATCGACGCGCTGCTGGCGATCTCGCAGCAGCCCAAGCTGCTCGCCAACAACCCCCCGCTCGACCGCTCCATCCGCAACCGCTTCCCCTATATCGACCCGCTGAACCACGTGCAGGTCGGCCTGCTGCGCGCCTATCGCGGCAACGACACCGACGAGAAGGTGCTGCAGGGCATCCAGCTCACCATCAACGGCATCTCGGCGGGGTTGCGGAATTCGGGCTGAGGGGGCTGGCGGCGCGGGCCGGCCGGGCGTGTCGCCCCATATGCGGGACACCAGTGTGTTCAACGATCTGGTCGATGGCCTCATTTCGCCCGAGGCCATCGGCGATCGATGCCGGATCGCCACCGGCGCATAGCGGGCCTTCCGGGCGGAAACCTCTGCGCTATCCTGCGGCAGGCGGTGATACCGCGCACGGTGCCGCAGGAAAGGTGCAACATCATGAAACGGGCCGGGAACAGGCTGCCGCCCATCGCCGTCGAGAAGGCGGCGGTCGGGGCGGGGGCGGTCGGGGCGCTGGGCCTCGGGACGCTCGCCGTGGGTGCGCTCGCCATCGGCGCCATCGCCATCGGCGCGGTGGCGATCCGGCGGCTGCGGATCGTGGAGGCGCGGGTCGACCGGCTGTCCGTCGGCACGCTGACCGTGGAGAGGCTGGAGTTGCGCTCCTGAGGCGGGAGGTTGCGGCAGTGGCGGCGTCGTGACAGCCGGCGCGGCGGTGCGCTACGATCTCCTGCCCCGCTCACCGAGGTGCCGCCATGTACACCCCGCCCGCCTTCCGGGAGGACGACCCCGCGAGCCTGCGCCGGATCCTCCGCGCGGCGCGGCTGGCGACGCTCGTCACCGCCACCGCCGACGGGCCGGTGGCGACGCCGCTGCCGCTGTTCCTCGATGACGGGGAAGGCGAGCACGGCGTGCTCTACGGCCATCTCGCCCGGGCCAACCCGCAGTGGCAGGCGCCGCCGCTCGGCCCGGCGCTGGCGATGTTCACCGGGCCGGACGCCTATGTCACGCCGTCCTGGTATGCCTCCAAGCAGGAGCACGGCAAGGTCGTGCCGACCTGGAACTATGTCGCCGTGCACGCCTATGGCCCGGTCGAATTCTTCGACGACAGCGCGCGGCTGCTCGAGGCCGTGGCCCGTCTGACCGACCTGCACGAGCAGGAACGCGCTCAGCCCTGGCGTGTCGCGGACGCGCCGGAGGCCTTCATCGCCGCCCAGCTCCGCGGCATCGTCGGGGTGCGGCTGCCGATCGCGCGGCTCGAAGGCAAGCGCAAGATGAGCCAGAACCGGCCGGAGGCCGACCGCGACGGCGTGGCGGCGGGGCTTCGGCAGAGCGCGCGGGCCAGCGACCGCGAGGTCGCGCCGCTGATTCCGACCGGCCCGCGCTGAGGTGTGCCGCGTCCGCCGGGTCGCACCGCCGCGCCCGGCCTGAGCCCGTCCCGACCGCGATCGTGGTCCGCCCTCAGGCTACCCCGCCCGGCACCGCTTCCGGCCGCAGGTTGGGCGGCACGCGGGCGAGCCGCACCGCCGCCTTCAGCAGTTCGGCATTGTCCTGCGCCACCGTGCCGTCGGGCAGCTCGCGGCCGTCCTCCAGCCCGATGCGGCTGTCGAGGCCGCGCATCAGCGCGTCCTGGTAGAGCGGCCAGACCGTGGCGTCGAAGCCGTGCTGCAGCACCGGCACGTCGAGGCTGGCGCGCGCCAGCACCAGCCGGATCGTCGCCGCCGCCGCCAGCCCTTCGGCGGTGTCCTGCTCGTTGATCTCGATGAGGATGCGCAGGCAGCGCCGCGCGTCCTCCAGCTTCACGAAACGCTCGGCATCCGCCGCCGACCACAGCCCGGCCTCGATGCCGATGCCCTTCGAAAGGGCAAGGGCGATCATGTCAGGTGCATCTTCCTCGATCAGGTTCACCGAGACATAGTCCGGCAGCACCCGCCAGCTCGCCACCGCGTCGAGCCGGCCGCGGCCGCCGGGGGCGATGCCGGCATGGGTGGAAAGGCCGATCGGCGTGCCCGGCACCGCCGCCCGCACCGCGTCCAGCGCGGCGGCGACGGCCCCGGCCTCCAGCGTCTCGCGGCCATCCGCCCCGCGCGGGTGGAGGTGCAGCTCGGTGGCGCCGGCATCCACGGCCCGTCGCGCGTCGCGCGCCAGCTCCGCCGGGGTCAGCGGCGTCTGCGGGTGGAACTCTGTGGTGCGTGCACCGTTCAGGCAGGCCTGCAGCATGGTCGATGTCTCCCGGTTACCGCCTCAATGCGCGGGAAAGCCCTTTCGTTTCAGCCGAACCACCGCGCGCTCCAGCGCCTGGAGGAATTCCGACCGGTCGCGCGGGGAGAAGGCCCGCGGCCCCCCGGTCACGGCCCCGGCCTCGCGCAGATCCTGCATCAGGTTGCGGGTGGCGAGCTGAAGGCCGATGGAGGCCGGCGAGAAGGCCTTTCCATTCGGCGCCAGCACCTCCGCGCCGGTGGCGACGCAGCGTGCGGCCAGCGGAACGTCGGCGGTGACGACGACGTCGCCCTCCACCGCCCGTTCGGCGATCCAGTCATCGGCCACGTTCAGCCCGGCGCCCACCACCACGCGTTCGACCTCGATGCCATGGGGCACGGCGATCCAGCTATTGGCCACCAGCAGCACCTTGATGCCGTGGCGGGTGGCGACCTTGTAGGTCTCGTCCTTCACCGGACAGGCGTCCGCGTCGATATAGATCAGGATCGGTTTCAGTGGCGCGTCCGCAGGAAAGAAGTTGAATAAGGAGGAGGGGCTGCCCTTGCGAGCAGCCCCTCCCATGTCAGACCGCGGTCCGGTCCGGTAACCGCCCCGTGAGGCGGAGCGAAACACGTCGCTTTACGCGGCGCGGACCTCGCAAGAGGCAAGTGTCCAGGTCACGAATACCGACGACCGCGGATCAAGACGATCAGACACTGGATCACCTCCTTTCGGTTGTTGACGACAGGATTGAGCTTAACTGTTTTATTTGATTCGTCACCCCACCGAATGCGCGCTGTTTTCACATCCGGTTACGGTGTGACATGTTCGGTGTCATGCATTCCCCGTGCCGTTTTCGCGCCGCTTTCCAAGGAGGGTGCCATGCCGAGCCTGCCTGATGCTTGCGCCGCGAACGGGGCGGCGGTGCGGCGCGCGGCGCTGGCCGTCGTGCTGGCCCTGCCGCTGGTTCTTGGACTCGGCCTGCCCACGGCCGGGGCACAGCAGGCCTCCGACACGCTGGCGCCGGAGCGGGCCGGGGCGCTGGCGCCGAAGCCGGCGGTGACCGGCGCCCGCTGGATGGTGGCGACCGCCAACCCGCTCGCCAGCGAGGCGGCGGCCGCGCAGCTTCGCGCCGGCGGCAGCGCGGTCGACGCCATGGTGGCGGCCCAGCTCGTGCTGGGGCTGGTGGAGCCGCAATCGTCCGGTCTCGGCGGCGGCGCCTTCCTGGTCTATTGGGACGCCGCCGAGCAGCGGCTCACCACCTTCGACGGCCGCGAGACCGCGCCGGCCGCCGCCACCCCGACCCTGTTCCAGAACGACAAGGGCGAGCCGCTCGGCTTCATGGACGCGGTGGTGGGCGGTCGTTCGGTCGGCGTGCCCGGCATTCCCGCGCTGCTGGAGAGCGTGCATCGCCGTTATGGCCGGCTCGGCTGGGCCGGCCTGTTCGCGCCCGCCCTCCGGCTGGCCGAGCAGGGTTTCCCGGTGTCGCCGCGGCTTGCCGGGCTGATCGCCGGGGAAGGCGAGGCGCTGAAGCGCTTTGCCCCGACGCGGGACTATTTCTTCGACGCCGCCGGCGCGCCGCTCGCCGCCGGGACGACGCTGCGCAACCCGGCCTATGCCGAAACGCTGCGGGCTCTGGCCGGGGAGGGGGCCCGCGCCTTCTATTCCGGCCCGCTCGCCGCCGAGATCGTGCGCACGGTGCGGCAGGCGCCGGGCAATCCGGGCGTGCTGGCGGCGGAGGACCTTGCCGCCTACCGGGTGAAGGAGCGCGCGCCGGTCTGCGCGCCCTATCGCGGCTTCGATGTCTGCGGCATGGGGCCGCCGAGTTCCGGGGCGCTCACCCTCGGCCAGATCCTCGGCATGCTGGAGCCCTTCGACCTCGCGGCGTTGGGGCCGGACTCGCCCGAGGCCTGGCGGCTGATCGCCAATGCCTCGCGCCTCGCCTTCGCCGATCGCGGCCGCTACATGGCCGACAGCGACTTCGTGCCGATGCCCACCCGCGGCCTGCTGGCGCCGGCCTATCTCGCCGGCCGCGCCGCGCTGCTGCGCAGCGGCGACGCGCTGCCGCAGGTCGCGCCGGGCAACCCGACCTGGGACCACGCCATGGCCGCGCCGCCGCGCGCGGACGGCGCGGCGCTGGAGCTGCCCTCCACCACCCATCTCGTCATCGTCGATGCTTCCGGCAACGTGCTCTCCATGACCTCGACCATCGAGAACGGCTTCGGCTCGCGGCTGATGGCCGGCGGCTTCCTGCTCAACAACGAACTGACGGATTTCTCCTTCGCCAGCCAGCAGGAGGGCGTGCCGGTGGCGAACCGGGTGGAGCCGGGCAAGCGGCCGCGCTCCTCGATGACGCCGACCATCGTGCTGCGCGAGGGCCGGCCGGCGGCGGCGCTGGGTTCTCCCGGCGGCAGCCAGATCATCGGCTATGTCGCCAAGACGCTGATCGCCCATCTCGACTGGGGCATGGATTTCGCCCGCGCCATCGCCGCGCCCAATGTGCTGGCGCGGTTCGACGCGGTGGAGATCGAGAAGGGCTCGCCCGCCGAGGCGCTGGCCCCGGCGCTGCGGCAGATGGGCTTTGCGGTGAAGAGCGCGGAGATGACCTCCGGCGTGCAGGCCATCGCCATCACCCCGCAGGGCCTGGTCGGCGCCGCCGATCCCCGCCGCGAGGGCCTCGCCATCGGGGAATAGGCGGGCGCCGGGGCGCCCGCCCCGGTGTCAGGATCGAGCCTCAGAACCGCAGGGCGAAGCGGGCGGTGACGCCCTGATCGTCCGAGCCGTCGCCGAACTGGCCGTCATAGGCGAGGCCGAAGGTCATCCGCTCCGAGGCGGCGTAGTCGAGCCCGACGCCGATGAGGGCGACATTCTCCGCGATGGGAACCCCGGCGATGACGAAATCGCTGCCGCTGGAGAAGGCGAGGGTGGATTCCGGCGTGGTGTCGCCGAAGGCGTGCTGCCAGCCCAGCAGGCCGCGCGCGGTGAAGAGGCCAGCGCCGGCCTGCCAGCTATACGCGCCGCGCAGGCCGAGTGTGCTGAAGCTGGTGTCGGTGGTGCTGCTCTGCGCCGTCAGCGCGGCCTCGCCGCCCTGCTCGGTGAAGCCGTCGGTGTGGACGCGGACATAGAACAGCCCGGCGAACGGCTCCAGCGCCGCCGGGCCCTTCTCGAAGCGGTAGCCGATCTCGCCGAAGAGCTGGGCGGTGCTGGCGTCGTAATCCGCGCTGAGCTGGTCGGCGAAGCCGGAGAACGCCACCGAGCGCGAGGTCGAGACATCGCTCCACGCATAGGCGCCGCCGCCGCGCAGGCCGAGCCCGCCCCACTGGCCGGCGACGAAGCCGCCGGCATGCACGGTGTCGCTGTCGCCGGAGGAATCGAGGCTGTCGACGCTGAAGCTGGTGGTGGTGTAGCCGCCCAGCACGCCGGCGCGGATGTTGTCCGTCACCGCGGTGTCGGCGCCGATGAAGAAGCCGCCGCCGCTGCGGTCGATGCCATAGGCGTTGCCGTCGCCATTGATCGAGCCCCAGGAGCCGAACGCCTGCGTCCACACCGCGGAGCGGGGCTGTTCGGCCGTTACCGGCGCGGCCGGCGCCTTCACCGCGAAGGGGCCCGCCGCCTTCGGGGCCGGCTCGGCATAGCCGAGCGGGGCGACGCTGATGCCGGAGCTGCCGAGCTCGGGGGTGAAGACGTCGTGCATCCGCCCGAACATGGTGTCGCGGACGAAATGGGCGTCCATCATCAGCAGGGACGGCGTGGACGCATAGATGCCGCCGGAGAGCAGGTCGAAGGCCTGCTGCGCCTCGGCGTCGGTCTGCAGCGCCGCCACCGCGTCGTAGAGCGTGTTGGTGACGGGCAGGCTGTCCAGCGCCTGCGCCACCGCGATCTGGTTCGGCGTCACCGCGGCGTCGACGAAGTCGCGCGCCTGCACCACCTCGACATAGGCGTTCTGCGCGTCGTAGCTGGCCTGCAGGCCGAGGAAGCTGGAGATCGGCGCGAGGGTGCCGAAGGTGCCGGTCAGGCCGCCGGCGGCGGTGAGTACGGTGAAGCTCTCGCCGGCATGGGTGCTGGCCGCGACATTCACCGCGAGGGTCACGCCGGATTGCAGCGTGGCGGTGCCGTCGACCAGCACGCGGTCGCTGCTGGCCGGGCCAAGGTCGATCACGACCACCGAGCCGGACTGGAAGGTGGCGTTGCCGGTGAATTCCACCGTGTCGCCGGCGCCGCCATCGTGCAGCGAGAGCGTGCCGGCATTGGTGAACTGCTCCAGCCCGGCGAACACCGTGGTTTCCGCCCGGTCGGCGGCGCTGGCGACCACCAGGCTGGCGCCGGCGGCGTTGACGAGGCTGTCGCTGCCGGCGCCGAAGGTGCTGGTGCCGCCGGTCTGCCAGGTGCCGCTGTTGGTGACGGTGTCGGCATAGTCGCCGAAGCTGATGGCGCCGACCAGCGCGCCGGCATTCACCAGGCTCGTGGTGCTGTCCACCGTCTCGATGGCGATGGCGTCGAACGCGCCGGAGGCGGTGCCCAGCGTGCCGGTGTTGGTGATCGTCACCGCCGCTCCGCCGGTGGAGGTGGCGCTGATCGCCTGCAGGCCGCCGGCGACGAGGCCGCGGGTGGTGATGGCGGTCGTCCCCGTCCCGCCATTGGAGGTGAGGACGCCGATGTTGGCGGCGGCGACATTGGTGACATCGACGGCGATGTTGCCGGCGGGGAGGCTGTCCGTCGCGGCCTCGCCGCCCGGCGGCTGGTGCTGAGCGACGACGCCGCTGCCGGTCTGGCTGGTGAGGGTGCCGGTGCTGGCGATGGCGATGCCGCCACCCGCGCTCACCGACACCGCATCGAGCGTGGCGGTGACCGAACGCAGCGACGCCGAGACCGCGCCGACACTGGAGACGATGAAGACGCCGGGGCCGGAGGCCGCGGTGACGGTGCCGCTCACGGAGAGGTCGACATTGCCGGTGCCATAGCTGCCGATGGCGATGCCGCTGTTGCCGCGGACATCGCCCGCCGACACCGCGATGTCGCCGCCATAGGAGACGATGCCGATGCCGTCGCTCGCGGTGCTGACGACCGGACCGCTCGCGGCGACGCTCACCGTGCCGGGGCCGTCGCTGTAGACATAGATGCCGGTGGAATAGGCCGAGACGCTGGCGAGCGACAGGTCGATGTCGCCATGACCCTCGCTGCCGAGGCCGTTGACGAGGATATAGACGCCGGTGCCGCTGCCGCCGGAAACCGCGCCCGCGGCGTTGATCGTGACCGGCCCGCCATCGGCGATGACGTCGATGCCGTCCTCGCCGGCGCTGACCGTGCCGACATCGATGACCACGCCGCCATCGAGCGTTTCCACCGAGAGCCCGGCGCCGGTGCCGGCGGTGATGCTGCCGGCGCTGATGGCGACCGGGCCGTCGCCGCCGTTCTCCACCACGATGCCGTTGGCCTGGCCGTTCACGGCGGCCACGTCGACCACCACACCGGACTCCGGGTCGTCGCGGGTGGCGCGGCGGCCGGCGTCGCCGCCGTCCTCGACCTCCTGGGCGATGGAGATGCCGTCGCCCGTCGTTCCCGTCACCGTGCCGGTGGCGATGACGGCGGTGGCGCCCCCGGCATTGTCGATCACGATGCCGTCGGTCGCGCCCGTGACATTGCCGAGATCGAGCACCACGTCGCCCCAGCCGCCGGCATTGACGCCGATGCCGTAGCCGGCGCTGTTGGTCACCTCATCGGCGGTGATGGCGACATCGCCGACGCCATAGCGCCACACCGTGATCGCGCCTTCTGCCCGGCCGGCGCCGACCGAGATGTCGCCGTCAACGCCGCTGACGGTGATGGCCTGCCCGTTGCCGCCACGCACCGTGTTGGTGACGGTGATGATGGTGTCGCCGTCGCCCCAATTGCCCGCGGTGATGCCGGACAGGCTGCCGTCCACATCGCCCGCGGCGATGTCGATGTCGCCGCTGCTGCTGGTGAGGCGGATGCCATCGCCCCCGGTGGCCCTGACCGCCCCTTCGACCGTCACGGTGGAGGGGCCGTCGGTGGCGTTGGTCACCGCGATGCCGGTCCCGGTGGCGGTGACGCTGGTGACATCGATGGTGAGCGCTGCCGCTGTGCTCCCGTCGTCGCCGAGCGTGTTCCCGGTTCCGAGGGTCGCGCTGATGCCATCATGCGCGGCGCCGGAGGTTCCGGCGGTGACGTCGCCGGCGGTGATCGAGATCGCGCCGCCGGCGGAATTCTCGGCCTGGATGCCGACGGCCCCCGCCGTGACGTCGGTGGCAATGATCGCGATATCGCCGCCCCCGCTGTTGACCACCCGGATGGCGGTGTCGCCGGTCACGGTGCCGGCGGTGAGGGTGACGTCGCCATGGCCGAGCTGCGACACATCGATGCCGTAGCTCACCGGATCCTCTTCCGGGTCGAGGCTCACCGTGGCGGTGACGCTGCCGGTGCTCGTGATGCTGGTGTCGCTGTCGAGATGGTTCACCACCTGGATGCCGGCGACCGTGCCGCTCACGTCGCCGGCCGTGATGCTGACCTCGGACGACGATTCCGCCTTCAGGCTGCCCGGGGCGGCGATCCGGTCGGTCCCGCCGTTCTCGACGACGATGCCCTGCTGCACCCAGATGCCGATGCCCTCTCCGCCGGTAACGGTGCCTTCCGCCTCGATCACCGTCGGGCCGGCGGCGTTGACGATGCGGATGCCATTGGCGTCGCCGGTGACCGCCTGCAGCTCGAGCGCCACGCCGGCGCCGTCGCTCCACACATAGATGCCGTCGCCGCCGCCGGTGATGGCATCGGAGGCGGTGATACCGGCGAGGCCCGCGTGGTTTTCGAGCGTGATGCCGGACGTGCCGCCGGAAACGCTCGCGACATTGAGGTTGATGCCGGACGCGCCATGATTGACCACGTCGATGCCGGCGGCCGAGCTGCTGCTCACGGGGCCGTACAGGAAGGCGCTGACGCCGCCGGTGTCGGCGGTGTTGCGCAGCACCAGCGCGGTGTCGTCGGCGGAGAAGCTGCCATTGCTCTCCACCAGCACATGCCCCTCGCTGTCGATCCGAAGGGCGTTCGCCGAACCGTCGCCGCCCGAGCGGGTGGCGGTGAGGGAGGACTGCTCCATGTCGATATAGCTCGCGCCGCCGGCCGCGATGAACAGGGCGTCGGCGTTCTCGGTCGTGACGGAGAAGCCCGCCGTCGTCGAGGCGGCGATGGCGCCGCTCTCCCAGATGACCTGGGGAAGGGTGGTCGTGCCGGAGCAGACATAGCTGGTCGGCTCGCCCGCCGGGGTGGGCTGGGCGTAGCAGCCGGCGTCCGCCGCGCGTGCGGGGGACAGCATTCCGCCGGCCAGCCCGGCGACACCGGCGAACAGTGCGGTCGATGCCATCCAGCCGGCACGACGGCGACGCAACAACCTCGCCCGCTCATCAAAGGAACCGCCGCGCGAATCCTCTATGGCAACCGCCCGCATATCCATTCCGAATGCCCCCGCATTACTGGCGGCTATCTCGTCTGCATTCGGTCGAAACGACAAGCGATCTTGCCTTGGAAAAAGGGACCTCCCCGCGCTGGCGGACGGGATGTGCCTTGGCGGCAACAGGGCCGGCCGGAACGCGGCGGCCCATCGCACGTTGGCCGTGCGGGCCACCTCGGCCCGGCGGATTCAGTCATGCGCAGAAGCTCCCTTACCCGCAGCCTCGCCCGCAAGCACGGGTTGGTCTTCGTCTCGCCCGCCGATCTCACCCTGACCCGGCGCCGTGCCGGCACCGGCTTCAGCTTCCGCGACGCCGAGGGTCGGCCGATCCGCGATGCCGAGGTGCTGGCGCGGCTGCGCGGCCTCGCGGTGCCGCCGGCCTACCGCAATGTGCGCTACGCCGCCGACCCGCAGGCCCACCTGCAGGCGGTGGGGGAGGACGCGGCGGGACGGCTGCAATACCGCTATCACCCCGACTGGACCCGGGTGCGCGAGGCGCTGAAGGCCCGCCGGCTGAGCGACCTCGCGAGCGCCCTGCCGGCGATCCGGCGTGGGCTCGGCCGCCGGCTGGCCGACCCCGGGCGCGGCCGCGACTTCGCCCTCGCCGCGGTGCTGGAGCTGGTGGCGCTGACCGCGATGCGGGCGGGCAGCGATGCCTATGCCCGCGACAACGGCACGCGCGGGGCGACCACACTGCTCAAGCGGCATGTGCGGCTGGAGCCGGGCAAGGTGACGCTGTCGTTCCGCGCCAAGGGCGGCCGGAAGGTGGTGAAGGAGGTGTGCGAGCCCCGCTTCGTCCGGGTGGTCTGCGCGCTGATGACGATTCCGGGCCCGCGGCTGTTCCAGTACCGCGACGTCGAGGGCCGGGCACACCCGGTGCGGGCGGGCGATGCCAACGCCTTCCTGCGGCAGATGGCGGGGCGGCCGCTGTCGCTGAAGGACTTCCGCACGCTGGTCGCCTCGGTCGGGGCGCTGGAGATGCTGGCGGCCGCGGCGCCCGCCGCCAGCGCGCGGGCGCGCCGCTCGCAGGTGGTGGCGGCGGTGACCTCGGTCGCCGAGACGCTGGCCAACACGCCGAGCGTGTGCCGCACCTCCTATGTCCACGCCGCCGTCGTCTCGGCCTTCGAGGAGGGGGTGCTGGCGGGCTTCGCCGAGGAACTGCGCAGCGCCCGCTCCCCGTCCGGCCGCGCCGACATCCTCGCCCGCATCGTCAGCCGCCGGCAGGGTTGAGGCGGCGCCGGGCGGCCATGGGGCACCCGCGCGGGCGGGTAGGCATGAAAAAGCCGGACGGCACCGCCGTCCGGCTGAGGGAGGAGAGAGGAAGGGAAACGGGCAGGAGGCGCGGCACGCCGCCCTGCCGTCCCCCCAACGCTCACGCCGCCTTCTTGTTCACCGCGCGCAGCGCGATGTCGCTCAGCAGCTTGTCGGCGTTCTTCTCCTCGACGAGGTTCTGCTCCAGCAGCTTGGCCGCCTTGGGCAGGTTGAGCTGGCCGGCCCACGCGATCAGCGTGCCGTAGCGGGCCATCTCGTAATGCTCCACGGCCTGGCCGGCGGCGAGCAGGCCGGCATCCATGACCTCGGGGGTCTCGGCTTCCTCCATCACTTCCTTGGCCTCCTCGACGAGGCCCTCGATGGCCTCGCACTTGATGCCGCGGGCGGGCTTCTCGATCATTTCGAACACCTGCTGCAGGCGCTCGATCTGGCCCTCGGTCTCGCTGCGATGGCTTTCGAACGCCTTCTTCAGCTCGGCCGTCCCGGCCGCCTTCGCCATCTTGGGCAGCGCCTTGAGGATCTGGCGCTCGGCGTAATAGACGTCCTTCAGCAGGTGGACGAAAAGATCGTTGAGGTCTTTCATGGGGGTCCTCCGGTTGGCCGCGTTGGCTGCTCCGAGAACGCGGCCTTCGCGGCTATGTTCCGGTCCGTCAGGCAGAAGCCCCGGCGCCGCCCGTGGCGACGGGGCGGCGCGCCGTAGCCCGGTGCGGCAGCGGTGCCGCGCGCGGGCTTGAAGAGGGGCGCGCGGGCTTGAAGAGGGGCGCGCGGGCCGGAATGGCGCTGTCAGCTCGCGAGAACCACGCAGTTGCGGCCGGCATCCTTCGCGGCATAGACCGCCGCATCCGCCGCGGCGAGCAGGTCGGCGACCTCGCGGTGGTGGTCCGCCCGCCGGGTGGCGATGCCGATGCACACGGTGGGGACCGGCGGGCGGGGCACGATGGTCTGCGGCGGGACGCTGCGCCCCAGCCAGGAGCGGATGCGCTCGGCCATGAAGGTCGCGCCGTCGGCGTCGGTGTCCGGCAGCACCACGGCGAATTCCTCGCCGCCATAGCGCGCGCACAGGTCGCCCGGGCGCAGCGCGCACTGGCGGATCACGCCGGCGATGAACTGCAGCATGATGTCACCGGTGGCATGGCCATAGCGGTCGTTCAGCCGCTTGAAGTGGTCGACGTCGATCATCAGCAGCGAGAGCGGCGCGCCGGTGCGGCCGGCGCGTTCCCATTCCCGCGCCAGCACCTGGTCGAAGCGCCGGCGGTTGGCGAGGCCGGTGAGCCCGTCGGTGACGGCGAGGAGCGCGAGCTCGCCCTCGGCCCGGCTGCGTCTGCGCAGTTCCCGCCGCAGCAGGAAGGCGAGCGCCACCAGCGCCAGGCTGATGGCCAGGGCCACCGCGCCGATCACCGCGGCGCGCTGGCGCCACGGCGCCAGCAGGCCGTTGACCGACGCCGCCACGGCGATCACCAGCGGCATGCGGTCGACATGGGTGAAGCTGAACAGCCGAACCACCCCGTCCATCTGGGAGGGCGCGCTCAGGCTGCCGGCCTGCGCGGCAATGAAGGCCTGCGCGTTGCTGGTGCCGGACATGTCCCGGCCGGTGTCGCCATTGCCGTCGATCGAGGGGTCGCGCATCAGCAGGATGCCGCGATCGTTCAGGAAGATGACGGCGTCGTCCGGCTCCAGCTTGAGCCGGCGCATCAGCGCGCGCGCAAAGTCCAGCCGCAGCGCCACCACCACCACGCCGGCGAACTGGCCCTCACGGTCGTTCAGCCGGCGGCTGAGCGCGATGCCCCACGCCTCGTCGCCGAGCAGCGCGGGAAAGGGTTGGCTGATATGGGTGCCGAGACCGGCGTGCGCGGCATGCACGGTGAAGAAGTCGTGGTCGGCCAGATTGGCCCCGGCCGGCACCGGCCGCGAACTGAGGATGACATTGCCCTGCGCATCCAGCGCCAGCACGGCCGACACGAACTCCGACGAGCTTCCCAGCGTCGTGAGCAGCCGGTGCCGGGCTTCCGACGAGGTGGCGCTGAAGGCGGGATCCTCGAACTGCAGGCTCAGAAGTTCGAGGCCGTTGGCATAACCCTGGAGAAAACGCCCGATCTGTTCGCTCAGGGCCTGGGCGAGATTGGCGCCGGCGAGATTGGCGCGATCCCATGCGTCGGAGCGGCTCTGCCACAGCACGGCGGCAATGACGAGGAGAACCGCCGCCGCCGCCACCACGCTGCCGAGAGCGAGGTGCCGGCCGACGGCCTCGGATGATGGAGGTGTGATGCTCCTCATGCGCACGGCGCCATCCATAGCGGGGTGAAACCGGGGGCCACACCTCCACCGCCGCTGAAACAGCGATGTTGCGGCGTAGGGTTGCAGGATTCGGCGCGCGGGACATTAAAGTGTGCTACCTCTGCATATCACCTCTCATGCGCCGCTGCATTATGTCGCAGTGCGGCCGTTCAGGGTGCGGCCCTCGCGCAAGCGCCGCTTGATTGAACGCATCCCCCTGACGTTCGGAAAGGTCCATCCTGGCGCAGGTCGATCGGGGGTTGCCCCGGAGGAGGGCGGCATTAATGATTTGTTGCCTAAACTTGCATAGCATTTTAGCTATCGCCCGATGGGCGGTGGGGTCGTGCCGGGCAGGCAGCCGATCCCGGATGTCCGGCGCACGCGTGCCGGTTGTCCATGATTTGACCAGGGGGGCAGGATTGGTAAGCTCTACGGGCGCCTCGGCTCGTGATCTTGTCGCACTGTGAGGAACATGACGTACACGGCCAAGACCGAGCCCCGCCCCGGCACTGCAGGGCCCTCCTACGCCCGAATCATCACCGCCGGCGCTGTCGGCGCCGTGGTGGTGGCGGGCGCCACCCTTGCGGGTGCCTGGGCCTTCGGCCGGGTGTCCTTCGCCGCCGCCCCTAATCCGTCGGCTCACCCGGTGGAGCAGGTGGAGGCGCCAGCCCCCGCCCCGCCGCCGGTGCGTGTCGCCAGCGTTGCCGATATCGGCAACTACCGGGCTGCCGGCATCGTTATCCTGCCGTCCGGCTGGCTGTTCGCCGCCGAGATGCAGACCGTTCCGCTGCGCACCGCGGCGCGTCCGGCCGCGCCCTTCGTCATGGCCTCGCTGGGGCCGGTCGCGGCGCCGGCCGAGGCGGACCCTTCGGTCGGCGTGCTGTCCGTCGAAGGCAACCCGGCCGAGACCAACGAACTCGCGGTCATTCCGGTTCCCATGCCCTCGCCGGTGGTGAAGACGGCGCGCACCGTGCCGCTGCCGGCGTCGAACCCGCTGGTGTCCGGCCGGCTGCCGACCAACGACACCCCGGACGATCCCAATTCCGCCGAGCAGCTCGCGGTGGCGCCGCCGCCCCGGCCCTCCGACATGAAGGCCGCGGCCGAAGCCGACGACGCCGAGGTTTCGCCCGACACCAAGCCGAAGGTCGCGGCGCTCAACCCGGCGGACAAGCCGCTGGGTGACGAGCCGGCCGAGCCGAAGGTGGGCGACCAGGTGACCCTGCCGGGCCGCGGCGACCGCTACGCCGTCTACGACATCACCGCCAGGGTGGTGTACATGCCGAGCGGGGCGAAGCTGGAAGCCCATTCCGGCTATGGCGAGATGTTCGACAATCCGCGCTACAAGCACGTGAAGATGCGCGGGCCGACGCCGCCGAACACCTACAGGCTCACCATGCGCGAGTCGCTGTTCCACGGCGTCGAGGCGCTGCGGATGACGCCGATCGGCGATGGCAAGATGTATGGCCGCGACGGCATCCTGGCGCACACCTACATGCTGGGCCCGCGCGGCGACTCCAATGGCTGCATCTCGTTCCGCGAGTATGAGCGGTTCCTCGCCGCCTATAAGCGGGGCGAGGTGAACCAGATCATCGTCGTGGAAAGCCTGCAGAAGCAGCCTTCCTCCACCAACCCGCTCATCGCCTGGCTGACCAGCGCCCGCAGCCGCTGACCGGCGCGCGGGAGCCGGCCCAGGGCGGCCCCGCAACGCGCGAGGTTTTCTGCATAAAGCATTGCAAGGGGCCGCCGCACCCGCGGGCGGCCCTTTCTGTTGGGGTGTCAGCCGAGAAAATCGCCGACCAGCGCCGCGAAGCGGGCGGGGTCGACGCGGGGAAAGAAATGCCCGCCCGGAATGGGCTCCAGCACCGCGCCCGGCACCTGCGCGGCGATCTCCACGGAATGGCTGTAGGGCACCATCTCGTCGTCGGGCGCGCCCAGCACCAGCGTCGGCGCGGCGATGCGCGGCAGGTCGGCGAGCCGGTCATGCTCCAGCAGCATGCGGATGCGGGCGGCGGTCACGTCGAGCGGCGAAAGCGTGGCCCGCGCCCGCTCCACCGCGCCGGCCAGGGCGTGTTCATGCGTCGCCAGCCATTCCGCGGGGTAGCCGAGCACATGGGTGAAGGCCTGGTAGATCTCCGGCTGGTTCTGCTCCAGCAGGGCGAGACGGGCCTGGAACAGCAGGCGGAAGCGAACATCCGCCGCCGGCCAGCTTCCGCTGATGACGAGGCGGCGGGCGCGGGCCGGGGCGTCCAGCGCCAGCGTCTGGACGATGGCGCCGCCGGTGGAGTGGCCGACCAGATGCGCCGCCGGCAGCGCTTCCGCGTCGAGGATTTCCGTCACGTCCCGGGCGATCCGGGCGAGGCTGTAGGGGCCGAGCGGGCGGTCGCTGCGCCCGGCGCCGCGATGATCCACCAGGATCAGCCGGAAGCGGTCGGCCAGCAGCGCCGCCACCGGTTCCCAGAACCGGCCGTCGCCGCCGAGCCCCGGAATCAGCACCACCGCCTCGCCCGAACCGGCGACGTCGTAATGGACCCGGCAGCCGTCCGACGCGGTGAGTTGCGGCATGGAAGTCCTCCGGTCAGGTCGGCTGCTCTCCGGTGTAGCCCGGCCAGGTGTCGCCGAGCCTGAATCCGAGCGGAAAAGGGTCAGTCGGGTCAAGCACATATTGATGGAAAGCGGTGATCCAGGCCGGGCCGGTAATGGTGGGTAGAACGCCGGGCAATCGCTTTACCTCCGCGGTGCCGCGCAGCCGGCCGGTGAACTCGGTGCCGATCAGCGAGCGGTGCAGGAAGCGCTCGCCGAGGGCAAGCTGGCCACGGGCGTGCAGCACCGCCATGCGGGCGCAGGTGCCGGTGCCGCAGGGCGAGCGGTCGTGCCGGCCCGGCGAGACGATGACGGTGTTCTTCGCCGTCAGCCCGTCCGCAGTCCGCTCCAGCGGCCCGGCGAACAGGGTCTGGTTGATGGTGTGGATCTCGGGATTTTCCGGGTGCACGCAGGGGATCTGCTCCGCGGCGGCCTTCTTGATCCGCTCGCCGACCTCGACGAGCTCGCCGGCCTCCTTCAGCTCCAGCCGATAGCCCAGCGCGGCGGCGTCGACGAGGCAGTAGATCATGCCGCCATAGGCGACGTCGACGGTGATGCGGCCGAGCCCGGGCACGTCCACCGGGGCGTCGAGGGCGAAGACGAAGGCGGCGACATTGTCGAAGGTCACGTTCACGCATTTGCCGTCGCGGCATTCGGCGCGCACCTTCACGAGGCCCGCCGGTGCCTCGAGCGTCAGCTCGGTGACCGGCTCCTGCATCGGGATCATGCCGGTTTCGAGCAGGGCGGTGACGGTGCAGATGGTGTTGGTACCGCTCATCGGGACGTAATAGTCGGACTCGATGATGACGAAGCCGGCATCGGCCTCCGGCGTCGTCGGCGGCAGCACGAGGTTCACGCACTGGGTGACGCGGCCGCGCGGCTCGTTCAGCAGGAACTGCCGCAGCTCGTCGCGATGTGCCTGAACATATTGCATTTTCTCGAACATGGTGCGGCCGGGGACGTCGCGCACGCCCCCGGTGATGACCTCGTTGAGTTCGCCGGCCGCATGGGCGCCGACGACGGTGATCATGCGGCTGAAGCGCATTTCGGCCTCGCTCGGTTCGGGTGTTGTCAGGCGGCGGAGCGGATGGCGGGACGGCCGGCCAGCGCGGCCACCGTCGCCTCGATGACGGCGAGCACGCGGGCGCGCTCCTCCCCGACCAGCGGCAGGCGCGGGGCGCGGACCCATTCCGGCGCGCCATAGGTCACGCTCTCCGCGATCTTGATGTACTGCACCAGCTTGACGTCGGTATCGAGGTGGAAGGCGGGGGTGAGGATGCGGTAAAGCTCTCGTGCGGCTGCGAAATTTCCGGCGGCGCAGAGGTTGAACAGCTCCACGCACTCGACCGGCCAGGCGTTGGTCATGCCCGACACCCAGCCGGTGACGCCCAGCGCCACGCTTTCCAGCAGCAGGTCGTCGACGCCGCAGAACACCGAGAAACGGTCGCCGCAGGCGTTGTAGATGTCGGTGACGCGGCGGATGTCGCCGGTTTCCTCCTTGATGCAGACGATGCCCGGCACATCCGCCAGCTCGTTCAGGATCGCCGGGGTGACGTCGACGCCATAGGCGATGGGGTTGTTGTAGATCATGATCGGCAGGCCGCAGCCGGTGCCGAGCGCGCGGTACCACGCCGCGGTCTCGCGCGGGTCGCTCTTGTAGGCGATCGAGGGGAAGGCCATAAGCCCTTCCGCGCCAAGGCTTTCATAGTGCCGCGCCGCCTCCAGCGCGTCGGCGGTGGCGACATGGGCGAGGCCGGAGAGCAGTGGCACCCGGCCGGCCACCACCTCCCTGGCGGCGCGGATCACGGCCTCGCGCTCGCTCGCCTTCAGCGAGGCGTTCTCGCCCAGCATGGGCAGCACGATGACGCCCGAGACGCCGCTGGCGATCAGCCGGTCGAGGCTGGCCTGGGTGGCGGCGAGGTCGAGGCTCTGGTCCTCGCGCAGCTTGGTGGTGACGGCGGGGAAGACTCCGGTCCAGCGGGTCATGGCGTTTCCTGTGTCGGTTCGATGAGTGCGGTGAGGTGGAGGATGAGTGCAGCCGGCGTGGCGCAGGGCGTCACCCCGAGGGCGGCGATCTCGCGGGTGACGTCCACCGGCAACCCTGAGTTGGAGTCCTCGGGGATCTGGTTGAGCCGCCCGCCGATGCAGACCGGGATGGCGGCGCCGAGCCGGGCCAGCGCCTCGGTCACCTCCCGGGCATAGCGCAGGGCGATGCCGTTATAGGTCGAGATGGCGATGACGTCGGCGCCCGCCGCCACCGCCGCCGCGGCGAGGTCGTCGGCATCCACCGAGGTGCCGCCGTCGAGCGGGGTGACGCCGAGATGGCGCAGGGTTCGCTCCACGAGGTTCTTGCCGTGCTCGTGGACGTCGCTGGAGGCGACGATGGCGGTGAGGCCGGCCGCCTTCAGCCGGGCGGCGTCGGCGGGCGGGATGGCCCCGGCCCAGCGGCGGGCCTCGTGCTCCAGCTCCTCCACCCATTCGGCGAGGGCGAGGGCGCGCCGCCCGCCCCAGGCCTGCGGATCGGGCGCGCCGGCGCCGAAGGCGGCCTCCATCCGCTTCGGCCCGAGCCGGCGCAGCGCCAGCATGAGCTGGGCGGCGTCGCCGGTGTCGATGCCGATCTCGGCCAGCCCCGCCAGCGTGCGGGCGGCGAAGCGGCGCCCGCCTTCCACCAGCCGGTCCGCCAGCGCGTCGACCTCGGCGTGGTTGACCAGCCCGGAGGCGGCGCGGGCATGCTCGGCGAGGCGGTGGGCGAAGGTCTGGGCGTCGATGATCTCGTCGGTATCGGGGATGCGCTCGTTCTCCGTCACCGGCACCGGGTTGACGGCGTGGCCGGTGTGGGTGCGCCCGAGCGCCCAGATGTCGGCCTGGAGATAGGAGGCGAGGCTGGCGAAATTGCCGGCCGGCACGGATTTGTAGCTCACCGTGTTGCCGAAGATCATGGTGCCGACGCTGCCCTCGCTGACGCTGGCCAATGCGCGGTGGAAGGCGAGGCGCACCAGCGGGGCGGTGAAATGGTGGCCGAAGCAGTGGGAGGCGCGGGCGCCGATCAGCGTCTCGACGATGTATTTCTCCACCAGCACCATGCCGAGCGCCGAGCTCATGTCGGCGAACAGCCCGGCGAAGCCGTCGTCGAGATTGGAATGCACCAGCACCTCCACCGGCTGGGCGGCGATCAGCCCCAGCGCGGTGACGGTGGCCTCGGTGGTGGCGACGTCGTCGTCCCAGTCCGGCAGGCGGAAGGTGAAATACTGGCCGAGATTGCCGAGCGCGGTGGCCCCCGCCGCCAGCGCCGCCTTCACATTCTCCAGCGCGCCCGGCAGCCCCATCATGAAGTCGCCGAAATGGGCGGCGGCCGGCGCGGCGTTGGTGATGCGGGCGAAATCCTCCGGCCCCTCCAGCACGATGCCGGTGCCGCGCGGGCGGGCGCGGCGTTCGGCCGGGGGATAGCCCATCGACCAGTCGAGCGTGATGCCGAAGCGGTCGACCGTGACGCCCCGGGCGGCGCAGGTGCCGTGCACCTCGGCGATGGCGCCGAGCGTGCGCTCCACCGAGCGGAACCCGATATGGGCGTGCTGCATGATGCGGCCTTCGCCCGCGGCGCGGCGCTTGTAGTCCGCCTCGCAGGCGACGCCGGCGGCGTCGAGAAAGGCGTTGCGCCCCACCTGCCAGTCCCGCGCCAGCGCCCGGCCCGCCGCCAGCAGTTCCGCCCCCGGGGGCAGCCGGGGCGGCACGAGCTGGTCGCGGGGCGGCAGGGGCGGCAGGCTCATCGGGGCATCCTCGGCGCGGGTGGGGCGGGCATCGGTCTCACCGCATCGGCGAAAGCCGCGTCGGCGCCAGGATGCGCGTCTGCTGGCTCTGGATCATGCCCCGGATCGCGGCGAGATAGGTCTGCCAGGGCTCGTGCGCGAGCATGGCCGCGCGGCGGGACTCGCGCTCGGCCATGCTCTCGTAGCGCCAGAGTGCCACGACATGGTTGAGTTCGCCGATCTCGCTGACGAAATGGCCGAGAAACGTCCCGAGGAAGTGCTTCTGGATGTCGAGCCCGAGCGTCTCGTAGGCGTCGAGGAAATCGGCCATCCGGCCGGGGACGATGTGGTAGTCGCGCTCCTCGAGGATCATCGCCGCCTCACGCGAGCTGGAAGCCGAAGGCGAGCGGGTCGCGCTCGTCCACGGTGATGGTGTTGTGGCCATAGATGCGGGCCCAGCCGCCGATGCTGGGGCGGATGGCAGGGCGCCCGCCGACGCTGGCCGCGCTCTCGACCCGGCCGTGGAACAGCGTGCCGATGACGCTCTCATGCACGAAGCTGTCGCCCGCCTGCAGCAGCCCCTTGGCGACGCGCTGGGCCATGCGGGCGGAGGTGCCGGTGCCGCAGGGCGAGCGGTCGATGCCCTTGGCGCCGTAGAACACCGCGTTGCGGGCATCCGCCTCCGGGTGCTTCGGCCCGTCCGCCCACATCACATGGCTGACGCCGTGGATGCGGGCATCCTCGGGGTGCACCGGGGCGACGGCGGCCTGCACCGCCTCCCGCACCACCGGGGACAGCCGCAATATGTCGGCGGCGGACAGGCTGTCGAGCCCGGCGAAGTTCGGCTGTGGCTCGACGATGGCGTAGAAATTGCCGCCGTAGGCGACATCCACCACCAGCTCGCCGAGGCCGGGCACCGTCACCTTCACCCCCTCGGCGTGGAGATAGGACGCGATGTTGTAGAGCCGCACCTCGTCGACGAAGCGGCCATTGCGGCGGTATTCCACCTCGACCCGCCCGGCCGGCACCTCCAGCGCCAGCCGGCCCTCGACCCGCGGCACGACGAAGCCCTGTTCCAGCGCCACTGTCACCGTGCCGATGGTGCCGTGCCCGCACATGGGCAGGCAGCCCGAGACCTCGATGAACAGCACCCCCAGCTCGCAATCCTCCCGCGAGGGGGGATAGAGGATCGAGCCGGACATGACGTCGTGGCCGCGCGGCTCGAACATCAGCGCCTGACGGACCCAGTCGTGGTCGCGCAGGAAGATCTGCCGCTTCTCCGCCATCGGCACGTTGGGCAGCAGCGGCGCGCCGCCGGCCACCACGCGCACCGGGTTTCCGCAGGTGTGGGCGTCGATGCAGAGGAAGGTGTGCGGGTTCATCGGTGGGTTCCTACTGGAAGCGGGCGATGCTGAAGGGGGCGACATCCACCGAGGTCGGCCGGCCGGCGACCAGCTCGGCGACGAGCCGCCCGGTGGTGGGGCCGAAGGTGAGCCCGGTGTGGCCGTGGCCGAAGGCGTAGACGACATCCGGCCGCCGCGGCGAGGTGCCGATCACCGGCAGCGAATCCGCGGTGGTGGGGCGATGGCCCATCCAGCGGGTGCCGCCGGCGGTGTTCAGCCCCGGCAGGTAGCGCGTCGCGAGCTGCGCCAGCGCGTCGGAGCGGGCGTAGTTGGGCGGGGCGTCGAGGCCGGCGAATTCCGCCGCCCCGCCAATGCGCAGCCCGGCGTCGATCGGGGTGGCGACGAAGGCGCGCTCGGCGAAGATGACCTCGTGGGACAGCGTGACGCCGGGGGTGGGCAGGGTGGTGTTGTAGCCGCGTTCGCTCTCGATCAGCACCCGGTCGCCGAGGCTGCCCGCCAGCCGGCCGGACCACGCCCCGCCCGCCACCACCAGATGGCAGAAGTCGAGCCGGCGCCCGTCGGCGAGCAGCAGTTCGTTGCCGAAGATCGCGGTGGCCTCGCCGCGGGCGACCGTGACGCCGCGCTGTTCGACATGCCGGCGGAGCCGGTCGACGATGCGGCGGGGGTCGGCGACATGCGACCATTGCGGGGTGAACATGGCGTGGCGCACCGCTTCGCCCAGCGCCGGTTCAAGGGCGCGGGCCTCGGCCCCGCTGATCTCCTCGCAGACCAGCCCGTGCTGCCGCCGGATGGCGCGGAAGCGGGCATCGGCGGCAAAGCCAGCCGCGGTCTCATAGGCCCACAGCGCGCCGACCGGGCGGAGATCGCCGCCAAGGCCGATCTCGTCCAGCAGCGGCAGCAGGTCCTTGTAGGTCCGGCCGGACAGGGTGGCGAGCGCGGCGGCGATGCGCTCCACCTCGCTCCAGGTGCCGTGGCGCAGGAAGCGCAGCAGCCAGGGCGCCAGCTTCGGCAGATAAGCGGGGCGCAGCGACAGCGGCCCCAGCGGGTCGCGCAGCCAGCCCGGCACCTTCCACGCCAGCCCCGGCACCGAGGCGGGGATGATCTCGGTGACGCCGATGCCCGCCGCGTTGCCGAAGGAGCATTTGTCGCCCGCCGGGTCGCGGTCCAGCACCATGACCTCGCGTCCCTCCGCCCGCAGCGCGTTGGCGCAGCACAGCCCGACGATGCCGGCGCCGATGACGAGGATGCGGGACATGGGGCGGCGTTCCTTCAGAGCGCGAGGGTGGCGAAGTGGCGCCGCACCGCCGCGGCGAGGCTGGCGGCGGTGAGGGCCGAGGTCTTGGGGTTGGCGGGGGAGGGGGTGTTGGCGAACCGCAGCCCGGCGCGGCCGAGCGGGCTTTCCACCTCGATCTCGTGGGTGTTCTCGGTGCAGGCGGGATCGGCCACCACCCGCACCGTGGTCCGCTCCGCCCCGGCGGCGAGGGCGACGGTGAGCCCGGCATTGAGATTGCGCGGGTAGAGCCGGGCGGCCTCCGTGGCGCGGCCCTCGAACAGCGTGACCGGCCGTTCGAGCCGGGCGGGGTCGTGACCGGCGGCGGCCAGCTCGTCCCGCCACGCCGCCACCGGCTTGCGCGAGGTGTAGAGGATGCGGGCGTCGGGCTCGCCCTGCAGCGCGGCGAGATAGTCCAGTCCGCCGATCGCACCGGAGGGCACGACCAGCCGGGCGCCGCCCCGCTCCGCCGCCGCCAGCAGCCGGGCGAGCAGGGCCGGCTCGCCGAGCGCGCCGGAGGAGGCAACCAGCAGGTCGACGCCGGCCGCCAGCAGCGGCGGGCCGAGCTCCGCCACCGCCGCCTGCCCGGCCGCTTCCACCACCAGCGCGGGGCGGGCGTCGAGCAGGGCATCGAGGCTTTCCACCACCGCGGTGCCGGACACCGGTGGCTCGGCCGGGGGGTGGCGCAGCAGCAGGGTCTGGCGCAGGGCGGGGAGGGAACCGGAGCCGCGGGCGAGGCGCGCATTGAGGTCGCGGCCGATCGCGCCGAAGCCGATCAGCCCGACATGCGGGGGGGTCGTCGCGCGCATCGGCCCGGTTCCCGCCGCGCTCACCACGCCGACATGCCGCCGTCGACGGTGAACATGGCGCCGGTGGCGAAGGAGGCCTCGTCCGAGGCCAGCCACAATATGGCGTTGGCGATCTCGATCGGCTCGGCCCAGCGGTTCACCGGCGCGCGCGCCTTGAGCCTGGCCTTGAAATCCTCGGGGTCGGGATGCTCGGCCACCATCTTGTCGAAATAGGTGGACCAGGTGACGCCCGGGGCGACGCAGTTGACGCGGATGCGCTCGGCGGCGTGGTCGAGCGCCATCGCCTTGGTCAGCGCGGCGACGCCGCCCTTCGAGGCGACATAGGCGGCGCGGTCGAAGATGCCGACGGTGGCGACGTTGGAGGCGGTGTTCACGATGGTGCCGCCGCCCTGCGCCGCCATCACCGGGATGGCGTGCTTGCAGCAGAGGAACACGCCCTTGAGGTTCACCGCCATGAGCGCGTCCCAGGCGTCCTCCTCGGTGGTGACGACGGTGCCGGGAATGCCGTAGCCGGCATTGTTCACCAGCACGTCGAGCCGGCCGAAGCGGCGCTGCGCCTCCGCCACCATGCGGGCGACGTCGGCGCTGCGGGCGACGTCGACCTCGATGGCGGCGGCCTGCGGGCCGAGCCGTTCGGCGACGCGGGCGACGCCCGGGCCGTTGCGGTCGGCGAGGAGGACGCGGGCCCCCTCGCGGACGAAAATCTGCGCGGCGGCCTCGCCAATGCCGGCGGCGGCGCCGGTGATGATCGCGACCTTGTCCTTCAGACGCATGGAATCCTCGAAAATGGGGCGCCGCACGGCCGGGGGCCGGCGGCCGGGCAGCGGAAGCCGATGGCGGCGGGGCGGGCGGCAGCCACTGCCGCCGCCCGCTCAGGGCTGGCGCTGGTCGGCGGGCTGGGCGGCGAAGACGGTGCTGCGCTCGATCTCCAGCACGTTCTCCGGGCGGGGGAAGGGCTCGGGCGCCGGCTCGCCGGCCACCCGCTCGCGGCCGATGAGGCGGAAGAAGTCCTCCAGCCCGTTCGGGACGATGAGCCAGGTCCAGACGATGTCCTCGCTGCCCTCGTTGATGAACATGTGGCGGCGGTTCTTGCCGACGAAGAAGGCCGAGCCCGGCTGCATCACGTGGTTGACGCCGTCGATGACGGCACGGCCCTTGCCACGCACGACGAAGATCACCTCCTCGTTGCGGTCGTGGGCGTGTTCGCGCACATAGCCGCCGGGCGGGACGGTCTGGGTGCCGAAGCCGATGGGATGCTCCATGGGGACGACGTGAGGGGCGAAGATGACCTCGATCTGGCCATTGGCCGGCACGGGCTGCCAATAGCTGGTCGCCTCGCCCGGCTGCCTCACCAGCACCTCGCCATAGGGGGAGGCATCGCTTGCCTGCTCGGCCATGTCCTTAAGCTCCGCTTGTCCATCTCCCGGCCTGTCCGCGTTACCTCGTGGACGGCCGTTTTGAATACAATATTCAGCGTATGCGGGAGATGGTCGGTGAGAAAGTCCAAAAATTAGGCATATATCGCGGAATAATGCTCATCATTTGAGCTTGTTCGTTCATCGTGACTGAATATCGTATTCAATATGGAGCTGCCGGAATGAGTGCCAAAATCGGACGCCAGTCGCTGACGGACCAGATCGTCACCGAACTTCGGCGGCAGATCCTGACGGGGCAGCTCGCCGAGGGCGCGCCGCTCCGGCAGGAAAAGCTGGCCGGCGAGCTGGGCGTCTCCCGGGTTCCGCTGCGCGAGGCCATCCGCCAGCTCGAGGCGGAAGGCCTGGTGGTCTCCGAGCTGCACAAGGGGACGGTGGTCTCCTCGCTGTCGCTCGCCGAGATCGAGGAACTGTTCGAAATCCGCGAGCGGCTGGAAACCTGGCTGTTCGAGGCCGCCATTCCGTGCCTGACCGAAGAGGATTTCAGCCGTGCCGAGGCGATCATCGACGAGTCGATCCGCATCGGGAACGTCGAGAACTGGGGCGAGCTGAACTGGCGCTTCCACGAGGCGCTGTACCGCCCGAGCGGAAACCGCATCGCGCTCAGGCTGCTGCGCACGGTGCACGACAACGCCAACCGCTACGTCAACCTGCAGATCGCGGTGGCCAAGGATGTCGAGCGCGAGCAGGCGGACCACCAGGCGCTGGTGGCCTTCGCCCGGCTTCGCGACACGCGGCGCGGCGTCGACACGCTGCGCGCCCATATCCGGCGGGTCTCCCGCAACCTCGTCGCCTCGCTGGCCGACAGCCGCCGGGCGGTGGAGCGCGACATCGCCTGAATTCCGGGATGCCGGCCCGTGTTGGCACCCCGACCGTCAAGAGGCCCGCGACAACAGGGCCGGCCAACAGTGGGGACTGACATGAAGCTGAAAACCATCCTGCTCGCCGCGCTCGCCGCGACCGCTCTCGCCGGCGCCGCCCGGGCCGATATCCTCATCGGCACCGCCGGCCCGACCTCCAACGCCGAGGCGCTGTTCGGCACCACCTGGCAGAACGGCATGGAGCTCGCCGTGCGTCAGGCCAACGCCGCCGGCGGCGTGCAGGGCCAGAAGCTGGTGCTGCTGCGCGAGGACGACGGCGGCGATCCCAAGCAGGGCACGCTGATCGCGCAGAAGTTCTGCGACAACAAGGACATCCTGGCGGTCATCGCCAATTTCAACTCGGGCGTCACCATTCCCTCGTCCGATGTCTATAACCGCTGCGGCCTGCCGCAGGTGACCAACTCCTCCAACCCCAAGGTCACCAAGGCCGGCTACAAGAACCTGTTCCGCCCCATCGCCAACGACCTCTCGCAGGGCGCCGCGCCGGCCGAATACGCCCTCGGCACGCTGAAGGCGAAGAAGGCCGCCATCGTCCACGACAAGGCCGCCTTCGGCCAGGGCGTGGCGGAAGTGTTCCGCGACACCTTCACCAAGGGCGGCGGCACGGTGACCTCCTTCTCCGGCATCACCCCGACCGATGTCGACTTCAGCGCGCTGCTCACCACCCTGCGCACCGAGAAGCCGGACGTCATCTATTTCGGCGGCGTCATGCCGGCGGTCGGGCTGTTCGTGAAGCAGGCCCGCGAGCTTGGCATCACCGCCACCTTCTTCGCCGCCGACAGCGCCTTCACGCCGGACTTCATCGCCGCCGCCGGCCCCGCCGCCGAGGGCGCGGTGGTCTCCTTCCAGGCGCCGCCCTACGACTCCTCCGCGGCGCTGAAGACCTTCGCCGCCGACTACAAGGCCGCCTTCGGCGAGGAGCCCGGCCCCTATTCCGCCTATGGCTTCGTCGAGGCGACCATCGTCATCGACGCGATGAAGAAGGCCCCGGCCCTGTCGCGCGCCGCCCTCGTCGACGCCATCGCCAAGAGCGACTTCGACAGCATCGTCGGCCATGTCGCCTTCACCCCGGCGGGCGAGCTGCAGAAGCCGTTCATCTTCCTCTACGCCGTCAAGGGCAACGGGTTCTCGCTGGTGAAGTGAGGCCGTTTCCCCGCGCTGTCCCGGTGACCCCCCTTACCGCCGGGACAGCGCCCCTTTCCGCCGCCTGGCGCGGGCCTCCCGCCCGCCGCCCGGCGTGCCCTCCACCGGCCGCGCGGCCCCGCCGGCCCGGCAAGGAACCTGCCCATGGGCTCCCTGATCCTCCAGCAGACCATCAACGCCCTCACGGTCGGCTCGATCTACGCGCTGATCGCGCTGGGCTACACCATGGTCTATGGCGTGCTGCGCCTCATCAACTTCGCCCATAGCGAGCTGTTCACCGCCGGCGCCTTCATCGGGCTGGGGCTGGCGGGCGCGCTGGGGGTGGCGGGGCATCCGCTGGGCGGCGTCGCGGTGGGGCTCGTCACCTTCGTCGCGGTGGGGCTGATCGGCGTCAGCGTCGAGATCGTGGCCTATCGCCCGCTGCGGGGCACCTCGCGCCTCGCGCCGATGCTCTCCGCCCTCGGCATGGCGGTGGTGATCCAGAACGCGGTGATGCTGATCGCCGGCCGGCGGCCGCTGATCTACCCCTCCTTCCTGCCGAACGGGGTGGTGGAGCTGTTCGGCGCCATCGTCACCTACAAGCAGATCACCATCTTCACGGTGGCGGTGGTGCTGATGGTGGGGCTGGAGCTGTTCGTGAACCGCACCACGCTCGGCGTGCGCATCCGCGCCGTGGCGGAGAACGCCGAGACCGCCTCGCTGGTCGGCATCAACCCCAACATGGCGATCTCGCTCATCTTCTTCATCGGCCCCGGCCTCGGCGCGGTGGCGGGCATCCTCTATTCCTCGTTCTACGGGGTCGCCAGCTTCACCATGGGCTTCGTCATCGGGATGAAGGCGTTCACCGCCGCGATCCTGGGCGGCATCGGCTCGATTCCCGGCGCGGTGCTCGGCGGCTTCCTGCTCGGCATCATCGAAACCTTCGGCACCGCCTGGATGCCGGTGCTCACCGGCGGGCTGGTCGGCACCGAATATCGCGACATCTTCGCCTTCTCGGTGCTGGTGCTCATCCTCCTGTTCCGCCCCGCGGGCCTGCTCGGCGAGCATGTCAGCGAGGAAACCATGGTGTACAAGAGTGACTTCTGAGGCCCATCCCCGGCTGAATCCGGTGCGCGGCGCGGCCGCGCTGCTGGCGGTGCCCGCGCTGGTGCTGGTGATCGGCCATTTCCTGCCGACCTACCCGCTGCGCGTGCTCGACATGATCCTGCTCTATGCCGTGCTCGGGCTGGGGCTGAACATCGTGGTCGGCTATGCCGGCCTGCTCGATCTCGGCTTCGTCGCGTTCTACGCCATCGGCGCCTATAGCTGGGCGCTGCTGGCCTCCGGCCAGTTCGACATCCACCTGCCGTTCGCGCTGGTGCTGTTCATCGGCGCGGGGCTGGCGGGGCTGGCGGGCATCCTGCTCGGCATCCCGGTGCTGCGGCTGCGCGGCGACTACCTCGCCATCGTCACGCTGGGCTTCGGCGAGATCATCCGGGTGCTGATGAACAATCTGGACGGGCTCACCAACGGCCCGCAGGGCATCGCCCGCATCGACGAGGCGACCCTGTTCGGCTGGACGCTGGCGACCCCGCTCGACTTCCTCTACCTGCTGGTCGGCCTGCTCGCGGTGGCGTTCCTCTTCGTCTGGCGGATCCAGGAAAGCGCGCTCGGCACCGCGCTCGCGGCGGTGCGCGAGGACCAGGACGCGGCGCGCGGCTGCGGCATCGACACCACCCGGGTGAAGCTCGTCGCCTTCGGCACCTCGGCGATGATCGGCGGGGCGTGCGGCGTCATCTTCGCCGCCATGCAGCGCTTCGTCTCGCCGGAGAGCTTCACTTTCTGGGAGTCGCTGGTCATCGTGCTGGTGATCGTGGTGGGCGGGCTCGGCAACCCGTTCGGCGCGCTGCTCGGCGCGACGCTGTTGATCCTGGTGCCCGAGCTGCTGCGGGCCTGGGCCGATTACCGCCTGCTGCTCTACGGCATGGCGCTGGTGCTGGTCATCCTCGCCCGCCCGCGCGGCCTCATCGCGCGCGACTACGGGCCGAGCTGGCTGATGCGCCGGCTGGGAGGGGGCTGATGCTGCGCTTCGATCATGTGACCAAGCAGTTCGGCGCGCTGAAGGCGGTGGACGACGTCTCCTTCGAGGTGAAGCCGGGCATCATCACCGCGGTGATCGGGCCGAACGGGGCGGGCAAGTCGACCCTCGTCAACATGGCGGCGGGCTCCTACAGCGTCTCCTCCGGCCGCATCCTCGTCGGCGAGGTCGAGCTGCAGAAGCTGCCCAAGCACCGCATCGCCCATGCCGGCCTGTCCCGCACCTACCAGAACATCCGGCTGTTCGACGGCATGAGCGTGCTGAAGAACCTGGAGGTGGCGCTGGTGCCGTCCGGCATCGCCCCGCTGGTGGCCGACACCTTCGGCCTCACCGGGCGCGCCGCCGCCGAGGCGCGGCGGGAGAAGTGCCACGCGGTGCTGGCGAAGCTCGGCCTCGCCGCGTATGCCCAGCGCAACGCCGGCAGCCTCGCCTATGGCCAGCAGAAGCTGGTGGAGCTGGCCCGCGCCGTGGTGTGCGAGCCGCGCGTGCTGCTGCTCGACGAGCCGGCGGCGGGGCTGAACCACGGCGAGACCGAGCAGCTCAAGCAGCACATCCTCGCCCTGCGCGCCCCGGGCCTCGCCATGGTGCTGATCGAGCACGACATGAAGCTCATCATGGCCATCTCCGACACCATCGTCGTGATGAACCGGGGGAGGGTGCTGGCGCAGGGCACCGCCGCCGACATCCGCGCCAACACCGAAGTGCAGGAGGCGTATCTTGGCCAGCCGGGAGCCATCCGCGACATCGAGGCCGCTGCTCGCGGTCGACGCAATCGAGTCCGGCTACGGGAGGGTGAAGGTCTTACATGGCATCAGCCTTGAGGTGCTGCCGGGCGAGGTGGTCTGCATCATCGGCCCCAACGGCGCCGGCAAGACCACCCTGCTGCGCACCATCAGCGGGCTGAACCGGCCGAGCGCCGGCGCGGTGCGTTTCCGCGGCGTGGACGTCACCGGCTCCAAGCCCTACCAGATGGCGCGGCTCGGCCTCGGCCACTGCCCGGAAGGGCGGCGGGTGTTCCAGCTCTCGGTGGAGGAGAACCTCGTCACCGGCTTCATCCCCGGCCGCGGCAAGAGCTTCGCCGCGCTGCGCGACGAGGTCTACGACCTGTTCCCCATCCTCGGCGAGCGGCGCGGCCAGTCCGCCGGCCGGCTCTCCGGCGGGCAGCAGCAGATGCTGGCCATCGGCCGGGCGCTGATGGGCAGCCCGGAGCTGCTGCTGCTCGACGAGCCCTCGCTCGGCCTCGCCCCGATCATCATCCACCAGATCTTCGAGATCGTGCTGAAACTGGCGGAGAGCGGGGTCTCGATCATCCTGGTGGAGCAGAACATCGACCTGTCCTTCCAGGTCGCGGACTATGTCTACGCGCTGGAGCACGGGGCGCTGCAGTGCTCCGGTCCGGCGGCGAAGATGGCGGCGGACCCGCGCATCAAGGACATCTACCTCCCCGATCTCGACGCCCCTTCCTGACGGAGCCGCCCATGTACAGTCTCGACGGCCGCGTGGCGCTGGTCACCGGCGCCGGCGCCGGCATCGGCCGCCGCATCGCCACCCGCTTCGCGCAGGAGGGCTGCGACGTCGCCCTTCTCGACATCGACGCCGCCGGGGCGGAGGAGACGGCGGCCGAGGTGCGCGCGCTCGGCCGGCGGGCGCTGGCGCTGGCCGCCGATGTCGGCGACCCCGACGCCGCGGGCGCGGCGGTGGCGCAGGCGCGCGCCACGCTGGGGCCGGTCGATATCGTGTCCAACAACGCCGCGATCGTGCGGGTCGGGCCGGTGATCGAGCTGGCCGTCGAGGACTGGCGCGAGGTGTTCCGCATCAATGCCGACGGGGTCTTCCATATCTGCAAGGCGGTGATCCCGGAGATGATCGCGCGCCGCAGCGGCCGGATCATCAACACCGCCTCCTGGTTCGGCAAGATCGCCAAGCCGAACTACTCCGCCTATTCCGCCTCGAAATTCGCGGTGATCGGGCTGACGCAGGCACTGGCGGGCGAGCTGGCGCCGCATGGCGTGACCGTCAACGCGGTCTGCCCCGGCACCATCGTCGGCACCAGGATGCGCAGCGACGCCGATGCCCGCTCCGTCGAGCAGGGACTGCCGACCGCGAAGGAGCGCGAGGCGCTGATCCCGCTCGGGCGCGTGGGGGTGCCGGACGACATCGCCCGGGTGGTCGCCTTCCTCGCCTCGGATGAGGCGTCCTACATGACCGGCCAGTCGATCAACGTCACCGGCGGGCTGTGGATGCACTGAGGGGGTTCCCCGGCGGCGCGGGGAGGGCGGGAACGAAGAAAGGCGGCCGCGCGGCCGCCTTTTCCATGGGTGCGCTGGGTTTCGCGAAAGCCGCGGGGGGCCGCTTCTTCCTCAGCCCGCCGCCTCGGCCCGCGCCCGACGCCGGGCCTGCAGCACGACCAGCCCGTAGCCGGCGCCCATGATGACCGCCGCCGCCAGCATGGTGAGCGTGCCGACCGCCGGCACCTGCGGGGTGTAGCCCGCCTGCACCTTGGCGCTGATCCAGCCGGGAATGGTCTGGTCGGCGCCGCTGGAGAACATCGAGAGCGGGAAATTCGCCCAGGACAGCAGGAAGGCCGAGAAGAAGCCGGCGATCAGCCCCGGCGTCAGGATCGGCAGCGTCACCTCGCGCAGCACCTGCAGGCGGGTGGCGCCGAGGTCGAAGGCGGCTTCCTCCCAGGCGGGATCGAAGGAATAGACCTGGATGGCGATGATCAGCGTGGTGATCGGCGCGATCCAGACGATATGGGCGAACACCGCGGTCTGCCAGCTCGGGGTGATGCCGATGGCGGTGAACCACAGCAGCAGCGCCAGCCCCAGCACCGCCTGGGGGAACAGGATCGGCAGGATGACGATCTTCTGGAACAGCTTGCGGCCTTTCCAGCGGTAGCGGGCAAAGGCCAGCGCGCCGAAGAAGGCCAGGGCCGTCGAGATCAGCCCCACCAGCACCGCGATGATGACCGAGGTCCAGAAGAAGTTGCGGATCGACAGCGATTCGAACACCTCGGCGTACCAGTTGGTCGACCACGCCGGGATGGGGAAGCGGAAGTAGCGGGTGCGCGAGAACGAGGCCAGCGCGATGGTCACCATCGGCAGGTACATCAGCAGCAGGAACGCCGCGATGAGGCAGGCATAGAGGAAGCGGACGCCGCGGCCGGTGCTGTTCATGGGGTCACTTCCGTCCGAAGATCAGGTCGAGGTCGATGCGCTTCAGCGCGGTGACGGCCAGCGCCCCGGCCAGCAGGATCATCAGCACCGCCAGCGCCGAGCCCTTCGGCCAGTTCTGGGCGAAGCCGAACTCCTTCTGGATGTCCATCGCGATCATGGTGACGGCGTTGCCGCCCAGCGTGCGTGCCTCGGTGAGGGAACCGGCGGCGAGGATGAAGGTCATCAGCGAGCCGATGAGGATGCCGGGCATGGCGAGCGGCACGTCCACCTCGCGCAGCACCTGGAAGCGGGTGGCGCCGAGGTCGAAGGCGGCTTCCCGCATCTGCTCCGGCACCATGGAGATGCCCATGATGATGGGGAACAGCATGAAGGGCAGGTAGATGTAGACGAGGCCGAACAGGGTGGCGCCGGAGGTGTAGAGCATCGAGTCCACCTCGATGCCGAACCAGGTCTGCAGCGAGCCGGAGACCACGCCGCCCTTCACCAGGAACAATACCCAGCCCATCAGCCGCAGATTGTCGGCGACGAAGAGCGGCGCGGTGATGAGCAGCGCCAGTATGCTGCCGTGCCGGCCGAACACCCGCACCATGGCGAAGGCTACGGGGTAGCAGACGACGAGGCAGATCACCACCGTGAGCGCCGCCAGCCAGAGCGAGGCGAGGAAGGAGAGGTAATAGGAATTCGCGACGATCTCGACGAAGTTCGCCAGCGTCGGCACCTGGAGGATCGAGAAGGTGCCGCCCGGCATGAAGGCGAAGACGACCACCAGAAGCAGCGGGCCGAGGAAGCCCCCCAGCATCAGCAGCGCCAGCGGCGCCGCCGCCACGACGCCCGGCTCGGCGAACCACCGGCCGAGGCTGGCGAGGCGCGAGGGCGCGCGGATCGCCCGGAGCGGGGCCGGCGCTTCGGCCGCGAAGTCGCTCGCACGGCTCATTGTTGTCTCCGTGGATAAGAGGTCGACCGGTTCCATGCGCGAAACGTGCCAGCGGCCGGAGGGCCGCGGCCCGTTCACTGCTGGAGGCGGCTGGCCGGGAAGACCATGGAATCCCGGGCGTCCCAGCCGATGGTGACGGCGCTGCCGGGGCCGCCGGGGGGCATCTGGTCGCGCAGCTTCTCCACCAGGAAGGTCTGCCCTTCGCCGACGCGGACCTGATACTGCACCCGCGAGCCGAGCAGGTACTCGTTGTAGATCACCCCGGTGAGGCGGTTGTCGGCGCTCTCGCCGGCGCCGACGAAGCGCACATCCTCCGGCCGCACCACCAGCGTGCCGGTGTCGAAGTCGGCGGCGACCACCGGCGTGGCGAAGCGGGTGCCGGCGGCATCGACCACCGCCCCGGCCTCGCCGCGCACCTCGATCACGTTCACCTCGCCCATGAACTCGGAGACGAAGCGGCTGTGCGGGCTGCCGTAGATCTCGCGCGGGGTGCCGATCTGGACGAAGCGGCCGCGATTCATCACGCCGATGCGGTCCGACATCACCATCGCCTCCTCCAGCGAGTGGGTGATGTAGACGAAGGTCTTGCCGGTCTCGCGGTGGATGTCCTTCAGCTCCTTCTCCAGCAGCTTGCGCAGCCGGTAGTCGAGGGCCGAAAGCGGCTCGTCGAAGAACAGGATCTCGGGGTCGAAGGCCAGCGCCCGGGCGAGGGCCACGCGCTGGCGCTCGCCGCCGGAGCACTGGGTGACCATCTTGCCGTAATAGCTCTGCGGCAGGCGGAGCTGGTCGAGCAGCTCCAGCGCCCGCTTGCGGCGGGTGGCGGCGTCGACGCCGCGCATCTTCAGCGGGAATTCGATGTTCTGGCCGACGGTGCGGTGGGGGAACAGCGCCAGCGACTGGAACACCATGCAGGTGGGGCGCCTGTTGGCCGGCACGTCGTTTATGCGCTCGCCGCGCAGCAGGATGTCGCCATTGGTCGGCTTGTCCATGCCCACCAGCATGCGGACCATGGTGGTCTTGCCGCTGCCGGAGGGGCCGACGATGGTGAAGAACTCGCGCTCGTAGATGTCGAGGGTGATGCGGTCGACCGCGGCGAAGCTGTCGAAGATGCGGTCGACATTGCGCAGCTGAAGGATCGGCTGGCCGGCCGGTTCGGGCGGTTTCAGGCTCTGGGCGGCTTCTGCCATGAGGTTGCGTTCCCCTGCGTCGGTGGGCGGGACCGGGCTTCCCGAAGGCGCCCGGCCCGTAACGGGGCCGCGGCGGGTGGGCCCCGCCGCGACGGAGGCTGCCGGGGGGTCAGGCCTTGCGCTCGCGCACCGCGGTCGCGAAGATCTCGTGCAGCTTGGGGTAGTTCGGGATGATGTCGAAGTCCGAGCAGAGCGCCATGTCCTCGTCCAGCGTGTCGAACTGGATGGCGTCGAGCTCTTCCTTGGAATAGAGCGCCATCACCCGCTTGTCGCCCATCTGGGTCACCGGGTTGTAGGTGCCCTCGGCGAAGGACACGTTCTTGCAGACCTCCGGGCGGTAGCAATATTCGAGGAAGTCCGCCGCGCGGGGCGACAGCTCCGGGTTGTTCACGGTGGAGGTCAGCTCCATCCAGCAGACGCCGGGCTTGTTGTTCGGCCCCTTCTTCGGGATCACGCAGCGCAGATTGGCGTTGCCGTCGAAGCGGGCGGCCGAGACGGTGTAGGTGCTGCCGGGGAAGGAGCCGATGATCGAGCCGTTCACCATGCCGAGGGCGATGGCGTTCATGTCGTCGCTGAGGAAGGCGGCGTTGTTGATCAGCTTGCGCATCGCGGTCTCGTAGGTCGCGATCTGCGCGTCGGAGAGGTTGTCGAACGGGCTGAAGCCGCAGGCCATGCACAGATGCATGATGACCCAGTCGTCATACATCAGCACCGCGTATTTGCCCTTGAAGTCGTCGGCGAGGAAGATCTCGTAGCCGTCGTTCTGCACCGTCTCGCGGGAGATCTTGTCGGTGTTGACGTTGACGCCGGAGGGCCCGAAGCGCTGCACCATGCCGAGCAGGTTCTTGCCGTCATTCGACATTGCCCAGTAATAGGGCCACTTGAACTCCGGCAGCACCATGTCCCACTTGGGCTTGAAGCGGGCCTGGTCGAGCGGGACGATGAGGTTTTCCGGGAAGAGCTGGCGCCGGCCCCAGGCGTTGTTCAGGTTGATGATGTCCCACACCTTGGTCTCGCCGGCGCGCAGCTTGTTCACCGCGTCGGGGTCGGAGATCAGGCCCTGGGCCTTGACGTTGGTCTTGAATTCCTTGCGGAAGGGGTCGAGCACCTTGTCGGAGTTGTAGCCTTCCCAGCAATAGATGTTCAATTCGTTCTCGCGCGCCGCGAAGGCGGAACGCGACATGGTGGACGACGCCGCGATGCTGCCGGCAATCGCCGCCGACATGTGCAGGAATTCGCGCCGCGACTGGCTGAACGACTGCAGAAGGTTCTTCCGCTTCATTGCTGTCCCCTGTTGTGGCCGCCCTGAGAGGTGTCGGCGCGACCCGTGCTCGTCCGGAAGGTGGCCGCCGGGTCGTTGCTCGCCCGGCGTGACTGTCGATGGGTTCCGCACCGGCGGGCGTCGCCGCCGCCGGCGCGGAGCGTCTTTAGCCGTGGCAGCAGGAACCGCCGCCCTCGCCGGTGGTCGAGCGGCTTGCATGGTTCTTGCCAGGCGGCAGGTCGATGATCGGATTCTGGTCGAAGAAGCCGACCGGCATCAGCTTGAAGCCGCACATCACGCAGGGTTGCACCGGGTGGTCCTCCGGGCGCGGCAGATGGTGCAGGCCGAAGCTGTGCCAGACGACGAGGTCGGTGTTCTCGATCGGGCGGTTCTGCGCGGTCCAGGCCGGCAGGCCCTGGCCCCCCTCCGACAGGTTGACGAAGTCGCCGGCGGGGTAGCGCTCCTCCGGGCTGAACGGCGTGACCCAGAGGTGGTTGTAGGCAAAGCCGCCGCGCCGGCCGGACCAGGAGTTCGGGTCGGTGTAGAACTTCACCGCCGAGGGCGTCTCCAGCTTGTAGCCGGTCGGCTTGCCGACCCAGTTCTTCGCCTCGGGGTTGATGATCTTCCAGTAGCGCATGGTCTCGTAGTCGACGCAGCGCTTGGCCTCCTCCTCGGTCTTCAGCGGGCGGTCCTCGATGTAGAAGGCGTTGCCCATCGGGTTCTCCGGCCCGGTGGGCACGGCGTAGGTGTTGCACTCCACCACCGTGTTGTTCGGTCCGTCGACCTCCATGTCGAGCCGGGCGGAGAAGACGTGCTGGTGGATGTGGCCGACCACGCCGGGCGCGACCTCGGTGCCGTATTTCTGCGGGGTGCCGGGCTTGCAGGCGGCGGTGTTGATGATGCCGGTCGCCTTCATCTCGAATTCGATGGTGCCGTTCTGGAAGAGGTACCAGTAGGAGGCGTATTCGTAGTTGCCCACCGTGGTGATGGAGGAGATCACCAGCTTGCGCAGGCGGCGCACCTCGGTGCGGTCGGAGCGGAAGTCGTAGTGCTTCCAGCCGAGGCCGGCGTCCTCCTCATGCAGGCAGATGCAGTTCTCGATGATGCGCGGGTTGCCCATGATGTCGGGCAGGGCGACGTCGAAATAGTGGATGTGGCCGAGGCAGTCGCAGCCCAGCGAGAGCGAGTTGGCCAGCCGGCCGAAGCCGTATTCGCCGCTGTCGAACACGTTCTTGCGGTAATGCGAGCGCTCCGGCGTGCCATAGGGCACCACCATCTCCGCCAGCGAGGCGCGGTAGAGGATGGGGCGGCGCTTGCCGGCGATGGTGTAGGCGAGGTTGTTGAGGACGAGGCCCTCGCGCCCGTTGAACGAGACGCGGACGTCCCAGTTCTCCCAGGTGATCTTGTTGCCCTCGACCGTGAAGCCCGGGCCGTTGGGCTGGACCACGTCGAGCGCGGAGGAAGGCTCGCGGAATTCCGGGATCAGCGTGTGCTCGAAGTTCAGCGGCGTCTCGGGAACCGGGATGTAGTCGCCGCTCGCCTCGAAGTGGTCGTCGATCCGCACCACCTCCAGCGTGTCGACATCCACCACCACGTTGATGCCCTCGACCGGGTGGGCGTAGTAGTTGTCGAGCTCGCCCATGCGCATCCATACGAAGGTGTGGGCGACGCGGCGGCCCTGCTCGTCGGGCAGGCCGAACTGGCCGGCGGTCCACGGGTCGACGCAGACGAGGTCGTAGCGGGTGATGCCGCGCCGTTCGATGGCGGCCTTGAAGCGCGGATCGGCCTTGGCGGCCTCCTCGATGAGGAGGAACTCCTCGGGCGAGATCATCGGCTTGGCGTCGGGCAGGAAGGTCGCCTCGATAACCGCGCCGGTGCCGAGGTCGACCTTGCCGGTGTGCACGCCGGTGGTGGCGCGCTTGTAGACGTTGTAGCGGGCGATGCGGGTGATCGGATCGCCCGGCTGGAAGGCGCGGACCACCTCCTTGGGCGGCTCCACCAGATCGATGGTCTCGAAGCGGAGGTCGTCGCCGAAGCCGTAATGCTGGCGGATGATGGCGGCGGCGCGCGAAATCTCGGCGGCGGTCAGCGAGTCGAGCGGGTGCTCGAAGGCGGAGGACTGACCGGTCACGGCCTGATCGACGATGCGCAGCATTCTGCTGTTCCTGTGCTGGGCGCCGGGCCGGCCGTCTCGCGGTCATTCACGACCGCAAACGGGTCCGGCCTGCCGGCGTCGGTGGGTATCATCGGGCAAATGGAAGGCGCGCCAATCAACCGAACGGTTGATGAGGGTGGCGGCGGCGGTGGATCAGTTCGGCATGGCGAGACCCCAGAACAGGCCGGCCAGCCCCAGCGCCAGCCCGCCGGCGCGGGCGAGGCGGGCGCTGCCCGCCGCCCGCAGCGCCAGCATGGCGCCGGTCAGCGCCAGCAGGATGGGCGGGCTCATGGCGCCGGGAACCAGCATCAGCAGCATCGGGCCGGCGTCGGCGGGCAGGCAGGCCCGGCCATAGGCGAAGCCGCTGCGCACCGGCCGCGCCGGGTCCGGCCGTTCGACATGAGTGTGGGCGGGCAGCCCTGCCGCGCCGGCGAAGGCGGCGGCGGCGAGAAGCGCCATGGCGAGCGGCACCAGCACGGCGGACCCGGCCGGCAACGCGAGGCGCAGCACCGTCTCGACGCTCGCGGCGGCGCCCGCCACCAGCACCCACAGCCCGGCGTAGCCGAGCAGGAAGCCATGGCCGGCGTGGCGGTCGCGTTCCCCCGCCAGCGCCTGCCAGGCCGGCACCGCGCAGGGCAGCATCATCGCCGCCGCCATGGCGAGCCACATCGCGACAGCGTGGAGCCACAGCCGCGGCAGATCGGCAAGGCCGGCGCCCGGCCCGCACAGCGGGGCCAGGATCGCGCGCAGCGCGGCCTCGCCGCCGAAGCTCCCCGGCCGCATATCCCCGGCGAAGCCGACGCCGGCTTCCCCGCCAAGGGCGCCGGAGCCGCAGGCGAGCAGCAGCCCGGCCCAGCCGGCGGCGACGATGGCGAGAGGCGGCAGCAGAAGCTCCATCCGCGCCGCGGCGTGGCGGGCGGCGGCGCCGGCCGCGCCGACATCCCGGCACGCCGCGCCCGGCAGGGCAGCGGCTATGGCCTGCCGCGCCGCGCCGTTGCGGCGGCCGGGCGCGGTGCCGGCGGGCTGGGGAAGGGGCGGCTGCGGCATGGACGGCGCGATCTCCTCGGCGGACCCCGCTCGTGCGGCGGTGCCGGCGCAAGCGGACATGGCGTCAAGGCTCGCGCCGCCGCACCCGTCCCGGCAATCAACCGAACGGTGGACGCGGCTCCTCCGTTCGGTGGAGGCGGCGGGGCGGTTGAAACCGCGCGCTCAGGTATTAGGGTGGCGCCGATCGTCGGCGGCGCGCCGGCGGCACGACGGGGAGGCAAGCCATGGGCATCGCTCGTTTCGTCATGGCGCTGGTCGTGCCGGCCGTGCTGGCGTCCGGGCCGGCGGCGGCGGCGGAGAGCGCGCGCATTCCCCTCCAGCCCCGGCCGGACCGCAGCGGCTTTTCCAATTTCGTGACGGTGGCCGTGGGCGGCGGCGCGCCGGGCGAGGTGCTGCTCGACACCGGCTCCACCGGCCTGCGCATCCTCGCCAGCGCGGTCGGCCCCGAGGTGCGGCTGACCGACATTCCCGTCACCTATTCCTATACCAGCGGCAATGTGTTGCGCGGCGTGCTCGGCTACGCCAGGGTCGCCTTTCCCGGCTCGGACCCCGCGGTCGCCACCGAGCGGGAGATCGCGATCCAGGTGGTGCAGTCGGTCGGCTGCAAGCCCTCGAAGCCCGATTGCCCCGGCTGGCGCGGCGGGGAAAAGGGGGTGATGGGCGTCGCCTATATGCCCGATGCCGCCTTCAACCCGCTGGCGCAGCTTCCCGCTCCGTTCGGCAACGGCTTCATCGTCGCCGCGGACGATCTCGCCCGGCCCGGGCTGTCGCCACACCTCGTGGTCGGCCTCACCGAGGCGAATCTGGCCGGGTTCTCCTTCGCGCCCTTCGCCGCGCTGCCCGACGGCCAGCAGCCGCCGGGGCTGAAGGCGTGGAACACCAAGAGCGTGCGCACCTGCTTCTCGGTGGATGGCGGACCGGAAGGCTGCGACGGCACCGTGTTCGACACCGGGGCGGCGCTGGGCAGCTTCGAGGTGCCGGATCACCCGGTGGGGCGGCCGGTGCGGCGCGGCGCCCTCGTCACCACCCGCGTGCCGGAGGCGGGCATGACGCTGGCGGTGACCGCCGGCCGCGCGCCGTGGCGCAACCGCTACCGTTACGCCCCGCCCCATGGCGGCGTGCTCGGCTTCAATGCCGGCGGCCTGGTGTTCCGCCACATGGAGATCGCCTTCGACGCGGTGCGGGGGCGCATCGGCTTCCGGGCGCCCTGAGGGCGCCTCCCGGGGAGGTCAGGCGCCCGCGCCAGGGCAATGCCCCCGGCCGGCCGTCAGTGCTGCGCCGCCGCCAGCCGCGCCACGAGGCCGGAGCGGTTCTCGACGCCGGCCTTCTCGAAGATGTGGACGAGGTGGGTCTTTACCGTCGCGAGGCCGATGCCGAGGCACCCGGCGATGTCGGCGTTGGTGCGCCCGCAGCACAGCAGGTTCGCCACCTCCGCCTCGCGGCGGGTGAGGTGGAACATGCGCATGGCGCGGGTACGGGGGTCCTCCCGCGGCAGCGGCAAATGCTCCATCAGGTTGAATTCGATGTAGCCGTGCAGCCGTTCGGCGAGCTGGAACAGGGCATCGTCGGGCGGCCGGTCGTGGCTGGTCCACATCACCGACAGGCCGGCCTTGATCTCCCCCTCGCGGCGGAAGATGAAGTCGACGGCGTGCTCGACGTCGAAGCGCCGGAGGAAGCGTTCATATTCCTCGACGTCGGAGGGTGGGGTGCGCGGGCATATCTCGTCCATCCGCGCCACCGTCTCGGAGCGCAGGCGGCGGACATGCAGCGGATCGACGGCGTGCATCTCCCGCACATAGGTGCGCAGGAAATCCGCCGGCATCCGGTAGCTGACGAAGTCGTAGAGGTTCTTGTCGGCATCGACGGAGTAATAGGTGAGGCGCGTGGCGCCGAGCGTGTCACCCAGCAGATGCATGGTGCTGTCGATGAACTGCCGCTTGCGGAGTTCAGTACCGGCCATCGGTGTCCCTCCTGCCTGAGAAATGAGCTTGATCCAAATCAATGCAACATGCATGCCGTTAGGGTTGGGCGACGGGCCGCGCCGCCCAAAGGACGGCTTTCGCGGCGGCCGGATTTGGTGGTAGCACCGGGCGGGGGCCGATGGCGGATGGTGCCGGCGGCCGGTGTTCGGCGAGAGCGCCGGGGTTTTTCGGGCAAGAGGGATGGTCATATGGCAAACTATGTGAAGATCGCCGGCTTTTTAGGCGCCTGCGTGACCACGGTGGCGCATCTGCTCACCGATCTGCGCAAGCAGCCCGCGCTGCGGGAGGAGCAGGGCTATGGCGACCTGCCGGACCTGCCCAAGCCGAAGCCGACCCTCATCCCCATCATGAAGATCGCCCATGCGGTGGGCTGGGGACCGGGCCAGCAGCCCAGGCCCGCCGCCGGTTTCCGGGTGAACACCTTCACCGACTCTCTCGACCATCCCCGCTGGGTCTACGAGCTGCCGAACGGCGACATCCTGGTCGCGGAGACGGCGGCGCCGCCTTCGCCGGCCGGCATCTTCAGCCTGCGCTGGTGGGCGATGGGCTTCGTGCTGGTGCGGGCCGGCGCGGGGGTGAAGAGCGCCAACCGCATCACCCTGCTGCGCGACGCCGACGGCGACGGCGTGGCGGAAATCAAGGTGCCGTTCCTGGAGGGGCTGCATTCCCCCTTCGGCATGGCACTGGTGGGCGATCAGCTCTACGTCGCCAATGCCGACGCGCTGGTGCGGTTTCCCTATGAGCCCGGCGCCACCCGCATCACCGCCGCCCCGGTGAAGGTGTGCGACCTGCCGGCCGGCCGCAACCACCACTGGACCAAGAGCCTCGTCGCCAACAAGGCCGGCACCAAGCTCTATGTCGGCGTCGGCTCCAATTCCAACGTGGCCGAGTTCGGCCTGCATGAGGAGGTGAACCGCGCCGCCATCCTCGAGGTCGACATCGCCAGCGGCGCGGTGCGGGTGTTCGCCTCCGGGCTGCGCAACCCGGTGGGCATGGACTGGAACCCGGTGACCGGCGAACTGTGGACCAGCGTCAATGAGCGCGACGAGATCGGCGATGACCTCGTGCCGGACTACATGACCTCGGTGAAGGATGGCGCCTTCTACGGCTGGCCCTATTGCTACTGGGGCCGCACGGTGGACGAGCGGGTGAAGCCGCCGCGGCCGGACCTCGTCGCCACCGCGCTGAAGCCGGATTACGCGCTCGGCTCCCACACCGCCTCGCTCGGCCTCACCTTCGTGGACGACGACCGCTTCGGCGCCCGCTTCCGCAACGGCGTCTTCATCGGCCAGCACGGCTCGTGGAACCGCAACCCGCCCTCGGGCTATCGGGTGATCTTCGTTCCCTTCGCCGACGGCAAGCCGGCGGGCCAGCCGGAGGAAATCCTCGGCGGGTTCCGGGTCGGCGACAAGGCGCTGGGCCGGCCGGTGGGCGTGCTGGTCGACCGCCGGGGCGGCCTGCTGGTGGTGGACGACGTCGGCGACTGCATCTGGCGCGTCACGCCGGCCTGACCGGGCCGGACGGGGCATCGGCACGACAAAGGGGTGGCCGGCGGCTACCCCTTTTTCATGCGTCGGTCGGCTCAGAGGCTGGCGTCGTGGCCGGCATGGGAGACGGTCACGTAGCGCGTGGTGACGTCGTCGACATGCTCGTCGATCCAGCGGGCCATGGCGAGTTCCTCGGACAGCGACTGTTCCAGCAGCGGGATCGCCGCGGTGTGGCCGTCCAGCTCCGCCATGCGGATGAGCGACTTGTAGGCGGCGGTCTCGAAGTTCTCGAAGGCGAAATTGGCGAAGGTGGATTTCAGGATCGCGTCGTCGGCCATGCTGGCGGTCAGCGCGTTCACATTGCCCATCAGGTTCATCGCCATGTCCTTGAAGGCGGAGCGGTCCTCGCCCAGCTCGTCGAGGATGCGGTCGAGACGCTGATGCTGGCCGTGGGTCTCCTGCAGATGGGCTTCCAGCTTCGCCTTCATCTCCGGGTACTTCTCGATGGAGGCGATCTGCCGCTCCATCATCGCGATGGCTTCCTTTTCCATCGCGTGGGCATTGCGCAGCCCGACCACGAAGAGCGAGCGGGGGGTCTCGTCGGCGGAGGACATGGGGAGCTCCTGGATAAGGGGGGCCGCATGGGGCGCGGCTGGGTGCCGCTTCGGAAGGCGGCGGTGCCGGGACAACGGCCCCGGCGGGGCGATGTTCCCTCCTGCCGGCGGTGCCAACTTTGTCGATAGTACAACAAGTTGCATCATTTGATGGGTGCCGCCCGGGGCCGGCGCCCGCCGCGCCGGACGGGAACCTTGGCCTGTCCGAGCCGGTTGTTGCGCAACGACAGCAAAGGGCTGCCGCACCACACGGTGGAGAGAGCGTATGACGAGCCCCGACAGCCACCCCGCCATCTCCGAGGAGACCACAGCCGACGACCACGCCGCCCGCGAGGACGCGATCCGCGCCGGCGCCCATGCCCGGTGGGAGAGCGAGGGCCGGCCGGAGGGCCGGGCCGAAGCGCACTGGCTGGAGGCGGAGCGCGACCTTGGCGCCGCATCCGGGCCCTCCGCCACGGGCGAGGCCGGCGCCGACGATCTCGACGACATGCCGCCGGCCGGCCCGCACGCCCGGCCCGAACTCACCAATCCCGACTCCACCGCGGGAAGCGGCATGCTGCCGGCGATCGGCGCCGACGAGGACCCCAACGCCCAGCCTTCCGGCTGAGCACGGCCGCGCCGCGGCTCAGGCCGCGGCGCGACGGCCTCGTGGCGGCCGGCGGGACGCTTCCGCCTCGCCGGCGGTCTGGTGAGAGAACGGCCTCTCAGCCCCGCCGCCCGCCGGCGAGACGGCCGGCGGCGAAGCCGGCGGACAGCGCCGCCGCCACCGCCATCGTCAGGGCGCGGCGCGCATCCACCCCGTACACGCTGCGGCCGGCGCGCCCGGAACGGGCGGGGTCGAGCCCGTCGGCGGCGGAGGGCAGGCTTTCATTGATGCTGGCATCGCTCATGCTTGGGGCTCCCGGGTTGCGCGGGACAAGCCGTGTGGCCCGCCGGCGGTTCCCTCGCCGCTGTCGGATGGCTGTCATTCAACAGACTCTAAGGAATGGCGGTGCAGCATCCGTTCGACTGCGTTCCGCCGATCTCCCGTGAGTGTCCATGACCGACCATCCGCCCGTGCCGTTTCTCTCCGCCGGTGCCCTCGTCAACGCCTATGCCAGCGGGCGGCTTCGGCCGGAGGCGGTGGTGGAACAGCACATCGAGCGCATCGCCCGGCTGGATCCCGTGCTCAACGCCTTCATCCATGTCGCCGCCGCCGACGCGCGGGAGGACGCCGCGCGCTCCGCCGCCCGCTGGCGGGCGGGGGCGCCGCTTGGTCCGCTGGATGGCGTGCCGGTGGCGGTGAAGGACCTGATCGACGTCGCCGGCCAGCCCACCAGCTTCGCCACCGGCGCGGTGCCGCCGGTCGTCGCGGCGCAGGACGCGGCGCTGGTGGCGTGGCTGCGCGAGACGGGCGCGATCCTCATCGGCAAGACCAACCTGCTCGAATTCGCCTATGGCGTCGCCCATCCCGCCTTCGGCCAGACCAACAACCCGTTCGATCCGGCCCGCACCTCGGGCGGCTCCTCCGGCGGCTCGGCGGCGGCTGTGGCGGCGGGGCTGGCGACGCTGGCGGTGGGCACCGACACCGGCGGCTCCATCCGCGCGCCGGCGGCCTATTGCGGCATTGTCGGGCTGAAGCCGAGCTTCGGGCTGGTGCCGCTGGAGGGGGTGTTTCCGCTGGCCGCCTCGCTCGACCATGCGGGGCCGCTGGCGCGCTCGGTGGAGGACGCCCGGCTGCTGCTCTCGGTGCTCGCCGGCCGCGCCATGCCCGCACCGGACATCGATCTTGCCGGGGTGCGGGTCGGCGTGCTGGCCGCCCATGTGGAACATCCGGCGGTCACGCCCGGGGTGCAGCGCGCGTTCGACGCGGCGGTGGCCCGGTTGGCCGGCCGGTGCGCCCGCATCGGCGACGTCGTCATCGAGGGCATCGCGGACTGCAACGCCGAGCTGATGACCGTGCTGTTGCCGGAGGCGACCGGGGTGCATCGCGGCCTCGGTGGTGCGGCCATCGACGGCTATGCCGAGGGCACTCGCCGCCAGATCGAGGCAGGGGAGGCGGTGCCGGCGCTCGCCTATCTCGACGCGCAGAGGATGCGCCGGTCGCTGCGCGCGGCGGTCGACCGGCTGTTGGAGGAGGTCGACGTGGTGGTGTCGCCCACCGTCCCCTTCGTCGCCCCGGCCGGCGATCCCGACATGATGGCGGATGAAGGCGAGCACGAGATGCTCGCCCTCGGCCTCGGCAACATGACCGGCCATCCCGTGGTGACGATCCCGTGCGGGCTTAGCGAGGGCCTGCCGGTGGGGCTCCAGCTTCTCGGCCGGCGGGACCGCGACGCCGAGCTGCTCGCCATCGCCGCGGGGGTGGAGCGGGTGCTCGGCTTCGCGGCGCGGCCCGCGCTCTGAGGCGGCGTCGGGCGGTCAGAACTCGTCGCGGCGGACGCGGAAGCCCTCGGCGGCGAGGCTGTCCATCAGCGTGGGCAGGTCGGCGGGGTCGCGCAGCTCCACGTCCAGCGACACCGAGCTTTCCTTGGCGCGGCTGGCGGCGGCGAGACGCTCGTGGCGCAGCTCGTAGATGTTGCCGCCCTGCGCCGCCACCACGGCGGTGAGCCGGGCCAGCGCGCCGGGGTGGTCCGGCAGCTCGGCCCGCACCCGGACCATGCGTCCGGCCCGGGTGAGATGGCGCTGCAGCACCGCGACCAGCACCCGGGTGTCGATGTTACCGCCGGAGAGGATGACGCCGACGCGGCGGCCGGCGAACAGGTCGGGCCGCGCCAGCATGGCGGCGATGCCGGCGGCACCGGCGCCCTCGCACAGCGTCTTCTCGACGCCGAGCACGAGGGCGATCGCCTCCTCGATGGCGTCCTCGCCGACCACGGCGATGGCGTCGACGCCCGCCTTCACGATGCGCCGGGTGATCTGGCCGGGGTCGGTCACGGCGATGCCCTCAGCGACCGAGGAGCCCGGCATCGGCTCCCCGGTGAAACCGCCGACCGCCCGCGCCATGCCGGGGAAGATCTCCGACTGCACCCCGACCACCCGCAGGGACGGCCGCAGCGCGCGGGCGACCACCGCCGCCCCGGCGATCAGCCCGCCGCCACCCACCGGCACCGCCAGCGTGTCGAGCGCGGGCACGGCCTGCAACATCTCCAGCGTCGCGGTGCCCTGGCCGGCGATGATGGCGGGATCGTCGAAGGGGTGGACCACGGTCAGCCCCTCCTCGGCGGCGCGCCGGCCCATCTCGGCCGCGGCCGCGGCGAAATCCGCCCCGTGCAGCACCACCCGGGCGCCGTGCTCGCGCACCCGCTCGACCTTGAGATTCGGCGTGGTGGTCGGCATCACGATGGTCGCCGCGATGCCGGCGCGGCGGGCGTGATAGGCCACGCCCTGGGCATGGTTGCCGGCGGAGGCGGCGATGACGCCGCGCGCCTTCTCGTCCTCGGCGAGCGAGAGCAGCTTGTTCAGCGCCCCCCGCTCCTTGAAGGAGGCGGTGAACTGGAGGTTCTCGAACTTCAGCCACACCTCGGCGCCGAGCTTGTCCGACAGGGTTTGCGAGTGGACGAACGGGGTCTGCGGCACCGCGCCGGCGATGCGGCGGGCGGCGGCCTCGACATCCGCCAGGGTCACGTCGGGGGGAAGGGGGGCTAGGTCCATCGCGCAGGCTCACGGTCCGGGCGGGCTCACCGGACGTCGCCCACCACCCTCACCCTTACCCGACGCGCGTCGCCGGGAATATAGGCGAGCGGCAGGTCCTCGACGTCGAGCAGCACCAGGCTTTCCCGCTGCGCGCCCGCCTCGACCGCCCGCGCCTCGGCGACGGCGCGGGCGCGGGCCACCGCCTCCTCGCGCGGCATGTCGTGGAAGATGCGGTCGACCTCGCCGCTGACCTGCGCCATGGCCGCGCCCACCGCATTGGCGACGCCGGCATCCGGCACCTTCACCACCTCGCTGACGCCCGCCAGCGTCTCCGGCACCAGGAAGGCGCCGCCCCCCACCGCCACCACCGGAACCGGGGCGGCACTGGTCTTCATGCGGTCGATGACCTCCTCCAGCGCGGTGCGGATCCAGTCGCGGCAGCGGGCCAGCAGCGCCGGATCGAGGCCCGCCACCCGGGCGGGGCTGCCGATGGCGGCAAGGCCGAGGCCGACGCCGATGTCGGTCAGGGTCAGGGTGTCGCCGCCGAACACCCGCGCCGCCTCGCGGATGCGGAAGCCGACGCTTTCCGGCCCGATGCCGAACGGCGCCGTGCTGACCCGGGTGCCGCCGCCGAGCCCGATCGAGACCACGTCCGGCATGCGGAACACGGTGCGCACCCCGCCAATGTCGACCCGGCTGTTGGCCTCGCGGGGAAAGCCACCCTCCAGCACGCCGACATCGCTGGTGGTGCCGCCGACATCGACCACGATGGCGTTCTGCCGGCCGGAGAGCAGCGCGGCGCCGCGCATGGAATTTGTGGGGCCCGAGGCGAAGCAGAGCACGGGAAAGCGCTCCGCCACCTCCGCCACCACCACGGTGCCGTCGTTCTGGGTGATGTAGAGCGGGGCGGCGAGGCCGCTGGCGGCGATGGCGTCACGAAAGGCGGCGACGGTGCGGCGGGCGAGCCCGTGCAGGCAGCTGTTGAGGATGGCGGCGTTTTCCCGCTCGAGGAGCCCGATGCGGCCGAGCGCGCTGGAGAGGGTGACGGCGACGCCGGGGGCCTCCTGCGCCAGGATCGCCCGGGCCTCCTCCTCCGCCGCGGCGGTGAGGGGGGAGAACACCGCGCAGACCGCGACCGAGCCGACCCCGCTCGCCGCGATGGCGCGGGCGGCCTGCCGCATGCCCTCGGCATCGAACGGCACGATCGGCCGGCCGTCGAACTCGTGGCCGCCGCGCAGCATGAAGACCGGCCCCTCCACCGCGCGGCGCAGATCCGCCGGCCAGCCGGTGAACGGCGGCAGCACCGCCGCGGCGGGCAGGCCGATGCGCACCACCGCGACCCGTTCCACCCCGCGCCGCTCGATCACCGCATTGGTGAAATGGGTGGTGCCGATCATCACCCCGGCGAGGCCGGCGGGATCGGCGCCGGCCGTCACATGCGCCAGCGCGGCGCGCACGCCGGTGGTGACGTCCGCGGTGGTGGCGGTCTTCACCCGGGAGAGGATGCGGGTGCCGTCCAGCAGCACGCCGTCGGTGTTGGTGCCGCCGACATCGATGCCGATGCGCTTCATGGCCGTGCCTCCCCGCCCGCGCCGGCGCGCCGCGCAAAGGGCGTGTAGTCGAAATCGAAGCCGAAGGCGCGCGGCCCCACCGCCGCGAGCCCGGCCGGGCTGGTCATGATGGGATCGGCCGGCAGGGCGATGACCGCCACGCGCTGGCCGTAGCGGATGACCTCGGCGCCGATCGCCTCGCCCGTCACCGCGTCGAGGATGGTGATGAGGTCGGGCACGCTGGCCAGCACCGCGCCGTCCTCGCGCGCGGCGGAGAACTCGTTCTGGAAGTCGATCAGCAGGGTGCGGCCGGCGTCGGTCCCGGTGCCGCCGAGCCGGGCCTGCCCGCGCACGAAGCCTTCCGCCATGCGGCGCGAGACGTCCTCCACCTTGCCGCGCAGCAGCAGCGCGCCGCTCTCCGCCGCGAGGATAGCGGCCACCGGGTCGGCATGGGCGCGGCGCGCCCGCTCCACCGCGCGGCCGAGCCGGATCGCCCGGCTGGTCGAGCCGAGGATGGCATGCGCCTTCACCTCGGCCCCGGTGCGCGGCGCGCCGCAGGTGCCGGCGATGGAGCCCAGCTCCACCACCGCCCTGCGGCCGAGCCGCTCGGTCCAGCCGGCGTTCTCGGCGTGGGCGATGATCAGCGCGTTGTCGCGGATGTCGGCGATGGCGAAGGGGGCCATAGGCAGGCCGCGAATGGCGAAGCTGGTCATCTGCACCTCCGGGAAAGCGCGGCCCATGACGTCGGCATCGACCACCGGCAGGTCGAGCTCCATGCCCACCAGCAGCGGCAGGAAGGCGTTCTCCCCGCCGATCTCCACCGACATCACCGCGTCGAAGCGGCGGCCGACATGGGCCTCCATCAGCCGCACGGCGCGGCAGGCCGAGACCGGCTCGGGCAGCCGCTCCTTGGTGACCAGAGGAGCCCCCATGAAGGCCAGCACGGCGACGCGGGCGTCGTCGTCCAGCTCGGCGGGGTCGAGCATCCGCACCCTTTTGCCGCGCGCATAGGCTTCCTGCGCGCACATCAGTTCCAGATGCGGGTGGTTGCCGCCGCCGGTGCCGAGCACGCCGGCGCCGATCGCCAGCGCCTCCAGCTCGTCCGCCTCGATCTCTCGCATGAAGGCTCTTTCCGAAAGGCCGGCCTCAGGCCGGGATGATCCACGACGCCGCCGGCGCCCATGAGAAGGTGGCGAGGCTGCCGCGCTCCGGCGGCGCCGCCGCGCCCGGCTGCAGCGAGGTCAGCCGCGTGCCGGCCGCGGTGCGGCCGATCACCCGGCGCGCCGCGCCGGAATAGAGAACCTCCTCGACCCGCGCGGCGAGGCCGGGCCGCGTCCCCGTGGCGGCCGCGTGCACCTCCACCGCTTCCGGCCGCACCGCGAGGGTGACGGCGGCCCCGGCGGCGGCCCGGACGGCGCCCGGCCCGCCCTCGGGCAGCGGCAGCCGGGTGCCGTCCTCCAGCCGCAGCCCGTCCGGCTCCACCGTCGCCGGCACCAGATTGGCCTCGCCGACGAAATCGGCGACGAAGCGCGTGGCCGGCCGGGCATAGACCTCCTCCGGCGTGCCGTACTGCTCGATGCGGCCGGCATTCATCACCGCGATGAAGTCGGAGAGGTTCAGCGCCTCTTCCTGGTCGTGGGTCACGGCGATGAAGGTGAGGCCGAGCTCGCGGTGCAGCCGCTTCAGCTCCGCCTGCATCTGCTTGCGCAGCTTGAGGTCGAGCGCGCCGAGCGGCTCGTCGAGCAGCAGCACCGCCGGCTCCACCACCAGCGCCCGGCCGAGGGCGACGCGCTGGGCCTGGCCGCCGGAAATCTCCGACACCCGCCGCCCGCCGAGCCCGGCGAGGCCGAGCATCTCCAGCATCGCGGCCACCCGGGCGCGGATGGCCGGCTTGTCCATCCGCCGAATGCGCAGGCCGAAGGCGAGGTTCTCCTCAACGGTGCGGTGGGGAAACAGCGCGTAGTCCTGAAACACCATCGCGGTGTCGCGGCGGTAGGGCGGCAGGCCGACCACCGAGGCGCCGCCGATGCGGATGTCGCCGGAGGTCGGCTCGGCAAAGCCGCTGATCATGCGCAGCAGGGTGGACTTGCCGCAGCCGCTCGGCCCCAGCAGGGTGACGAAGGCGCCGCGCGGCACCTCCAGCGAGACGCCGGCGACGGCGAGATGGCCCTCATAGCGCTTGACGACCCCGGCGAGGGTCACGCCTTCGCTCCGCGACATGGATCAGGACTCCCGGGCCCGGCCGGCCTGGCGGAGAATCCAGAGCTGGCTGGCGACGCTGAGCAGCAGCGTCGCGGCGATGATGAGGGTGGAGACGGCGTTGATCTTCGGCGAGATGACCTGCCGCAGCGAGGTCCAGATCACGATCGGCAGCGTCTTGGTGAAGCCGGCCACGAACCAGGCGACGATGAATTCGCCGAAGGCGTCGGTGAAGGCCAGCAGGAACACCGCGACCAGCGCCGGCGCCGTGAGCGGCAGGACGATCTCGCGGAACACCACCCATTCCGTCGCGCCGAGGTCCATCGCCGCCTCGATGTAGGAGCGGCGGAAGCCGAGCAGGCGGGAATAGAGCATGAGCGCGGCATAGCTCGACGTCATGGTGGCGTGGGCGATGATGATGGCGGGCTCGCCGATCATGCCGGGGGCGGCCCGCGCCAGCATCACGAGGCCGAGGCCGAGCACCAGCGGGGGCAGCACCACCGGCCCCAGCATCAGCGCCAGCACGGCCGATTTCCAGCGCAGCGGAAACCACGCCAGCACCATCGCCGCCGGCATGGCGAGCGCGGTGGCCAGCAGCGCCGAGGCGGCCGCCAGCCGGGCGCTGGTCGCCATTGAGCCGGCCAGCGCCGGGTCGGCGAAGGCGGCGGCGAACCATTGCGTGGTGAAGCCCGCCAGCGGCAGGCCGGAGATCGCCCGGGAATCGAAGGCGAACAGCGCGATCACCGCGATCGGCAGGTAGAGGAAGAGATAGATGAGGGCGGCATAGGCCGTGAAGGCCAGCAGGCCGGCGGAGGGCAGCAGGCGGCGCAGGCTCATGGCCGCTCTCCGCTCGCCCGCCGCAGCCAGCGCATCGAGACCGCCAGCAGGCCCATCACCATCGCCATCAGCACCATGGCGATGGCCGCCCCGCCCGGCCAGTCCTGCCGGCGCTGGAACTGATCCTGGATGATCTGCGAGAGCAGCAATTGCTTGCCCCCGCCGAGCAGCGCCGGGGTGACGAACTCGCCGAGACCGAAGATGAAGCAGAACACCGCCCCGACCACGAGCCCCGGCAGGGACAGCGGCAGCGTGACCTCCCAGAACGCCCGCAGCGGGCCGGCGTTCAGGTCCTTGGCGGCGTCAATCCAGCTTTGCTCGATGCGGTCGATGGCGGCGTAGAGCGGCAGCACGTAGAGCGGGAGATAGGCGTAAACCAGCCCGATCATGGTGGAGAGCGGGGAATAAAGCAGGATGCCGAGCGGCGCCTCGATTAGCCCGGTGCCGACAAGGAACTGGTTGATCACCCCATGCTCGCCGAGCAGGATGCGCCACGCCGCGATGCGCATGACGATGCTGATCCAGAACGGCGCCACCACCGCCACCAGCAGCACGAGGCGCAGCCGGCGGCCGACCTTGCGGGCGATGAAATAGGCGATGGGATAGGCCAGAAGCCCGCAGGCCACGGTGACGAACAGCGCGGTGCGCACCGAGAGCAGCAGGCTGCGCCACACCGCGGCATTGCCCAGCGCGGCGGTGTAGTTCGCCAGCGTCAGGTCGGGCGTCAGCCGGTAGTTCTCCATCGACCACACGCTGATGACCGCCAGAATGCCCACCGGCACCAGGAAGAACAGGCACTGCCAGAGCAGCAGCGGCGCCAGCCCGGCCGCGGCGAGACGGCGGGCGCGGCGCGCGGCGGGGCCGGGCGCGCTCATCCGGCGAAGCCGTATTCGCGGCGGGCGAAGGCGGGGCGGGGGTAGGTCAGCTTGCTGTGGCGCAGCCCGGCGCCGACGAAGGCTTCCGCCATCGCCACCGCCACCCGGCCGGGATCGATGACCGGGACATGGACGCCGAAGCGGGCCGCCAGCGCGCTCTCCACCTCGGCGGCCATGTCGAAGCCGGTGCCGGTGCACCCCATGACGATGCATTCGGCGCCGTCGCGCTCCACCGCGTCGGTGCATTCGGCGATGAGGTGGGGAAGCCGCGTCTCGTCCAGCGCCAGCACGCTCGCCCCCGCCGCCCGCACCGAGGCGAGGCGGTCGGACAGTCCGTAGCGGTGCACCACCCGGCGGATGAGCGGGAACAGCGGCGTCTCGGTGATGACCACGGTGAAGCGCATGGAAAGCATGGCCGCCGCGTGCAGCGCCGCCTCGCCCTCGCCGATGACCGGGATCGACACGCATTCCCGCGCGGCGGCGAGGCCGGGATCGGTGAAGCAGCAGATCGACACCGCGTCGATGCCGGCGGCTTCCGCCTCGATGATGAGGCGGATGGTTTCCGGCGCGGCGAGCGCGCTGTCGAATTCCGCCTCGATCGAGTGGGTGCCGCGGGCGAGCGGCACGGCGGAAACCTCCGTGCCCGGCCGGGCGAAGCCGCGGTATTCCGCCTCGGCCTTGCCGACCAGCTCGCGGCTGTCGAGCACCGGCACGACGACGCGCAGGCGGATGGGGCGGTGGCCGGGGGCGGTGTGGGTCATCACGGGAAAGTCCATCGCTGCGGCGCCGCGCCCGCCCCGGCGGGCGCCGGGAGCGGGCGGGGCCGGAAAATCAGGCGGTCTTGAAGCGCTGCCAGGCGTCGGCCCACGCCGCCTCGTCGACCGGGGCCTGGCTCATCCGGCACTTGGAGGCCCATTCCTCGATCTTGTCGAGACCCAGGATCTTCACCTGCTCGGCGGTGAGCAGCTCCATCACCTTGGCGTTGGTCACGGCGAACTTGTCGGCGCCCCAGGCCATCTGCTTCGCCGCCTTGGCGCTGGTCATGTAATTGACGTAGGCCAGCGCCGAGGCGAGATGCTCGGTGCCGCGCACGATCTGCAGCGTCTCCATCCACATCGCGCCGCCCTGGTCGGGAATGGTCAGCTCGACATTGGCGCCGGCGAGCTTGGCGGTGGTCGCGACATTGTCGCTGGAGGCGCCCCACACCATCCAGGCCTCGCGGTTCACGAGGTCGGACTTCACCGTGCCCATGTCGGCCTGCAGCGCCCGCATGTTGGGACGGAAGGCGATCATCCGGTCGAGGATCTTCTGCAGCTCCGGGCCGGTGGCGGTCTCGGGGGCGGGCATGCCGAGCCAGAGCCCGGCCATCCAGAGATAGAGCTCGGGCCAGTCGATGATCTCGACCCGCTCCTTCAGCGCGGGGTCCCACGCCAGGGCGGCCTCGCGCGCCGAGGCGGGGGAAATCTTGTCGGGCCAGTAGACGAAGCCGTTGACGCCGAACCGGGTCGGCACGCCATACAGCTTACCCTCGTACATCGTCTCGGGCCGGTTGCGGAACATCGGGAAGAAGTCGCCCATGGAGGGCAGGCTCGCCGGGTCGATCGGCAGGGTGAGGCCGGCCCTGGCGAATTTGGCGGTCCACACCGCGTCCGGGTTGATGACGTCGAACTTCACCGTGCCGGCCCGCACCAGATCGAGCTGGGCGCCGTTGCTGTCGGCTTCCTTCACGTTCAGCTCGACCCCGGTGGCCTCGGTGAAGCCCTTCATCAGCTCGGGATCGTCATAGCCCGCCCAGGCGAGCACGTTGAGCGGGCCGGTGAGCTTCTCGGTGCCGGCATAGGCCGGGCGGCTGACATCGACGCTGCCGGCGAGGGCAGCGAACAGCGCGGCGGTGCCGGCGTGGCGCAGCGCGTCGCGGCGGCTCAGGCTCGGGCTCGTGAGGGACGGCGCACGGCGGATCATCGACGCTCTCCGAAAGGGGCTCTGGGTGGGCGCCGGTCGGCGGGCGGGGCTCCGGCTCGCCGCCCTGTTTAGCGCAGCCGCCGCGCCGGCCCTATGGTGACCGGGGATACCAGCGCCGGCGCGGCGGCGGCCGGCGCGCTGGCCCGGTCCTTGCCTTTCGGGAGGGATGATGAAGATCACGAGCAATGCGCGTTCCGTGCCGCCCGCGGTCGTGCCGGGCGCCGCCGGGCGGCCTTCCGCAGGGGCCGGGCTCGCCCCGGGCTGGGGCGGGCTGCTGGCGGGCGCGGCCGCCGCCGCCGGCACCGAGCAGTTCTACACCCGGCTCACCGCGGCGACACGGGCGCTGATTCCGGCCGATTTCTGCATCGTCGCCCGCTACCGGCCGCGACGGCGCCCGCGCATCCTCATCGACGAGGGAATGGGCGGGCCGGCGAAGACCACCTACATGGCCCGGCTGTGGGAGCTGGACCCGATCTGCCGCGTCTCGGCCAGCGCCGAGCCGGTGCGCGCCTTCAGCCTCGCCGCGCTGCGCGACGGGGGCGCGCTGAGCGAGCCCTACGGGCGCTATGTCGACACCCTGCTCGGCATCAAGGACGAACTCGCCATCCTGCTGCCTGCCGCGGACCACGCCTGCCTCGCGCTGTGCCTCGACCGGCGCGGCCAGCCCTTCAGCCGCGAGGAGGTGGAGGTGGCCTGCGAGCTTCAGCAGCTCTTCGCGGTGCTGCACCAGGGCCATCTCGCCATCGCCCCGGCGGCGGGAGAGGGCGAGGCGGACGAGGCCGCCGACATCGAGCGGTTCCGCCGCCGCCACGGCCTGACCGGCCGCGAGACCGAGATTCTCGCGCTGGCGCTCAACGGCCACGCCAACGCCACCATCGCGGCGCGGCTGGGCATCAGCGTCGGCGGGGTGAAGAACCACAAGCACCGGCTCTACAACAAGCTCGACATCACCACCGAGCGCGAGCTGATCACCACCTTCTTCGCCGAGCGCCGCGCGATGTGATGCGGCGCCCGCGCGCATGTGGAGCCGGCGCGGCCCGGCTCATTCCCGGCGGGCGAACTGCTGCGCCCAGTCGGCGGAGACGAAGCGCGGGCCCATGTCGTCGACGACCTCGGGCGTGCGGGTGTCCACCGTGCCGTCCCAGCCGCCACCGAGCGCCTTGTTGAGCGCGACATAGTCAGTGGTGATGAGCACCTGGCTCTGGAGGTAGGAATCCTCCGCCGAATAGAGCGAGCGCTCGGCATCCAGCACGTCGAGGAAGCTCGACGAGCCCGACTGGTACAGGCTGCGCGAGAGCGAGGCGGCCTGCCGGTAGGAATTGGCGGAGGCGGCGAGGCTGCGGTTGCGGATGCGCTCCTGCTGCAGCGAGACGGAGGCGTTCTCGACATCCTGCAGCGCGGTCAGCACCGAGGACCGGTAGGCGAGGAAATACTCGTCGCGCTGCGCCTGGGCGTATTCCACCGCCGCCTGCAGGCTGCCGGCGTTGAAGATCGGCACGCTGACGCTGGGGCCGAAGTTCCAGCTTATGTTGGAGCTCTTGCCGAGATCGCCGACCTGCGAGGCCGAGGTGGAAATCTCCCCGGTGAGGCTGACGTCGGGGTAGCGGGCGGCTTCCGCTCCGCCGACCTTGGCGGTGTACTGGGCGTATTGCCGCTCGGCGAGGCGCACGTCGGGCCGCGACAGCAGGATGTCGGCCGGCACCCCGGTGGGGATGGGGGCGCGCGGCCGGGGAATGGGCGCGGTGCGCGCCATCCGCTCGTTCAGCGCCGCCGGCGGCTGGCCGAGCAGGATGGCGAGTTGGTTCACCGTCTGCTGGTAGGAGGCCTGAAGCTGGGGAATGTCCGCCTCGGTGCTGGCGGCCTGTCCCTCGGCATTGGCGAGATCGACCGCCGAGGCCGAGCCGGCCTGGAACTTGGTGCGGGTGAGGGCGGCGGTCTCGCGCTGCGAGGCCGCGGTGCGGCGCGCCAGCGCGATGCGGGCCTGATAGCCGCGCGCCTCGACATAGTTGGTGGCGACATCGCCGACCAGCGTCAGCAGCGTGTTGCGCAGGCTCTCCTCGGAGGCGTCGAGGCCGTATTTCGCCGCCTCCGCGGCGCGGCGGTTGGCGCCGAACAGGTCGAGTTCCCAGCTCGCGTCGAGGCCGGCGGTGTAGGAATCGAACGGCCCCGCCACCTGCACGTCGCCGGTGCCGGCCGAGACGTTGCTGCCATTGTCGGTGCGCAGATACTGGCCGGAGCCGGTGAGCGTCGGGGCAAGGGCGGCAAGCGCCTGCTTGCGGCTGGCGCGGGCCTCACGCACCCGCGACTTGGCGGTGGCGACGTCGAGATTGCCGGCGACCGCCTCCTCCATAAAGCCGTTCAGCGTCTTGTCGTTGAGCCGCTCCCACCAGCGCCCGAGCCGGGGCGGCTGGTTGGCGGGGGAGGGCGTGCCGGTGGCGATGACGCCGGCCTTGCCGTTGCCCCAGCTTGCCGGCACGGCGAGGCCGGGCGCCTTGTAGTCCGGCCCCACCGCGCAGCCGCCCAGCGCCCCGGCCAGCAGCAGGGCGGCGGTCAGGCGCGGCGTGGGCCGGGCGGGGCGGGTGCGGGCGGCGAGGGGGGCGGGCAGCGGTTGGGCCGTCATCGGTTCACCGGGCATGGAGTCAACGGGCGCGTGAGGGCGGGGCGCGTGAGGGCGGGAGGCGACGGGGTGGGGCGCGGTCATGGCGTCCCCGCTCCGGCGTCGGTGGTGGCGAGCGGGGCGGCCGGCGGCGGCTCCGCCGAGGCGCTCGCGGGCGTCGCGCGGCGGAACAGCCGGCTGACGACGATGAACAGCAGCGGCACGAAGAAGATGCCGAGCACGGTCGCGGCGATCATGCCGCCCATCACCCCGATGCCGATGGCGTTCTGCGCCCCCGAGCCGGCGCCGCTGGCGATGGCGAGCGGCGTCACGCCGAGGATGAAGGCGAAGGAGGTCATCAGGATCGGGCGCAGCCGCTGGCGCGCGGCGTCGAGCGTCGCCTCGACCAGCCCCATCCCATGGGCCTGCCGCTCGATGGCGAATTCGACGATGAGGATCGCGTTCTTGGCGGCGAGGCCGATGGTGGTGAGCAGCCCGACCTTGAAGTAGACGTCGTTGGTCTGGCCGAAGAGCTGTGCCGCCAGCAGCGCGCCGAACACGCCGACCGGCACCGCCAGCAGCACCGCGAACGGGATCGACCAGCTCTCGTACAGCGCGGCGAGGCAGAGGAAGACCACCAGCAGCGAGATGACGTAGAGCGCCGTCGCCTGGTTGGAGGACAGCCGCTCCTGATGCGACAGGCCGGTCCATTCATAGGCGTAGCCCGGCGGCAGGTGGGCGATGATGCCCTCCACCGCGTCCATCGCCGCGCCCGAGGAGACGCCCGGCGCCGCCTGGCCCTGGATCTCCACCGCCGAGGCGCCGTTGAAGCGCTCCAGCCGGGGCGAGCCGAAGGTCCAGCGGGTGGAGGCGAAGGCCGAGAACGGCACCATGTCGCCGTTGGAGTTGCGGACCTCCCACTTGGCGAGGTCTTCCGGCTGCATGCGGAAATTCGCGTCCGACTGCAGATAGACCTTCTTCACCCGGCCGCGGTCGAGGAAGTCGTTGACGTAGGTGCTGCCCCAGGCGGTGGAGAGGGTGTCGTTGATGTCGCCCAGCGCGACGCCGAGCGCGCTCGCCTTCTCCTGGTCGATGTCGACGACGAATTGCGGCTCGTCCTCCAGCCCGTTGGGCCGGGTGGCGATGAGGCGATGGTCCTGCGCCGCCATGCCGAGCAGCTGGTTGCGTGCGGACATGAGCTTTTCGTGGCCGGCGCCGGCGAGGTCCTGAAGGTAGAGGCTGAAGCCGTTGGAATTGCCCATGCCCTGGATGGCGGGCGGGGCGAGGGTGAAGACCCGGGCGTCGCGGATGGTCGAGAACGCCCCCATCGAGCGGCCGGCGACCGCCGCGGCGGCGACGGCGGGCGAGCGGCGCTCGTCGAAGGGCTTCAGCCGCACGAAGGCGATGCCGAGATTCTGGCCCTGGCCGCTGAAGCCGAAGCCGTTGACGGTGAAGACGCTCTCGACCGCGTCCTTCTCGTGGTCGAGGAAATAGCTGCGCACCTCGCCCAGCGTCTTCTCGGTGCGGTCCGCGGTGGCGCCGACCGGAAGCTGCACCATGGCGATGAGAATGCCCTGGTCCTCGTCGGGCAGGAAGGAGGAGGGCAGCCGCGCGAACATCCAGCCCATGCCGAGGGCGATGGCGAGGAACACCACCAGAAACCGGCCGGAGCGGGCGACGATTCCCGCCGTGCCGGAACGGTAGGCGGCGCTGGTGCGCTCGAACCCGCGGTTGAACCAGCCGAAGAAGCCACGGCTGCGGGCATGCTCCTTCGGCGGGCGCAGCAGGGTGGCGCACAGCGCCGGGGTGAGCACCAGCGCCACCAGCACCGACAGCATCATCGCCGAGATGATGGTGACCGAGAACTGGCGGTAGATGACGCCCACCGAGCCGCCGAAGAACGCCATCGGCAGGAACACCGCGGAGAGCACGGTGGCGATGCCGATGAGCGCGCCGGTGATCTCGCCCATCGACTTGCGGGTGGCCTCCTTCGGCGGGAGGCCCTCCTCCTCCATCACCCGCTCGACGTTCTCGACCACGACGATGGCGTCGTCGACCAGCAGGCCGATGGCCAGCACCATGGCGAACATGGTGAGCGTGTTGACGGAATAGCCGAACAGCGCCAGCACCCCGAAGGTGCCGAGCAGCACCACGGGCACCGCCAGCGAGGGAATGAGGGTGGCGCGGACATTCTGCAGGAAGACGAACATCACCACGAAGACGAGGACGATGGCCTCGAACAGCGTGCGCACCACCTCCTCGATCGAGAGCACGACGAAGGGCGTGGTGTCGTAGGGATAGACCACCTCCATCCCTTCCGGGAAGGTCGGCCGCATCCGCTCGATCGCCGCCTTCACCGCCTCGGCGGTGCTGATGGCGTTGGCCCCGGTGGCGAGGTTGACGCCGAGACCGGCGGCCGGCATGCCGTTGTAGCGCGAGGAGGTGGTGTAGCTCTCCGCCCCCAGCTCGACCGTGGCGACGTCGTTGACCCGCACCAGCGAGCCGTCGGTGGTGCTCTTCAGGATGATGTTGCGGAACTGCTCGGGCGTCTGCAGGCGCGAGCGGGCGGTGACGGTGGCGTTGAGCTGCTGGCCGGTGCGGACGGGAAGCCCGCCGAGCTGGCCCGCCGACACCTGGGTGTTCTGCGCCTCGATGGCGGTGGCGACGTCGCTCGGCATGAGCTGGTACTTCGCCAGCCGGTCCGGGTCCAGCCAGATGCGCATGGCGTAGGAGGAGCCGAACAGGGTGGTGGAGCCGACCCCGTCGATGCGCTTCAGCGTGTCGTTCAGCGTGGAGTCGACATAGTCGGACACGTCGGTCGAGGACATGCGCCCGTCGGTCGAGACGAAGCCGATGACCAGCAGGAAGCCGTCCGAGGCCTTCTCCACCGAGATGCCGTTGGTCTGCACCACCGAGGGAAGCTGCGAGGTGACGAGCTGCAGCTTGTTCTGCACCTGCATCTGCGCGATGTCGGGATCGGCGCCGGTGGTGAAGGTCAGGGTGATGGTGGCCTGGCCGGTCGAGGTCGAGGTGGCCGACATGTAGTCGAGATTGTCGATGCCGGTCATGCCCTGCTCGATGACCTTGGTCACCGAATTCTCCACGGTCTGGGCGTCGGCGCCGGGATAGCTGGCGGTGACGCTGACGGTGGTGGGGGCGATCTGCGGGTATTGCGCGATCGACAGCGTGCGCAGCGCCAGCACGCCGCCGAGCATGATCAGGATCGCGATGACCCAGGCGAAGACCGGCCGGTCGATGAAGAAACGCGACATGGTGGCGGCCCTCAGTTCTGCGCCGCGGCCGGCGCGGCGGCACCGGCCTGTGCGGAGGCCTGGGCCGCGCCCGGCGCGGCCGGTGCCGCGCTCTGCTGGCCGCGCTCGCGCACCTCGCCGGTGGTGTCGTCCACCACCACGTCCACCGCGGTGACGTCCTGGCCGGGCCGGACGAACTGGCTGCCTTCCACGACCACCCGGTCGCCGTCATGGATGCCGGTGTCGACCAGCCAGTTGTTGCCGACGCTGCGCGAGACGGTGAGGACGCGCTGCTCGACCTTGCTGTCGGCATTCACCACCAGCGCGACCGGCTCGCCCTTGGTGTTGCGGGTCACGCCGCGCTGGGGCACCAGGAAGCTGTCGGGCGACACGCCCTCCTCGATGATGGCCCGCACATACATGCCCGGCAGCAGCAGCCGGTCGGGGTTGGGGAACTGGGCGCGCACGCCATAGGTGCCGGTGGTCTGGTCGACATAGGACGAGGAGAATTCCAGCGTCCCCGGCAGCGGGTAGAGCGTGCCGTTGTCGAGCTTGAGCCGCACCTTCACGCCCTCGCCGGCAACCTTGATGCGGCCCTCGCGAATGGCCTGCCGCAGGTTCAGCAGGTTGGTGCTGGACTGGGTGACGTCGACATTGATGGGATCGAGCGTGCGGATGGTGGTCAGCGCGGTGTCCTGGCTGGCGGTCACCAGCGCGCCGGGCGTCAGCGAGGATTTGTCGATGCGCCCGCCGATCGGCGCGGTGATGCGGGTGTAGGCGAGGTTGATCGTCGCGGTGTCGAGGCTGGCCTTGGCGGAGGCGACGTCCGCCCTGGCCTGGTCGAGCGAGGCGACGGCGTCGTCATAGTCCTGCTTGCTCACCGCGTTCTGCTTGATGAGCCCCTGGTAGCGCTCGACCTTGGCCTGCGCGCTCGGCACCGCGGCCTGCGCCTTGGCGAGGCTGGCGGCGGCGCTGTCGTGGGAGGCCTGATAGCTCGCGGGGTCGATCTGGTAGAGCGCGTCGCCCGCCTTCACCTCGCTGCCCTCCTCGAACAGCCGCGAGGTGATGATGCCGCCGACCTGCGGCCGCACATCGGCGACCAGCGAGGCGGTGGTGCGGCCCGGCATTTCCGCGGTGATGGCGACGGACTGGGGGTGGACGGTGACGACGCCGACCTCCGGCCGGCCGTTGGCGCCGGGCGGCCCGCCGCCCTGCTGGGACGGGTTGCATCCCGCCAGCAGCGCCGCGGCGAGGAGGCTGGCGAGCAGCCCGGGCCGACGCCATGCGGAGCGGGACCGGCCGTTGCCCGGCCGGTCCCGCGGTGCGGGGACGGGGGCGCAAGGGCTGGCGAGGGGGCGGGCGGAAGCCGTGAAGCGAAAGGGGGCGGTCAACGGAGGACCCTCTATTTACGAAACTCAATAGTATCCATATTTTGCAGGTTGTCTCCTGTCAAATGGCGATTCCGAGGGGCGGAGGCCGTGCTAGGGACACCCAGCGGGTGGGCAAGATGCTGAGAGAACGTGATAAAGCTGGACCAGGGCTGGCGCCGCGCGGGCGCGGCCGGCCGAAAGTTGTGGCGGACGAGGTGCAGCAGGAGCGGATCGTGGCGCAGGCCTTCGATCTGGTCTGCGAGACCGGCTATGCCGGCATGACCATGGACGCGGTGGCGGCGCGCTGCCGCATCTCGAAGAAGACGCTCTACCGGCTGTTTCCCGGCAAGCTGGCGCTGATGGGCGCGGTGATCGACCAGCACCGCCAGAGCATGATCGACATCCGTCCCGAATATGACGCGCTGCCGCTGGCCGAGGCGCTGGGCCGGCTGTTCTGCATCGACCTCGACGATGCGCGCAACCGCAGGCGTCTCAGCTTCATCCGGGTGCTGATGGTCGATCTGGCGCCGTTTCCCGAGCTGGAGCAATTGCTGGAAAGCCGCGGCCGTACGGCCACCCATGCGCTGGTCGTCGCGTGGCTGGAACGCCAGCAGGCGCTGGGGCGGGTGCGGATCGACCACATCCCCACCGCCGCCCGCATGCTGATGGACGTGGCCTTCGGCGCCATCGTGACCCGGCCCGGGCGGGACTGGGCCTGGCCGGATTTCGAGGACTGGCGGCTCTATCTGCGACGGGCCTTCGCCCTCTTCGCGGAAGGCGCCAGACCGCGCTGAGTTCCCGCCGGGCGGAGGCTCGGCCGTGCCGGAACGCGGGCTGGTCAGCCGGGCAGCAGATCGCTGCCGTCGATCATCTGCCCCGGCTCGTGCCCGGCGCCGAGCCGCGCCAGCGCCCCGGAATCGGCGGCGAGCCGCTCCACCGCCTGCCACAGCGCCCAGTCCGGCAGGATGCTCCAGCCCGGCCGGCCGACGAAGGCGCGCGGCAACCGGTAGTGGAAGGAGGGGCGCGGCTTGACCTTGCCGGAGGCGCGGGCGGCGAGCGCCCGCGGCCCGTGGTGCAGCAGCAGCGGCAGCAGGTCGAGCGCGCGCTTGCGGGTGGGATTGTCGGCGAGGTAGTCCGCCGCCAGCTCGTCGAGCCCCGGCCAGTAGGTGGGCGCGAGGACCTTGGCGATGTAGCGCGCGGGATAGGCCGGCGGCAGGTGGAGCCGCGCGGCGAGATCGGGCGCGGCCGCCGCCCGCAGCCACGGCTCCAGCAGAAGAAACGCCTTCAGCACCGCGGCGATGCGCCGGGCGTCGGGCTCGGTCTGCTCGATGTTGAAATGCAGGCCGAGCGAATCCAGCAGCGTGCCGCCCAGCCCCCGGGCGCCGGCGGCGTTCAGCGTCGCCAGCGCCTCGTCGATCCGCGCCAGCCGGTCGCTCGGCAGCGGCGCCAGAACCAGCTCACGCGGCACGAAAGGGCCGATCGCCGCGCCCAGCAGCGCCGCCGCGCGGGCCGGCGGCACCAGCCGCGGCGCGCCGGCGCGGCGGTGGGGATGGACGTGGCGGATGTCGAGCTCGATGCAGGCATCCGGCAGCGCGCCGCCGCGCAGATGCACGGCGTGGGCGTCCTCCGCCTCGACCGTGCCGCCGAAGCGGTCGGCGAGGGCCGCGGCGGCCGCCGACACCGGCAGCGCGGTGAACTCGATCTCGACGCCGACCCGGCGCACCGGAAGGTCGGCCGTGGGGCGGGCGGCGGGGAGGGAAGGGGGCACGGGCACCTGCTGTCTCGGCCCTGGAAATGGGGATTCCGCCCGCCCCGCGCCAGCGGGCTGCAGTGGCGGCTTTGTCTGGGCGGCGGCTTCGGGTAGCGGCTTTGCGAGTGGTGGCGTTCGGTCGCCCGTGGGCGGCGGGCGACGTCGCCGGGAGCCGGACGGCGCGGCCGCCCGGCTCCTCCGGCGCGTCCGGCCTAGCTGCGGATCGCCCGCGCCCCCCAGATGAGGATGCAGGCGCCGACGATGCCGGCGACGAGATAGCCGACCCAGCCACCGAAGCTCACGCCCAGCAGGCCGAACAGGAAGCTCGCCACCGCGGCGCCGATGATGCCGAGGATGATGTTGAGGAACAGGCCGGTATCGCTCTTCATCACGCTGGAAGCGATCCAGCCGGCGAGGCCGCCGATGATGATGGCCGCGATCCAGCCGATCTGTGCGTCTTCCATGGGTAGCCCCCGTCTGGTGAAACTGCCCATCAACGGCGGCACCGGGGTGCGGGTTCCATAACCGGCGGCTCCGTGCCGCCGGTCGGGCGAGGGCGCGCGCGGCGGCGTATGTGCCCGCCGCGCGGCCGGACGCCGGAGCCGGCCCTCAGAAGCCGAGCGCGCAGCCGTCCTTGCGCGGGTCGGAACCGCCGATCAGGCAGCCACGGGCGTGGTCCACCAGAATGACCTGCGCCCCGCCGATCGGCTTGGCGGCGGGCTGCAGCACATGTCCGCGGCCCCGGAGGTCGGCGAGGACGTGTTCGGGGTGGGTGGGTTCGATCTCGAGGGTGCCGTTGAAGCCGAAGGCGCGGGGGGCGTCGATCGCGGCCTGCAGGTCCAGCCCCTGGTCGAGCAGGCCGGAGAGCAGCGCCGCGTGGCCGGCGGCCTGGTATTGCCCGCCCATCACCCCGAACACCCCGAGCCCCG
>NZ_JAHBGE010000017.1 GCF_018390635.1 Ancylobacter lacus | reverse complement strand
GTTGACGGAGGCCTGAATGGCGGATGGACAGCCGACCGATACCCTGCCGACCTCACCTCTGGTCGACAGCGTCCTTGGCAACGTGACGACGGGGGGCACGACCGCGGTTGTGCAGGTGCCGGTCGGTGCGCTGGCGCGACAGGTGGCGCTCGATCCCAATCTGGATGACGGGCTGACCGCGGCGGTGGCCACGGCGACGACGGCGGCCGGCACAGCGACCACCGCGGCCGGTACGGCGACAGCCGCCGCGGCGACGGCATCGGGCGCGGCGCTGACGGCGGCTTCGACCAATGCCAGGATTTACGCCGACGAACCCACCGGGCGGGCCGCTGTGGTCAACGGGGCGTCATTCGATGTGCAGGGCTCGGACAATGTTGCGATCCGCCGCTACGTGCGGGTGTCGAGCGCCGCATCCACCCTGGTCGCGGAATACCCCACGGCGGCGATGATCGACGCTCGCACCTCGCCCGATATCGCCACCGAGACATTCTACACGCTCGATCCCGCCGCGCCCCCTCTTGTTGTGGTCGACGCGAATTCACGGATCCTCGGAGACATCGAGCCGGACGGTGCGGCGGCGGCGGTGGCCGCCGAGGTGGCCGCGGCGCGCGGATCGCGGGCGTCGCTGTCGGACCGGCTGGCTCCACTGCTCGCTTCGACCGGCTACGCCAACACGGTCTATCACCGGCGCGACAATCTGCGCGACTGGCCGGGCCGGTTGATGAAAGCGGAACAGGGCTACGGGCTCGCGGTCATGGCCGCGATGAGCGATAGCTGGGGCGAGCGCTACAACCCCGGCTGGACCGAATTTTTCACGCGCTCAATGCAGGCCCGCCACGGCGATGGCGGGCTGGGGTGGGTGCCACTCTCGGCCAACGCCCGGGCGGCCATGGGGCTGGCTCCGACCATTACCGGCTCTTGGACGACCACGACAGGCGCGGCGGCGCGCGGTCCCGATCTCAAGGAAATCACGAGCTCAACGACTGGTGACCGTATCACCATCGCGGTCACGGCCAACCACACGCGCAACCGCCTCATGTACGTGAAGAAATCGGGCGGCGGCTCGTTCAGGTACAGCCAGGATGGCGGATCGACCTGGGTGGCTACGGTCGACACGTCGAACGGTTCGGAGGATCTTGGCATCATCGATTTGGTGCCGCCGACCGGCGCGCACACCTTCATGGTCGAGGTGGTCAGTGGCAGCGTCACGATGCTCGGCTGTTATCTCTCCAAGGTGGCCGGCGTCGTGGTTCATCGTATCGCGCTTTCGGGCACCCGCGCCGACCAGTGGGCCACCACGCAGGCGACCCGGCGGCTGGCGTGGACCGCGCTGCAGATGGACCTCGTCCAGATCGGTCAGTTCGGGACGAATGAGCGGACAGCCGGCACCTCTGCCGCGACGTTCAAGAGCGCCTACCAGACCCTGATCACCGACCTCCGTGCCGCCGTCAGCACACGCGATCTCGTGCTGTCGGTCAGCCCGGACTCATTCGGCTCCGGCAGCGTAGCCATGGCCGACTATCAGGCCGCGATCATGGACCTTGTCTACGACGGCAGCCTGCGGGTGGCCGGCATCGACGTGCAACGCGCGTTCGGCGCCAAAGCCGATTATGGCGGGGGATCGTCCCGCATTTTCATCAACGAAGGCACCGACCCGATCCATCTGACAACCGCCGGGTATTGGGCGCTTTCGGGCCTCCATCTCGGGCTTTATTCGCGAGGGACTTACTGATGCCGGTGCAAGCAATCACGGTTCAGCGGATCAAGGCTCGAACCGAGGCGAGCGGCGCCAAGCTATGGGCTCATCCGACGTGGAAAGGAATAGGCAGCGGCCCGCTGATGGGTTTCGACTTCGCTCACGCGCCGTTCTACCCGCGCCAGGGAACGCCGGTTCAGGGCGATCTTTTGGTCGATATCGCGCGCAAATCGAATGGCGTGTTCCAGATACCGACCGCGCAGGCCAATACCCCGCGCTTTGTTGGCGGCGGCATCGAGTGGAGCGGTCTGGCGAGCACGGCGCAGGGGACGGTCGGCGTCGAGACGGGGAGCGGCGCCGCACTCGACATCGCGACGGGCGGAAATCAGTACTTCCTGTTGTGTCTCTACGTCCGGCTCCCAGACACGACGGCGTGGCCGCTCGTGAACGGGTCAATAACGCCGTGGATCGATTTTTCGACACCTGGCATCTCATCCACCTACCAGAACAGCCCCTCACTCATCGCAATCGGGCCGTGGCCGAACGCCAGCAATCGGCGGGTCGCCTTTATTCGACAGACCACGGCCGCTGGTGCCGCGGTCACCTCCTATGTTTTGCTACCGACCTACCCGGCCGGTGAGTTCGCTCAGATCGCCTATTACCGCACCGCCAGCGGCGCAACGGTGCATGTGCGTACCGCGTCGACAGGTATCCTGGGAGGCACGGACGTAGTTGGGGCTGAAAACGCGCTCGATCTGACCAACGTCGTGGCAAAGATCGGCCCGCGCAGCGCGTTCTCCAATCTGGCAACGTCTTCGATCAAGACACTTTACGCCGGCATGCGCCAGTACACCATCTTCATTGAAAACCTGCGTCTCACCGGCCGCGATCCGGCGGCCGTGCTCGACGCCGACTGGAACTTCATGCAGCAGCGGATCGCGGCGGGCGATATCAACCCAGCAGCAGCGTGACGGGGTCCGGGTTTCCCCGGCCGCGGGCCTGAGTTTGGCCACCTGACCCGCGGAGCAGTGCACACACATGACTGCCACCCCGCCCCAGGCTCTGTCGAGCGGGCACAGGGTGGCGCAGATGGTGTTAACGGACTATGGAGGACGTCAGATGCGGATGCGGTGCTCTGCTGCTCCGCGCGGGACGGGGAGCGATCCGCGGATCCGTCCAGATCAAATGCCGCCGCTGCGGCGCCATCAATCATCTGAGGCCAACAGAGCCCGCAC
>NZ_JAHBGE010000016.1 GCF_018390635.1 Ancylobacter lacus | reverse complement strand
TGCAGATTCCGACGTTCATCCGGCCGGGTTTCCAATCGTCATCCGGCCAGCATTCCGACGTGAAGCCGGCCAGCATTCCGATCATTATCCGGCCACCGCACGGGGTTTGACGGCCCTCCGGGTCAGCAACTGAGGCATGACGCCCTCACGCAACGTGAGGAGAGAGCGATGCCCGGCAAGAGGACGCTGACCATGAGGCAACTACGACATCTTTTGTGTTTGATCCACGGTGGCGCCAGCACGCGCGAGGTCTGCCGTATTCTGGGACTGGCGCGGAGCACGGTGCAGGACAATGTCAGGCGTGCGGCCGAGGCCGGGCTGCGCTGGCCGCTGCCGGGTGATCTCACCGACGACGCACTGGAACAGCTGCTGTTCTCCCGTCCGGGCAACAAGACCGGCGCTCGGCTGCGCGCCGAACCGGACTGGGCGTCACTGGTCGGCGAACTGAAGAAGCCCGGCGTCACCATGATGCTGCTGTGGGAGGAATACCGCGCCGTCCACCCCGACGGTTACGGCTACTCTCGTTTCTGCGATCTGTTCCGCCACTTCGAGCGGCGTCTGGCGCCGTCGATGCGCCAGGACCATGTCGCCGGCGACAAGGTGTTCGTCGACTACTCGGGCAAGAAGCTCGCCATTGCCGACCCGGCGACCGGCGAGGTGCGCGAGGCGGAGATCTTCGTCGCCGTGCTCGGCGCCTCCGGCTACACCTTCGCCGAGGCGAGCTGGACACAGACCCTGCCGGACTGGATCGGCTCGCACGTTCGGATGTTCCGCTTCTTCGGCGGCGTCCCTCGGCTGATCGTGCCCGACAACCTGAAGGCGGGCGTCAACAGGGCGAGTTTCTACGATCCGGAGATCAACCGCAGCTACGCCATGATGGCCTCCCACTACGGCACCGCCGTCCTGCCGGCTCGGCCGCGCCGCCCCAAGGACAAGGCCAAGGTCGAGAACGGCGTCCGCTTCGCCCAGACTTGCATTCTCGGCCGATTGCGCAAGCGGACTTTCTTCTCTTTGGCCGAGGCTAACGCCGCCATCGCCGAGGCCGTCGAGCGCATCAACGACCACCTGATCCGTCGTCTTGCCACCACGCGGCATGAGCTGTTCCGGACCGTGGAACTGCCGGCCCTGGCGCCGCTGCCGTCGGAGGACTACGAGTTCGCCGAATGGCGTTTCGCCCGCGTCTCGATCGACTACCACGTCGAGTTCGACGGCTACTTCTATTCCGTTCCCCACGAACTGATCCGCGAACAGGTCGACCTGCGTGCGACCGCCCGCATCATCGAGGTCTTCCATCGCGGCAGACGCATCGCCAGTCATCAGCGTCGCTACGGCGGCCGGCGCCATGGCACCGATCCTGACCATATGCCCAGTTCCCATCGCCGCTATGCCGAATGGACGCCGGATCGCTTCCGCCGTTGGGGCGCCAGCATCGGCCCCGGCACCGAAGGACTGATCACCGCCATCCTCGCCGCCCGGCCCCATCCCGAGCAGGGCTTCAGAAGCTGTCTCGGCGTGCTGCGTTTGTACAAGGAGCTCGACTTGGTGACGGCCGAAGCGGTCTCGGCCCGCGCCCTCGCGATCGGCGCTCTCACCTACAAGAGCATCGCCTCCATCATCGCCAATCGCCTCGGCAACAAGGCCGCCGGACGGCGCGGACACCAACCCGCCGTCGAGCAGCACGCCAATCTCCGTGGCCCCAGCTACTTCCATTGAGCGAGGACGGACCCATGTTGTCTCATCCCACCATCGACCTTCTCACCCAACTCGGCCTTCACGGCATGGCCAAGGCCTTCCAGGATCTCACGACTCAGCCGGAGGCGCGCAGCCTCGAACACGGCGAATGGCTCGGCCTGCTGCTCGATCGGGAGCAGACGCTACGGCGCCAGAAGCGCTTCGAGGCCAGAAGCCGAGCCGCACGGCTGCGCCACGACGCCGCCGTCGAGGATATCGACTTCCGTAGCCCACGAGGCCTCGACCGAAGCCTCTTGCTCGGCCTGACATCCTGCGACTGGATCAGGGCGCGGCACAATCTCATCATCACCGGGCCGACCGGCGTCGGCAAGAGCTGGCTGGCTTGTGCCCTCGGGCAGAAGGCTTGCCGCGAGGACTTCGCCGTCGCCTACCATCGTGTACCCAGGCTGTTCTCAGCTCTCGCACTCGCCCGCGGCGACGGCCGTCATGCCCGGCTGCTCAAGGCCATCGCCAGGGTCGACCTGCTCATCCTCGACGACTGGGGACCGGAGCGGCTCGACGACGACCAGCGCCGCGATCTCATGGAGATCGTCGAAGACCGACACGAGCGGCGTTCGACCATCGTCACCAGTCAGGTGCCGATCGATCTCTGGTATGAGATCATCGGCAACCCCACCATCGCCGACGCCATCCTCGATCGCCTCGTCCACAACGCCCACCGCATCGCGCTGTCGGGCGAGAGCCTGCGTAAGAAGCGCGCTCTCGCCGACGGCGCTGCCGTTCCCGCTTGACCAGACACCCCGGAGCAAACCACCATCAATCTTGACCCGGAGCCCCTCAACCCACCGGCCGGATAAAATTCGGAAGGTGGCCGGCTTCAAATCGGAATCCTGGCCGGACATCAATTGGAACGGTGGCCGGATAATGATTGGAATAGGTGGCCGGTTACGTCGGAATCCGCA
>NZ_JAHBGE010000015.1 GCF_018390635.1 Ancylobacter lacus | reverse complement strand
CTTCCATATCATCGACCCGCGAAATTTCCGGGTTTTGATGTAGGCCGAGTATATCACAATTCACTAGCCTTATTTCTTCCCGGCACGGAACTCAACTATTCGTTCGAACGAGGTATAGCGTTCTATCAACCGGCGGCGGGTTGTTTTCTCGACCGACGTGGGAAACGACTGCATCCCATCCTACAGCGGTCGGATCGCTCGAATAACCCCGATCGCAACGCTGGTAGACCTCCGATTCTCGCGGCTCCGCATTGACGTTTCCGTAGAAACAGCGTCAACCATTGGAGCGATGCAGGCGCTTCAACTCCCATCCGGACCAGCTATCAGGAGCCCTATTCCGGTGATACGCGATAGAGTGCTTGATAGAGCTGACTTATTATTAAAGACATCAATGTATTATCTGACTTAGAAATATTTTTGTACGCTCATTCTGAGGATTGTCAAAGAATTCATCTGGCGTGTTCTGCTCGACAATCTGGCCTTTGTCCATGAATATTACGCGATTGGCGACCTTGCGCGCGAAGCCCATTTCGTGAGTGACACACAGCATGGTCATACCTTCTTCGGCGAGGCCAACCATCGTCTCCAGTACCTCCTTCACCATCTCGGGGTCGAGGGCCGAGGTGGGCTCGTCGAAAAGCATGACGCGTGGCTTCATACAAAGCGCACGTGCGATTGCGACACGCTGTTGCTGGCCGCCGGAGAGCTGGCCCGGGTATTTGTGAGCTTGCTCAGGAATTCTAACGCGTTCGAGGAAATGCATTGCAAGTTCTTCGGCAGCCTTGCGGGGCATTTTTCGGGTCGATATTGGTGCCAGAGTGCAATTCTGCAGGATGGTCAGGTGAGGGAATAGATTAAAATGCTGGAACACCATGCCGACTTCGCGGCGAACTTCGTATATACGCCTGCGGTCGTTCGCGAGGTCGCTTGTGAGTTCGATACCGTCGACGACGATGCTGCCCTTCTGGTGTTCCTCAAGCCGGTTGATGCAGCGGATCATCGTGGACTTGCCGGAGCCGGAAGGTCCACAGATGACGATGCGCTCGCCGCGCATGACTTTCAGGTTGATGTCTTTGAGAACGTTGAAATCGTTATACCATTTGTGCATGCCGATGATCTCGACAGCGATGTCGTTTCGCGACACCTTCATCTTTGAGGCATCGACCGTGAATTCTCCCGCGCTGATCTGATTCTCATTCGTCATCAATCGCCTCCAATCTGATTGTATAGACACTCCGGCCAAGCTGGGCCCGGCAGAATGCGAGTGGACCCTTGCCCTCCGGCAAGCCCAGCAGGACGCAGCCGTGTTGGCACCTTTCTTCCGCCAGACTTCCTCCGGCTTTGAACGACAGTGGCCCAATCCTATCCGCGCCTACTCGCGGTAGATCATCGTCCCGGAATGGCCACTCGTGCTTCGATGATCTTGAAGGTCCACCCGAACAGAGCGCCGAACACGAGATAGAGGATGCCCGCGATCAGAAAGGCTTCGAATGGTGCATAGGTGCGTGCGACGAAGAGGCGTGCGGCACCAGTCATCTCGATGACCGTCACCGCGCTTGCCAATGTCGATGCCTTCATGACCAAGACGAGTTCATTGCCAATCGCGGGAAGAACGACCCGATAGACCTGTGGCAAAACCACCTTCGACAGGATTGCGTGGTCCGTGAGGCCAAGCGCATGTCCGGCCTCGAATTGACCCTTGTGGAGCTGCCGAATGGCACCCGCAACGACGCGCGCGGAATAGGCGGCGGAGTTCAGCGCGATCGCCAGGATCGCGCAGTAGACCGCGCTGCGCAGCACCGGCCACAGGAAGCTCTCGCGTATGAATTCCAGTTGTCCAAGACCGTAGTAGATGATGAACAACTGAATGAGGAGTGGACTGCCTCGCACGACGAAAGTGTAGAATGCCGCCGGGACGCTCAGCCACACACGCGTCGAGACGAGGGCAAGTGCGACCGGAAGAGCTATCGCTTGCCCGAGAGCGAAACCGCAGATCGTGATGAGGAGCGTCAGGAAAAGACCGCTCAAAATGGCGCTAAATGCCGGAAGCAACAAGTCGAAAGACATGGCATCACCGCGTTGAGTTGGGATCAAGACGGGCGGAGATCAGATTGATCGCCAGGGAAGAGATCCCTGTCACCAGGACGTAAAGGACCGCAGCTGTCAGATAAAAGGCGAGTGGCTGGTGCGTGGCGCCAGCGGCCACCACCGACTTTCGCATCAACTCTTCCAGGCCGACGATGGAGACGAGCGCGCTCTCCTTGAGAATTACCAACCACTGATTGCCGAGGCCGGGTAAAGCCCTCATAACCATTTGCGGCGATATCACCTTTGTGAAGGCCGAGAGATGCGTCAATCCCAAAGCGATGGCGGCCTCCCACTGGCCGCGCGCGATACCGGCGAGGGCACCGCGCAGGATTTCTGTACAATAGGCGGCTGACACGACCGACAGCGAAGCTATGCCTGCCGAGAGTGCATCGACCTCGAAGTAGGCACCCCGCATGCGGGTCAGCAACACCGTACCACCGTAAAAGACGAGAAAAATGATGAGGAGTTCCGGAAGGCCGCGGATCAGACCGACATAACCGGCGACCAAGCGCCGCAGAACCGGCGGGCCATAGTGGCCGACAGGAGCCAGGAAGAGCGCCATGGCGAGCCCGCACGCAAAGCTGCCCGCCGCGACTGCGAGCGTCACCCAGAGGCCTTGCAGCAGTTGTGGAGAGTATTGGACTATCGAATCGAGCATGCAGCGGCCTCCTTTTTGGATCGGCCCGCGTCCGTCAGAGATAGAATTTCGCGGGTGAGGGCCTCGAAGAAGCTCGCGGAGAACCCGACCATCTTCTCGAACTGCGCAATGACGATATTCTCGTCAGAGGAGTGAAGTCTGGACCCGTGATGGGTAATTCCCGCGCCGAACAGGGTTGCGCCGAATTGGCGCACGAAGTGATGGGCCGGTCCCGATCCAGCCGCGCTGGGTTGAAGAACGACCTCCAGGCCGAACCATTTGCCGAGAAGTTCGGCACCGAACGCGATGATCGGATTATCCGGGGCACTGCGCACACCCCTCAGTTCCGCATCGTGCACGGTCAGCTCAATGTCGACAAAGCCTTTGGCATCGAGATGCTGACGCAAGAGCCGGACTATGGTCTCGGGAGACTGACCCGGTACGAGACGAAAATCGAGTTTGGCGATGGCGCTGCACGGCAGAACCGTCATGGACCCTTCGCCGCCGTAACCGCCATGAATGCCGTTGACGTTGACGCAAGGGGCGAGGTTCATGCGACCGTAGAAATTGGCGTCGGTCACGTCGCGCAATCGTTTCGTGCCTCCGGTGGAGCGCCCGAGATCGTCGAGCGAAAACGGGCTCCGCTCGACGAGGTGTCGGGTGGTCGCGTCGACCGGTTCGATGCCCTCGTAGAATCCGTTGATGAGAACACGACCGGCTTCATCGCGCAGCGAGGCAATCGCCGAGGCCATTCGCCACAGCGGATTGTCGAAGACGACCCCAAGGCTCGAATGTAGGTCCGCCGCCGAGGTGCGACAGGAGAGTTCCACCGCGAGAAGCCCCTTGAAACCGAGGAGAATGACGGGGCGTCCAGTCGTATCGATCTCGCCGTATTCCCACCAACAGAGATCCGATTTCAGGTCTGGAAAACGGCTGGCGAGAAAGCCCGAGAGAGACGGGCTGCCGACCTCCTCTTCACCTTCCAGGATCCAGACGACCCGGTATGGCAAGGGCTCCGGGAAGCGCGAGCGGAACAAGTTCCATCCCGCCAACCTGCTCACGAACTCACCCTTGTCGTCGGCCACACCGCGCCCGAACAACCGCCCGTCACGTTCGGCGAGCACGAAGGGTGGCGCGGTCCACCGGTCCAAAGGCCCTTCCGGCTGAACGTCATAATGGTTGTAGATGACGAGTGTGAAAGGTCCGGCGCCGGCCTCGGCGACCACGAAAGGTCCGATAGCGCCTTCATGGAGCCCGGTCTCAAAGCCGGCTTCAGCGAGCAGTGCCGCGATCTTCATCGCGCACGTATCCAATTCCTGCCCCCTTGCGCTTACCGAGGGGATTGCCACCAGTTCGGCGAGTTCGCGGCGCGCAGTTGCTAGAATCTGGGCATCTATCGACACGTCGAAGCTCCTGAAGCCGAAATATTCGCGGGTGAGGCGGGAGGGGCGAGCCGTCTCGACAACGTCACTTGGCCGAAACGTCGTAGCCGAACCACTTTTCGGAGGCGGCTTTGATGGCCCCTTCTGTCCGCATTGCCGCGATCGCCGCATCGATGCGTGACCGCAATGCGGAATTGCCCTTCTTCAGAGCAATGCCCTGACCTTTGCCGAATTCGGGGAAGTCGGAGCTGTTCAACAAAGGGCCGGCGTAGGTGAGCTTACCCGCGCCATGGGCCTTGACCAGGGGATCCCAGGCGGCCCGCTCCATCAGTCCAGCATCTATACGACCGGCGATCAGGTCGTCGGCAATCTGGTCTGGTCGGTCATAGGCTCTGACGTCAGCCTTGGGAAAATGGGCACGGATCACCTGCTCGTGCGTCGTGCCGGTCTGGACGCCGATCACGGCCGAGCCCAGCTTCGCGACCAGTTCCGCGGCCGACTTGGCAGATGCGGCTGCGTTGCCGAGCGCGACGACCACGGATGCGGGAGCGTCGGCGTAGGCAGTCGAGAAATCGACGCGCTCGGCACGCTCGGCGTTGATCGAGATGCCAGACATCACCAGGTCGAACTTACCGATCTGTAGGCCGGGCAGCAGGCCGTCGAACGTCTGGTTCTGCCAGACGCAGGTCGCGCGGATGCGCTTGCAGATCTCGTCTCCGACCGAACGATCGAACCCGATGATCTGGCCGGCAGCGTCGACCGACTCCCATGGTGGATAATCGGCGCTGGTGCCGATCTTGAGTTCTTCGGCTCGCGCGGAACCCGCGCTCATAGCAATGCTGAGCAGAGTGGCCAGAGCCAGAGTCTTCATCATCCGTACCCCCTTAACATAGACTGGGACCGCTTCGGTGCGTGATGCAGAGCGAGGCCGATCGTATTGAGTTCGGGGTCATACTGCTGGCTCCGTCCTTGCGGTCACGTTCCTCAAGCGCCGGAAAACCTGCAGTGCGTGGACTCCGATGATAGACGCAACGCGTGCCTACAAAGCAGGCATTATTTGTGTGCGCCCATAATTTGAACGGTACGTGTTACCTATTGCATTGCAAAGCTGATTTATATGCGTGATAGCATACTGCAATGCGGAAGAAATCGACGCCCAGTGGCTCGCAATGGCTTGGAAAATGGTCGCGCTTGCGCGACCTCGAAATCATCTGCGCGATCGTTGCAGAGCGGAAGACGACGACCGCAGCGCAGCGCCTGGGGATGTCTCAGCCCGGCGTCAGTCGTGCGATTGCCGCAATCGAAAAGCGACATGGCAAAGTCCTGTTCCATCGTGAGGGAGGGCGCCTTCAGCCGACCGCAGAGGCCTTGGTACTCCACCGCTTGGGAAGCGCGGCCTTCAGCGCGCTGGCGGCTCTGGACGGCAGTCTGGCGGAGCCCGTCGCGGAGCACATCGTCGTGTCCGCACTCCCGACGATGTGCCACTGTTTCCTCGTCGGAGCCGTCGCCGATTTCCTCGAGTTCCATCCGCAGGTCTCGATTTCCCTCTATATGGCAGACGCCGAAGACCCTGCGGGGTCGATCGCGGAAGGACGGGTGGACGTGGGCGTGAGTGACTCTGTCTTCCTCCATTCCGGCGTTTCGGCTGAGCCGTTGCTTCAGACGTCGGCGGTCTGCGTAATGCCTTCCGATCACCATCTCGCTGCCAAACCTTGGATCGGTCCTGACGATCTCGATGACGAACGCTTCGTCGCCACCAGCCATAGACATTCCCAGAGGGCGGCATTGGACCGCATCTTTTCCGACTCCGGGGTGATGCCGAAAACCACTGTCGAGATTGATACCGTCATGGACACGGTCGAGATGATCAGACGGGGCTTCGGCGTGTCGATCCTCAACCCGTTTCCGATTGCCCGTTTCGATGTGACAGGTCTCGAACTGAAGCCGTTTCGGCCGGAATTCCTTTTTCAGACAAACGTAATGTTGTCCGCGAACCGACCGATGTCGGTGTCGGTACGGCGCTTTGTCGACTTTCTCAAGGATCGGTGTCGCAGTTTCGGTCTGCCGTGAGATCTTGTCCCATAAGCGGACTGCCAGCTCAGTCCGAGGTCGGCTGCGCGTTCTCGTTCTACATCAATGGTCACAACCGTGCGCGCGTGCTGCGCGGCGTGGCGAGCAGCAATGTCGTCTCCGAGGCTGTGATGCCGGGTACCAATCGGACCCGACGTAGCACGGTATCGAGATCGGTCAGGCTTTGGGCGGAAAACTCGATGACCAAGTCCCAGCGGCCGTTCGTGGTGTGGATCGCGCCGATCTCAGGGAAGCCGACCAGTGCATCGATCACACGATCCACCACCCGCCCCTCAACCTCGACCATTGTCAATCCACGCACCGGCATGAACACCGCGTCGGCCCGCAGCACCACAGTGTAGCCGATGATCGTCCCGTCGGCCTCCAGCCGTTCAAGCCTTGCCCGGACGGTCGCTCTGGACAGGCCGAGCTCGACGGCGAGGTTCGAAATGCTGCTGCGGCCGTCGTGGCGTAGAATCGAGACGAGGCGTTGGTCGATTTCGTCCATCGGTCGCTCCTATTCGATAAGGCTTTTAGAGCACATCGATAAGGTAAATCGTCCTTTTTGCCAATCTGATCCGTTCACTCTGCCGGTCATCCCCTCTAGTTTCTGAGGAGATGACGACAGACGAGGACCTTCATGAGCGATCGCTGCATTCTGATTGGAGCGCCGGTAGAGGCGGGAACGGGGCGACGCGGTGCCGACATGGGTGCGAGAGCCTTCCGCGCCGCCGGCCTCGCCGAGACCCTGCGGGATCTCGGCCTCGAAGTTCGCGAGCACGGCAATCTGTTTATCGGGCCGGTCGTGCCCAAAGCACACCCCAATCCGATGATCGGCGACATCGCCGAGATCGCTGCCTGGACCGAGGTGATCGAGAAGGTCGCCTACGAGACGGCAGCGCAAGGCATGCCGATCTTCCTCGGCGGTGACCACAGCGTGGCGGCGGGATCGATCGCCGGCATCAACCGGCGCGCGGTCGAGGACGGTCGCGAGCTGTTCGTGCTCTGGCTCGACGCTCATTCCGACTATCACACGCTCGACACCACCGAGAGTGGCAATCTCCACGGCGTGCCGGCGGCCTATGTCACGGGGCGACCGGGATTTGCCGGCTATTTCCCGCCGCTCGTCGCGCCGGTGAAGCCGGAGAACGTCTGCATGGTCGGGCTGCGCAGCGTCGATCCGGCGGAGCGCTCGGCGCTCGACGGCTCCGGCATCACCGTTCACGACATGCGCGCCATCGACGAGAACGGCATCGGCCGGCTGGTCGGCAGCTTCCTGAAGGAGGTGGTGGTGCGCGGCGGCATCCTCCACGTCAGTCTCGACGTCGATTTTCTCGATCCGGAGATCGCGCCGGGCGTCGGCACCACGGTTCCCGGCGGGGCGACCTTCCGCGAGGCCCATCTCGTCATGGAGATGCTGCACGACACCGGTCTCGTGCGCAGCCTCGACGTGGTCGAGCTCAACCCCTTCCTCGACGAGCGCGGCCGCACCGCGCTGTTGCTCGTCGACCTCGTCGCCAGTCTCATGGGCCGGCGGATCCTCGACAGACCCACCCGGAGCTGGTCATGACCCACCGCGCCTTGAACATCGTTCCCTTCGTCAGCGTCCACAACATGATGCGGCTGGTGAACGCCGTCGGCGTCGAGCGGTTCCTGACCGAACTCGCCACTTTCGTCGAGGACGATTTCCGGCGCTGGCCGGTTTTCGACAAGACGCCGCGTCTCGCCTCGCATTCGGTCGACGGCGTGATCGAGCTGATGCCTACCAGCGACGGCATCACCTACGGTTTCAAATACGTCAATGGTCACCCCAAGAACATGCGCGTCGGCCGCCAGACAGTCACCGCCTTCGGGCTCCTCGCCGATGTCGCCACCGGCTATCCGGTGCTCCTCAGCGAGATGACGATCCTGACGGCGCTGCGCACCGCCGCCACCTCCGCCGTCGCCGCGCTCCACCTCGCCAGACCGGGATCGCGCACCATGGCGATCATCGGCAACGGCGCGCAGTCGGAGTTCCAGGCCGTCGCATTCAAGGCGCTCCTCGGCATCGACCGCCTGCGCCTCTACGACATCGAGCGCTGGGCGAGCGAGAAATGCGCCCGCAATCTCGCCCGTTACGGCTTCGACGTGACGATCTGCGACGGTGTCGCCTCGGCCGTCGAGGGCGCCGACATCGTCACCACGGTGACCGCCGACAAGCAGAACGCCACCATCCTCACCGACAATCTCGTCGGAGCGGGACAGCACATCAACGCCGTTGGCGGCGATTGCCCGGGCAAGACCGAACTGCACCGCGACATTCTGCTGCGCGCCGACATCTTCGTCGAATATCCGCCGCAGACCCGGATCGAGGGCGAAATTCAGCAGCTCGCCGCAGACCATCCGGTCACCGAGTTCTGGCGGGTGATTGCCGGCGAGGTGGCGGGCCGACGCTCGGCCGAGCAGATCACCCTGTTCGACTCGGTCGGCTTCGCCACGGAGGACTTTTCGGCCTTGCGCTACGTCCGCTCCAAGCTGGCGCTCGGTGGCTTCCACGAGGATCTCGATCTGCTCGCCGACCCCGACGAGCCGCGCGATCTCCTCGGCATGGTCCATCGCGCCGCTGTCTCGGAAATTTCTCGCCCCTGACGCGGCGGAGTTGACACCAATCGTCCGCTGCGTAGAGATCTTGGGCGCACTCGTGCTCATCCATCCTCGAACGCCGGACGTGGACGTGATGAACCGCCGGCTATTCGAGCTATTTCACGGCCGCTTTCGCTCACAACAATTGCTCACGCCCAACCCCCCGCATAAATTTATCTGGCCGGGACCATAGGTGACGGTGTCTCAGTTACACCACGCCAGTGGGCACGATCTCGCGCTGCTCTTTCTGTCGCTCGACCGTGATGGCCGCGCATGGAAGAGTTTCGATTGGGACGCGATGAATCGCCTCTAGGAGAAGGGCTATATCGGCAATCCCGCAAGCAAGGCGAAATCGGTCATTCTGACGGACGATGGCCTCGCCAGGTCCGAGCGATTATTCCGCGGATTGTTCGGCAAGGCGGAGTGACGAGCGATATTGCCGCCTTCACCCGACCTCACCCTTCCGACGGGTATCGGCAAGCTGGCTGCCGCCGCGGCGGGGTCAAGCCCGGCCCGCGCCAGACCGTGTAGGGCCTGACCTCACCGCTCGACTGCGCCGACCCAACGCCTCCTCGCCCTCGATCGGAGGGTGACATCGAATGGAGGCCGACATGGCAGACCCGCTCATCACAGACGAACTCTTCGCCCAGCTCATCGCCAATGGCGTCCGCAGCGTCGCCGGCGAGGACATCGATCCGCCCCCGGTCGTCAAGCTCTTTACGCCGGATGCCGGTGCAACCTGGCTTCTCACAGAAGCCGATCCAGACGACCCCGACCGACTCTTCGGCCTGTGCGACCTCGGCCTTGGCGAACCCGAACTCGGCTATGTCAGCCTCGTCGAGATCAGTACAGTGCGTGGACGCCTGCGGCTTCCGGTCGAACGCGACCTCTACTTCACGGCCCGGCGTTCGCTGAGCTGGTACGCTCGGCGCGCCCGCCAATCCGGTAGGATCGTCACCGACTGACGATCACAATCGCGCCCCGCCTTCGGGCGGGGCGCTTCGCTATGTTCGTGTTTCCGGCAGAACACGAAAATGCGGTGATCAGGATGCACGGCTTTCAGGTTCGGCGGCTTTACGCATCCTGATCCGGTTTTTCTCCCGGCTCCCGCTGGCGCTCAAGCCGGGCGGATTGCTTGGGGGCGCCGCCCCCTGGCGCGGTCAAGGGTGAAGCGCCGGCGAGCCGGCGCCGTCCGGGGTGGTCTCCCCGACCTTCCGCGCGGATACGATGTTCCGCACATCGGTCATTGGGCAAATCCGCTTGTGCAGGCCGGGCGATCCCCCTCCACCCCGGCCGCCCTGGCCCTTGCACCCCCCGGTCTCGCCGACGGGCAGGGTTGCAGCGCAGCGCTGCGCTCCAACCCAAGCCCATGAGGATCAAGACCATGACCAACATTATCGAGACAACCGCTACGATTTCCGAAGCCCCCGCCATCGAGAACGGCGCGGTGCTGTTCGTGCCGCTGAACAAATTGAAGAAGTCGCCCAAGAACGCCCGCAAGACCCCGCACAGCGACGCCCATATCGAGGCGCTGGCAGCCAGCATCGCCGCCAAGGGGATGTTGCAAAATCTGGTGGTGGAGCCGGAGACGGACGCGGACGGCCAGCCGACCGGCTGCTATTGCGTCATCATCGGTGAAGGCCGCAGGCTGGCGCAGATGCTGCGCGTCAAGCGCAAGCAGATCAAGAAGACGGAAGCCATCCGCGTCGTTCTCGATACGGAGAACGACGCGGCGGAAATCAGCCTTGACGAGAACGTCACCCGCGAGGCGATGCACCCCGCCGACCAGTTCGAGCGGTTCCGTGAGTTGGCCGAAAATCGTGGTTGGGGCGCGGAGGACATCGCCGCCCGATTTGGCGTGACGGCTCATGTCGTGCGCCAGCGGATGCGTCTCGGCGCTGTCAGCCCCAAACTGATGCAGGTCTATCGCGACGGTGGATTGACCTTGGAGCAGTTGATGGCCTTCGCCATCGTGGACGATCCGGCCCGGCAGGAGCAGGTTTACGAGAACCTGTCGTGGAACAAAGACCCTTCGACCATTCGCCGCGACCTGACCCGGATGCACATCGCCGCGACGGATCGTCGTGCGATCTTCGTCGGTGCGGAAGTCTATAGCGAGGCGGGTGGCGTGATCCTGCGCGACCTGTTCACCGAGGATCGTGGTGGCTTCTACGAGGATGCCGGTTTGCTCGACCGGCTTGTCATCAAGAAGCTGGACGGGATCGCGGAGAGCGTGAAGGCCGAGGAAGGTTGGAAGTGGGCCTCTGTCCATATCGACTATCCGCACGGCAACGGTCTGCGCCGCACCTATCCGCATTCGGTGGCGCTGTCGGAGGAAGACGAGGCAGCCTACGCCGCCGCGCAAACAGAATACAACGCGCTGACCGAGCAGTATGACAGCGTTGAGGAACTGCCCGACGACGTCGATCAGCGGTTCGGGGAGTTGGAAGCCGAGATCGAGCGCATCGACGCCTTGCGTCACGCCTATGACGCTGACGAGATCGCCCGTGGCGGCGTGTTCGTCATCCTCTCCCATGACGGGGAAGCCCGCATCGAACGGGGGTTCATCCGCGCCGAGGATGAACAGCCGGAAGCCAAGGACGATACAAACGGTGAAGGCGGTGGTGTGATCGATGGCGTTCGCGTCAACGGTGACGGCGAGATCATCGAGGAGGTCGACCGTGAAGAGGACGGCAACCCCGTTTCCACACGCGAAACTGAGGAGGAAGACGCCGGGGACGTGGGCAAGCCCCAGTCGGACGGTCTCATCCGTGACCTGACCTCGCACCGAACGCTCGGCCTTCGCCTTGCCTTGGGCGAGCAGCCGGACATGGCGCTGATCGCCGTCACCCATGCGCTGGTGGCGCAGACATTCTATCGCGGGACGGACGCTACCTGCCTCGAAATCCGCCCTACGAGCAGCTATCTGGCGTCCCACGCGGACGGCATCGAGGACACGGCGGCGGGCAAGGCGCTGGCGGATCGTCACGCCGGATGGGCGGCGGACATGCCGCGCGACGTGGCTGACCTGTGGGGCTTCGTTGCCGGTCTGGACCATGCCAGCGTCATGGCGCTGTTCGCCCATTGCGCCTCGCTCACCGTCAATGCGGTGAAGCAGCCTTGGGAGAAGAAGCCCCACGCCCATGCCACGGCGGAGAAGCTGGCGACGGCGGTGGCGCTGGACATGACGGCGCACTGGACGCCGACCGTGCGGGCCTATCTGGGCCGCGTGACCAAGGCGCACATCCTCGCCGCCGTGCGCGAAGCCATCGGCGATGCGGCGGCGGAGCGGATCGCGGGCTTGAAGAAGACGGAGATGGCGGAGGCTGCCGAACAGCTTCTGGCCGGAACCGGCTGGCTTCCCGCCGCACTGCGGACAGTGCGGCCCACGTGGCTGGACGATCGCCAAGAAGCTGACGCCTTGCAGATCGCCGCCGAGTGAGGATCGGGCCGGGACCGCATCGGCGCGGTCCCGGCTTCTCTCTCACCCAGAATCCAAAAAACGCGGTCGTGCGGTGTTCACCGCGCGACCGGCTGACCTCGACTGTCCGATGGCCATGACCGTCATCGGGATTATGGAGACCCATCATGATCGCCGTGATGTTGATGAGCATAGCGCTGATCGCGGGCCTATGTGTCCTGGCCTATACGCTTGCCGTCTATGCGCTGCCCTTCATGCTGGCCGTGGAAGCGGCGCGCTTCGCCTATGCCACCGGCTCCAGCCTATTCGGCGCGGGCCTTGTCGGGCTCGTCGCCGGGGCCACAGCCTATGGTCTGTTGATATTCGCTTTCACGTCGCAGCGCTCGCCGATCCTGCTGCGGATTCCGACGTAACCGGCCACCTATTCCAATCATTATCCGGCCACCGTT
>NZ_JAHBGE010000014.1 GCF_018390635.1 Ancylobacter lacus | reverse complement strand
AGACTGCGCTTTCACGCCCAACCTATGAAGGTGCCGCCGGGACGACGCTTACGAAATAGACATTCATGCGGGTCTTGGGACTCATGGCGGCTTCCTACAATTCGATGCCGTCGGCGGGGTCCATCGTCGCCTGACGCGCGACAGACGTGATCCGCTGGCGGATGGTGCGGGATTTGGCGGCGTCCACGTCCGGTTCGTCGTCGAGCACGTCGAACTCACCAGCTACCGGGCGCTCATCCGGCACGATCTCCTCATGCTCTGGCAATTCCGGCTCGCGGCGAATGCCGGCGTTGGCGGGATCGGTCGCGGCGGCTTCCGGAGGCAGCGATGCTGATGGAGCAACGAGCGTCGGTATCGTCAGCGCCGACCAGTCGTCGCCGGATGGCGTTTTCGGCGCCTTGGACTGAGCGGACAGGTCGGGCGGTGGCAGCAACCGCTCCTTGAAGCGGGCATCCTCGTAGTAGCGCGCCTTCTTCGCCCGGATCGGCGGCACGCCCGCGACCAACAGCAGTTCGTCGGTCGGAGGAAGCTGCATCACCTCGCCGGGGGTCAGCAGCGGTCGGGCCGTCTCCTGCCGCGACACCATGAGATGGCCGAGCCAGGGCGACAGCCGATGGCCGGCATAGTTGGTGGAATCACGCATCTCGGTCGCGGTGCCCAGCGAGTCCGACACGCGCTTGGCGGTGCGCTCGTCATTGGTGGCGAAGGCAACACGGACATGGCAATTGTCGAGCACAGAATTGTTGGCGCCATAGGCCTTCTCGATCTGGTTGAGGCTCTGTGCTATCAGGAAACTCTTGATACCGTAGCCCGCCATGAAGGCTAGGGCGGACTCGAAGAAGTCGAGCCGGCCCAGCGCCGGAAACTCGTCGAGCATCAACAGCAGGCGGTGGCGGTTGGCGGCGTTCAGCTCCTCGGTCAGCCGCCGTCCGACCTGATTGAGGATCAGGCGGATGAGCGGCTTGGTGCGGGCGATGTCTGACGGCGGCACGACGAGATAGAGGCTGACGGGCCGCTTGCCAGCGACGAGATCGGCGATGCGCCAGTCGCAGCGCGCCGTCACCTTCGCCACCACGGGATCGCGATAGAGGCCGAGAAACGACATAGCCGTGGACAGCACGCCCGATCGCTCGTTGTCGGATTTGTTGAGCAGCTCGCGCGCCGACGAGGCGATGACGGGATGGACGCCGGCCTCGCCCAGATGCGACGTGGACATCATGGCGCGCAGCGTCGCCTCCATGGGGCGTTTCGGATCGGAGAGGAAGTTGGCGACGCCGGCCAGCGTCTTGTCCGGCTCGGCATAGAGGACGTGTAGGATCACGCCGACCAGTAGCGAATGGCTGGTCTTTTCCCAATGATTGCGCTTGTCGAGCGCGCCCTCGGGATCGACCAGGATGTCGGCGATGTTCTGGACGTCGCGCACCTCCCAATCGCCGCGCCGGACCTCCAGCAGCGGATTGTAGGCGGAGGATTTCGCATCGGTCGGATCGAACAGCAGCACGCGACCGTGTTTGGCGCGGAAACCCGCTGTCAGCCCCCAGTTCTCGCCCTTGATGTCGTGGACAATGACGCTGCCGGGCCAGGTCAGCAGCGTCGGCACCACAAGCCCGACGCCCTTACCGGAGCGGGTCGGCGCGAAGCACAGCACATGCTCCGGGCCGTCGTGACGGAGATAGTCGCGATCGAGCCTGCCGAGCACCACGCCGTCCGGGTCAAGCAGTCCGGCCGCCTTCACCTCCTCGGACGAGGCCCAGCGTGCCGAGCCGTAGGTGGCGACGTTCTTCGCCTCGCGCGCCCGGATGATTGACAGGGTGATGGCGACGGCGATGGAGAGGAAACCGCCGGACACGGCGATGAGCGCCCCTTCGATGAAGATCGCAGGCGCATAGGCGTCGTAGGCGTACCACCACCAGAAGAAGATGGGCGGGTAGTAGACCGGCCAGCCACCAAGCTCGAACCACGGCACACCCAACTGCACTTGGAACCCGAGCCGCCACGCCGTCCATTCGGTCGCGCCCCAGATCGCAGTGAGCACGATCAACAGGACGATGGCAACTTGTCCCCAAAGGACACGACTTCCCGACATAGAGGCTCCGATCGGCAAAAGAGATGGAGCCGATCAGAGAATAGACGGTTTTGCGATAGGCAATAGAAAAGAACAGAGGGCGTGCCGCCGGATACCATGGCGTAGAAATCGGATGGGTCAGTGCCGCGTGTTGCGGGCTTCCTCAACTGCCTGTTCCAGAATGCGCCTGTAGCCGATCTTGGTCATCCACCGGGCGCGGGCGAGGTGGCTTTCCCAGCATGTGCGGGTTCGGGCGGTTTCCGCGACGGGATCGCGATGCAGCACGATCCGCGCCACCTCCGTCCAGTCGGCCCCATCGGTCTCGGCGTCGAGCAGGCGCAGATAGGTGACGAAATGCGCCTCGTCATAGCGGGTCACATCCGGCTCCATGGGAGCCAGATCGTCAACATCGGGATCGAGTTCGGGTTTGACGCGCATCTCACGGCCTCCTTCCGGTACCGCGGCTCGGAGTGATGATTACCTCATTTTTTGCTTCGCTTGTGAGACAGCGGCGTGTGGCTATTCAGTTTCGCCAAGCATTGCGCTGCCGCAGCAAGCCGAAGCGGTTGGATGAATATCACAACGCGCGACGAATCGGAATCATCGTTCCTGGAACGATAATTCCGATTCAGGCTCCGCTCTCGTCATGGATCTCAAGGAGGTCATGGCGATCAATCTGCGTCGGATACGTCATGACAAACAACTGACGCAGGAAGAGCTGGCGGATCGCGCGGACCTGAGCGCGCGCTATATCGGGGCGATCGAGCGCGCCGATGTGTCGGCCAGCGTCACCGTTCTCGGCCAGATCGCCGATGCCCTGGGGATCGAACCGGCCGAACTGGTTACGAAATCAGGCTGACCGGCCCGTCGCAGCCGCGAGGTCGAGCAGGTTCTTCAGCGCCGGGCTGCGGTTGTGCGGCGACCACACTGCGCTGAATTGAGCGCGTTCCGTCTCGTCGGTGATGGTGACGGCGCCACAGACGCCGATGAGCATTTCGCTCGGCACGTTTGCAAAGTGGCGATTGACGACCGAGTAGCCGGACCAGATGACCGCACAACCGAACGCCGCCGTATAACCTGCCGCTGCACCCGAGACGAAGGTTTCGGGCGGGTGGTCCACGAAGAGGACGGCAGTTCCCAGAAGACCGAGGATAGCACCGCCGAGGTGGTTCAGCCGGAGCCGCTCGCCGCCCGGCCCCACGGCGGCGAACAGCACGATGAGGAGAGGCCATAGATAGGCGATCAAACCGGCCTCTGCGGGAGGGACCGTCGTCAGTGCATAGAAGTAGAGTGCATGATATAGAAATATCGCCGCAAAGGCGGTCAGCCATGGTCCGGGCGGCTGGCGAAGCCGGACCAACGCCTGACGCCCGCGCGCGGCCAAGACGATCACGCCGGCAAGGAAGGCGACACCGAAACTGAGGGCAAGAAGTTCAAAGGGCGGAATGCCTCGGGCTGTCACCGTCAGGAGGGCCAGCCCCGCCCAGAATAGGATGGCGGCGATGCCGATCGCCGTGGCTTTAAATGTGCGCTTCTGCTGTAGCTGCTGCAATATCGTCGTCTCCGCTTCCATGGAGACGACACGGCACTCCGAAACGGCGGGCACCGTCTTGATACGGTCTGCGGAATTTTAGGCTTCGTCTGCCGAATTACCGTGCCGCACTGCCCGTCGCATCGCGGCCGGGGTCTTTCCGCGTTCCCGCTTCAGGGCGCGGGTCAGAGCGCTTTGATCCGCATGGCCGGTCCGGAGCGCGATAATGGCGATGGGATCGCTGGTCGTCATCAGCAGGCGTTCGGCCGCATCGAGACGCAGCGCTGAAAGGTGCGCATGCGGGGTCGATCCCAGACGGTCACGGAAGGCCGCATGGAGCCTGGTCAGACTGAGGCCGGCGGCCGCAGCGATGTCATCCGTGCGGACCGGGTCGGCCAGCCTCTCTCTCATGAAGGAAATCGCGCGCCGAAGAGCGACATCGACGAAATCGGGATGGCTCGCTGTGGCGTTGAGCCGATCGAGCATCAAGCTTGTCCAGGCGGCGCGAAGATGCGTGGGAAGGTTGCTCTGCGATGACCGGACGGTGGCGTAATCCAACAACCCCTGGAGATCGGCACCGATCGCAAAGAACGCCCCTACCGATCCGAAGATACCCGTCTGCACGGGATACTCGTCCGGCAGGTCCATGACCACGAAGGCATTGTTTCCCCGCGCCTGAAAAGCATGATCGGCTCCTGCTGGGATGATCGCACCAACGCCGGTCGCGACGTACCCGCCGCTGTGTCCAAAATCGAGTTCCAGACACCCTCGGAAGGGCAAGACGATCTGGTGGTGATCATGATCGTGACGCCGTGATGCATCGGCGTAACTTCTTATTTCTATCGTCGGCCCATCCATTTCCTTGGTCCAGATAATTTATGGATAGAAATGCAATATAGCATAGCATCTTGGAGAGACGGGCTTTCAAGTAAAGATCACGGCGCGCAGTGCATGGCGACACAGCTTGCTTGCGGGTAGACGGGAAGATACGACAGGACATCGGCCCGACATGGCCATCGGTCCGGCGAATGCTGACACGCCGCCGGTCAGCGGCGGCGTGTCAGCTTGAGCGGATAGTGGAGCAGATCGCGGTAGCCGCCGTGCATGTAGTACAGGCCGTCGGCGACGAGGCGGCGGGCCTGGTTCTTGAGCGGGCTCACCTCCCAGTCGTTCTTGATCCGACCGTGGAAGCCGAGCAGTACCTCGGCGATCGTCCGATAGCTTTCCCCGGCCAGACGGGCGTCGAGCGCTCGAAGGGTCAGGATGTGGCGGTCACGGGTGAGCGTCGGCAAAGACCCCAGCGGATCGTCCGGCGGCTGACCGTTCAGCGACCGCCAGAGACGGCGGGCCGCCTGGGCGCGCAATAGAAACAAAGCGTCGAGCGGCAGGATCGCAACGAAACCGGTCGGTTCGCTCGGTACGGCAAGTTCAAGCCAGATCTGATGATCGACGCCATTCACCCGCCAGACGATATGAACACCATTCTGTGCCGGATGGATCGCAACACCGGGAAGCTCCGACAGGACCAGCGGCAAGTCCGCCGGCATATCGTCTGGAGTGCCTATCGGCGCGAGCTGGATCGTGCCGGGTTGCAGCGCCGGTATCCAGAACGGCGTATGTTCGTCGGCCAGTGTTTCCGGAGCAACCGGGAAATCGCACCCCCCAACGCCGGGAGAACGCATCGGTCATACCGGTGTCTCTCTTCGGCAAAGCGCTGAACTGCTCAAAATCACGGCGATAGTCGTCGTCGCGGCGAAGATATTCCCAAGCGAAGCCGGCGGCTGGAATGCTCCTGGCATGTCCATAAGCGACCGGCGAGCGCCAATCCGTGCTTGGCATGGCGTCACCTTTCCTCTCATGCGCCTGTTGGTCGGCGCTAAAGAGGAGCAGAGTAGGAATCATCAGATTTTTATTGAAGCCATGAATATCAGATATGTTGTTCGCGCAATACGATCATATATTTGTAAAATACATCTATCATTGTAGTCGTTCTTTGGCGAGCCGGGGGCAGCCCGGCGAGCGGGGGGCGTGGCACAAGCACGGCCGCGCCGCCGATCCGGGTCCACGGATCGGCGGAAAATTGGTGATGTGCGGAACTGGAAAGGCTGAAAGCCGTGCAACCGGAAACCCGATTGCACGGCTTTGTGGTCAGGCGGCTTTGATCCGCTGCATTCCCTCGGCCAGCGTCCACAGCGCGCGATTGAGACCGACATTCTGGTCGATGCCGTTGATGGGACGGGTCCGGCTGCGACGGATGCGGCCATCGGCATTGGTTCGGTGGCCGTCCAGTCCGCCGCGTATCAGGTTCTCCTGAACGACATTGAAGGTCTGCCACAGGCTTTGGCCGACATCCTCGCGGCGGCGCGGAGCGATGATCTGGTCGGGGCGAAGCGGGCTTTCGTCCTCGCCATAACGGGCAACAAGGCTCGCCTCGGCGAACACCTGCTGTTCGTCCCGCGACAGCCTTGTGTCTTTCATCGTCTCGGTGGCATCGATCAGGCGCGGGAAGTCTTCGGCAACTGTGTAGACGCCTTCGATGATCTGATCCTGAATGCCGCCCTTGTGGGGGACGCGGACTTCCTCGAAGCGTTCGCCCGCGATCATGCTGTTGGTGCAGACGAAACGCAGTACACCGGCAAACATCTGATAAGCCGAGGTTCCGTCGTGGGAATTCACGATGATGACTTCCGCCGCCTCCGGTTTGCCGATCCCGTCATCGCGGCGCAGCCGCAGCATATGCTTGGCGTGGCCGTGGCGACTGCCGTCGCGCGGCACCGACTGCACGGCGAAGAATGGAAACCACCCCTCCCGCCGCAACCCCTCCACGATCTCGATGGTGGGGACATAGACATAACGATCCGACCGGCTGTCATGCGCCTCACGGGCGAACACGGACGGGACGTGGCGAAACAGGGCTTCGTTGTCGAGGGCTTCGCGCCCGCTGATCTGATGCGAATTGCGGCCGAACCGGGTGGCGAGGTGATGATACATGATCTGTCTCCTTTGGGGCTGGGTTGGAGCGCTGCGCTGCGCTGCAACCTTGCCTCGCGGCGAGCAGCGGGTGTGCAAGCGGAGGGGCCCTTCGCGGGGACCCGGCTGCACGGAGCGTGGCACACGCGCAGGAAGCTGGGCGGAAGGCGCCTCGAAGCGCGCCGAGGGCGGAGCCCTAAGCATTGTCAGGCCAAGAGTTGGGCGTGCCACGCAGCTCTATTTGCTGGTGGTGCATGCTCATCGCAGTCGTCGCCGCGGCGCTGCGCAATGTGGAAGCGTCGCACCTTGCCGACGACAGCCTCACACGGCATCTGGTTACGGCATTCGATTGCCGTCGAACGTTTCACCAGACCGCCATGCGGAGCCGATGCGGGCAGGCTTGGCGCATCACCAAGAAAGAGGTCTTGCTTGCCGCTGCTGCGTGTGACCGGCACGACACCCGATAGAGCGCGGAGCGTCTGCGCATCACGGCACACGATGGCGTCATTTCTTGCGACAGGAGCGCTGCGAGCACGATCGGCAAGAGCGATGGCTTCGGCGAGACGCTCATTCAGCAGGCGGCGATTGCCGATGCCGGTCAGCATCAACTGCTCAATCTCGGCGGTGCGTCTGGCAGCATCCATCTGTAGGGTGCGGTTGGCCTCGCTCGGCATCGCCTCGGAGCGCCTGATCGTGGTAACGTCGATCGCCGAAGGATCAGGTTCATGAAGGTGTCCCTGGAATCGCGGCGTGGCAGGATGCGTTTGAACATCAAACTCCAATTAACGCCGTAACGGCGCAATCTGTATTTTATATCGTCTTACTGCAGATCGGATATCAACCCGTCGACTGCTTGCAATACGTTACTGTGCGCTTTTACATAGAAGATATTCTGGCCCAGCATCAGAAGTGTGAGAGGTATCCTCCGTCGACGGCCAGCGTGGTACCGGTGACATAGGATGCATCCGGCGAGCAGAGAAAGAGGACGGCGCCGACGATTTCTCTCGGATTGCCCCAGCGACCGAGCGACGTGCGTTGTTCGAGGCGTGCTGCGATGGTGGGATCGGCGACCATCTTTCCGTTCGCCTCGGTCGCGAAAAAGCCTGGGGCGATGGCGTTGACGGTGATCCCTCGACTTCCGAGTTCGGCGGCGAGCGCGCGGGTCAGAGCATCGAGCCCCCCCTTGGCCGCCGTGTAGGCGGGGTCTCCGGCGCGGGCGATCGGGCCGGCGATCGAGGTGATGTTCACGATCCGACCGCCATCGGGAATATGGGGGGTCAGACGCCGCACCAGATCGAAAGGGGCGACGAGATTGACTTCCAGAAGCCGCCGAAACGACTGGCGATCGATCTCGGCGAGGGGGCGGCGATCCCGAGCCCCTGCGTTGTTGACGAGGATGTCGATCCGGCCCTGCCGTGCGACGAGGTCCTTGCAGGCCTCGATGGTCCCCATTTCGTCGGCGAGATCCACCAACAGCATGGAGACATCTGCGCCTGCTGCGATCAGGTCGCGCCTCGCCACTTCGAGTTCGTCTTGATTGCGGCCATGGATGACGACGTGCGCGCCGTTCGCCGCCAGCCCACGAGCTATTTCGAGGCCGAGGCCACGCGCCGCGCCGGTGATCAGTGCCGTCTTTCCGTTGAGCTTCTTCATCTTTCCCTCGTTCACGTGGTTGGCGGCGGCTTCGCCTCATGAATGTCACTTGCCTCCGCCGGGACTGTCACGGTCGAGCGCGGGGTCGCGTGTCCATGATCGCCATCACAGTCGCGAACACCGCTGCACCGAGACCGGCGGCGGCGACCGCCCCCCAACCACCGAGTGTCATCAGTCCACCGGACATCGCAGATCCGACTGCGCCACCGACGAAGAACAATGACATGAACACGGCGTTGGCACGTCCGCTGGCTTCGCCACTCGCGACAAAGATGGCCCGCTGGCCGAGAACCAGATTCGACTGCACACCGAAATCGAGGAGCGTTGCAGCGAGTAACAGCAGCGGAATGCTGCCGCGTCCGACCGCGGCCAGGCCGAACGCAGTTGCAACCATTCCCATCGCCGCCAGGGTCGCCGGTCCACTCCACCCGGCGTCGGCGAGGCGTCCGACGATCGGGGCTGCCAGGGCGCCGGCGGCGCTGGCGAGGGTGAACCAGCCGATCTGGGTCGGGGTCAGCGCGAGGTCGTTGCCGAGATGAAGGGGGACGGCAGTCCAGAACAAGGTGAAGGCGGCAAACAACGGCGCATGGAGGTAGGCCCGCGTACGCACGACGCGATTGCTGCGAAACAGCCGCCCCATGGAGCCGATCAGCTCCCGATAGGAGGTGCTGTCGGTCACCACGCGACGCTTCGGCAGAGCCGACAGCAGCGTTCCCGCGAGCAGCGCCATCATGATCCCTGCGACGACGAACACCGCACGCCATCCCAGTGAATCCGCGATGATGCCCGCGATCGGCCGTGACGCGAGAATACCTGACAGGAGCCCCGCCATGACCCTGCCGACGACCCGCCCACGCAACGTCGGCGGCGACAGACGGGCGGCGATCGGCACCAACATCTGCGTCGCCGTCGAACACAGACCGATGAGCAGGGCGCCGAGCAGGATCTGCCAAGCCGCCTGAGCCAACGCCATCGCGGCGAGAGCCAGCCCGGCCCCGATCACCACCATGGGAAGCAGCAGACGCGCACGGACGAGATCCACCAACGGCACGAGGAAGACGAGCCCCAACCCAAAGCCGATCTGCGTGAGGGTCACGATCAGACCCGCTGCCGACGACGGCAGCCCGACGTCTGCCGCCATCATGCCGGCGAGTGGCTGCGCGTAATAGAGGTTGGCGACGATGATGCCGGTGGCGGCACAGAAGACGGCGATCTGGTGCGGCGGCATGACGGCCGAGGTGGCATCGGCCGCTTCCGGGGCAGAAGAATTCGTCCCGTCGAGTGAATTCATGGACCCTCTCCGGACCTAGAGGCCGGACCTTCGTGTTGGCAAGCTCCGGACGGCGGACGAGCAGCGCGGCGCGTGATGTCGGAGAGATCGGCGGCGAGCGCTCCGACAGGCCAGGCAAGCCTTCGCGATGTGCCCCTAGAACTCGATCCCGTCGAAACTCCAGGGAAGGGGGTCAGAGGACGTCCACGCGCCAACCGTAGGGATCGTTGCCCGCCTGGGTGTGAAGCTTGGTAATCGCATCGTAGAGCTTTGCCGTCGTGGGGCCGATCTTGCCGCCGCCGACAACCCGTGACCTGCCGCGATAAGTGAGTTCGCCGATCGGTGAAACCACTGCGGCGGTCCCGAGCCCCCAGATTTCCTCGATCGATTCGTCTTCGATACCAGCCAAGACGTCATCGATGGCGATCTGCCTCTCGCTGACCTTCAGCCCCCATTCGCGCAGGAGGTGGAGGGCAGTGAGGCGCGTCACGCCCGGCAGGATCGAGTCGGTGAGCGGCGGGGTGACGATTTCATCGCCGACCTTCAGCATCACGTTCATCGTGCCGACTTCCTCGAGATAGCGCCGCTCGACGGAATCGAGCCACAGGACCTGCGTATGGCCGAGCGCCTTGGCCTCTTCTGTCGCGAGGAGGCTGGCGCTGTAGTTCGCGGCAGCCTTCGCGGCGCCTATACCGCCACGGGCCGCCCGCACATGCTTGTCCGAAACCAGAATTTTGACCGGATCGGCCCCTTCGGCGTAGTAATTGCCGACTGGCGACAAGAAGATCATGAACGTATAGGTCTTGGCCGGGCGCACGGCCATGAAACCCTCCGTTCCGATCATCGTCTCGCGAACATAGAGAGCCTTGCCGGGCTGGTGGGGCACCCAGTCGCGGTCGAGGCCGACGAGTTGCACCATGGCATCGAGGACGGTGTCGGGTTCGATCGCCGGCATGCACAGACGCGCCGTTGAGCGGTTGATGCGCTCCAGATGAGCCTTGGGGCGGAACAGTCGGATGATGCCGTCGTCGCACCGGTAGGCTTTGTAGCCGTCGAAGATCGACTGACCGTATTGGATCGCCGAGCACGAGGGATGAACGGGGATCGGCCCGAAGGGACCGATCCGGTGATTGTGCCATCCGCGCCCCTCCGTGTAGTCCATGACGAACATGTGGTCGGTGAAATAAGCGCCGAAGGTGTTTCCGACATCCGAAGGAATGGGTTTGGGCGCAATCGTTCTCGTGACCGGAAACGGCATTGACTTACCTTTCTCTCGCTTTGGGAGAGGTGCATGGACAGCGGCGAACGTGATGTCGCGCGGCAGGTGGGAAGCGGATGGCATGCCTTCGTCGGGCACGCCATCCGTGTGAGTTCACTTCATGTCGGTGACGAACTGAAAGTCGTCCCCGTTCACTTTGAACAGGGCATAGGCACCAGGGACATCACCGTTCGCATCGAAGGCGAGCGTGCCCGAAGCACCCTTGTAGGAAATGGGCTTGCCGGCGGCGATGAGCGCCTTGGCCTTCGCCCATTCGCCCGGCATGATCGATTCACCGGCAGCGTCGACGAGATTGCGCAGAGCGGCCGAGATCTTGGTCTTGTCGCCGCCGGTCTGTTCGATCGCCAGGGCGAGGAGGAAGACGGCGTCATAAGATGTCGACACGAAGGTCGCGTTGGGGTCACCACCAGCGCTCTTGAAGCCGGAGGCGAAGACCTCAAGCGACTGCGACTTCTCGCTGACCGGCGAGGAGACATAGAAGTTGGCGAGGTTCTTCGATCCGATCGTCTTGATCGTGGCGGTCGTCTTCATCCCCTCGCCGCCGACGTAGGTTTTGAAGAAGTCGTTTTCGATGGATTCGCGCAGAACCGTCAAACCGGAGCTGTCGCCGTAATCGATCAGCACGAGCGTGTCGGCGCCGCCCTTGGCGAGTTGCGCGAGGTCGGTGCGATAGGAGGCGCGATTTTCCTCGTGGGCAGCGCGGGCGGCGACGGTGCCACCCTTGGCGACGAATTCCTTCTGGAACGCGTCGGCGAGGCCCTTGCCGTAGTCGTTGTTGATGAAGGAGAGCGCCACCTTGGTGGTGCCCCGCGCCAGCAGCGTCCGCGCCAGAACCTGGCCCTGATATTCGTCGGAGGGCACCGTCCGGAAGACGAGATCGTTGTCCTTCAGCGCCGTGATCTGCGGCGAGGTTCCGGCAGGCGTGATCAGCACGACGCCGGCCGGGATCGTCACGGAATTCGCCACGGCGAGAACCACGCCGGAGCACCACGGGCCTGCCATCCCCACGACCTGGGAGACGTTCACGACCTTCGTCACCGCGTCGACGCCGGTCTGCGCATTGCAACCGTCGTCCGCCACCACGCCGATGAGTTTTTCGCCGTTCTTGATGCCGCCCTGATCGTTCACCTGCTTCACGGCGAACTGGTAGGACTTCATCATTTCCGGTGCCAGCGCCGCCGTGCCGCCGGTGATCCCACCGACCAAACCGATACCGACATCGGCCTGAGCAGGAGTGGCAGCGACACCGGCTGCAACAATGAGTGATGCCATTCCGAGTACAGTGTTACGCATCAGAGTCTTCCTCTCTTCGAAAGGGCGGCAACGACCGCCGGGCCTGGAGTTCAAACGTCGTCCGACCCTTCCGACGGAGCGATCGCTTCGGGGGACGTTCGTCCGAGATCACCGGAACCGCCTGCCGTACCGACACGTTCCGGGAGCAGTCCTTCGGGTCTGAGCCGCAAGATGACCTGTAGAAGCAGTCCGACCAGGAACATCCGCGCGTATTTGGCCTTCAGGGCGATGTCCGCCGGAAGCTGATCGGTCACCAGTTCGGACGCGGACCAGATGACCCAGATGATCAGTGCACCGACGAGAACGCCGCGGTTGTTTCCAGACCCACCGAGAATGACCATGATCCAGACGAGAAATGTCACGATCATGGGATCGATCGCATCCGGCGTGATCACTCGGGTGAGATGGACGTAGAGGGCACCGGCCAGGCCCATCAGAGCGGAGCCGAGGATGAAGGCCTCGAGGCGTCGGCGCGGCACATCCTTGCCCATCGCCTGGGCCGCCGTCTCATTGTCTCGGATCGCTCGCATCATTCGCCCCCAGGGTGAGCGAAGCTGGCGTTCGACGAGGAAATAGACCACTAGGAGGATGAGGCAGGAGAGGCCGAGAAAGGCGACCTGTGACTGGGCGTAGGGAAGATCACCGAAGGGCCGGGGAATATCGATGATGCCGCGGCTGCCGTTGGTGAGCCACTCTTCCGACCGGACGACCAGACGAATGGCTTCCGCTACCCCGATCGACACGATGGCGAGATAGTCCGAACGGAACCTCAGGCACACTTTGCCGACCGGCCATGCGGCGACCACACAGGCGAGCATGGCACCCAGCATGCCCACCGGAACGGGGAGGCTGAAGCCGCCGATCCGTCCTACGGCGGCGGGTGACGTCAGAATGGCCGACGTGTAGGCCCCGACGGCGAAGAATCCGGCGACACCAGCGTTGAACAGCCCGGCATACCCCCACTGAACATTCAGCGCGATGGTCAGGCATCCGTAGATCGATATGAAGATCAGAAGATAGATAGGATAGTTGAGGAGTGTGACGAAGTTCATCTCGGCTGTCTCCTCTCAGAGTACCTTGCCACGGAAAAGGCCGGTCGGACGGATCAGGAGAGCGAGAAGCAGAATGACGAAGCCGCTGAGAACCTTGTATTCACTGCGGATGACCAGGACGGACATCTCCTCGCAGATGCCGACGATCAGGCCACCGAGGATGGCCCCCTCGATGCGACCGACGCCGCCCAGAATGGCCGCAGCAAACGTCGGGAGCAGAATATTCCACCCCATCAATGATTTGACTTGGGTGTTCAATCCGAGGAAGAACCCCGAAGCGGCGCAAAGCGCACCGACGAGCATCCAAGTGAGTGCGATCACCTTTCGGTTGTCGATTCCGCAGAGCGAGGCCAGATCCGGGTTGTCGGACATCGCCCGCATCGCCTTGCCCCACTTGCTGTGGCGCAGGAAGATCTCGAGTGCCACGACCAGCCCGATCACCATGACGACCGTCACCACCTCGTGTGGCTTGATCCGCAGGCCGAACCAGTTTTCGGGCCGCGCGATCCCCGTTTCGTAGCTGAGGGTATTGACGCCCCAGAAGATCTGCACCACCGCGCGAAGCATCAATGCGACGCCGAGAGACGATATCGTTGTGATGATCTTGGGAAGCGTGCGCAGATGGGTATAGAACAACCAGTCGATGGCAATCGCCATCAGCCCGGCAGCCACGGCCGCAATGGGCAATGCGGCATATGGGGACAGGCCCGATGACGCGGAGAACAGCAACACCATGAAGGCGCCGAAGGTCGCAAGATCTCCGTGGGCGAAGTGACCGTGACGCATGATCGCGTACACGAGCGTGACGCCGATGGCACCGAGCGCATAGATCGACCCGAGGATGATCCCAGGGATCAGGAAGAAGTTGATAAAGCTCGATATATCCACGTCACCCCCTTATGCGCCCAAGAACATTTCCGCGATAAATCTATTGTTCAGCAAATCTACCCCGGTTCCGTCGCATCTATTTCTTCCAGCAGCCAGGACATAGCCACGATCGGCGAAGCGTAGAGCTTGCTTTGCGTGTTGCTCAACGAGGACTAACGCAACACCGGTGTTGCGAATATCGCGACATGTCTGGAATATTTGTTCCATGTATTTGGGGGAGAGGCCTGCTGTCGGCTCATCGAGGAGAAGAACCTTGGGGTCGAGCATGAGTGCGCGCCCAATTGCGACCATCTGGCGCTGCCCACCCGAGAGGCTGCCGGCCAGCGCCTTCTGCTTGGCCTTCATGTCCGGGAACATCTCGTAGACCCGCTCCAGCGCATCGGAGTAGTCACCGTTGCGCAGAAAGGCTCCCATCTCGAAATTTTCGTGAACGGTCATGTCGTAGAAGACGTTGGCGACCTGCGGGACGTAGCAGATGCCCGATCTGACGATCCGGCTCGGGGCCCATCCGGTGATGTCGGTGCCATCGACGACGATGGTGCCGCTGCGAATGGTCAAGAGGCCGAAGATCGACTTCATTGCGGTGGATTTGCCGGCGCCGTTGGGACCGATGATCGCCACGATCTCGCGCGCCCCGACTTCCATCGACAGGTCATGAAGGATGTCGGCGTCGCCATAGCCGCCGGAGATGCTGCTCATGGTAAGTAATGCGGTCATTGAGCTGCGTCCTTCGTTTCCCCAAGATAGGCTTCGAGGACGTGCGGATCGGACCGCACCGTCTTGAAATCGGCCTCGATCAAAACGCTGCCCTCGGTCATACAGACGACCGGATCGCAGAGGCGCTCGATCATCTCCATGTCGTGTTCGATGAGGAGGAAGGTGTAGTTTCTCTCGCGATTGAGATACTCGATCTGCGACTCGAGCTTGCGGAGCAGTGTTCGGTTCACGCCGGCTGCAGGTTCGTCGAGAAGTACCAGCTGGGCATCGGTCATCATGGTACGGCCGAGCTCAAGCAGCTTCTTCTGCCCACCGGAAATGCGCCCCGCGCGCTCGTGGGCGATGTGCGTGAGTTCAAGGAACCCGAGTGTCGCCCAGGCGCGTCGCCGGACTTCGTCTTCGTCGATGCGAACCCGCCCAGGCGAGAACCAGTTCGACCACATCTGTTCGCCGGCTTGATGTGGCGCTACCAACATCAGGTTCTCGAGGACCGACAGGTGGGCAAACTCGTGCGGGATCTGAAAGGTTCGCACGAGCCCTCTATGAAAGCGTTCGTTCGGCGCGAGGTCGGTGATGTCCTCACCAGCGTAGTGAATCTTGCCACTACTGGGATGCAGCGCCCCGGCGATCAGATTGATCATCGTCGACTTGCCGGCACCATTTGGGCCGACCAAACCGGTGATTGAACCGCGCCGAACCGAAAACGAACATGAATTCACCGCCCGAAAAGCCCCGAACTCCAGTACGATGTCTCGGCAGACGAGCAGATCGTCATTCTGATGTTCGTGCAGTCCTGCGCCCTGCCGATCAGGAGCGAGAGGCAGTACGGTGCGGGCTCGTGGTGATGCGTTCATGAAATCCCTCGACGGCACCTCACAGAGAGGTAATCGGCGTGCCACTCGAAGGGCGCGCCACTCGTCTAGAGAAATTAGAGGAAAGCGTCGTTTGGTTCTTATTTGGGCGTGCCGTAATTTTCAGCAAAGAGCCACGCTGCCCCTTGCCCGTCTCGTGCGGCAGAGCCACGCCTCCTCTTGGCACCGATCGACGCAGGGAGTGGTCGAGCGCCTGACGAAGTTCGGATCTATCTCAATGATTGCGAGGCGCCACGTCTCACGATGCCCTGTTTCATCGCGCTCTGAGACAGGGCAATCACGCTCAATCTTGATTGTTTTGGCGCCACTGTCGTGGCGTCATGCCGGTCACCAACTTCATTGTCGTCGTAAAGTGGCTCTGGCTCGAAAAGCCGCACTGATCTGAAATGTCGACAAGTGTCTCTTCGGTCTCCCTCAGGAGCAACAGGGCCCGCTCCAGACGGACTTTCATGAGCCATCGGTGAGGGGTTTCGCCCGTCTCGGTGCGAAAACTGCGGGCAAAATGACGTCTGCTGAAACCGGCAGCATCAGCGAGCTCATCGAGGCCGATGTCTTGGTCGAGATTGGCTTCCACGAATTCCCGTACTCGGCGAAGGCGCCATTGTGGCAAGGCCACGGGCGCTCCGTCGTCCAGCCGAGCCCCCGCCCGGATCAGGAGCTGCGACAGCATCGAGACGAGAAGACCATCGGCGAGATAACGATCGGCGGCCTCTCCGCCTGCCCCGCATTGCCACATCCGATTGAGCAGAACCTCGACGAAGGGGTCGACCCAGGTATCCCGACTGAGGGTCCAGAACACATCGCTCACCCGTTTCGGGCACGACGAGCCGAGTACCGATCGGACAGTCGAATCAGGCACGGTCAGTAGCAGGATCTTGCGACTTCCATCGATCTCCCAACGGCTTTCGACGCCGGAGGGGACAGCGAGCAGACGGCCGGGTTCGGCGCTCTCCCGCGAACTCTTCCCACCCATCGTCCATCGCCACGTGCAGCGACGATCGACGGTCAATGGCAAGGCAAGGATTGTCTCGGGAACTTCGGGATCGACGAAATTGTGCGGACCTTGTTCAACTTGGATCAAATTATAGGCTAGAAGCCCCTGAGCGCGCCGATGCTCTTGCGGAAAGGCCTGATAAGACGATTCCCGATAGAAGTCGGCGTAGCTGAGCCATTTGGACACGGCCATACGAACTTGTTTTCCCAACCGATTACACACGGAATAACAAGCAAATTCGAGGCCAGCTCAAACCGCACGGGGCATCAGTGACCGCGTGGATATAATCTTGCAACACCACTTGCTGGGCAGCGTGGTCGCAGCGCACCGTGATGTTCGCCGCGCAGGCGGCGGCGGTGCTGACCTTCACCGCCTTGTCCATGCCTGGCATGATCATGACATTGGCGGCGCTTGGCGGCTTGATGTTCTGCAATGCGCCGGGCCTGGCAACCTATGTCGCTTAGCTCACCATGCGCCATCGACCGGGCAGTGTCGATAGCGCCTCCACCATCAATGTGTCAGCCGCCAATGCCGGCTTTGCGCTCGGAGCCTTCATCGTCGGAACGGTGGCCGCTTCCCGCTTCGGATTGGGCGCAACGCCATGGGTCGGTGCAATCATGGCCGGGATCGGCCTGCTACTGACCTTGTGGAGCGGCCATCTCGACAAGCGCCAAATCCGGCGCGGCTCGATCCTCGGATCACCGCGGTCAATCGGATCGCTGACGGACCGATCGTGAATCTTCCTCATTCGACATCGTGCTGCCGGGCCGCAGTTCTTCGAACATGTCGTGCGCCGCGTCGGTGCACGAGACCGGTCGCCGCGGTTACCTGAAATCGTACAACCTGATTGCCGGACTTCCTGAAAGGCGGCGGCCCCTTGAGCAGCCCCGCTCGGACGAGCGGGGCTTCGGGAGATGTCCGGCCTCAGTCGCCCGTGCGGCGCGACCAGATGAGATTGAGGCCTTCGCCGTCTTCGGCCTCGACCAGGCTGGCGTAGATCGGAGCGGGGAAGCTCGGATCATCCAGCTTGACGGAGAGGTATTCGCGGCCCGTCTCGCGGGCGGTCTTCTTCCAGGCCGCGCCGAACTCGACCGTGGTGCCTGCGAAGATGCGGAAGTCCGGGCCGCGCTTGCGATCGCGGCTCCGCTCGGCCCGATCGGCGCCTTATGCATCAATCGGACGTTTGAACGCGGATTCTGGGCTGGTGTGGCGGGTGGCCTTGGCACCGCCCTGGCGGATGCCGTCTATGCCAGCCTCGCAGCCGTCGGGTTTTCGGCTTTCGCGGCCACCCTTGCGACGATCGACGCGCCACTCAAAATCGTGGGTGGCCTGTTCATGTTGTGGCTCGGATGGAAAAGCCTGAAACCCAAGCCTGTCGGGAACGCAGCTCAAGTCGGCGCGCGCGATCTTTTCGGCACCATCGCCGCGACCTTCTTCCTGACGATCACCAACCCTATGACCATTCTGTCCTTTGCGGCGATTTTTGCGGGTCTCGGTCTTGCGGACGCAGCGGGCACCACGAGTGTGTTTCTCGTTGTCGCTGGCGTTTTTCTTGGCTCTTTGCTGTGGTGGTTTGTCCTGAGCGGCGGTGTAGCATTGGCCAGGCAGCGCCTTCCCGAAAGTTTCTCCCGGAGGGTTTCGAGCCTGTCAGGACTGATCCTCATCCTTTTCGGTCTCTATGCCCTCGGTTCACTTGCTTTGAGTATGGTTGCTTGATGAGCTAAAAACAGGAGGTCTGCGCCTCCACACCAACCTCGGGAGTATATTGATGGAGTTCTCCACTCTTCTCGCTTTTGCAGCAGCCTTTTTCGTCTTCGCCGCCAGTCCTGGACCCGACAACATGACCATCGTCGCCCGCACCATTGCCAATGGTGCGGCCTCGGGCATCGCCTACGGCGCTGGAACCGTTGTCGGCATCCTGATCTTCCTGACGCTCGCGGCGTTCGGCCTATCGGTCCTCGCGGCCGAGATGGGAGTGGTGATGACGATCCTGCGTTACGCGGGCGCAGCCTATCTGATCTGGATGGGCATCAGGCTCTGGACGGCTGAACCGGTCGTACCCGATCTCCAGCCCGTCAACGGAGGGGGTGGACTTGTTTCGATCTTCGCAACCGGCATCGCGCTCAATCTCGGCAATCCGAAAATGCCTCTATTCTATGTTGCGCTGTTGCCAAACATGGTCGGGGCGTCTCTCACGCTCGGTCAGGTCGGAGTGTTGGCAGCGGTCATTGTCGCTGTCGAGGTCGTCGTTATCGGTGGGCATGTGCTCCTGGCCAGTCGTGCCCGCAAGCTCTTGCGTAGCCCCCGCATCGTCCGCCGGGTGAACCGCACCGCCGGCAGCGTCATGGTCGGCGCGGGTGTTGCGGTGGTCGCGGCGAGGTGATGCCTCTCGGTCGGTGACTATAGCGCCGCGTTCGGAGGAGTTCGATGTTCGCCTATGCCATGTTGGGGACCAACGATCTGGATCGTGCGATCCGGTTCTATGACCCGTTGATGGAGCGGCTCGGGCAGCCGCGATGCTGGACCGGGGATAACAGCGTGTCGTGGGGATCGCTGGAAGATTATGCCATTCCCGGACTTTGCGTCGGTCGACCGTTCGACAGCATGGCGGCAACGTCAGGTAATGGCGTGATGCTGGCGCTTCGTGCGCCGAGTGTCGCCCAGGTGAAAGACCTTTATGAGTTGGCGATGACGCATGGCGGCTCCGATGAAGGCCTGCCCGGTCCACGACCACAGTATGGGCCGGGTTTCTACGCAGCCTATGTGCGCGACCCGGACGGCAACAAGCTCGCCTTCGTCTGCTATCAGGCGGAGGTTGGCGAGTGGACAGATGAGCCGTCATGAAGAAAGGCGCGTGCGAAGCCGTGATCCGTCACCTGTGCCACCAATGGCACAGGGAGAGTGGACTGACAGACCTTCGTCCGGAAAACTCAGCTTCTCGGCCGTTTTTGTCATGGGCCTGGCCGAACTATTCGTCCTATCTCGATTTCCGAACCACCACGTCCGTCTCCTATGATGTCGAGATGTGGTTCGCTGACGAGTTCAGGCAGCACTGGCACCGGTGAGGTAGCGGTCGAAGGCCGCTATCGTGGCGTTCCGCCTATTCAGCAGGGGAGAGCGCCCCGCCTGCCAGTCGCATCAATGCCGACACGCCGGTTACACAGCCTCCGACCATACAGAAGATCACGCGCCAGCCCCCGGACGGCACGGCCTCGCGCGTGACACCGTGAACGAGCGCATAGCCTGCGATGCCGGCAGGCAAAGCGAAAGCGAGCACCACGATCAGGCGCAGGATTGCAGATTCCGACGTTCATCCGGCCGGGTTTCCAATCGTCATCCGGCCAGCATT
>NZ_JAHBGE010000013.1 GCF_018390635.1 Ancylobacter lacus | reverse complement strand
GCACCTCCGAAGCAGTGCCTCAACCTAGCATAATCAGGGGTTTTCACACAGCCTCAGCCCGTGGTCGGACTTCATGAGCGCCTCTTCGCGCCAACAAAGCTGGCATTGGTGTACGAGGCGCTCGTGAAGGAAGGTCATTCGCCCTCGGACGTCATGAAGGGCATCAATCTGAAGCCCGAGGACGTCCATTCGCCGGACACCCGGATTTCGCTCAGTCAACTCATGACCGTCTATCGGAACGCGATCCGGCTTTCGGCCAACCCGTACCTGGCGTACCGAATTGGCGAGACCGTCCACGTCTCGACCTACGGCATGTACGGATATGCGATCTTGTGCAGCCCGGATTTTCGCACCGCGGCGGATGTCACGATCCGCTATCACCTTCTCGCCACGCCGCTGGCCTCGGTGGCGCTGACGGAGGAGATGGGCTTGGCAAGCTGGCACTTCGAGCCGAGCGTCCACGTCGCCGGCGATCCGACGCTTTATCGCTTCGTGATAGAGAAGCAGGTCGGCGCCCATATCTCCGTGATGCGGGACATCATGGGTCGAGCTTTCGTTCCGGAGGCGATCCATCTGACCTACGCCAGGGCGAACGATTTCGGCATCGACCCCAGCGATGCCGGCTGCGAGATCCGCTATTCGCAGAAGGCCAACCAGATGATCTTCAAGAGCGAATGGCTGGATTCCAACGCGACTTTGGGCAACCGGACGACTTTCTTGCATATGCTCGACCTGTGCAACACCCTGCTCGCCGATCTCACATTGCGCGCGGGCGTGGCCGGGCAGATCCGCGAGATCCTGCTGCGCGATATTGCCGATCCGCCTTCTTTCGAGGCTGTCGCCCGTCAATTGGGGTCCAATGCGCGGTCGTTACGGCGGGCACTCGAGAGGCAAGGCCTCTCCTTCCGCATTCTTCGGGATGAGTTGCGAGGCCGATTGGCACTGGAATATCTGCGGGGCACGGCCCTCACCACCGACGACATCGCGGTCGCCTTGGGCTTCAGCGATGGGGCGGCGTTCAGGCGCGCGTTCCAGCGCTGGACCCACAAGACGCCCAGCGAAATCAGGAGCCGGCAGCGGCGCGCAAGATGAAGGGCGGCGGACTGGCCTTCCCTCCCCGGTGACGACATCCTGCTCGGCGACAGGCCGCGCGGCGGTGATCTCGGCTCTGCATCTCGGCCGACGATCGAGGCCGCGTGAATCGGGAACCGACAAAGGGCGCACCGACGGCGCCTTTTCACCGGCTGACTGACAAGCACATGTTGGCGGGCCTGCGGGTCGGGTCGGCTCGTCGGCCACTCCTTGACGGTCACGGCGCCGGGACGAAATGCAGTGTCCCGGCCCGGCGCGTCGGCTTTCCGGTATCGCTGGTGTGGTTGACGCCATCCATGACGGGCACCTCCGGGAAATCGAACGGGCTTATGCCGTCGAGGCAGGCGACGTTGACCGCGTACAGGCTCTGATCGGATCGCCGCTGATGGTGGGTGTAGATACCGCAGCGCGAACAGAAGAAGTGCTGCGCCGTGCCGGTATGGAAACGGTAGCTGGTGAGCCGTTCCCTGCCCTCGAGGATCTGGATCCCGCCCATCTCGGCCATGACGACGACCGCACCGCGCATGCGGCAATAGGAGCAGGTACAGCGCCGGATCGCGTTGAAGCCGTCGCTGAGCGACACCTCGAAGCGCACGGCACCGCAATGGCACTGGCCGGTCAGGCGGCTGGTATTGCCCGTCATGTGATCCCCTTCCCGTTCCAACGGTGTGCGGCCCTCGAAGAAAACGCTCACCGCCTTGCCAGTCTCGGCCCCAGGGCCAGGGCGAGTGGCAGGATCGCCAGCGCCGCGGCGGCGGTCCACAGCGTCGCGATGACGGGACCGGCCTGATCGCCCACCGCGCCGAACAGCAGCGGCGACAGCGCCCCCGATCCGATCACCCCGGTATAGAAGATGGCGAAGGCCCGCTCGGTGCGGTCGGCCGGCGCCAGTTCCGGCACGGTGCCGTAGAGCACCGACGACGTGCCGTTCAGCGTGATTCCGAGCACTGGCAGGATGACGAGGAGCGGCCCCAGGGGGAGGAACACGGCGAGCGCGATCATCAGCGCCGTCAGCGCTTCGGTGCATACGGTGACGCCGACAATGCCCCAGCGCTGGGCGAGCCAGCCGCAGACAAGCTTGCCCACCGCGCCGCCGAGGAAGACCAGCGCGAGCGCCGTGCCGATCACCGGCTGCGAGGCGCCCTTCAGCTGCAGAAGGAATGGCAGGAAGGTGAGGAAGCCCATGCGCACGCCGGTATCGATCACGCCGATCGCCAGCAGCAGCGGAAAGCCGTGTCCGCCGCGCGGCGTCGCCGCGCGCAACGCGGGGGACGGCGGAGCGGGCGCGATCCGGGGCATCGACAGGGCGAGCAGGGCGGCGACGGCGATCCCCGCCAGTGCCAGCAGCCAGAGTGCGGGCCGCCACGGCGCGATCGAGAGGACCAGGGACAGCGCCGCCGGGATGACGGCTTTGCCAAGGTCGCCACTGAAATTATAGGTGCCGAGCGGCCCGCGCGCGGCGGTTCCATAGGCACGCGACACCGCGCTGGAAGCAATCGGGTGCTGGACGCTGGAACCCGCGCCGGCAAGGAACAGCGCCGCGCATAGCCCGAGCGCGCCACCGCTGAAGCCGGCCAGCCCATAGCCGGCCGCAGCGATCACCGTGCCAAGGATGAGCACCGTTCGCCCGCCCATCCGATCGGCCAGCCAACTCGCGGGGATCTGCAGGGCGGCCATGGCGCCGGCATAGAGCCCGCGCAGCAGCGCAAGCGCGACATAATCGAGCCCGAACTCGGCCCGCCAGACGGGAAGCAGCACATAGATCGCGTCGGTGTAGCCATCGTGGAGCGCATGGGCGAGGCCGGAGAGCACCAGCGTGCGCCGGCGCGAATCCGCTGGGCAGGGCCGCGCCGGGGCATCGGTGGAGTGTGCGAGGTTTGATGAATTTGTCACGTCGTGGATATGGGCCGGCTGGACTTATGGTCGCAAACGATTAATTTCCACGCCTGACGTCAGATAAACTCACATGACCGCACCCTCCAAGGATCGGCCCCTCCCGCCGCTCAACGCCATCAGGGCGTTCGAGGCGGCCGCGCGCCGGTCGAGCTTCAAGGACGCGGCGGCGGAACTCGGCGTCACCCATGGCGCGGTCAGCCGGCAGATACGACTGCTGGAGGAATGGCTCGGTCCGCCGTTGCTGTTCCGCCGCATGAGCCATGGCGTGGCCCTCACCGCGGAGGGCCGGGCTCTGTTCGCCGACATCCAGCCTGCGCTGGAACGCATTGCCGGCGCGGCGGCACGTCACGGCCGGGAGGCTGGAGGAACGGTGGTGCTGAGGGTCAATGCGCTCGCCACCTTCAGCCTGCGCTGGCTGGTGCCGAAACTCGGCCGGCTGCGGGAGGCGCATCCCGACATCGAGATCGAGCTGACGACGGGCAATGAGCCGGTCGATGGGCTGGCCGGCGACTACGACCTGATCATTCGCGGCGGACCGGATGCCTTTCACGGCTTCGAGGCCCGCCTGCTGCTGCCGGAGAGACGGCTTCCCGCCTGCAGCGCTGCGCTGCTGCAACGCCAGCCGCTGGAAGAGGTCGCGGACCTCGCACGGCACACGCTTCTGCATGTCGCCAGCATGCCGCGGCTGTGGCGCGACTGGCTGGCAAAAGCCGGCCAAGGCTCTCTGGAACCAGCGGCCACGCTGATGCTGGACCACTTCTACCTCTCGATCCAGGCCGCCGTGGACGGGCTCGGCGTGGCGATGGCGCCGTCCGCACTGATCGAGGACGACCTGCGCGCGGGTCGGCTGGTGACGCCCTTTCCGCACATCTGGCTGCCCTCGCGCAGCTATTTCGCCTACACGCCGCTCGACTCGCCGCTGCGCGCCGCGAGCGACCGGGTCTGCGCGTGGATCGGCGGCCCCGATGGCGCCTCCGCTTCACCGATGCCGAACGGCAGTGTTTGACGACCGCGGCTGCCGGCGCAACGACCGCTTCGCGCGCGGCGCTGGAGCCCGCTCCCGCCGCACGCCACGGCGTCCCCGCCCGACAATGATGCTCCGGGGTCGCTATCCTTTCCCGCCGCGAAGTGGCCCCGTCATTTTCGCATAAAGCGGCCCTTTTTGATGGAGCCATTCGGAGAAAAGCTGCCTCCCGACCCGCTTGGCGCGGGATTGTGAAGGAGGACAGCATGAGCCAGTCGAGCCCCGACTACTCGAAAGGCGCCGCGTACGTGAACGGCACCTATGTGCCGATCTCAGAGGCCAAGATACCGGTCGGCGATTGGGGCTTCACCCATTCGGACGTCACCTACGACGTTGTGCATGTCACCGATGGCGGCTTCTTCCGACTGGAAGACCACCTCGACCGCTTCCATCGTTCGCTCGAAGGCTACCGCCTCGATCCGGGCGTCACCCGCGACGAGATGCGTATCATTCTGGGCAAGGTGGTGGCGCTGAGCGGGCTCAAGGACGCTTTCGTCGCGATGCTCTCGACCCGCGGCATTCCCCGCGTCTACGGCTCGCGCGACCCGGCCGACTGCGACAATACCTTCATCGCCTATGCGGTGCCGTGGGTCGACGTGATCAAGCCGGACGTCCAGGAGCGCGGCGCTCACCTGCTGGTGGCCCAGGTACCCCGCATCTCGCAGAACTCGCTCGATCCGACGCTGAAGAACTATATGTGGCGGGACTTCACCCGCGGGATGTTCGAGGCCAAGGACAAGGGCTTCGATACCGCCATCCTGCTGGACAGCGACGGCTATCTGACCGAAGGCGCGGGCTTCAACGTCTTCATCGTCAAGGACAACAAGGTCATCACACCGGATCGCGGCGCGCTGCGCGGGATCACCCGCCTCTCCGTGCTCGACCTGTGCCCCGAGCTCGGCCTGGAGCCGATCGTCGGTCCCATCACCTTCGAGGACACGCCATAGCCCGGGCCGCCAAAGGCCCGGGCCTTGCCTGCGTTGGTTCGATCAGGGAGTGCGGCGTTTGGCCTATATCCATCTCGACGGCGTTTCCAAGCAGTATGGAAGCGTCTGGGCGGTCGATCGCGCCGATATGGCGATCGGGAAACAGGAATTCGTCTCTCTGCTCGGCCCCAGCGGTTCGGGAAAGACGACGCTGCTGCGCATCATCGCGGGGCTCGAGCGCCCGACGCAGGGACGCGTTCTCATAGACGGCGAGGACGTGACCGAGCTGCCGCCGCACAGGCGCGGGGTTGCGATGGTGTTTCAGGAATTCCTGCTGTTCCCCCATCGCACGGTCTACGAGAACCTTGCCTTCCCGCTGCGCATGCTCAAGCTCCCCAAGGGCGAGATCGAGGCGCGCGTCGAGTGGGCCGTGGGCATCCTCGCCCTGCGCGGGCTGGAAAAGCGCTACCCGAACCAGCTCTCCGGCGGCCAGCAGCAGCGCGTTGCCCTGGGACGTGGCCTCGTCGGCCGGCCCAAGGTGCTGCTGCTCGACGAACCGCTCGCCAATCTCGACCGCGAGCTGCGGCAGGAGATGGAGGTCGAGATCCGCAAGCACCAGACGGACTTGGGCATCCCCTTCATCTATGTGACGCATAATCAGGAAGAGGCGCTCTCGATGAGCGACCGCATCGCGGTCGTCCGCGGCGGGCGCATCGAGGACTTCGCCTCGCGCACCGCCATCTACGATCATCCCAGAACCGCCTTCATCGCCCAGTTCGTCGGGCGCTCCAACCGCTTCACCGGCACCGCGCTGATTTCCCAGGGCAAAACCGCCCTGTGCGACCACGGCGTGCGGATCGAGAGCGCGGCCCGGCCGGACATCGCCGACGGCAAGCGGATTGCCGCCTATGTGAAGAACGAGAAGATTCAGCTCAAGCCTGCCGCAGAGATGCCGGCGGACGCCGCCAACACGCTGACGGCGACGATCCGCTATGTGCTCCTGCGCGGGGCCTATGCCGAATATGTGCTCGGCTGGACCGGCGGCGAGATCATCGTCAGCCGGCCGCGCAGCGAGGCGGCGTTCGCCCAGGGCGCCGAGGTGGCCTGCTTCTGGAACGAGGCGGATATCGACCTGTTTCCGATGACGGAGGATGGTCGATGAAAGGACGCGCCGCCCCAGCCATCTTTCTCGGCATGCCCACCGTGTTCCTGGTCGGGCTGTTCGTGCTGCCGCTCGTCTCCATGGTGGTACTGAGCGTCTGGCGAACCGAGAACTACCACATCATCCGCGACTTCAGCCTCCACAATTACGAGGTGCTGGCGACCGAAGGCGCCTACATGACCTTTCTGGTGCGCTCGCTTGCGATGGCGAGCGCCGTCTCGCTGATCTGCACCCTGCTCGCCTGGCCCGTGGCCTACGGCATTACCCTGTATGGTGGACGCTACAAGCTGTTGCTGACGCTCGCCTTCGCCGTGCCGTTCCTCACCGGCGAGGTGCTGCGCATCATCGCGCTTCAGGGGCTTCTCGGGCCGGCCGGGTTGCTCAATGGCCTGTTGCTGTCGCTCGGGGCGGCACCGCTGCGGGTGATCATGTACACCAATGTCGCCAGCGCCATCGGCCTCGTCTATCTCTACCTGCCGATCGTGGTGACGGTGATCTACCTGTCGCTGCTCAATTTCGACCAGCGGCTGATCGATGCCGCGACCATCTTCGGGGCGAGCCCGGCGCGCGCGTTCTTCGAGATCACCTGGCCGCTGAACCTGTTCGGCACGCTGATCGGCTTCGCGCTGTGCTTCATTCCCTGCCTGTCGGCGACGCTGGCACCCCGCTTCCTCGGCGGCCCGAACGGCACGCTCTACGGCATGGCGATGGCGCAGCAGTTCGGCGAGAGCGGCACCTGGGCGCTGGGTGCGGCCATGGGTGTCGTGCTGTTCGCCGTGTCGCTGCTGCTGGTCATCGTGGTTGCCCGGCTGGTCGATCTGCGCCGCACCGGCTTCACCGGATTCGGGAGGGGATGAGATGCGCCTGAAGCCGGGAAAGGCCGCCCTGCTGGGGACGGTCGCCGTATCCTACCTGTTCCTCTATCTGCCGGTCGTCCATATCGGACTGGCGAGCTTCGCGCGGAACTCGAACTTTCCTTATCCGCCGAAGTGGTCGCTCGACACCATGGCGCGGCTGTTCTCCAACTCGCTCTACCAGACCGCGCTGGCCAACAGCCTTGTCATCGGCATCTGCTCGGCGCTGCTGGCGACAGCGCTGGCGGGGCTGGCGACGATAGGGCTGATGCGCCACGCCGGCCGGCGCGCGCCGCTCTACCTCGCGCTGTTCATCGCGCCGCTCTTCGTGGCGGAGGTGCTGCTCGGCATCTCCTCGCTCATCTTCAACGGCCTGTTTCTGGGCCTTCGCGGCAATATGGTCTCGGCCGTCCTTGCCAATGTGGTCCACTGCTTCAGCTATGCGCTGCTGATCATCGCGACGCAGCTTTATCGCTATGACTGGAGGCTCGACGACGCGGCCATGGTGTTCGGGGCGAGCCCGGCCCGCACCTTCTTCGAAGTGACACTGCCCCTGATCTGGCCCGGGCTGCTCGGCGCCTTCATCGTGGCCTTCATCATGGCGTTCAACAATCTGGAGATTTCGTTCTACCTGCTCGGCGCCACGCCTACCCTGCCGTCGGCCGCCTGGGGTGCGCTGCGCTACGGGGTCAAGCCGGAACTCTATGCGCTGGCGACCTGCGTGAATCTGGTCGTCCTCCTGCTCCTCAGCCTCATGTTCGTGCTGATGCGGACCGGTCTCGTCACCTTCGGTCACCGGCCGGAGCGTGAACGCAGCGCGGTGTAGCGCGCACTCGGCCGGTGGTACGGGACTTGCGTTCTCCCGATCGCTCAGATCGCGGAGGCATCGTGAGGCTGCTGGATTCGCTCGCTCTCCACGTTGACAGGGTTGCCGATGCGCCGCTGCACCGGCAGCTCTATCACCGGCTGGTGGAGGAGATCACCGCCGGAGCCCTGCGGCCCGGCGAGAAGCTTCCCTCGACGCGGGACTTCGCGGAACTGCTGGGCGTGTCGCGCAACACGGTGCTGCTCGCCTTCGACCACCTGATTTCCGAAGGCTATCTCGAGCCCATCACCGGCTCGGGCACCTATGTCTCACGGGAGCTGCCCGAGCAGCGTCCGGCAAAGGCGTCTGCCCGGATAAATCCTGCCATTGAGGCGGCCGGTCATCTCAGCCGGTCCATGGCACCCGATTCCGCGATCACCCATGCGCCGTCCACCTTGCGTCACATGCGCCGGCCGGTGCCGTTCCGCGCCAATTTCCCGGCGGTCGACATGTTCCCGGTGCGGCAATGGGCCAGCCTCGCGGCCACGCTCTATCGCGAGCTGGACCCCGACGCCGCAGGGGAACTGCTCGGCGAGGGCGATCCGCAGGGTTACGAGCCGCTGCGCGTCGCCATTGCGGAGCATGTCGCGCTCAGCCGCGGCCTCACCTGCACCCCGCACAACATCGTCATCTTCGCGGGGGCGCAGCATGCCGTGGATCTCGCCTGCCGCATCCTGCTCACCCCGGGCGAGCAGGTCTGGTGCGAGGATCCGGGCTATGACGGCATCTATGCCTCCGCGACTGCGGCGGGCGCGCTTCCCGTTGCCGTGCCGGTCGACGAGGAAGGGATCGAGGTGGAGCGGGGCATCGCTCTCGCGCCCGATGCCCGGCTCGTCTACGTCTCGCCGTCCAAGCAGTTCCCGCTCGGCATGGAGCTGAGCCTCGAGCGGCGCCATGCCCTGCTGCAATGGGCCGGCGCCGCCGGGGCCTGGGTGCTGGAGGATGATTACGACACCGAGTTCCGCTATGCCGGCCGGCCGATGCCGGCGCTGCACGCGCTGGATCGCGAGGGGCGTGTGCTCTATTTCGGCACCTTCAGCAAGATGCTGTTCCCCGGCCTCCGGCTCGGTTTCGCCGTGCTGCCGGACGCTCTGGTCGAGGCGTTCGTCTCGGCACGCGCCATTGTCGGGCGCTATTCGCCGATGCTTGAACAGGCGCTGGTGGCCCGATTCATGAAGGACGGCCATCTTGCGACCCATGTGCGGCGCATGCGGCGGCTCTACGCGCGGCGGCAGACCTATCTGCTGGAGGCGATCGAACAACGCCTCTCCCGGTGGATGACGGCAACGCCCACCAATACCGGCATGGAGATCATCGCCAGCCTCTCGGCGGGGCTGAGCGGGCAAGCGCTGGCGGCAGAGGCTGCGCGCCGTGGGCTGGAGATACTGCCCATCGCCGCTCTCGCACGCGAAGTGCAGGTCAATCATCTCGTCACGCTGGGATTCAGCGCCTTCGGCGAGGATCAGATGGACGAAGGCCTCGATATCCTTCGCGACATTCTTGTCGGGATGGAGCGGGGCGATATCCCGACCACCCCACCCGGCTGAGGGCGGCGGGAGCGGTCCCTGTGCCCATCTCGCAGCGACCTGCACGCGATGGCCCGTGCGGTCTCCATGAAAGCGGGTGACGTCGCATCCCGTCGCCGCGTTCACGGCTGGAGCGGTGTCTTCGTCAGATGATCGGCCACGACGGCGATGAAGGCCCGCAGCCGCTGAAGGCCGCGGATGTCCCGGTGATAGCCCATCCAGATATCCCGCGAGGGTGGCTCTGCCGGCAGATCGAGCCTGCGGAGACCCGCTATCTGACCTCCGACCACCTGTGGCAGGACGGCGATGCCGATACCCTCGCGGCACATCCGCCCCTGCACGTTCCGGTTGTTCGACCGGATGAGCGGTTTCGCGTTCGGAAAGCTTTCGGTGAGCCAGTCGATGTCCGGGAACTGGCCGGTCGAGGTGTCGTGGGTGATGAGCCGGAAGCCGGCTCCGTCACCATAGACCGGCTCGGGTGAGCCTGCCGCGACGTAGACGCCATAGGGCAGACGGACCAGTCGCCGCTGCACGACATCGGGGTTGTCGAACGGAACGATCCGGAAAGCGATGTCGGCCTCCCGCTGCGCGAGGCTGAACAGGCGGGTGCCGGTGAGAATTTCCAGATCGACGTGTGGATAGACCTTCGCATACGCGTCGATGATCGGCGGCAGGACGTAGGCGCCGAACCAGTCCGCCGACGATATGCGCAGGGTGCCCTGAAGGGCCCGCTCCTGCCCGGCCAGCCGCCGCTCGATGGCCAGGGCCCCCTCCTCCATCTGCTCGGCCAGGGCGATGACGGCGTTTCCCTCTTCGGTGGGAACGAAACCGTCGGCGGTTCTCTGGAACAGCGTATGGCCGGTGGCCTGTTCGAGAGCCCGAAGGCGGCGTCCAACCGTGGGATGGCTGAGATGAAGCGCGCGGGCGGCAGCGCCCAGCGTGCCGGCGCGGGCTATGGCCAGAAAGATCCTGACGTCGCTCCACTCCATCGCCGCACCCACAAAAATGAACGGATAGCGTACGATACTGTCAGTTATCGAACAAATCCAATCGCCTACATTCGCCTCATCCCGTTGGGCATCGCCGCGCGCCGGCCGCCAAGGGCGTCGGCTCTGCGACACCCGCCCCCAACGCTGAAGGAGGACATGATGAAAACCTGGCTGATCACAGGATGCTCGTCGGGCCTGGGCCGGCAGCTAGCCGAGGCCGTGGCGGCGCGAGGCGACCGCCTCGTCGCCACCGCCCGTTCGACCGATAGCCTGACCGCGCTGTGCGAGCGCTATCCCGAAACGGTCCGCAGCGTTTCGCTGGACGTCACCCGCGCCGGTGACGCCGCAAAGGCCGTGGCTCTGGCGGAAAGCGCGTTCGGTGGCCTCGACGTCCTCGTCAACAATGCCGGCTTCGGCTTTATCGGCGCGATCGAAGAGGCCGAGCCCGACGAATATCGGCCGATGTTCGAGGTGAACGTCTTCGGCCTGATCGAGACCACGCGCGCCGCGCTGCCGGCGCTGCGCAAACGCGCCGGAGCCCGCATCGTCAATCTCTCCTCCGGTGCCGGGATCGCCGGCTCCGCCGGCTTCGGCTTCTACAATGCGAGCAAGTTTGCGGTCGAAGGTCTGTCCGAGGCGCTCGCACAGGAACTTCGCCCGCTCGGCCTCAACGTGATCATTGTCGAGCCCGGCCCCTTCCGCACCGCGTTTCTCGGCCGCTCGATGGTCACCGCGGCGCGGGAGATCGCCGCCTATGGCGAGACGGTGCCGGCGAGACGGCATTACCGCGAGACCGATAACGGCCGGCAGGCCGGCGACCCGGCCAAGGCCGTCGCCGTAATGCTGCAGGCCATCGATGCCGAGCAGCCGCCGCTGCACCTCCCGATAGGACCGCGCGCCCACGCGATAGCGGAGCAGAAGCTGGACGCCTTCCGCGCCGACATCGCCGCGTGGCGCGACATCTCCATCGCAACCGATTTCGACGCCGCCTGACCTGATCGGCGGCAGCGAACGCCGGATTCCAGAACGGACGTACACCCATGAGCGCGACAACATGTGACGCCGCGGCCCTTTCGGCCGCCACCCTCCGGGACGGGGAGGCCCGGCCCGAACCGCGACGCTGGACGATGTTCGCGATCCTGCTGGTCGGCGCGTTCCTGCCGCCGCTCGACTTCTTCATCGTCAATGTGGCGCTCCCGTCGATCCGGGGCGAATTGGGCGCCTCCCATGCCGCCGAGCAGCTCGTCATTTCGTCCTATACCGCGCTCTATGCCGCGACGCTGACGACGGGCGGGCGGCTCGGCGATCTGTTCGGCCGCGGCCGCATGTTCTTTCTCGGCCTGATTGGCTTTGCCGCCGCCTCGACGCTGTGCGGCTTCGCGTCGTCTCCCGCCGTGCTGGTCGCCGGGCGCGCCTTGCAGGGGGTAACGGCCGCGGTGATGGCGCCGCAGGCGCTCGCTTCGGTGCAGGCGATCTTCCCGGAGCGGGAGAAGCCGGTCGCGCTCAGCATCTATGGTGCGATCTTCGGCCTGGCCGCCGTGGTCGGGCAGGCACTCGGCGGCGCGCTGATCGCGCTGAATCTTATGGGGCTGGGCTGGCGGGCGATCTTCCTCATCAACCTGCCGGTGGCGATGCTCGTCCTGCTGTTCGGCATTCCCCTGCTGAAGGAGACGCGCGCCCGCGACGCACGCCGGCTGGATCTCGGCGGCATGGCGCTGTCGACGCTGGCGCTCGTTGCGCTGCTCGTGCCGCTGATCGAGGGGCGCGAAGCCGGGTGGCCGCTCTGGTCGTGGCTGTCGCTCGCCGGGATGCCGCTGCTGGCATGGCTTTTCTGGCGTCATGAGACCCGGCTGGCGCGAGCGGGCGGCGCCCCCCTGCTCGACCCCGCCACCTTGCAGGTGCCGGGACTGGGCCGCGCGCTGCTGATCGCGCTGCTGTTCTATTCGATCGGCAGCTTTTTCCAGCTGCTCTCTGTGTATCTGCAGGACGCGCTGCACGCGACGGCGCTGCAGGCGGGCCTCGTCTTCCTGCCATTTGGCGCCGGGTTCCTGCTCGGGCCGTTGTCGACGCCCTTGCTTCGCCGGTCCTGCGGCGCCTATGTCAATCCGATCGGCATGGGGTTGGAGGTTGTCGGATTCCTCGGTCTCGCCGGGCTCATCGCGGCGACGCTGACCGGTGCGCAGCCAGCACCCTTGCCGCTTGCCGCCCTGCTGTTCGTCATCGGCTTTGGCCAAGGGGTCGCGCTGCCGACCCTGATGCGCATGGTGACGGGCCGGGTTGCGCCGGCCTATTCCGGCATGATCGCCGGCATCGCCAGCTCGACCCTCCAGGTCAGCACCGCGCTCAGCGTCGCCGTGATCGGCGGGATCTTCTACGGGGTGCTGGGCGCGCGAACCGATCCGGCCGCCATCACGCAGGCGCTCCTCGTCGCCGTCCTTTGCATCGCCTTCTGTCTCACGGGCGGCGTGGCTCTGAGCATCACCCTCGCCCGCCAGGGTCCTCCATCGCACGCCGCGGGCAAAGGGAAAGGATTGAGAGCCCCCTCCACGGCCCCGCGCAGGGGCGCCTGTCGCCAATGACGCGGCTCCGCCGCGCCGGGAACCGGCAGACTGCACATCACCCCACGCTCGTCGAGCGGCCCCTCTATCGTACCAGTTCAGACAACGGGACCATCATGTTTGGAATTTCGCCCCTCGGCTGGGTGCATACGCTCGGCAGCCTGCCTGCCATTCCGCTCGCCATCTACATGTTCGCCCGCCACGGCCGGATCGTGCCGCGATCCGTGCCCGGCGCCCTCTACTTCGTGTCGATGCTGATCGGCGCGACAACGGTGTTTCTGGTTGCCCACGAGCCAATAAGCTACGGCATCGGCGCGGTGACGATCCTGCTGCTGCTCGCCGGGTATGGCATCGGCCATATCCCGCAACTGGGTCGCGCCGGCATCTATGCCGAGACGGTTCTCCTCACCCTGACGGCGTTTCTTTTGATGGTGCCGAGCGTCAGCGAAACGCTCCGCCGCGTCCCGGACGGCCATCCCCTGGTCACCGATCCAAAGTCACCGCTGCTCCTGGGCGCCCTGGCCGGCCTTCTCGTCATGCTCGTCGTCGGGCTCACCGCCCAGATCGTTCATTTGCGCGGGCAGGGCCGGCGCGCGACAGGCCCGTCGCCGGGGAGGCTGACCACGAAATGATGAAATGGAGGGATCTACAGAATTAATTCCTTCTCATTTGCCCCATGCGCTGACGATCACAATATACCTCCATTGGTCGCCGAGCATGATCTTCGTGGCGGAACGCAATGTCATATCGTACATTGTCGAACAACACCGGCGATGCATGCGCCTGCGAAGCGCTCCTTCCCAAGCAACACATCGTGCGGTCGGAGACCGGGGGAACGGACGGGACCGCCTTCCCCGCCATCGTTCGGGAATTCACTGCCAGGGGGTGGGATCGCCGACCGCACCGCGGGCGATCTCGCGCCGAGCGGTCGAGCGGATGGGCGGACACCAGGCAAGCCGGCCGGCGAGGTCGTCGAGAGAGCCGACGCAACATGTGAACCGATCAGGCCGGTGGCGCCGATGACGAGAATACGGCTCATGCCAGCTATCCTCGCTCAACGCCTGCCCACCTCAACCGACGAGCCCGCGCGGATGGCACGCCGAGGCGTTCGGTGCGGCAGCCGCTCGAAGCGAGATGTAAATACCCGCCCCTGCGGAGAAAAGGCTTCGTCATCGCCGCCGCCTCGTGGTTTGGAACAGGACCCATCTGCGACAACAACACGCCCCCTCGGTCCATGGAGGGGGACCAGCAAAAGCGACGGTCGAGGAAAGCGCCGGCTTTGGCGGCGCAGCGCACGGGGCCGGTGATCGTCGGGCCGCTTTGGCTTGGCGGAAGGGGCGATGGCCACGACACCAACGTATGGGTTCGGCATACGATGGCCGATCTGGTCGACCGACAGCCTTCCGCTAACCTCTGGCCCAACACGAAGCCGAGGCATTTCTCGCCGGGCTGAACCTCCTCGCCCCGGCGGCATTGGTAAACCAGCGGAGCCAGACGCATGTCGCGCAACATCGCGGAACTCATGATCGACACGCTCGAACGCGCCGGCGTGGAGCGGATCTACGGTGTGGTCGGCGACAGCCTCAACGGCATGACCGAGGCGCTGCGCGGCACGGACGCCATCAAATGGGTGCATGTCCGGCATGAAGAGGCTGCGGCCTTCGCGGCCGCCGGGGAGTCGCAGATCACCGGGAAGCTCGCCGTGTGTGCCGGGTCCTGCGGCCCGGGCAACCTGCATCTCGTCAACGGCCTGTTCGACGCCCAGCGCAGCCGAACGCCGGTGCTGGCGATCGCGGCACAGATTCCCTCCTCCGAGATCGGCGGCGGCTATTTCCAGGAAACCCACCCGCAAAACCTGTTTCAGGAATGCAGCGTCTACTGCGAACTGGTCTCCGATCCCTCGCAGATGCCGTATGTGCTGGAAAACGCCATCCGCGCCGCGGTGGGGGAGCGGGGCGTGGCGGTCGTGGTGGTGCCGGGCGATGTGGCCCTGCGCGCCGCCCCGGGCCGCGAGGTCGCGCCCCTCGCCGGCCTGCTGCCGCCGGCGCCGGTGGTGACGCCGCATCCTTCCCAGGTCGAGGCGCTCGCCGAACTGCTGAACGGCGCCGAGCGGGTGACACTGTTCTGCGGACGGGGTTGCGCCGGCGCTCATACCGAGCTGATGGCGCTCGCCGAAGCGCTGAAAAGCCCCATCGTCCATGCCCTCGGCGGCAAGGAGCATGTGGAATACGACAACCCCTACGATGTCGGCATGACCGGCTTCATCGGCTTTGCCTCGGGCTATGAGGCGATGCATGACTGCGACGTGCTGCTGATGCTGGGCACCGACTTTCCCTACAAGCAGTTCCTGCCGACCGACGTCACGATCGCCCAGGTCGACATCCGCCCCGCCCAGCTTGGCCGGCGCTGCAAGCTCGATCTTGGCGTGGTCGGCGACGTCCGCGCCACCCTCCTGGCGCTGCTTCCGGCGCTCGAGGCGAAGACCGACCGCCGTCATCTCGACGCCAGCGTCGAACGCTACAAAAGCGTGCGCAAGGGGCTGGAGGAACTCGCGGTCGGCACGCCGGGCCGCAAGCCGATCCACCCGCAATACCTCGCCCGGCTCGTCAGCGATCTTGCCGCCGAGGATGCCGCCTTCACCTTCGATGTCGGTACACCCACGATCTGGGCCGCGCGCTATCTGGCGATGAACGGAAAGCGCCGTATGGTCGGCTCGCTGGTGCACGGCTCCATGGCCAACGCCCTGCCCCAGGCCATCGGCATCCAGGCCGCGCAGCCGGGACGACAGGTCGTCTCGCTCTCCGGCGACGGCGGCTTCACCATGCTGATGGGCGACCTCATCACCCTCACCCAGGAAAAGCTGCCGGTGAAGGTGGTGATCTTCAACAATGGGGTGCTCGGCTTCGTGGCAATGGAAATGAAGGCCGCCGGCTTCGTCGGCCTCGGCACGGACCTGCAGAACCCCGATTTCGCCGCGATGGCGCGGGCCATGGGCATCCATGGCGTGCGGGTCGAGGACCCCGGCGACCTGCCGGCCGCGATGGCGCAGGTATTGGCCCATGATGGGCCGGCGGTACTGGATGTCGTCACCGCGACGCAGGAGCTTTCGATGCCCCCGACCATCGGGGTGGAGCAGGCCAAGGGTTTCGGCCTCTGGCTGATCCGCGCCGTGATGAGCGGGCGTGGCGACGAGGTGATCGACCTCGTAAAACAGAACCTGCTGCCGCGCTGATACCGGCGCGCCGGCCGAACCCGTCAGGTGGCGGTGCTCGACACCGCCAGCCCGGCCCACCCGGCGCCTTGGGCTGCCGCGACCCATCACAGGCCAACCCACTGAGGATGCGACCATGAAGATCGATCTTTCCGGCAAGCGTGCCCTCGTCACCGGCTCGACCGCCGGCATCGGCTTCGCCATCGCGAAAGGCCTGCAGGCGGCGGGAGCGACGGTCGTCATCAATGGCCGAAGCGCGGCGAAGGTCGAGGCGGCGCTCGCGCAGCTTGGCGGTTCCGCGGAAGGGCGCGCCATTGATCTCGGCACCGCGGAGGGCACGCGCGAACTGGTGGCGATCGAACCCGCCTTCGACATCGTCGTCAACAATCTCGGCATCTTCCAGCCGGCCGACTTCTTCGACACCGACGATGCGATCTGGGAACGACACTGGCAGGTCAACGTGATGGCAGGGGTGCGTCTTGCACGGGCCTATCTTCCCGGCATGGCGTCGCGGGGCTGGGGCCGAATGCTGTTCCTCTCCTCGGAATCCGGCTTCAACATCCCGGTGGAGATGATCCATTACGGCGTCAGCAAGACCGCCGATGTCTCGCTCGCCCGCGGCCTCGCCAAGCGCATGGCGGGGACCGGCGTCACGGTGAACTCGGTCCTGCCGGGCCCGACCCTCTCGGAGGGCGTTGCCGAGATGCTGAAGGCCGACATAGCGCAGGGAAAGTCGCCCGAGGAAGCGGGAACGGACTTCGTCAAGGCACACCGGCCCTCCTCGATCATCCAGCGCCTCGCCACGGTCGAAGAAGTCGCCAGCATGGTCGTCTATCTCGCCTCGCCGCTGGCCTCCGCCACGACGGGCGCCGCGCTGCGCGTGGACGGTGGCACGATCGACTACATCAGCTGACGCCAGAGCTTCGCGGCCCACCGGTCGGTCCCGCGACCGCCGCCGGTGGGCTGCCGCCGAGCCTCCGCCGGCCCCTTCACGCGGCCGCGAGGGGAAGGCGCACGAAGAATGTGCTCCCCTCGCCTTCGATGGACTGAACGTCCAGCGACCCGCCATGAAGCTCGACGATCGAGCGGCAGATCGCCAGCCCCACGCCCATTCCCGTCGTCTTGGTCGTGAAGAAGGGTTGAAATATACGCGCCGCCACATCCGGCGGCATTCCACATCCCGCATCTTCGATGGCGACCTCGACATCGCTGGACCGATAAGAAGTCACCACATTCAACCGCCGCTCCGAGGCGGACGTCGATCCCATCGACTGGATCGCATTGGTTATCAGATTAAAGAACACCTGCTGCAGCTGAATATTATTGGCCAATATCAACCGTGATTCACCGAACGATGTAATATTCAGTTTTATCTCATCCGACAGGATGTCGGGAGTCACGATCTTCAGCACGTCATTCAATACATCGTCGACGCGAACCGGGCTGAGGGAGGCCGGAGATTGCTTCACCAGTGAGCGCAGGGCATTGACGATATCCGCCGCACGACGTCCCGCGTCGCCGATGCTCTGCAGGCTTTTCGCCACCTCCGCCAGGTCCGGCTGAGCTCTGTTCAGCCAGCGCAAGCCTGCGTCGGCATGGGCGACGAGGCTGGCGAGCGGCTGTTTGATCTCGTGCGCCACGGACGTCGCGAAGCTGCCCATGGCGGTAAGCTGGTTGGCGCGCGCCAGATCGCTCCGCGCCTCGCGCAGCTCGAATTCCGCCCTGGCACGGCGCAGGTTCTCGTCCATCAGGTCGCCGTAAAGCCGGGCGGAATCCAGCGATATCGCCGCCTGGGGAGCAAGGATTTCCAGCATCGCCATCCGGCGGGGCGTGAAGACATCGGCGCTCAGGGCGTTTTCGAGATAGAGCATGCCGATCAGCTCCCCCCGCTTTATCAGCGGCAGGCAGGCCAGCGAGCGGATGCTGCGCCCTCCCATGGAGAGGCCGCGCTGCGCCGCCTCGATGGCGGCATCGGCCAGCGTGACGGGCTTCGCCGTGCGCAGGACCGTCTTCAGCACGGAGGCGGGCATGAGCTCTTCCGGCGGCGTGGCGGGTTGAAACGCGATCGTGAAGCCTTGTGCCGCGACGCGTGCCACCGCTTCCACCGACGGCTTGCCCCCGCGCAGAAGCAGCAGCAGGCCGAACTGGGCCCCCGCATGAACGACCATGCTTTTCATAAGCGTACGAACGACCTGTTCGAGACCGACCTCCTCCGCCAACGCTTGAGACGCCGCCGTCATGACGGTGAAGTCGAGCTGGTGCTGCGTCTTCTTCCGGGGTGCCGTCGCGGCGTCGGCATCCGCGTCGGCGTCGGCCGTCGGCGTCGGATGGCCGCCGAGCTGATCGGCCTTGCCATGCGCGCCCCACTCCCGGTAACAGGCGACAGCAACCGCCCGGCAGCCCTGCGCAGGCGCGGCAAGGTCCATGTCGCGATACAGCCGCGCCGCGAGTTCCTGTGCCAGCGCCCGATCCTGGATGAACCGGGCGGCCGCGGCCGCCTCTGCGGCGCGCTCGTAAAGCTCCATGGCACGGCGGCACTCACCCCCGAGCCGGGCCGCCTCCGCCTCGAGAATGAGATGCTTGGATGAAAACGTCTCGTGATTGAGCGCGGCCCATGACCTGAAGCGTTCGCGCGCCACCGCCATCTGTTCCAGGCGCTGCGCCGATGAACGTTGCGGGTCGGGCACATGCGCATGCGCCAGGGCCAGGAAAAAACAGTTATTGGCCGTGTCGATATGCGCTGGCGCCGCCCAAGCCAGCGCCTCCGCTTCCGCCAGATGGCCGATGGCAGCCTCCACGGCGTCCAGAAGGAAGGATTGCAGGCCGGTATAGTGCTTTACCCAGAATTGGGTGGCGACGGACGACTCCACGAGATCCGAATGCCGGACGGAAGTCTTCGCCTCCCCGGAGCGCAGGGAATCCACCATGTCCAGCTGCGCCGTGAGGATCATTTCGATATCGCTGTAGCCGATATCCCGCGTCAGCCGAATGCTGTCGACAAGTTCCGCGTGTATGCGGTCGAGCGGCACCCCGCTGACGAGCATATCGGAGGCGATGTGATTGCGGGCGTAGCACGTCATGCCGAGATCGCCCGCGGCCTGGCCGACCCGCGCGCCTTCGCGCGCATAGCCAAGCGCCGAGCGCATGGGGACCGTCCAGGCACTGACCTGGTCGAGGGCAATCAACGCCGCGGTCCGCTGCGCCTCGTAGCCGTCGCGCCTCGCCAACGTGCAGGCGGCCAAGGCGTAGTCCGCGCCTCTCTCATAGGCTCCGAAATCATGAGCACTGAGGACGCCGAGCCACGCGAGCCCATAGGCCGATTCCGGCGCGGCACCATGCTGGAGCGTCAGCTCCGTGATCCGGATGACATGCAGCAGCCGCAGCTCGCTCTTGACGAAGAAGGACGCGATGAGCGTCGACAAGAGCGACAATGCGGAGCGTGCCCGTCGATCGGTCATCTCCGGCAGCGAAAGGACGTGATCGAGACCGACCCTGTCGAGCTCACGCCGGCAGCTCACATAAGCCGCCTCCAGGGCATCGTCAGCCATGGCCGGATCGAGGTCGACATCGAGAAGCCGCAGGCCTTCGCGCGCCACCGCGATGGCATCGGCATAGGCGCCCTTGATCGTCAGTGCGGTGGCTTTCAGCCGGCAGGCATCCGCCACGCTGACGGGGTCGCGGCTGAGGTCGGAGAGGGCGTCCACCGCGGCAAGAGCCTCGTCGACCCGCCCCAGAGCCAGCAGGCAGTCGCCATACAGCCACTCGGCATCGAACATGAGCGCAGCGGCGCCGTCCGCCGGGGCGCCCAAAAGAATGCGGCGTATCAACTCGACGAAATGCAAGGCCCGGCCGGCCTCGCCGGCAGACCGGCAGGCCCGCGCCGCCAGCAGAAGCAGCCGGGCAAAATCCGGGCGCTCGCCGACGGAGAGCTGACCGAGGTCGCAATGCTCGATCTGGGCGGCGACGTCGAAGGCGATGTCCGGCTCGGACGACGGCCGCCACGTCACGAGATCACGGGCATTGCTCAGGTGATCGCGCATCCGCTGGGTCGGCGACATCGTCGCATAGGCGGCTTCCAGCACGCGGTCATGGGCTATCGCAAAAGCGGCTCCCGAGCGGCGGAGGAGACCGGCCGCAACCAGCGCGTTGGCCGCCCGGACAACGTCCTCGACACTCGCGCCGGAAAGCCGCGCCGCGAACAGCGGCGTGCAATGCCCTCCCAGACTGGCGCAGCGTTGCAGGAGAGCGCGCTGCAGCGGCGGCAGGGCATGGATGCGTTCCGACATGACATCGGCGATCTCGTGGGGATGCCCGCCCTGTGGCTCGCTCCAGCGCCATTCCTGTGTTTCGGCGTCGAACCGCAGGCCGCCCTCCTCCATCGACCTGCGCAAAAGCTGGCCGATATAGAAGGGATTGCCACGCGCCTCCCGATGAAGGCGGGCGGCGATCGGTGCGACCTCCTCCGGTTCGCTCTTCAACAGGAGGGCCACGAGCTCGCCGGTATCGCACTCCTTCAGGGGCTCGATCCGCACGTCCTCGGCGAAAGCAGGCGATGCCCTCGCCACATCGAGGAAATCCCGGACCGACCTTCGGTTCTGCGCGTCATCGCGGTAGCCGCAGACAAGGAAGACATGGGCCGGGGCTTCGCTGCAGAGCTGACGGGCAGCGTTCAGGCTTGCGTGGTCGAACCACTGGAGGTCGTCCAGAAACAGCACGAGCGGCGCACCTGCCGAAGCGATCGCGCCGAAGGTCTCGGCGATGATCCGGGCAGACCGGACTTGCGCGAGATGGGCGGGAACATCGGCGAGCACCGGCGCTTCAGGCGGCAGGAAGGCGAGGTCGGGAACCAGCTCTCCAAGGAGGCGGCGACAGCCGACCACCGCATCGAGCCGCGCCCGGGCCGCCTGCAGCACGGACTCGTCTCCCCCCATGAGGTGGGCCAGCGCGGTGCGCAGCGCCTGCGCGAGCGGGGCGAACGGCGTTCCCTGGCGCAGGTGCACGCCTTTGCCCGTGCAGCGGATGGCGCTCCCATCGGCCATATCTGCGAGAAACGTCTCGACCAGCGACGTCTTGCCCGCCCCGGGCTCCCCGCTCAGCAGCACGATGCGGCAGTGAGGAGACCGGCGAAACGCCTCATAGAGCGCCGAGAACATTGCGCGTTCGCGATGGCGCCCAACGAGATGAAGCGAAGGGTGCAGCGGCTCCGCAAGATCACCGCGGGCGAGGACGAACGCGTCGACATGGCCCGTGGCGGCGAGGGATCCGGCCACCCGCCGGAAATCGGCGTAGAGCGCCGCCGCCGTCTGGTAGCGCTGCCTGGGGTCCTTGCGGATCAGCTTGAACAGAATCTGGTCAATGATCGCCGGTACATCGGGCCGGATCTCCCGCACGGAAGGAGGCTCCATCGCGACATGGGCATGCAGCCAGCCGGAGAGATCGGACGCCGCAAACGGCAGGGTTCCTGTGAGGCGCTCATAGAGCAGCACCCCCATCGCATAGAGATCGGCACGGGCGTCGACGGGATGAGGATCGGTGCGTATCAGCTCCGGCGCCGCGTAGGCGAGATCGGCCTCTGAAACAGAGCGTTCGCCCGGCTCCCCTTCATCGGCCACCGAGTTCCAGGCGAAACCGGTAAAACGCACCTGCCCGTCCGGCTCGACCAGCAGCTTGGCCGACGAGAGGCCGCCATGGACCACGCCGGCGTCGTGCATGCGCATCAGCGTCGACGTCGCCGCGAGCGCAAAGTCCAGAAATGAGCGGATGCCGGGACCGGAGGAACGAAGATCGGCCAAGACCTGTCCCGAACGCCGGGCATAGACGAGCGAAAGCTTTTCGTCTTCTCCGACGGCTGTGGGAACCTCCGCAATGTCGCTTCCGAGTGTCAGAGCGAGCGCCGCGTCCCACTGCAGCCGGTACGCCTGCGGCGTATTCCAGTCGGCCGCACGGATCCACCACGCCTCACCGCCGGCATCGACGACATGCACATGCTCCACCCCCATCTCGCGGGTCTGGTGCAGGATGGTCAACCCGGACCACCAGTCCGAATTCTTGAGCTCCAGACGGCTCCGCAGATCGTTGCTCAAGAGATAGGACGCTCGTGGAGCCGCTGCGATGTCCTGAAGCGGGACGCCAGGAACGCGACTGCCGGAGTTCATGGGTGCCTCTCATTGAGCTTCGCTCGGCGCGTCGCCGGATCGTCCCACGGGGGTCGTGCGATGATCGGGCACCAGTCTGCCGCAGGCTCGCGCGGGCGTATGTGCCCGGATTGGCGTTGTGTTTGCCGGAATCGGCATACTTGATCGGGAACGCCTTCGGCCGCAAAATTACCAATCAGGCGAAATGCGCCCTGCGGATCGAGGAGCCGGATATGGCGGGCGTGCACGAGTTCGGCCGCAGGAAGTTTCCCAGAGGCGATGTGCTCCTGAGTTCCACGCAGCGGAACTGGAGAGGCATGGCCGCCGAAATCCGCAATCACCCTGCCGGGGAAATCCCGCCGCCCGTCCCTCAGCAGATGGAGATTACCCTCGCACTCGCGGGATCAGAGACAGGACACGTGGAACGGCGCGGAAACGGGGAGTTTCAGAGCACCGCGGCCCGGCCCGGCACGCTCTGGCTTTGCCCGATCGGCGTGGTGGAGGATTCCATCCGCATAACCCACGATCTCAGCCGCATCCTGCACATGTACATCGGACACGACGTCTTCAGTTCCATATCCGCGTCTCTGTCCCAAAACATTTCGCCCGGCAACATCGCGTATCGCGCCGGCATCGACGACGATTTTGTCCGGCAGATCGGCTACAGGCTGACGGCCGAGCTGGAGGAGGAATCCTCGGCGGGCCGGCTTCTGGCCGAGAGTTTGGCCAGCGCGATGGCGTCTCATCTGTTCATAAAGTATAGTGGGATTAACATCAGCGAAAAGAGCGATACTTCCTTCGACCATGGGAAGATTCGTCGTGCGATTGATTACATCAACGACAACATTCATTCCGACATCTCATTGGCTGATCTCGCAAATATCGCCTGTCTGAGCCGCCATCATTTTGTTCGCGCCTTTCGGTCGGCCGTTGGCGTCCCGCCGCACAAATTCATCAGCTCACTGCGGTTTCAGCGCGCCCAGGAAATGCTGCGGCACACGGAAACCAGCCTTGTGGAGATCGCCTATACCTGCCGTTTCTCGTCCCAGTCGACCTTCACGAGGGCGTTTCGCCGGCATCTCGGGGTTTCTCCCGGTGAATACAGGCGGAAAACCGGGATATAGGAACCGGAAAGTGCCGGCGAGGTGTCGAAAGGTCCCGAACGGCTCGGGAGCCATCGGAAGACGCCACCCGCAGGTTGCCACCGGATGAATGGCTTGCCCGCCCTGTATGCCGGCATGGGATATCGCGTCGTCGAGATGGACGGCACGATCTGGCGGAGCGCCGGCCGGCTGGCGCTGGTTTCCGAGCCCTCCGGTGCGGTCCACCGCGGCGCGGTGTCGGGCATCCGCGCCATGCTCCGGCGCGAGCGGCGCCTCGCCGCGATCTTCTGCACCGGCCAACCCTCCGGCAAGACCGTGGCGCATTTTTCGCTCACCGCCTCCCGGTCGGCGGCGGCGGTCGTGCAGCGGCAGTTCGCACAGAACCTGAAGCGCGCGGCCGCCCATGGCACCGTCCGGCCGCTGGACTGGCGGGAGTGGCACGCGCTGGCGCTCGGCTGCGACCGCGCCTCGCTGAGGCGGCACGGCACCATCGCCGCGCCGTGCCTCGAGGAGGAAGGACGCCGCCGGCTTGCCGAGAAGGCGGCCCGCGACCCCACCCTCGTGCTGTATGGCTATGTCACGAGAGGCGGCGAGATCGCCGCCTATCTGCTCTGCCGCATCAGCGATGGCCTCTGCCAGGGCCTGTTCATGCATTGGGACGACGCGCTGGCGGAGCTGAGGCCGACCCATCTTCTCTATCATGAAGCCCGCAAGGCGCTGCTGGCCCGGCCCGATGTCGCGCTTCTACGCATCGGCCGGCAGGCCCTTCCCGCCAATCCCGGGCTCGACCGCTTCAAGCGCCACGCCGGCTTCGAGACGACCCCCTGCCATGTCGGGGTTCTCGTCCACCCCCTCGCCGCGCCCTTGCTGGAGAGCCGCGCGACGGCATGGCTGCTGGGCCTCGTCCGCCGCCGGCTGGCGCCGCGCTTTCCCGCGCTGGCGGCGCTCGAGGTTCTGGAATGCGCGGCGCCGACCCGGCGGGCGCTGCGCAGCGCCGGGACGCTCAGGTCATGAGCTCCGCGGCCCTCTCGGCGATGAGCATGACCGCGCAACAGGTATTGGCCGCCGGCAGGCTCAGCATCACCGAGGCGTCGACGATTCTCAGGCGGGCGAGGCCGTTGACCCGCAGCCGGCCGTCGACCACGGCCGCATCGTCATCGCCCATCCGGCATGTGCCGACCGGATGGAAGGCGGTCGTGGCGGTCGCGCGCACATGTCGGGCCAGCGCCTCGCGGGAAACAGCGGCCGGACCCGGCAGCCTTTCTCCGCCGATGCCGAAGGCGGCAAGGGCAGGCCGGCGGGCGATCTCGCGCACCATGCCGATCCCCTCCACCAGCCGTTCGAGATCGGGCGGCGCGGAGAGATAGGCGGGATCGATCAAGGCACGGCCGTCCGGCGCCGCCGGGTCGATCGACACGCGGCCGCGGCTGAGCGGGCGCACCAGCGTAAGCTCGATATCGACCGCCGCCCCGTCGGCGACGGACTGGAAATGGGTGATGAGCTGCAGATCCGGCCGCCCCGCGCCTCCCGATGAGAGATAGGCCCCGGCCTCGCAGCAATTGGAGGCGAGCACGCTGGCTCGCCCCGCCATCCGCCGCAGCAGCGCCCCCGGCAGCCGCCACAGCCGCGCGGGCGACGTCTGGCCCGAATGGAAAAGAAGAGGAAGGCGGACGTGATCGGCGAGCCGCTCGCCGACATCCGGCAGGTCGCGGACAACGCCGATCCCGGCCCTGCGCAGCAGGTCCGCCGGGCCGATGCCGGAGGCCATCAGCACCCGGGGGCTCTCCAGCGCCCCGAGAGCCAGGATCACCTCTCGTTCCGCGGCGATGACGCGGCGCGTGCCGCCGTGGGCCACGACGACGCCGCGCGCTTCGCCCTGCGCCAGTGTCAGGCGGACGACCTTGCCCGTGATGACGGTCAGGCGGGGGTGGCCGCGCATCGGCGCGAGATAGGCCTGAAAGGCCGAGAAGCGGCGCCCGTTCCGCTGCAGCAGCGGATAATAGCCGCAGCGCACCGAATCCGGCCCGTCCAGCAGGCCCTCGTTCGGAAGGCCGCCCTCCCCGCAGGCGGCGAGGAAGGCCTCCGAGAAGGCCGAGCGGAAGGCAGGAGCCGCGAGGGGAAGCTGCGCAACGCCGGCCACTCCCGCCATGCCGAAGGCGCGGGCACGGGCGGGCGCGAGCGCCGCGGGCGACCAGCCCTCGACCGCCGCGCCCCATTCGGCGATATCGGCATCGAGGGCGGGCTGGGCGATCATGGCGTTGATCGAGGCGCTGCCGCCGAGCACGCGCCCCATCGGCAGCGCGATCCGGCGCCCGTGCAGGGCCTGCTGCGGCACGGTCTCGAACGGCCAGCTGTGCCACCAGCGGCCAAGGCGCACGCTGGTCAGCGGCGTGCCGAGCCAGCGGTTGGGCAGGGCGGAGCCCGCCTCGATCAGCGCAATACGCCCGTCGGTCCGCTCCAGCAGACGGCGCGCCAGCACGCACCCCGCGGCGCCGCCCCCGGCGATGACATAATCGAACGTATCATCGCCGCCCGGCATGGCAGGCATCCCGGATGCGCCGCAGCGCCACCTCCGCCGTGACATAGCCGAAGCCGATGGCACCGCTCGCCAGATGCACGGGCAGGAGCAGACTGCCCGCCGCGAGCAGCCGCCAGCCGCCGCAGCGCCGGAGCAGCGCCAGGAAAGACCGCTGCCAGAGGAGCAGCATCAGAAAGGCCGCCGCCGCCACCAGCCAGCAAAGCGGCCAGAGCAGGCCGAGGACGAGACATGCGCCCAGAACCGCGGTCAGCGCCAGCGCGACGCGGCCGCGCCTGTCCGCGTTCATCACCGCGACGCTGTCGCCATCGGCATAGATCAGCCGCGACCACGGGATCGCGCGATCGCGAATGTCCGTGACGATCATCGAACGCAGGGTCCAGCGCTTCAGATGCGTGCACAGCAGCGTCGGTTCGAGGCGGACCTCGCCGCCGGCCCGCGCGAGGCGGGCGCCCAGCTCGACATCCTCCATCGCCGGGCGATCATAGCGCACCGAGAAGCCGCCCAGCGCCTCGAACACGCTGCGCCGGATCGCGCCGCAGCCGGTCCAGAAGCTGCGCACCGGTCCGGCATGGCTCTGGTGCTGGAAATGGTGCAGCAGGTTGCGGAAGCGGGAGACCGCGCCCGGCGCGCTCGGTGCGTCGTCATAGGACCCGAAGACGGCGGAGATGGCGCTTTGGCTGAACTGCGCCCGCACGATCTCCACCGCATTTGCGGCCAGCAGGACATCGGCATCGACGAAGAAAAGCACATCGCCCCCGGCCACGCGCGCCCCGGCATTGCGCGCGACGGCCGGGCCGCCATGCGTGGCGAGGGGCACGAGGCGGCACGGCGCCGGCAGATCAGCGACCAGCGGAAAGCCATCCGGCACGAGGATGCATTCATCGCCGGGGCGAAGCAGCCGGCACATCCGCTCGACACAGCGCCGCGCCTCGTCATTCCAGGCCCTGAGCGGCACGACGATCGAGATCCGCAGCGCCATACTCGTTGCGGTCGACGCCGCTGCGACCCGGGCGGGACACTCCATCAGCATGGCTGCGGCGCCATGCTCTTGCCGGAGCCTTCGGCCACGACGAAGACGGCGGCTCCGATCCATGTGGCGAACAAGGTCAGCACGAGACCGGGTGGGGCCGGGTGCAGCCATCGTCCGGGAAGCTGCAGCGAGACGAGCGTCGCCAGCGCGACCGCCGCCGACGGCCAGCACGGGGCGGCAATCCAGCGCCGCAGGCAGGCAAGGGCGAGGAAGATGAGCAGCACGTCGTCATAGCCGCGATGATAGAAGCTGATCCGCGCCGCCAAACCCGCAAGGGCCAGAACGGCCAGCGGATCGCGCGGCGCGTCAAGGAAACGCAGCGCCGCGAACAGCCCGGTCAGCCCCGCCCCCGCGCACAGGAGGCTCGCGAACTGGGGCGGGATACCCGTCGCGGCGAGGAGGCTGACAAGGGAGTACCCCTGCCCGGTAAAGCGCATGCCGCCGACGGGATAGGTCGCCGCCACCAGCGCCAGCGGCCCATGCCCGCTCCACAGGCAGACGCCGGCAAGGCTCGCGGCCACCACCAGCCCGGCGACCGCGAGGCCGGCATAGCGACGCTCGCGAAGAAAGACCACCGACATGGTCGCGGCATAGGTGGGCTTGAAGAGGGCGATCCCCATGAGAAAACCCGCCTGGCACGCGCGGCCGCGAGAGAGCAGAAGCGTCGAGCCGAGCATCAGCGCCAGCAGGATCAGCCCATATTGGCCGGCCCTGAAGGTGGCGAAGACCGCCGGCATCGACAGCACGGCGGCAAGGCAGGCAACAGCCGCCGCGCCGGAGAAGGCGGCCCCCACCGCGAAGGCATAGCCCAGCACGACGCCCAGCGCCGCCAGCGACCACGCGCCATGCCAAAGCTGGTTCAGGCGGAACGACTCGAAGGGGGAGAGCAGCCAGAGCCACGGGAAGGCATTGGGGGGATAGACGGTGTTCGCCGTCGACCCGACACCCTCGGCGCGCAGGATATCGGCGCGGGGATAGTGACCGCCGGCGAGGAGCCGCACTTCTTCATGGCGCTCATACAGATCGGTCGACATCCTTTGGCCATCGGCGGGCGGGACCGCCACCAGCAGCGCGAGGCGAAGGCAGGCCAGAAGCAGGTTCGCGAGCGCGAAAAGCCACAAAAGCCGCTCCATAGCCGACCGGCCCCGCATCATGCCGGCAGAACCTGTTCCTCGTGGTAGGACCGCTCGATATCGACATCCCAGGCCGAAGCGTTCGGAACGCCGCCGAGGAAGTCCACGGCGGCCATGCCGGACAGCATCGCATGATCCTGGTTGTTGTAGCGGTGCAGCCCGCTGCGCCCGGCCGGACTGAGATTGCCGAACCGCTCGAGAAAGGTGCGGATGATGTCGAGATTGGCGCGGTAGGTTTCGTCATACACCGGATAGGCGTTGAGCTGGCGGATGACGTGGCCGTCGGTGATCTCATGGCGGGCGGCGAAACCGAGACCCTCCAGTTCGCCGCTGGCGAGCTGGATGAGCGCGTCGTCCGTCTGCGCCCAGAGCGGATCGCCGCGCGAGCAGAAATATTCCATCAGGATCAACGAGGTTCCCGCCTCACCCACCAGCTCGGGCGACCAGTTGCCGGCGTTCTGGACGCGGCCGACCTTGTAGCCCTCATCGTGGATGTAGAGCCAGTTGTCGCGGAAAAGCTGGTGCCGCGAAACGGCAAGCGCGACGACCAGGAAATCGCGATGACGCAGCGCCGCCGCCGCCGCCCCAACCGCGGGCGGCGCCGGCGGATCGAGGGCCGCAACCAGCGCGCCGAGCGGCATGGTGGAGACCAGCCGCCTCACCGGATAGAGGTGGCGGGTCCCGTCGGGCGCAACCGTCTCCACCTCCTCGATCGCGAAGTTGCGATGGGAGACGCGCACCACGTCTTCCTCGAACCGCAGCACCCCGCCATCGGCGACGACCTGCTCCGCCACCGTCTCCCACATGCTGCCGGGCCCGAGCGCGGGATAAAGGAACCGGTCGGCGAGACTGCGCGCGCCGCGACCGCGGCCGAGCGCGTTCATCACCGCGACCGGCAAGCTCATGCCCGAAATGCGCTGCGCCGCCCAGTCGGCGCGCAGCCTGTCGCAGGATATGCCCCAGACCTTCTCGGTGTAGGACTTGAAGAAGCAGCGGAACAGGAAGCGGCCGAACCGGTTCGAGACCCAGTCGGCAAAGCTCCGTTCCGGCCGGATCGGGCGAACGACGCTGAGGAGATAGCTGGCGGCGGCACGCACGAGGTCGGCCGGCTCGAAATTCCTCAGGACGTCGACGAGGTTCAGCGGATAAGCGTAGAATTTGCGCCGGTACAGGATGCGCGACAGACGCGACACCTCCGTCATCCGCCCGCCCATCCATTCCTGCCAACGCTGGACGACGCGGCTGTTGCTGCTCAGGAAGCGGTGGCCGCCAATATCGACATGGTTGCCCTTCCAGCGCACGGTGCGCGAGAGGCCGCCCACCTGCCGTCCCGCCTCGATCACCAGCGGGCGCCAGCCCCTCCGCTGTGCCTCCTCCGCGGCCGTCAGGCCGGCGGGCCCCGCCCCGATCACCAGCACATCGAAGGCCTCGCCGGATAGGTCGGTAGCAGTGGCGAACATCGGACTCCGGCGGTTGATCGGAAAGTTGAACCTTCTTACCGTGGCCCCGCGTCAGGACGGCCACCAAGCACATGCGGCGGGATGTCGCACCCCGTCTATGCGGCAGGAGGCCGCATCGGTCATGCCGGTGGCCGTGCAGGCCCCCTTGGGCGCCATGTCACCACCCGGCGAAGAGACGGAGGCACCGCCGCCCGCGGGAAGCTCCCTTGCTGCATGCCCTCGCATTGAAGACGAAAATGCGCGTGCGCAGAGGTATATCGTTAGGGAAATCGCAATAATCCTAAAATGATGGCCCTGCTTCGCAAGATTTCATCGGCGTCGTCCAGTGCCTCGGGCGACGCGCATACCTTGGTATTGCCCGAATAACCCAAACTGCGACGCGAGAAGCCCCCCGTAGAATGGAATCCGCTGCTCTCCGTCGCCATCGTTGGCGTGTGGCCGCCTCGACATCGCCGCTGCGGACCTCGGCATCGAGGCTGGCGCCACACCCGGCTCTTCCCGAGCCGGCCCTCGGTTGACCATCGTCGGAGAGCGCCAATGGGTATCGTGAAGACCGTTCGACCTTATCATGAGCCCGCCGGTGGCTGGCGCGCGCTCAGGGCCATGGGCACGGCACTGCTGGAACAGCACGTCGCCCTCGCGGGCATGGCAACGCTGTCCCGGATGAACCAGCCCGGCGGCTTTGACTGCCCGGGTTGCGGCTGGGCCGACCCGAAGCATCCCTCTCCGTTCGAGTATTGCGAGAATGGCGGCAAGGCCGTGGCGTGGGAGATGACCACGAAGCGCTGCACGCCCGACTTCTTCGCCAGCTTTTCCGTGAGCGAACTCGAGGCGTTCACCGATTTCGAGCTGGAGATGCGGGGTCGGCTCACCCACCCCATGCGCTATGAAGCGTTTTCCGACCGATATGTGCCGGTGAGCTGGGCGGACGCCTTTGCCCTGGTCGGGCACCATCTCAACGCCCTGCCCGATCCCGACAGGGCGGAATTCTACACCTCGGGCCGCGCCTCCAACGAGGCCGCGTTCCTCTACCAGCTCTTCGCCCGCGCCTTCGGCACCAACAATTTTCCCGATTGCTCGAACATGTGCCACGAGGCGACGAGCGTCGGGCTGCCGCAATCGATCGGCGTCGGCAAGGGAACGGTGCTGCTGGAGGATTTCGAGAAGGCCGACGCCATCCTGATCTTCGGCCAGAACCCCGGCACCAATTCGCCGCGCATGATGACCGAACTGCGCAACGCCTCGCGCCGGGGCGCAACCATCCTCTCCTTCAACCCGTTCCGCGAGCGCGCGCTGGAGCGGTTTCAGGCACCGCAGAACCCGGTGGAGATGGCGACGCTGACCTCGACGCCGATTTCCTCCCGGCTGTTCCAGGTGAAGGTCGGCGGCGACGTCGCCGTGCTCAAGGGCATGATGAAGCATCTCGTCGCCGCCGACCGCGCGGCACAGGCGGCGGGGCAGGCCCCGGTGCTCGACTGGGACTTCATCCGCGGCCACAGCGTCGGCATCGAGGCGCTGATCGCCGATCTCGATGCCACCTCATGGGACGACATCGTCCGCAGGAGCGGCCTTTCCCGCGACGACATCGAGGGCGCGGGCGCCGCCTATGCGCGGGCGGAGCGCGCCATCCTCGTCTACGGCATGGGCATCACCCAGCACCGCCACGGCACGCAGAACGTTCAGCAGATCGCCAACCTCGCCCTGCTGCGCGGGAATATCGGGCGGGAGGGCACCGGCATCTGCCCGGTGCGGGGCCATTCCAACGTGCAGGGAGACCGCACGGTCGGCATCACCGAAATCCCCACGACGGAATTCCTCGACCGGCTGGCGGCCCGCTACGGCTTCGCGCCGCCGCGCGCCCACGGCCACAACGTCGTCACCGCGCTGGAGGCGATGCTGCGGGGCGAGACGAAGGTGTTCATCGGCCTCGGCGGCAATTTCGCCGCCGCCATTCCCGATCTGGCCCGCACGCAGGAAGCGATGCGCCGGCTCGACCTCACCGTCCACATCGCGACCAAGCTGAACCGCAGCCACCTCGTGCACGGCCGGGACGCGCTGATCCTGCCGTGCCTGGGCCGCACCGAGACGGACGTGCAGGCGAGCGGCCCCCAGTCGGTGACGGTGGAGGATTCGATGTCGATGGTGCATGCCTCGACCGGCCACAACCCGCCCGCCTCCGAACATCTGATGAGCGAGCCGGCCATCATCGCCGGCATGGCGCGGGCGACGCTTGGCGCCGGCTCCCCGATCCCCTGGGAGAGGCTCGTCGGCGACTACGCCCTCATCCGCGAGGAGATCGAGGCGATCTTCCCGATCTTCCAGGGCTACAACGCCCGGATCGAGGTGCCCGGCGGCTTCCATCTCACCTCGCTGGCACGCGAGCGCATCTGGGCCACGCCGACCGGCAAGGCCAACCTGCTGGTCTGCGAAGGGCTCTGCGAAGACCCGGCCGTCACCGAGGCGGAGGCGCTGTGGCTGACGACGGTGCGCAGCCACGACCAGTACAACACCACGCTCTATTCGCTCTCCGACCGCTATCGCGGTGTCTATGGCCAGCGCGACGTGCTGTTTCTGAACCGCGACGAGATCGCCCGCCGTGGCCTCGCCGATGGCGAGCGCGTCGACATCACCACCATCACCGCGGACGGGGTGGAGCGCGCGGTGCGCGGCTTCCGCCTTGTTGCCTGTGATTTTCCCGCGGGTAGCTGCGCCGCTTACTACCCCGAGGCCAACGCCCTCGTGCCGCTCGACGCGCACGATCCCCAGAGCTTCACCCCGGCCTCCAAGGGCGTGCCCGTCCGGATCGTGAAATCCCCCCTTCAGCCGGGAGCCCGTTGATCCCATGGACGCCGTCGCCCTCGCCCGCCTCCAGTTCGCCTTCACCGTCGGATTCCACATTCTCTGGCCGACCATGACCATCGGGCTCGCCTGGTTCGTCACCTGGCTGAGCGTGCTCTGGTGGCGTACCGGCAACCCCGTCTATCGCCAGCTCATGCGCTTCTGGATGCGCATCTTCGCGCTCGGCTTCGGCATGGGTGTCGTGACCGGCATCGTGCTGAGCTACGAGATCGGCACCAACTGGGCCGGTTTCTCGCGCTCCGCCGCCCATGTGCTGGGCCCGCTGTTCCTTTACGAAACGCTGACCGCGTTTTTCCTCGAAGCCGGCTTCATCGGCATCATGCTGTTCGGCGAGGGACGCGTCTCCAGAGGCGCCCATGTCTTCGCCTGCGCCATGGTCTCGGTCGGCGCGCTGCTCAGCGCCACCTGGATCGTCGCCGCCAACAGCTGGATGCAGACCCCGGCCGGCGCGGTGGCCGATGCGCACGGCATCTATCACGTGGTGAGCTGGTGGGATGTGGTGTTCACCGCCTCCTTTCCCTACCGGCTGGCGCATATGGTCTGCGCGAGCTTCCTCACCGTCTCCTTCGTGGTCGCCGGCGTCTCGGCCTTCCACATCTGGCGCCAGCGCCACGTCGCCGCCTCCCGCACCGCCTTTTCGATGGCGCTGTGGATGGCGCTGATCCTCGCGCCGACCCAGATCGCGCTGGGCGACCTGCATGGCCGCAACACGCTGGAGCACCAGCCGACCAAGCTCGCCGCGATGGAGGGGCTGTGGGAGACCACCCGGGGACCGGCCATGACCGTGATCGCCTGGCCGGACATGGCGACGCAGAGCAACCTCTACGCGCTCGACATCCCCCATCTCGCGAGCCTCTACCTTACCCATAGCTGGAAGGGCGAGGTCGAGGGGCTGAAGGCGGTGTCCCCGGCCGACCAGCCCAATGTGCCCGTCGTCTTCTTCGCCTTCCGCATCATGGCGGGCATCGGCATGGTCCTGCTCGCCACCGCGATCACCGGGCTGGTACTGCGGCTGAGGCGGCGCCTGTTCGAGGCGCGCTGGTTCCTGTGGCTCGCCATGGCGACGACGCCGCTCGGCTTCATCGCCGTCATCGCCGGCTGGACCGTGACCGAAGCCGGCCGCCAGCCCTGGCTCATCTACGGGCAGCTCCGCACCGTGGACGCGGTCGCCCCGGTCGCCGCGGGCGCGGTCGGCGCCAGCCTCCTCGGCTTCTTCCTGCTCTACAACGTGCTGATGCTCGCCTTCGCCTGGTTCGCCGGCCGGCTCGCCCTTGCCGGACCCGCCGACCTGCCGGTGACGGCCCCGGAGCATCCCGGCCTCGACGGCACCAATCTCGGCCGCCGCAGCGCCTCCTCCCCCTCAACCTCTCTTGCGCCGGCCACGCCGCGCAACCCTCAAGCCGCGGGAGCCTGAGCCATGTTCACCCTGCTGAGCGAGCACGCCGCGCTCGTCTTCGCCGCCGTCGCCGTGTTCTGCGTCGTGGTCTATGTGCTGGCCGACGGCCTCGATCTCGGGGTCGGCATCCTCTTCCTCGCCGCCCCCCGCGATGCCGACCGCGACGTGATGATGGCCAGCATCGAGCCGGTGTGGGACGGCAACGAAACCTGGCTGGTGGCGGGCGGCACGCTGCTGTTCGCCGCCTTTCCCGCCGGCTACTACATCCTGCTGCCGGCCTTCTATCTGCCCATCGTGACCATGCTGTTCGCGCTGATCCTGCGCGGGGTGGCCTTCGGCTTCCGCCTGCAGGCGACCCGCTTCCGGCTGGTCTGGGACATCGCCTTCGCCGGCGGCTCCATGCTGGCGGCGCTGTGCCAGGGCCTGATCCTCGGCGGCCTGATCGACGGTGTTCCCGTCGCGGACGGCATGTTCGCCGGTGGCCCGTTCAGCTTCCTCAGCCTGCTCGGGCTGATGTGCGGGGTCGGCCTCATCGGCGGCTACGGGCTGATCGGGGCGGGCTGGCTGATCATGAAGACGCAGGGCGCCACCCAGATCTTCGCCCGCGAAATCGCCCGCGCCGCGCTCATCCTCGTGGCGGCGGCGATGCTGATCGTCAGCGTCTGGAGCGCCTGGAGCGTGCCGGAGGTGGCGGCACGCTGGTTCAGCCTGCCGAACCTCGTCCTCCTCGCCCCGGTGCCGCTGGTCACGGTCGCGGTCGTCGTGACGATGTGGCGGGGAATCTGGACGGGCCCGGAGAGCCGGACCTTCCTGCTCTCGCTCGGCCTTTTCGTCCTCGGTCTCATCGGCCTTGTCGTCAGCCTGTGGCCCTATGTGGTGCCTCGCAGCGTCACCGTCTGGCAGGGGCTCGCCGATCCGCAGTCCCTCGCCTTCATCGGCGTCGGTCTCGCCATCGTCCTGCCCATCGTGCTGGCCTATCAGGCGCACGCCTACTGGGTGTTCCGCGGCAAGACCGGCTCGGGACACGGCGCCTACGGAACCGATCCGACCCCTGCGGGCCGCCGCCGGAAGCTGCCATGAGCCCGGCCGCGGCGCGCCGCGGCTACCGAAACGGAAGGGGGCGCGGCGGGTCTCGTCGCGCCGCTCGCGATGTCGGGCTGCGGCCAGCGCCACGGCAAGGCCGGCGCCGCGGAGCGGCCCGCCGGCTCTCGCCGCCCCCCGATTTCCCGCTCTATCCTCCCGGCCGACGCCCGCCGCCCTCGTGGCGGCCACCGGCGTCCTGTTCCATGACCTCCCCAAGGGGTTCCTTCCGAAGGACACCGGGCTGATCGCCGGCTCGGCGGCTCGGCATGGACCCCTCGCCGCGGGCGAGCCCTCCCCTGGTCGCGGCAGCTCTCCTGGCGGTCCAGCCGTTCCCCGGCGTGCCGCATGACAGCCGTGTCCCTCCTCTCGCCGTGCCGGTCGCGCGCCAGAAGCTCGCCCTCCGAGGCATGCCGGCGATCTCCCTCCATCTCGACCGGCTGAGATGCGCGAGGCCCCGCCCCGCCGGCCCGCGCCGGGCTGCGGCTCGCATGGGTTCCGCCCGGCGATGCGCCGGCCGGAGAAACGTGCGACCCCTCGCCGGCGGCAGAGGCCGGCGAGGGGTGGCCGCTCGCTCCACGCCCCCTCCACCTTCCGCACGGAACGCGAGCGCCCGCCCCTGCCGGTAGGCACGGGTCGGGCGGCAGCTCCGGCGTGGCAGGATCGGGGGTGGCGGGATCGGGGGCGGCGGGATCGGGACTGGAGAGCCGCCGCGTTGTCCGATCGGGCGGCCCGGCGTTTCAGCGGGGCGCGGAGGTGTCGACCGGCGACGGGGCGGAACCGGGGACGATGGAAATGCTCGCCGTGAGGCCGGCCGACAGGACCACGGAGGGCGGGACATCGTCGAGAACGACCCGCACCGGCACGCGCTGCGCGAGGCGCACCCAGGTGAAGACGGGATTGACGGTCGCGAGGCCGGAACCGTCGGGCTCCGCGTTGGAAACCGCGATCCCGCGCCCGATGCCCGTCACATGGCCGGCCAGCCGCCCGGGATAGGCCATCAGCGACACCTCGGCGCGATCGCCGACGTGGATGTTGCTCAGCAGGTTTTCCTCGAAATAGCCGTCCACCCAGAAGCTGCCGCTGTCGACGACGGAGAGCGCCCGTTGGCCGGCGGTGGCGAAATCGCCGGCCTGGGTCAGCAGATTGGTGACATAGCCGCTCACGGGAGAGACGATCCGGGTACGGCTGAGATCGAGCTTCGCCTTGTCGCGCTCGGCGAGCGCCCGCTGATACGCCGCGGCCGCCATGTCCGCCGCCGCCGCGAAGCTCTGCTTCTCCTCGTCCGACACGGCAATGGAGCTGAGGCGGGAACGGCGCTCGGCCTCGGCCTGCTTGTTGTCGACATCCGCCCTGGCCTCGGCGACGGCGGCCTCGGCATTGGCCAGTGCGATCTGGAAGTCGTCGGGCTCGATCACCATCAGCAGGTCGCCCTTGTGGACGAACTGGTCGGCCTTGACCGGAAGGTCGACGATCCGCCCGGAGATCTGCGGCGCGACCGTGACGACATAGGCCCGCACGGTGCCGTCCCGGGTCCAGGGCGTCGTCATGTAGGCGAGCCACATGCGCCACCCCAGCGCCCCGGCAACGCACACCGCGGCGAGGGTGAGGAGCACGCGGATCGCGGGCATGAGGTCCGGCATCCGCCTGCCGGCAGGCGTATCGAGGCTGTTCATGAATGGGCTCCCATGGCGGGCAGGCGTGGGGGATGGACGGGTGTCGTGGCGGGCGCCGCCCGCCGGCGCGTCCGCGGCGGTGTCACGGCAGGGCTCCGCAGCCGAGCACGATGAGCGACAGGACGATGACGTAGACGCTGAGCTCGAACAGCCCGGCATGCCACACCCGGCGGGCGAGGCCGACGCGCTCGCCGATCATGCGCAGCGGCACCATCGCCACCGAAGCCGCGAGCAGCATCACCGCGAACGGAGCGACATAGACGCCGAGAATGTTGACCTCCGAAAACATGCCCTTCTCCTAGGATTCCGCAGGCTGGATCGGCTCGGGACCGAACAGGGCGGCGTGGGCCGCGACGGCATCCGCCAGCACCGCGACCTGCACCTCGACATGGGCGGAGCCGGACGGCTCGACGATCGCGCCGCCGGCGGCAAGGCGCCCCAGCGTCGCGAGATGCCCGAGGGCGACCGGCAGATCGCCGGCCGCCAGCGCGGCCAGCGCGTCGGCCAGCGGCTTCGCGCCGGGCCCGCCCTCCACCGCCGGGCGCAGGCGCGTGACGGCGAGGCCGACCGCCAGCAGGGCCAGCAGGGCGCCGTGCTGCTCGGGCGTGGCCTGCGGGGGAATGCTCTCCAGCCGCCGCGTGAGAAGGGCCGTCCATCGCGAACGGTCCCACCCTGCCCGCTTGCGCAGCAGGCGGCCAAGGTCGCGCACCGACAGGCGGATCAGGCGGCGGGCGCGCTGCTCCGGCCCGGGCCCCGGCAGGATCACGAAGAACAGCGCTCCCGCGGCGCTGCCCGCCGTGACGGCGAGCGCCACGTTGACATACCCCACGGGATCGTAGGCGATGGGATTGCCGATCCCGAGAAGCGGCAGGGCCGCGATCGACATGGCGAGAAAGGCGGCGCTGTGCCAGCTGCCCACCTGCATCGCGCCGAGCGGCACATAAAGCAGGAACAGCACCCCCATGAGCGCCGGGAAGCTCGACAGCGCCGGCAGAACCCAGAAATAAAGCCCGCCGCCCAGCGCCGCCATCACGGCGATGCCCGTGGTGTAATCCGCCGCGCGCTGGCGGGCCTCGTCGGCGAAGGACGCGAAGACCAGCGTCGAGATGGCGGTGAAGGCGATCGCATAAGCGCCGCTGGGCCACGCGGTCACGATCCAGAACAGGGTGACGGCGAGCACCGAGAGGACGGCGCGCACCCCCGCGATCCACGCCGGCCGGGCATCGGCCATGACGAAGGGCTGCCGGCCCGCCCGCAGGCGCGGGCCCTCGCGGCGGCGAAGCAGGATCACGGCGTCGATCAGGGCGGCGAGGCAGGTCGCCACGTCCCGGGCGGCATCGGCCGCGATGCGCCCGGACACCGCGTCGTCCGCCGTCGCGGCACGCAGGGCCTCGATGTCGGCGAGGGTCCGCTCGACCTCCGCCCTCACCCCCGGCGGGTCGCGCTCCGGCCCCACCGGGTCGATCCGGGCGAGGCGCCGCGCCAATTCCCGCTGGATCGGGCGTGCATCGCCCGCCATGCCGAAGGGATGGCGGCTGACCGTCCGCCACGCCACGAGCGCATCGACCAGGCGGGCGCAGGCGATGCGGAAATACGCCCGGCGGCTGTACAGAAAGGCGGTCTCGCCGATGGCGGCGTCGATGGCGGCGTTCAGCGGCGTGAGAGCCTTCACGACATTGCGCCGCGCCGCCTGCATGGAAGGGGTTTCGCTGTCGCCGGCGAGCGTCTCGAGAAAGCCGTCGCGAAGCTGCAGCGCGGTGCGCTCCATCAGGCCGGCGAGGGCAAGCCGGGCCGCACCGGGCTCGGTGAGCCGCATGACGACGGCCGCCGCCGCGATGCCGATGCAGATCTCGCTGACCCGGGTGAGGGCGAGGAAAAATGCGGCCGTCGGATCGGCGACGCTGTCGGCGAAGAGAATGGCCGCGGTGATGCCGGCCAGTCCGGCGGCATAGGCGCCGGAGTTCCGCAGCAGCACGACCGCCCACCCGCACAGACCGCACCACAGCGACAGGCTCAGGATCATGGCGACGCGCTGCTGGGGAAACAGCGACAACAGCGCCACCAGCACCAGCGCGCCAATGATGGTGCCCAGCGCGCGGAACCGGCCCTTCTGCAGCGAGGCGCCGAGATTCGGCTGGCAGACGATGGCCGCGGTGGTGGCGGCCCAGAACGGGTTTGGCAGCTCCAGATAATAGGTCGTGAACAGGGCGAGGCAGACCGAGGAAGCAAGGCGCAGCCCGAACAGCAGCCGGGGAAGAAAGGGGGTGCGGGCCGCCGCCATGATCCGGTCCACCCGGATCGCGGGGCCTCTTGCCGCTCTGTGCGTTTCGCCGTCCGGGCTCATCTGCTCGTCGCCAGTTCCACCGCTGGGAGAGCCCGAACATCAAGCACGCCGGGGACGGGGGAAATTATACGTCACATCGCCGGACCTGAACCTTGGTTTAGCCCCCCGCCGCAGCCCGCGCCGGTGGCCGCGGCGGCGGGCGGACCGCCGCCGGCGCGCGGGGCATATCCCCGGAGGATGCGGACATACCTTGATATGACAGCAACGCGCGATCCCGCCTGCCATAGTGCCGGGCAGAGGCGCGGTTCCGGCCGGTCGCCGGCAACCACGCCCCGCCACCGACGCAGAGCGGAGGACACCACCCGGAAGACGCGCTGGCGAAGGCCGAATCCGGCAGCGACCGGCTTCCCGGGGGGGCCTCCGCCGGGCGCCTCGGGCGACCGTCACACCGCAGAGGGACCAACGACATCATGCCCCGCCTCAGCGGCATCGCATCGGCAACGCAATCCCGGCCGGGTTGGCTCGGTCATGCTCTCGTGGCGACGCTGTGCCTGGCCATTTTTCTCGTCGACACCCTCTCGCCGCTCGATATGGCCATCGCGGTCCTCTATGGCGTCGTCGTCCTCGTCTCCTCCTCCTGGTTCGGGACAAGGGGGCTGATCGCCATCGGGGCGGGATGCGCCGGCCTCGCCGTCGGCAGTTTCCTCATCATCCACGCGCAGGACTACAACCTCGCCTCGGTGATGCGCTGCCTGGTCAGCATCGCCGCCATCGGGGTGACGACCCTGTTGTGCCTGCGCAACGAGGCCACGACCGCCTCGCTGCGCGACCAGGCCGCGCTGCTCGACCTGTCCCACGACGCGATCTTCGTCCGCGCCCCCTCGGACGCTATCGTCTACTGGAACGGCGGGGCGGAGCGGCTCTATGGCTGGTCGCGCGAGGAAGCGCTGGGGCATGCCGCCGGCACGCTGCTGCGAACCGTGCTGCCGGCGCCGCGCAGCCAGATCATGGCCAGCCTCCACGCCACCGGCTTCTGGGAAGGCGAGGTGCGGCACACCACGCGCGACGGCCGGGAGGTCACCTGCCTCAGCCGGTGGTCGGCGCAGCGCGATGCGCGGGGCCGCAGCCTTGGGACGCTGGAAACGAACCACGACATCACGGCCCGCAAGACGGCCGAGCACGACCTGCGGCAGGCAGAGGCCGCCCTGGCCGAGGTGACGCGCGTGAGCACGCTCGGCGCCCTCACCGCCTCCATCGCCCATGAGGTGAACCAGCCGCTGGCGGCCGTCATCACCAGCGGCGAGGCATGCCTGCGCTGGTTGCGCCGGCCGGTGCCGGACATCGCCGAAGCGGAGGAAACGGTGCAGCGGATGATCGCCAACGGACGCCGCGCGAGCGAGGTCATCGCGCGGCTGCGCGCCCTGGCCCGGCGCGACCCGCCCGATCACCGGCCGATCGACCTGAGCGAACTGGTGGAGGACAGCCTGCCGCTGCTGGAGTGGGAGCTCGCCAGCCATCGGGTTCGTCTCGCGCTCCGGCTCGCCCCCGCCCTCCCCCGCATCGGCGGGGACCGCGGCCAGCTTCAGCAGGTCCTCATCAATCTGGCGCTCAACGCCCTGCACGCGATGGATGCGGTGCCGGAGGCGGACCGCACGCTCACGATCCGCACCGCCCTCCGGCAGGCCGGCGCGGGGCCCGGGAACGGAGGCGAGGTCGCCGTGACGGTGGAAGATGCCGGTCCCGGCGCGCCGCCGGAGACGCTGGAGTCCCTGTTCGCGCCATTCTTCTCCACCCGGGACGACGGAATGGGGCTCGGCCTCTCGGTCGCCCGCTCCATTGTCGAGGCGCATGGCGGCCGGCTCGTCGCACAGCCCGGCGCGGCAGCGGGGCTGTGCCTCACCTTCACCCTTCCGGTCCTCAGCGAGCCCTCGCTGGCTCCTGCCGAGGGCGTCGGGCTGTGAACCGCACGGCAGGCGCGACCGCCCCCGCGCCCCGCCCTGCCCGCGCGCCGCTCCGCGGCCGGCAGCGCATCGACCGACCCGCCAGCCGGTCGAAGAGATCAAGCCGCATATCGAACCCGATGCCGATGGTGGTGCGGCAGCAGAGCCATCCGGTGAGGCGCCACAGGACGCTTTCCATCGCGATCAGGCCGAGAAAGCCGGCCACCGCGCAGGCGGCCGCGAGCGCCACCAGCGCGGTGAGCGCGACCACGGGGCCGCGCCAGCGCCGGAGATGGCGCCGGGGGAACGGCCCCGCCGACAGCAACTCCGTCGCCTGCGTCCGCGCGCGGTCCTTCGCGCCGGCGAGCGCTATGGCGCCGGCCTCGTCGCAGCGTGCGGTCATGGGGCCGCCAGCATCCCGGTGCCCGTGCGACTGCCGCAGGAGGGCGCGGGAAAGCCGGCGAACAGCGCCTGCTGGCGCGCAAGCTCGGCGGCGAAGGCAGGGTGGACGGAACGCGCGCCCCACGGATCGAGCGGCGAGAGCAGGCCGGTCGCGCAGATCCGGTCATTGTCCCAGCCGGGATAGTCGAGGACGGGATAGAGGCACAGGCCGACGAGCGGCACCCCGGCCTGCAGCGCCACGCGCGCCTCGTCGCACACATAATGCAGCCAGGCCGCCCGCGCGCTGCCCTCGGCCCCGGTCTCGGAGACGAGCAGCGGGCGCCCGTAGCGCCGGTGCACCTCCCCGAGCAGATCGGCCAGCGGCCGGTACGCATGATGGCCGAGCGGTAGGATGCTGCCGCCCAGCGCCCACTGGTTGGAGGGGTAGAAATTGACACCGACCATGTCGAGCAGGTCCTCCCGCCCCCCGAGTTCCGGCGCGAGCCGGCCGCAGATCATGTCGCAGGCTTCGAACTGGGAGAGGTGATAGGCCTCGGCCGCCTGCCGCGCTTCCGCGTCCGTGCCGGAAGGGGCGACGTGGATGAGGGGCTCCGCGGTGATGAACCGGGCGGCCGGCGCTTCCGCCCGCACCGCCCTGGTGGCGGCAATGGCGGCGCGGGCGAGCTGGCGCTTCAGTTTGGAACCGCGGCGCTGCGCGAAGGGCGCGATATGCCCGAGCTCGCCTCCGGCCCAGGACCAGAACGAGATTTCATTGATCGGGCAGACGAACGGTGCCGTTTCGCCTTCTTCGCGCAACACCCGCGCGGCGGCGGCGGCGAAATCGGCAAAGCGCTCGACGAAGCCGACCGACCAGATGTCGATGCGGTCCGGCCAGCCATAATGGCAGAGGTCCCACACCACCTGCACGTCGGCGCGCCGGGCGGCCGCGGCCATGCCCCTCAGGCTCGACCAGTCGTAAAGCCCCGGGCCGCGCTCGATGAGGTGCCAGCGCAGGCCGTCGCGCATGGCCTCGATACCGAGCGCCTTGAGCTGGCGGTAATCGGCTTCCGCGTGGCGGTCATGTCCCGTCGCCGCGATCAGGTCGAGGCGCTCCCCATCCCCGCGCCGGTGGGTCGAGCATTCGAACCCGCCCAGGAAGAGGCTGCGGAACGGCGAGGCTGGGGTCACGGGCTTCCCTCCCGATGGCGGGTGACGGCGGCACCGCGGCGATGCCCCGGCCCGTCAGGCGGACCGGACGGCCTCGATGCGTGGCCCGCGCGGACGCCCGCCTTGGGCCCTCCCCGGCCGAGCGTGCCGCGCGGACCGCTCAGAGGTTCGGGCCGGCGGCAACGGCGGCGGGCGTTCCCGCGCCGGCGCGAACCGTGACCGGCTGCCGCGAGCGCAGGATGAGCCGGTTCATGTCGGCCCAGGTGCGATCCCACGACATGGTGGCGAGATGGCCATCGACCGCCGCGATCCAGTCGCGCCGCGGCCGCTCCAGCACGTCGGAAAGACGGGCCTCCGCCTCGGCGGCGTCCTCCGCCAGCTGCACCAGCCCGCGCCGGCCATAGGGGTCGACCACGTCGGCGATGGGTGTCGAGACGACGGGAAGGCCGGCGGCAAGGAACTCGGGCGTCTTGGTCGGGCTGATGAAGCGGGTGGACTCGTTGCGGGCGAACGGCATGAAGCCGGCGTCCCATCCGGCGAGATAGTCCGGCAGCGCCTCATAGCGGCGCCCGCCCAGCCAGTGCAGGTTCGACGATCGCGGGAGAATGGCGGGGTCGATCTTCACCACCGGCCCGATGAGGACGAAATGCCAGTCCGGCCGGCGCCGCGCCAGCGCGCCGACGAGATCGACGTCCATCCGTTCGTCGATCACCCCGAAGAAGCCGATGCGGGGATGGGCGATCCCCGCCTGATCCACCGGGTCCGGCTGCGCAGGCCGGCGGGCCCGGGCGAAATGCGCGGCATCGACGCTGGAGGGAAAGGCATGGACGCTGCGGTGCCGGCCCCGCTTGGCCGCATAGAGGCTGTGTCCGCCGGTGAAGACCAGATCGGCGCGCCGGAACAACGCCTCCTCCTGCGCGAGAAGATGGGCGGGCGCGCCGAGAAAGGCGGAAAGCTCGTCCATATTGTCATAGACCACCGCGTCCGCCCGGATGCCCTGACTGAAGGCCATCGCCATCGGCGTGTAGTACCACAGCACCCGCCCGCCGCCCGGCGCGCCGAGATGGGGGCGGAGCAGCGCCTGAACCAGCGCCGGAACCCGCTGTTCGGCAACGCTCTCCGGCAAGACGGGCACCAGAACGGTGACCGCACCGCGCCGGTGCATCTCCATGGCGGGCTCGGCACCCGGCCGCCGCACCGGCTCCTCGACGAACAGCACATCGTACTGCGCCGCCGCCCGGGACATCAGGTGCTGCGGGCGCTGATAGACGAAATCCCAACGGAGATGAGAGAAGCACACGAGTTGCGGGCGCGAAAAGCCGGTCGGCATCGCAGTCATCGGCATCTCCAGAGTTTTGCGGCAGGAAGCGACACCGAACGATGCGCGGTGATAAGTATCTTGTAAAAAAAGACCCACGTTCAACAGAACGGAATAAGTTTTGTTCCTGTCGGCCTCGTTTTGATAGGCAAAAATATATACGGAATCTCGTAGTAATAATTCGCCGACGTTTACCAAAATGTACGTCGGCACATCAGTGGAATCCCGGGAATTTACCGCCGGGTCGACGGCCTCGATATGCCGTGCAGGGCGCTTCCGCGAGGGGACATCGCCCCACGCGGAAGAAGCGGCGGCAGATGCCGGCACGCCGCCGGCATCGCGTCGATGTGGCCTTGGACCGGGCGCCCTGACGCCGGGCGCCCGGTGAGGTGACCGGACAGGCGCGGCGGTGCCGCGGCTTTACAGCGCCGGCGCGCCGGCGGGCTGCCGCGTGGCGGGCGGCGCGAGGGCGGCGCCCGGCGCCGCTTCCATGCGGGTGCCCGCCCCGTAGCGGCGGATCATGCGGCCGCAGAACTCGGCGAATTCCTCCGCCACCGCGGGCGGGCTGCTGTGGTGGGGCGCAAGGCCGCGATGCTCCGGGGTGAAGCAGAACGTCACCGTGACGTCGAAGCCGTCGAGCGCCGTCATCAGCCGGTCGAACCAGCGGTCGGCCTCCGGGCGGAAGCTGTCGGCCCAGGACAGACCGGTGCGGAGATAGCCGACGCCGAGCCGCTTCATCCAGGCCACCGCGTCGTCGAGCCGGGGGTCTTCGAAATGAAACCACTGCACCAGCCCCATCGCGGGGGTGTAGCGGGCGAACTCCTTCAGCGCCGGCTTGGGGGTGCCGTCGGCGCGCAGCAGACCCATGTGGAAATGGCGGTAATAGGAGGAGCCTTCCGCCTCCTTGTGGCGGGTGGTGGCGCCCCATGCCATCGGCAGGTCGTAGAGGCTGTACCAGTGCACCCGCGGCGCCCGGCCCAGCAGCAGCTCGGCGGTGCGGTTCAGCCCCCAGCGCTGCACCTCGTCCGCGCCGAAGGTGGAGATGCCGACCTCGCTGACCCAGATCGGCAGCTCGGTGACGCCGCGGATCTCGGCGATCTTGGCGGGCCACTCGTCGATCTGCCACAGGTTCCAGTCGAGCGGAAACCCGTGCACCGCCACCGCCTCGACGTGATCGAGCACCCCCCTCGCCTTCATGTTCGCCATGAAGCCGGGGTCGATCGGCGAGATGCCGCCCAGCACCCGGGGCAGGCGCGGGTTCTCGCGGGCGATGGCCTGTCCCGCCAGCACCGCCATCCGCGCGAACAGCGCCCAGTCGGGATCGAGTTCCGGGTCCCAGTGCGACTTGTTGTTGGGCTCGTTCCAGATCATCGCGGCTTCGATCATGCGTCGTCTCTCCGTGCTGCGCCCCGCCTGGGATAGACCGCCCCTCCACCCGCCGGCGCCGCCGCGGCCCGGCACAGATAGACCTCCTCCTCGGGATGGCCGGTAATCTCGAAGCCGGAGGAGCGCAGCATGGCCTCCACCCCGGCGCGGTTCGGCACCCACCAGTTGGTGGGATCGTCGGCGTAGCGGTGCTCGATGAAATGCAGCCGGGGAAAGCCGGGCTCGTGGAAGGGCTCGGTGTCGGCGAAGGCGGCGTTCTCCGGCGCCTCGCAGACGGCGCGGCTGCCGCGCAGCATCGACTGGAACACCATGAGATCGCCCACCACATGCTCGCGGACGAGATCGAGCGCCAGCAGCGGGTGGCGCAGATGGTAGAGCACGCCCATGAACAGCACGACGTCGAACCGTTCGCCGAGGGCGGCGACGTCGTAGACGGAGAGCTTCTCAAAGGCGATGTCGAGCTCGGCAACCTCCGCGGCGAAGCGTGCCTGCGCGAGATAAGCCTCGTCGAAATCGATGCCCAGCACCCGGTCGGCGCCGCGCCGCTTCATCTCCAGCGCGTAGAAGCCGGCATTGCAGCCGATGTCGAGCACGGACCTGCCGGTGAGGTCGGCCGGCAGCGCGGCGGCGAAGCGCTTCCACTTGGTGCGGGGATAGTCGCCGAGGAAATGGCCCGGCGCGGTCGCCACGCCGCCGAGGTCGAGATTGTGGAACCACGGTCCCAGCGCGGTCACGCGCTGCTCGATTTGCGTTCGCGTCAGCTTCATGGGCCCTCCCCTGCGCCGTCAGTCCACCGGCTCGTTGAGCCCGGCCAGCCGCGCGCCCTGGGCGTCGATCACCAGCCGGGTGAGCGAGGCGGGCGCGATCTCCAGCCGCCACCAGTCGTCGAGCCGAAGCCCGAGGTGGTACATCACCACCGCCTTGATCACGTCGGCATGGCTGACCACCGCCAGCGTTCCGGCCTCGCCATGTTCCGCGGCGAGCGTCGCCAGCGCCGCCACCGCCCGCGCCTGCACATCGACCATCGCCTCGCCATTCGGCGTGCGGGCGAGGCTGCGGCGCTCGTTCCACAACCTCCAGCCGGCATCGGCATCGAGTTCCGCGAAGCGGCGGCCGGACCATGCGCCGAAGTCGATCTCGTCCAGCGCCGGCACCACGCGCGGCCCCGCCAGCCCGCAGACGAGGGCGATTGCCTCTGCCGTCTCGACCGCCCGCTCGCGGGGGCTGGAATAGAGCCCGGCGATGGCCATGCCGCGCAGCCGCTCGCCCAGCCGCCGCGCCTGCGCCTGCCCGGCGGGGCCGAGCCGCACGCCGGGCAGGCGCCCGGAAAGAACCTCGCCCACCGTGTCGTGGGCGGCGTGGCGCAGCAGCAGGAAGGTCGTCACATGTCCGCGCCCTTGGCCGCGCCCTTGCCGGCCCCGGTCGCCGCACCGTCGATCCCGTCGATGAAGCGGCGGGTGAGTTCGCGGGCCTCGTCGTCGGTGAACTGCTGGGGCGGCGACTTCATGAAGTAGCTGGAGGGGCCGATCAGCGGGCCGCACTGGCCGCGGTCCATCGCGAGCTTGGCGCAGCGCACCGCGTCGATCACCACGCCGGCGGAATTGGGCGAATCCCACACCTCCAGCTTGACCTCGGCGTTCAGCGGCACGCCGCCGAAGCTGGTGCCCTCCAGCCGGATATAGGCCCATTTGCGGTCCGCGAGCCACGGCACATAGTCGCTGGGCCCGACATGGACATCGTCGGCCGGCAGCGGCACGTCGAGCTGGCTGGTGACGGACTGGGTCTTGGAGACTTTCTTCGACGACAGCCGCTCGCGCTCCAGCATGTTCTGGAAATCGGTGTTGCCGCCGAAATTGAGCTGGTAGGTGTGGTCGAGCCGCACGCCGCGCTCACGGAACAGATTGGCGAGCACGCGGTGCACGATGGTGGCGCCGACCTGGCTCTTGATGTCGTCGCCGATGATCGGCAGCCCCCGCGCGGCGAAGCGCTCCGCCCAGTCGCGGCGCGAGGCGATGAAGACCGGCAGGCAGTTCACCACGCCGCACCCCGCCTCCAGCGCCCGCTCCATGTACCATTCGCTGGCGCGCTGCGAGCCGACCGGCAGATAGGACACCAGGACATCGGTGCCGGTGTCGGCGAGCACCTGCGCGACATCCACCGGCGGGGCCGGGGATTCCGGCATCGCCTCGGCGACATAGCGGCCGATGCCGTCCAGCGTCACGCCGCGCCGCACCTCGACGCCCAGGAAGGGAACATCGGCGAAGCGGCGGGTGTTGTTGGGGGGCGCGAGGATCGCCTCGGACAGGTCGAGCCCGACCTTGGTGGTGGTGACGTCGAACGCCGCGGAAATCTCGATGTCGGAGACATGGTAGCCGCCGAGCGTGACGTGCATCAGGCCGGGAATGGGCTCGTTGCCGTCCGCGTCGCGGTAATAGGTCAGCCCCTGCACCAGCGCGGAGGCGCAATTGCCCACCCCGACGATCGCGACACGGAGTTTTCCGTCAGCCACCCTGCACCTCCGCGCGTGAACCCGGGGGTAAATGACTCGGCAGCTTCTTTGTTCCTTGCATCCAGCGGATGCACCACCGCCGTCGCCTCTGTGTGCGGGCCGGGCGGCGTGTGGCGCTGCCGTGCGATGGGGGAAGACGGCGTGTGCCGGCGCGGCGGCGCCATGGCGAAGGTGGCGGCCGAGCCGGCGACGGCGGGCTACGGCTCGGGAAACACGGCGAGCACGGCGAAGCGGTCGCACCCCTCGGTGCCGATGACGTCCTGGGTGCCGGCCCTCACCCAGGCATGGGCGAGGAAAGCCTCGCCCTGCGGCTTGCCGACCCCGTAATGCAGCGTGGCCGCGATGCCGCGACGCCGCAGCATGGCCTGCGCGGCGAGCCCCTGCTCAAGGCACAGCGCCCGGAACGGCACGCGCCGCGCCACGGCGCGGATGGCCCAGCGCAAACGGGCGATCTCCTCCGCCGAAGCCTCCCGCACCGGCCCGTTCGGCCGGCGCGACGCCAACCGCGCCACCCGGCGGAACGGCAGCAGGAGAACCGCCAGCCGCGCCGCCAGCAGGGCGAACAGGGCCTCCAGCAGCAGGGCGCGCCCGCCCGAATCGAGCCGGAGCCAGCGCGCCGGCAGGGAGACGCCGCGTATCAACTGAACACCGCCTGATAGATGAAGTGGTCGTCCTCCTGAGCGATCGGGACGAGGAAGATGTCCATCTCGCCCAGCGCGTCGTTGCGGAGCCGGTGGATCCACTGTTTCAGACAATAGGGCCCCCGGCCGCGAAATCTCAGCTCGAACGGGTCGCTGCGGCCGACAGGCTTCCTCGCGGGCATCGGGTTCGCCGCGAACAGAACGATCTCCAGCGGCTCCGGCAGCCCGACCTCCACCGAAAAGGCTTGCCCGACCCGCGTTGCGAAATGTGCCAGTTCCGTCACCACCGCCTCCAGTAGACGCTTCCGCAGATGGATACATCCACGGTAGTGTCTCATCCTACAATCAAACACTCGGAATGCAAGCTATGAGTGTAGATATTCTATCTGAAGTTGTACGCAAGAAGGGCTATCTCGGCGCCGCGGTCGGCGAGGAGCAGGTGCTGCTGGACATGGAGCACGGCGTCTATATCGGCCTCAACCCGGTGGGATCGGACATCTGGCGGCGGATCGAGCAGCCCAAGGTGGTTGCCGCCCTGTGCGAGGAGCTGCGGGCCGCCTACGACGCCGAGGCCGGGGTGCTCGAAGCCGACGTCCTCGGCTTCCTCGACCGTCTCCTCCGGCAGGACATGATCGAGCTGCGGGCGGCGGCGGATTCATGACGAGCGACAGCTATCTGTGCGGGTGGCGGGTTCGCTCGGAGCTGCCGCTGCCCGAGCTTGCCCCGTGGGTCGGCGACGACCGCGCCCCCGATATCCACGTGCGTCGCGGCGCCGTGCCGGACCGGCTGGAGGGCGCCGTTCAGGATTCGCCCTATCTCCAGGTCGACCCGCGCGGTGCCTGCCGCCTCGACCTGCCGGCGGTCGCGACCTTCCATGTCGACGGGCCGGACCGCGTGGTGGTGGCGCCGCACCCCGAGGCCGACCCGGTCGAGATCCGGCTGTTCCTGCTGGGCTCGGTGCTCGGCTATCTCTGCCATCTGCGCGGGCTGCTGCCGCTGCACGCCTCCTGCGTCGCGATCGAGGGACGGGCGCTCGCCTTCTGCGGCGTCTCCGGGGCGGGGAAATCCACCACCGCGCTGCATCTCGCCCGGCGCGGCCACCTGCTGCTGGCCGACGACGTCTGCGTGGTGGATACCCGTGCCACGCCGATGGCGCTGCCGGCCTTTCCCCGGCTCAAGCTCTGGCAGGACAGCCTGCGCTCGGCGGGGATCGCTGAGTCCGGCCTCGAGCGCAACCGGCCCGGGCAGAACAAGTATCACTACCGCCGGCCGGAGGACTTCGCGACCACGCCGCTTCCCCTCGCCGCGGTCTTCCTGCTCGGGCGGGCGGGGCCCGGGGTTCCGCCGGGCATCGTGCGGCTGAGCAGCCCGATCGAGATCGTGCCGGCGCTGGACCGCGAAGTGTTCCGGCGCGAGACCGCGCAGCAGCTCGGCCGCGCGGCTTCGCTCTTCCTCGCCCAGTCCGCCATCGCCGCCGCCACGCCGGTCTACCGGCTGACCCGGCGCTTCGACCTCGGCGGGATGGACGAATGGCTGGACGCGGTCGAGGCCGTGGCGCGGGGATGACCGGGCTCGTCCTCATCGCCTCCTACCCCAAATCCGGCAACACCTGGATGCGCGCCTTCCTCGCCAGCCTGACGCTCGGCGGCCGCACCCCGGATCTGCATGGGGACATGGAGGCCATTCCCACGCTGGCCGCGCGCGGGCTGCAGGATGCGTTCGCCGGGCTGGAATGCTCTGATCTCACCCCGGCCGAGGTGGCGCGGCTGCGCCCTTATGTCAGCCGCCGCATCGCCGCCGCCCGGCCCGGCCTCTACAAGGTGCACGACGCCAATCTGGCGCCGCCCGGCGCGGCCGAGCCGGCCATTCCGGCGGAGACGATCGACCGCGTGGTCTATGTCGTGCGCGACCCGCGCGACGTCGCCCTCTCCGCCGCGCATCACTTCGGCCAGACGGTGGAGGCCGTGGTGGCGGACCTCGGCGACGAGGCCCACATGATCGGCCGCTCGGCCGCGGGGCTGAACGCCAATGTCGAGCAATGGCTGTCGAGCTGGAGCCGCCATGTGGAAAGCTGGCTCGACGCGCCGGGGCTGCGGCGGCTCTGCGTGCGCTACGAGGATCTGACGGCCCGGCCGGAGGAGACCTTCGCCCAGGTGTGCCGCTTCCTGGAACTGGAGGCTACAGTGGCGGACATTGCCGGCGCCATCGCGGCGACGCGGTTCGAGCGGCTGGCCGCGCGGGAGCAGGAAGACGGTTTCCCCGGCGCGCTCACCGTCTCCGGCAAAGCCTTCTTCCGCAAGGGGCGGGCCGGCGGCTGGCGCGAGGCGCTGGCCCCCGCGCTTGCGGAAAGCATCGCCCGCGACCACGCCGCGACCATGGCCCGCTTCGGCTATCGCTGAGAGGGTTTCGCGCGCGCCGGAAGACGATTCGCCCTAAGGTTGTGCCCGGGTGTGTTCCCTGCCGCGGCAGGGCGCCGCGACCCTTTGGTGATTCGCCTAGCCGTTGCCGCCCTCGACGCGGCGGATGAAGCGACCGGCGGTCAGGCCCCGGCTGAAGGCGCAGAGATAGGCCAGTTCGTCACCGCCCGCCGTGCTCTCCGGCCCCGGCCAGGCGTCGATCAACCGCTCCATCCGCTCGATATCCAGGCATTCGCGGGCGAAGGGGCTGTTGCGCAGCCGGGCCACTTCCTCGCGCAGCGCCGGAATCGCGGCGTCGAAGCCGCGCCGCCAGTCCGCCGCCTGCCGCCCCCGGCGGACCTCCCGCAGCACGGTGTCCGGCACGATGCCCCGCATCGCCCGGCGGATGAGCGAGCGCGGCACCCCGTCCTTGAGATATTGCGAGTCGGGAATCGACAGGCACAGCTCCACCAGCCGACGGTCCAGGGTGGGATCGCGCAGCTCGATGCCGAACAGCCGGCGGGTGCCCATGGCCCACTGGCCGCGATGGTCGGTACGGTCGAGCCCGGCGAGGCGCAGGGCGCGGCTGTCATAGCCCGCCACATTGCGCAGGTTGCAGGCGACATGCTCGGCCCGCTCGGCGACGCCGGCGCGGCCGAGGAAGTCCGGCCGCACGGCGGAATAGTCGTAGAGCCCGCGCTCGGGCTTGCCCGCCAGCGCCCGCAGCCGGCGGCGCAGCCTCACCGGCAGCACCGCATCCGCCGCTATGCCGGCGATGCCGAGCCAGGACCGGCCGGTGCCGCGCCGCAGCTCGGACAGGGTGCGCAGGGCGCCCGGCAGGTCGCCGCGCCGCACCTGACCCGCCACCATATCCCCGCCATTGCCGCCATTATAGCTCATGGTGAAGTTGCCCATGCTGGCCGTCAGCATCACCCCGATGCGGCGCTCCCGCGCCGCGCGGTCGATGCCGTTGATCCAGACCGTGTTGCTGGCATTGAGGACCGGCCAGTCATTGCCGGCCTCGCGCTGCGCCAGCGCATCCAGCAGCGGGGTGCCGTCATTGTCGACCCGGACATGATGGATATTGGGGTAGGCGGCGGCGAGCGCGGCGGCGAACGGCCATTCGTCGGTGAAGCGGTTTGGCTGCTCGCCCGGCGGCAGGCGCGGGGCGGCGGTGAAGGCGGTGAGGCCGCGCCCCTGCGCGGCGAGCTGCCGCGCGGCGAGCGCGGTGACCGAGGAACTGTCCAGCCCTCCGGAAAGCTGGCTGCCGATGCTCTCGCCCTCGCGGATGCGGCAGGCGACGGCCCGCTCCAGCGCCTCCCGCAGCGCCTCCTCATAGTCGGCGTCGCGGGCGAAACGCAGCTCCGGCACCTCCTCCGGCCGCCACCACCGCACGAGGTGCACCTCGCCGCCGCTCCACTCCACCCGGTGGCCCGGCGGCACGCGCTGCACGCCGCGAAAGAAGGTGCGCATCGGCTCGCGCGGCAGCATGGCGAGCCAGGCCGCCATCTGCTGCTCGTCGAACTCGCGGGTCACGTCGGCATAGACCCAGAGGCCGCGCTGCTCGGTGGCGAAGAGCAGGCAGCCGCCCCGCCGCCAGAAGAAGAGGGTGCGCAGCGCGCCCGGGTCGGTCGCCATCAGCAGCCGGCGCGCCCGGCGGTCCCAGACCACGGCGGCGTAATCGCCGATGATGCGCTCGAAACAGTCGGCGCCCCAGCGGCGCCATGCGGCAAGCAGGAGGCCGGCACCGTCCCGCGCTTCGCCGGGCCGGAGGGCCAGCGCCCGCCGCAGCTCCTCCTCATTGTCGATGCGGCCGTCGAACAGGGCGACCACGTCGTCCCGAAGCTGCACCGAGCCGTCGTCGCAGGCGCCGAAGGAGCCGTCCTCCTCGTCCCGCAGCACCTCGCCGCGGGCCCGGCCCAGCTTCAGCGCCGAGAGGCTGCGCACGACGGAGCGGACGGGCATGCCGACGCTACCGCAGATACCCATCGCACCTTCCGCTTAGCCAAACCGACGGCTCAGGACGCGATTCCACACGCCGCGTCGCCCAGAAAATCGCCCGCGGGGGTGCGAACTGGCACCACCCCACGGCTTGGCGGCTGCCACGGGCTCCGCGCCGCGGCAACCAACTGCTCCAGCCCGCAGACTCCGCGGGGTGCTCTACGACTTCTGCCCGGCCGGGAAACGCCGCTTTCCGGCAGATGCGGCGTCGCGCCCGCGGCCAGCCTGTCGCTTCAGGACGAAAAGCCGCTGTCAGCGCTGCCTGCATTGTCCGTTTCCGCGCTGCGCGCGGGGACGACATCCATGGTGGGCGCCTGCCACGCCTTCCGCGTTGCCGCCGCAGCGACCTCCGCCGGCGCAGCAACCTCGACCTGCTCGAACTCTTTCATGGCAGCCCCCTGCTCAAGTTGAACCGTCGCCATGGTGCAACCTTTGCCGGGCGGTTGCAAGCCTAACGGCACTTTCAACCAGACCGGGCCTCCCAGGAATGCGGCGCCGCAACACAATCTGCTACTTGAAATTGCAGAAGCTGCATGCAACAAAAAGTTGTGTCTGCGATAAATTCATCTCTTGGGTGCAGACACCAATGCAGTCCCAGCCAGGGAGGGAATATCCGTGTCCGATTTCTTTATCGGCGAAATCCGCATGTTCAGCTTCGCCTTTGCGCCGACAGGCTGGGCGCTGGCCGATGGCGCGATCCTGCCGATCCAGCAGAACCAAGCGCTTTTCACCCTGATCCGAAACTTTTACGGCGGGGATGGAACCAAGACCTTCGCGCTCCCCGATCTGCGGGGCCGCACGCCGGTCGGCAACGTTCCCCAGGCCTCCCAGGGCTCCAGCTATGCCATCGGTACCGCGGCCGGCCTCGAGACCGTCACGCTGACGACGGCGCAGATGCCCATGCATAGCCATGACCTGCGGGCAAGCACCACAGCCGGCACCACCGGAAATGCAGCCGGTGGTTTCATTGCCACTGTCGCGCTGGATGACCTCACCCCGAAGAATCAGCGCACGCTTTACGCCGAGGCGGCGTCCGGCTCGCTGATCGGCATGGCGCCCGATGCCATCAGCAAGACGGGCGGCGGAGAAGCCCACTACAACATGCAGCCCTTCGCCGTAGCGAATTTCTGCATCTCGCTCACCGGCCTTTACCCTACCCGCCCCTGATCTTCTCAAAGTGGAAAATCTGCCATGGTTGACAGCTATGTCGGCGAAATCCGTCTGTTCGGGGGTAAGTTCGCCCCATTTGACTGGGCCGTCTGCGACGGCCGCCTCATAAGAATAAGCGAAAACCAGGCCCTGTATTCGCTTCTTGGAACAACCTGGGGAGGCGATGGTCGCGACACCTTCGCATTGCCCGATCTGCGCGGCCGGCTGCCGGTCTGCCAGGGCCAGGGCCCGGGGCTGAGTCGGCACACCCTCGGGGAGAAGGGCGGCTCGGAATACGTGACTCTCACGATCGCCCAGATTCCCGCCCATGACCACACCCTGACGGGAACCACCCGGGACGCGACCACCCAGACCCCGGGACCGTCGCGAATCCACGCCAAGGTTGCCGGCGCGACGGGAGGCCTCGCCGCCGCGGCCTATGTCGTCAATAAGACGACAACCGAGCGAACCCTGAACGCTCAAGCCATCGCGCTGCGCGGAAACGGCAACGCCCACAACAACCAGATGCCAGCCCTCGCCCTCACCTACATCATCAGCCTCCGGGGCATCTATCCCACGCAGAATTGAGGAGTTTCCGACATGGATGCCTTCATCGGCGAGATTCGCCCCTTTGCCTTCAACTTCGCCCCTGTGAACTGGGCCTTCTGCAATGGCAGCCAGCTTCCAACGATGCAGAATCAGGCCCTGTACAGCGTCATCGCCGGCATTTACGGCCCCGTCACCAACTCAACCTTCACCCTGCCGAACCTGCAGGGTCGCGCGGCGCTGGGGGCGGGCAGCGGGCCGGGTCTGACGTCGCACAATCTCGGTAGCGTTAGCGGCACTGAAACCGTGAGGCTGGACATCCCGCATCTGCCGACACACCAGCACCTGCTGAACACCCGGGTGAGCGGCGACGCCGACATGGCGTCATCGCCCTCCAATGTCGCCTGGCTCTCACGCGTCAAGGTCGTGGGGAACACCTCGGTGGCGGAGAACTTCGTTCCCACAGGCGCGTCGGTCGATACAACGCTGTCGCCGCTGGCGATCGGCAACGCCGGCAGCTCCACAACCCACGAGAACCGTCAACCCTATCTCGCGCTGAACTACTGCATCTGCCTCGACGGCGCGTACCCGGCTCACGACTGAGCGATGGTCCCCGCCATGATGCCAGAGCTGCCGTCGCGGCTGGCATCGGTCGGCCTCCGGCTTCGGCCGGAGGTTGCGGCCGACGCCGCCTTCCTGCATCACCTCTACGCCGCGATCCGCTGGCCGGAGCTGGACGCCAGCGGCTGGCCGGACGCGACCCGGCACGCCTTCCTCGCCGATCAGTTCCGGCTCCAGTCGCGGCACTACGCGGCGTTCTATCACGATGCGCTCTTCCTCATCGTGGAGCGGGCGGGGGAGCCGATCGGCCGGCTTTATCTCCACCGCGGCACCCGTGACCATCGCATCGTCGACATCAGCCTCGTTCCCGCCAGCCGTGGTCACGGCATCGGTGGCGGGCTGCTCGACATGGTGTGCGCGGAGGCCGCCGGCGTCGGCCGGACGGTGAGCATCCATGTCGAGAGCTTCAATCCGGCCCGCAACCTCTACACCCGCAAGGGTTTCCGCCAGATCGGCGAGAACGGGCCCTATCTGCTGATGGAGTGGCGGCCCGGCTCCGCCGCCTCCCCGGAGCCCGGCGCCGAGCGTTCCGCTGCGGCGCCCGCCCCGGCGGTGCCGGCCCTGCCGTCCTAGGGGAACGTCATCGGGCGGGCGGGGTCGCCGCGAGAAGAGCTGGCCGCGCGACGGCATCGCCCACGGGCGGCGGCCGCGATGCCGGGCACGCGGCGCGTGCAGGCCACCCCTTCTGCCACCGGACGCAAGGTGATAGCCTCGCGGCGCGGGTCACGTCCGGCCCGTCCTTGCGCGAGTCGACCGCTGGACCGCCCTCCACCGCCGCCGTCCCTCGAATTCCGCCTCGTCGTGGCCTGCTGCGGCTGGCCGGCGAGCGAGGCGCGCGACGCGGAAATCCGCGCCCTGGCCGCGCAGGCGCCCGTCTGGCCGGCGGTGCTGGCGCTGGTGGCGCGCCATCGGGTGGCCGGGCTGGTGCGGGCGGCGCTCGCCGCCGCCGGCGTCGCCCCGCCGCGCGAGGCGGAGCGGCGCCTCGCCATGGAAACGCTCGACATCCGCCGGCAGAACCTGCGCAACGCCGCCGAGACGGTGCGCCTGCAGGCCCGCTTCGACGCCGCCGGCATCCCCGCCGTGTTCTTCAAGGGCACCACGCTCGGCCAGCAGGCCTACGCCTCGCAGGACCTCAAGCACAGCAAGGACATCGACGTCATCGTGCCGCCGGAGCACCTGCGCCGCGCCGCCGCGCTGCTGGAGGAGGACGGCTACCTCCTGTGGCAGCCGCGCGAGCGGCTCGACGACGCCCAGTGGCGCCAGACCCTGCTGCTCGGCAAGGAAGTGGCGCTGTGCGCGCCGGACAGCGATCTTCAGGTCGAGCTGCACTGGCGGCTCGCCCGGCACCCCCGCCTGCTCGCCGGGCTCGATGCCAACGCCGCCACGGTGGAGGTCGATCTGCCCGGCTTCGGCCGGGCCCGCGCCTTCGCGCCCGAGGACCTGTTCGCCTGCCTCTGCGTCCACGGCACCAGCCATGCCTGGGCCCGGCTGAAATGGCTGGCGGACCTGCAGGCGCTGGTCGCCGGCCACGATGCCGAGGCGCTGCGCGCGCTGCACCGCCATGCCGGGGGGCTGGGCGTCGGCGCCTTCGCGACCGTCGCGCTGGAGCTGTGCCGGCGGCTCTGGGGGCTCGACCTGCCCGACGAGCTGACGGCGGAGATCGCCGCCCGGCCCCGGCTGCGGCGGCTGGTGGAGCTGTCGCTCCAGGGCCTGCAGTGCGAGGAGCCGCATCTCGGCTGGGTCGGCCGGCTGGAGCTCAAGCTGCTGGTCGCGCGCGAGCACGGCTATCTCGGCTCGCAGCTCTGGCGCGCCTCGATCGGCCATGTCGAGCCGATCGCCTGGCCGCTGCCCCGGCCGCTGCACGGGCTCTATATCCTGACGCGGCTGCCGCTCTTCCTGTGGCGGCGGGCGACCCGGACGCCCTTCGCCCCGCCGCCGCCGACCCGGCGAAGCGCCCAAAGCGGGCGGCACGGGAGCGCGGCTCAGCCGGCGGAGCCTTCGCGCACCACGCCGCCGGCGATGTGAACCACCCGGTCGCAGAAGGCGAGGCTCTCGGCCCGGTGGGTGATCATCACGATGGTCGGGCGCGGAGAACACACCGCGAGCGCCCCGAGCACCGCCGCCTCGCTGGCCCGGTCGAGCGCGTTGGTCGCCTCGTCGAGCACCAGCAGGGCGGGCCGGCGCAGCAGCGCGCGGGCGAGGGAGAGGCGCTGGCGCTCGCCGCCGGAGAGCAGCGCCCCGCGCTCGCCGATCACCGTCTCCAGCCCCTGCGGAAGCCGGGCGACCAGTCCGTCCGCACCGACCGTGGCCAGCGCCGCGGCGATGGTGGCGTCGTCGATGCCGTCCGCGTCCCACAGCAGGTTGCGCCGGACCGTGTCGTGGAACAGGAAGCCGTCCTGCGCGACATAGGCCACCCCGCGCCGCCATGCCGCCGCCCGCGCCCCCGCCAGCGGCGCGCCGCCGAGGCGGATCTCGCCGGACTGCGGCGCCAGCAGCCCCACCAGCAGGTCGACCAGCGTGGTCTTGCCCGCGCCGGACGGACCGGCGATGCCGAGAAACGTGCCGGGCGCGATCGCCAGATCGACCGACTGCAGCCCGCCGCCCCCGGGATGCAGAAAGCGCACGCCCCGGAACGCGATCGCCCCGGCCGGCACGCCCGCGCCGTCATCCGGCGGGGCCGCCGCGGTGGCGGTGCCGGCGGCCGGAGGAGCGGGCGCGGCGAGATCGGCGACCAGCGCGTCCAGCGCCTCGAAGCTGGCGACGCCGTGGAAGAAGCTCTGCACCGCCTGCTGGATCAGCAGCGCCGGCCCGCTCATCCGCGCGAACACCAGCACCAGCGTGATCAGCACCGCCGCCTCCACCCGGAAGACGGCGAAGCCGACCAGCACCACCGCCCCGCCCAGCACGGCGACCGCGGTGCCGAGCACCAGCCGGCTGCGGGCGCGGTGGGCGGCGAAGCGGAGCTGGCTCTCCCGCAGCCGCGCCTGCAGGCCGGCGAACTCGTCGGCGAAGAAGCCCTGCGCGTCCTGCGCCGCCGCCGTCTTCAGCCCGCCGAGAAAGGCCCCGGCGCTGCTCATCAGGCTCTGGCTGAACTGCACCGTCTCGGTGCCAAAGCCATGCGGGCGGCCCTGCGCCAGCAGCAGCACGCCGCCGCCCAGCAGCAGCGCCGCGCCGGCCGCCGCCGCCAGCGCCGGCGCCAGCCAGAACGCGGTCGCGATCTGGATCGCCAGCATCGCCGCCGCCACGCCGGCCTGCAGGAGGAAATGCACGCTCACCCCGACCCGCTGCATCTCCGCGCTCATGATGTTCATGACCCGGGCGTGGCGAAGCGACGCCACCCGCTCCCACGGCGCCGCGGCGAGCGCCCGCATCACCCGGTTGCGCTGCGCCTCGATGAAGCCGGTCTGCAGCCGCGCCAGCGCCATCTCGCGGGCGTGCAGGACGAGGGCGCGCAGCACCATCACCCCGGCGAACACCGCCAGCAGCGCCAGCAGCCGGGCGGTGGGGGTGAGAAGGCCGACGGCGCGCAACCCGCTCTCCACCACTCCCGGCGCCGCCGCAGCCGGCGCGGTGACGATGCCGAGGATCGGCACCAGGAGCAGCAGCCCGGCGCTTTCCAGCACCGCGCCCGCCGCCACCAGCGCCGCCGCGGCGATGCCCGTGCGGCCGGCGTGGTCGCGGAAGGCGCGAACCAGCGGCCCGGCGGCCCGCCAGGGCCGCAGCCTTCGGGCGAGAGCCCGTCCCATCGAATCCGCCGTCACCCGCCCACCCCGATGCTTCGCCGCGCAGCATAGGCCATCGCCGGCGCCGGCGCTCCAGCGCGGCAAGCGGTCCCCGGTACGGCGAAGCCGCATTCCGGTGCCGTTTCCGGCCCGATCGGGCCCGCAAAAACCGGCGCAATCAAAGCGTGCTGGTCAGCGATGGCGTCTTGCGCGATCCTCAAGGCCGTCGTTCGATCCATGAAGGCCTCCGTCCGCCGCCCGCACCACGGGAATCGGCCCCATCCCGAACGCCGTGCACGCCACGATTGCATCGGGCGCGCCGGCGGCCGGCCCACCCACATCTGACCCGGAAGAAAACCAGACGATGCCGTCCAACTCGCTCCATAGCCTCGATATCGCCCACCACATCCACGCCGCGACCAATATGCGCCGGCACGAGCAGGTGGGGCCGGTCGTCATCGACCGCGGCTCCGGCATCTATGTCTATGACGACGAGGGCCGCGAATATATCGAGGCGCTGGCCGGGCTGTGGAGCGTGGGCGTCGGCTTCGGCGAGCAGCGGCTGGTGGAGGCGGCGGCGCGGCAGATGGCCAAGCTGCCCTATTACCCCACCTACACCCACAAGGCGCACGAACCCTCCACCCTGCTGGCCGCCAAGCTGGCGGAACTGGGGCCGGAGGGGCTGAGCCACGTCTTCTTCACCAATTCCGGCGCCGAGGCGAACGACAGCGTCATCAAGTTCGTCTGGTACTACAACAACGCGCTGGGCCGGCCGGAGAAGAAGAAGTTCATCGCCCGCGAGGGCGGCTATCACGGCATCACCATCGCCGCCGGCAGCCTCACCGGCCTTCAGGTGAACCAGAAGGGCTTCGACCTGCCGCTGCCCTTCTCCCGCCATCTCTCGCGCCCGCATCTCTACCGCAACGGCCTGCCGGGCGAGACCGAGGAGGCCTTCACCGAGCGGCTTGCCGCCGAGCTGGAGGCGCTGATCCTGGCGGAAGGGCCGGAGACCGTGGCCGCCTTCATCGGCGAGCCGGTGATGGGCGCCGGCGGCGTCATCGTCCCGCCCAAGGGCTACTGGCCGGCGATGCAGGCGGTCTGCCGCAAATATGACGTGCTGGTCATCGCCGACGAGGTCATCAACGGCTTCGGCCGGCTCGGCACCATGTTCGGCTGCTTCGCCCTCGACATCCAGCCCGACATCCTGGTGTGCTCGAAGCAGATCACCTCCTCCTACCAGCCGCTGGCGGCGGTGCTGGTCAGCGACGCGATCTACCAGGTGATGGCGGACCAGTCCGCCGCGCTCGGCACCTTCGGCCATGGCTTCACCACCAGCGCCCATCCGGTGGCGACGGCGGTGGCGCTGGAAAACCTCGCCATCATCGAGGAGCGCGGACTGGTGGAGCGCGCCGCCGAGATGGGCGCCTATATGCGCGAGGGCCTCGCCCGCTTCGCCGATCATCCCCTCGTCGGCGAGGTGCGCGGCATGGGCCTGATCGCCGCGGTGGAGCTGGTGGCGAACAAGGAGACCAAGGCCCGGTTCGACCCCCCCGGCAAGGTCGGCATGCGCTTCTTCGACCAGGCCCACAAGCACGGGCTGATCATCCGGGCGATCGGCGACTCCATCGCCTTCTGCCCGCCGATGATCATCACCCGCGAGCAGATCGACGAGATGCTGCGCCGCTTCGAGGCGACGCTGGCGGACATCACCGCCTGGGTCGAGGCCGGCATGCCGGCCTGAGCCGCCATCCGCGCCGCGCCATCTGAACGGCGCAACGTTCCTCCCGATGCCCGGCCCCGCGCCGGGCATCGGCTCCCACGGCCAGCGCCGCCGCCCCCTCCCGCCTCGCCGCCCCTGTTCAGTCCGCGCCCGCCGATTCCCGCGCGCGCGCCGTGAACACGGCACGAGCCAGCTCCAGCGGCTGAGGGCGGCCGAGATAGTAGCCCTGCGCCTGGGTGCAGCCGGCGCGGCGGACCCGCTCGTGCTGGTCCATGGTCTCGATGCCTTCCGCCGTGGTCGCCATGCCGAGCCGCTGCGCCAGCGCCACCGTCGCCTCGACGATGGCGGCGCTGTCCGCCCGCACCGCCATCTCGCTGACGAAGGAGCGGTCGATCTTGATCTTGCTGAACGGAAACAGCCGGAGGTGGCTGAGGCTGGAATAGCCGGTGCCGAAATCGTCCAGCACGATCGCCATGCCCAGGGCCTTGAGCCGCCGGAGCGTGTCGATATTGCGCTGGTCGTTGGCGAACAGCGCGGTTTCGGTGATCTCCAGCTCCAGCCGGCCGGGGGCGACGCCGGTTTCCGCCACGGCGGCGGCCACGGTGGCGACGATGTCGCCCACCGCGAGCTGCACCGGCGAGAGATTGACCGCCACCGTCACGTCTGGCGGCAGCCGGCAGGCATCGGCGCAGGCCCGGCGCAGCACCCAGGCGCCGATATCCACGATCAGCCGGGTATCCTCCGCCAGCGGCACGAACACCGCCGGGCTGATGAGCCCCCGCGTCGGGTGGCGCCAGCGCAGCAGCGCCTCGACGCCGAGCGCCCGGTTCGAGGCGAGATCGAAGATCGGCTGGTAGGCCAGCTCGAACGGCTCGGTCACCACCGCCTCGCGCAGATCGGCCTCGAGCTGCAGCCGGTCGTGCAGCTTCTCGTCCATCCCGGGCTCGAACAGGCAGGCCGTGCCGCCGCCCTGCGCCTTGGCACGGTAGAGCGCGAGGTCGGCCTGCCGCAGCAGCACGTCGGCGTCCGCCCCCTCCCCCCGCGCCACCGCGATGCCGATGCTCACGGTGACCGACAGGGTGTGGCCGCGCAGGTAATAGGGTTCCGAGAGGGCGGCGATGATCTCGTCCGCCAGCGCCTGCCCCACGGTGGCCGGGCCGGGCCCGGTGCAGATGACGGCGAATTCGTCGCCGCCGAGCCGGGCGACCCGGCTACCGTCGCCGACGCAGCCGTCGAGCCGCTGCGCCGCCGCCCGCAGCAGGGCATCGCCGACCGGATGGCCCAGCGTGTCGTTGATGTCCTTGAAGCGGTCGAGATCGAGGAACAGCAGCGCGAGCACCTCGCCCGCCGCGAACGGGCCGCGCAGCATGGCGCCGATCCGCTCACGGAAGAACGCCCGGTTGGGCAGCGTGGTGAGGTCGTCATGCTCGGCGAGGTAGCGGATCTGCTTTTCCCGCTCCACCAGCACGGCGTTCTGCCGCCGGGTCTCGGCCGCCGCCTCGCCGGCGCGCTCATTGGCGAGGGCCAGCTCCGCCAGCGCCGTCTTCAGCGCGGTGATGTCGGTGCGGATGCCGACGATGCCGCCATCGGCGGTGCGGCGCTCCTTGATGAGGACCCAGCGCCCGCCCGGCAGCAGCCGCTCCACCGACCCGGCCACGTCGCGGTGCAGGTCGAGCATGGCGCGCACGAAACCCTCGGGGTCGCCCTCCGCCTGCGGGTACTGCCCCAGCGCCACGCCCCGCCGCACCACCTCCTCAAACCGGATGCCCGGCTTCAGGAACGGCGAGGACAGGGCGTAGAGCTCGCGGAAGCGCTGGTTGCAGGTGACGAAGCGGTCCTGCTCGTCCCACATGACGAAACCGTCGGACATCGCCTCGATGGCGTTGAACAGCACGTCGGCGGCGCGGGCCCGCTCCGCCTCCACCCGCTCGCGCTGATGCACCGCCACCGCGAGCGCGGCGGCGAAGGCCACGATCATGAAGGCGCCGCCGGCGGCGATCATGAGAATGCCGTCGCGCTCGCCGTGCCAGCTTGCCAGCACCTGGTCGAGCCCCTGATAGAGCACGATCCGCACGTCGCCATAGAGCGAGGCGCGCACCACGGCGAGCTGCGGCGGCCCGTCGGGCGGGTCGCTGCGAAAGACCGCGCCGTCCGGGGTGTGGCCGCCCAGCGCGCCGGGCACGACCCGCCCGGTCATCGTCTCGTCGTGGGGCTGCGAGGCGATGAGCACGCCGCCCGGCCGCTCAAGCGCGATCCGCACCCCCGGCGGCACCCCGGACTCCTCCAGCAGCCCCATCAGCGTGCGCAGCGGCACCTCCGCGACCGGGGTGACGCCGCTCCAGCCCGGCACCCGGCGCCCGACATAGACCGACCAGTCCCCCGTCACATTGTTGCGCACCGGCCCGGCGAGCGCGGTCGGCTGCTGGGTCAGCGCCCGAACCTCGGCCGGCAGCACGCGGCGGCCGGCGGTGGCGCGGGCCGAGGCGAGGATGGCGCCGTCCGGCCCGACCAGCAGCAGGTCGCGATAGGCCAGCGTCTGGAAATTGAGGGTCCGCAGCAGGGCGACCGCCAGCGGCGACGCGCCGGGGGCGGCCTGGGCGGCGTCGAACAGCGCGGGCAGGCTGGCGAGCGCGCCGTGGACCTGGAGCAGCTGCCGGTCCAGCGCATTCTCCACCGCCAGCGCGGCGCGGGCGAGGCCGGCCCGGGCCACCGCCAGCGCCGCGCGTTCCCCGCGCGCCAGCAGGCTCGCCGTCGCGGCGCCCACCAGCAGCAGCAGCAGTCCGGCTCCCAGCGCGATGGCGAGCTTCGGTCGCTGCCAGATCATGGCCGGGTGCCGCGTGCCATGGCCTCACTCATGTTGCGGCTCGACGCCCTGCGCGGCGGCGCGCAGGTCGTCCCACAGCCGGGTGCAGGCCGGGCCGCAGCGCTCGATCCAGCGGGGCAGCACCGCCTGCGCGAGAAGCTGGCGGCGCCGGGCCTGATCCGCGGCGGAGGTGGGCACCAGCGTCATCCGGCCGGGCGGCCCGCCGCAGGAGGAGGCCCGCCCGGTGTTGCAGGCGATGCCCCGCTCGGTGTCGCGCTCCACCCCGGCCCAGATGCGCTTTTCGAGATCGGCCACGCCGCTGCGGATGATGGCCCGGAGATCGGGCGGCAGCGCCTCCCACGCCTGCTCATTGGCGCCGAACACCGACACGCCCCAGCTGATCGCCATGGCATGGACATGGCTGGCGACGCCCGGCAGGCCGATCTCGTAGCCGCTGAGCGTGCCGGTGATGGCGCAGTCCGCCACGCCCGCCCGCAGCGCCGGCAGGATGTCGGCGAAGGGCACCTGCACGGGGACGGCGCCGAGCGCGCCGACGAAATCCGACTGGCCGACGGACGAGGTGCGGATCTTGCGCCCGGCGAGATCGTCCAGCCCGCGGAAGGCGCGGGTGCAGAACAGCACCTGCGCGGGGTAGGCATAGACCCCCAGCAGCTCGATGCCGTAGCGGGTGCGCAGCATGTCGCCCAGCGGCTGGCGCAGCAGCCCGACCGAGCGGCGCAGCGCGTCGATGTCGGGGTTGAGCACCGGCAGGTCGATGGCGTTCAGCTCCGGCTCGTCGCCGGCGACCACGGTGACGATGGCGGTGCCGAAGGGCACCACGCCGAGCCGCATGAGCTGCAGCATCTCCTCGGCGCGCAGGCTGCCGCCGTCGAGCGGGCGGATGGTGGCGCGGATGCGCCCCTGCGAGCGCTGCTCGATCTCCTCGGTCCAGAAGGGCTGCTCGAACCGGGTGTACTGCGTCACCCCGGCGAGGCCACCGACGACCTGCAGCTCGACCGTGGCGGCCGGCGCCTCGCCGGCGCGGGCGGCACCGGCGGTGGCGAAAAACGCCAGCGCCATAAGCCCATACCGGCGCCATGCCACAGCTTCCCGGCGCCTCGCAGGACGAGGTCGATTCCGTGCCGGATCAGCCTGCCACGGCCAGCCCATGACCTCCGCGCAACCCCACTCACCGGCCGCCATCATAGGCGCGGAGAGCCGGCGGCGAAAAGCGCCATTCGCGGGCGCGGCCGACGGAACCGTGGGAAACCGCAGCGCCGCCACGGCCGCCATGGCCCCGGCGCGGCGGGCGCGCCGGCCGCCGCCGCGGCGCCGGGCTCACTCCGCCGCGAGGGCGAAGGAACGGTCGAAACCGGCGGTCCGCTCGGCGATGTAGTGCATGAAATCGTAGATCGGGCGTTCGAGATAGGAGAGGTGGCCGCCGCGCGCCCGGCCGGCCTTCATGCCGCGGAACACCTTCTCGGTGCAGCCCCGATCCTCCTCGTTCACCTCGTCGAGCAGGCCCTTGAGGGTGGCGATGTAGTCCGGCGCCCGCGGGTCGGCCATGAACTCCGGCGAGAGCCCGCCGCCGAACAGCAGCCCCACCTTGTCCGGCCCCTGCGGGTGGAGCGAGAGATACCAGAAATAGCCCGGCGTCAGGGTGATGAGGTGGCTGGGGTAGAGCGCCAGCAGCGCCGTGGTCTTGCGCCAGCGCCCTTCCAGCCGGGTGTTGGTGGGGTGGGCGTTGCCGATCGGCAGCGAGGCTTCCTTGGTGATCCAGTGGTAGTTGAAGGCCGCCAGCCCCGGCGGGCACTCCATCTCCTCCAGCTTGGAATGGCCGCCCACGGTGGCGGCGTGGCACACCGGCAGGTGGTAGCTCTCCATGAAGTTCTCGGCGAGCACCTTCCAGTTGGTGTCCCACACATGGGTCTCGCGGAAGCACTCGACATAGTTCTCCATGCCGTAGTCCGCGATCATCGGCGTGAGCGGGGCGAGCGTCTCGGCGACGGCGGGGGCGTCGTCGTTCAGCGTGATGTAGATCCAGCCCAGCCACTCCTCGCAGCGTATGGCCGGCAGGGCGTAGTCCTCCTTGCAGAAGCCGGTGGTCTCCGCCATGAACGGCGCCCCGCGCAGCCGCCCGTCCAGCCCATAGGTCCAGGCGTGGTAGGGGCACACGATGCTGCGGCGGTTGCCCCGCCCTTCCAGCAGGGTCGACATGCGGTGCAGGCACACATTGGAGAAGGCCCGCACCCCGCCCTCGCGGTCGCGCAGCACCATCACCGGCTGGCCGGCCAGCTCATAGGTGAGGTAGTCGCCCGGCTCGGCCAGCGCGCTCGCCCGGCCGACGCACATCCATTCGCGGGCGAAGATGGTGTCCAGCTCGCGCTGGAGGAAGTCGGCGCTGGTGTAGACGCTCGGCGGCATGGCGCGGGCGTCCTCGAAGGGGCGGGCGGCGGTGGCCAGAAGTTCGGCGGCGGGCGGGAGCGGCGGCATGGCGGGGCCTTGTGCGAAAAGGGGGGCGGGCGAAACGCGGTGCGGACTGGCCTCCAGAGTGGCGCCGTTCTAACCTCCATAAAACCTCGAATAACCGAGGTCTGGCGAAGGAAGAATATGGTTCGTTTCACGCTCCGCCAGCTCGGCTATTTCCGCGCCGTGGCCGAACAGGGTGGCATCGCGGCGGCGGCGCGGGCGCTCAACATCTCGCAGCCCTCGGTGGCGCAGGCGCTGGAAAAGCTGGAAGCGGTGACCGGGCTCACCCTGTTCGAGCGCCACCATGCCCGCGGCCTCACCCTCACGCTGGAAGGGCGCGCCTTCCTCGGCCATGCCGGCGCCCTGCTGGACGGCGCGGCGCAGGTGGAACGCGAGGCGCGGGCGCTGGCGGCGGAGGCGGCGGGCGAGATACGGCTCGGCGTGTTCCGCACCCTCGCCCCGTTCTACGCCGCCGACATCATCCGCGGCTTCGCCGGGGCGGCGCCGGGCGTCATCGTCCGCCCGGAGGAGATGGCGCTGACCGAGCTGGCGGAGGCGGTGCGGGCCGGCACCATCGACGCCGCCCTGACCTATGACCGTGGCGCCGACCTCTCCGGCCTCGCCCGGGTCGAGCTGGCGGCGCTGAAGCCGATGGTGGTGCTGGCGGAGGACCACCGCCTCGCCGGGCGGGCCGCGCTCGCCATGGAGGAGCTGGCGCAGGAGCCCTATGTCATGCTCGACGGGCCGGGAAGCCGGGCCTATTTCGAGGAGCTGCTGGCGGAGGGCGGCATCAGCCCGCCCATTGCCTATGTCTCGACCTCGATCGAGGGGGTGCGCTGCGCGGTGGCGGCGGGGTTCGGCTTCACCCTGCTGGTGATGCGCCCGCACGGCGCCGACACCTATGACGGGCGCCGGGTGCGGACGCTACCGCTCACCGGCCCGGTGCGCCCGCTCGGCATCGTCCTCGCCACCCGGCCGGGGCCGTCGCGCGGCCTCCTCTCCCGCTTCGCCGCCCATGTCGCGGCCTATTTCGCCGCGCAGCCCGGGCGTGAGGCGTGAAGGGCGGGGTGCGGCGCCGAAGCGGCGGATTGGAAAGACGCCGCGCCCGCGCCGCGGCACCTTCCCGCCATGACGTGTCGCTTCACGTTCCTCCCCCCGACTTGGGGCGGCGTCGCCCGGGCGACGCCGCCCTCTTTCATCGGGCGGCCGGCCCCGCTCAGCCGGCGACCGGCGCCGGCCCCGCGCCGAGAACCGCCGGCCGGCGCTGGCCATACACCTCGATCGTCACCTCGGCGCCGGGCAGCCCCTGCCCCGCCGCGACGGAGGTGAGGCCGAGGCTGGCGCCCCGCGTGTAGCTCCACCCGCCGGAGGTCACCACGCCGATGCAGGCATCCCCAGCGAACACCGGGGCCCCCGCCGGGGCGTCGGCCTCGCCCGGCTCGGCCAGCGTAAAGGTCACCAGCCGCCGCGCCACCGGCGCGCCCTCCCCCGGCCGCGCGTCGCGGCCGACGAAGCCCGCCTTCCCCACCTCCACCGCGCCGCCGAGGCCGGCGTCGAACGGGGTTTCGCCGAAGCCGATATCCACCTTCCAGGCCGGCTCCCCGGCCTCCAGCCGCAGGCACTCCAGCGCATAGGCGCCGAACGGCCGCAGCCCCAGCGGCGCCCCGGCGGCGAGCAGCGCAGCGTAAAGCCCGGGCGCCGCCGCCATCGCCACATGAAGCTGCCAGCCCGGCTCCCCGCCGCAGCCCGCGCGCACCGCCAGCACTTCGACCCCGGCCACGACGAGCGGCCGTGCAGCCCGCGGCGGGAAGTCGCCTGTCGAGAGATCGGCCGCCGTGAGCGCGCCGAGGATGGCGTCCGCCTGCGGGCCGGCCAGCAGCAGCACCGTCTCCTCCGCGCCGGCCTCGCGGATCGTCACCGTGCCGTCCGCCGGCAGGCCGCGCCGCAGCACGTCGTCATCGTGCCACTCCGCCGCCGCCGGGGCGGTCGCGAGGAAGGCCTCGGGCCCGGTGCGGATGAGGAAGAGGTCGCTGGCAAGGCCGCCATCGGGCGCCAGCGCCAAAGCGCGGGCGGCATGGCCGGGCGCCGGCAGGGCCGAGGCCAGCACCCGGTCGAGATGGGCCGCCGCCCTGGGCCCCTCGATGCGGAAGCGGGCGAGGCCCGGCAGCTCGATCAGCCCGGCGGCGCCGCGCACCGCCGCCACCTCCGCGCCGACGAGGTCGAACCAGTTGCGCACCCGGCCGAAGGTGAGCGAGGGCTGCGGCGCCACCCCCTCCGGGTCGACATAGACCACCTGCTCCCAGCCGCTGCGCAGGCCGAACACCGCGCCGGCGGCGGCCTGCGCGGGGTAGAGCGCGGAGCGCCGCTGCGGCCGCCCGGCCGGGCGCTCCTCATGGGGAAAGGCCGGGGCATATTCGTTCTGGTAGATCTCGACCGCGCGCGCCACGGTGAAGGCGTCGTCGGCGTAGCCGGTGTAGCGGCGGCGGTCGAGCGACCACAGGTCCCATTCCGGCCGGCCCTCCACCACCCATTCCGCCAGCGACTTGCCGGCGCCGCCGGCCTGGGCGATGCCGAAGCTGAAGGTGTTGCAGTGGAAGAAATTCGGCAGGCCGTGCTCCGGCCCGATATAGGGGTTGCCGTCCGGCGAATAGGGGATCGGCCCGTTGACGACGCGGCGGATGCCGGCGGCGGCGAGCACCGGCACCCGCTCCATCGCCGCCTCTATGCCGCTCTCCAGCCGGTCGAGGTCCTGGTCCCAGAGCTGGAAGGAGAAATCGTCGGGGATGCCCTCCAGCCACATCGGCCGCGGGTCGCGCTCATAGGGGCCGAGGATGAAGCCGCCGCGCTCCTGCCGGAGATAATAGCCGACATCGGGGTCGCGCATCAGCGGCAGCCGGGCGCTGTGGGCCAGCACCTCGGGCACGTCCTCGGTCACGAGATACTGGTGCTGCAGCGAGACGATGGGCAGATGCCGGCCGAGCAGCGCCATGATCTCGCCGGCGCGGTAGCCGGCCGCGTTCACCACCACCTCGGCGATCACCTCGCCCTGGTCGGTGGTGACCTTCCATTCCCCGCCGGGGGTGCGGGCCAGCGCGGTGACGCGGGTGAAGCGGCGGATGCGGGCGCCGAGGTCGCGCGCGCCCTTGGCCAGCGCCTGGGTGAGCTGGGCGGGGTCGATGTCGCCGTCATAGGGGTCCCACAGCGCGCCGACGAGGTCGTCCAGCCCGATGAAGGGGTGGCGCTCGGGAATCGCCTCCGGCGGCAGCACCTCGAAGTCCATCCCGTTCATCCGCGCCATGGCGGCGATATGGTGGAACTCGGCCATGCGCTCGGCGGTGTGGGCGAGGCGCAGCGCGCCGACCACGTGGTAGTTGATGGGGTAGTCCACCTCGTCGCCGAGCCGGCGGTACAGCGCGGCGGAGTAGTTCTGCAGCTTCAGCAGGGTCGGGCTGGCGGCGAAGGTCGGCACGTTGCCGGCGGCGTGCCAGGTGGAGCCGGAGGTCAGCTCGTTGCGCTCGATCAGCAGCGCGTCGGTCCAGCCGAGCTTCGCCAGATGGTAGAGGCAGCTCGCCCCCACCGCCCCGCCGCCGATCACCACGACCCGGACATGCTCGCTCATCATCCCTCCCGCACACGCCGGCCGCCACGGACGCGCGGCGGAATCGGTCCGGCGCGCCGACTATGGCAGGCGAATGCGGCGGTGGGCCACGGTAAAACCGTCCGGCATCCACCGCGATCGCTCACCCCCGCCCCCCGGCCGGGCCCGCCCCGCCGGCCGGTGAACCGCGCGCACTCCCAACATCGCCCGCCGCGCCGCGAGGCCCCGCGCCGCTGCATGGCGCCTCTGCGCGAAGATGCGCCGCCGGCCGTGGTGTCGGCGCGCCGGCTCGATTAAAGAGAGCGTTCACGACATCCGATGGCTCCGTTCGACGCCTGACGACAAGACGAGATAGGCCGGACCCGCCATGCCCTTCATGACCTCCAATCCCGCCCTTGCCCGCGCCCTGGCGGAGCGGGACTACACCAACCCCACCCCGGTGCAGCTCGCGGTGCTCGCCCCCGAGTCCGCCGGGCGCGACCTGCTGGTCTCGGCGCAGACCGGCTCCGGCAAGACGGTGGCCTATGGCCTCGCCGCCGCCGAGACCCTGCTCGGCACCGACGAGCAGTTCGGCCCGGCGACCATTCCGCTGGCGCTGGTGGTGGCGCCCACCCGCGAGCTGGCGCTGCAGGTGCAGCGCGAATTCGTCTGGCTCTACGCCGCGACGGGCGCGCGCATCGTCTCCTGCGTCGGCGGCATGGACCCGCGCCAGGAGCAGCGGCTGCTGGCGCAGGGCGCCCATATCGTGGTGGGCACCCCCGGCCGGCTGCGCGACCACATCGAACGCGGCCGGCTCGACGTCTCGGCGCTGCGCGTCGCGGTGCTGGACGAGGCCGACGAGATGCTGGACCTCGGCTTCCGCGAGGACCTGGAATTCATCCTCGACGCCACCCCGCCGGAGCGGCGCAGCCTGCTGTTCTCCGCGACGCTGCCGCGCGGCATCACCGCGCTGGCCAAGCGCTACCAGAACGAGGCGCTGCGCATCGAGGTGGCGAGCGCCGAGGGCGGCCATGCCGACATCGAATACCGCGCCATCCGCGTCGCCCCCAAGGAGCTGGAGCACGCCGTCGTCAACGTGCTGCGCTTCTACGACACCCCCACCGCCATCGTGTTCTGCAACACCCGCGAGGCGGTGCGCCACCTCCACGCCACGCTGCAGGAACGGCAGTTCTCCGCCGTGGCGCTGTCGGGCGAGCTGAGCCAGAACGAGCGCAACCACGCGCTGCAGGCGCTGCGCGACGGCCGCGCCCGGGTCTGCGTCGCCACCGACGTCGCCGCCCGCGGCATCGACCTGCCCAATCTCGGCCTCGTCATCCACGCCGACCTGCCCAATGACGCGGAGAGCCTGCAGCACCGCAGCGGCCGCACCGGCCGCGCCGGCCGCAAGGGCGTGAGCGTGCTGATGGTGCCGCCGTTCCGCCGCCGCCGCGCCGAGGACCTGCTGGCCGGGCTCGGCATCGCGCCGGAATGGTCCGGCCCGCCCACCGCCGAGGATGTGCGCAAGCTCGACCATGACCGCATGCTGCGCGACCCGCTGCTGCTGGAGGAGCCGGGCGAGGAAGACGCCGCCGCCGCCAGCGCGCTGCTGGCGAGCCGCGACGCCGCCCATCTGGTCGCCGCGCTGGTGCGGCTCTACCGCGCCGGCCTGCCCGCGCCGGAGGAGGTGAGCGATCCCGGCGAGCCCCGCGCCCGCGAGCGCCGGCCGCGCGGCTTCGACGACGCCGCCGGCCCGGGCGGCAGCGCGTGGTTCCGGCTCAATGTCGGCCGCCGCAGCAATGCCGACCCGAAATGGCTGCTGCCGCTGATCTGCCGGCGCGGCAACGTCACCCGGCAGGACATCGGCGCCATCCGCATCTTCGATACCGAGACCGCGTTCGAGGTCGGGCTCGCGGCGGCGGAACGCTTCGCCAAGGCGGCGCGCAAGCCGGACGGCACGGATGTGGTGATCGAGGAACTGCCGGGCGGCCCGCCCGCCGGGCGGACCGAGCCGCCGGCCCGCGCCCGCGCGCCCTACCGCGCCCGCGGCGAGGAGGCCCGCGAACGGCCCTCGCGCGGGCGCCCGGCGCGGGACGTCGCCTCCGGCGAGGCGGCGGAAGGCGAGCGCCCGGCCCGGCCCCGCCCCGCCCATGGCAAGCCGGCCTATGACCCCATCGCTTCCGACCGGGCGGCTTACGGCAAGCCCCCGCGCGAGAAGGCGGCCGAGGACCGGCCGGCCTATGACAAGCCTTCTTATGCCAAGCCGGCCTATGACAAGCCTTCTTATGCCAAGGCCGGCTACGACAAGCCGGCCCGTGGCAAGCCCGCTTACGAGAAGCCGGCGCGCGAAAAGCCGGGGTTCGACAAGCCGGGTTTTGACAAGCCCGGCTTCGACACGCCGCGCCCGGGCAAGCGCCCGGCCCGGTCCAACGACGCCGCGCCGGGCCGGGAACGGCCGGGCGGCTTTGCCGGCAAGCCCAAGAGCGGCCCCGCCGGCGGCAAGGGCCGCAAGCCGCCGCGGCCCTGACACCGTCGCCAAGGCGCGGCGCGGGGCGCGGCAACCCGTTTCCTCCAGCCGGCCCGGCGCCGCAATCCCGCCGCGGCCGGGCCGCCGGGCCTGCCAGAACGGCAACGCCCGCCCGGCCCCTTGCGGGACCGGACGGGCGCGCCAGCCTCGGGCGAGGCTCGGGCCGGTTTCCGGCGAGGCTCAGTTCTTCACGGTGTCCTCGAGGAAGAAGCGGCCGAGCGGGTTCTGGTAGAAGCCCTCGATGTTCTTGCGCGTCACGTTCACGTAGGGGCTGTAATAGAGGTCGATCCAGTTGACGTCGCCCTTGGCCATCTTCTGGAGCTGCACATACATCGCCTCGCGCTTGGCCGGGTCGGTCTCCAGCCGGGCGGCCTCCACCAGCGCCTTCACCTCCTCGTTCTTGTAGCGGGTCATGTAGTTGAGGTTGGTGTCGTGGCCGAGCACGAAGGTGGTCTTCTGGTCGGGGTCGAGAATGTCGTTGGTCCAGTACATCACCGAGATGTCGTAGTCGCCGTTCACCAGCATGTCCCAGCTCTGGCTGGGATCGACCTTCTGCAGGTCGACCTTGACGCCGGCCTGGGCGAGCTGCTGCTGGATCAGCACCGCGATCTGCTCGTCGGTCTCCTTGCCGGCATTGACGATGTATTTCAGCGTGAGGTCGGACGCCCCGGCCGCCTTCAGCATCTCCCTGGCCTTGGCGGGGTCATAGGGCCGCTGCAGGTTCTGGGCGTAGTGGTAAAGCGCGCCCTTGGGGATGTAGGAATAGGCCACCTCGCCGATGCCGAAGGTGGCGGCGTCGACGATCGCCTTCTTGTCGATCGCGAGATCGAGGGCCTCGCGAACCTCCTTCTTGGCGAGCGCGCCGTGCTCGTGGTTGATGAGCAGGTGGTCCTCGCGGGTCGAGGGGTCCATCTCCACCACGAGGTTCGGGTCCTTCTTCAGCTCCGACACCCGCGAGAACGGCACGGTGATGGCGGCGTCGATCTGCCCGGTCTGCACGTTCAGCATGCGGGTGTTGTCGTCGGGAATGACGATCCACTCGACACCGTCGAGGCTCACATGCCCGGCGTCCCAGTAGCGCGGGTTCTTCTTCAGGATGATGCGGTCGCCGCGGCGCCATTCCGCCACGCTGAAGGCGCCCGAGCCCACCGGCTTCTGGGCGAAGCCGTCGGGGTCGGCCTCCACCGCCTTCTTCGGCAGCACCGAGACGTTGGGCAGCGCCATCATGGCGAGGAAGGGCACCGACTTGCTCTTCAGCTTCACCACCAGCGTCTTCGGGTCGGCGGCGGTCGCGGTGTCGACGATCTTGAAGCTGTCGGACCAGAGCGAGCCCTTGTCGTCACGGATGCGCAGCAGCGAGAAGGCGGCGTCCTCCGCCGTCACCGGCGAACCGTCGGAGAAGGTCGCGTCGCGCAGCTTGAAGGTGTAGGTCAGGCCGTCCTCGGAGATCGTCCAGCTCTCGGCGAGGCCGGGCACCAGCTTGGAGCCGCTGCGGTCCACCCGCACCAGCACGTCGAACACGTTCGAGAACACCCAGTTGTCGACGTTCTGCGCCGACTTGATGGGGTCGAAGGTGGTGGAATCCTCGTTGCGGCCGATGGTGAGCACGCCGGCGGCGAAGGCGGCGTGGCTGGCGGACAGCGACAGCAGGGCGGCGAAGGCGGCGAGGCCGGCCTTCTTCAGGTGCCTTTTCATGGGTTCGTTCCTTGGCGGGAGGTTCCGGGGACGGGGGAGACGGTGAGGCGGGGGTCGGGCCCGAACAGGCTCTGCCCGGGGTCGATGCTGGGCACGGCGGCGAGAAGGTTCGCGGTGTAGGCCTGCCGCGGCCGGGCGAAGACGGCCTCGGTCGGCCCCTCCTCCACCACCCGGCCGTGGTGCATCACCACCACCCGCGCGCAGAGGTGGCGCACCACCGCGAGGTCGTGGGCGATGAAGACCAGCGTCAGCTCCATGCTCCGCACCAGCCGGCGGAACAGCGCGACGATCTGGGCCTGGATGGTGACGTCGAGCGCGGCGATGCATTCGTCGGCGACGATGAGGCGCGGTTCCACCGCCAGCGCCCGGGCGATGCCGGCGCGCTGGCACTGGCCGCCGCTGAGCGAGCGGGGCCGGCGGGTCGCGAAGCTGCGGTCCAGCTCCACGAGGTCGAGCAGCTCCCCGACCCGGTCGGCAATCCGCGCCGCCGGCACCTTGCCCTGCACCCGCAGCACCTCCGCCAGCGTCTCGCCGATGGTGAAGCGGGGGTTCAGCGCGTTGAACGGGTCCTGAAACACCATCGCGGCGTGGCGGTGCAGCCGCTCGCGGGTGGCGCGCGGCTTCAGCGCCAGGCTCTCCCCCTCGAAGGCGACATGGCCGGAGGTGAGCGGGGTCAGCCCCAGCATGGCGCGGGCCAGCGTCGACTTGCCCGAGCCGCTCTCCCCCACCACCCCCACCGTCTCGCCCGGCAGGATGCTCAGCGACACCCCGTCGACGGCGGCGAAGCTGCGGCGGCGGGAGAACAGGCCCCCGCCGGCGGGAAAGCAGACCCGGAGGTCGTCGATCTCGACCAGCGGCCGTGGCCTTCCCGGCGTCGCGGGAGCGGCGGCCGGCGCCGGCGTCCCGGCCACGCCGGCCACATCGGTCGCCGCGACAGGGTGATCGGACACATCGTCCACCTCACCGCACTCATCCTCCACCGGCATGGAGGGGTGGCTGGCGATCAGGCTGCGGGTATAGGCGGCCTGCGGCGCCCGCAGCAGCGCCCGCTTCTCCCCCACCTCCACCACCCGGCCCTGCCGCATCACCGCGATGCGGTCGCAGGTCTGCGCCACCACCCCGAGATCGTGGGTTATGAGGATGATGGAAAGCCCCCGCTTCGCCCGCAACTCCATGAGAAGTCTCAGGATCTGGGCCTGGATCGTGACATCGAGCGCGGTGGTGGGCTCATCCGCGATCAGCAGCTCGGGGTCGCAGCCGAGCGCGATGGCGATCATCGCCCGCTGCCGCATTCCGCCTGAGAACTCATGGGGATAGCTGGAAAACTGGCGCGGCGGGTCGGTGAAGCCCACCTGCGCCATGATCTCCAGCGCCGCCTCCCGCGCCGCCGCCCGGCCGAGGCCGCGATAGAACGCGATCCCCTCCACGATCTGGTCGCCGATCCGCATCACCGGGTCGAGATGGCTGGAGGGGTTCTGGAAGATCATGCCGATCTCGGCGCCCCGCAGCCGGCGCAGGCTGGCAGGATCGGCACCGGCAATGTCCTGATCTTTCAGCAGAATTTTTCCACCCGTCCGCACCAGCGCGGGCGACGGCATCAGCCCGACGATGGTGCGGCACAGCAGGCTCTTGCCCGAGCCGCTCTCCCCGACGAGGCCCAGCACCTCGCCGCGGGCGAGGTCGAGCGAGATGCCTTCCAGCAAGGGGCGGTCGCCTTCCCGGCTGCGGGCGACGACGTCGAGGTCGCGGATCGAGAGCAGCGGGGCGCTCATTCGTGCACCCCCATCAGCTCGCCCAGCGCATCGCCGAGCATGGAAAAACCGAACGCCAGCAAGACGATGGCAAGGCCGGGGAACAGCGTGATCCACCACGCCTGGGTGACGAAGGGCTGGCCCTCCGCAACCATCACACCCCACTCCGCAACCGGAGGCTGCACGCCGAGCCCGAGATAGCTGATCGCCGCGCCCGACAGCAGCACCAGCACCGCATCCGACATCGAGAACACCAGCGAGCCGGCGATCGCGTTGGGCAGCAGGTGGCGGAACAGGATGCGCGGGCGGGAAAAGCCGAGGCTCGCCGCCGCCACCGCATAGTCCGCGCTCTTCAGCACCAGGATCTGCGCCCGCACCAGCCGGGCGTAGGAAACCCAGCCGACCAGCGCCATCGCTATGTAAAAGCTCGTCAATCCCGGCCCGAGGATGGCGATGATGGAGAGCATCAGCACCAGGAAGGGAAAGGCCAGGATGATGTCGATCAGCCGCATCAGCACCGCGTCCACCACCCCGCCGGCAAAGCCCGCCAGCGAGCCGATGACGGTGCCGATGACGAAGGGGAAGAACACGCCGATCAGCGCCATCTGCAGGTCGACCCGGGCGCCGTGGATCACCCGCGAGAGAATGTCGCGGCCGAAATTATCGGTGCCGAAGGGGTGGGCCCAGCTCAGCGCCACCAGCCGGGCGGCCCCGTCCTGCGCGATCGGGTCATAGGGCGCGACGAGGTTGGCGAGCAGCGCCGCCAGCACGAACAGGGCGAGGATGGCGAGCCCCGCCGTCAACGCGGCGGGACGCCGGGTGTGCAGCATCGCGGCGCTCACAGCTTCACCCGCGGGTCGACCGCCACGGTCGCGATGTCGGCGGCGAGGTTCACCAGCACGGTGGCGCAGGCGAAGACCATGGCGATAGCCTGTACCACCATGTAATCACGGGAGAAAATTGCCCGCACCAGCAGCTGCCCCATACCCGGCAGGGCAAACACGCTCTCGACCACGACGGTGCTGCCGATCAGCCAGCCGACATTGACCGCCAGCAGGTTGATGGTCGGCGCCACCGCATTGGGCAGAACGTGGCGCCAGAACACGACCCCTTCCGGCATGCCGCGCGCACGGGCGGCGGTGGCGACGTCCGATTTCAGCCCCTCGATCATCGCCGCCCGCAGCGAGCGCAGCAGCACGGTGGAGAGCGACAGCGCCACGGTGAGCGCGGGCAGGACGAGATGGGCCAGCTTCTCACCCACGCTGGTGCCATAGCCGGAAACCGGGAACAGCGGCACCTGCACGGCGAGGAACAGGATCAGCATCAGTCCCAGCCAGAAGGGGGGAAAGCCGATGCCGAAGGTGGAGACGATGCGCACGAGATGGTCGACCGGCCGCCCCCGGTTGCGCGCCGCCAGCGCCGCCAGCGGCACCGCGATCAGCACCGAGAGCAGCACGCTCGCCAGCACGAGGGCGACGGTCGGCTCGATCCGGGTGACGATGAGGTCGAGCACGTCGATGCGGAACACGATCGAGGTGCCCATCTCGCCATGGGCGAGGTTGCGCAGAAAGTAGAGGTATTGCAGCCAGATCGGCTCATCGAGCCCGTATTGGGCGCGGATATTGGCGATGGCGGTGGGGGTGGCGCGGGCGCCGAGCAGCACCCGCGCGGGATCGCCGGGAATGAGCCGCACCAGCACGAAGGTGATGAGGCTGACGCCAAGCACCACCGGCAGAAACTGCAGCGGGCGCGTCAGGATGAAACGGTAACGGTGCATGGGTCAGCCCGGGCGGCGGAGAGGAAAATGGACGAACGGCGCCGATTTTCCCGCACGTGGCCAGGCCGGCAAGTCGAGCATGCCCGCACACCGACGCTGTTCGGTGGTACGAAACGAGGCGGGCCGCAGCAGCATGCCGGATTGTCTTCCCTATAGTGGGCCGAAAGTGACGCCAGCCGCGCGAGGGCTGCCCAAGTCTTATGCACGCTTAATTTTCAGCGGAATTGCCGGTGCCCGCCAGCTATCAGAAGTGATAGGGTTCCCGCCGCGGGCTGGCCTCCGGCGTGCCCGCAGGCGACCACAGGGACAAGGGCGATGCCGGACGTCACCACGATCGAGCAGCGGCTGCGCAGCGGGGCGACGCTTTCCGAGCATATCGACCGGCTGTACGGCGTGATGCGCGACTACGGCTTCGACACCCTGATCTACGACTACACCCTCACCCGCTACGGGCTCGACGGCCGCATGATGCTGCCCGCCGTGCTGGAGCTGCGGAACATCGACGAGACCATGCGCGACTACTGGTCCGGCCATGGCTATGCCCGGCTCGACCCGGTGCAGCGGGTCGCGGTGCGCACCACCGCGCCGTTCTTCTGGAACTACGATCCCAAGGCGGAGACGCTGATCCGCGCCTTCCTCACCGAGGAAAGCGCCCCGGTGGCGCATTTCCTGGCCGAGCGCGGCCTCACCGCCGGCGTCACCGTGCCCATCCATATGCCGGGGGGCGACTACGCCACCGTCACCGGCACCCGCAGCGGCGAGGCCGGGCGGTGTGAGCGCGAGGCCCGTCTGTGCCTCGCCGAGGTCGGGCTGGCCGCCCACATCTTCCAGCGCGAGGCGGCCGGCTCGCTCAGCGAGGTGCGGCGGACCGCCGGGCCGGCGCGGCTCACCGCCCGGGAGCGCGAATGCCTGCGCCATTCGGCGGACGGGCTCTCCGCCAAGGAAATCTCCCGCCTCATCGACCGCTCGGTACCCACGGTGGTGATGCACCTCAACGCCGCCACCCGCAAGCTCGGCGCGCGCAACCGCATGCACGCCGCCGTTCTCGCGGCCCGGCTGCACCTGCTGGACGGACCGCTGGACTGACGCGCCCGCCCGGGGCGCGGGAACGGCGACGGTCCTATCAGTTGTGATAGCTGACGCGGCGGCCGTTGCCTTCCTATTCTCCCGGCATTCCCGATCCCCGCCGAGGAGACTGCGCGTGAGTGCCATCGACACGCTGGAAGGCCATGCCCCGTTCCGCGACTACCGGACATGGTACCGCGTGACGGGCACGCTGACGGGCGAGCGGCTGCCGCTGGTGGTCGCCCATGGCGGGCCGGGCTGCACCCACGACTATGTCGATTCGTTCAGGGACATCGCCGCGCTGGATGGCCGCGTGGTCATCCATTACGACCAGCTCGGCAATGGCCGCTCGACTCATCTGCCGGAAAAGGGCGCGGATTTCTGGACGGTCGAGCTGTTCCTCGCTGAACTTGACAACCTGCTCGCCCATCTCGGCATCTCCGGCCGCTACGCCTTTCTCGGCCAGTCCTGGGGCGGCATGCTGGGCGCCGAGCACGCCGTGCGCCGGCCGGCAGGGCTCAAGGCACTGGTCATCGCCAATTCCCCGGCCAACATGCACACCTGGGTGGCGGAGGCCAACCGGCTGCGCCGCGATCTGCCCGCCGAGGTGCAGGCGACCCTGCTGGCGCATGAGGCCGCCGGCACCCTGACCCATCCCGACTACATCGCGGCGTCCCGCGTGTTCTACGATCGCCATGTCTGCCGGGTCTCGCCCTGGCCGGCGGAGGTGGCGCGCACCTTCGCCGCGATGGACGAGGACAACACGGTCTACCGCCACATGAACGGGCCAACCGAGTTCCACGTCATCGGCACGATGAAGGACTGGACCATCGAGGACCGGCTCCACCTCATCGCGGCGCCGACGCTGCTGATCTCCGGCGCCCATGACGAGGCGACGCCGGAGGTGGTGCGCCCCTATCGCGAGCGCGTGCCGGACTGCACCTGGAAGCTCTTTGCCGATTCCAGCCACATGCCCCATGTGGAGGAGAAGGTGGCCTGCCTCGCGGCGGTTTCCGCCTTCCTCCGGCAGCATGACTGAGCGCGGCCGGCCGGGCGGCGACCCCGCGTCAGCGCCCGATCCGCACCGAGGCGAAGCGGCCCACCACCGCGCCGCCGCAGCGCTCCGCCGCGATCAGCGAGGCACGCTCCGGCTGGCCGAGAGTGCCGGCGCCATGGCGCTCCGGCAGGTGCGGCAGTTCCCCGGGCGGGGGCGCCTTCAGCCGGGCGGAGAGATTGTCGATCATCGCGCGCAGACGGCGGTTCTCGGCTTCGAGCTCCTTCATCTGCATCACCGCCGGCGCGCTCAGCCCGCCGAAGCGGCGGCGCCAGCGGTAGAAGGTGCGCAGCGACACCTGCGCGGTGCGGCAGATCTCGCCGACCGGCACCCCCGCATCGGCTTCGCGGATCAGGTGGAGGATCTCGCTGTCAGTGAACTGCGAACGTCGCATGGCTCGCCCTCGGCAGTCGTTGACGGATCAGGCCCCGCGGCCGGGACAACCCCTCGGCGACCCGCGCGTCACGCGCAAGCGGAAGAGGCGGGACGTGCGGTGGCCGCGCTCCGCACATCGCAAAAGCGTGCGATTTTTATGGGCATCACTATAGATCAGTTCCCGCCGGGGTGAATGGGATTTATCCCAGGGCAACATCGCCCGTTCCGATACGCGAGCCGCCCGGATCCGGGGCGCGGACGTAACGGGGTGCGTCCCGGCGCGGCGGTGTCATTGGCAATCCTGACACAATGCCGGCGGGCGGCGGCGGCTTGGCGCCGCTTTGGGCAGGGCTGAACATTATATGAAGTTGCGCGCGAGGGCCTGCGCAACAGAATTGCGACCATCATCGAACCGTTGAGGTGGTCCATGGCTCAGTTTTCGCGGCGTTCCTTCCTGCAGGCCAGCGGTCTCGCCGCCGCCGGGCTGGCATCTCCGATCGGCATGCCGGCCATTCTGCGCAGCGCGCAGGCGGCGGGTCCGGTCAAGCTCGGGTGCCTGTTCTCGTCCTCCGGCACCATGGCCAATCTCGAAGGCCGGCTGAACTATGTTGTGAAGATGGCCGCCGACGAGATCAACGCCAAGGGTGGCGTCAACGCCCGCACCATCGACGTGCTGGTGTCCGATCCCGCCTCCGACTGGCCGCTCTACGCCCAGTCCGCCAAGCAGATGCTGCAGCAGGAGAAGGTGGCGGCGCTGTTCGGCTGCTGGACCTCGGTGTCGCGCAAGACCGTGCTGCCGGTGGTCGAGCAGGAGAACGGCCTGCTCTACTATCCCCTGCACTTCGAGGGCGACGAGAACTCCAAGAACGTCGTCTATGTGAACTCGCCCCCGGCCAGCTCGGTGCTGCCGGCGGTGGATTACCTGATGGGCGAGGAAGGCGTCTCCGCCAAGCGCTTCTTCATGCTCGGCTCGGACTATGTGTGGCCGCGCACCATCAACAAGCAGCTCAAGGGTTACTTCAAGTCCAAGGGCATTCCGGAGAGCGCGTGGAAGGAGGAATATGTCCCCTTCGGCTTCTCCAACTTCCAGACGCTGGTGAACCAGATCCGCGCCTTCGCCGACCAGGGCGGCGGCCAGCCGGTGGTGATCCTCACCGTGGTGGGCAACTCCATCCCCGATTTCATGCGCGAATTCGCCAATCAGGGCATCAAGGCGACCGACATCCCGGTGCTCGGCCTCGACATGGTGGAAGCCGACCTCGAAGGTCTCGACACCTCCAAGCTGGTGGGCCACCTCAACTGCTGGGCCTATCTCCAGAACGCCAAGGGCCCGGCCAACGTCGCCTTCCTGAAGAACTGGGCGGACTATGTGAAGGCCAAGAACGTGCCCTTCAAGGGCGACGTCGCCATCGACCCGATGGTCTCGGCCTATGACTCCGTGCACCTCTGGGCGATGGCGGCGGCCAAGGCCGGCTCGTTCGACGTGCCGGAGGTGTCCAAGGCGTTTGCCGGCCTCTCCTTCGACTGCCCGTCGGGCTACAAGATCTCGATGACCGGCGAGAACAACTACGTCGCCCGCGGCGTGTTCATCGGCTCGGTCAACGACAAGCAGGGCTTCGACATCCTGTGGCAGTCCAAGGACACGCCGAAGCCGGTGCCCTTCAGCCCCTATGGCTGAGCCCGCACCCTTCCCTCCCCGCATGAGGGGCGGCCGTCCTCGCTGGGGGCGGCCGTCTTGATCCCGACATGACGCTCTGGCGCCTCCCCCTGCTGATCGCGGGCCTGCTGATCGCCGCTCCGGCCTGTGCGGCCGGCGCGGAGCCGGCTGCCCGCGCCGCTCTCGTCGAGAAGCTCTGCGGCAATGCCGGGCAGATGGGCGAGGCCGCGGCGGCCCTCTCCACCCTCGCGGCGAGCGGAACGCCCGAGGAGATCGGCTGGGCCGCGCCGCTCGCCCGGGCGGCGCTCGACAAGACGCTCGCCTGCGACGACACCGGCGCCGTGCTGGCGGCAACCGGCACCGATGCTGTGACCAGGGCTCCGCGAGCCCCCGCGCCGGACGCCCGCACCCCGGTGCTGAGCCTGAAGAACCGCGCGGTGTTCGAGCAGGCCGACGCCGCCCTGGCGCTGCGCAGCGCGGCCGATCCCGCCACCCGGACCGCCGCGCTCGCCACGCTGGAGCGCCGGCCCGCCGCCCTTCCCGAGGGCCTGCTGGAAGCCGCCGCGCAGGGCGAGACCGATCCCGGCCTCAGGACGCGCATCGAGACGCTGGCGCAGACCGCCGCCCTCAACGCCGCCGACCCCGCCGCCCGCATCCGCGCCATCGGCCGCATCGCCGAACATCCGAGCCGGCGCGCGCTCACCCAGGTCGAGGCGCTGGCGAAGGACCCCGCCTATGCCGCCGACCCCGCCTTCCGGCAGGCGGTGGACGCCGGTCTCGCCACCATCCGGCGCGGCATCGCCCTCGGCGACGCGCTGGCCACGCTCTATAACGGGCTCAGCTTCGCCAGCATCCTGTTCATGGCCGCGATCGGCCTCGCCATCATCTTCGGCCTGATGGGCGTCATCAACCTCGCCCAGGGCGAGCTGATCATGATCGGCGCCTATGTGACGTGGCTGGTGCAGCAGGGGCTGCGGCAGGCGGCGCCGGCGCTGCTCGACTGGTATCTCGTTCTCGCCATCCCCGTCGCCTTCCTGGTGACGGCGGGCATCGGAATCGCGCTGGAGGCGCTGCTGCTGCGCCACCTCTACCGCCGCCCGCTGATGAGCCTGCTCGCCACCTGGGCGGTGAGCCTGTTCCTGGTGAACACGGTGCGGGTCGTGTTCGGCACCCAGAACCTTCAGTTCGAGACGCCGTTCTACGTCTCCGGCGGGGTGCCGGTGATCGGCGACTTCATCTTCACCTGGAACCGCATGTTCGCGATCCTGTTCGCCGCCGTCACGCTGCTGGTCACCTGGGCGACGGTGCGCAAGACCCCGCTCGGCCTCAACATCCGCGCCGTGACCCAGAACCGCGACATGGCCGCCTGCATCGGCATTCCCACCCGCCGGGTCGACATGATGGCCTTCGGCCTCGGCTCGGGGCTGGCCGGCCTCGCCGGGCTGGCGCTGTCGCCGATCTACAGCGTGAACCCGCAGATGGGGCAGAACTTCATCATCGACAGCTTCATGGTGGTGGTGCTCGGCGGGGTCGGCACCATCGCCGGAACGGTGGTGGCCGCGCTGGGCATCGGCCAGATCAACGTGCTCATCGAGCCGCTGTGGGGCGCCGTGGCGGCGAAGGTCATCGTGCTGCTGATGATCATCGCCTTCCTGCAATGGCGGCCCGAAGGGCTGTTCGCCGTGAAGGGGCGCCGCAAATGACCCGCTGGACCGCCGACCGCCCCTTCCTCGCCGTGCTCGCGCTGCTGCTGGCCACCGCCGCCGCCCTGCCGCTGCTGGCCGGCACGCCGCTGGAGATGTCGCGCTATCTCGCCAACGCGATCGGCCAGCTCGCCGCCTTCGCGGTGCTGGCGCTCTCGCTGGACCTGATCTGGGGCTATCTCGGCATTCTCTCGCTCGGCCACGGGCTGTTCTTCGCGCTCGGCGGCTATGTCGTGGCGATGTACCTGCTCAAACACTCCTTCGAGGTCACCGGCACGGTGCCGGACTTCCTGCAGTTCATGGGGTGGAAGGACTTCCCGTTCTACTGGGCCGGCTTCGGCGCCTTTCCCTATGCGCTGGCGGTGGCGGTGGTGCTCACCACGCTGGTCGCCGGGCTGTTCGGCTACGTCTCGTTCCGCTCGCGGGTCGGCGGGGTCTATTTCGCCATCATCACCCAGGCGCTGGTCTATGTCGCGATGCTGCTGATGTTCCGCAACGACACCGGCTTCGGCGGAAATAACGGCATGACCGGCTTTTCCGTGATGTTCGGCTGGCCGATGGGCACCAGCGGCATGATAACCGGGCTCGCCGTCGCCTCGCTGCTGGTGCTGGCGCTGGTGCTGGCCGGCTGCCGCTGGCTGGTCGGCAGCCGCTTCGGCGCGCTGATGCTGGCGACCCGCGACGACGAAACCCGCCTGCGCACACTGGGCTACGAGACGCTGCGGCTGAAGCTCGCGGTGTGGTGCCTCTCCGCGCTCATCGCAATGGTGGCGGGCATGCTCTACGTGCCGCAGGTCGGCATCATCAACCCGCGCCTGCTCTCGCCGGAACTGTCGCTCGAGATCGCGGTGTGGGTCGCCATCGGCGGGCGCGGCCATCTGGTGGGGGCGGTGGTGGGGGCGCTGCTGGTGAACGCCATCAAGTTCTGGCTGTCCTTCGCCGCGCCGGAGGTGTGGCCCTTCATCCTGTCCGGTCTCATCGTGCTGGTGGTGCTGGTGTTCCCGAACGGGCTCATCGACCTTGCCCGGCTGCGGCTGGTGCGGCCCATGGGCCCGCGCCGGCTCGCCGCCGATGTCGGGGAGGCCCGGCCATGAGCCTCACCGCGCTGCTGGTGGATGGGCTGACCGTGCGGTTCGGCAGCTTCCACGCCATAGACGACCTCTCCCTCGCCATCGACTATGGCGAGGTGCGCGCGGTGATCGGGCCGAACGGCGCCGGCAAGACCACGCTGCTGGACGTCATCTCCGGCATCACCCGGCCGAAGCAGGGCCGCGTCCTGTTCGATGGCCGCGAGGACATCACCGGCCGCAGCGAGGCCGCTATCGCCCGCGCCGGCATCCGCCGCAAGTTCCAGAAGCCGAGCGTGTTCGAAGGCCTCACCGTGCGCCAGCACATCGCCATCGGCGCGGGTACCGGCTTCCGCCGCGGGCCCGAAGGCCCGGCGCTGGAGGACCGCATCGGCGAGGTGCTGGAGACGGTGGGACTGGCCGACCAGGCCGGCCGCCTCGCCGGCGAGCTGGGCCATGGCCAGAAGCAGTGGCTCGAGATCGGCATGGTGCTGGCCTCCGACCCGCGCGTGCTGATGCTGGACGAGCCGGTCGCCGGGCTGACGGATGAGGAAACCGCGCGCACCGCCGCGCTGGTGCGGGCGCTGAACCGGCCCGACCGCGCCATCGTGGTGGTGGAGCACGACATGGATTTCGTCGAGCGTATCGCCGACAAGGTCACGGTGCTGCATGAGGGGCGCACCCTGTTCGAAGGGCCGATGGACAAGGTCCGGGCGGATGCCGGCGTCGTCGACGTCTATCTGGGGCGCTGAGCATGGAATTCCGCGTCGAGGAACTCGATCAGCATTACGGCTCGGCGCAGGTGCTGCGCCGGGTCGGGCTGGAGATCGCGCCGGGCGAGTGCCTCGCCGTGCTGGGCCGCAACGGCGCGGGCAAGACCACCCTGCTCAAATGCATCATGGGCCTCCTCGCGCCCACCGCCGGCCGGGTGCTGGTGGACGGCGCGGACGCCACCGCGTGGTCGCCCAACCGGCGCTCCCGCGCCGGCCTCGCCTATGTCCCGCAGGGGCGGGAGATCTTCGCCGAATTGACGGTGGGCGAGAACATCGAGGCCGCCGCCCGGGCCCACGGCACCCATGGCACGGCGGCGATGGAGGAGGCGGTGAGCCTGTTCCCGGTGCTGCGCGAGATGTGGAAGCGCTCCGGCGGCGCGCTGTCCGGCGGCCAGCAGCAGCAGCTCGCCATTGCCCGCGCGCTGGTCACCCGGCCGCAGCTCCTCATCCTCGACGAGCCCACCGAAGGCATCCAGCCCAACATCGTCGCTGCCATCGGCGAGGTGCTGCGCGCCCTCAAGGGCCGCATCTCCATCCTGCTGGTGGAGCAGTATCTCGACTTCGCGATCGAAACGGCGGACGCTTTCGTCATCCTCTCCCGCGGCGCGGTGGTCGAATCCGGCCGCGCCGTGACGATGACGCGGGATCATCTCACCCGCTTCATCGCCGTCTGAAACCCGTCACCGGTTCCCTTCCCGTCGCGCATTCCAGGAGTTTTGCATGTCGCGCCGCTTTGAAATCCCCGCCACGCCGGAGAACATGGTCTGGGGTTATCTCGACAGCACGACCCCGCCGGTGCTGGAGGTCGCCTCCGGCGACGTCGTCACGCTGCATTCCTTCCCCGCCGGCGGCAAGGAAACCCTGCCCGAGAACCTGCCGGTGCCGGAGGACTATCTGCGCGCGCTCAACACCCTGCCGCAGGGCGCCGGCCCGCACTTCATCACCGGCCCGGTCTTCGTGAAGGACGCCCGCCCCGGCGACACGCTGCAGGTCGACATTCTCGACGTGAAGGTGCGCCAGGACTGGGGCTTCGTCTCCATCCTGCCGCTGCTCGGCACCCTGCCAGACGAGTTCACCGACTACGAGACCATCCACCCCGTGGTCGACCATGCCCGCGACGTGTGCGTGATGCCGTGGGGCACGGAAATCCCGCTCGATCCGTTCTTCGGCATCATCGCCACCGCCCCGCCGCCGGCCTGGGGCCGCTGCGGCTCGCCGGTGCCGCGCGCCTTCGGCGGCAACATGGACAACAAGGAGCTGCGCGCCGGCACCACGCTGTATCTGCCCGTCTTCAACGAGGGCGCGCTGTTCTTCGCCGGCGACGGCCACGGCGTGCAGGGCGACGGCGAAGTGTGCATCACCGCGCTGGAAACCGGCGTCACCGGCTCGTTCCGCCTCACCGTGCGCAAGGACATGGAGCTGGACTGGCCCTTCGCGGAAAGCTCGACCCACCTGATGTCGATCGGGCTCGACGAAGACCTCGACGACGCCGCGCGGCAGGCCACCCGCGAGATGGTGAAGCATGTGTGCCTGCGCACCAACCTCTCGCGCAACCAGGCCTACATGCTGTGCTCGCTGGCCGGCAACCTGAGGGTGACGCAGATGGTGGACGGCAACAAGGGCGTGCACATGCTGCTGGCCAAATCCCTGCTCTGAGGGCCCGCGCCGCGCCGGCCGCCGGGCCTTCCCCGGCGGCCGGCTCAGGCGTAGCGCAGCGGGATGGCGGTGGTGTATTTCAGCTCCTCCATCGAGATGAAGGAGGTGACGTCGGTGAAATCGAGCCGGCTGATCATCTGCTTGTACACGGCGTCATAGACCTCGACACCCGGCACCACGATGCGCAGGAGATAGTCCATATCGCCGGTGAGCCGGTAGGCCTCGACGATCTCGGGAATCTCGGCCATCACCTTTCGGAACGCCTCCAGCCACTCGATGGAATGGCGCGAGGTGCGCACGCCGACAAAGACGGTCATGCCGACATTGGCCTTGCGCCGGTCGACCAGCGCGACCCGGGCCGCGATCAGCCCGGCCTCCTCCAGCGCCTTGATGCGCCGCCAGCACGCCGAGACCGACAGCCCCACCATATCCGCGAGATCGGCGACAGGCACTGTCGCGTCCGCCTGCAGGGTTTCGAGGATTCGCCGGTCACGAATATCCAGCACCCTACGTCTCCATGGCTGTTTGCGCGCTAGCGCGAGCATGCGCAATTATTTTCGATGTAACGGAATAAAAACGCAATCCATTTGCAAAAAGAAAGCAGATGACGCTTTCGCACGCGCGGACTCGCCGACGCCGCCGGCCTAGTCTCTCCGCAGCTTCGAAAACAGGGAGAGCCCGGATGTCGCGCACCATTGGCCTGATCGGCGGCATGAGCTGGGAGAGCACTGCCGTCTATTACCGCGCCATCAACGAGATGGTGCGGGAGCGGCGCGGCGGCCTCGCCTCGGCGGATATCCTGCTGCATTCGGTCGACTTCAGCGAGATCGTCGCGCTGCAGAAGGCCGGGCGCTGGGACCTCGCGGCGGCGCGGCTCACGGCGGTCGCGCAGGGGCTGGTGCGGGCCGGCGCCGGCAGCATCCTCATCTGCACCAACACCATGCACCTCGTCGCCGACGAGATCGCCCGCGCCCTGCCGGTGCCGCTGATCCACATCGTCGACGTGGCCGGCCACGCGCTGACGGCGGCGGGCATGCGCCGGCCGCTGCTGCTCGCCACCCGCTACACCATGGAAGAAAGCTTCTACCGCGACCGGCTGCGGGCCCGCTTCGGCATCGAGGCGATGGTGCCGGAAGCCGGCGAGCGCACCGACATCCACGACATCATCTTCGACGAGCTGTGCCAGGGCGTGGTCACCGCCGCCTCGCGGCTGCGCTACCGCGAGATCATGGCCGCCGCGGCGGCGCGCGGCGCCGACAGCGTCATCCTCGGCTGCACCGAGATCGGCCTGCTGGTGAGGGCCGAGGACAGCACCCTGCCGATGTTCGATTCCACCCTGCTGCACGCGCGGGCAGCGGTGGACTTTCTCGACGGCGCGCTGGATATCGGCCGGGTTGCCGCCTGATCCCGCTGCGAGAGGAGACCGCCCGCATGATGCCGCCGCCCGCCATGCCGGCCACGCTCTGGGCCGCGGTGACGCCGGAGACACCGGCGCGGCCCGCCCTGGAGGGCGAATGGCGGACCGACGTCGCGGTGGTCGGCGCCGGCTTCACCGGCCTGTCCGTCGCGCTCGCCCTTGCCGGACGCGGGCACAGGGTGGTGGTTCTGGAAGCCGCGCGGGTGGGCTGGGGCGCCTCCGGGCGCAATAACGGGCAGGTCATCCCCACCCTCACCGGGGCCGAGCCCGACGCCATCGTCGCCCGCCACGGCGAGACCGGCGAACGCTTCGTGCGGCTGGTCGCCGGCAGTGCCGACGCGCTGTTCGGCCTCGTGCGCGCCCATGCCATCGCCTGCGAGGCGGAGCAGACCGGCTGGGTGCAGCCGGCGCATTCGCCGGGACGGGTCAGGCTTTCGGCGGCGCGGGTGGAAGCCTGGGCCCGGCGCAGCGCCCCGGTGCGGCTGCTGGACGCGGCGGAGACGGCGCGGCTGGTCGGCTCGTCCGCGTGGCACGGCGCCATGCTCAACACCAGCGGCGGCCACATCAACCCGCTCGCCCTCGCCCGCGGCCTCGCCGGCGTGGTGGAAGCGGCGGGGGCCACGCTGTTCGAGGCCAGCCCGGTGCAGAGCCTGACGCGTGCCCGGACCGGCTGGGTGCTGTCGACGCCGCGAGGCCGGGTGATCGCCGATCAGGTGGTGATGGCCGCCAACGCCTATACCGACGCCTTCGCGCCCCGCCTCGCCCCGGCCCTCGCCCGCTCGCTGGTGCCCGTCCTCTCCTGGCAGATGGCGACCGAGCCGCTGCCGGCGGCGGTCCGCGCCACGGTGCTGCCCGGCCGGCAGGCGCTCTCCGACACCCATGGCGACCTGCGCTTCTTCCGCTGGGACGCCCGGGGCCGGCTCGTCACCGGGGGCGCGCTCATCGTTCCGCTGAACGGCGCCGAACGGCTGAAGCGCCTCGTCGGCGTGCGGCTGGCGGCGCTGTTCCCGCAGATGGGCGTGCCGCGCTTCGACAGGGTCTGGAACGGCCGGCTCGGGATGACGGCCGACCGCATGCCGCGCTTCCACCGCGTCGCGGAAGGCCTATGGAGCTGGATCGCCTGCAACGGGCGCGGCGTGGCGCTCTCGGTGGCGCTGGGGCCGGTGCTGGCGGACGCGATCGAGGGGGCGGCCCCGGCGGAGCTGCCGGTGCCGCTCACCGCCGTCGCGCCCTACCCGCTCCACGGTGTGGCGCGGTGCGTCGCCCCGGCCCTGCTGGCGCTTTACCGCTACCGCGACGCCCACGAGCCCGGCTGAGGCCGGAAGCCGCCGCAGACAAGGCCGTGCCTGGCCCCGGTGCTGCCGGCAGGGGCGACGGCGGCGGCGGCACGCGTTATGCAGAGGCCATGAATGCGCCGGCCTCCCCTCGTCCCCACCCCGCCTGTTTCGGCCCCGCCGCCCGCATTCCCGTCGGTGTCGCGCGGCGATGACCGACCTTGCCGTCTATGCCGGGCTGTTCGCCACCGCGCTGATCGCCGCCACCCTGCTGCCGATGCAGTCGGAAGCGGCGCTGGTGGGCCTGCTGCTGCTAGGGGCGCAGCCGCCCTGGCTGCTGGTGGCGGTGGCCACCGCCGGCAATGTGCTGGGCTCGGTGATCAACTGGGCGCTGGGGCGCGGCATCGAGCGCTTCCGCCACGCCCGCTGGTTTCCCGCGAGCGAGGCGCAGCTCGACCGCGCGCAGGGCTGGTACCGCCGCTGTGGCCGCTGGTCGCTGCTGCTGAGCTGGGCCCCGGTGGTGGGCGACCCGCTGACGCTGGTGGCCGGCATGCTCCGCGAGCCCTTGCCGGTGTTCCTGCTGCTGGTGAGCGTGGCGAAACTGGCGCGCTACGCCGTGCTGGCGGCGGTGACGCTCGCCGCGGCCTGACCGTCTCGCCGCGCGCGGAGACCGGCTGCCGCGCAGCCATAGCCCCGCACCATACCGACGTATAGCCCGCGCACGCGTAAGGCCTAGGTGCGGAAGCCGTTGGCTCAATTGAGATAAATCCCCAACCCTCTAGGCTTCGTTCCGCTGGGGCCGACAGGGCGGACCGCCGCAGGGCGCCCGCCCGAGCCCTTGAGGCCCCGGCCATCATCGGTGCGTGCACCCGGATCGGGGCGTGTAGCCGAGGCCGCCACCCCGCAGGGAACGGCAACGAGACGAAAGTATATATCGCGTACGATTAAATCGTGTGCGATTAAATAAGTCACGGAAAGCGGCGCCCCCTTTGGCAGCAACCCGCTCCGCTCAACCACAGGGACCGCGGACCGCGCCCAGCGTCAGGCCCGGGCGCGCCGCGATCCGTACCACCCTTTCGCCCGGCACGGGCGGCGCCCGCAGCGGGCGCCGCAACGCTGCCGGCATGCCCGAAGCTGGAGCCCGTCATGGCCGACCGCACGACCTTCGACCCCGCTCGACCCGACCGGCGCAGCGTCATGGCCCTCGGCCTCGGCGCCGGCATGCTCGCCGCCCTGCCCTTCCCGGTGGCGGCGCAGACCCCCTCGTCTTCCCTCACCACCTCCCCACCCGAAAGGAACGAAACCATGGGTTACGTCACGACCAAGGACGGCGTCGACATCTTCTACAAGGACTGGGGCCCGAAGGACGCCCAGCCCATCATGTTCCACCACGGCTGGCCGCTGTCGTCGGACGACTGGGACGCCCAGATGATGTTCTTCGTCCTCAACGGCTTCCGCGTGGTCGCCCATGACCGCCGCGGCCACGGCCGTTCGGCGCAGGTCAGCGAGGGTCACGACATGGACCACTACGCCGCCGACGCCTTCGCGGTGGTGGAGCATCTCGACCTGAAGAACGCCGTGCATATCGGCCATTCCACCGGCGGCGGCGAAGTCGCGCGCTATGTGGCCAAGCATGGCGAGCCGGCCGGCCGCGTCGCCAAGGCGGTGCTGGTTTCCGCGGTTCCCCCGCTGATGCTCAAGACCGAGTCCAATCCCGGCGGCCTGCCGCTGGAGGTGTTCGACAGCTTCCGCAAGGCGACCGCCGACAACCGCGCCCAGTTCTTCCTCGATGTCCCCACCGGCCCGTTCTACGGCTTCAACCGCGAGGGCGCGAAGGTGTATCCCGGCGTGATCCAGAACTGGTGGCGCCAGGGCATGATGGGCAGCGCCAAGGCCCATTACGAGGGCATCAAGGCCTTCTCCGAGACCGACCAGACCGAAGACCTCAAGGCCATCTCGGTTCCCACGCTGGTGATGCACGGCGACGACGACCAGATCGTGCCGATCGCGGATTCGGCGCTGCTGTCCGTCAAGCTGCTGAAGAACGGCACGCTGAAGGTCTACAAGGGCTACCCCCACGGCATGCTCACCACCGAGGCCGACGTGATCAACCCGGACCTGCTCGCCTTCATCAAGGGTTGAGCCGATCACGCCTTCGGACGGCCGCCGCGCACCCGCGCGGCGGCCGTGCCTTTTTGCCGCGTCTGCCCGTCGCCGGCGACGGCCGACCAAACCTTGATATGACTTTCGTTGTACGCCGCAGGAGCGCTATAGCTGCCCCAGGGGGCGACAGACCGGCTGTGTCCGGCGTGCCAGAGGGTCTTGCGAGTGCGCCAACCACCGATGATCGCCATCATCGACGACGACGAGTCCGTGCGGACCGCGACCGCCAGCCTCGTGCGCTCGCTCGGCTTCGCCACCGGCACCTTCGCCGGCGCCGAGGAGTTCCTCTCCTCTCCGCTGCTCGGCGAGGCCGCCTGCATCATCACCGATGTGCAGATGCCCGGCATGAGCGGGATCGAGATGCAGTCGGCGCTGCGCCGGCGCGGCGTCGCCACCCCGCTCATCTTCATCACCGCCTTTCCCGAGGAGAGGCTGCGGCGCCAGGTGACGGAGGCCGGCGCCGTCGCCTTCCTCGCCAAGCCGTTCGACGGCACCGAGATGATCGAGTGGCTGGAGCGCACGGTGGGACCGGCGCTCTGATCCGCGCCTACCGCCGGGGATCGCCGCACCATATCCTCGTATGAGCGGCGCAACCGAACGGCCAATTTCGCGGCCCGCGGCGAACGCCTAGGTTCAGAAGCGTCGGAACCGGCCGCAAGCGCCGCGGGAGCATCTCCCCCTCTCCCGCGCCCGGGCCGGTTCCGCGTTCCCTTCCGGCCCACGGAGTGTCCCATGACCACGAACCCGCTCAAGACGCGCCAGATCGCCCCCCTTCGCACCCCCACCGATCTCGGGGCCGACGCCACCCGCGACATCGCCGCGGCGCTGACCGGCCTGCTGGCCGACATGTTCGCGCTCTACCTCAAGACGAAGAATTTCCACTGGCATCTCTCCGGCCCGCATTTCCGCGACTACCACCTGATGCTCGACGAGCAGGGCGACCAGATCTTCGCCACCACCGACGCGATCGCCGAGCGCGCCCGCAAGGTCGGCGGCACCACGCTGCGGTCGATCGGCCATATCCAGCGGCTCCAGCGCCTTGAGGACAACGACGCCGAGTACGTCACCGCGCAGGACATGCTGGCGGAGCTCGCCGACGACAATATGCGCCTCACCGGCTTCCTGCGCGCCGCGCATGCGGTGTGCGAGGAGTATAACGACGTCGCCAGCACCAGCCTGATCGAGGTGTGGATCGACGAGGCCGAGCGCCGCACCTGGTTCCTCTACGAGTGCACCCGCGCCCAGCACTGAGCCGACCGCCGCCCGGCCGGCCGCCATCCCCGCGCGGCGCGCTGGGCTGCGGCCCGGCCCGGGCGACAGGTTCCCCGACCCGGGGGCACGACGGGCCACGCGCCTCACCCTATACTCAGGCATAGACGAGCATTACCTTAGGTCACTGCCCAGCGGCGGCTTCGTCTGTATGATGGCAAACAGCTCCGGCTGATCCTTGCAACAGACGATGCCTCCATGCGCAGACAAGCCGCCCCGCCCGCCGGGGCACGCGCCGGCCGCCACGCCGGGGCCGCGGCGCTCGCCGCCGCGATCTTCGCCATCGACGCCTTCACCACGCTCGGCAGCGCGGTGGCTGTGCTCTATGTGCTGGTCCTCCTCATCGTCGGCGACACCACCTCCGAGCGGGCATTGCAGCTCTGGACGGCGGCCTGCGTCAGCCTCACGCTGGCGGGCTTCCTCCTGGTCCATGGCCACGACCCGCGTGTCGAGGCGGTGCTGCGGCTGCTGTTCAGCCTCGCCGCCATCGTCGCCACCTCCTTCATCCTCCTGAAGCGGCTCGGCGAGCGCGAGACCCTGGCGGCCCAGGCCGAACTGCTGGATGTCACCAGCGACGCCATGTACCTCTCCGACGCGCAGGGCTGCGTGATCTACTGGAACCGGGCCGCCGAGACGCTCTACGGCTGGTCCTCCGCCGAGGCCTGGGGCAAGGATGCCCACGTCCTGCTCTCGACCCGCTTTCCCCAGCCGCGCGAGGCCATCGCCACGGCGCTGGCCGCCTCCGGGAGCTGGGAGGGCGAGCTGACCCAGCGCACCCGCGACGGGCGGCTCATCCACGTTTCCAGCCGCTGGCGGCAGAAGGCGCGGATCGGCCGGCGCTCCGGCACGACGCTGGAGACCAACACCGACATCACCGAACGCCGGGCCGCGGTGGAGGCGCTGAAGAAGAGCGAGCAGCGCTTCCGCACCATCTTCGAAACCCTCGCCGTCGCCATCTGGGAGCACGACCTGCGCCCGCTCAAGGCGGCGCTCGCGAAGGCCCGGGCGAACGGCGTCGGCGACATGGCCGCCCATCTCCAGCAGAATCCCGCCTTCGTCCGCGCGCTGCGCCGCATGGTGCAGGTGACCGACGTCAACGGCACCGGCCTGAAGCTCATGGGCGTCGCCTCGCGCGAGGAGTTCTTCTCCCATCTCGACGAATTTCTCGCCGACCCCTCCGAGAGCTTCGTCGACTTCCTGCTGGCCCTCGACGCCGGGGCGCCGAGCTTCGAGGGCGAGGCGACGATCCGCACCCGGCGCGGCGAGGTGCTGCGCGTCATCGTCGCCTTCAACTTCCCGCCGGACGGCGCGCTGGAGCGGGTGCAGGCGAGCGTGCTGAACATCACCGAGCGGCTGAAGGTGCAGGAGGCGCTGCAGAACACCCGCGCCCAGCTGGACCACGCCCTGCGCGCCGCCACCATCGGCGAGGTCTCCGCCTCCATCGCCCACGAGATCAACCAGCCGCTCGCCGCCATCGTCACCAGCGCCGCCGCGGCGCGACGGTGGATGGAGCGCGACCCGCCGGAGCTCGGCGAGGTCCGCGCCGCGCTGGAGGAAACCTCGGCCGCGGCGCGGCGGGTGTCGGAGGTGGTGCGCCGGGTCCGCAGCTTCATGGCCAAGGTCGAGCCGGAACGCACCGCGCTGGAACTCGACGTGCTCGTGGACGAGACGCTGCACCTGCTGCGCAACGACATCGGCGCCCGCGGCGTCACCCTGACCGCGCGCCTCGAGGCGGCGGGCGCCCTCGTCCATGGCGACCGCATCCTGCTGCAGCAGGTCATCATCAATCTTCTCACCAATGCCGTGCAGGCGATGGAAACGGTCGGCCCGGAGCGCCGCGTGCTTTCGGTGCGCACCGCGCCCATGGACCGGGGGGTGCTGGTGGAGGTGGCCGACACCGGCCCCGGCTTCAGCGACGAGGCGGCGCACAAGGCGTTCGAGCCGTTCTTCACCACCAAGCGTCAGGGCATGGGCCTCGGCCTCGCCATGTGCCGCACCATCATCTCCGCCCATGACGGCGAGATCCGCATCGCCGCCGCCACACCCGGCGCCGGCGGCCGCGTCTCGCTCTGGCTGCCGCGGCCGGAGGCGGCCTGAGCGGCGGAGCGGTCCTCCGGCACACCCCGCGAGGCGCGGGCGGCGGGCGCCCGTTGGAGGACGCGCCGGCAATCGGCGCGCCGGGCGACGGCGCCGCTCAGCCCGGCGCGAGGCGGGCGGCGAGCGCCTCGATGAACAGCCGCACCCGCACCGGCACCATGCGGCGGGTGGGATAGACCGCCCAGATCGCCAGCGGCTCCGGCTCCGCGTCCTCCAGCGCCAGCGGCACCAGCGCGCCGCGCGCCACGTCCTCCCGCACGTCCCACTCCGACAGGTTGGCGATGCCGAGCCCGCCCCGGCAGGCCTCGTGCAAGGCGTCGATGGAATTGGCGCTGAAGCGGCCGGCGGCCTTGACCCGCCGGGTCGCCGCGCCGGTGCTGAACGACCAGTGCGGCGCGCCGCTCACGGTGAGGCATTCGTGCCGTTCCAGCTCGGCCAGCCGGGCCGGGCGGCCGGCCGCGGCGAGATAGGCCGGCGCCGCGACCAGCCGGCGCGGATTGTCGGCGAGCCGGCGCGCCACCAGCGTGCTGTCCTCCAGCAGGGCGATGCGGATGGCGAGGTCGAAGCCTTCCGCCACGATGTCGACCAGACTGTCGGAGAGCCGCAGGTCCACCGTCACCGCCGGGTGCGTGCGCATGAAATCGACCATCAGCGGCGCCACCACCTGCCGGCCGAAAGCGAGCGAGGCGGTGACCCGCAGCAGCCCGGCGGCGCGGCCCTCCCGCCCCTTGAGGCTCGCCAGGGCCGCGGCCTGCTCCTCCAGCAGCGCCTCGGCATGGGGCAGGAAGGCCAGCCCCTCCTCGGTGAGGGAGAGCGCCCGGGTGGTGCGCTGAACGAGGCGGGCGCCGAGCTCCTTCTCCAGCCCGGCCAGCAGCCGGGTCGCCGCCATCGGTGTGAGGCGCAGCCGCCGCGCGGCGCCAGCGAGGCTGCCGGCCGAGGCGGTCTCCACCAGCACCGCGAGGCTCTGGAAGTCCATTGTCACTATTCCCGTTATACTCGTGTATCGGATCGACCCACTATAACGCTTTTCGTGACGGTCTATCTTGCCTGCAACCCGATGGCCTGCCGCACCCAAACCGCGACGGGCCTGACAAAACCCCGCCGCCGCCGAGAGCGATGGCGGGCGCAGGAGAGACCCGCATGACAACGCATGACGCGGTGGACGAGGCGGCCGTGCTCGGCCCCATCGCCACCTTCTCGATGGCCGCCGCCGCCGGCGTCGCGGTGGCGAACATCTACTACAACCAGCCCATGCTCGCGGTGATCGAGCTCGACCTGCCCGGCGCCCTCACCGGCGCCGTGCCCACGGCGACGCAGATCGGCTACGCGCTTGGCCTGTTCCTGCTGGTGCCGCTCGGCGACCTCGTGGAACGGCGCCGGCTGATCGTCGCGCAGTTCCTGCTGCTGGCCGCGGCGATGGCGGCGGCGGCGATGGCGCCGGGCGGCGCCACGCTGGTGGCCGCCTCGCTGGCGGTCGGGCTGTCGGCGACGGTGGCGCAGCAGATCGTGCCGCTCGCCGCCCATCTCGCCGCCCCCGCCCGGCGCGGCGCGACGGTGGGCACGGTGATGGCCGGGCTGCTCGCCGGCATCCTGCTCAGCCGCACGCTGGCCGGCGTCGTCGCCGCGCATGGCGGCTGGCGCGAGATGTTCTGGCTCGCGGTGCCGATCGCGCTCGCCGCGGCGCTGCTGATGGCCATGGTGCTGCCGCACAGCGCGCCGGATTCCACCCTCTCCTATCGCCGCCTGCTGGGCTCGATCGGCCATTTGTGGATGGAGTTCGCGGCGCTGCGGCGCGCGGCGCTGACCCAGGCCGCGCTGTTCGCGGCGTTCTCCAGCTTCTGGACCATCCTCGCCTTCCGGCTGGCGGAGCCGCGCTTCGGCCTCGGCACCGAGGTGGCCGGGCTGTTCGGCCTGGTCGGCGCGGTCGGCATCCTCGCCGCCCCGCTGGCCGGCCGCTTCGCCGACCGGCACGGGCCGAGCCGGGCGGTGATGCTCGGCGCGCTCGCCACCCTCGCCTCCTGGCTGGTGTTCGGGCTGTGGGGTTCGCTGGCCGGGCTGGTCGCGGGGGTGATCCTGCTGGATTTCGGGGTGCAGACCGCGCTGGTCTCCAACCAGCACATCGCCTTCTCGCTGCGCCCCGCCGCCCGGGCCCGGCTTAACACGGTGCTGATGGGGGCGATGTTCGTCGGCGGCGCGGTGGGCTCGGCCGCGGCGACACTGGCCTTCGGCGCCGGAGGCTGGGGGGCGGTGCTGGCGCTCGGCACCGGCTTCGCCGCCGTGGGCACCGCGCTCCAGCTCGCGGGCCTTGCCCGCCGCACCGCCGGCTGAACGGCCGGCTCCCGGCGCCGTCGTGCCGGGAGCTTTCACGAGTACCGGCGCCGGCCGAAAGGTCCGGCCGGCCCCGAAGCCCGCAGACGACGGGGCGCGGCACGCTGCAGGCGGCGCCGCGCCTTCGCCGCGACCGGACACTGGCGCGACGGAACACTGGCGCTGCCGCGCGCGTCACCGGCAGCGCCGCGCGGGTCACTCCGGCAGCGCGGCGCGCTCCTTCAGCAGCGCGTCCAGCCGCTCCTGCTGCTCGGCGATGCGGGCGGCGCTGCGTTCCTCATCCTCGGCGCCAGAATAGGCAGCCGCCTGCTCGACGAGATCGCGCAGGTTCTCGCGCAGGTCGGCGATGCGCTGGTCAAGCTCGGCCGCGCTGGCGAGATGGGAGGGGACGGGATCGGTGGGAGACGTCATGGGGTTCCTCCTGTCGGTGCCGCGCCGGGGCCGGCGGTCCTGGTCGCGGTCGTAGCGGTCGGCACGTCCCTGCCGGGCCGGAGCCGGCCGATCCGTCGGCCCCTCCCTCCGGGGGCCGGCACGGGCCGGGCGGCTCAACCCGATCAGGCTTTAGCCCGGGAACACGGCGCGGTCGATGCACGAGATCAAGCGCCTCCCGCGCCGGCCGCGCGGCAAAGCCGGACGCCGCACCCCGCGCCGCCGGGGCCGGCGGCCGGTCAGCCCTTGGTGGTCAGCCCTTGGCGTGGGCAAGCCCCAGCGTCTCGGCCATCCGCACCAGATCGGCCAGCGAGGGCGCCTTCATCTTGCGCATCACATGGCCGCGATGAATCTTCACCGTGATCTCGCTGAGCCCGATCTCCGCCGCGATCTGCTTGTTCATCAGGCCGGAGGTGACCAGCGCCATCACCTGCTTCTCCCGCGGGGTCAGCGCTTCATAGAGCTGCTGCAGGTCGGAGATGGCGCGGCGGGCCTCGCGGCGGGCGCGGTCGAGTTCGAGCGCCGCCGCCACGGCGTCCAGCATGTCCTGGTCGCGGAACGGCTTGGTGAGGAAGTCCACGGCCCCCGCCTTCATCGCCCGCACCGACATCGGGATATCGCCGTGGCCGGTCATGATGATGATCGGCATGTCGCGGTCGGAGCGGGCGAGCTGGGCCTGGAAGTCGAGCCCGCTCACGCCGGGAAGGCGGATGTCGAGCACGAGGCAGCGGGGGCCTTCCGGCAAGGTGGCCGCCAGCAGCTCGGCCGCCGAGGCGAAGAGCTGCACCCGCAGGCCGACCGACCGGAACAGGCTGGACAGCGCGTCGCGCAGCGCGGCGTCGTCGTCCACCACGATCACCAGCGGCTCGGCGGGTTCGGGACGGCGGGGTTGCGGGCGCAGGGTCACGGGGCAGGTTCCTTCAGCACGGGAGGCACGATGTCGAACCGCATGCCGCGCGGGGCGCGGGCGTGGCGGCGGTCCGTCCGCCACGAGGGTATCCGGCGCGCGGCGGACACCGGAGGTGGCTGGTGCCGCCATCGGCCGGGGCCGGACACGCCGAAGGCAAGGGCGGCCACGCTGCGGCCACGCTCATGAATCCCCGCCCTGTGGTCCGCCGCCGGCCCGTACCGCCAAGGCCCCGGGCCGTGCCCGGGTGACGGATCCGATGCGACGCTGTCCACCATGCCTCCACGCGCTCCCCCTGCTGGTCCGGCCGAGCATCGGCCGGCGTCCCGCCTCAGGGCCGCACGGCGACGGCGGCGCAGACGGCGAACCGCGCCCACTAGGGACGATTCTCACGCGCAACGTCTATCGAGTTCCCACGCCGGGCGGCATCCCTGCGGGGACAGAGGCCGGGGCCGGCCGGCGGTTTGGGCCACTCGCCCGCCCTGCGCGAGGGACAAGGCGCGGGCGGCGGCGAATCCGGGCGATGATACCGCCACGCCGGCCGCGCCCTATACCTTGGTATGTGCGGGATGTACCGATCAACGGGGTGACGAACCCCACGTAGAATGGAGCCGCACCGCGGCTTCTCTAAGCTTCCTCCATCGCCGGTGAGCACCGCCCCCGCGGCTGACGGGCAAAGGCCTCGCGAGGACAGGCGCAGCGTCGCGCCTTCCCGCGCAGCTTCCGCCCCGGCCCGCGACGGCGTCGCTCGCTCCGCCCCGATGACGATGGAGAATGACCGTGTCCTTCCATGTCACGCTGCCTGCCGAAGGCCATGTCCGCCGCGACGGCGCGGCCCTGCGCCCCGCGCGGCCCGCCGCCGCCATGCCGCCCCTTCGCGCCCGCGATGTCGCGGCGCCGGAAAGCGTTGAAGCCATCGACCCGGCGATGCAGCGTTTGCTGGACGCGGTGCAGGCGGCCATGGCCGCCGCGGTGGCAGCCGGGGCCCTGCAGGATGACGCGCCGCGCCGCATCGTCGCCCGGCAGCTCGGCCTGCCGGCGCCCGAGAGCGCGCCGGCCCCGGCGATCCGGCGGGAGCCGCGGCGGCCGAAATCCGGCCTCGTCGCCTGGCGGATGAAGCGGGTCGTGGCCTTTGTCGACGCCCATCTCGCCCGCCCCATCGGTCTTGCCGACATGGCCCAGGCCGCCGGCCTCTCCCGCATGCACTTCGCCGCGCAGTTCCGGGTCGCCACCGGCCAGCGCCCGCACGAATATCTGCTGCGGCGCCGGATCGAGCGGGCCTGCCAGCTTCTTCTGGAAACCCGCACCCCGCTGGTGGAGATCGCGCTCGGCGTCGGCTTCCAGACCCAGGCGCATTTCACCACCGTGTTCCGCCGCTTCGTCGGCGACACCCCCCATCAATGGCGCTCCGCCCATCGCGGCCGGAACTGAGCGGGAGCGGAGGACGGGCTATAACCGCGCAGGGCTTCGCGACCTCGACCGGGCCCCACAACCTGACGGCGAACGTCACGCCAGGGGCGCTCGACACGGGCGGGAGGCGCGTTCCAGCAGACGGGAGGAGCGAACCTGATCGAGATCACCCTGGATATACAACCGCAGCATGTCTCCGGGATGATATCCGGGCCGCCCCGTCGCTGCGCTGGTCGCGCGCGCGAAGCCGAGGCCGCAAGATCAAGGCCGCCGACGACATCATCGACGACACGAACCAGAGCATCCGCGGCAATGTCGTCATCGACGCGACGTGGCGATAAGGCGACCCGTCCTCTGGCCATGCCTTCAATGAAGCTCATATTCCTCAGTCCTGACGTGTCGCTTCCTCGCGCTCCACGTCCGTGCTTTCCCGCTGCGCCGACCAGGTGAGCAGCGCGTCCAAAGCCGGGCACAGGGCCTGTCCCCAGTCCGTGAGGCAATATTCGACCTTCGGGGGCACCTGCTGGTGGACGATGCGGCGCACGATCCCGTCCTTTTCCATCTGCCGAAGCTGCTGGATGAGCATTTTCTGGGAGATTCCCGGGATCGCGCGCTCGAGATCGGAGAAGCGCAGAACATGCCCGCCAAAGAGGTGAAACAGGATCACCAGCTTCCAGCGCCCCTCGAGGAGCTTCAGCGCGTTCTCGATGCCCTGGGCTGCCGTTTCTCTCGTGTAGTGGTGTGACATACTTTTCAGTAAGTACCTTACTTTTTCGTGTGTTCTTGTGAATTTGGAAAGTTAGGTCATTTTCGATACCGAGACAAGATCAACCCGGAGATCGATCATGCCCGTCGCACTACCTAAGCCCATAGCCAAGTACTTTGCCGCGGATGCGACGGATGGTGCGGCGATCGCCGAATGCTTCACGGCCGATGCCGTGGTGATCGACGAGAAGAAGACGTACACAGGGCGCGACGCGATCGCGGCCTGGAAGCTCGAGGCATCCGCGACATACGATTATGTCGCCGAACCCGTCGCCGTTGACGATCAGGACGACAGGATCATCGTCACCGCCCATCTCACCGGGAATTTTCCGGGGAGCCCCGTGGACCTTCGCTACGCGTTCACGCTCTCTGGTGATGCGATCGCCCGGCTGGAGATCGTCCTATGAGCTTCGATCTTGGCCTTGATGGGAAACGTGCCCTCGTGACAGGCGGCACCAAGGGGGCGGGCGCAGCGGTCGTTCAGGCATTGGCGGCCGCTGGCGCGCGTGTCGTGGCAACGGCCAGGACCGTGCCCAAGAAGGGAACGGGGAACATCCGTTACATCGCAGCCGACCTGTTGACCTCACAGGGTTGCACCAAGGTCGCCAAGGACGTGCTTCAGACATTCGGCGGCATCGACATCCTCGTCAATATGCTTGGAGGATCGAGCGCGCCGGCAGGCGGCTTTGCGGCATTGACCGATGAGGAATGGCAAAAGGAGATCAATCACAATCTCATGCCTGCCGTCCGGCTCGATCGGACGCTGCTTCCGTCGATGATCACGCAGGGATCAGGCGTCATCATCCATGTGACGTCGATCCAGCACGAACTGCCGCTGCCGGAATCGACGACGGCCTATGCAGCAGCGAAAGCGGCTCTGTCGACCTACAGCAAGAGCCTGTCAAAGGAAGTGACCCCCAGGGGCATCCGCGTTGTTCGCGTGTCGCCGGGCTGGATCGAGACAGACGCCGCTGTGGCGCTCGCGGAACGGCTCGCGCGGGAGGCCGGAACCGACTATGAGGGCGGCAAGAGGATCATCATGAATTCGCTCGGCGGCATTCCGCTCGGTCGACCCGTCAGGCCCGGTGAGATCGCCGATCTGATCGCCTTCCTGGCATCGCCGCGCGCCGCAGCCATAACCGGCACCGAATATGTCATCGATGGCGGAACGGTTCCCACTGCGTGAGGCTTCAGAGCGCGGCGGCGGCGTCTCCTCCCCGAGTTTCAGCACAAGCCGAGGGTGATCGCTCCCACGGCTCCTCTGTCCGCGGCCACCCTCGCAGACCGGGCGACCGGACCCTATCTCCGGAGCACCCCCCTCATGCCGGCGGCCGGCGCCCTGCCGGCCGCGCCCGGCCGTGGAACCCTCCCGATGCGTATCTTCGCCCTGCCGCTGTTTCTTTTTCTCGCCTGTGCCGGTGCTCCGGCGCAGGCGGCCGAGCCGGCCCCGCTCTGCCCGTTCATGACCCAGCCGGAGGCGCTGCCGACCCTCGGCGATCTCCGCCGGCAGATGCCGAAGGGTGACGGGCTGGACGACCCCGCCCGGCTTGCGGAGCTGGTCGACACTTTCCGCCGCGACGGCGCCGCGCCGGGAACCGTGGTCGACCATCTCATCGCCGCGCATTGCCCGGCCATCGCCAATGATCCCGCCCTCGGCGGCGAGGAGAAGGCGCGGCGTCTGCGCCAGTTCGCCGCCCGGGTGGCGGCGGCGGTCTATGGCTGGGCGCCCGACGACCGCGTGATCGTCGATCTCGCCCTGCCCCCGGCGACGCTGGAGGCGGCGGCGAGCCGGGCGCGGGAGAGCGGCCAGAGCCTGTCGCACTGGCTGGAATCCGCCGTCACCCGCGCCGCCGGCACGCCCTGAGGCGGGCGCGGCCCGCCTCAGCCGTGGTGGTGGTGGTCGGGGTGGTTGCAGGCCGGGCCGTCGCAGCCGGCATGGCCAGCGTCGGGCTCGGGCAGCGTCAGGCCGAACACCGCGGTGAGGTCCGCCACCTGTGCCGGCGAGAGATAGCGCGGGTTCAGCCCGCGCAGCAGCAGATAGAGCTTCGCCGTCTCCTCCAGCTCCTCCGCCGCGAACACCGCGCCCTCCAGCGATTCGCCGGCCACCACCGGGCCGTGATTGGCGAGCAGCACCGAGGAATAGCGCCCGCCGAGCCCGCGTATGGCGTCCGCCACCGCCGGGTCGCCCGGGCGGTAATAGGGCACGAGGGCGGTCTGCCCCGCCCGCATGAGGTAATAGGGCGTCATCGGCGGCAGCACCGCGCGCGGGTCGATCTCCGGCAGCATCGAGACCGCGACCGAGTGGGTGGAGTGCAGGTGGACGATCGCCCGCGCCGGCCCCCGCGTCTCATAGACCGCCGCGTGCAGCGGAATCTCCTTGGTCGGGCGGTCGCCGGCGAGCAGGTGGCCCTGGGCGTCCAGCCGCGACAGCCGGGCGGGATCGAGGAAGCCGAGCGAGGCGTTGGTGGGCGTCACCAGCCAGCCGCCATCCTCCAGCCGCACGCTGATATTGCCGGAGGAACCGGGCGTGAGCCCGCGCTCGAACAGCGAGCGGCCGAACAGGCAGATCTCCTCGCGGAGCTTGGTCTCGGTCATGGCAGTGTCCTGTTGCGGGCCGCGATGGGGCCCTGAAGGGTTCGAGGCCGGGTTCGAGCGCGCCCGCCATGTGCCGGCGTCCCGGCCGGCGGCGCGGGAACCCGCACCGGCGCCATCCCCGCCAAAGCGGGCGGCGGTGGAGCGGGGATGGCGCGGGCCGGCGCCACGGCGTTCCACGTGCGGTGCCGCGCGCGGTTCCGCGCACGAGCGGCGCGTCGGCCGTCACCCCGACCGTGCCACCACCGCTCCGCCATCCGCCGCCGCATCGCCCTCGCCTTCGCCTTGGCCCGCCGTCCGCCGCCGCATGACCGCCCCGCCTTCGGGAGCCGGGCACCGGCCACGCCTTCCCGTTACCGATACGGAAACCTCGTTGGCAGCGCTGCCAACAGCATACATTTCTCCGCCGCTTCGTCCAACCGGCCGCCTCTCCGGCCGTGGCCGGGCAATGGGAGCCTTCCTTCTCCACGGAACGCATCGCGGCGCGGCCCGTTAACCCGCATCGGGCGCCCGCGCCCCGACCCCGGCACAGGCTCGGCACAATCCCCATGCGCGTTCTCACCACCCTTCTCCTGGGCCTCATCGGCCTGTTCCTGCTCGGCGGCGGCGTCTGGCTGATCGCGCTCGGCGGCAGCGGGTTCTACGCCGCGCTGGGCCTTGGCCTCGTCGCCTGCGCCTACCTCGTCTGGCGGCGGAACCGGCACGCACGGCTGCTCTACGCCCTGCTGGTCGCGGCGACGCTGGGCTGGGCGCTGTGGGAGGTCGGGCTGGACTGGTGGCCGCTCGGCACCCGCGGCGGGCTCGTCATCCTGCTCGGGCTGTGGCTGCTCACCCCGTGGGCGGTGGGCGGGCTGCGCCGCTGGGATGCCGGCCGCGTGGCGCTGGCGGCGGTGATCCTGGTCAGCCTCGGCGTGGCCGGCGCCTCCCTGCTGCGCGACGAGCAGCGGCTGGAAGGCCGGCTGGCGGACAGCGGCTCCGGCACCGCCGGCACCCTCGACCCCACCCCCGCCGGGGAGTGGCAGCATTACGGCCGCACCCTCGCGGGCCAGCGCTACACCCCGCTGACCCAGATCACCCCCGAGAACGTGGGCAACCTCGAGGTCGCCTGGACCTACCGGACCGGCGACGTGCGCGGCCCCGACGACGTGACCGAGACCACCTATCAGGTGACGCCGCTGAAGGTCGGCGAGCTGCTCTATCTCTGCACCCCGCACAACATCGCCATCGCGCTCGACGCCGCCACCGGGCAGGAGCGCTGGCGCTTCGACCCCAAGGGCGGGCTGGACAGAAACCGCCAGCACCAGACCTGCCGCGGCGTTTCCTATTTCCGTGACACCGCCAATCCCGGGGCCGCCTGCGCGGCGCGCGTGTTCCTGCCCACCTCGGACGCCCGGCTGATCGCGCTCGACGCCGCCAGCGGCGAGGTGTGCCCCGGCTTCGGCGAGGGCGGCACGGTGAATCTGTGGGCCAACATGCCGAACCAGCGCAGCGGCTTCTACTATTCCACCTCGCCGCCGGCGGTGGTGAACGGCCTCGTCATAATCGGCGGGGCTGTGAACGACAATTACGCCAACGAGTCCCCCTCCGGGGTGATCCGGGCCTATGACGCGCGCAGCGGCGCCCTGGTGTGGAACTGGGATTCCGGCAATCCCGACCGCACCACCCCGCTCGCCGCGGGGGAGACCTACACCCCCAATTCGCCCAACAGCTGGTCGGTGTTCAGCGCCGATCCGGCGCTCGGCCTCGTCTATATCCCGCTCGGCAACCGCACCCCGGACCAGCTCGGCATGGACCGCAGCCCGGCGGTGGAGCGGTTCTCCTCCTCCATCGTCGCGCTGGACGTCGCCACCGGGCAGGTGCGCTGGGTGCGCCAGACCGTGCATCACGACCTGTGGGACATGGACGTGCCGGCCCAGCCGGTGCTGATCGACCTCACCACCGCCGCCGGCCCGGTGCCGGCGCTGGTCGGCCCCACCAAGCAGGGCGACATCTTCGTGCTGGACCGCCGCACCGGCGAGCCCATCGTCCCGCTGCACGAGGTGCCGGCGCCCGGCGGCGCGATCGCGGGCGACACCACCTCGCCGACCCAGCCGGTGTCCGAGCTGAGCTTCAACCCGCCGCCGCTGCGCGAGGCCGACATGTGGGGCGCCAGCCTGCTGGACCAGCTCGCCTGCCGCATCAAGTTCCGCTCGCTGCGCTATGAGGGGCGCTACACCCCGCCCTCGCTGGAGGGCACGCTGGTCTATCCCGGCAATTTCGGGGTGTTCAACTGGGGCTCGGTCGCGGTGGACCCGGTGCGGCAGGTGATGTTCGGCATGCCGACCTATCTCGCCTTCACCTCGCAGCTGGTGCCTTCCGAGGATATTTCGGCCGACGAGCAGGCCAATTCCAGCGAGGCCGGGCTGAACGTGAACGAGGGCGGCGCCTATGGCGTGCGGATGGGTCCCTTCGTCTCCCCGCTCGGCCTGCCCTGCCAGGCGCCGCCCTGGGGCTATGTCGCCGGCGTCGACCTGAAGACCGGCGCCAAGGCGTGGATGCACCGCAACGGCACCATCCGCGACGCCGCCAGCGTGGCGCTGCCGCCGCTCAAGCTCGGCGTGCCCGGCATTGGCGGGCCGATCCTCACCGCCACCGGCGTCGCCTTCCTCGCCGCCACGATCGACGACTACATCCGGGCCTATGACGTGCACACCGGCGCGCAGATCTGGCAGCAGCGGCTGCCGGCGGGCGGGCAGGCGACCCCGATGAGCTACGAGGCGGGCGGGCGCCAGTTCGTGGTGCAGGTCGCCGGCGGCCATGGCTCGCTGGGCACCCGCGCCGGCGACTATGTCATCGCCTACGCGCTCCCGGCCCAGCGCTGAGCGCGCGGCCCAAGCGCACAACCCAAGCGCGCGGCCCGAACGCCCGCCGCCGGCACCACGCCGGGGGCGGGCCCCGCCATCGACCAAGCCACGCGGCAGGCGCCCGCGCCCGGACCACGGCCCGGCGCGGGATCAGACGCCGGGCGGCGGGTTCTCGGCCCGCGCCACCTCAGGCATGGCGGCGGCCCCCGCCGGCGGGGCCGGCGGGCCGCTCATCACACGGTTGCGGCCTTCCGCCTTCGCCCGGTACATCGCGACATCGGCGTCGCGCAGCACGGCGTCGACGCTCTCGCCGACATGTCGCGCCACCGCGACGCCCACCGAAACCGTCACCGCCACCCGCACCCCGCCGAGGTCCACCTGCAAAGCCGCGACGGCGGCCCGCAGCCGTTCCCCCACCGCGGCGGCGGCGGCAAGCCCGGTGGCCGGCAGCAGCACGGCGAACTCCTCGCCGCCGATCCGCGCCACCATGTCGCCGGGCCGCAGCGGCACGCGCAGCGACCGCGCCACGGCCGCCAGCACGAGGTCGCCGCCGCCATGGCCGAAGCGGTCATTGATCGACTTGAAATGGTCGACATCGACAAAGACGACGGCGAAGGGCTCCGGCGTCGCCTGCGGCGCGCCGGCGGGCCGGATCACCGCCTCGCGGAACGCGCGCAGATTGGGAAGGCCGGTGAGCGGGTCCTGCCGCGCGGCGGCATCCAGGGCCGCGTTCTGCGCCGCCACAAGGTCCAGCGCCGCCCGCGCCTGCCGCTCGAACACGTGGAAGAAAAGCCCGCAGAATCCTATCGACAGCAGGAAGCTCGACACCGCCAGCGGCGACACCGCGAATGCCCCCTGCGCCATCGCCACCGCCAGCACCACGGAGGCCGCGACGATGCTGAGCCAGCCGGCCCGCCGTCCGAGGATGAGGAACGCACCGCCCGTCAACGGAAAGAACAGCAGCATCCGGAACTGATCGTCCGACACCAGGAACTGGGCCGAGGTTGCGAGGACGAAGGCACCGGACAGATAGGCCCAGCCGATCGGGACCGCCCGCTCCGGCCAGCGCTGCAGCGCCAGCAGCAGGACGAGATTGAACCCGACGAACAGGACGTTGTTGCGGCCCTGCGGCGGGTCCATCGCCAGCAGGCCGAGGCCCGAACCGCTCAGGATCACCGCACCCCAAACGACCGTCGCGATCATCGCGGTGCGCAGGAAGCGGTGGCGCAGGACATCGACCGGCTCGGCACCCTGGCCCAGCGGCAACGCCGCGGCGCCGGCCGGTGACGAGGCGCTGGCCCCGCTGTGTTGCCTCAACGTCATGCTGCACCATTCCCCCCGGCACCGGGACCACCCCGCGCCGCCATAAAGGCAACCGTCCGACTTCCGTGCACCCCTTCGGCATGCCGCCGCCCCTTCCGCCTCACTCCGGCCCCAGCACATCCGTGCCGGCGGGCCCGGGAGGCGCGGCCCGCTCCGCAACCCGGTTGAGGAAGGCGCGCACCAGCAGGTTCTCCTCCGCGCCGCTACGGTGGATGAGGAAAAAGGGCGAGAAGAAGTCGCCCGGTTCCTCGGTGTCGACCCGGCACAACCCGCCGTCGCGAAAGCCTTCGGCATAGTGCACCGGTAGATATCCGATGAAACGGCCGGATCGGATCAGTAGCGCCTGCGCTTCCATGTGCTCGACGATCGCGGAGGGGCGCATCTGGCCGAAGCGCTGGAGGTCGAGCCGCTGGAGATAGCGCCGGGCGACGAAGGGCTCGCGGCGGATCAGGCTCGCCGGCACCCGCGCCCGTCCGGCGAAGCCGTGGCCCGCGCCGCAGTACAGCGCGTGCCGCTCGCGGAACAGCGGGACATAGACCAGCCCCGTCGCCGGCCGCGACACCGGGCCGATGGTGAGATCGCGCGTGCCCTCGCTCACCAGCCGCTCGATGTCGATCGGCGAATCGACGAACACCTCGATCACCGCCGAGGGAGCCCGCTCGCTGAAGGCGGCGAGCAGCCGCGAGAGGTCCCAGAAGGCGTTGGTAGCGATGGCGTCCACCGTGCCGAGCCGCAGCACGCCCTTCAGCTCGCCGGAGATCGAGGCCGTGGTGTTCTGGAACCGGTCCACCGCCGCGAAGAGATCAATGCAGGCGTCGTGCGTGCGCTGGCCGGCCCGGGTCAGGGCGAAGCCGGCGCGGCCGCGGTGGCACAGCCGGAAGCCGAGCCGCTTCTCCAGCTCGGCGAGCTGGGTCGAGACGGTGGACTGCGAGAGGTTGAGGCTCGCCTGCGCCCCCACCAGCCCGCCGGCATCCACCACCGCCTTGAACACCCGCAGCAGCCGGAAATCGATGTCGGATAGCCTGCGCATGCGCCCTCGCCGCTCCGCGCCCGCCCGGGACGCCGACGCAGGATACATCGAAACCAGCGATGCAAGGACGCCTCATATCCTCTTTTCCGAAGCCCGCCGCTGCCGCAGCCTGCGCAGGGAAACGGGCACGGCGGCGGAGGCAGGCATGGCGGCACGGTGGGATATGGAGGCGGTGCGGGCGGCCTTTCCGGGGCTCGCGGTGCGCGACGAGGGCCGCGCGCGGCTCTATGCCGACGCGCCGGCCGGCACCCAGGTGGCGGCGCGCTGCCTGGAGCGGATGAACCGCGCCCTGGTCGAGAGCTGCGCCAATGACGGCGGCAGCTTCCGCACCTCCCGCGCCGCCGAGGCGCTGATGCTGGAGGCCCATGCCGGCGCCGGTGCCCTGTTCAACGCCGGGGCGGACGAGATCGTGTTCGGCCTCAACACCACCTCGCTGTTCTTCGCCTTCGCCTACATGCTCTCGCGCGACTGGAAGACCGGCGACGAGATCGTGCTGACGCGGATGGACCACGACGCCAATGTCGCGCCCTGGCTCACCATGGCGCAGGAAAAGGGCGTCACCGTCCGCTGGCTCGACTTCAGCCCGGAGAGCTTCGAATACGACTATGCCGCGCTGGACGGGCTGATCGGGCCGCGCACCCGCCTCGTCGCCTGCAGCCACGCCAGCAACCTGCTCGGCACCATCAACGACGTCGCCCGCATCGTCGCCGCCGGCCGCGCCGCCGGGGCGGTGACGGTGGTGGACGCGGTGCAGTCCGCCCCGCACCTGCCGGTCGACGTGAAGGCGATCGGCTGCGACATCCTCTGCGCCTCGGCCTACAAGTTCTTCGGCCCCCATGCCGCGGTGCTCTACCTCGCCCCGGCGCTGCGCGACCGGCTGACGCCGCTGAAGGTGCGGCCCTCCCCCGCCGCGATGCCGTGGCGCTTCGCCCCCGGCACCCCCTCCTTCGAGGCGCAGGCCGGCACGCTCGGCGCCATCGAGCACATGGCCGGGCTCGGCGCGACCCTGGGCGGGGCCGACCCCGCCGCCCCGCTGCGCGAGCGGATCGTGGCGGGCTATGCCGCCGCCATCGCCCATGAGGCGGAGCTGATGCGGGTTTTCCTCGACGGCGCCGCCGCCATTCCCGGCCTCACCCTCTACGGCCTTTCCAGCCCGAACCGGCTGGAAGGGCGGGTGCCGACCTTCTCCTTCCGCCTGCCGGGCAAGCACCCCGCCGCGGTGGCGCAGGCGCTGGCGGACGAGAACATCTTCGCCTGGGCCGGCAGCTTCTACGCCCAGGAGGCGGCCGGGCGGCTCGGCATCGGCCCCGGCGGCGGCGTCAACCGCGTCGGCCTCGCCCATTACAACACCGCCGACGAAGTGCGGCGGCTCCTCGGCGCCCTCGCCGCCGCCTGAACGCCTTTTCCCGACCACCCGTGAGCGATCCTGATGACCGACCGCAAGAACAGCTACGAGACCGGCCGCCTCAACCTGCCCTTCGTGGGCATCTGCACCTTCGGCAAGAACCCCTACCAGCCGGACTGGGACGCGATCGAGGCCGACGTCGCCATTCTCGGCGCGCCGTTCGACTTCGGCACCCAGTGGCGCGCCGGCGCCCGTTTCGGGCCCCGCGCGATCCGCGAGGCGTCCACCCTGTTCTCCTTCGGCCATGGCGGCGCCTATGACCATGAGGACGACGTCACCTACCTGCCGGCGGACAAGGTGCGCATCGTCGACATCGGCGACGCCGACATCGTCCACACCGACACCACCCAGAGCCACGCCGCCATCGAGGCGGGGGTGCGCGCCATCCTGAAGGCCGGCGCGCTGCCGGTGGTGCTCGGCGGCGACCATTCGGTCAACATTCCCTGCATCAACGCCTTCTCCGACGACTGCGCGGAAAAGGGGCCGATCCACCTCGTGCAGATCGACGCCCATCTCGACTTCGTCGACGAGCGCCACGGCGTGCGCTACGGCCACGGCAACCCGATGCGCCGCGCCGCCGAGAAGCCCTATGTCTCCGGCCTCTCGCAGTTCGGCATCCGCAACGTCTCCTCCACCGCCAAGGAAGGCTATGACGACGCCCGCGCCATGGGCTCGGACATCCTGTCGGTGCGGCAGATCCGCAAGCTCGGGGTCGAGGCGGTGCTGGAGCGGGTGCCGGCCGGCCAGCGCTATTACGTGACCATCGACATTGACGGCTTCGACCCGTCCATCGCGCCGGGCACCGGCACGCCGAGCCATGGCGGCTTCATCTATTACGAGGTGCTGGAGCTGCTGGCGGGACTGGCGAAGCGCGGCACCATCGTCGGGGTCGACCTCGTGGAGGTGGCGCCGGACTACGACCACACCGGCTCCACCGCCATCCTCGCCGCGCAGATCCTGATGAACCTCATCGGCCGCATCATGCACGCCCGGGAGGGCTGAGCCCCAAGGGCGGGCGGCGGACGGCGCGCGGGGGGGCATCGGGTTCTTGGCACCCGGCTCCGCCCGCCTCCCCCGCAGGCCCATCTTCCCCGCCCGGCCTACCCCCGCCGGCTTGCCATGACCCGGCCTTGCCCCCGCCCGGCCTTGCCCTTGCACGGCTCTTGCAGGCCCGTTGCCGCCTCTCTCCCGGAGTTCCCGATGATCAAGAACCCCATCCCCTGGCCCAACGGGGCGAAATGCGCGGCCTGCGTCACCTTCGACATGGATGCCGACAGCCTCATCCATCTCGACTACCCCACTGACGGCAACAACCGCGTCTCCGCCATCTCCATGCTGCGCTACGGCCCCACCGTCGCGGTGCCGCGCATCGTCGAGACCTACCGGCGGCTCGGCATCCGGCAGACCTTCTTCGTCCCGGCGTGGTGCATGGAGCAGTACCCCGAGGCGGTGGAGGCGATCCTCGCCGGCGGCAACGAGATCGGCCACCACAGCTACATCCACGAGAATCCGGTGGGCCAGACCCGCGAGGACCAGGCCCACTGGCTCGACGTGGCGAGCGCGGTGCATGTGCGGATGACCGGGCGGGCGCCGCGCGGCTGGCGGGCGCCGCTCTACAATTTCTCGGCGGATTCGCTCGACCTGCTGCTGGAGCGGGGCTTTGCCTACGATGCCTCGCTGATGGGCGACGACGTGCCCTATCTGCTGGAAAGCCGGGCCACCGGCGAGCGGCTGGTGGAGCTGCCGAGCCACTGGGGCCTCGACGACTGGCCGCAGTTCGTCCAGTCGATGGACCTCGACTACATGATGCCGATCCGCGCCCCGTCCGACGGCTTCCGCATCTTCGCCGAGGAATTCGAGGCGGCCTATCTCTATGGCGGCCTCTGGGTGCCGGTGGTGCACCCCTTCGCCACCGGCCGGCTGGCCCGCTGGCACGTGGTGGCGCAGTTCCTCGAAAAGCTGCGCGAGCGCGGCGACGTCTGGTTCGCGCCGATGGAGGAGATCGCCGCCCATGTGCGGCATGTCATCGCGACCGGGGACTACCAGCCGCGGATCGAGCGCATCCCCCAATATGCCGCGCCCGTCGGCAAAGCCTTGCCCCGCCGCTGATCCGTGGCCCGGCGGCCCGGCACGCCGGGGCGAAGCCGGGCCCCGGCCGCCGGGACCCGGCCCCGGTACGGGCTGATCCAGGTCATGGAGGTGAGGAACGCGATCGCCTAGAAATGGTTGTGGGTTACTACCGAAGGAGTTCTCCCATGACACGTTCCCTCACCCGCCTCGCCGCCGCCGCCGGCCTCGCCAGCCTCGTCTCCATCGGCATGGCCAGCTCGGCCTTCGCCCTCACCGGCGCCGAATTCCTCGCCCAGTACAACAAGGACGGCGACCAGACGCTGGAAATTCCCGAGGCGATCGACCTCGGCACCAAGACGTTCCACGCCATCAATCCCGACGGCGACACCACGCTGGAGCCGGACGAGACCGAAGGCCGCCTGACCAAGAAGGACTGGGCCAAGATCAACAAGGACGGCGACCAGACCCTCGAGCTGGACGAGTATCTCTCGCTGGTGCGCGCCCGCTTCAACGCCGCCGACAAGAACAAGGACGGCAAGCTGACCGCCAAGGAACTGGACTCCAAGGCCGGCCAGAGCCTGCTCAAGCTCATCGTGAAGTAAGCCGTCCGGCCCTCGGCGCGGCTCAGTCGGCGGGATAGCCGAAGCTCGGCTCCAGCCGGTCGAAGGTCGCGTCCATCGCGTAATACGGCATGAAGGGCAGGCCGAAATGGCCGTAGCGCAGCGAAAGCTGCGCCTCGGCCGTGACCTCGTCGGCCTTCTTCAGCGCGGCGAGGTAGAGCGCCGAGGCGAGCCCGGTGCGGTCGGAGCCGGAGCGGCAGTGGATCAGCACCGGGCGGGGCGCGTCCTTCATCTCCGCGAGGAAGGTCGCGACCTGCGCGTCGGTCAGCTCGCGGCGGGCCGACCATGGCAGGTCGATCAGCCGGATTCCGGCGGCCGCGGCGATGCGGGATTCCTCGCGGTACCACGCCTGCGATTCCGCGGCGCCGCGCAGATTGACGATGGTGCGGATGCCGTGCGTGGCGATGACGTCCGTGAGCCGGCCCGGCGAAAGCGTGGCGGAGCGGTAGAGTTCGCCCTCGATCACGGCATGGACATTGCCAGTCAGGTAATACCACCCGGCATAGCCGCCAGCCGGCAGCAGTAGCGCCAGGAGCGCAAAGGCGAGCCCGCGGCTCCACGCCCTCAGCCGGCCGGTCCTTCGCGCCATCACGGTACTCCCCACACAAGCGCGTAGTTCTAGCGCGGGAAACCTGTCGGAATCCTGTCGGCCGCGCAATACCGCCCGGCGGTAACCCGGCCGGCGGCCATCGTGCCGGCCCGACAGCCGGCCGACAGCCGGGGCAGCCTATCCCTTGCGGCGTCGGCAGCGACCGACACAACGAAAGGGAAACACCATGCGCATCATCACCGCCGCCCTCGCCGCCACCCTGATCGCCGCGCCCGTCGCCGCGATGGCCGGCCCGGTCTGCACCACCGAGGCCAAGGACAAGTGGATGACCGAGGACGCCATGAAGGCCAAGGTCGCCGAGATGGGCTATCAGAAGATCAAGACCTTCAAGACCACCGGCTCCTGCTACGAGATCTACGGCTACACCAAGGACAACCGGAAGGCCGAAGTCTACTTCAACCCGGTGACCGGCGCCGTCGTGAAGTCCGAGATCGACTGACCCCGTACCGCACCATGGTCACCCAGGACACGCCGGCCGGGACGCAGCAGCGCCCGGCCACGGCCACCGCGACGGTCCCGGTGTGGGACCCTCTGGTGCGCCTCTTCCACTGGACCGTCGTGGCGGGCTGCGTGCTGAACCTGTTCGTCGTGGAAGACGGCGGGCGGGCGCACAAGGTGATCGGCTACGCCGTCGCCGCCGCCCTCGTCATCCGCTTCGTCTGGGGCTTCATCGGCACGCCCCATGCGCGCTTCTCCGATTTCGTGCCCGGCCCGACCCGGCTGGCACGCTACCTCGCCGCGCTGGTCCGGGGCCGCGAGCCCCGCACGCTGGGCCACAACCCGGCGGGGGCGGTGATGATGCTGGCGCTGATGGCGCTGCTCGCCGGCGTCAGCGTCACCGGCTGGATGATGGGGCTCGACGCCTTCTGGGGCGCCGACTGGCTGGAGGAGCTTCACGAGACCCTGGCGAACGCCATCCTCGTGCTGGCCCTGTTCCACGCCGCGGCGGCGCTGTTCGAGAGCTGGCGCCACCGCGAGAATCTGGTCTGGTCGATGGTGACGGGCCGGAAAAAAGCCTAGAGATGAAGCCGATGGGTACCGTGGCCGGGGGGCCGACGCCGTGAGGCTGCTGCTGATCGAAGACAGCCCGCGCCTGCGCGAGCTGGTGGGGGAGACCATCCGCGATGCCGGCTGGCGGCTCGACGCCGTCGGCAGCGCGGCGGAGGCCGAGGCGGCGATGGAGGGCGAGGAATACGACCTCATCCTGCTCGACCTCGGCCTGCCCGACGGCGACGGCCTCGACCTGGTGCGCGGCCTGCGCCGCCGCCGCCGCATGACGCCGGTGCTTGTCATCACCGCCCGCGGCGCGGTGGACGAGCGCATCGCCGGGCTCGACGCGGGCGCCGACGACTACCTCACCAAGCCGTTCAACAATGGCGAGCTGCTGGCCCGGGCCCGGGCGCTGCTGCGCCGCGCCCCGCTGGCGGTCGCCCCGGTGCTGGAGGCCGGGGCGCTGCGCTTCGACCTCGCCACGCTGGAGGTGAGCTGCGCCGGCGCCGCCATCGCGCTCACCCCGCGCGAGCGCGCGGTGCTGGAAATCCTGATGCGCGACCTCGGCCGCGTCACCGCCAAGCGGGTGCTGGAGGCCAAGCTTTCCGGCTTCGACGAGGAGATGTCGACCAACGCGGTTGAGCTGCTGCTCTCGCGTATCCGCAAGAAGCTCGCCGCCCATCCCACCGGCACCGCGATCGAGACCGTGCGCGGGGTCGGCTACATGCTGCGCGAGGTTCCGGGGTGAGCGCGCGGGCGCGCCCGCTCGCCAGCCTGGTCGCCCGGCGCATCGTGCTGTTCGCGGCGCTGGCGATGCTGGCCCAGCTCGCCGCCGTGCTGTGGGAATATGTCCGCGAGCCGGACAACCTCGCCCGGCTGCTGCTGGAGCGCGAGACCGAGGCGCTGGCCGCGGGCTTCAGCCTGCATGACGGCCGGCTCGGCTACGAGCTGCCGGCGGGGCTGCGGGCGCGCTACGGCCGTGAGGGCTCGGGCTATGTGGCGCGGGTGCGCACCGCCTCCGGCGTGATCCTCTACTCGCAGTGCGATGAATCCTGCACCGAGCATTTCCTGCCCCTCGAGCTGAACCCGCCCTCGTTCTGGATGCGCATGCGCGGCGAGGGCTACCCGCTCTCCTTCGCCGGCGGCCACACGGTGGAGATCGGCGCGCGAAGCGCCTTCATCGAGCTGGCCATCGACCGCGACCCGCAGCACGCGGTGTGGCGGGTGCTGGCGGACGAGGCGGTCGACCACATGCTGGTGCCGATGTCGCTGACCCTGCTGTTCGTGCTGGGGGCCAGCCTCTATTCCATCCGCGCCGCGCTGCGCCCGGTGCGGGAGGCGGCGGAGGCGGCGGACCGGCTCGACCCGATGCAGCCCGAAGGCGGGCTCGACACCGCCGGCATGCCGCTGGAGATCGCCCAGCTCGCCGGCGCGGTGAACCGCTCCTATGCCCGGGTGCGCGACCTCGTGTCCGGGCAGAAGCTGTTCACCTCGGCCATCGCCCATGAGATCCGCACCCCGCTCGCCATCGTGCGGCTGGAGCTGGAGCGGATCGACCATCCCCGGGCCCGCAAGGCGCTGGCGGAGCTGGACGAGCTCTCGCGCTTCATCGACCAGATCCTCGCCCTCGCCCGGCTGGAGGCGGCCGACCGGCGCGGCTTCGTGCCGATCGCGCTCGATCCCTTCCTGGAAGAGATCGTCGGCTCCATGGCCGGTCTGGTGTTCGAGCGGGGCGGCAGCATCGGCTTCGAGCCCTCCGACAACCCGGTGGTGGAGGGCCAGCCGGCGCTGCTGCGCGACGCGGTGCGCAATCTGGTGGAGAACGCGGTGCGCCATGCCGGGCCGGGGGTCGCGATCCTCGTCGCCTCCGAGCCCGGTGGCGCCATCGTGGTGAGCGACGACGGGGTCGGCTTTTCCGCCCCGCCCCGCCCGGACGCGCCGGGCTTCTACAAGCGCGCCGGCGGGCTCGGCATCGGGCTGGAGATCGTCCGCCGCGTCGCCGCGCTGCACGGCGCCGGCTTCACCATCGCCGGCGGGGCGGCCGGGACGCCGCCGCGCGGCACGCGCGCCCGCATCGCCTTCCCCGGCCGGATCGACCGGCCCGCCGGCACCGAGCCCCCGGCCGGCTGAGGCGGTTCAGGACTGGCAGGCATCCACCCACTGCGCGCCGACCAGCCGCGCCATCCGCTCCGGCGCGATGCGCAGGGCGCTGGTGGTGGAGCCCGCCGCCGGCACCACCTCGTCGAACGCCCGCAGCGACACGTCGCAATAGACCGGCAGCGCCGTGGCGAGGCCGAACGGACACACCCCGCCGACGGGATGGCCGGTGAGCGCCGCCACCTCGACGGGATCGAGCAGGCTCGCCTTGCCGCCGAAGGCCGCCTTGGCCTTGCGGTTGTCGAGCCGGGCATCCCCGCGCGTGACCAGAAGGAAGCGGCGCTCGCCGACCCGCAGCGACAGCGTCTTGGCGATCCGGGCCGGCGCGACGCCATGGCCCTCGGCCGCCTCGGCCACCGTGGCGGTCGAGCTTTCCAGTTCGATGATGGCGATGTCCGGGGCGTGGACGGCGAGAAAGGCGCGGACGGATTCGACACTCATGACACCAGCCTGCCACGCCAGCCCACCGGTTGTCAGCGGCAGATCCGCCCCCGAGGCACGTCACGCCGGGGCGAAGCGCTCACGAACCACCTTCCCCCGGCCAGCGATTCCCGAGGCGCCGCCTTCCCGTCCCCCTCAGTTCGGGGCGTAGCGTTCCAGCAGTTCGCGGGTGCGGGCCTGCGTCAGTTCCAGCGCGCATTGCTGCTGGGCGGCGGTGGTGCCGCTGCCATTGTGCCACTCCGCCGCCACCAGCTCGAACCGGCAGTCGGCGTCGCGAAAGGCGAGCCACGCCTTCTGCGCCGCCAGCAGATGGGCCTTCCACGCCGCCTTCTGGTCGGCCGGGGTGTCGGGATCGGCGGCGATGAGGCCGTTGACCTTCTTCCACGCCGCGTTCAGGGCGGCGTCGGCCTTGGCGAATTCGGTCGCGAGGCAGTCGGTCAGGGCATAGCCGCCGGCCTCGGCACAGGGCGCCGCCGGGGCGGACGGCGACGCGACGGGCGCCTGCGCCCATGCCGGCGCCAGCACCAGCGCGGCCGGCGCCGCCAGCAGCAGCCGGGCCAGCACCGGCAGCCCCCTCAGCCGTGACAGGAAAGGCGCCGTCGGCTCGCGGGACGGCCCCGGCCCGCGGGGAAGAAAACACCTATCCATAGATCACCCTGCGTCACGTCGTTGGCCCGTTCGATCCTTGTTATGGTGCGCGGGTGGACGAACGCCACCCCCGCCCGGACCCCGGCCCATGGATGCCATCCTGCCCGATGACCTGATCGGCCATCTCTACGATGCGGCGGTCGACGCGCGGCTGTGGCGCGGCACCGCCGGGCACATCGCCCGCGCCTTCGATTCCACCAGCGCCGTCGTCAAGGTCCACGGCGCCGCGGGCGAGGTGGAGCTGCTGGAAACCACGGACAACATGGTCGTGCCCGCGCAGAAGCGGGCCTGGACGGAAGACTGGCACCGCCGCGACCTCTGGGTCCAGCGCAGCGTGGCGCACGGCATGGACCGGATCGTCACCGCCGAGATGCTGGTGTCGCCGGAGGAGCAGCGCCGCAGCGGCTTCTATCGGGAATGGCTGGCGGCCTTCGACATCTTCCATCTGGTCGGCGCCGCCTTCACCCTCGGCGATGGCGCGGTGGGCGTGCTCGGCATTCACCGGCCGGAATCCGCGCCGGCCCATGACGCGCGGGACCGCCACGCCGCGGCGCTCCTGCTGCCGCACCTCGCCCGCGCCGTGCGGCTCGGCCGCCACCTGGGGAAGGCGAGCCTCGCGCAGGCCGCCGCCCTCGACGCGCTGGACCGCCTCGACACCGGGGTGCTCGTGCTCGACCGGCGCGGCCGGATCGTCCATGCCAACGCGCCGGCGGAAGAGAGCCTGCGCGGCAGCGTCGATCTCGGCGTGCTGCACGGGCGCTTCTATCTGCGGGACCCGCTGCTTCAGGACCGCTTCGCCCTCGCGCTGCGCGCCGCGCTGGCCGCGGCGGGCAGCGGACCGGCCGGCACCGCCCCGCCGGCCCTCGCCATCGCCCGGGCGGGACGACTGCCCCTGACCCTGACGCTGGCCCCGCTGCGGCCGCGCTGGTCTCCGGGTCCCGATCCCGGGCCGCTCGCCCTCGTTTTCCTGAAGGACCCCGAGCGCCCCTCGCTCCACCACGACCGGCTGCGGGAGCTGTTCGGCCTCACGCCCACGGAAGCCGCGATCGCGGCGGAGCTCGGCGCCGGCCGGTCGGCGGAGGAGATCGCCAGCCGCCAGGGCATCGGCCTCGGCACGGTGCGCTGGCACCTGAAGAACATCCTCGCCAAGACCGGCACCCGCCGGCAGGCAGAGGCCGCCGCCCTGCTGGCGCGCAGCGTCGCGGCCCTGCCGGCGCACGACGCTCCCTGAGCCCTCCCCCCTGTTTGGGAGGGGAAAACCGGCCATGCCGCGCTGCACTCTCGTTCCCGGAAATCCCATGCCCCGACCGGCCGCGACGCGAGGCCTTCCGCCGCGCGCCGCCCGCTGCCGGGCGAGCGGCAGGGCCATTGGCGCCGGGCGACGAAGGAGCTGGCATGAAGGAATATCGGGGTATCCTGAAGCGCGTCGGCGCCAAGGAAGGCGACATGATCGTCAATACGAGGGTCAGCAGTCCGGTGGGGCATGTCCGCGTCTCCGGCACCGTCTCGGTGATCGAGATCGGCGACACGGTGCTGCGCGACGTCCACTGCATGAAGGATATGTACGACCTGCTCGATGTCGGCGAGGAAGCGATCCTCTTTGTGCATTTCAAGAACTTCTACAAGCCGGTCGTCCTCGGCGTCGCCTATCCCGGCCGCCGGCGCGGCTTCGCGGTGCCGCTCATCGCGTTGATCGCCAACACGATCCTGTCGCTGTTCCTGTTCCCGATCCTGTCCATTCTCTTCGGGTTCATGATCGGGTTCCTCCTCGGCGACGTCGTCGGGGTGGCCGTCATGCTCGCCGGCCTCGGCCTCACCTTCTACAACGCCGTCATGCTTATCATCGGCTACGTCCAGACCGCCGCCGGGGTGCGGCGGGCGCGGGCGTGACGCCGGCCGGCCGGCCCTCACGCCGGCCGCGCCGTTCCGCGCCACCTGCGGGCATGGCCGGAGCGCGGGCGGCGCCTGCGCCAGCGACGCGCGCGCCTTGGCGGGCGGCCGGCGGAATCGCACGGAAAAGCCGGCCACGGGCGCTCATCGCGCGCGGGCGGCGGCCGTTTTCGTCATGAACCGACATAATTGACCGGGGTCAAGGACCGGGCGGGGCGGATGGGAAAGGTTGGCGCCCATCAGGAGAGAGCCCAATGACCAACATGATGAAGGCCGCCGTCTGCCGCACCTTCCGCACCCCGCTGGTGATCGAGGAACGGCCGATCCCCGAGCCGGGTCCCGACCAGATCCTCGTGCGTATCGCCGCGACCGGCGTGTGCCACACCGACCTTCACGCGGTGAACGGCGACTGGCCGGTGAAGCCCAATCCGCCCTTCATTCCCGGCCATGAAGGCGTCGGCACCGTCGCCGCCATCGGCCGCAACGTGAAACGGGTAAAGGAAGGCGACCGGGTCGGCGTGCCGTGGCTGCACACCGCCTGCGGCTACTGCCCGCACTGCCGCACCGGCTGGGAGACGCTGTGCGGCTCGCAGCAGAACACCGGCTATTCCGTGAACGGCAGCTTCGCCGACTACGCCCTCGCCGACCCCAACTATGTCGGCCGGCTGCCCGACAATCTCGCCTGGGGCCCGGCCGCGCCGGTGCTCTGCGCCGGTGTCACGGTCTATAAGGGGCTGAAGGAAACCGAGGTGAAGCCCGGCGAGTGGGTCGCCGTCTCCGGCATCGGCGGGCTCGGCCACATGGCGGTGCAATACGCCAGGGCGATGGGCATGCATGTCGCCGCCGTCGACGTCCACCCCGAGAAGCTGGCGCTGGCCCGCACGCTGGGCGCCGAGATCGCCATCAACGCCCGCGAGGAGAATCCGGCGGAACTGCTCCAGAAGCAGATCGGCGGGGTGCATGGCGTGCTGGTCACCGCCGTCTCCCCCACCGCCTTCGAGCAGGCCTTCGGCATGCTGCGCTCCCACGGCACCATGGCGCTGGTGGGCCTGCCGCCCGGCCACTTCGCCATGCCGATCTTCGACACCGTGCTGAAGCGCATCACCGTGCGCGGCTCCATCGTCGGCACCCGGCAGGATCTGGAGGAGGCGCTCGCCTTCGCCGGCGACGGCGCGGTCGCCGCCCACTTCTCCTGGGACCGGCTGGAGAACATCAACGCGATTTTCGCCCGGATGGAAGAGGGCGGCATCGACGGGCGCATCGTGCTGGAGATGAACTGAGGCCCGCCGGCGGCGGTGGACGGCGCGCGAGGCTGTCGTCCACGCCGCGATCGGCCTCATCGTCCACACTCAGGCCGGTCATCGGCCTCATCGTCCACCTCACCGCACCGACCCTCCACACCGAAACGGCCCCGCCGGCGCCCTGAACCGGCGGCGGCGCGGGGCCGTAAAAGGCAGGTTTCGGAGGGTGGACCATGTACATCATCTATGGCGGCACCGGCGGAATCGGCGCCGCCCTCGCCCGCCGGCTGGCCCGGAGCGGGGCCCGGCTGCACCTCGTCGCCCGCGACCCGGCCCGGCTCAAGGCGCTGGCGCAGGAAACCGGCGCGAGCTTCACCGCGGGCGACGTGCTCGATGCGGAGCTGTTCGCCCGGGTCGCCGCCGACGCGCCGGGGCCGCTGGCCGGGCTCGCCTACGCGGTGGGCTCCATCAATCTCAAGCCCTTGTCAAAGCTCACGGAATCGGACTTCCTCGCCGACTTCCGGCTGAACGCGCTGGGCGCGGCGGCGGCGGTGCGGGCCGCCCTTCCGGGGCTGAAGGCGGGGGAAGGGACGCCCGCGGTGGTGCTGTTTTCGACGGTCGCCGTGCAGCAGGGCTTCCCCGCCCATGCCAGCGTCGCCATGGCCAAGGGCGCGGTGGAGGGGCTGACGCGGGCCCTCGCCGCCGAGCTGGCGCCGAAGCTGCGCGTCAACGCCGTCGCCCCCTCGCTGACCCGCACCCCGCTGGCCGCGGCGCTGACCTCGAACGAGCAGATGGCCGGCGCCATCGCCCAGCTCCACCCCCTCCAGCGCCTCGGCGACCCCGAAGACGTCGCCTCCTTAGCTCAATACCTTCTTTCCGGTGAGGCCGGCTGGATCACCGGGCAGATCATCGCTGTGGACGGCGGGCGGTCAACGCTCCGCAACCGGGGCTGAACGTGCCGAAGCGACGGGAAAAGGCCCACTTTCCGCAGAAAACCTGCACCATTTGCGCCCGCCCCTTCGTATGGCGCAAGAAATGGGCGCGGGTGTGGGAAACCATCGAAACCTGCTCCGACCGCTGCCGTGGCGAGGCGCGGCGGCGGCGCATCGGGCGGCCGGACAGCCCGGCCTGACGTCCCCGCCGGCGCTAGGCCGGCCGGGCCGAGCGCGCCAGCCAGGCGGCGCCGGCAAGGCCGATAGCCAGCAGCACGGCCAGTAGCCCCACCACACCCGGCCACGCCCCCTTCGCCCAGAACACCCCGCCCAACGTGCCGATGACGCTGGAGCCGAGATAATAGGCGAACAGGTAAAGCGAGGAGGCCTGCGCCTTGGAGTGGCTGGCATTGGCCCCCACCCAGCTGCTGGCAACCGAATGGGCGCCGAAGAAGCCGAAGGTGAGCGCGGCGAGCCCCAGCAGGATGACCGGCAGGCTTGGCACCAGCGTCACCAGCGTCCCCCCCAGCATCAGGCCCATCGACAGGCACAGCACCGGCCCCCGGCCGATCCGGCTACCGAGATCGCCGATATAGGCGGAGGCGAAGATACCGACGAGATACACCGCGAAAACGAGGCTCACCGTGCTCTGACGCAGATGGAACGGCGCCGCCATCAGCCGGTAGCCGGTGTAGTTGTAGACACACACGAAGCTGCCCAGCAGCAGAAAGCCGGTCAGGAACAGCGCCCGCTGTCGGGCATCGCCGAGATGCGCGAGGAAGGCGGCCAGCATCACCCGTGGCGAGGGCGAGGCGCGGCGAAAATTCCGCGAGGCCGGCAGGCTCCACCACAGCACAAGGCCGCAGAGCACGCCCACCGCGCCAACGGCGAACAGCCCGTGCCGCCAAGAGAAAAAGTCTGCCAATACGCCGACGATGGCACGCCCGCCGAGCCCGCCGAGGCCCGAGCCGCCGATATAAAGCCCCATCGCCAGCCCGACGGACTCCTCGTGCATCTCTTCCCCGACATAGGCCATCGCCACCGCGGGAAGCCCGCTGAAGGTGATGCCCGACAGCGCCCGCAGCCAGACGAGATCGTTCCAGTCCCGCACGAAGGGGCAGGCCATCATCAGCAGCGACGAGGCAATGAGCGAGGCCACCATCACCGGCTTGCGCCCCACCACCTCCGATAGGGCGGAGGCGACAAGCATCGCAACCGCCAGCAGGGCCGTGGTGGCGGAGAGCGCGAGGCTGCTCTGCGCCGGGCTGATGCCAAACTCCGCCGAAAACAGCGGCATCAGCGGTTGGACGCAATAAATCAGCGCGAAGGTGGAGAAACCGGCCGAGAACAGCGCCAGATTGGTAAGGATGAAATGGCGCGTCCCCTTGCGGATGAGCAGGTCCGCACCGGGCACGGCGGCAGGCGCCGCGATGGGCGTGGCAAGGTCGAGCGCGGAAGGAGCGACAGGCTTGGTCATGGAAACAGGGCTGGGTGAGATGGGGTTGACGGCAGTGATGCGGCCGACCATCCATATTGTCCAATACCTGTTTTGTTGCGATCGTTAGGTTTTCCGAATGGATCTGCGGCATCTACGGTCCTTCGTCGTGCTGGCCGAGGAACTGCATTTCGGCCGGGCCGCCCAGCGACTCGGCCTTTCCCAGCCCCCGCTCAGCCAGCAGATTCAGGCGCTGGAAAACGACATCGGCGGGCCGCTGCTGGCGCGCACCAGCCGTCGGGTGGAGCTGACTGAAGCGGGGCGGCTGTTCCTGCCGGAGGCCCGCGCCGTGCTGGCGCGGATGGGCCAGGCGATGCAGGTCGGCCAGCGGGCGGCGCGGGGCGAGGTGGGCGAGCTGCGCATCGGCTTCACCGCCTCGGCACCGCTCGCCAACATCATGCCCGCGCTGATCCACGCCTTCCGTCAGGCCCGTCCGGCGGTACACCTGACCCTTCAGGAGATGCTGAGCACCCAGCAGATGCAGGCGCTGCGCGACAACGCGCTCGACGTCGCCTTCCTCCGCGCGCCCGCCGACCCCACCGCCGCCGATGACAGCGTCACGGCCGTGGAGCTGCACCGCGAGGAGCTGCTGCTGTTCCTGCATGCCAATCACCGGCTGGCGCAGACGCCGCCGGAGGCGCGCATCCAGCTCGCCGAGCTTGCCGGCGATCCTTTCGTGCATTTTTCCGCCGAGACCGGCGCCAGCACCTCGGAACAGTTCTACGCGCTGTGCCGCGACGCCGGATTCCGCCCCCGCATCAGCCAGGAGGCGCGCGAGGCGATCACCATCATCGGGCTGGTCGCGGCTGATCTCGGGGTGTCGCTGATGGCCTCCTCCTTCCGCTCCATCAACCTGCCGCATGTGGTGACCCGACGGCTGGCGGAGCCGGTGCCGCACCTCACCACCTGGCTGGCGCACCGCGCCGGGGACGGTTCGGCGGTGGTGAAGGCCTTCCTCGATCTGGCGCAACGGCGGGTCGACGGGCGCGGCTGAACCGGTCTGGCGGTCGGCCTGCGCGGCCTCCGGCGCCTGCACGGCCGGCCCACTCTCGCGGGGCAGTATGCCGGGCCTTATCATGCGGCAGGGCGCGATTCCCGCGCCATGCCTGCCGGGGAAGCCATGTCCCGCCTCGATCGTGACCGCATGCTGGTCGCCGTACTCGACCTCGGCAGCTTCGCCGCCGCGGCGCGCCGGCTCGGCACCAGCAGCGGGCAGGCCTCCAAGCTGGTGTCGCAGCTCGAAGCGGAGCTGGGCGTGCAGCTTCTGAGCCGAACCACCCGCGCGCTAGCGCCGACGGAAATAGGACGGGCCTATTACGAGCGGGTGAAAGCTCTGCTGGAGGAGTTCGACGCGCTGGATGCCTCGGTGCGCAACGCCTCCGCCGCGCCGGCCGGACGGCTGCGGCTGAGCGCGCCCGCCTCCTTCGGCACCTGCCAGCTCGTGCCGCAGCTCATCGCCTTCGCGCAGGAATTCCCCGCCATACAGCTCGATGTCAGCTTCTCCGACCGGCTGGTGAACCTGATCGACGAAGGCTTCGACGCCGCCATCCGCATCGGGCGGCCGGGCGATTCCAGCCTCGTCGCCCGCAAGCTCTGCGACAGCCGGGTCGTGGTGGTGGCCTCCCCCGCCTATCTCGCCGAGCGGGGCAGCCCGGCCCGGCCGGAAGACCTCGCCCACCACGCCTGCATCATCGACACCAATTTCCCCGATCCGCTGAACTGGGACTTCCACCCGGCCGGCGCCGCCCAGCCGATGCTGGTGCCGGTTGCCGCGCGGATGCGCTTTTCCAATGCCGAGGCCTGCCTCGACGCCGCCATCGCCGGCCTCGGCGTCGCCCGTATGCCGACCTTCATGGCCGGCGACAGCCTGAGAGCGGGACGGATCGTCCCGGTACTGCGGGGTCTCGAGGCGCCGGCGCGGGGGATTTTCGCCATCTACCCGCCGGGCCGCCATCTCGCCGGGAAGGTGCGGGCACTGGTCGACTTCCTCGTCAGGCGCTTCCATGGGGAGCCAGAATGGGATCGCGGCTGGTAGATTTCTTCCTCTCTGGAAGCAATCTTCCGCCCGGCAGGGGTATAATCAAACGACGCCACCCTCGGCATGATCCCCGCGACCCTCATCCCTCGCGAGACCCCTCATGACCGACGCCCGCACCGCTCCCTACGCCGCGCTTCTGCTCCGCCTCACGCTGGGCATCCTGTTTCTCGCCCATGCCGGGCTGAAGATCTTCGTGTTCACCCCCGCCGGCACCGCCGGCTTTTTCAGCTCGCTGGGCCTGCCCGGCTGGCTGGCCTATGTCACGATCGTGTGGGAAGTGGTCGGCGCCGTCGCCCTCCTTCTGGGCGTCTATGCCCGTGTGGCGGCGCTGGCGCTGATTCCGATCCTTGTCGGCGCGCTGGTGACGGTGCATTTTGCCGCCGGCTTCTTCTTCACCAACCCCAATGGCGGTTGGGAGTTCATCGCCCTGTGGATCGCCGGTCTGCTGGCGCTGGCCCTCATTGGGGACGGCCCGCTGGCGCTGAAGCCCACCTCGCGGGCGTGAACCGCTGCCGGCGACGCTCGCCTGACGGGCGGTGCCGCCGGCGTCCCACCCTCCCACGGCACCGGAGCGCAGCATGCTCGTCGACGGCAAATGGACGGCAGAATGGCATCCGGTGCAGGCTACCGATGCCAAGGGTGGTTTCGTACGCCAGATTTCCGGCTTCCGCCACTGGGTCACGCCGGATGGTGCCGTCGGCCCCCCGGGCGAGGCAGGCTTCCGTGCCGAGGCGGGGCGCTATCACCTTTATGTCGCACTGATTTGCCCCTGGGCGTCGCGGACGCTGATCGCCCGCGCGCTCAAAGGGCTGGAAACGGCCATCTCGGTCTCGGTGGTGGAGCCCGCGCTCACGGATCAAGGCTGGCGCTTCGGCGACTATCCCGGCGCGGATCGCGACACGCTGAATGGCGCGACCTATCTCCACGAGCTCTACACCCGCGCCAACCCGCATTACACCGGCCGGGCCACGGTGCCGGTCTTGTGGGACAAGCAGCGCGGCACCATCGTCAACAACGAATCCGCCGACATCGTGCGGATGCTGAACGATGGCTTCGGCGACCTCGCGGATTCGACGGTCGACCTCTATCCCGAGCCGCTGCGCCCGCAGATCGACGCGCTCAACGAGGCGATCTATCCCCGCCTGAACAACGGAGTGTATCGCGCCGGCTTCGCCACCACCCAGATCGCCTATGAGGAAGCCTTCACCGATGTGTTCGGCATGCTGGACGAGCTTGAGGCCCGGCTGGCCGCCGGCGGCCCCTTCCTGTTCGGCGACCGCCTCACCGAAACCGACATCCGGCTGTTCGTCACGCTGGTGCGGTTCGACTTCGCCTATCACGGGCTCTTCAAGTGCAATCGGCGGATGCTGAAGGACTATGCGGCCCTCAGCGGTTTCCTCCACCGGATGCTGGCGGTACCCGGCGTGCGGCAGACGGTGAATGTCGACCACATCAAGCGCGGCTACTACTCGGTGAAGGCGCTCAACCCCAACGGCATCGTCCCGGTCGGACCGGCACTGGACTAGCTCTGAGATCGCGCGGCGCACCAAGCCGCCGCACAAACGCGCCTGAGGTGTCATCACACCAAACACGCACCGGTAGGTTGCATGCCTGGTGCCGCCGTAGTTCTCTCCCGCAGTCGGAAGAGGGGATATGGCTGGTGGGCACGAAACGAGGCATTTTCCCGGCAACCGCCTGTGCGTCTTCGACGCCGGAGATGGCGCGATGAGCGGGGTGACGCCGGAAATGCTGGCCGGCTGCGCGGCCGAACCCATCCATATCCCGGGCGCCATCCAGCCACAGGGCGCGCTGATGGTGCTCTCGCCTGAAGATGGCAGGCTCCGCCACGCCAGCCGCAATCTGCGGGAGGTGACCGGGCTCTCCGTCGGCTTGGGGGAGCGGCTCAATGACGAGGCGCCTGATCTTCTTCGCCGCATCGAGGACTGGCTGGCGGGAGGAGAGCCGGCAACGGTCCACGTCGTCGATATCACCGGCCGGCCCTTCACGATGAGCGGACACGTCACGGCGCAAGGCGCGGTGGTCGAGCTGGAGCCGGTGGCGTCATCCAACACCGCAGTACCTCACGGCCTCTATGGTCATGTCCGGGCGTTTCTCGACCGGCTCTCCCACGCCGCAAGCCTCGACGCCATGGCCGAGGCCGCCGTCGACCATGTCCGTGCCCTCACCGGCTTCAACCGCACGCTGCTCTACCGTTTCGACGAGAAAGGTGATGGCACCGTGCTGGCCGAGAGTTCCGATGGCGTGCTGCCCACGCTGCTGCGCCAGCGTTTTCCCGCCTCCGACATTCCTGCCCAGGCCCGTGCGCTCTATGTGCTGAACCGGCTGAGGCTGATCGTCGATGCCGGCTACACGCCCTGCCCTGTCGAGCCGGCGCTGTCGCCGGTCGATGGTCGCCGGCTGGATCTGTCGCTGGCCGCGCTGCGCAGCGTCTCGCCGGTGCATCTCGAATACATGCGCAACATGGGCACGCAGGCGTCCATGTCGATATCCATCGTCGTGAACGGCGGCCTGTGGGGGCTGATCTCCGGCCACAGCAGCGGCCCGCACGGCGTGGACGCGCAGGTGCGCGGGGCCTGCGACATGATCGGACAGGTGCTTTCCCTCAACATCGAGGCCCGCCAGCAGGCCGAACATGCCGCGAACCGGCTGCGGCTGGGCCGGCGGGAAAGCGACCTGCTCGCCGCCCTGTCGGGAACCGAGGCGCTCGATGCCGGCCTCGCCGCCAATAGCGAACTCTGGCTGGGCATCACCGAAGCGGATGGGGCCGCCGCGCTGGTGGAAGGGCGCCTGACCACCACCGGCCGGGTGCCGCCGGAAAACGTCCTTCGCGACCTCGCCGCGCGCATCCACGAGACCGGGGAGCAGGTCTTCTCCACCCCTTCCCTTGCCGCGCTCTGGCCCGCCTTCGCGGCCGAAGCCGGAATCGTCAGCGGCGTGCTCGCGATCTCGGTCTCGCAGATCCGGCCGGACCTGCTCATCTGGCTGCGGCCGGAAATCGTGCAGGAGGTCGAGTGGGCCGGTAATCCGCACAAGGCGGTAGAGGAAGGCGCCCGGCGCCTGCACCCCCGCCGCTCCTTCGAGACATGGCGCGAGCAGGTGCGGCTTCAGGCCCGGCCCTGGAGCGCGGCGCAGATCGAGAGCGCCGCCTCGTTCCGCGCGGCGGTCCAGAACTTCCTGCTTCACCACGCCGAGGAGCGAGCCGAACTGTCGGACAAGCTGGAGCGTACCAACCAGGAGCTGGAGGCGTTCTCCTACTCCGTCTCGCATGACCTGCGCGCGCCGTTCCGCCACATCGCCGGCTATGCGGAGCTGCTGAGCGAGCGGGAGGCGGGGCTGGAGCCAACCTCACGCCACTACCTGACGTCGATCAAGGAAGCGGCGGCGGCGGCAGGGCGGCTCGTGGACGACCTGCTCAGCTTCTCGCAGCTCGGTCGCCACCGCCTCGCCTCGTCGAGCCTCGACATGAACAAGCTCGCGGCCGAGGTGAAGCGCTCGCTGGCGACCGACATAGGTGCGCGCGTGGTCGAGTGGGAGATCGGCGATCTTCCACCTGCCTGGGGCGACGGCAGCATGATCCGGCAGGCGCTGCTCAACCTGATGCAGAACGCCGTGAAATACACCGCCCCGCGGGAGGTCGCCCGCATCCGCGTCACCGGCGCCGATCTCGGCGAGGCCACCGCCTACACCGTCTCGGACAATGGCGTGGGATTTGAGATGGCCTATGCCCGCAAGCTGTTTGGCGTGTTCCAGCGCCTGCATCTCGCCGAGGAGTTCGAGGGAACCGGCATCGGGCTCGCGTTGGTGAAGCGAATCGTCGACCGGCACGGGGGAACCGTCTCGGCGCAGGGAACTCCCGGCAAGGGTGCGGAATTCTCCTTCACGTTGCCGAAGCGGCAGACGCCGACAGGAGACACGCCCGGTGGCTGATCTACGCCCCATCCTTCTCGTGGAAGACAATCCCCGCGATCTTGAACTCACCCTTGCCGCCCTTGCGAAATGCCAGCTTGCCAACAAGATCGTGGTCGCCCGCGATGGGGCGGAAGCGTTGGACTATCTGTATCTGCGCGGTCCGCACGCTGACCGCGTTCCCGGCGACCCGGCCGTTGTGCTTCTGGACCTGAAGCTGCCGAAGGTCGATGGCATCGAGGTGCTGGAACAGGTGAAGCGCGACCCGGCCCAGCGCCAGATTCCCGTCGTCATGCTGACCTCATCCCGCGAGGAGCGCGACCTCGTGCGCAGCTACGAACTCGGGGTCAACGCCTTCGTGGTCAAGCCGGTGGACTTCAACGCCTTCTTCGAAGCCATCCAGGACCTCGGCATGTTCTGGGCGATCCTGAACGAGCCGCCGCCGAGGCTCAGCTATGGAACCTGACGCTAAGGCAGACGAACGGCCGGCGATCCACATCCTTCTGCTGGAGGACAGCGACATCGATGCCGAGCTGCTTGCCGCCCACATCGGCAAGGCTCAGATCCGCTTCACCATGGATCGGGTGATGCGCCGGCGCGAGTTTGTCTCGGTGCTGGAGGAGCGGGCCTGCGACATCGTTCTCGCCGATTATTCGCTTCCCGATTTCGACGGCTTGTCCGCGCTCACCATCGCCCGCGCGCTTCAGCCGGAAGTGCCTTTCATCTTCGTCTCAGGCGTGGTGGGCGAAGAATTCGCCACCAACGCGCTGAAGCGCGGCGCCACCGACTACGTGATGAAGCGCAACCTCTCACGGCTGCCGACGGCGATCGAGCGCGCGCTGGAACAGGCGCAGGACCGCGCCGAGCGCCGCCGCACCGAGGAGGCTCTGCGCCATAGCGAGATGAGCGCGCGGCTTGCCGCCGAGGCTGCCCAGCTCGGGGTGTGGGACTATCAGCCTGCCACCGGCACACTGACCTTGGACGAACGTTGCCGGTCCCTTTTTGGTCTGACCGCTCCTGTGGAATTCGGCGCCGACGCGCTGCTGTATGGTTGCCATCCTGCCGACCGTGACAGGATGAGACGATCGATCGACGACGCCATCACCTGGCGCGAAGGTCACGACGGTCGCTTCCGCGAGGAATATCGTGTCCTCGCCGTCGATGGGCGCGAGCGGTGGCTGGCCATTCATGGCCAGGCCATCTTCGTGGAAGAGGCGTGCGAGCGCTTCCTCGGCGTGATGCGGGACATAACCGAGGAAAGACGCGCCAGCGAGGCCCTGCGCGACCTCGCCTCCGCGCTGGAGCGGCAGGTGGCGGAGAGGACCGCCGAACGGGACCGCATCTGGCGGCTGAGCGCCGACCTTTTCGCCGTCGTCGGCTCTGACGGGCGGCTGCGCCGCATCAACCCGGCGTGGCAGGCCGTGCTCGGTTACGATCCCGACCACCTCGTCGGCAGCAGCCTCGGCATATTGGTCCATCCCGACGAACACGCCACCCTCGAAGCCGCGATCCGGCAGCTGGGCGCCGGTCGCAAGATCGACCGGCTGGAAAATCAGGTGCGCCATCTCGACGGTAGCTGGCGGTGGATATCCTGGACCGCCACGCCGGAGGGCGACGCCTTCTATGCGGTCGGCCGGGACGTGACCAGCGAGAAGGTCGCAAGCGCCGCCCTCGCCGAGCGAAACCGGGAGCTGGCGGACCAGATCGAAGAACGCGAGCGCGTCGAGGACACGTTGCGGCAGATGCAGCGCTTCGAGGCCGTCGGCCAGCTCACCGCGGGCGTGGCCCACGATTTCAACAATCTGCTGACAGTCGTCCTTGGCAATATCGGCTTCGTCGAGCGGGCACTCGAGCGGGCCGGGGTGCAGGATCGCTCCCGAGAAAGGCTCGGCCACATGCGGATGGCGGCCGAGCGCGGCGCAAAGCTGACGGCGCAGTTGCTGGCCTTCTCGCGGCGCCAGCGGCTGGAACCCAAGCCGCTCGACCTGAACGAGACGGTCGCCGGTATGCAGGATCTGCTTCAGAGCACCATGGGCGGCAGCATCCGGCTCGAAACCGTGCTGAAGCCGGGTCTCTGGCCGGCGCTGGTCGACCCGACCCAGATCGAGCTGATCATCCTCAACCTCGCGATCAATGCGCGAGACGCGATGGAGGTCGGCGGCCTGCTCACCGTGGAAACCGGCAATGTGAAGCACCGCGGCGCACCGCGGCGGCCGGAGGAGCCGGGCCCGGGCGATTACGTCGTGCTCAGCGTCGCCGACACCGGCTCGGGCATGACCGAGGAGGTTCTCGCAAAGGCATTCGAGCCCTTCTTCACCACCAAGGAAATCGGCTGCGGATTCCGACGTAACCGGCCACCTATTCCAATCATTATCCGGCCACCGTTC
>NZ_JAHBGE010000012.1 GCF_018390635.1 Ancylobacter lacus | reverse complement strand
GTCGGCGCGGGCGGGGCCGCCTCCAGCGCGTTCGCCCGGGCGAGCAGCGGCCGGGCTTCGGCCGCCTCCGCCGGGCCTCCGAGCCCCGCCGCCAGCGCGGCGGCATAGGCCCGCAGATCCGCCGGCTCGCCGCTGGCGCAGGCCCGCTCCAGCGCCCGCCGGGCGATCGCCGCGAAGGCCGGCACCCCGCTCTCGCGCAGCCCGGCCCCGGCCTGCCGGCAGAAGGCCGGAAAGCCCCCTTCCACCGCGCGGGCGAACCACAGCGCGGCGGCCTCGTGCGCGCCCTGCGCCGCCAGCAGCCGGCCGAGGTCGAACTGCCCGCGGAAATCCCCGCCCAGCGCGGCCCGGTGGTACCAGCGCAGCGCCGCGGCGGGGCGCACCCGGCCTTCCCAGCCCTGTTCAGCGTAGCGGCCGAGCAGCGTCATCGCCTTGGCGTGGCCCTGCCCGGCGGCGCGCAGCAGCCAGCCCAGCGCGGCGCGGCGGTCCGGCGCCACGCCGTCGCCTTCCAGCAGCAGCCGGCCGAGATTGAACTGCGCCCAGACGTGGCCGCGCGCCGCGGCGCGGGCGAAGTGGCGCGCCGCTTCCGCCTTGTCCACCGCCACGCCCCAGCCGAGCTCATGGGCCCGGCCCACCAGGGTGATGGCGTCGAGATCGCCGGTCTCCGCCGCGATGCGGAACCAGCGCAGCCCCGCCGCCGGGTCGCGCGGCACGCCGGTGCCGTCCACCAGCATCTGCCCCCAAGCGATCTGCGCGCCGACGAGGCCGTTCAGCGCCCCGGCCTCGACCCAGCGCGCCGCCGCCTCCGGCCCGGCGGCGAGACGGTCGGTCAGCCCCTCGGGCCCGAGCCGCTTCAGCGCGGGATAGGTGATCCAGCCTTCGTTCATCGTGCACCGCTTGAAAGTGACGGCATGTTGCGTAGCGGCAACAGCGCCGTTTCCCCGCCATTGCGCCGATGTCTTAATGTCGCCAGCCCCCATGGAACAAGACTTTTTCATGAAGTCTCATTTTGTAATAACTAAAAACTGTGTCATTTCAGGAGTGGTTACCAGTTTTATTGGAATACATAAAAAACATAGCATTTGATTGCCTTTAACGCTGCGTCCTATGCAGGGCCCACAACGCCAGACACGTGGGGCTCGGGGTAATGAAGAAGTTGAAGACTTTGCGGCCGACGGCATCGAACACGGCGCTCACCGGACTTGCCGTCACCATGTCGGCGCTGCCGCTGTTCGATGCGTCGGCGCAGCAGGCCGCCACGGCGACGGCTGCCGGCACCGAGGAACTGCCGACCGTCACCGTGGAGGGGGAGGGCGTTCCCGCCAACACGCTGGAAGCGACCACCGGCCTCTCGCGGCTGCCCGGCACCATCCTGGACACGCCGCAGACCATTCAGGTCATCTCGCAGGAGCAGATGCAGCAGCAGGGCGTCACCACGCTGGACCAGGCGCTGCGCAACGTGCCGGGCGTCACCGTCGGCATCGGCGAGGGCGGCGGCGGCATGAATGGCGACCAGTTCCGCATCCGCGGCTTCCAGGCCAAGGGCGATATCTACATCAACGGCCTGCGCGATTTCGGCGTCTATGTCCGCGACAGCTTCGCCTATGAGAGCGTCGAGGTGCTGAAGGGGCCGTCCTCCGAGAGCTTCGGCCTCGGCACCACCGGCGGCGTCATCAACAGCCAGCTCAAGCAGGCCCATCTCGGCGACGTCTACGATTTCGAGGGCCAGTTCGGCTCCGGCCCGCTCTATCGCGGCGTCATCGACCTCAACAAGCAGCTCAGCGCGACCTCGGCATTCCGGCTGGTGGCGATGGTGAACGAGCAGGACGTGGTCGACCGCGACCATGTCGAGAACAACCGCTACGGCCTCATGGGCTCGCTCGGCTTCGGCCTCGGCACCGACCAGACGCTGTACTTCAACTATCTCTACCAGCACGGCGACCGCACGCCGGACTACGGCGTGCCGATCGTCACCCCCGGCTACAGCGATGTCGCCAATTACGGCTCGCTCGGCAAGCCGGTGACGGAATGGGGCGTGCCCGGCTCGACGTTCTACGGCAAGGTCACGGACAAGGACATCACCGACGCCAACATGTTCACCGCCAACTACAAGCGCGAGGTGAACGACTGGCTGACCGTGACCAATGACAGCCGCGTCGCCTACTACACCCGCGAATTCTCCGCCTCGGTGCCGGGCTGCGGCACCAGCACCACCAGCGCGGCGGCCTATAACGCGAGCTGCACCGGCCAGTTCTTCGACGGGCTCGACCCCGCCATCGCCTTCGGCGGCGGCAATCCCGGCTTCGACCAGGAGACCTGGGCGGCGCAGAACATCACCACCCTCGTCGCCAAGTTCCAGACCGGCGCGCTGCGCCACGAGCTGGTCGGCGGCCTCGACATGTATTTCGTCGACGACGAGCGCACGCTGATCTCGGTGAACGGCTCCAAGGGCACCTCGACCATCTGGAACCCGGTCTACGCCAACACCACGGGCTATTCGCTCTACAGCAACCCGAACGGCAACAACGGCATCCGCGATTCCTCCACCACCGATGTCGGCCTGTTCGTCAGCGACCGGGTGTGGTTCACCGACGAGATTTCCTTCCTCGCCGGCACCCGCTACGACAACTACTCCACCGACTACAGCTACTGGTGCGTGAACACGGCGGGGACCTGCGCCGGCAGCTCCGGCACCTGGGTCGACGCCGACGCCAACACCCAGTTCTGGAGTCCGAAATTCGCGCTGATCTGGGAGCCGACCGCGTTCCAGACCTATTACGTCTCCTACGCCAAGTCCTTCACCCCGCAGGGCGCCTATCCCTCCAACGACGTCACCGTCGTCAGCCCGACCCAGAACAATCTGGAGCCGGAAGACAACGACACCTGGGAAATCGGCGGCAAGATCTCGCTGTTCGGCGGCCGGCTCGGCCTCACCGGCGCGCTGTTCCGGGTCGAGAAGAGCAATGTGTTCTACACCGACCCCGTCACCGGCGACTCGGTGGAGACCGGCGAGACCCAGCGCGTCGAGGGCGTCGAGCTCGGTGTCACCGGCATGATCACCGACGCCTGGAGCGTGCAGGCGGGCTACGCCTATTATAGCAGCGAAATCCTGACCTCGACCACCGCCAGCTATGTCGGCAATGACGTGCCCTTCGTCTCGCCGAACAACTTCACGCTGTGGACCACCTACGAGCTGAGCAAGGACGTGTTCAAGCAGCTTCCCGGCAAGCTGCTGGTCGGCGCCGGCATCACCTATGCCGACGACTACTACACCAACAGCGCCAATTCCGCGGTCATCCCGGAGACCTTCTCGCTGGACGCGATGCTCTCCTATGCCTGGGACAAGTACCGGGTGGCGCTCAACGGCTACAACCTGACCGACCACCTCAACTACGCCCAGGGCTGGGGCAACCGCGCCGTGCCGGCCTCCGGCCGCGCCTTCACGGTGACGCTCGGCGCCACCTTCTGACCGCTTCACGACCGTCCGTCATGGGACGCACTCCGGGGAAAGCCGCTCGCGGCTTTCCCCTCCTTTTTAGCCCGCCCCCGGCGGGAGAGCCTTTTGACCCGCCTCCGGCGGGAAAGCCGCTCGCGGCTTTGCCCCTTTGCCCCTCCTTTTCTGACCCGACCCGCCAGGAGCCGCCATGCTCATCGCCATTCCCGACCTGCTCTCCCCCGCCGAGGTCGCCCATTGCCGGCGCGTGCTGGAGGGCTCGCGCTGGGTGGACGGGCGCGTCACCGCCGGGGCGCAGGCGGCGCGGGCCAAGCTCAACCTGCAGATTCCCACCGACTCCGCCGAGGCGGCGGAGCTGGGCGATCTCGTGCTGCAGGCGCTGGGACGCAACCCCACCTTCACCTCGGCGGCGATGCCGCTGCGGGTGCTGCCGCCGATGTTCAACCGCTACGATGTCGGCATGACCTTCGGCGCCCATGTCGACGGCGCCATCCGCTCCATTCCCGGCAGCGGGGCGCGGCTGCGGGCGGACGTTTCCACCACCGTCTTCCTCACCGATCCCGAGGACTATGACGGCGGCGAGCTGGTGATCGAGGACACGTTCGGCACCCAGGAGGTGAAGCTGCCGGCGGGGCACGCGGTGGTCTATCCCGCCTCCAGCCTGCACAGCGTCAATGCCGTGACCCGCGGCAGCCGCTGGGCGTCGTTCTTCTGGACCCAGTCGATGATCCGCTCGGACGAGCGGCGCACGCTGCTCTACGACCTCGACATGGCGATCATCGCGGCGCGCTCGCGGCTGCCGGACGAGGACCCGGCGGTGCTGTCGCTGGCGAATGTCTATCACAATCTGCTGCGGCACTGGGCGGAGATGTGAGGAAGCCGCGCCGGCCGGCGGATTGACAGCGGGGAGGCCGCGTGGGAGGCCTCGGCAGCGCGCCACGCGCCGGCGTGCCGAGCGCCGATCCCCTGCGGAGCCAGCCTCCGCCAAGCCCCTTGCCGAGACCACGCCATGGCCGGGACGAGCCTTTCCACCGAACTGATCGGCGCCGCCGCCGCCGTGCTCACCACGCTGTGCTGGCTGCCGCAGGCGCTGAAGGTGCTGCGCAGCCGCGAGACCCGCGACCTCTCCCTCGTCGCCTATCTCGCCTTCGCCGCCGGCGTCGGGCTGTGGCTTGTCTATGGGCTGCTGATCGGCTCGCTGCCGGTCATCCTCGCCAATGCCGTCACCTTCGTGCTGCTGCTCGGCATCCTGTCGCTGAAGCTGCGCTACGGCTGATCGCCTCGCGCACGCCGAACGTATACGAACGAACCGCCTCTCCCCCGCTTCCACCCGCCCCGGAGTTCCGATGCCCGGCTTCATCCCCCCGGCGCTGGCGCCGATCCTGCTGCTGGTCGCCTCCAACGTGTTCATGACCTTCGCGTGGTACGGCCACCTCAAGCACAAGGGCGCGGCGCTCTATGTCGTGGTTCTGGTGAGCTGGGGCATCGCCTTCTTCGAGTACTGCCTCGCCGTGCCGGCGAACCGGATGGGCTCGGAGGTCTATTCCACCGCCCAGCTCAAGACCATGCAGGAGGTCATCACCCTGCTGGTCTTCGCCGGCTTCTCCGTGCTGTGGCTGAAGGAGCCGATCGGCTGGAACCACCTGGTCGGCTTCGCCTTCATCAGCGCCGGGGCGTTCTTCATCTTCCACCGGTTCTGAGCGCCGGCGGCAGGGGCGGCCGGCTCAGCCCTGCGGGGCGAGCCGCAGCAGCCGGCCATTGCCGGGGTCGTCGGTCAGCAGCCAGAGCGCGCCGTCCGCGCCCTGCGCCACGTCGCGGATGCGCTCGCCGAGGTCGGCCAGCAGGTCCTCCTGCTGCACCACCGCGCTCTTGTCGGCGTTGAGCCGCAGCCGCACCAGCTTCGCCCCCGCCAGCGCGCCGACGAACAGGTCGCCCTTCCACGCCGGCAGCAGGTCGCCGGTGTAGAAGGTGAGGCCGGAGGGCGCGATGGAGGGGTCCCAATAGGTCACCGGCTGCTCCATGCCGTCTTTCCGCGTGCCCTCGCCGATGGGCGCGCCGGAATAGTCGCGGCCATAGGTGATGACCGGCCAGCCATAGTTACGGCCGGCCTGCGGGTGGTTCAGCTCGTCGCCGCCGCGCGCGCCGTGCTCCACGGTCCAGAGCTGGCCGGTGGCGGGGTCGAGCGCGGCGCCCTGCGGGTTGCGGTGGCCGTAGCTCCAGATCTCCGGGCGGGCATTGGGGGTGCGGGCGAAGGGGTTGTCGGCCGGCACCTCGCCGTCGGCGGCGATGCGCACCACCTTGCCGAGATGGGTGGAGAGGTCCTGCGCCCGGTCGCGCTGGGAGTAGCGGTCGCCCAGCGTGACGAACAGCGTGCCGTCGCGGGCGAAGACGAGGCGGGAGCCGTAATGGCTCGACCCGCCCACCGCCGGCTGCTGCCGGAAGATCACCTGCACGTCCTCCAGCCGGGCGGCGCCGCCGCTCTCCACCAGCCGGCCGCGGGCGACGCTGGTGCCGGAGGCGCCCTCGCGCGGCTCGGCATAGGAGAGGTAGACGAGGCGGCTGTCGGCGAAATCGGGCGCCAGCGCCACGTCGAGCAGCCCGCCCTGTCCCGAGGCGAAGACCGGCGGCACCCCGGCCACGGGGGCGGAGACCGTGCCGTTGGGCGAGACGATGCGCAGCCGGCCCACCCGCTCGGTCACCAGCAGGCGGCCGTCGGGCAGGAAGGCGAGGCCCCACGGGCTGTCGAGCCCGGCGGCGACGGTTTCCACCGCGAGCGGGCCGGCGGAAGAGGGCTCGGGGTGCGCCGCCTCCTGCGCGCGGGCCGCCGGCAGGCCGGCGGGCAGCGCCAGCAGGGCGGCGAGCAGCACGGCGCGCAGGCGCGGGCGGGAGATCGGCGTCGGGGTCACGGGGCGGCTCCGGCAGGTGTCGGACCCCAGCCATAAAGCACGGCATCGCGGCCGATCCCACCGCCGGGGCCGTGGAAGGCCATGAAAAGCGCGTGAGACGCTGCGTCAGGTCGCGGTGCAGGAAGGTGGAAGCCCTCGGCGCGGGGCGAGGGGGCGGGCGTCGCGGCGCCGCCGGCGTCGCACGGGCCGGGGAGGGCGCGCCGCTTCAGCCCTGCCGGGTGCCGCGACGCGCCGACCGGGCCAGCGCGGCGCGGCTGGAGGTGTTGCGCAGCATGAAGGTGGTGAGCACGCACATGCCGGCGAAGACCGAGAGCAGGGCGGCGCCCACCGTCACCCGGCCGGCCACGGCGACGGTGCCGTGAAGCTCGCTGGCGCCAGCGCCGTCCAGCCCGAAGGCGCAGATCACCGCGACGATGGCGAAGGTGAGGGAGAGCACGACGCCCGCTTCCATCACCGCGTGGCGCAGCCGCCCGCGGGTGTTGCGGGGGGCTTCGAGAGGGCTGACGCTGACCTCGTTCATGGCGGCCTCCGGCTCGCTCGACCTGAATCGGTCGGTTTCCGATACCGTCAGGTTCCGTGGGGAACGGGGCCGCCACAGGCCGCGACTGCGGCCGGACGCTGCGATTTCAAGGCAATTTTGCGGCAGGCGTCGAATGTTCGTGAACGATGTCAAGAGGTTAACACTTCGTTAACACGGCGGGGCCCCGGGCGGGCGCCGCGCGCCTTCCGCAGCGGCCCTCACGCCGGCAGCAGGGCGCCCGGTCCGGCGGGGCGCCAGTCCATGCCGACATGGTCGGGCGCCGAGGCGACCCGGGCGAGCCAGTCGCTCACCGCCGGAAAGGCGCCGACATCCAGTTCGGCATCGGCGGCGACATGGGTGTTGGCGAAGAGCGCGATATCCGCCACGGTCAGCCGGTCGCCGACGAAGTAGCGCCGCCGGGTGAGGTGCCGCTCCATCACCCCGAGCGCGGCATAGCCTTCCTCCTGCCAGCGGTCGATGTCGTGGGTGCGCAGCTCGCGCCCGCCCCGCATCAGGGTGAGCCAGAACCGCGCCGCCCCGATCGCCGGCTCGTGGCTGTGCTGCTCGAAGAACATCCAGCGCAGCGCCTCGGCGCGGTCCAGCCGGTCGGCCGGCAGGTACTCGGTGCCCTCGGCGAGATAGACGAGTATGGCGTTCGACTCCGCGAGGTGGCGCCCGCCGGGCAGTTCCAGCAGCGGCACCCGCCCCTCCGGGTTCTTCATCAGGAAGTCCGGCGTGCGGTTCTCGCCCCGGAACAGGTCGACCTCGACATGCTCGAACGGCAGGGCGAGCTTGGCCAGCAGCAGCCGGACCTTGTAGCAATTGCCCGAACTCTGGGTCGCGTAGAGCCTGAACACGCCGATTTCCCGTCCCCGCCGCCCGATCCGCCGGCGCGACACCATAATGCAGCCCCCCGCTGGCGGCGAGGTGGGGAATCGCTTGCTCCCGCGCAAGGGCTCGACTAGTTGTCGCGCGCAAAACCCACGCCAAGGGAGTCCGGCCATGAGCCTGCTGTCCGCCGCCATGAAGCGCATCCAGCCTTCGGCCACGATCGCCATTTCCAACAAGGCGCGTGAACTGAAAGCGGCGGGCCGCGACGTGATCGCGATGGCCGCCGGCGAACCCGACTTCGAGACCCCGGACAACATCAAGGACGCCGCCGTCAAGGCGATCCGCGATGGCCAGACCCGCTACACCGCGGTGGACGGCATCCCGGAGCTGAAGGCGGCCATCGTCGCCAAGTTCAAGCGCGAGAACGGCCTCACCTACAAGCCGAGCCAGATCACGGTCGGCACCGGCGGCAAGCAGGTGCTGTTCAACGCGCTGCTCGCGACGGTGGATGCCGGCGACGAGGTCATCATCCCCGCGCCGTACTGGGTCAGCTATCCCGACATCGTGCAGTTCGCCGGCGGCACCCCGGTGCCGGTGGAGACCCGGCTCGAGGACGACTTCAAGCTGAAGCCGGAGGCGCTGGAAGCCGCCATCACGCCGAAGACCAAGTGGCTGATCTTCAACTCGCCGTCGAACCCGACGGGCGCGGCCTATTCCCGCGACGAGATGAAGGCGCTCACCGACGTGCTGGTGCGCCATCCCCACGTCTGGATCCTCACCGACGACATGTACGAGCATCTCGTCTATGACGATTTCGAGTTCGTGACCCCGGCCCAGGTCGAGCCGTCGCTCTATGAGCGCACCCTCACCATGAACGGCGTCTCCAAGGCCTACTGCATGACCGGCTGGCGCATCGGCTATGCCGGCGGGCCGGAGGCGCTGATCAAGGCGATGGGCACGCTGCAGTCGCAGTCGACCTCCAACCCCAACTCCATCGCCCAGTGGGCGGCGGTCGAGGCGCTGAACGGCCCGCAGGACTTCATCGCCGCCAACAACAAGATCTTCAAGGAGCGGCGCGACCTCGCCGTCTCCATGCTGAACCAGGCCTCCGGCATCACCTGCCCGAAGCCGGAAGGCGCGTTCTATGTCTATCCCTCCTGCGCCGGTGTCATCGGCAAGTCGACGGCCGCGGGCAGGGTGATCGAGAACGACGAGATCTTCGCGACCGAACTGCTCGAAGCCGAAGGCGTTGCCGTTGTCCACGGCGCGGCCTTCGGCCTTGGCCCGGCGTTCCGCATTTCCTACGCGACCGCCACCAAGGACGTCGAGGAAGCCTGCCTGCGCATCCAGCGTTTCTGCGGTTCGCTGCGCTGAGTTTGATCTGCGTCCTTGACCGGCCGGTGGTCCGGTCGGTCAATGGCGCGCCCATCGATTGACAGCCGCGCCGCCGGCGCGGCCGTTCTGCACGACCCTCAGGAGAACATGATGTTCCGTCCGACCCTGCTTCGCGCCGCCCTTGTCGCCGGCCTCGCCGCCGGCGCGCTGGCGACCCCCGCCGCCGCCCAGACCAAGTCCAACGTCGCCGCCGGCACGCTGACCTGCGTCGGCTCCAAGTCGGTGAGCTTCATCATCGGCTCCAGGCGCACGCTGGACTGCACCTTCGTCAACACCCGCGGCGTGCACTACGCCTATGAGGGCACCATCAGCCGCTGGGGCATCGATCTCGGCGTGACCGGCAAGAACATGCTGGTGTGGAGCGTTCTCGCCCCCACCCGCTCGGTCGGCCCCAAGGACATCACCGGCACCTATGTCGGCGTTGCCGGCGCCGTGGCGGTGGGCGTGGGCGTGCAGGGCAACGCGCTGCTCGGCGGCTCGAAGAACACCATCGCGCTGCAGCCCTTCTCCGGCGGCGGCCAGACCGGCGTGAACCTCGCCGTGGGCGTGGGCGACCTGCACCTGCGCGCGCTCTGAGGCCATCCCGGCGTCGCCGGGGCGTCTTCTGAGGCTTCCGGGGCGACCCGGCATCCATTGATCTCCGGCGGCCCCGCAGCCCGCGCTGCGGGGCCGTTCGCGTCTGCACCCCTGCTGCTGCACCGCACGACAGCCGCCTTGTGCCCGCCGCCGGATCGGCGGACCATGGGCCTCCTCAAGGGTCGACGCCGATCCCGTCCTGCGCCGGCCGAACGTGCGCGGCACCGGCCTCCTGCCGAGGGCGGGGGCGATGCCCGGCAAGGAGGACACCATGGACCATCGTGCATCCCCGCATGAGGCCGCCCCGTCGCGGGCGCGACCGAGGGCCGGCGGCGCGCGCGCCATCGCGCTGGTCGGCCCGTTCCAGAGCGGCAAGTCCACCCTGTTCGAGGCGATCATGGCCCATACCGGGGCGATCGCCCGGCCGGGCAGCGTGGAGGCCGGCACCAGCCTCGCCGACGCCTCGCCCGAGGCCCGCGCCCACCATATGAGCCTCGATCTCACCGTGGCGACGACGCGCTATCTCGGCGACAGCTACGGCTTCATCGACTGCCCCGGCTCGGTCGAGTTCGCCCAGGAGGCGCGGGGCGCGCTGGAGGCCGCCGACCTCGCCGTGGTGGTGTGTGAGGCCGACCCCCGCAAGCTGCCGCAGCTTCAGCTCATCCTGCGCGATCTGGAGGCGCGGGGGCTGCCGCACCTGCTGTTCCTCAACAAGATCGACAAGGCGGAGGGCGACCTCCACGCCGCGCTCGGCCTGCTGCAGCGGGCCTCCACGGTGCCGCTGCTGCTGCGGCAGATCCCGATCTGGCGGGACGGCATCGCGGTCGGCTTCGTCGATCTCGCGCTGGAGCGGGCCTATGTCTACCGCGAGCACGCCGCCTCGCAGGTGGTGCCGCTGGAAGGCGACCTGCTGCCGCTGGAGCGCAAGGCGCGCTTCTCCCTGCTGGAGAAGCTGGCCGACCATGACGACGCGCTGCTGGAACAGCTTCTCGACGACATCGAGCCGCCGCGCGACCTCGTCTTCGATGACCTCGCCGAGGAGCTGCGCCAGGGCGCCGCCTGCCCGGTGCTGATCGGCTCGGCCGCGCATGGCCATGGCGTCGGCCGCCTGCTCAAGGCGCTGCGCCATGAGGCGCCGGACGTCGCCGCCACCCGCGCCCGGCTCGGGGTGCCGGCGGACGCGCCGCTCGCCTGCGTGGTCAAGACCCTGCACACCACCCATGGCGGCAAGGTCTCGCTCGCCCGGGTGCTGGCCGGCGAGATTGCCGAGGGCGCCCCGCTGATCGGCGGGCAGGGCGTGGCCGACCGGGTGGCCGGCGTGCTGGAGCCCGGCTGCGGCGGGCTGGAGAAGCGTCGGGTCGCGGTGGCCGGCGACCTCGTCGCGCTGACGCGGCTGGAGCACGCCGCCACCGGCGACTTCATCGCCCCGCGCCCGACGCCGCGCCCGGCCGCGCCGCCGCCGGCCCCGGTGCTGGCGCTGTGCCTCGCCGCCCACGAGCGCAAGGACGACGTGAAGCTCGGCCTCGCCCTTGCCCGGCTGGCCGAGGAGGACCCCTCGCTGGTGGTGGAGCACGATGCCGAGCGGGGCGAGATCCGGCTCGCCGGGCAGGGCGAGATGCATCTGCGGGTGGCGGTGGAGCGGCTCGCCGCCCGCTTCGGCGTGACGGTGGCGACGCGCCCGCCGCGCGTCGGCTATTGCGAGACCATCCGCCGGCCGGTGACCCGGCGCGGCCGCCACAAGAAGCAGTCCGGCGGCCATGGCCAGTTCGGCGATGTGGTGCTGGAGATCAGCCCGCTGCCGCGCGGCGCCGGGGTGCGCTTCGTCGATGCCAGCACCGGCGGCGTGGTGCCCCGGCAATATGTCGGCGCGGTGGAGGAGGGCGCGCGCGAGGCGCTGCGGCAGGGCGCGCTCGGCTTTCCCGTGGTGGATGTCGAGGTGAAGCTGCTGGACGGCTCGCATCACAGCGTCGATTCCTCCGATCAGGCCTTCCGCGCAGCCGCCCGGCTCGCCATCGCCGAGGCGCTGCCGGAGGCGGCGCCGGTGCTGCTGGAGCCGGTGCACGAGGTGGTCGTCAGCGTGCCCGGCGAGGCGGCGGCGCGGGTGAACGCGCTCATCGCCGCCCGGCGCGGCCAGATGCTCGGCTTCGAGCCGCGCCCCGGCTGGGACGGCTGGGAGACGCTGCGCGCCCTGCTGCCGGAGGCGGAGATCGGCGACCTCATCGTCGAGCTGCGCTCGGCGAGCGCGGGGGTGGGCAGCTTCGTGCGCCGGTTCGACCACCTGCAGGAGCTCGCCGGCCGCGAGGCCGAGAGCGTGGTCGCCGCCGCCCGCGCCGCCTAGGCGCGGGGCAGGCCCGTGGCGGGCGGGGAACTGGCGCGAGCCATTCCCCGCGCCGTCGTCCGCCACGGCGCCGTTTTCTCCGCCACCCGGCTTTCCCGTGCGCACGCCGAGTTGATGCCGGCGTGGTAACAATCCGCCCGGCGGCTCCGTATTCTCGGCATCGACCCGAGGAGACCTGCCATGCTGATCCGCCGCCGTCCCCGCTGGCACCTGCCGGAGAGCGCCGCCACGCCGGAGAGCGTCTATTTTTCCCGCCGCCAGGCACTGGGTGCCGGCGTCGGGCTCGCCGCCGGCCTCGCCGGGCTCGGCGCGCTGCTCACCGGCACCGATCCCGCCGGCGCGCAGGCGGCGGGCGACCCCGCCGGCGACCCCACCCGCGACCTCTACCCCGCCCCGCGCAACCCCGCCTTCACGCTGGACCACCCGGTGACGCCGGAGGACATCTCCGCCAACTACAATAACTTCTACGAATTCGGCTCCGACCAGATGAACTATTCCGTCGCCCGCATCGCCGCGAAGATGCCGCGCCGGCCCTGGGTGGTGAAGATCGACGGGCTGGTGGAGCAGCCGCGCGAGGTCGGCATCGACGACATCATCCGCGCCATGAAGCTGGAGGAGCGGCTCTACCGCCACCGCTGCGTCGAGGCGTGGTCGATGGCGGTGCCGTGGACCGGCTTCCCGCTGAAGGACCTCGTCGCCTATGCCAAGCCGCTGTCGGGGGCGAAATATGTGCGGTTCGAGACTTTCGTGAACCCCAAAGTGGCGCCGGGGCAGAACCGCTTCGTCTATCCCTGGCCCTATGTCGACGGGGTGACGATGGCCGAGGCGACCAACGACCTCGCCTTCATGGTCACCGGTGTCTATGGCAAGCCGGCGCCGAACCAGTTCGGCGCGCCGCTGCGCCTCGCCCTGCCGTGGAAATACGGCTTCAAGTCGGTGAAGTCGATCGTGCGGATTTCCTTCGTCGCCGAGCGGCCGGTGGGGCTGTGGGAGCAGGTGCAGGGCCGCGAATACGGCTTCTGGGCCAATGTGAACCCGGCGGTGCCGCACCCGCGCTGGAGCCAGGCCAGCGAGCGCGACATCGGCACCGGCGAGCGCCGCCCCACCGTGATCTACAACGGCTACGCCGAGGAGGTCGCCGGCCTCTACAAGGACCTGAAGGGCGAGAGCCTCTTCATGTGAGGGCGCTCGCCGCGCGGCCATGACGCCGCGCCCGCCGGGGCCGGGCGACGCCGTCAGGCGGGGAACAGCGTCTCGAAGCGGGCCGGCGTCGCCACCAGCTCCGGCCCCCGTGGCGGCGCGTCCTTGCGCCAGCCGCCCTTGATGGACCTCAGCGCCGAGATGGGCGGCCGGTGTGCCACCGGCACCGGCTTGAGGCCCACCACGTGCCAGAACACGGCCCAATGGCCACTATTGTCCGCGGCATATTTCGCCGTGGTGGGCGGGCGGTGGGACATCCCGGCGGGATGCGCGCCGCCCTTCGCCAGCACGAAGCCGATGTAAAAGCCGGTCCAGCTCACGCGAAGGCGTTGGGCCTCCGGTACATCGTGGTCCGACGCATACATCAGGACCGGGACCGGCTCCTCGCCGCGCAAGCTCTCGATCCGGCTGAACAGCTCCCATTTCATCGAGCCAAAGGCGACGAAGCCGGTCGTCTCGGCAATCTTCTGCCCCGATTCCAGGTGCTCTGCCGCGAGCGGCGCGAGAATGGCGAAATCGAGCATGGCCGGTCTCTCTGAGCGCGACGGTCACATCATCGACGTCTCACGGTATTAAGCAACCGGTATCGGGTTTCGCCGCACCATGCCGGCGGGGCCCCGCGGCACGTTCGCGGCACCGGCCTCCCCCGGTGCCGCCGCCGCCGCATTGCATCTCGCTGCGGCAGGGGCCATTCTCCCGCCGCCGCGGGGGCTCTCCGGCGGTCTCCCCGAAATCGCGCGCAAGCGAGGAGAATCCCGCGCAATGCAGCACTCTGTGCCGCTGATCGCCACGATCTGCATCGGTTTCGTGCTGGCGGGGCTGTTCGGCTATGCGGCGACGCGGCTGCGGCTCTCCCCCATCGTCGGCTATCTCGTCGCCGGCCTCGCCGTGGGGCCGTATACCCCCGGCTTCGTCGCCGATGCCGGGCTGGCCCAGCAGCTTGCCGAGCTCGGGGTCATCCTGCTGATGTTCGGTGTGGGGCTGCACTTCACCCCGCGCGACCTGCTGCGGGTCTGGAGCATCGCGGTGCCCGGGGCGATCGCGCAGATCGCGGTGGCGACCGGGGCGGGGCTGGGGCTCGCGCTGCTGTGGGGCTGGAGCCTCGCCGCCGGGCTGGTGTTCGGCCTTTCCCTCTCGGTCGCCTCCACCGTGGTGCTGCTGCGGGCGCTGGAGGAGCGCCGCACGCTGGAAACCGAGAAGGGCCGCGTCGCGGTGGGCTGGCTGGTGGTGGAGGACCTCGCCATGGTCCTCGTGCTGGTGCTGATGCCGGTCTTCGCCGGGCTCGCCCGTGGCGAGGGCGCCGATCTCGAGCGGCTGTCGCTTTCCATCGGCACCACGCTGGGCGGGGTGGCGGCCTTTGTCGTCATCATGCTGGTGGTGGGGCGGCGGCTGATTCCGTGGATGCTGGCGCAGGTCGCCCGCACCGGCTCGCGCGAGCTGTTCACCCTCACCGTGCTCGCCATCGCGCTGGGCATCGCCTATGGCTCGGCGCTGCTGTTCGGGGTGTCCTTCGCGCTGGGCGCCTTCTTCGCCGGGCTGGTGCTGGCGGAGAGCGACCTCAGCCACCGCGCGGCGGAGGGCTCGCTGCCGCTGCGCGACGCCTTCGCCGTGCTGTTCTTCGTCTCGGTCGGCATGCTGTTCGACCCCGGCATCCTGCGCCACCCGCTGGAGATCGCCGGGGTGCTGCTGGTGATCCTCGTCATCAAGTCGCTGGCCGCGGTCGGGCTGGTGCGGCTGCTGGGCCGCGGGCGGGGGCTGGCCGGCGCCATCGCCGCGAGCCTGTCGCAGATCGGCGAGTTCTCCTTCATCCTGATCGGGCTGGGGGTGCAGCAGGGGCTGGTGCCGGCGGAGGGGCGCGACCTCGTGGTGGCGGGCGCGCTCATCTCGATCGCGCTGAACCCCTTCATGTTCGCCCTGTCGCGCCGGCTGTTCGGCGACCCCGCCGCGGAGGACGCCGAGCCGGCGGGCGGGGCGCTGCACGGGCCGCACCTGCCCCATGGCGACGGGCCGGTGCTGCTGATCGGGCTTGGCCGGGTCGGCGCCGGCATCGCCGCCCAGCTCCGCCAGGCCCGGCTGCCGCTGGTGACCATCGATCAGGACCGGCTGAAGGTGGAGGGCTGGCGGCGCGAGGGCGGGCGCGGCGTCGTCGCGGTCGGCAGTCCCGACGAGATCCTGGAGGAGGCCGGCATCGCCACCGCCCGCATGCTGCTGGTCACGGTGCCGAACGAGCTGGAGGCGGGGGCCTATGTCGCCGCCGCCCGCGAGCGCCGCCGCGACCTCTTCATCATGGCCCGGGCCCACAGCGACGACGGCACCGAGCATCTGCGGGCCGCCGGCGCCGACCTCGTGGTCTATGCCGAGCAGGAGGTGGCGAGCCGCATGGTGGAGAACATCCTCACCGGCTGACCGGCGGCCGTGAATGGACACATCATCCGCGTGAATGGACACATCGTCCACCTCACCGCACCGACCCGCCACGGCGCGGGACGGCGTTTTCCGGCCCGCACGGCAAGAAAAAACCGGGCCTCCTTGCGGGGCCCGGCTAAAGTTTTGCCGCGCGAGGCGGCAACCTTCCAGAGGGGAACAGCTGAAGCAGTCGCTGCAGCTCACGTCCTATATGCCTAGCGTCCGGGCAGAGTGCAACGCAGTGTGCCTGCATGGCAGGCATGCGTTTCCGTCGAGTCCCGGTGTTGTGCCGTAGCATGATGCTTCGTGAGGTAGTGCAACGTTCCGTTGCAGACCCCGCCCCGGCGGCGTAGCCTTCTCCTCAGGGCCCGGGAGAGGACCACGGAGGAACGCCACCATGATGCACCCCTGGGCTGCGGCAGGCGCCGCGCTTGTCACCCTCGCTCTCGCCGCCGCCCCCGCGCGGGCCGCGACAACGTCTATCGCCATAGCGGACCTCGGTTTTTCCGATTCGTCGGGGGAGGCCGCCGACCAGACCGCGCCTCACCGTGCCCGCCTGCAGGACTTCGCCGCGGCGCTGCGGCGGGACATCGGCACGCAGGGCGACCTTCATGTGCTGGCGCTGACCTGCGGCCAATCGACCTGCGCGGTCGATGCGCCCGGCGTCGCCGCGCTGCGTGAGCGGGCACGGGAGGAGGGGGCGGCGCTGGTGCTGGTCGCCGGTGTCCATAAAATGAGCACGCTGGTGCTGTCGCTGCGGGTCGGCGTGCTCGACGTGGCTACCGGCCGGCTGGTCGCCGAGCGCTGGCTCACCTTCCGTGGTGACACGGACGAGGGCTGGCGCCGCGCCGGGGACTATGTCGCGCGCGAGATCGTGGCCGCGATCGAGCCGGCGAAATAGCCGCAATCCATTGATATTTCAGAAATTCCAGCGCTGCGCCTTGGCCACGAGGAAGTCGCGGAACACCTGGATTCGCGCCACCGAGCGCATTTCCTGAGGGTAGACGAAATAGGCTTCCAGCGTCGGTGTCGGCCGCTCGGGGAAGAGCTGAACCAGCGTGGCGGAATCCTCCAGCAGGTAATCCGGCACGATGCCGATGCCGACGCCGCGCTCCACCGCGCGCTTGAGGCCGAGCACATTGTTGACGGAAAGAGCCGGCACACGGGCGCCCTGGGTGTCTTCCAGCCCGGCCCGCTCAAGCCAGTTAAGGGCCTGGAAATAGGAGGGAATCGGGCCGCCGAGCAGGATGATCCGGTGCTTTTCCAGCTCGTCCAGCGTGCGCGGGTGGCCGTTGCGCTTCAGATATTCCGCCGAGGCGAAGGCGTGGAAATGCACGGTGAAGAGCTTGCGCTGGATCAGGTCCGGCTGCACCGGCTGGCGCAGGCGGATGGCGACGTCCGCCTCCCGCATGGCGAGGTCCAGCTCCTCGTCCGTGAGAATCAGCGTGATGCGGATGTCGGGGTAAAGCTCGAGGAATTCGCCGATTCGCGCGGTGAGCCAATGGGTTCCGAGGCCCATGGTGGTGGTGACGCGCAATTCGCCGTTGGGCTTTTCGCGGCTGTCGGTCAGCTTCGCCCGCGCCGCCTCCAGCTTCATGAACACTTCGTGGGCGGTGCGGTACAGCAGGTCGCCCTGTTCGGTCAGGATCAGCCCGCGGGCATGGCGGTGGAACAGGGGAATGTTAAGTTCCTGTTCCAGCGCAGATACTTGCCGGCTCACCGCCGATTGCGAGAGCCCCAGAGCCTCGCCGGCATGGGTGAAGGACCCCGCCTCGGCCGCCACATGGAAGACCTTCAGCTTGTCCCAGTCCATGCCGCCTGCGCGGGACCTCGGCGAATCCATGTGTTCCTCGCGTTTGCTATTCGGCGGCCTGGGCAAGAGGTTCGCGCGCGGCGAGGAAGCGTTCCGCCTCCAGCGCCGCCATGCAGCCCATTCCCGCGGCGGTGATGGCCTGGCGGTAGATGTCGTCGGCGACATCGCCCGCCGCGAACACGCCCTCCACCGAGGTGGCGGTGGAGTGCGGTGCGGTCCAGACGTAACCGCTCGGCTTGAGCTGAAGCTGACCATGCACAAGCTCCGTCGCGGGAGCGTGGCCGATGGCGATGAAGACGCCGTCGACGTCGCGCTGGCTCAGCGCCCCGGTCTCGACGTTCTTCAGCACCACGCCCTTCACCTTGGGCGGCTCGTTCTCGCCAACGATCTCATGCAGCGCCGCGTTCCACACCACCTCCACCTTGGGGTGGCTGAACAGCCGCTCCTGCAGGATCCGCTCGGCCCGCAGATGGTCGCGCCGGTGCACCAGCGTGACCTTGGAGGCGAAATTGGTCAGGAACAGCGCCTCTTCCACCGCGGTGTTGCCGCCGCCGACCACCAGCACCTGCTTTCCGCGGTAGAAGAAGCCGTCGCAGGTCGCGCAGGCCGAGACACCGAAGCCGCGATAAGCCTGCTCGGAGGGCAGCTCCAGCCAGCGGGCCTGAGCGCCGGTGGCGAGAATCAGCGTCTCCGCCAGCCACACCGCCCCGGAGTCGGTCTCCAGCCGGAAGGGCCGCCGCGACAGGTCGGCCTTGGTCACGATGTCGGTGACGATCCGCGTGCCCATGTGCTCGGCCTGGGCCTGCATCTGCTCCATCAGCCACGGGCCCTGGATGGGGTCGGCGAAGCCGGGGTAGTTCTCGACGTCCGTGGTGATGGTGAGCTGCCCGCCGGGCTGGATGCCCTGGATCAGCACCGGCTCCAGCATCGCCCGGGCGGCATAGATCGCCGCGGTGTACCCGGCCGGGCCCGAGCCGATGATGAGGACCTTCACATGGGTGGGGACGCTGGGGCTGCTCATCGGGTGGCTCTTGGGTCTGCGCCGAACACGGCTGGGGTCGGGCGCTACACTTCACTTCCTGCAAGGCGCCATCAAGGCGGCTTCAGCCATGCGAAAATGTAGGAGCACGAGGCGACCTCCGCAAGCGGCGCAGCCCTTATCCGAAAGTTGTCCATAGGAGGAGGCATCGCACCGCGGCCTCCACGGGAAACATTATTGCGCTGCGGCGGCCGTCCAGTATGGTGCGCCCGCTGCCGCCGCTTCTTCGGAGGGCGCCCAAGGGAGAGCCTCGTGCCACGCCGGATCGACGATATCGACTGGAACATCCTGCGCGAGCTGCAGAACGACGGTCGCATCACCAATGTCGAGCTGTCGCGGCGGGTGGGAATCTCGGCGCCGCCGTGCCTGCGCCGCGTGCGGGCGCTGGAGGAGGAGGGGCTCATCAAGGGCTACCGCGTCCTGCTCGACGAGAAGAAGCTCGGCTTCGACCTCATGGCGTTCGCCATGGTGCATCTGGTCAGCCAGGCGGAGGCCGACCTCTCCGCCTTCGCCGAGCAGGTGGAGCGCTGGCCGCTGGTCCGCGCCTGCTGGATGCTCTCCGGCGAAACGGATTTCATCCTGCTCTGCGTCGCGCCCGATCTGCGCAGCTTCCAGAACTTCGTGCTGGAACTCACCGGCGCGCCGAATGTGCGCAACGTCAAGACCGCGCTCACCCTCCGCCAGGCCAAGGATGCGGCGGTGGTACCCATGGAGCTTCCGGCGACATGATCGTCGCGACCGCCACCGATCCCGCCTATGTCGAGCTGACGGCGGTGCTGCTGGCCTCCCTCGCGGTCCATGCCGGGCCGGAGGTGGAGGCGGTCTATGTCTTCTGCGACAATGTCGCGGCCGCGGACAAAGCCCGCATGGCGGAGAGCTGGCCGCGCGGGGATCTGTGCTTCGTCGATCTCGCCGCCGACGAGATCGAGCGCTTCACCCGCCTTCCGGTGAGCCGCCATCTCTCCCGCACCGCCTATGCCCGGGTGCTGATGCCGGCGAAGCTGCCGGAAGCCACCGGACGGCTGCTCTATGTCGATTGCGACACGGTGGTGAACGGCTCCCTCGCCCCGCTGGAGACGCTCGACCTCGGCGGTCGTGCGGTCGGGGCGGTGGAGGACGCGGCGACGCCGGAGCGGCGGATCGCGCGCAACCGCAAGATCGGCCTTCCCGACAGCACGATCTACTTCAACAGCGGCGTGCTGCTGATCGACCTCGCCGCGTGGCGGGCGGCGCGGGTGGCCGAGCGCGCCTTCGCCTTCGTCGCCGCGCGACCGGACCTGCCGATGATGGATCAGGACGCGCTGAACGGCGCGCTGGCGGGCGACTGGGCGCGGCTCGACGACACCTGGAACCGTCACCGCCCCAAGGTCGGCGGGCGTTATCCCGATCCGCCGGAGGTGTGGAAGGCGGCGCGGATCATCCACTTCATCGGGCAGGAAAAGCCGAATTTCGCCGATTGCGGCCATCCCGCCCGCGACGTCTTCCTGCGTCATCGCCGGGCGACACCTTATGCCGGCCGGCCGCTGCGGAGCTGGCTGTCGCGCAAGATCGCCAAGAAGCTGAACGACATGAAGCGCCGCCTCGCGCGGCTGCGAAGGCCCCGGGTGGCGTGATGAAACTGCTGGTGCTGCGCGACAAGAAGCCGGGCCATTTCCATCAGGCCGAGGGCGTTGCGCTCGCCATCGGCCGCATGACGCCGGTCGACATTCGCCGGATCGACATCCGCCCGAGCTGGTTCGCCCATGACGACATCCGCAAGATCATCATGCGCCGCTATGCTCGCGACCCCGCCTACTGGCTGAAGGCGATGTACCGGATCGACGTTGCCGCGCTGGAGCGGCCGGATGCGCTGGTCGGTTCGGGGCGGCCGACCATTTCCGCCGGAATCCTGCTGAAGCGCGTGTTCGGGGTGCCGTTCCTCTATTCCGGCCAGATCGGCGGCTACGACACCCGCGAGGTCGACCTGCAGATCGTGGCCTCGCCCCGTTCGGCCGGCAACCCGCGTTCGGCCTATGCGCTGATCCCCAATACCGTGAACCCGGACCTGCTGCCGCCGCCGCGCCGTCTCGCCGCGCCGGAGGACCTGCGCGGAGCGGAGCTGGCGCTGCTCATCGGCGGCACCGCCTATCGCAAGGAGTTCCCGGCGAATGAATGGGCCTCGCTGGTGCGCCTCGTCGGCGAGGTTGCCGATCGCTACGGCGTGCGCTGGCGCGTCAGCACCTCCCGCCGGACGCCGGACGACGTCGGCGACATGTTCGCGGCGCTGGATGCCGCCGGCAAACTCGCGGAGTTCATCGATTTCCGCCGCGCCGGCTCCGGCTCCGCCGGAAATCTCTACCGCGCCGACGCTATCGTGGTGACCGAGGATTCCATGAGCATGCTGGCGGAGGGCCTGACCGCGAAGCGGCCGGTGATCGGCCTGCGTTCAGCCGTGGTGCATGACGGCTACGCCAACGAGGCGATTGCGGCGATGGCGGCGGGCCCGAACCTCGGCATCCTGCCGCTGGGCACTGTCACGGCGGAACAGTTCGCGCAAACACTCCTCCGCCTCGTCCCGCCGACCACCGATGCGCGCGACGCGATCGCGCGGGCGGTGGCGCCGATCCTCGGCCTCGTGCCGCCCGCTCAGGCCGCCCAGATTGCCTCGTAGACCGCGTTGAGGCGCCGGGCCTCTTCCTCGATGGAATGCTCGGCCAGCGCCTGCGCACGGGCGTCCTCGCGCATCTGTGCCCGCGTTTCCTCGCCTGCGTCCATGAAGGCCGCGATCGCCGCCGCCATGGCGATGCCGTTGTCCGGCGGCACCAGCGCGCCGGTGCGACCTTCCGAAATCAGTTCGGGAAAGGCGCCCACCAGTGTGGCCACCACCGGCACGCCGCAGGCCATGGCCTCCAGAGGGGTGACGCCGAATCCTTCCCAGCGCTGCGGCGCGACATAGAGGTCAAGCGGGGGGTACCAGTCGGCGACCGCGCGCGTCGGCACCTCTCCCGGAAACAGGATGCGGTCGGCGAGCCCCGCTGCGGCAACCCTGGCCTTGAGGCCGGCGAGGAACTCCTCATGCGGGCCGGTGGCGCGGCCCAGAACAACGCCGCCCCAGTCCGGCCGTGCCGGCAGAACGTCGATCAGCGCGTCGACGAAGAGGTCCGTGCCCTTCTGCCGGCGAATGCGGCCAAAGCAGCCGACGAGCCTCAGATTTGGCAGCCCGAGCGCGGCGCGTGCCGCCGCGCGGTCCGCCGCAGGGCGGAAGCGTTCGGTGTCGATGCCGTGATGGACGATGGTGGAAGGCCGTTCCAGATAGCCCGCCGTCGCCGCCGAGGTGGCGATCACCGCGTCCATCCGCCCGATGAGGAAGCGGGTCCAGCGGGTGTGGCGGCGCTGCGAGGCGGAGGTGAAGACCAGCTTCAGCGGCATGCGCAGCACATCGCGCAACAACACGCCGGGGAGCATCTCGACGTTGCGGCGGGCGTGCCAGATGCGCGGCCGGCCGCTGGCTGGCCGGCGCCACAGCCGCAGCAGGTCGCCCCAGCCGATGCGGGGCACGTCGCCGGCGAGGCCGGGCCCGAGGGCGACGATGCCGACCTGACGGGCCTGCGCCGGCACCACGCGCTCCAGCGTCGCGGTGACGCCGGAGAGACGTTTCTTGAAATTGGGCGCGATGACCTCGACCGCCGCCATGTCCGGCCGCGACGGGTTCCGGGCCGGCGCCGCCTCGAAGGAGGGGGCGCCGGCATCCGGGTTCATGGGCTTGCTGTCAGGCATGGCGTCCTCCGCTGGAAGGCGCCGAAAGCCGGCACCACGCCGGACGGGCTCTGCGATCAGCCGAAGCGGACGTCCGTGATCTCATAGGAGCGGGCGCCCTTGGGCGTCACCACCTCGACCGAGGTGCCCTGTTTCTTGCCGATCAGGGCACGGGCCATCGGCGAGGAAATGGAGATGCGGCCGGCCTTGGCATCGGCTTCCATGTCGCCGACGATCTGCCAGCGCCGCTCTTCCTCGGTATCCTCGTCCACCAGCGTCACGGTGGCGCCGAACTTCACCACGTCCCCTGACATCTTGGTGATGTCGATGATATCGGCGCGGGAGAGCTTGTCCTCGAGCTCGGCGATGCGGCCTTCGTTCAGCGCCTGCTGCTCCTTGGCCGCGTGATATTCCGCGTTTTCGGAAAGGTCGCCATGGGCGCGCGCTTCCGAAATCGCGTTGATGATGCGCGGGCGCTCGATCTGCTGACGCTGCTTCAGTTCCGCCTCGAGCGCTGCGTGCCCGGAGACGGTCATCGGAACCTTTTCCATAGGTCTTTCAAGACCTCCCTATCAAACATGCGTCACGCCCGCGTGGAACTGGAGGCCCGGAGGGGCTTCCAAGATCCATCGCGGGGGTCACGATGTCGGTGTGGGCGCCGCCGTCACGCTGCACCACGAATGGTCAGGAACGCGCGGCGCCGAAGTAATCCTGCAGCGCACGCACCTGGAGATCGCCGCCGATATAGGCCTTGATCCCGAGCGCGGCTGCGACGGCTCCTGATAGCGTGGTGTAGTACGGCACTTTATGCAAGAGGGCGGCGCGGCGAAGCGACCGGCTGTCCGCCAGAGCCTGGGCTCCCTCGGTGGTGTTGAACACCAGCTGGACCTCGCCATTCTTGATGGCGTCGACAATGTGCGGCCGACCTTCCAGAACCTTGTTGATCTTGGTGCTGGGAATGCCGTTGGCGGCGAGGTAGCGCTGGGTGCCGGAGGTGGCGATGACCTTGAAGCCCAGCGTGTTCAGCAGGCGGATCGACTCCAGGATGCGGGGCTTGTCGTCCTCGCGCACGGAGACGAACACGGTGCCGGACTTCGGCACCTTGGTGCCGCCCCCGAGCTGGCTCTTGGCGAAGGCGACCTCATAGGAGCGGTCGAGGCCCATCACCTCACCGGTGGAGCGCATCTCGGGGCCGAGGATGGTGTCAACGCCCGGGAAGCGGGCGAAGGGGAACACCGCCTCCTTCACAGCGACATGGTCCAGCTTCGGCGCGCTGAGGCCGAAGCTGGCCAGAGGTTCTCCCGCCATGACGCGCGAGGCGATCTTGGCGATGGGCTGGCCGATGACCTTGGCGACGAAGGGCACGGTGCGCGAGGCCCGCGGATTGACCTCCAGCACGTAGATGTCGCCGTCCTTGATGGCGTACTGCACGTTCATCAGCCCGCCGACCCCGAGCGCCAGCGCGAGGCCGCGGGTCTGGCGTTCAAGCCGGTCGATCATGTCGGTGGTGAGCGAGTGGGGCGGCAGCGAGCAGGCCGAATCACCGGAATGGATGCCGGCTTCTTCGATGTGCTCCATGATCCCGCAGATGAAGGTGTCCTTGCCGTCGGCGAGGCAGTCCACATCGACCTCGATCGCGTCCGAGAGATACCGGTCGAACAGCAGCGGGTTCTTGCCGAGGACGGTGTTGATCTGGCCGGTCTTGTCGTTGGGATAGCGGGCCTTCACGTCGTTCGGCACCAGCCCGGGCAGCGTCTCCAGCAGGTAGTCACCGAGCTGGGTGTTGTCGTGAATGATCTGCATCGCGCGGCCGCCGAGCACGTAGGACGGGCGCACCACGAGGGGATAGCCGAGATCGCCGGCGATGAGGCGGGCCTGCTCGACGGAATAGGCGATTCCATTGGCGGGCTGGCGCAGCTTCAGCCGGTCCAGCAGCGTCTTGAACCGGTCGCGGTCCTCGGCGAGGTCGATGGCGTCGGGCGAGGTGCCGAGAATCGGGATGTCGGCCTGTTCCAGCGCATGGGCCAGCTTCAGCGGGGTCTGGCCGCCGAACTGGACGATGACGCCGTGCAGCGTGCCCTGGCTCCGCTCACGGTCCAGCACCTCGATCACGTCCTCGGCGGTGAGCGGCTCGAAATAGAGCCGATCCGAGGTGTCATAGTCGGTCGACACGGTTTCCGGGTTGCAGTTGACCATGATGGTCTCGTACCCCGCCTCCTTCAGCGCGAAGGCGGCGTGGCAGCAGCAATAGTCGAACTCGATGCCCTGCCCGATACGGTTCGGCCCGCCGCCAAGGATCGCAACCTTCTTTGCGCTAGAGGGCCGCGACTCATCCGCCGGCGCGCCGGCGAAGGGCGCCTCGTAGGTCGAGTACATATAGGCGGTGGGGGAGGCGAATTCGGCGGCACAGGTGTCGATGCGCTTGTAGACCGGGCGCACCCCCAACGCGAGGCGGCGGCCGGTGACCTGTTCCTCGGTCATGCGGGCGAGTCCGGCCAGACGGGAATCCGAGAAGCCCATCGCCTTGAGCCGGCGGAAGGCCGCCGCGTTGCGCGGCAGGCCGTGGGTGCGGACCTTCGCCTCCATCTCCACGATGGCGCGCAACTGCTCCAGGAACCAAGGGTCGATCTTGCAGGCGGTGTGGATGGTCTCGTTGTCGAAGCCGAGCCGCATGGCCTGGGCGACCTTCAGCAGCCGGTCCGGCGTCGGGGTGCTGATGGCGGCGCGGATGGCGTTCTTGTCGTCGCCCTGGCCGAGACCGTCGATCTCGATCTCGTCGAGCCCGGTGAGCCCGGTCTCGAGCGAGCGAAGCGCCTTCTGGAGGCTTTCCGGGAAGGTCCGGCCGATCGCCATCGCCTCGCCGACCGACTTCATCGAGGTGGTGAGCACCGGATCGGAGCCGGGGAACTTCTCGAAGGCGAAGCGCGGTATTTTGGTGACGACGTAGTCGATCGTCGGTTCGAACGAGGCCGGGGTCGCCCCGCCGGTGATGTCGTTGGCGATCTCGTCCATCGTGTAGCCGACCGCGAGCCGCGCCGCGACCTTGGCGATCGGGAAGCCGGTCGCCTTGGAGGCCAGCGCCGAGGAGCGCGACACCCGCGGGTTCATCTCGATCACGATCATGCGGCCGCTTGCCGGGTCGATCGCGAACTGCACGTTCGAGCCACCGGTCTCGACGCCGATCTCGCGCAGCACCGCCAGCGAGGCGTCGCGCATGACCTGGTATTCCTTGTCGGTCAGCGTCAGCGCCGGGGCGACGGTGATGGAGTCGCCGGTATGCACGCCCATCGGGTCGATGTTCTCGATGGAGCAGACGATGATGCAGTTGTCCGCCTTGTCGCGGACGACCTCCATCTCGTACTCCTTCCAGCCGAGCACGCTCTCCTCGATCAGCACCTCGTTGGTGGGCGAGGCGTCGATGCCGCGCTCCACGATCTCGATGAACTCCGCCTTGTTGTAGGCGATGCCGCCGCCCTGACCGCCCATGGTGAAGCTGGGGCGGATGATGGTGGGCAGCCCGACATAATCCAGCGCGCCGAGCGCCTGGGCCAGCGTCTTCACCTGCATCGAACGCGGGGTGTCGAGGCCGATCTTCGTCATGGCGTCGCGGAAAAGCTGGCGATCCTCGGCCTTGTCGATGGCCTCGGCGGTGGCGCCGATCATCTCGACGTCATAGGCCTCCAGCACGCCCATCTTCTTGAGCGAGAGGGCGCAGTTCAGTGCCGTCTGCCCGCCCATGGTCGGCAGCAGGGCGAAGCCGCCGGGAAGGACCGTGCGTTCCTTCGCGATGATCTTGGCGACAATCTCGGGGGTGATCGGCTCGATATAGGTGGCGTCCGCCAGCTCCGGATCCGTCATGATGGTTGCCGGATTGGAGTTCACCAGCACCACCCGGTACCCCTCTTCGCGGAGCGTCTTCACCGCCTGGGTGCCGGAGTAATCGAATTCGCAGGCCTGGCCGATAACGATGGGGCCCGCGCCGATGATGAGGATGGTCGAGATGTCTGTGCGTTTCGGCATCGGTTTCCGTGCGGCTCGCGCATTGCTCCGGTCGCACGAAAAAGGACGCGCAGGGTAACGCGTCCTTGGCTTGCACCGGCTTGGACTTTCTTGGCGGGGTGTCTCCCCGCGACGTGGCGCTTCCCATAGACCAGATTCAGCACAGGGGGAAGGGCAGGGCGCGCAATCCTGCCCTAACGCCTCCACAGCCGGAGCAGGGCGCCGTCCCACCCTGTGAGCGGGTCCGTCTCCGGCAGCGGCACGGCCGCGATACGGGCGAGCGCCGCCTCAAGTCCCGCGTCGTCGTCGGCGGCGCGCTCGACCTCGTAGTGTTGGCCGGGCGGATAGGCCCCGACAACGAGAAGGTCGTCGCTGGCGGAGAGCCGCTTGTGCCCGGTGCCGGCCGGCAGAACGAGGATGTCGCCGGGTCCGACCTCGAACACTTCGCCATCCTCGCCGCCGAGCTTGATGCTGGCGGCACCGCGCACGAAGCCGAGCGTCTCATGCGCGGTGCTGTGGAAATGGTGATAGTCATAGACGCCGTTGCGCCAGCGCGGCTCCCAGCCATTCGCATCCAGCAGCGATTCGAACGTCGAGGCCGCGCCCAGCAGCACGCCGCAATACAGCAGCACCGGCAGGTAAGGGTTGTTGGGCACGCCCCGTGAGGAGGCGAAGCGGCGGGTATCGGGCTCAGGCATCGGCGCGTCTCCTCGTGATCCCCTGCCGGGGCGCCCACTCTAAGCACGCTGATGCCCGCCGGTTCCGGGCGGCCGGCGGGTTCGCGCCGTCAGGCGGCCTTGTCCTTGTGACGCGCGATCATCTCGACGAAGCGGTCGAAGAGATAATGGCTGTCCTGGGGGCCGGGGCTCGCTTCCGGATGGTACTGCACCGAGAACACCGGCCTGTCGGCAAGCGCGATGCCGGCATTGGACCCGTCGAACAGCGAGACGTGCGTCTCTGTAGCGTTCGCCGGCAGGCTGTCACGGTCCACCGCGAAGCCGTGATTCATGGAGGTGATCTCCACCTTGCCGGTGGTCTGGTCCTTCACCGGGTGGTTCGCGCCGTGGTGGCCCTGGTGCATCTTCATGGTGCGGCCGCCCACAGCGAGGCCGATCATCTGGTGACCGAGGCAGATGCCGAAGGTGGGCACGCCGCGGTCGATGATCTCGCGGATGACCGGCACCGCATATTCGCCGGTGGCGGCAGGGTCGCCCGGGCCGTTGGAGAGGAAGACGCCGTCCGGCTGGAGGGCGAGAATCTCCTCGGCGGAGGTGGTGGCGGGTACCACCGTCACCCGGCAGCCGGCCCGGGCGAGCAGCCGCAGGATGTTGCGCTTGATGCCGTAGTCGATGGCGACGACGTGGTGGGCCGGCGCGGTCTGGGTGCCGTAGCCCTTGCCCCACTGCCAGGGTGTCTCGTCCCAGGTGAATCGCTGGGCGCTGGTCACCATCGGCACCAGATCCATTCCGACCAGACCCGGCCATTCGGCCGCTTCCGCCTTCAGGGCGGGAAGGTCGAACACGCCATCTTCCGCGTGGGCAATCACCGCGTTCGGCATGCCCTTGTCGCGTATCAGCGCGGTGAGCGCGCGGGTGTCGATGCCGGCGATGCCGATGATGCCGCGGGCCTTCAGCCACTGGTCGAAGTGGCGGGTCGCCCGGTAGTTTGAAGGGTCGGTGATGCCGGAATGCAGAACGACCCCGCGTACTCCCGAGGCGCCGGCCATCGAGATGGTCTCGATGTCCTCCTCGTTGGTCCCGACATTGCCGATGTGGGGAAAGGTGAAGGTGATGATCTGCCCGGCATAGGAGGGATCGGTGAGGATCTCCTGGTAGCCGGTCATCGCCGTGTTGAAGCACACCTCGCCCACCGCATGGCCGGTGGCGCCGAGGCCGATGCCTTCCAGCACCGTGCCGTCCGCCAGAACCAGCACCGCGGTGGGCGCGGGCTCGGCCCAGGCATCGTCCGAGTGGATGTTGTGGGGGTCGGTGCCGCTCATCTGATCTTGTTCCTGCGTCATCGGTGGCCTAATTAATCGTTCACCGCGTCGGATGCCAGCGCTGTTGAGGCTTGGCAGATCTGCATGTGCGGGGATCGGCGATCCCGTTCTCTTAACGCGCAGGGTCCAGCCGGTAAGCCCCGATGGAATGTGGGGCGGGTTCGTTCAAGTCGACGTTGACGGCCGTCGGGGCTCGTGCAGGGCGGGCGGCTGGGCGTTGCCATTCGGGAAAGATGAGGCAGACGTGCTCCGCGAAGCGATCAACGCATCCTTGAAGGATGCGCTCCGGGCCCAGGACAAGCTGCGTGCGGGCACGCTGCGGCTGATCAATGCGGCGATCAAGGACCGCGACATCGAGGCGCGCGGCCATGGCCGTGATCCGCTCTCGGATGACGAGGTGCTGGGTCTGCTCACCAAGATGATCAAGCAGCGCGAGGAATCCGCCAGGATCTATGAAGAGGCCGGCCGGGTTGACCTTGCCACCCAGGAGCGTGCCGAGGTCGGGGTCATCCAGGGCTTCCTGCCCCGGCAGATGAGCGAAGCGGAGGCGCAGGCTGCCGTCGCCGCGGTGATCGCCGAGATCGACGCTCATGGCCTGAAGGACATGGGCCGCACCATGGCGGCGCTGAAGGAGCGCTACACCGGGGTGATGGACTTCGCCCGGGCGAGCGGAACCGTGAAGACCCTGCTCACCGCAGGGTGAGCCGTCGCCTGTTCCGCTGCGGGAGCGGGACGAGGGCGGGATAGCGGGGATAACGGGGGCAGCGGGTTTGGTCGCTCGCCCTCCGCCGCGCGCCGGCTGATGATGCTCGGCTATGGTCCGGGACGAGCCGGTCGTACCCCGATCCGGCTCACCCGCCCGCTGGCGGGCTGACGGCCCGGCGCTTGCCTGTACATATGCGGGACCTGCTCGAACGCTGATCGGCTCATGCGCTTTCCACCGGCCTTCCTCGACGAGATACGCACGCGCCTCCCGGTTTCCGAGGTGGTTAGCAAGCGTGTCCCGCTGAAGAAGCAGGGCCGGGAATGGCGCGGCCTCTCGCCGTTCAATCCGGAGAAGACGCCCTCTTTCTACGTCAACGACCAGAAGGGTTTCTACCACTGCTTCTCCTCCGGCAAGCACGGCGACCAGTTCGATTTCCTCATGGAGACGGAAGGGCTTCCCTTTCCTGAAGCGGTGGAGCGGCTGGCCTCCATGGCCGGGCTGCCCATGCCGGTGGTCTCCCGCGACGAGGTGGTGCGCGAGAACCGCCGCAAGACGCTCCATGAAGTCATGGAACTCGCGGCCCAGTTCTTCGAGTCCTGTCTGCAGGGTCGCGTCGGCGCGCGGGCGAGGGGCTATCTGGCGGATCGCGGTCTGGGGCCGACCACCCAGGCCCGCTTCCGTCTGGGCTATGCCCCCTCGGACCGCTTCGCCCTCAAGGAGGCGCTCGGCGGCCGGGGCGTGCCCGTGGAGGATATGGTCGAGGCCGGCCTGCTGATCGCGGGCGAGGACATCGCCGTTCCTTATGATCGCTTCCGCGACCGTGTGATGTTTCCCATCACCGACCTGCGCGGCCGGGTGGTCGCCTTCGGCGGCCGGGCCCTGGAGAAGGATGTCGCGGCCAAATATCTGAATTCGCCCGAAACCCCGCTCTTTCACAAAGGCGGGCTGCTCTACAACGCCTTCAACGCCCGGGCCGCTGCCCACAAAGGCGCGCCGGTGGTGGTGGTGGAGGGCTATGTCGACGTCATCGCCCTCGTCGAGGCCGGTTTCGAGGGCGCGGTGGCGCCGCTCGGGACGGCGCTGACCGAGGACCAGCTTGCGTTGCTGTGGAAGATGGCGCCGGAACCGATCCTGCTGTTCGACGGCGACAAGGCGGGGCGCCGCGCGGCATGGCGGGCCGTCGATCTCGCCCTTCCGCACCTGAAGCCGGGGATGAGCCTGCGATTTGGGACCTTGCCCGACGGTCAGGATCCCGACGACCTCGTCCGTCATGGTGGCCGCCCGGCGGCGGAGGCGGTGCTTGTCGCAGCCCGGCCGCTGGCGGCGGAGCTGTGGAGCCGCGAGAGCGAGGGCGCTCCGATCGACACGCCCGAGCGGCGCGCCGCGCTGGAAGCGCGTATCGGCGAGATCATTCGCGGCATTGGCGATGAGACCGTCCGCAAGCACTACCGCAGCGATCTGACGGAGCGCTTTCGCAAGCTGTTCGCGCCGGCCGCCGCGTCCGGTGCGCGGCGGCCGCCCGGCGGGGGGCGCCAGCGTGGCCGCCGCCCGTTCGAGGCGGTGGAGCCTCCGCCGGTGGCGAGCGACATGGTGCGCCGCTCGTCGCTGGTGCGCGGGGTGTCGGGAGGGTTGCCCCGCAATGAAGCCCTGCTGCTCTTCGCGGTACTCAACCATCCCTTCCTGCTGGACCGGCATGCCGAGGAACTGGCGGAGCTGCCTTTCGCCAGCCGGGAGGCGATCTCCCTTCGACAAGCGCTGCTCGATGCCCATACCGAGGGCGAGGCGGACACGCCCGAGCATCTGGCGGCGCGCATCTCTGCCTCAGGCCTTGGCGAGCTTGCGGCCCGGGTGCGGGCCAGTGCGGTGGCGCGGCACGACTGGCCGGCGTTCGCCGATGCCGGCCGCACCGATGTGGAGCTGTGGTGGCACCAGCGCTCGGCCTTGCACCGTCGCTCGCATGCCCTATCTAGGGAATTGAGGGAAGCCGAAACCGCGCTCGCCGAGGAGCCGACAGAGATGAACTGGGCCCGCTTCCTCGACATACAAAAACGAATCGCCGCACTTGACGGGACCGAAGCTTTGGTAGAGGGGTTCGGCGCCGCGTCGGGTCGATCGGCGAGGAGCATGTAATGAGTTCTGGGGTCTCTCGCCCGCGTGCGTGGTAAAACGCCGTGGTGCGGGTGGCCCTGTCTGCGTCGCCCGGAAGGCTGACGCGCCGGTTTTGCCGGGTCCGGCCTCTCGGCTGGCCTGTCGGTGGGGTCGGGATCGGATCTGAATGGGCGGCGCCGCCGGACGGCGGCTGTCTTGCGCCGGGGCCGCTGTTCGGCGTCGGCGATTGAGGAGCACACGCATGGCGAAGCAGGCGGCGGAAGCAACGGAAGCCCCGGAGAAGGATGGCGATACCCCGGACAGCCCGTTGCTCGATCTTTCGGATGCCGCCGTCCGCAAGATGATCAAGCTCGCCAAGAAGCGCGGCTACGTCACCTATGACGAACTGAACGAGGTCCTGCCCTCCAACGAGGTGTCGTCCGACCAGATCGAGGACATCTACGCGATGCTCAACGAGATGGGCATCAACGTCATCGAGGCGGAGGAGGCGGAAGCCGAGGAAGCCGCCGAGGAAGGCGGTGAGGCGGCGGATGACGAGGAGGAGTCCGGCGGCGAGATCGCCGAAGCGGCGCCCCGTGCCGTCGTCCGCTCCGAGACCAAGTCCGAGCCCGGCGAGCGGACCGACGACCCCGTGCGCATGTATCTGCGCGAGATGGGGTCGGTCGAACTGCTTTCCCGCGAGGGCGAGATCGCCATCGCCAAGCGCATCGAGGCTGGCCGCGAGGCGATGATCGCCGGCCTCTGCGAAAGTCCGCTGACGTTCCAGGCCATCATCATCTGGCGCGACGAGCTGGTCGAGGGCAAGGTCCTCCTGCGCGACATCATCGACCTCGAGGCGACCTATGCCGGTCCTGAGGGCAAGAACGCCCCGCTCGTCGAGGGGGGTGCCCTTGCGCCCGACGGCGACGAGGAGCGCGAGCCGACCATCGGGGAGAGCATCGCCGCCGATGACGAGGACGACATGGAGAATTCCCTGTCGCTCGCCGCGATGGAAGCCGAAATCAAGCCGAAGGTGCTGGAGACCTTCGACCGCGTCGCCGACGCCTACAAGCGGCTGCGCCGCCTGCAGGACCAGAACGTCGAATCAAAGCTGAAGAACGAGAGCCTCTCTCCCTCGCAGGAGCGGCGCTACAAGAAGCTCAAGGACGACCTGATCCTCGACGTGAAGTCGCTGTCGCTCAACCAGGCGCGCATCGACAATCTCGTGGAGCAGCTCTACGACATCAACAAGCGCCTCGTCTCTCTCGAGGGGCGGCTGATGCGCCTTGCCGAGAGCTTCGGCGTCTCCCGTGAGGACTTTCTCAAGCAGTATCAGGGTTCCGAACTCGACCCGAAGTGGGTGAACCGGGTGAAGAACCTCGCCACACGGGGCTGGAAGGGTTTTGTTGGCCAGGAACTCGATGCCATTCGCGACCTGAGGTCGGACATCCACTCGCTGGCCACGGAGACGGGCCTCGAGATCCTGGAGTTCCGCAAGATCGTCCAGATGGTCCAGAAGGGCGAGCGCGAGGCCCGGCAGGCGAAGAAGGAAATGGTGGAGGCCAATCTGCGCCTCGTCATTTCCATCGCCAAGAAATACACCAATCGCGGCCTGCAGTTCCTCGACCTGATCCAGGAAGGCAACATCGGCCTGATGAAGGCGGTGGACAAGTTCGAGTACCGCCGCGGCTACAAGTTCTCCACCTATGCGACGTGGTGGATCCGGCAGGCGATCACCCGCTCGATCGCCGACCAGGCCCGCACCATCCGCATTCCCGTGCACATGATCGAGACGATCAACAAGATCGTCCGCACCTCGCGCCAGATGCTGCACGAGATCGGCCGCGAGCCGACGCCGGAAGAGCTGGCCGAGAAGCTCGGCATGCCGCTGGAAAAAGTGCGCAAGGTTCTGAAGATCGCCAAGGAGCCGATCTCGCTCGAAACCCCGATCGGCGACGAGGAAGACAGCCATCTCGGCGACTTCATCGAGGACAAGAACGCGATCCTGCCGATCGACGCGGCGATCCAGTCCAATCTGCGGGAAACCACCACGCGGGTGCTGGCGAGCCTGACGCCGCGCGAGGAGCGTGTGCTGCGCATGCGCTTCGGCATCGGCATGAACACCGACCACACGCTGGAAGAGGTCGGCCAGCAGTTCTCGGTGACGCGCGAGCGTATCCGCCAGATCGAGGCGAAGGCGCTGCGCAAGCTGAAGCACCCCTCCCGGAGCCGCAAGCTGCGCAGCTTCCTGGACAATTGAGCGGGCAGAGCATACCGGCGACGCAAGGGGCGGCCTTTGGCCGCCCCTTTTCTTTGGCGATCAGCGCGCCGGCGGCGGCTCGACCACCAGCGCAACGATGCGGCGCACCAGGGGCAGCACCGCGAGCAAGGTTGGGAAGGCCACCAGCCAGGACAGCAGCCACGCGGTCGGCCATGTCGCCAGGAAAGCCGGGCTGACGCCGAGGCTGCGCCAGGTTGCGATGGCCGAAACCACGAGGGTCATCAGCAGCGACAGCACCAACGGCATGATGAACGCCCCATAACGGGCGGGAAGACGACGCGGCGGGGATTGGATCTTCATGGTGAGGTCTCGTTCGTCAGGGCGTGAACCTTGAGGTTCAATGTGCATCCGCCGGTTCTCGCCCGGATGGGATGCGTTGCCTGACGTGAGACGCTTACGACCGCCGAAGTGCGACGATGCGTCAGGATTAGCGCAAGCCGAAAAGCCTGTCCAGCCAGTGGAGGTTAACGGCACCGCATGGCGCGGGACGGCGCGGCGGCTGATATCGCGCCTTCCACCGCACCATCCACGTTGCGGTAGACAGGGGAGTGGCGTAAATTCGATTTAGAACGTTTCTAAATTGGATGCCGCACCATGCTGCCCGCCTTCACCCAGCGCCGTCGCTTCTCCGATCTTTCTGAAGCGGAAGTCCTAGCCCTCGCCATTTCCTCCGAGGAGGATGACGGGCGGATCTATGCCACCTACGCCGAGCGGCTGCGTGAGAAATATCCCGACAGCGCTGCGATCTTCGACGAGATGGCCGCCGAGGAGGATGGCCATCGTCGCCGGCTGATCGACGCCTATGAGGCCCGGTTCGGCAAGGTCATTCCCTTGATCCGGCGCGAGCATGTCGCGGGCTACTATAATCGCCGGCCCATATGGCTCGTGGAGAACCTCTCGATCGAGCGTATCCGCGGCGAGGCGGCGAAGATGGAGGAGGACGCGGCGAACTTCTATCTCCACGCCGCGCAGGCCAGCAGTGATCCCGCCACGCGCAAGCTGCTTGGCGACCTCGCCAATGAAGAGCGTGGCCATCACGACAAGGCCGAGAGCCTGGAGGCAGCCCATGCCGGAACGTCCGCCCGCCAGGAGGAGGACGAGCAGGCGCATCGCCAGTTCGTCTTGACCTGGGTGCAGCCCGTGCAGATTCCGACGTTCATCCGGCCGGGTTTCCAATCGTCATCCGGCCAGCATTC
>NZ_JAHBGE010000011.1 GCF_018390635.1 Ancylobacter lacus | reverse complement strand
GCGCGCCGTGGCAACAACCTGCGCGACGAGCCACAGAGTTCTCACACAGCCTCGGGCGCAGAGCTGTCGCCCATTTCGTGGGCCATCACGGGATGAGCGAACGGCGGGCGTGTAAAGCCACCGGCTTCTGCCGCATGACGGTCCGCTACCAGACGACGCGCGCCGACGATGGCGTCTTGCGCGAGCGCATGAAAGCCATCGCGGCCGAGCGCCGTCGCTTCGGCTATCGGCGCCGCGTATTGCCCTCATCCACGCCGTGGACGTTGCGGTGGAGCCCATTGCCGGCGCTTTCGCCGAGCTTTGGCCGGAGGCGCGCTGCACCGACCTGCTGGAGGACAGCCTGCCGGCGGATCGCGCCGCCGAGGGCGATCTTTCACGGGCGATGGTCCGGCATATCAACGCCTTGGCCGACTATGCGCTGCTCACCGGCGCCGACGGCAACCGCCTCGCCGCGGAACGCGCCTGCGACCTCGCCCATTGCGTTGCCATCATGCTCGCGCAGTTCTCGACATCGCGGGCAAAAGCGATGGTGGGGCATACCCTTGGCCGGGGCGTGCTCACCGCCCCGAGCGCCGCCGTCGCCGCCCGGCGCGACCGCATCGGCCAGAGGGCGTGATCGGACCGGCCGCCATTGCCGACGACATTACCGGAGCCGCCAGCCTCGCCGGCTCGCTCGCTCGCGGGGGGGGGCGGCGCGTGCGCCGGTGATAGGCGCACCGGACGCGCCTTGCCGGTGGACGCAACAGGCGGCGCGCTGACGTCGCGCGCCATGCCGGCCGGATTCGACCCATTCCCGTGCATAATGCATGGGCAGAAAGGCGAAACGGGCACTGTTCGTTGCGGCTCGGGGGATGCGACCGCCGCCGTCATCAAGGCCATCGGCGCGAGACCGGGTCGCCCGTTGCCGTCGGCAATCAGCCGGTGGCCCGAGATGTGCTGCGGGTCGGGGACACACATCCATGCTGCACGGCGCGGACGCCCGTTCCGCCAGCGCTTATCGGGAGTCCCAATGACACGGCAGATGCACCTCGTCGCGTTCCTGTTCGCCGGGCCGACCTCGCACCATCACGGCATGTGGCGCCACCCGGAGACCCAGAATGCGTTCATGGATCCCGCGACCTATGAGCATGTCGCCCGTGTGCTGGAGCAGGGCCGGTTCGACAGCGTGTTCTTCGCCGATGTCCTCGGCATATCCGACTATTACAACGGCAACTACGACACGACGCTCGGCAAGGGCGGACAGATGGGCCTGCTCGACCCGGTGCCGCTGCTCACCGTGATGGCGCGGGCGACGCAGCATATCGGTCTTGGCGCCACGGTCTCGACATCGCTGTTCAGCCCCTACCACATCGCCCGCACGCTCGGCACGCTCGACCATCTCTCCGGGGGGCGGGTGGCGTGGAACGTCGTCACGTCGTCGAGCAGCCTGGAGGTGTATAATTTCGGCCTCGACAGCCTGCCCGCCCGCAATGAGCGCTATGACCGCGCCGACGAAGTCGTCGAGGCCTGCATCGCGCTGTGGCATTCCTGGGAGGATGGCGCGCTGGTGCTCGACAAGAAGTCCGGCACCTTCGCCGACCCGTCCAAGGTCCGGCCCGTCAATTATCAGGGGCGATGGATCCGCACGGCGGGCCCGCTCACCGTGCCGCGCTCGCCGCAGGGGCATCCCGTCATCATGCAGGCCGGCTCGTCCGATCGCGGCCGCGAGTTCGCCGCGCGCTGGTCGGAGATCATCTTCACCCTGCAGCACGACATCGACGGCATGCGCGCCTTCTATGCCGACATCAAGGGCCGCATGGGCAGATACGGCCGCGCGCCGGAGGAATGCGCCATCCTCACCTCGGTCGACCCGATCATCGGCGAGACCGAATCCATCGCCCGGGAGAAGCAGGCCTACATCAACAGCCTGGTCGACGCCGAACTCGGCATGGCGCTGGTCTCCTACCATCTCGGTGTCGACCTCTCGCGCTACCCGGCCGACCAGCCACTGTCCGACATCCAGCTCGAGGAGGGCTCGCGCGGCTCTTTCGACATATTGGTGAAGGCGACGCAGGCGGATGGGCTCACGCTCGGCGAGGCGGCACAGCGTTTTGCCACGTCCGAGCTGTGCCCGCAGGTCGTCGGCACGCCGGAAAGCGTCGCAGACCAGCTGCAGGCCTTCTTCGAGGCCGAGGGCTGCGACGGCTTCATCCTGACGCCGACCGCCTTTCCCGGCACGTTCGAGACCTTCGCGCGGAGCGTTTCGCCGATTCTCCAGGAACGCGGCCTGCTGCGGAAGGAGTACACCGGGAAGACGCTGCGCGAAAATCTGCGCGGCTGAGCCGGGTTGTGACGGTGAAAAGAGGCGCCGCGCGGCGCCTCTTCGCGGTCACGCGATGCCTGCGCCAGTGCTCCTCGCAAGGCGCCCCTCCTAGCGCTCCTTCTCGTAGGCGGCCCGTTCGATACCGTAGCGGACCAGCTTGTCGTAGAAGGTCTTGCGGGGGATGCCGAGGGCTTCGACGGTGGCCCGGACGTCACCCCCATGCGCCTCCAGCGCTTCGCGGATGAGGTTGGCCTCGATGGTGCCGAGCCGGTCCGGCAGGCTCTGGCCCGGGCGGCCGGTGGTGGCACCGATGGGGGGAGCGGCCTCCCCGAGGCCGAGCGCCACACGTTCGGCGAAGTGCACGAGCTCGCGCACATTGCCGGCCCAGTCGTTCTCGACCAGATGCCGCTCGACCGAGCGGTCGAGCTTCGGCATCTCGCGACCATATTTGCGCGCGGCGCGGGCGAGGAAATGGGCAAAGAGCAGGGGCACGTCGCGGCGGCGCTCGCGCAGCGGCGGCAGGCGCAGCGTCACCACGTTGAGGCGATAGAACAGGTCGGCGCGGAATTCGCCGCGTGCCGCGGGACTGGCGAGGTCGACCTTGGTCGCCGCCACCACCCGGAGATCGACCGGGCGCAGCTCGTTGGAACCGAGAGGGGCGATCTCGCGCGCCTCCAGCACGCGCAGGAGCTTCACCTGCGCGCTCACCGGCATGCTCTCCAGCTCGTCGAGGAAAAGCGTGCCGCCGCTTGAATGTTCGATCCGCCCGATCCGCCGTTTCTGCGCGCCGGTGAAGGCGCCGGCCTCATAGCCGAACAGTTCGCTCTCGATCACCGTCTCCGGGAGGGCGCCGCAATTGAGCGCGACGAAGGGTTTGGCCCGCCGCCGTCCCAGCCGGTGCAGCAGATTCGCCACCACCTCCTTGCCGGTGCCGGTCTCGCCGAGCACCAGCACATCGACATCGACATCGGCGAGATGATGGATCGTCTGCCGCAGCCGCACCATCGCCGGAGTTTCCCCGACCAGCGCTCCCGCTCCCTCGTCGGCTGTCGCCATCGCCCGGAGGCGCCGGTTCTCTATTATGAGGGCACGCTTCTCCAGCGCCCGGCGCAGCGTCTCGGCGAGACGCGGGCCGGCATAGGGCTTGGCGATGAAGTCGTAGGCGCCCTCGCTCATCGCCTCCACCGCCATGGCGATGTCGGCATGGCCGGAGATCAGCACGACGGGTATGTCGGGGTCGAGCGCCCGAATGGCGCGAAACAGCTCGATCCCGTTCATGCCGGGCATGCGGACGTCCGTGACCACCACGCCGGCGAAGTCCGGCGTCAGGCTCTCCAGAACGCCGGCGGCCGAGGCGAAGGGCGTGGCGCGCAGGCCGGCGAGCTGAAGAGCCTGGACGTTCGCCTCGCGCAGATCGGCGTCGTCGTCGACGAAGACGATGTCGGCATCGCAAAGAGCGCGTGTGGTCATGTGCGGGGTGCCCTGCGGAGGGTGACGGTGAACACGCAGCCCTGCCCCGGTTGGCACGCCGCCGAGAGCGTGCCGCCGAAACGGGCGACGATGTCGTGGCAGATGACGAGGCCGAGCCCCAGCCCTTTCGGTTTGGACGAGCGGAACGGGGTGAACAGCCCCGCCACCTCCTCGGGGCTCAGCCCCGGCCCGCGGTCGGAGACGGTGACGAAGACCCAGTCGCCTTCGGCCCGGAAACCCAGCGCGAGCGGCGCCTCCAACGCGGCGAGGTTGCCGGACGCCATCAGCGCCTCGATGGCGTTGCGCATGAGGTTGACCAGCACCTGCTCCAGCTCGACCCGTCGGCCCATCACCTGCAGGTCGCGCGGCACCGCGGTGACGACCGGCCGGATGCCGGCCTGGCGCAAGGGCGCGTCGAGGATCATCAGCGCGCCGGACACCGCGTCCGCGAGCACGGTGGGCTCGACGGTGCCAGAGCCGCGACGGGCGAAGCCGCGCAGCGTATCGGTGATGGTGCCGATGCGTTCGGTCAGCCCGATGACCTTGCCGAGCGCGCCATCGGCCGTGGTGGCGTCACCGCGCGCGAGAAAGGCGCGGGCATTCTCGGCATAGGTGCGGATGGCCGCGAGCGGCTGGTTGATCTCATGGGCGACACCCGCCGTCACCTGGCCCAGCGTGGCGAGACGATTGGCCTTCGCCAGTTCCTCGCGGGCGTCGGAAAGCCGCTCCTGCGCCCGGCCGCGTTCGGCGATTTCCTCGAGCAGCCGGTCATTGGCGCCGGCGAGTTCGGCCGTCCGCTCCGCCACCCGCTGTTCGAGTTCGGCCTTGATGCGGGCATCCGTCCGCAGCCGCACGCCGGCGCGCTGGCGCCGGCGCAGGAGTTCCGCCGCGAGGCCGAGCCCGGACATGAGCAGCAGGGCCGCCAGCACCTGCAGGCTGGCCTGTTCGGCGCGGATGGCGCGATCCACCGGCAACAGCACCTCGAGCCGCCATTGGGTGGTCGGAACCGGCCTGCGGGCATCGACGAAGCGGCCGCGCAGATCGGCGGGCGGCGGCGAGCCGGCGGCGCGCAGCAGGCCGCCTTCGCCGGCCTCGCCCCGCACCAGCGGCAGCGGATCGAGCGGCGCCGCGCCGAACTGCAGGGAACGCCGTATCTCGGCGGCTTCCGCGGGCGCGAAGGCTCGCTCGACATGGAAGCGCCACGCCTCCACGGTGGTGAGCAGCACCACCCCGCGGGCGTCCACCACGTAGGTCTGCCCGCCGAGCGCGGTCCAGTCCGCCTCGACCCTGTCGAACTCGACCTTGACGACGATGACGCCGAGGGGGCCCTCTGGGCCGTCGATGCGGCTCGATATGTACAGGCCGGGCCGGTTGCTCACCGTGCCGAGGGCGAACTGCTCCGCGGTGCCGTCGGCCATCGCCTTCAGATAGTAGTCCCGGAAGGAGTAGTCGCTGCCGACGAAGCTCACCGGCTCCGCCCAGTTGCTGGCGGCGATGGCGAGGCCCTTGCGGTCGAGCAGATAGACGACCGACGAGCGGGTCTCGCGGGCGATGCCGTCGAATTTCTGGTCGAGCCCACGCGGGTCCCCGCCTTTGAGGACCTGCAGCACATCGGGATCATGCGCGAGGATCAGCGGCACGGCGCGCTGCTTCTCAAGCTCGCCCCGCAGCACGGCGATGGCGAGGGTGGCGGCGTTCTCCGCCGCGGCCCGGACCGTCGCCACCGCCCGCGCGCGGCCGATATCCGCCGCGGCGAGGGAAGCCGCGACGACCAGCACCAGCGCGATCGCCACGAAGACGACCCACGGCCAGCGCGCGGGCGGCTCCGGCAGCGCCGGCGGCGAGGGAAGGGCGGGGAGAGAGGCCATGGCCCATCTTGCGCGGACTTCCGCACACATCAAGGGGAAGTTGTGCGAACTTCCGCACAAACGGCTGGATCGGTCTGCCCGGGACGCGAGCTAACGATCTGATTTTTAAATGTTTTATCTCGTTTTTTCAGCGTGGCATGTGGGTTGCTGAAGGTGGTGGGCGTCTTGCCAAAAGCAAAAACAGCCCCAGCCCCTCGGAGGAAACGATGGCGCCCATGATCCACTCGGCGACGGCCACCCGTGCCGGCACCACTCCCGCCCGTCCCAAGAAGTTCTACCAGCAGCTCTATGTGCAGGTGCTGATCGCCATCGCGCTCGGCATCGCCATCGGCCATTACTGGCCCGACACTGGCGCGGCGCTGAAGCCGCTCGGCGACGCCTTCATCAAGCTGGTGAAGATGATCATCGCGCCCGTGATTTTCCTGACCGTCGCCACCGGCATCGCCGGCATGAGCGACATGCACAAGGTCGGGCGCGTCGCCGGCAAGGCGATGCTGTATTTCCTGTGCTTCTCGACGCTCGCCCTCATCGTCGGCCTCGTCATCGGCAACGTCATCCAGCCGGGCACGGGCCTGCACATCGACCCGAACACCCTCGACGCCAAGGCGGTGCAGACCTACGCCACCAAGGCGCACGACACCACGGTGGTCGGCTTCCTGCAGAACATCATTCCCGACACGGTGGTCGGCGCCTTCGCCTCCGGCGACATCCTGCAGGTGCTGTTCTTCTCCGTGCTGTTCGGCACGGCGTTGGCCCTCGTGGGCGAGCGCGGCAAGCCGGTCACCGATTTCCTGCAGAATCTCACCGCGCCGGTGTTCAAGCTGGTCGCGGTGCTGATGAAGGCCGCGCCCATCGGCGCCTTCGGCGCGATGGCGTTCACCATCGGCAAATACGGCATCGGCTCGGTGGCGAACCTCGCCATGCTGATCGCGACCTTCTACATCACGGCGGCGGTGTTCATTCTCATCGTGCTCGGCGCCGTCTGCCGGTACAACGGCTTCTCGATCCTCGGGCTGATCCGCTACATCAAGGAGGAAATCCTCCTCGTCATCGGCACGTCCTCCTCCGAGGCCGCCCTGCCCAGCCTGATGGAGAAGATGGAGGCCGCCGGCTGCAAGCGCTCCGTCGTGGGCCTCGTGGTGCCCACGGGCTATTCCTTCAATCTCGACGGCACCAACATCTACATGACGCTGGCGGCGCTGTTCATCGCCCAGGCGATGGACATTCATCTGCCGCTGCAGGACCAGGTGCTGCTGCTGCTCGTCGCGATGCTCTCCTCCAAGGGCGCCGCCGGCATCACCGGCGCCGGCTTCATCACCCTCGCGGCGACGCTCTCCGTCGTGCCGGCGATCCCGGTGGCCGGCATGGCGCTGATCCTCGGCATCGACCGCTTCATGTCGGAATGCCGCGCCGTGACCAACTTCATCGGAAATGCCGTCGCTACCGTCGTGGTCGCTCGCTGGGAGGGCGAGTTCGACGCGGTGCGCTTCAAGGCCGCGCTGGCGGGCAAGCTGCCGGAGGACGTGTCCGACCTCGCCGCCGAGGACGAGCGCCTTCTTCGCCCGTCGGCGGCACCCATCGCGGCGGAGTGAAACCGGGCGCCGGTGGCGCCGAACGAGATGGCACGTCCCGGCCAGCCATGGCCGGGACGTTCGTCTTTTGGAAAAGGACTTGCCGGCCGAGGCTCCGGGTCGAGAAGGCCGGGCGCTCCTGTGCAGTAGCCTGGGGCGCTTAGACGGGCGGCCTCTCCGCCGTCACCAGCAGACGAAGCCGCCATCGACGATGAGGTCGATGCCGGTCACGAAGGACGAGGCCTTCGACGCCAGGAACACCGCCGGCCCGATCATCTCGTCGGAGCTGGCGATGCGCTGCATCGGCGTGTCCTTCCGGAAGACCTCCAGGTGGTCGGCGACCTCGCTGCGGTCGTTCATGGGCGTGAAGGTGTAGCCGGGGCTGATGACATTCACCCGGATGCCGCGGTCCGACCATTCCATGGCGAGGCTCTTGGACAGCTGGATGACCGCCGCCTTCGATGAGTTGTAGTGCACCTGGGTGATGCCGCGATTGACGATGGTGCCGGAGATCGAGGCGATGTTGATGATGGTTCCGCGCCCGCGCGGCAGCATCACCGCGCCTTCCGCCTGACAGGACAGGAAGACGCCGGTCGCGTTGACGGCGTAGAGCGCGTTCCATTGGTCGAGGGAGAGTGTCTCTGCCGGCTCGGCATTGGCGACGCCGGCATTGTTCACCGCGATGTCGAGCGGGCCGAGATCGCGCTCGATCGCGGCAATGGCCGCGTCGAGGTCGGCCTTGCTGGTCACATCGCCCTCCAGCACCAGCGCCCGGCGCCCTTTCGCGACGATCGCCTGCGCCGTCTCCTCCAGGGCCGCGCGCTTGTGGCGCCGGCCGAAGCAGGCGACATCCGCCCCCGCTTCGGCAAGGCCGATGGCGATCGAACGGCCGATGCCGGTGCCGGCCCCGGTGACGAAGGCGATCTGCCCGGTGAGGTCGAAAAGCTTCATGGCACTCTCCTGTCGATGATCCGCCGGGGCGGTCTCAGTCACGGGCGACATCCGCGAGGGCGCGCAGCCACAGCCCCACCGCGACCGCGCCGCCATCCTCGATGCCCAGCGCGCGCTCGCCGAGATAGCTGGCACGCCCCAGCTTCGGCGCCATCCGCGCCGTGGCGGCGGCGCCCTGCTCGGCTGCGTCGGCGGCGGCCGCGAGCGCCTCGGCCAGCGAGCCGCCCGCCGCGGCCTGCTCGGCCATGGCGCGGGCGGCGGGAAACAGCGCGTCGAGCATGGTGCGGTCGCCCTCGTTGCCGCCGCCCAGTTCGGCGACGGCGGCCACCCCCGCAGCGAAAGCCTCCGCGGCCTCGCGCGGTCCCGGGGTTTCGCTGCCGAGCGCACGGGCGGCCCGCAGCAGGCCGGTGGCGTAGAACGGCCCCGAACTGCCGCCGATCGCCTGGCGCATCGCATTGCCGATGGCGGCCAGCGCCTCCGCCGGTCCGCTCCAGGCGCTTTCCGGCAGCGCCCGCACGGCGGCGGCGCCGCGGGCGAGGCTGGCACCGAGATCGCCATCGCCGGTGCGGGCGTCGAGCTCGGTCAGCCGCGGCTCGGCGGCTTCCAGCGCGGTGGCGGCGGCCAGAACCGCGGCGCGGAACGCGCGCATCTGCGCTGTCAGCGGCCCGGCTGCCGTCGCCACCTCGGGCGCGGGGCCGGCGGGCAGCACCGGCTGCGGGTTCAGGCGGCCGCTGCCGGGCCACGCCGGCGCCGTGGTGGCGGCGTCGAGCAGGGCCAGCCGCGCATCGTCCACCTTCATCAGCGAGAGCGAGCAGCCGCGCATGTCGAGCGCGGAGAGCAGCGTGCCGCGCCAGGCCCGCTCGACCGTCAATCCCCGTTCCTGAAGCTGCGCCAGCGCGCTTCCGGCCACGATGTCCAGCTCCATCGGCGGCGTTCCGCCAAGACCGTTGACCAGCAGCACGCAGCGTTCGCCGGCGGAGAGGCCGAGATCGTCGATGATGGCGGTGAGCATGGTCGCCACCAGCGCATCCGCCGGCTGCATCGGCCCGCGCCGCACCCCCGGCTCGCCATGGATGCCGAGGCCAAGCTCGATCTCATCGGCGCCGAGTTCGAAGCCGGCCTTGCCGGCGGCCGGCACGATGCAGGGTTCGAGGCCGATCCCCATGGAGCCGACATCGGCCGCCGCCGCCCGCGCCAGCTCGGCCACTCTTTCCAGAGGCAGCCCGCTCTGCGCCGCCGCCCCCGCCACCTTGTGGACCAGCACGGTGCCCGCGATGCCGCGCCGCCGCGCCTTGGGAACGGTCTCGCGCAGGGCAACGTCGTCGGCCACCACCACGATTTCGACCGGGGTGCCGGCGCCGCGCGCGATCTCGGCGGCGAGGCCGAAATTCAGCCGGTCGCCGGTGTAGTTCTTCACGATCAGCAGCGCTCCGGCCGGCCCGGCCACCGCGTTCAGCCCCGCCAGCACCGCGTCCGTGCTGGGCGAGGTGAAGACGTCGCCGGCCACCGCCGCCGTCAGCATGCCCGCGCCGACATAGCCGGCATGTGCCGGCTCGTGCCCGCTGCCGCCGCCCGAGAGCACTGCGATGGGGCGGGCCTCCGGCGCGGGGAGCGGGTGGCGGACCACCACGTTCTCGGCCGCGAGCCGGGCTTGCGCCGGGGCGAGGGAGACGGCGCCGCGCAGCATCTCGGGCACCACGGCGCGGGGATCGTTGATCAGCTTTTTCATGGGGTTATCGTCACTCGGCGGGAGAGTCGGGATCACGGGCGGGCACGATGTCGGCCAAGGCCGCATAGGCCTGTGCCCAGCCGGGCAGCGGCTCGACGGTTGTGAGGCGCGCCCGGACGTCGAAGCCGGTGCGCAGACCGGCCCCCTCGGCGGCCAGCAGGGCCGCGCCGAGCGCGGTGAGTTCCGGCTCGTCGACGACATGAAGCGGGGCCCCCAGCACGCTGGCACGCAGCTCCATGAAGCCGCGCGAGCGCGACCAGCCACCCGTGGCATAGATCGGTCCCGGCGGCACGCCAAGCCGGTCCATCGCCCGGAACATGTGCCGCGCCGCCAGACTCGCCTCCTCCAGCCGGTCGCGCACCGCGCCGCCGGCCATCGGCGCTCCCTCCAGCCGGCGGGCGGCGAGGGCGGGCTCCAGCGCGGCCCGCGCCGCCGCGTCCGGCGCGAGATGGGCGGCGAGCTCGAACACACCGAGGCAGGCGAGCCCCGGCGCCGCCCTTACCGGCACCGAAAGCGCGAGAGGCGGGTGAAGCCCCGGCGCGGGCACGCTTTGCGTCTCGCCATAGACCACATTGGCGGTGCCGAGCGAATCGATCCGCGCCAGCGGATCGCTGCGGCGGATGGCGGCGGCGGCGACCGGGTGGTCGTGCCCGCCGGCCACCACCAGCGTCTGCGCGTCGGCCGCGCCGCTGGCGCGTAGAGCGCCGCCGGAAACGGTGCCGATGACCGTTCCCGCATCGCGGACCGGCGGCAGCGGCGGCGCGCCGGCCGCCTGTACCAGAGATGGTATCCAGTCACGGGAAAAGACGTTGTAGGCGGCGGTGCGCGCGGCCAGCGTCCGGCTCATGAAGGCAACCCCGCTCCAGACGGTAGCGGGATAGTCGGTCAGGGCGACCCAGCCGGTGGCGCCGGCCAGCAGTTCCGGCGCGTGCCGGCGCAGCCAGAGCCATTTGGCCACCGTCCGGTCCGGTGTGATGGGGAGACCGATGTGTCCATCCACAGCGGGATGACGCGCCAGCTCGGCCGCCTCGCGCGTGGCCCGCGCATCGAACCAGGGCAGCGCCGGGCCGGTGGGGCGCAGCCCGGCGTCGAGCCCGACGCCGTCCTCGCCGACCCCGGTGGCGGCGAGGGCGCGCAGCGGCCGGCCGCCGCCCGCGGCCCGCCAGCCTTCGATCACCAGCGCCTCCACCGCGTCGAGCAAATGCCCGGCATCGGTGGCGACGCCGCCACGGAAGGCGATCCGCGGCGTGGGAACCGCGCGGCTCCACAGGCAGCGGCCGGCCTCGTCCATCAGCACCACCTTGAGATTGGTGGTGCCGATATCGATTCCGCACAGCCGCGCCGTCATGGCGGATCTCCCTGGCCGGCGCCGGTCATGACGCTCACCAGCGCCGGCTGAAGCTGGTGCGGGTGATCCGCGCCATTTCGGCGATGACGTGCGCGGCTTCCTCCGGCGGACGCTGCCACACCTTGCGCCCGACCACCACGCCCTGGGCGCCGGCCTCGATGGCGTCCCGCACGTCGCGCAGGGTCGAGGCGCTGTCGCCCGTCAGCGGGCCGCCGGCGACCACGACCGGGATGTCCAGCTCGGCGCAGAGCTTGGCGGTGGCGTCCGGGCCGGGGAAGGTGATCTTGATGATGTCGGCGCCGAGGTCATAGCCGACGCGCGCCACTTCGAGTTCCTTCTCGATGATCTCCGGCGAGCGCGGCGTGTTGAGGAACACCGGCTCGACCATCACCGGGATGTGCCACTTCGAGGCTTCGGACACCACCGTGCCGATGCGCTGGCAGTAGCGGACCTTCTCGTCGTCGACGACGTTCCACGGCAGCAGCAGCTTCACGCAGTCGACGCCCATGCGCACGGCGTCCTCGACGCTGGCGACGAGGCAGCCGGTGCCGGTCTCGGGGGCGGAGGTCGGCCAGAAGGCGTCGATGGCGAGGATGCGCGACATGGCGGGCGCGCGGGCGAGCTCGACCTCGCTGGCCTTGACGATGCCGGTGCTCACCATGAAGCCGGTGATGTCCTCGGGCAGGAAGCGGCGCATCACCTCCACCGGGGCTTCCAGCGCGGGCACCCGGCCCCAGACTAGGCCGTGGTCGATCGGCACGACGAGCGCGGCGCGGTCCTCGCGGAAGATGCGGTTCATCCGGTAGTTGGTGGAATAGCGGTTGGCCACGTGGGTCTCCTGTTTGACGATGTGGGAAAGCGATCCGGTCAGAAAGCGAGCTGGGTCTTGATGCCGGTGCCGGCGGCCATGGCCTGCGCGGCCCGCGCGAACTCCCAGGCGGGGAAGGTCTCGCCGATCAGCACCGCGGCGCGGTCGGCGATGTCGTTCATGACGTCGACGGCGGCGGGGAATTTGTCGGCGAGCGAGTTCGAGCCGATGATGCGCAGCTCGCGCTCATAGATGCGGAAGGGGTTGAAGCCGACCATGGCGTCGGCGTCGTGGACGCCGACCTGCACCAGCACGCCGGTCTTCTCGACGCAGTCGATGGCCTGTTCGAGCGCGCGGCGCACCCCGGCAGCCTCGAACACCACGTCGAAATGCACCTCGCCGAGAGCGGCGGGGTCGATGGTGTTGGCGATGCCGGCGCGGCCGGCGATCGCGCGCTTGGCGGGGGACGGATCGGCGATGGTGACGCGCCCCGCGCCGAACATGTCGCAGACGATGGCGATGAGCAGGCCCATGGTGCCCCCACCCATCACCAGCACGTCGCGGTCCTTGACGCCCTGCGAGGAATCGACCGCGTGCAGCACGCAGGCCAGCGGCTCGATCATCGCCGCCACATCGGCCCGCAGGCTGTCCCGCAGCCGGAAGGTGTTGCGCGCCGGGGCGACGACGAACTCGGCCGCCGCGCCGGGCCGGGCCACGCCGATCGGCGAGAGGTGCGGGCACAGATTGGGCCGCCCGGCGCGGCACCAGCGGCAGGTGCCGCAGGTGACGTTGGGGTCCACCGCGACGAAGTCGCCCTCCCGCAGCCCGCGCACCGCGCCGCCCACCGCGACGATGTGGCCGGAGAATTCGTGGCAGGGCGTGACCGGATAGACCGAGCCGGGGAAGCCGTGGTGCAGGATGTGCAGGTCGGTGCCGCACAGGCCGCAGGCGGCGGGGCGGATCAGCACCTCGTCCTCCGCCGGGGTCGGCACCGGCACTTCGGCGACGAAGACGCGGTGGTCTTCGGTGATGCGCACCGCGTTCATGTGCCCGCGGGCGGCACTATCGAACAGCGAGTTGAGGCTCATGATGCCCTCTAAGGTTGTGGTTCGGGAAAGCGCGGCGCACGCGCGGGCCGGCTCGGCGCGGGTGGTCGCCTCAGCGGCGGCGGCGGACGAGGTCGATGAGGATGGCCAGCAGCACCACGGCGCCGACGATGACGCGCTGCCAGTAGCTGGAGATGTCGAGCAGCACGATGCCGTTGGCGAGCACCGCCATCAGCAGCGCGCCGGTGACGGTTCCGGTGACCGTGCCCTGCCCGCCGCGCAGCGAGACGCCGCCGATGATGGCCGCGGTGATGGAGGGCATCAGCCAGCCCTCGCCGACCGAAGGCTGCGCCGAGTCCATCCGGCTGGCGTAGAGGATGCCGGCCAGCGCGGCGAGGCTGCCGGAGAGGCCGAACACCAGCATCTCCACCCGCTTCACCGGGATGCCGACCAGCACCGCGGCGTGCCGGTTGCCGCCGATGGCGTAGATGTTGCGCCCGAAGGCGGTGCGGTTCAGCACGAAGGCCAGCACCAGGGCGATGACGGCGAACACGATGACCGGCACCGGGATGCCGAACGGCGCGCCGAGGCCGAACTGCTGGAACTCGGCGCCCAGCGGGCGGATGGGCGAGCCGCCGGTGATGACGAGGGTGGTGCCGGCGAACATCTCCCACGCCGCCAGCGTCACGATGAAGGGGTTGAGCCGGGCATAGGCCACCAGCGCCCCGTTGAGGCTGCCGAGCGCGAAGCCGAACAGGCAGGTGAGCGGGATGACCAGCCAGGGGTCCACCCCCAGATGCACCAGCAGCAGCCCGCCGACGATGGCCGACAGCCCCGCCGCCGCGCCGACCGAGAGGTCGATGCCGCCGATCAGCAGCACCAGCGTCTGCCCGAGCGCGATGATGCCGACGAAGGAGGCCTGCCGCAGCACCACCGCCAGATTGTAGCTGGTGGCGAAATTGGCGCTCACCAGCGCCAGCAGCCCGCACATGACCGCGAGGGCGAGGATGATGCCGGCGGCCTCGAAGCGACCGATCCGGCTTCGCAGTTTCTGAACCGTGGTGTCGGGCATGGCGGCACGGAATCCTTGTCGGGAGAGGTCGGGGCGCCGCGGACCGGCGCGCAGGCCGCGCGGCGTCGAACCGGCGGGCCGGGCGGGCGCCGCAGCGGCGGAAGGTTCGGGAACGGGGGGCTCGTGGGCGGGACGGAGCGGGGTCATGGGGCGGGGGCTCCGTTCATCGCGAGGCCGAGCAGCTTTTCCTGCGTGGCCCCTTCCGTCGGGACGATGGCGCGCACGCGCCCCTCATGCATGAGCATCACCCGGTCGCAGACATCGAGGATCTCCTGCAGCTCCGAGGAGATGTAGAGGACCGAGATGCCGTCGCGGGCGAGCTGGCGCAGCAGCTTCTGGATTTCCCACTTGGCCTTGACGTCGATGCCCCGGGTGGGCTCGTCCAGCATCAGGATGCGGCACTTGCTCATCATCCAGCGGGCGAGGATGCATTTCTGCTGGTTGCCGCCGCTCAGCTCGGAGATGAGCTGGTGGCTGGAATGCACCTTCACCGGGATCGCGTTCACATAGCGGTCGGCGGCGCCGAAGGCGTCGAGCCAGCGTATGCCGAGCCGGCCGGCGAATTTGGCGAGGTTGGGCAGCACGATGTTCTCGGCCACCGAGAGGTCGGGAAACAGGCCGTCGCGCCGGCGCTCCTCGGGGAGGTAGACGAGGCCGGCGGCGATGGCGTCGGCGGGGCCGGCAAAGGCGACCTCGCGGCCGAACAGCTTCACCGTGCCGGCCTGCCGGGGCGTATCCCCGAACAGGCAGCGCACCGTCTCGGTGCGGCCGGCGCCGATCAGCCCGCCTATGCCGAGGATTTCGCCGCGGTGCAGGTCGAAGCTCACATCGCTGAACTCGCCGGGCCGGGAGAGACCGCGCACCTCCAGCGCCACCTCGCCGGTCGCCGCGGTGGGGATGGCCGACCGCAGGTCGAGCTCCTTCACGTCGCGCCCGGCCATGGCGCGGATCATCTCGTCCTTGCTGGTGGTGCGGGGATCGAGGTCGGCGACGTGGCGGCCGTCGCGCAGCACGGCGATGCGGTCGGCCAGGGCGAGGATTTCGTCCAGCCGGTGGGAGATGTAGAGCACCAGCCCGCCTTCGCGGCGGAAGGCGCGGATGAAGGCGAACAGCCGCTCGGTCTCGCGCTCGGTGAGCGCGGCGGTGGGCTCGTCGAAGATCAGCAGCCGCGCCCCGGTCGCGGTGGCGCGGGCGATCTGCACGAGCTGCTGCTGGGCGACGGTGATGGCCCCGGCGCGGGCCTGCGGATCGATGGAGGGGTCGAGCGCGGCGAGGTGGCGGCGGGCCTCGGCCTCGGTGGCGCGCCAGTCGATGATGCCGCGCCGGGCGATCTGGCGGCCCAGCATCACGTTTTCCAGCACGGTGAGGTCGGCGGCGAGGCTGATCTCCTGCGGGGCGATGGCGATGCCGGCGCGCTGGGCCTCGCTGGGCGAGGCGAACTGCACGGGCTGGCCGTCGATGCGGATTTCGCCCGAGGTCGGCGTCAGCCGGCCGCAGATCACCGACATCAGCGAGGACTTGCCGGCGCCGTTCTCGCCGATGACCGCGACCACCTCGCCGGCGCCGACGCGCAGCGACACCTCGCGCACGGCGTGGACATGGCCGAAGCTCTTCGACAGGTCGCGGACTTCGAAAGCGCTGCGCATGGGAAAGGCCTTGCCGGGCGGCGTGGACAGGGGCGGGACGGTTCGGGAAAAGGTCCCCGGCGGGACGGCACCCGCCGGGGTCGAGGAGACCTAGTGGCCGAGGGTTTCCCTGGTCATCAGGAAGCCGCCGGTGGCGTGATCCATCGGGATGGTGTGGTTCTGCTTGGCCGAGACGAGGTAGCGCACCGCCCAGTAGCCGATCTCCCACTGGCGCTGGGCGGTGATGGCGGAGATCACGCCGTCCTCGATGAGCTGGTAGGTCTCGGGAATGTCGCCGGCGCCGACCACCAGCGTCTTGCCGACCCGCTTGGCGGCGATCACCGCGCGGGCCGCGCCGATCGGGGCGGAGGCGTTGGCGCCATAGATGCCGCCGAGGTCGGGCGTCGCCTGCAGGCCGCTCTCGGCCATCGAGACCGCCTGTTCGAGATTGTCGTTGTCCGGCTGCTCGAAGGCGATCCTGATGCCGGGGTACTTCTTGGCCAGCTCGTCCTTGAAGCCCTTCACCCGGGCGACGTGGTTCGGCGCGGTGAGGCTGCCGACCAGGATGCCGACGCTGCCCTTGCCGCCCAGCTTCTCGCCGAGATAGTCCGCGGCGGTGCGGCCGTCCTGCTCGTCCTTGCGGTGGCCGACGAAGGGGAACGCGGCGTCGCAGAAGGTGTCGAAGGTGATGAGGTTCACCTTGTTCTTCACCGCTTCCTTCAGCAGCTGGGTGTTGGTGGCGGGGTCGAGGCAGGAGACGGCGAGCCCGTCGGGATTGCGGCCGATGTCGGTCTCGATGCGGCGGTTCTGCTGGTCGATGTCGGCGGTGGGCGGGGCATCCCAGGTGTAGCTCACCTCGATGCCCTCCTTCTTGTATTCGGCGATGGCGAACTTCACCCCCTGCTCGACCACGTCGTACCAGGGGTGCACCACCTTCGGGATGAAGATGAGGTTCACCTTGGTGACGGGCTTGATCAGCGCGCCCTGATCGAAGCCGGCGGCGGCGGCCGGCCCGGCGGGGATGAGGGTGAGCACCAGCGCGGCGGCGAAGGCGGCGCGGACAAAGGGTGTGCGGGGGGTCATCGGGGTTTCCTTCACGGCGTCCTCCTGTGGGTGGCGCGGACTTCGCTGGCCCGCGCTCGGCTCTGGGTCGTGTCGCGACGTGCCGTTGCGGGCGGTCCGCCGCGGCCGGCACGAAGGGCTTCGGGCATGCGCCGCCGTCCGCCGCGCGGGATGCGTGCGGCGCGCGCTCGGGCATGGGGGCGCGTTCGTCGCGCGGGGGCGCGGCGGGCGGCTTCAGGCAACGGCCCGTGCGGCGGCGGGGACGCGCACGGCGTCACGCAGCGGCAGGGCGGCGGTGTGAGGGGGCTTGGCGGCGATGCCGGCGCAAGGCTGCCTCCGGGCGCGCGGGGCGTCCCTGTGGCGGGCCTCGGCAGGTCGATCGGGGCTGGCGGCGGTCAGGCCGTTCGGGCGTCCTTCATCCTGGCGTTTCTCCCATTCCTTGACGTTCCGCGAGTCTTCTCGTCGGAGGTTCAGCCACGCGGATGCGCGGGCAACGGTTGCGCGCTCTGGCGCGTCAGTCGGTCGGCGCGCGCGCCTCGATCGTCACCTTGACGACGTCGCTGCGCACCCACGAGGTGTAGTAGTCGAACGGCTTCTCGTCGCGCCCCCACGACACCGAGGTGACGAGGAGCAGGGGCGCGCCGACCGGCACGTGCAGATAGTTGGCCAGCTCGGCGGTTGCGGCCTGCGCCTCCACGCTGCGGCGCGCGCCGAACACGCTGAAGCCGCCATCGCGCAGGGTGCGGTTGAGCGAGGCCTTGCCGGTCAGCACCGCGCTGCCGTCAAGGATCGGCGCCACCTCCGGCACGAGGTAGTTGATGGAGAGCAGCGCGATCTGGCCGTCGAGATAGCGCAGGCGCTTCAGCCTGTAGCCCGGCGCGCCGGCAGGAAGCCCCAGCGCATCGGCCGCCGCCACCGGCAGCGCCGCCCGTCCCGCCGCCACCACCTGCGTCTCCACATCGCGGCGGTGATGATCCACCTCCGCCTCGAAGAAGCCGTCGGCGACCTGCAGCGACCAGCCGCTCTGCCGGGGGTCGACCACGAAGGCGCCGCGGCGCGGCACCATCTTGATGCGGCCCTTCTCCTGCAGGCTGCGCAGCGTCTCCCGCACCGTGGAGCGGGCGAGATCGAAATGGCGGCACAGCTCGGTTTCGGCGGGCAGCCGGTCGCCCACCGCGTATTTGCCGGCGTCGATATCCTCTTCCACCAGGCGGACGAGCTGGAGGTAGTAGGGTTCCGGCGAGTGGCGGTCAATGCTGCGCATGGAAGCCGTGACGGTGTTGTCAGTCTTGTACGTACAATACCGCTTTCGCTGACACTGGCAACAGCTAATTCGTGGCGCCGGTCACGCCCGCCACAGCGTGGGGCCATGCCCCATGGGCAGGTTCCGCCGGGTGCGGGGTGGCGCGCGTGGCGGGTGGCCCCGGCGTGCGGCTCGTCGCTGCCGGCCCGTGCGCCGCATGGGGAAGCCGGGCAGGCGGCCGCGCCGGACGAGGCCCGGACCCGGCAGCTCCCGGCTAGTCCTCGCGGAAGGCGCGCCGGAGCTGGTCCTGCAGCGGCTTGAGGAAATAGGAGAGGGCGAGCCGGGGGCCGGTGTTCACGAACACCTCCACCGGCATGCCGGGCACCAGCTTCAGCGGCCCGAGCGCGGCCACCGATGCCGGGTCGAGCGCGATCCGCGCGGTGTACCAGCTCTCCCCGCTGGTCTTGTCCACCAGCACGTCGGCGGAGACCGCGGCTACCGCGCCGGCGAGTTCGGGCGTGGTGCGCTGGCTGAAGGCGCTGAGCCGCAGCAGGGCGGCCTCGCCGGGCTGGACCTGGTCGATGTCGGCCGGGTTCAGCCGCATCTCGGCGACCAGCGCCTCGGCGCTCGGCACGATCTGCATCACCGTCTCGCCGGGCGCGACCACGCCGCCCACGGTGTGCACGGCGAGGTCATGGACGATGCCGGCCTGCGGGGCGCGCAGCTCCATCTGCTGAAGCCGGTCGCGCGCGGCTATCCGCTGCCCCGCCAGCTCGGCGAGCTTCGCCTCGATCTCGCGCAGATTGGCCATGGCCTCGGCCTGCCGGGCCTGGTCGATCTCCAGAATCTGCAGTTCGGTTTCGGCGATGCGGCCGTCGGCGCGGGCGATCTCCGAGACGAGCTGGCCGTGCTCGCCGAGAAGCCGGGCCCGCAGCCGGCTCAGCTCCGCCACCTGGCCGAGGGTGGCGAGGTTCTTGCGGTTCAGGATCTGGATGCTGTCCAGCTCCTGCGCGTTCCAGCCGAGTTCCTCGGTCTTGGCGTCGCGTCGCTCGGTCAGCCCCTCGATCTCGCGGTGAATCTGGGCGATGCGCTCATGAAGCTGGCGCTTCTGGCTTGCCGCCAGCGCGCGGCGGGCCTCGAACAGCGCCTGTTCGGAGGCGACGAGGCCGGCGGCCGTACCGGAGCCCCCGGCGCCCGGCCGCAGCTCGTCCGGCACGAGGAGGCTGGCGGCGTCGTCGCGTTCGCCGATCAGCCGCATGCGCTGCGCCGCCAGATGCAGCATCTGGTCGTCGACGATGGCGAGGCTGGCCCGCGTCAGCGTGTCGTCGAGCCGGATCAGCAGGTCGCCGGCCGCGACATGATCGCCATCGGCCACCGCGATGGCGGCGACGGTGCCGCCGTCGCGGGCCTGCACCTGCTTGACGCGGCCATCCACCACCAGCGTGCCGTGGCCGATCACCGCGCCGGCGAGTTCGGTCGTCGCCGCCCAGCCGCCGAGCCCGCCGATCAGCAGGGCGACGATGCCGAAGCCGAGGGCCAGCTCGCGCCGGATCGCCCGCGCCACCGGCGAGGCGGGCGCTGCCGGGGCGGGTACCCCGGACGCGGAAACGGGGTGCGGTCCGGTGGGGCGCGGTTCGGCCGGGCGGTCGCCGGGGGTGAAGGCGTTCATGGCCGTTCTTCCGCCGGCATCTTCAGCCGGGCGAGCACCTCCGCCCGCGGCCCGAGATCGGCCACCCGGCCATCCTTCAGGATGAGGAGCTGGTCGAGCGTGCCGAGCAGCTGGGTGCGGTGGGCGATGGCGATGACGATGGCGCCGCCGCGGCGGGCGTCGAGGATGGCGGCGGCAAGCGCCGCCTCGCCTTCCATGTCGAGGCTGGCATTGGGCTCGTCGAGCACGATGAGGAAGGGCCGGCGGTACAGCGCGCGGGCGAGGCCGATGCGCTGGCGCTGGCCGGCCGAGAGCGCGGCGCCGGCCACCCCGATGCGGGTGTCGTAGCCCTCCGGGAAGTGCAGGATCATCTCGTGGCAATTGGCGTTGCGCGCCGCGGCCAGCACCTCCTCGGCCGGAGCCCCGGGCTCGAAGCGGGCGATGTTCTCCGCCACGGTGCCGTCGAACAGCTCCACATCCTGCGGGAGATAGCCGACATGGCGGCCCAGCGCCTCCGGCCGCCACTGCTTCAGCTCCGCGCCATCCAGCCTGATGGTGCCGCGCGTGCACGGCCAGCTTCCCACCAGCGCCCGGGCGAGGCTTGATTTTCCCGAGCCGCTCGGCCCGACGATGCCGAGCCCCTGGCCCGCCTCCAGCCGGAAGCTGGCCTCCAGCACCGCGAGGCGGCTCGCCCCCGGCGGCGCGACGGCGATCCGTTCGACCGCGAGGCTGCCGGAAGGGCGCGGCAGGGCGAGCGCCTCGGATTCCGGCGGCGGGGCGAGCAGCTTCTCCAGCCGCGTCCGCGCCTGCCGCGCCGCGATGAAGCCGCGCCAGTTGGCCACCACCTGCTCGATCGGCGCCAGCGCCCGGGCGATGACGATGGAGGCGGCGATCATCACGCCCGGCGAGAGCTCCTGCCGGATCACCAGCTGCGCCCCGAGCGCGAGCGCGGCCGACTGCAGCGCCAGCCGCAGCGCGCGGGTGAGGCTGCCGTGGAACCCGGCCGTGTCGGCGATGCGCAGCCGCAGCCGGGCGTGGCTCTCGTTGATCCGGCCCCAGGTCGCGGCATAGGCCGGCGCCATCCCCATGGCGTGCAGCGCCTCGGCGTTGCGCCGCCCGGCCTCGATGAGGTCGCTGCGCCGAATGGCGAGGCTCGCGGCCTCCCGCACCGGCGCGCGCAGCGCGAGTTCGTTGGCGAGTGTGCTGCCCATCAGCAGGGCCGCACCCGCCACCGCGAGCCAGCCGAGCCAGGGGTGAAAGGCGAAGACCACGGCGAGATACACCGGCAGCCACGGCAGGTCGCACAGCGCGATCGGCCCCGGCCCGGCGAGGAAGCCGCGGATCTGGTCGAGATCGCCCACCGGCCGCGCCGCGCCGCTCTGCGGGCCCGCGAGCGGCAGCTCCAGCGCGAGGCGGAAGCTGGCGGGGCCCAGCGTCTCGTCGATGCGCTCGCCGATGCGGGCCAGCACCCGGCTGCGCAGGATGTCGATGAGGGCGAGGCCGACATAGATGACCAGCACCAGCGCGCTGAGCGCGACCAGCGTCGGCACGCTGCGGCTGGTCAGCACCCGGTCGTAGATCTGGATCATGAAGAGCGGGCCGGTGAGCATCAGCAGGTTGCTCGCCCCGCTCAGCACCCCGACGCCGAGCAGGGCGCCGCGCACGGCGCGCAGCGCGCGCGCAACCGGCGTCTCCCCGGCGGCGGCGCGGCTCACGGCCGGTTCCGCGACGCGGGCCCGCCCGCCCGGCGGGTGGCGGGACGGACATCCGGGGCGGGGCGTGCGGGCGCGTTCATGAATCGGCGGCTCGGCCAGGGGGCGGGGTGACGCAGCGCGGCAAAGGGGCGAAACACCGTGGCGTGATCGACCTCCCGCCAGCGTGATCCCCGTCCCGCTCCCGCGAGCAGGCCTTTATATGCTACCTCTATGCCGTTCTCATCAAGGGAGTGGCCGATGGCCCCCGCCGGTAACCTCGATCCGTCCGCCGCCGATGCCGTGATGGCCGCAACGCCCGGCGCCGGTAACGATCACCCGTCGGAGGGGATCGGCTTCAGCTTCGCCAAGCCGCCGGAGCCGGGGCCGACAGCGGATGCCGCGGCCGACGCGGCGGGCCTCACCGCAACGCCCGGCGGCAGCAGCGGGGACGACCGCCCGACGGAGAAAATCGGCATTGGCTTTACCCAGCCGGGGGGCCCGTTCTCGCCCAAGCCGTTGTCGGAGGATACGTCCGGTCCGGTCGGCACCGCCGGCGCGGCTGGCGGCAGCAGCGAGGACGACCGCCCGACGGAGGAAATCGGCTTCAGTCACACCAAGCCGCAGGAGCCGGGGCAGTTGTATGAAGGCTTCGCAGAATCGGCTGTGATCAAGCCGTCGGAAGATGGCGCCTCGTTCGAGGCGGGTGCGGGGGATGGCCTGCTCTTCGCCTCCGGCGCGGACGGGGCCGACCATCTCGACTTCTCCGGCGTCGACACGGCGCGCCTTGAGGGGGCGGACGACGCGCTGTCGTTCGAGGCTTCCGTCCCGGCCGATCCGCGCGAGGCGGCGGATGACGCCTTTGCCGCCGCGGTGGGCTCTGGGCCGGACCGGACCGGTGACGGCATCGCCGACATCGTGCCGGCACCGCAGGTCAGTCTGGACGATTTCCTCGCCTGACGCCTGACGCCTGACGCCTGACGCCTGCCCGGCGTCGCGCGTCGCGAGGCGGCCGCGCCGTCAAGGGCGTGGCTGAAGGGGCGGGGCCCGTCGCGAGGTCCTGTTCCTGCCGATGCCTCTGTCCCTGTCCCCTTCGGGACGAAGCGACCTTTTCCATTCCCAGACACACGGCCTCCGCAGGCGGGCGGGCGCCCCCTGACGTCCGCCCGCCTGTACGGCTTCCCGCTTGGAGATGCGTGACGCCGCCGCGGCCAGCCGGCTGCGGCGCGGGTGCCGTCGATCGACCGCGCCCGTTCGAGGGGTGTCAGGCGCCGTCCTGCCGGCCGGAATCAACGCCCGTCGCCTCCCCGACACCCTTCCAATGCCGGCCTCCGGCACATGCCGCTGCCCCGTGCCCCGCACCGGCGCGCCCGCGCGCCGCGCTGCGCGTGCCTCCGCGCGATGGTCCCGGCGCGATGGTTCCAACAAAATCCTATCACGGGTTCGTGAGCGCTGTAACACGGGTCGTCCGACGACGAAGAATGGTCGTGCAGCACACATGATCTCCATCCCTTCCGACGAACTGGCCAGTCGATCCCCCGTGAATATCTTCAGATCTCCCCGAACATCATCTGCAGGAGAGTGACTATGTCTGATCTGCTCACCAAGTCCGGCGCGCTGAGCGCGGCGGGTGCCTTTGCCACGGCTGTACTTCTTCTGGCCCAGCCGGTGGCGGCTCAGGATGCCGCCAAGGAAAAGTGCTTCGGCGTCGCGATGAAGGGCCACAATGACTGTGCCGCCGGTCCCGGCACAACCTGCGCCGGCACGTCCCGGGTGGATTACCAGGGCAACTCCTGGAAGCTGGTGCCGAAGGGCACCTGCACCACGATGAAGCTGCCCGGCGAGCGGACGGGCTCGCTCACCGCGCTGACGCGCGACGTCCCCAAGAGCTGACGTCCCCAAGAGCTGACGTGCTTTCCGGGCGATGACGTACCGGCGGCCGGTCCGAACCGGCCGCCTGCGGCCCTGGCCCTGCCGCCCTCCTCGCGGCGGCAGGGCGCTCTGCCCGCCCGGCCCCGCGGCCTCCCGGCACCGAAGGACATGGACATGATGACCACCGCGTACCGTTCACCCTCACCGGGTGGTGCGGCTGCGATCCCGCCGCGCGCGGGCGTCGGCCTCAAGCCGCAGCATTACCGCGCCATCCTCGACGGCGCGCCCCCGATCGGCTTCTTCGAGGTTCACGCCGAAAACTACATGGGCGATGGCGGACCGCCGCTGCGCTACCTCGCGGCGATCCGCGAGCGTTACCCGGTTTCGCTCCACGGCGTCGGGCTTTCCATCGGTGCGGACCGGCCGCTCGACCGCGAGCATCTCGCCCGGCTGAAAGGGCTGATCGCGCGTTTCGAGCCCGGCCTGTTCTCCGAGCATCTGGCCTGGTCGACCCACGAGACCGGCTTCCTCAACGATCTCCTGCCGCTGCCCTATACCGAGGCCGCGCTGGCGCGGGTCTGCCGCCATGTCGACGAGGTTCAGGACGTGCTGGGCCGGCGCATGCTGCTGGAGAATCCCTCGACCTATGTGGTCTTCGCGGAGAGCACCATCGCGGAGGTCGATTTCCTCGCGGAGGTGGTCGCGCGCACGGGCTGCGGCCTGCTGCTGGATGTCGCCAATGTCGCCGTTTCCGCCACCAACCACGGCTATGACCCCTTCGCCTATCTCGACGCGTTTCCGCTGGCCCATGTCGGCGAGATTCATCTCGCCGGTGCGGCGGAGACCCTCGACGACAACGGCGCGCCGCTGCTGATCGACGCGCACGACTCGCCCGTGGCGGCGCAGGTGTGGGCGTTGTACGGCCATGTCGTGGACCGGCTCGGCCCTGTGCCGACCTTGATCGAATGGGACAACGACGTCCCGGAGTGGCCCGTGCTGCTCGGCGAGGCGCAGCGTGCGCAGGCCGTGCTGTCGGCGGCGATGGCCCGGGCCGGAGGGCGCCATGCTAAACTCGCCGGTTGAGGGAGCGCCCCTGCTTGCCGACCGGCAGCGGGACTTCGGCGCGGCGCTGCTCGACCCCGAGGCGCCGGTGCCTGAAGGCGTCCATGGCTCCGCCGGCCGGGCCGATGCACGGCGTTTCGCGGTCTACCGCAACAATGTGATGGTGGGGCTGACGGAGGCGCTGGCGGCCCGCTTCCCGGTCTGTGGGCGCCTCGTCGGCGACGCGTTCTTTCGGGCCATGGCGCGGGTCTATGTCGGCGCCACCAAGCCCCGCTCGCCGCTGCTGATGCGCTATGGCGACGGTTTCCCGGACTTCATCGCCGGGTTCGGCCCGGCCGGGGAGGTGCCGTACCTCGCCGACGTCGCCCGGTTGGAATGGGCCTGGGGCGAGGCCTACCACGCCGCGGAGGCGGTGGCCGCCTCCGGCACCATCCTCGCCACGGTTCCGGCCGAGGCGGTGGCGGAGGTGCGGCTGGCGCTCCACCCCTCGCTGCGGCTGGTGGCCTCGCCCTATCCCGTTCTCTCGATCTGGCTGGCGCATCAGGGCGACGATCCCTCCGGTGAAGGCGTGGAATGGCGGGCCGAGAACGTCGTTGTCGTCCGGCCGGATGCGGATGTGCTGATGCACCGGCTGTCGGCCGGGGGAGTCGCCTTCCTCGAGGCGCTGCTGCGGCGGCGCACGCTGGGCGAAGCGGCCGAGGCGGCTCTCGGCGCCGATGCCGGCTTCGATGCCGGCGGCCATCTGGTGGGTCTGTTCACGCTCGGTGCGGTGACGGGTCTTGTGAACGAGGCGGACGGGGAGAGCGTGTCATGAGCGGTGGAGCCCTTTTGCGCGTGGCGGGCGCTGCGGCGGAGGCAGCGGGCGTGCTCGCGCGCTTTCCGATGTCCGTCACCCAGCTTGCCCTGCGCATCGCGCTGGCGGTGCCATTCTTCAGTTCGGGCCTGACGAAATGGGACGGCGTGCTGCAGCTTTCCGACAGCGCGGTGTATCTGTTCACGGAGGAATTCCGGCTGCATCTGTTCGGGCATGAGATCGCCTATCCCCTGCCGCACCTCATGGCCTTCCTGTCCGGCTCCGGGGAGATCGTTCTTCCGATCCTGCTGGTCCTCGGTCTGGCGACACGTTTTGCCGCGCTTGGCCTTCTCGTGATGACGGCGGTCATCCAGCTCACCCTTCCCGACGGCTGGGCGAACTTTCACCTGCCCTGGGCGGCGATGGCGCTGGCCATCCTCACCTATGGCCCCGGCCGTATCGCGCTGGATCACCTTCTCGCGTGGCGCCTCGCCCCTCGCCGCGCCGTGCCGGGCAGCGCGCCCTGACGGTGTGCCGCCCGCCGGATTTCCGACCGGCGCGGCGCCTGCCGTTCGGCTCGCCGCGCCGCGCCCTAAGGGAAGGTATTATCTTGCAAATTTTCGCCGGTCCGAAGCATTAGCGGGTAAAGACCCATGCGACAGGCGGCCGGTGCCTCGACAGGTCCAGAGTGAAAAGATAGAGCGGGGGAAGCTGGACTATCCGGGGATAGGCATAATGGAGGGGGAGGGGTTCTGGGGTGCGACGGAAGGTCTGCCGCCCCTTCCTGCGCGCCGTCCCTCCCGGTACAAGGCCTTTCTGCTGCTCTGCAGACTATTCTACCTGCTTGTGCTGCGCCGCCGGGTTTCGCCCCAGCGCGTCGCGCGCATGGGCCGAAAGCTTCTCTGGTCCCCGTCCGAGACGCCCGGCGCAACGAAAGCCGCTTCTGCGGCGTCCCGACGCGTCTCCGCCGGCCCGTCCCGTCCGCCCCGCAACGTTTCGGGTGACGTGCTCGACGCGCTCCCCGATGGCGAGTTCGTGGTCCTGCTCGCCGAGGTGCTGTTTCAGAACGCCGCCACCGAGCCGGCCGAGCTGGAAGCCTATGCCGGTCGTCTCAGGGGCGATCGTGGTCGCCGTGACCAGCTCATCCGTCAGCTGGTCATCGATTATGTGACCCGGGCGCGGTCCCCCGACGATACCCCGCACGACCCCGATCTCGTGCGCCTGCCCGGCACCTCGCGAATCCTGACACGCGCGGTCTGGGAGGCGCGGGCCGCCGAGCTGCCGCCACGGCCGCCGAAGACGCCGCCGGTGCCGCTGGAGGAACGCCGCTTCCGCCATACCGGCGTCTACCGGGTCTCCGCCATCGCCAGCCTTTATCGGGGCCGCCGCTATCTCGAGACCTTCCTCGAGAACATGGTTTCGCAGACGATCTTCGACCAGGCGGAGCTGATCATCATCGACGCCAACTCGCCCGAGGGCGAGGAGGAGCTCATCCGCCGCTATCAGGCCGTCTATCCCAATATCGTCTATCGGCGGATGAACTACCGGATCGGCATTTACGACGCCTGGAACGAGGGTGTCCGCCTTGCCCGCGGTGCCTATCTCACGAACACCAATCTCGACGACCTGCGCCGCCGCGACTCGTTCGAGCTGCAGGCGGCGGCGCTCGACGCCCACGGCTTCGCCGACATCGTCTATCAGGACGTCTATTACAGCTTCGACGGCGAACTGGACTTCGACACGGTCGCCGCCTTCGGCTTCAGGAGCGACCTGCCCATCGTGACACCGAACAACCTGCTGTACTTCAACGCCCCCCACAACGCGCCGATGTGGCGGGCTGCGCTGCACCCGGAGCTCGGCCTGTTCGACATCACCTACCGTTCGGCCGGCGATTACGAATTCTGGCTGCGCTGCGCCGCGGCGGGCAAGGCGTTCTTCAAGATCAACGAGGCTCACGTGGTCTATTTCCAGAACCCCGAAGGCCTCTCGACCGCGCCGGAGACGCGGGGGGTGCAGGAGTGGCGGCGGGTGCGGCGGCAGTACGCCCGCCGGCTGATCTCGCCGTTCCTGACCATGTCGGACGAGGATTTTGCCGCGGCCATCGGCGGCCGCTACCCCGCCTCCGACGCGAGCCGGTTCGCGCAGGTGCAGGGTGCGCTGCGGGCGATCAAGGACCGGTTCTGACACCGGAGGGGCGCCGGGGGCGCGGCGGGAGGATGTGATGAAGCTGCTGGTCGACGGCATGCTGTTCCAGGCGGGCCAGAATGGCATCACCCGCCTCTGGGCGCGCCTGCTGCCGCGCCTTGCCCAGCGGGACGGGCTGGAGATCGCGGTGCTGGACCGTGGCGGCCTGCCGGACATTCCCGGCGTCGAGCGGCTGGCCTTCCCCTCCTACGCCGCCCGGAGCACGGCAGCGGATTCCTTCCTGATCGACCGGATCGGCCAGGAGGTCGGGGCCGAGGTGTTCCTCTCGACCGCCACCACCACCCCGGTCACGCTCCCTTCGGTGCTGCTGGTTCCCGACATGATCCCGGAGGTGCTGGGCTTCGACCTCTCCGCGCGGCAATGGCGGGAGAAGGCGATCGCGATCGCCCATGCCCGGCGGTTCCTCTGCCTCTCCCGGTCGACCGCCGGGGAGCTGCGCCGGTTCTATCCGGAGATTCCCGCGGACCGGGTGGCGATCGCCCATCCCGGCGTCGATGCCGGCGTGTTCCGGCCGCGGCCGGCGGCGGAGATCGCGGCGTTTCGCGGGCGCCATCGGCTGCCCAGGCCCTATTACGTGGTGATGGGAGACGGCGCGCCGCAGCCGGGCAATGGCCTGGTGTTCGAGGCGCTGCGGGCGAGCCGGGATGCCTCGGCGGATGTGCTGTGGGTCGGCGGCGAGCCGGGCCTTCCGGCCGCCGCCATGGAAGGGCTGCCGGCCGGCGTCGAGGTGCGGCAGGCCTTTCTGACCGACGAGGAACTCGCCCGCGCCTATGGCGGCGCCGAGGCGCTGGTGGTCCCCTCGCGCGGCGACGGCTTCGGCATAGCGGTCGCGGAGGCGATGTCCGCCGGCTGCCCGGTGGTGTGTTCGAAGGGCGGGGCGACGGTGGAGGTTGCCGGCGGTGCCACCGGGATCGTCGATCCCGACGATGTGCCGGGAATGGTCCGGGCGCTGGCAGCGGTGCGCACCCCCGAGACGCGCAGCCGGCTGGTGGCAGCGGGCCTGTCACGCGCCGCGAACCTCCCCGGCGTGCCGGTGGCGGAGGCGCTGCACGCCGCCGCGTCGGCCGCCGCGGCAGAGCGCGGCAGCGCGGTGCTGGAGCGCTTCAGCCGCGAATGGGCACGGCTGCGCGCGATCCAGATGGCGGTCGACACCAGCGCGTAAGGCGGCCGCACCGGAGCCCTCGCGGGCTCCGGCGTCCGGCTCGGCCGGCTCAGCCCCAGCCGACCACGCCCTTGATCTCGGTGAAGTCGTGAATGGCCCAGTCGGCGTATTCACGGCCATTGCCGGACTGCTTGTAGCCGCCGAAGGGCGCCATCGTGTCCCAGGCGGGGTAGTTCAGATAGACCGAGCCGGCCCGCAGCCGCAGCGCGACCTTGCGGGCGTGGTCGAGGTCGGCCGACTGGACATAGGCGGCGAGGCCATAGACGGTGTCGTTGGCGATGGCGACCGCGTCGTCCTCGTCGGCATAGGACAGGATCGACAGCACCGGGCCGAAGATCTCCTCGCGGGCGATCGTCATGTCCGGCGTCACATGGCCGAACACGGTGGGGCGGACGTAATAGCCGCGGTTCAGCCCCTCCGGCCGGCCGGGGCCGCCGGTGACGAGCGTCGCGCCCTCGGCGATGCCGGCCTCGATCAGGCGCTGGATCTTGCCGAACTGCAGCTCGCTCACCACCGGGCCGAGATCGGTGTCGGCGGCGCGGGGGTCGCCCACCTTCACGGTCTCGGCGGTGGCGCGGGCGATGGCGAGGGCCTCGTCGTGGCGGTCCGCCGGCACCAGCATGCGGGTGGGCGCGTCGCAGGACTGCCCGGTGTTGCTGAAGCAGGCGCTGACGCCCTTGCTGACCGCGGTCTCGAAATCGGCATCCGGCAGGATGATGTTGGCGGACTTGCCGCCGAGTTCTTGGGCGACGCGCTTGACCGTGTCGGCGGCGGTCTTCGCCACGATGATGCCGGCGCGGGTCGAGCCGGTGAAGGAGACCATGTCGACGTCCGGGTGGCCGGCCATTACCTGGCCGACTTCCGGGCCGGTGCCGTTGACCATGTTGAACACGCCGGCCGGCACGCCGGCGGCCTCCATCACCTCGGCGAAGACGATGCCGCTGATGGGCGCGATCTCGGAGGGCTTCAGCACCACGGTGCAGCCCGCCGCGATGGCGGGGGCGACCTTGCAGACGATCTGGTTCAGCGGCCAGTTCCAGGGGGTGATGAGGGCGCACACCCCGATCGGCTCGCGCACGATGCGGGTGCTGCCGCGGCTTTCCTCGAATTCGAACGCCTCGAAGGCGGCGATGGTCGATTCCATGTGGGCGCGCCCGGCCCAGGCCTGGCTGTCCAGCGCGAAGGAGAGCGGGGCGCCCATCTCGCGGCTCACCGCGTCGGCGATGTCGTCGAAGCGCTCGTTATAGACCTCGAGGATGCGCTTCAGCAGCGCCAGCCGCTCGGCCTTGCCGGTCGCGGCGAAGGCGGGAAAGGCGGCCTTCGCCGCGGCGACCGCCCGGTCGACATCCGCCGCCGTGCCGATCGCGATCTCGGTGTAGGCCTCCTCGGTGGAGGGATCGATCACCGCGAGCCGGCGCGGCTCGACCGGGTCGACCCACTGGCCGTCGATGAAGAACTGGAGGTGATGGCTCATGGCACAAGGTCCTGTGGGGGCGGTGAAGACGGAAATCAGCGGTCGGCGGGCAGCAGCGCGCAGGCGGCGCCGGCCCGAATCGAGACGAACAGACGTTCGCCCTGCACGACCGCGGAGGGAAGGGCGCTGCGCGAGACGTCGGCGATGAGGTCGGCGCCGCCGGCGAGGCGCAGATGCACCCGGAGGCTGCGGCCGTGGAACGAGGTGCCCTCGACAATGCCGGGAACGGCGCCGGCGGCGCCGGCCTCGCTGCCGAGCTGGACGTCCTCGGGCCGGATGCCGACCAGGATGTCGCCGGGCGGCACCGGCGGGGCGGCCGGGAGCGGGACGCGCAGGCTCATGCCGCCGGCCTCCACGGTCGCGCCCGCCGCCTCTCCCGGGCCCATCCGTCCCGGCAGCAGGTTCATGGCGCCGATGAAGCTCGCGACGAAGCGGGTGGCCGGGCGGTCATAGAGCGTGGCCGGCGAGGCGGCCTGCTCGATGCGGCCGCGATTCATCACTACGATCCGGTCGGAGATGGACAGGGCCTCGGTCTGGTCGTGCGTCACCATGACGAAGGTGGTGCCGAGATCGCGCTGCAGCCGCTTCAGCTCGAGCTGCATCTGCTCGCGCAGATTGGCGTCGAGCGCGGAGAGCGGCTCGTCCAGCAGCAGCAGGCGCGGCTGGCAGACGATGGCGCGGGCGAGCGCCACGCGCTGCTTCTGCCCGCCCGAGAGCGCCTGCACCCGCTGGTCCGCCTTTTCCGCCAGCCCGACCCGGGCGAGGGCGTCGGCGACCCGCCGCCGGCGTTCGGCCGCGTCCAGAGGGCGCAGCGACAGGCCGAAGCCGACATTCTCGGCGACGTTCATGTGCGGGAACAGGGCGTAGTCCTGGAAGACCGTATTCACCGGGCGGGCGGCGGGCCCGAGGGTGGTGATGTCGCGCCCGTCGATGAGGAGGCGCCCGGCGGTCGGCGCCTCGAAGCCGGCGATCACCCGCAGCGTCGTGGTCTTGCCGCAGCCGGAAGGTCCGAGCAGGCTGAGGAACTCGCCCTCGGCGATGTCGAGGCTGATGTCGTCCAGCCCCAGCACGCCGCCGGCAAAGCGCTTGCTCACCCCGTCGAGCCGCAGCAGGGCTTCATTCGCCATCGCGGTTCTCCTTCACCTTCTGGGTGTTCACCCACACGATGCTGCAGCGCTCGGCCCGGGTGTTGCGGAAGGCGTGGAGCAGCGTGCTCTTGAAGGCGAAGCTGTCGCCGGTCTTCAGGAGGTAGCGGGTGGAATCGACCGTCAGTTCGATCTCGCCTTCGGTCACGAGGCCGAATTCGTGGCCGGAATGGGCGTAGCCTTCGGTGCCGCCGCCGGGTTCCACCGTCACCAGCATGCCGGTCAGCACCGCGCCGGGTGGTGACAGCAGGTCCTTGGCGATGCCTTCCGACTGCACCGGGAGCGGACGGCGCTTGCCGGCGCGCACGCAGTAGAGGTCGTTCTCCTCCGCCTCGTCCGCCACGATCAGCGCGGAAGGCTCGACGTCGAGCGCGGCGGCCAGCGGCCAGATGACCCGGACCCGCAGCGAGGTCATGCCCCGCTCGATCTGGCTGAGGGCGCCGATGGAGATGCCGGCCTTCGCCGCGAGGTCGGCCAGCGAGAGATTGCGGGCGATGCGCAGCGCGCGCACACGCCGCCCCACCCGGATGTCGGCCTCGTCGGCGTCCCGTCCGGTCTTGTCGGTCACATCCACAGCGTCGCTCATTCACGGGTCCCTGTCGGCGGGTTCGAGCCCCGGCGCCGTGCGACGGCGCCGGGGAGGGAGGCGGGGATCAGCCGCCAGCCTTCACCTTCTCGAACATCTTGGCCAGATCGTCGGCCTGCTTCATAGGCCCGGTGAACACCGTGCTCTTCAGCGTGACCTCGGGATCGGCCGGAAGCTGCAGGCTTTCCAGCGTCTCCTTGGGCACCGCGGCGAAGGCCGAGGTGGTGGAGGCGCCGTAGCCGTAATCCTCGATCAGCTTCTTGCCGGAGGAGGCTTCCAGCCGGCTGTTGATGAAGTCATAGGCGAGATCGGCGTGGGGCGTGTCCTTCAGCATCACGAAGCCGCAGGCCCAGGTGAGCATGCCTTCCTTGGGCTTCATGAAGTCCACCGGCACGTTCTGCTTCTTCAGCGCCACCGCCGAGGCGTTCCAGGTCATCGCCGCCACGAGCTGGCCGCTGGCGAGGGCCTGCTCCACCGAGGTCATGTCGGTGGTGTAGCTGGAGAGCAGCGGGCGCTGCTCGCGCAGCTTGGCGGCGACTTTGTCCATGTCGGCGGGCGACATGTCGAAGGGGTTCACCCCCACCAGCAGGGCGGCGACGACCGGGGTGTCGTGCACCGCGTCGATCGTCGCCATGCGGCCGGCATAGGCCTTGTCCCACAGCAGGTTCCAGCTCGGGGCGGGGTCCTTCACCAGGTCGGTGCGGTAGAGAATGGAGGTGTTGCCCCAGTCCCACGGCACCATCCACACCTTGCCCGGCCCGGCCTGCAGGTCCGGCAGGTTGCGGAACACCGGGAAGATCTTGTCCCAGTTCTTGATCCGGGCGGTGTCGATCGGCTCGATCAGCCCTTCCTTGGCCCAGCGCGCGACCTTGTCGTAGCAGGGATGGGCGAGGTCGGGGCGGAAGCCGGCCTTCACCTTGGTGAAGGCGTCGTCATCGTCGCCGAAGGTGGAGGTCTCGACCCCGTCGGGATGGGCCTCGTTGAAGGCGGTGCTGAACTCCGGGAGTTCATAGCCGGACCAGGTGAAGTAGGTCAGCTTGTCGGCGGCGTGCGCCGCCAGCGGCGGCAGAGCCGTCGTGCAGGCGAGCGCAGCGGCCAGGATCCGGGCGAGGACCCTTCGGGACGTGTTCGGCAGCATGGGGATTCTCCTCTGGTCGACGCTGTGGGCGTTCTTCTGGGATTGTCAGGACGGCAGGCGCCGCAGGCCGCGGCGCCGCAGGATCTCCGCCGTCGCGGCGATGAGGACGGAAGCGGCGAGGATCGCCGTGCCGAGCGCCATGACCGTGGGCAGGGATTTGGGGAAGCGGAGCTGGCTCCAGATGTAGAGCGGCAGCGTCGGGTCGGTGCCCGCCAGGAAGAAGGCGACGATGAACTCGTCGAAGCTGGTGAGGAAGGCGAGCATGAAGGCCGAGGCGGCCGCCGGCAGCGCCAGCGGCAGCATGATGCGGGCGAACACCGCCGCTTCCGAGGCGCCGAGGTCGCGCGCCGCCTCCGGCAGGCTGCGCGGCACCGCCCGGAGGCTGCCGCGGATGACGATCACCGTCGTCGGCAGCGCCACCAGCACATGGCCGAGCACGATGGCCAGCCGCGAGGGGCCGAGCCCGATCAGGTTCACCACCACCAGCAGCGCGATGCCGACCACCACGCCGGGAATGAGGATCGGCATCCGCGCCAGCACGGCGACCAGCCGGGCGAGGCGGGAGCCGACCGACAGCTCGGCATAGGCGATGGTGAGGCCGCAGAGCGTGGCGAGGAAGGCGGCGGAGAGCCCGATCATCAGGCTGGTGCCGAGCGCCGCGCGCAGCGCCGCATTGCCGGCGAGGCCGCGGTACCAGCCGAGCGTGAAGCCCTGCAGCGGGAAAGCCGCCTGGATCGAATCGTTGAAGGAGAACAGCGGGATCAGCGCCACCGGCAGATAGAGGAAGACCAGATAGGCCAGCACGTAGAGGCCGAGCCAGCGCCGGCCCGATCCGGTCCCCGGGGTCGCGGCGGCGCTCATGTGCGGCTCCCGAAGCGGCGGTCGGCCAGCCGGACCAGCAGGATGACGGCGAGGATCACCAGCATCACCACCACCGCCAGCGCGGCGCCGAAGGGCCAGTCCTGCGCCTTGCCGAACTGGGCCTGGATGAGGCTGCCGATCATGGTGCTGGCAGGCCCGCCGACCAGCGCGGGGGTGACGTAGTCGCCGACCGTCGGCACGAACACCACCACCGCCCCGGCCAGCACGCCGGGCATGGCGTTGGGCAGGATGATGCGCCGGAAGATGGTGAGGGGCCCGGCGCCCAGATCCGCCGCCGCCTCGACCAGCGAGCGGGGAATGGCGTCGAGCGCCACCAGGATCGGCAGGATCGCGAAGGGGGCATAGGCGTGGGCCAGCGTCAGCACCACTGCCGCGGGGGTGTTGAGCAGCGCGGTGGAGGGTTCGCTCCAGACGCCGAGCGCCATCAGCCCGGAATTCAGCACGCCATTATAGGCCAGCACGATCTTCCAGGCGAAGACGCGCAGGAGATAGCTGGTCCAGAACGGCAGCGTCACCAGGAACAGGATCAGTCCCCGGGCGCGGGCGTGGAAGGAGAGATAATAGGCGACGGGAAAGGCGGTGACGACGGTGGCCAGCGTCACCAGCCCGGCGATGACCAGCGAGCGCAGGATGACGAGGCCATAGAGCGGCTCGGCGGCGAGGGTGCGGAAATTGCCGAGGGTGAGGCCGGCGCCGAACAGCGAGCCGTCATTGACGCGGAACGCCAGCAGGGCGAGCAGGCCGAGGGCGAACAGGATCAGCCCCAGCGTGACGGCGGTGCCCGGCAGCGCCAGCGCGGCGCGGAACACGCCGTCCGCCCGTCCGTTCTGCGCGGTGGTGCCGGTCTCGGCCATGCCCGTCCCCGTCTCGTGAAACGAGGAGAGAATTTTTCATTTTGATGAAAGTGTCAAGGTCGAGTCCGAGGCAAACGCCATCCCGCTCCGCCGCGACGCACGTGCTGCGGCGCGGCAGAGCCGCTCCAGGGTGCATCGCAAAGCTGCGGCTGGGGCGGATCGGGTGGTTGATCGTGAAAATATAGGAACGATTTTCACGAAAACCAATCTGCCCCTTCAGCTCCGCAGGTTCTCCCGGAAGGTGCGGCCGGTGTAGTCCGTGCGGTAGAGGCCGCGGCGCTGAAGCTCCGGCACCACCGATTTCACGAACTGCACATAGCCGCTGGGGGTGAGCGAGGGCACGATGACGAAGCCGTCGCAGGCCTCGGATTCGAACAGGTCCTGCATGCGGTCGGCGATCGTCTGCGGCGTGCCGACGAGCTGCGGCGTCAATTCGCTGATGGCGTAGTGCCGGCCGGCATCGCGCAGGGTGAGGTTCTTGCTCTGGCTGCCGCGCAGGATGACGTCGAACACCCCGCGCGAGCCCTGGGTGATCTCCATGTCCTTCAGCGGCTCGTCCAGCGGGTAGCCCGAGAGGTCGACGCCGGTGTGGTTGGCGATTTCCGCCACGCCGAGTTCCGGGCTGACCAGCGAGTTGAGATACTCCGCCTTTTCCCGGGCGATGGATTCGGTCTCGCCGACGACGATGTCGATGGCCGGCAGCACCGCGCAGTGCTCGGGCGGGCGGCCATATTTCTGCATCCGCGCCTTGATGTCGGCATGGAAGGCCTGCATGTCCGCCTTGTCGTGCTGCAGGGTGAACAGCACCTCGCCCCAGCGCGCGGCAAACTCGCGCCCCCGCTCCGACGAGCCGGCCTGCATCAGCACCGGGCTGCCCTGTGGCGAGCGCGGGGTCTGCAGCGGGCCGCGGGTCTTCACCCAGCGCCCTTCGAAGTCGACATAGTGCACCTTGTCGGGATCGGCATAGATCGCGTTTTCGCGGTCGAGGATCAGGGCGTCCTCGTCCCAGCTGTTCCAGAGCGCGTGGCAGGCTTCCAGCACCTCCTCGGCGTGGTCGTAGCGCAGGCCGCGCTCCATCAGCCGGTCGAGGCCGAAATTCTGCGCCTCGCGGTCATTGGCCGAGGTCACGATGTTCCACGCCGCCCGCCCGCCGCTGATGTGGTCCAGCGTGGCGAAGGTCCGCGCGATGTGGAAGGGATGGTAGAAGGCGGTCGACATGGTGGCGGCGAGCCCGAGATGGGTCGTCACCCGCGCCATGGCGGCGAGAAGCTGCACCGGCTCCAGCATGAACATCTGTCCGGGCTGGCGGATATTGGCGCGGAAGTTCTGCCCGAAGCTGTCATACAGCGTCAGCACGTCGACGAAGAACAGCCCGTCGAATTTCCCGCTCTCCAGAATGCGGGCGATGTTCTCGTAGCGGGCGGGGTTCAGCGCGTCGAGCGCGTCGCTTTCGTCGTGCCGCCAGCTCCCATTGTGGTGCCAGTTCGGCCCGGCGATGCAGAAGCCGATGAAATGCATCTGTCGCGGCACGTCGCGTCTCCGGTTGTCGCGGCCGGTGCCACGGCCTGTCCGGGCGACCGCCGCCGTCGTTTCGGAACGCTAGAGTCCCGCCCTATTCGAGGCAATGTGAAAAACTGGGCAACGCCCTCTCCGCCGCGGCCGTCCCGAGGATCGGAACCGCCCGGCGCAATCGCGCGGCAGATGCCGCGGCCGCAGGCGCCGCCGCCGCCTTCCTGTCGCCCCTGCCCATGCCGGCGCATCAATGCTCGCGGAAGGCTCTCGCGGATGTCCTTGGCGACGTCGCTGCGCAGGTCCTGCCCGATCTGCAGGATCTGCAGCCCGGTCTCGCTGATCCGGCCGCGTGCCTGTGCGGTGGCGGCGATGAGCTGGCCGCGCTCGCCCTTCAGCCGGGCCTGCTCGCGCTCCAGCGCCATGACGCGCTGGAGCGCGACGAGGTTCTGGCGGTAGAGCTTGCGCAGGCCCACCAGCTCGGCCGCGATCAGGTCGAGTTCCTCGCCCTTGGCCTCGATCTGGTTGCCGAGGCCCTCGCTCTCCTGCCGTAGCTGGGCGATACGCTCGTCGAGCCGGGCCTTCTCGCCGGCGCGGGTGGCGGCGCGCAGCTCGAACAGGCGGGTTTCCCCGGCGATGACGCGGGCCACCCCGGGGTCGGCGGCGCGCGCCGTCAGCTCCGCGGGAAAGGCGATCGCCGTGGCGCCGCCGGCGAACCGTTCCACATCCTGGGGGCCATGGCCGAGATGGCGTCCGGGTGCCTCCCCGTCCCACGGGCCAAGCGCGGCGCCGTCCAGCCGGACATCGCCGCGTGCCGCGGGCCAGACCCCGACCAGAAGGCGCAGCAGCGAGGATTTTCCCGATCCGCTCGGCGCGATCGTGGCGGCCGGGCGTCTCGAACCGCGCCCCCAGATGCCCGCCCATGCCGAGCGCCCGCACCACCTCGCGTTGCGGCGGGCGGCTGCGGCCAGCGCCATCCGGGCCGCGAGCGCCTGCGAGGCCTGCCGTGCCGGTGCCGGCCGAGCCCTTCGGCCAGCCCGGCGAGAACGAGGGTGCCCACCAGCACCGCCACGCCGATGAGAGGATGGAAGGCCCAGCAGATCGCGACGTAGAACGGCATCCATGGCAGGTCGAACACGGCGAGCGGACCGGCCCCGGCAAGGAAGCCGCGGACGGTCTGCAGGTCGCGCGGCGGCTGCAGGCCGTCGCCGGGCGTGCTTCCCGTCTGCCGGGCGTCGGCGCCACGGCCGCCGCGCGGCGCCAGCGCGCCGACCCCCTCGAACACCCGGCGCTCCAGCCCGGCCTCCAGCGGCCGCGCCGCGTGTCGAACAGCGCCTGAAACAGCTGGAGCGCCGCCACGATGGCGCACAGCCCCACGAGGGTCGGCAGGCTCTTGCTGGGTATGACGCGGTCATAGACCCCCGGCATGAAGAGCGAGCCGGTGAGAAACAGGATGTCGATGGCGGCGCTCAGCACGAACACGCCGGCAAACACCCGGCGCTGCGGCGCCATGAGGGTGGAAAGCTTCATCGCGGGCACCCGCCGGGGAGAGGAGGGGCGGGGCGTTACACCAGTAGGCCGCGGCCGGCGGGGCTGGTGAAATCGAGCCCGACGATGAGGTCGTTATAGTCGCGGTCGCCGCCGCCGCGTGTGTCCTCGAAGCCCCAGGTGTTGAGGCCGTAGCTCCACAGATGGGTGACGTACTGGTCACCGCTCAGTTCGTTGGCTTCGGCAAAGCCCCAATAGGTCTCGCCGGCGGTGGTGAGCGCCATGGCGACGATGTCGCCATTGTCCACGCCGGCGATCTCCGCCTGCGTGTAGGCGCCGTAGCCGGGGCCGTCGATGCTGTGGCTGCCATCGGTGGTGAGGTAGGCGCGCGCCGCCGCGGCGTCGGCATAGCCGGCATCGCCGGGTTGCAGGTCGCCGATGCGGCCGTCGAGGTCGTCGACCTTGTACACCATCAGCGAGCTGTCATAGACGCCGTTCTGGCGCAGGCGCACCACGGCATCGACATCGTTCGCGCCGTCGGGCGTGGTCGCGATCGCCACCGGCCGCGCCAGGGTGACGCCGCCATTCGCCGTGCCCCAGGTGACGAAGCCATAGTCGTTGGTGAGGTCGGACTGGTAGAGCGAGGCCTGCGCGCTGTCGACGCTGACGCCGAGAACCTGCCCGGCGCTGGCCTGCAGGGTTGCCGCGGTGGACTGGCTGGCGCCGTCGAGGAAGCGGGTGAGATCGGACGAGAAGTCGGACTGCAGCGCCTGCTGCGCGAGGCGGGCGGTCCAGGCGGTGGAGCCCGCGGTGCCGAAATCGAACGCCTCGCCGGCGATCTCCACGGCGCCGCCGCCGCCGAGGGTGGACTGGACCAGGAAGGTCTGGTCCACGGTCGAGCTGCCGGTGAAGCTCCCCACGCCGCTCAGGGTCTCCGGCGCCTCGCCATGAAGCTGCGTCTCGGCGAGGGTCATCAGCGTGCGGGCGAGCAGCAGGCCGTTCGGCGTGCCGAGCCCGGAGGCCAGATCGTAGCCGTCCTCCGCGGCATAGCCGAGCCCGGTCGGCATGATCCAGCTGCCCAGCCCCTCGTCGTAGACGGCCCCGGCGGTGTCCTTGTCCACCACGTAGTAGGTCGAGACATTGTTGCCGAGCGAGACGTCGTTGAAGGCGCCGGGGGTGACGGCGGCGGACTGGTACAGCAGGTCATTGTAATAGCCGAGATGCGGGAGCCCGGCGTCCTCGAAGACGGCATCGATCTGCGCGGTCAGCGAAGCCCACATCGGGGTTGCCGCGCTGGTGCCGCCATTGGGGCCGTAGGTGAAGCTGTTCTTCGAGGAGTCCGAGCCCTCCCGCATGGTGGTCAGCACGTAGTAGAACATGCTGCCGCCGGCGAGCGCCGCGACGTCCGGCACGCCCCGCCCCGTCGCCCCGGAAAAGGCATCGCTGGGAACCAGCCCGAAATCGAGCTGATATTGCGGAATCGGCTGGACGTCATCCACGCCGCCGGCGCCGGAGAAGTTGTCGGCGTAGCCGGGACTGAGTCTGGTGTCCTTGATGTAATACTGGTTCCAGACCGCTTCCAGCAGTGCGGCGACGTCAGAGAGCGGCTGGTCGGTGGCGAGGTCGGGCAGGTCGGTCGGCAGCACCTTCAGCCCGGAAGCGGTGAGGTCGAACACCGTGTCCAGATCGAGCGCGAGGGCCTTGTCCACCAGGGTGGTGACGGTCGTGTCCTGCTCGGCGGTGTTGACCGCGGACAGCGAGGTTCCGCTCACCACCAGCGCCCACTGATTGGCGTGGGTCTGGTGGACCGTGGTGACGCCGTTGGCGTATTCTTGGCTGGACCCTCCGTCGCCGGCCGACATCAGCAGCGTGACGTTGCGCAGCACGCCGTCCTCCATGAGCTGGTCATAAGCCCAGGCGAACGGGGTGTCGGCGGCATAGCGATTGGTGTCGGAATAGGAGGAGGTGAGCACCGCCGGGTTGTTCGTGAGGTCCCAGATCGCCTGCTGTGTTGCCGCGAAGGTCGTCGAATCCCCCGCCAGCTTCGAATAGAACACCATGTCGCTGGACGGCGCGGCGCCGGAGACGATGGAGACGTCGAGTGTCAGCTCCGTCTTCAGGTGGTCGGGCTTGGTGCCGCTCGACGGGTCCGGCTGGGTCCGCAGCAGTTCGTCCTTGCTGAGCGGCGCGATGCCCAGCACCTTGGTGCGGTAGTCGTTAAGCCCTTGAAGCAGCAGATCATAGCTTGCCTGATCGAGCCGTGGCTCTACGAGACCGACGGTCGGCGTGTCGATCTCGTCCAGCAGGTTCTGGGCGTTGAGGGGGAAGTTGTAGTAATCCGCGAGTGCGGTGGGAGTACCGGTGACGCCACCCTTGGCGTCGCCGTAGCTGTAATTGGCCGTTCCCTGCGCGCCCTGTGAAAGGGTGACGCCCTCCGCGCCCATGTTCTGGCCATCGGCCGCCGCGACCTGGTCCACCCAGAACCCGCCGACGACGTTCGCGATCTCGTCCGGCAGCGAGACGTTGCCCTCCCACACCGCCGGGGCATAGTTGTCGCCGACTATGCCGTAGAGCTCCTTGCCGAACAGGTTGTGAAAGCCTTCCGCGGTGAGCTCGACCCAGACGGTGCGGGACTCCGCGCTGGTCACATAGCCGTCCGAATCCTTCAGGAGCTTCACGCCGTCCATGTTTTTCAGCGCATGGGTCACTGCGGCGTAGTCGGAATCCTTGGCGCCGTACTGGTTCCAGAAGTCCTCGAACGCCTTGGTGTCGGCGGAATCGGGCAGGGCGTTCTGCCGCTCGGCCCAGTCGCCGTCGAGAAGGGTGGAGGCGTCTTCCGCCCGATCGAGCACCAGGGCCACCTTGACCTTGAGGTCGCTGCCATAGGTGCTGGCCCAGTCAGCGGCGTTCAGGGCGGAGCTGGCGCCGTAGGCGGATTTGATTTGCGCCAGCGTGCTGGTCGTCAGCTCGCTATCGGGCACAAGGCCGTAGCTGGTCGCCTGAAGGAAGGTCGAATTTGCGATTTCCTTGGCCATGTCGTCCCCCACCTGTCCATCTGTCCGGCTGGGAGCGCAGTGCGGGCGCCTGCCGGATCTTTGCAGACATGCCTGGGCACGAGACTACAGGCGCCCGCTCTTGTCCATAAGGGATGCGGAGCTTTTCCGCTGACGGTCATGCCGTTTGAGCAGGCGCTCGCGCTTCAGCCGCGAGAGCCGGTCGATCCAGAAGATGCCGTCGAGCTGGTCGATCTCATGCTGGTGGCAGACCGCGAGCAGCCCCTCGGCCTCCTCCTCGCGCGCGGCGCCGTCGAGGTCGTGATAGGCGACCCGCACCCGGGCGTGGCGTTCGACCTCCTCGGTGACGCCGGGCATGGAGACGCTGCCTTCGGTGTGGCGCAGGCGCTCGGCCGAAACCTCGACGAGGCGGGGATTGGCGTAGAAGCGCACGGCGCCGGGCGTCAGTTCCAGCACCACCATGCGCAGCATCACGCCGATATGGGGCGCGGTGATGCCGATGCCGGGCGCCGCGCGCATCGTATCGCGCAGGTCCTCGGCCAGCGCGCGCAGGCCGGCGTCGAACGCCGTCACCGCCGCGGCCGGCTGGCGGAGGCGCGGGTCGGGAAACCGGAGGATCGGTCGCGTCGCCATGGCGGCTCCGGGCTGGCGGCCTCGTGGAGAATGGGGAGCGGAAACTAGGCCCTCCCGGCCTGCCGCCGCAAGCCGCCGACGCGGACGCGGGACACCCGCGGCGAGGCATGGCGGCCGGTTCCGCCGGTGCGGTCAGGCCGCCCCGGCGGCAAGGCTGGCGCGCATTGCCGCGCCGTCGCGTCCCGGCGGGGTGCCGAACAGCCGCCGATAGTCCCGGCTGAACTGCGAGGGGCTCTCATAGCCGATGGCATAGCCTACGCTCGCCACCTCTTCATGCGCCATCAGCCGGCGCCGGGCCTCCTGCAGCCGCACCTGCTTCTGGAACTGCACCGGGCTCAGGGTCGTCACCGCCTTGAAGTGGCGGTGGAACGAGGCCGGGCTCATATGCGCCAGCGCGGCGAGATCGGCCACGCGCAGCGGCGCGGCGTAATGCGCGCGGATCCAGGCGGCGGCCCGGCCGATCCGCGCGGCATGGGTATCGCGCAGCCCGATCTGTCGCAGGGTGCCGCCCAGCGGGCCGCCGAGCAGCCGCCACACGATCTCGCGCCGGATGAGCGGGCCGAGCACCGGCAGGTCCTCCGGCGCCTCCAGCAGGTCGAGCAGGCGGGCGAGCGGGTCGCACAGCCGGGGGTCGAGCTCCGCGACCCTCAGCGCGGCGAAGCCGGCCCCGCTGTCGAGCCTTTCGCCCTGCTCGACCAGCAATTCGGCGACCATGGCGGGATCGATGGAGAGGCTGAGGGCGAGATAGGGCCGCTCGGCGCTTGCCTCGGTGATGCGCACGCTCACCGGAACGTCGACCATCGCCAGCAGGCACTGGCCGGCGGCATAGGTGAGGACGGACTCGCCCAGCATGCTGGCCTTCCGGCCCTGGACCACGAGGCAGAAGGAGGGTTCGTAGACCGCATGGATCAGACCGCTCGGCGCGTCGGCGCGCGTCACCATGAGGCCGGGCACCGGGGTTTCCCGGCCGAAGCGGGCGAAGCCACGTGTGAGCCGCCCGGCGAGGCTGGCGAGCCCCCCGGCGGTCGCGGCGGGTATGGGTGGTGAAACGAGGTCGAGCATGGTCCCGCCTCAGGCCGCGCGGGCGGCGGCGGCCGCCGCCTCGATCAGCTCCGCACTGGGCCGGATGCCGGTGTAGAGCACGAACTGCTCGACCGCCTGCAGCACCGCGACATCCGCGCCCGAGATGCGCCGCTTGCCGGCGCGCGCGGCGGCCTGCATCAGCGGGGTGTCGATGGGGATGGCGACCACGTCGAACACGATGTCGGCCGCGGCGATGGTCGCGTCGTCGAAGGCCAGCGCCGTCGGATCCGCGCCGGCCATGCCGAGCGGCGTGGCGTTGATGATGAGCGGGGCGCTTCGCCCGGTCGCTTCCGCCGCCCAGTCGAAACCGTAGAGCGCCGCGAGCGGGCGCCCCGCCGCCGCGTTGCGGGCGATCAGCGTGCCGGCGCGGTGGCCGCGGTCGCGCAGCGCCGCCGCCACCGCCTTGGCCATGCCGCCGGAGCCGCGCAGCAGGAACGGCGTCGAAGGGGCGATGCCCGCCTCGTCGAGCAGGGTGGCGATGGCGGTGTAGTCGGTATTGAAGCCGGTGAGGCGGCCGGCATCGTTGACGATGGTGTTCACGCTGTCGATCGCCGCCGCCGAGCCCTCCAGCCCGTCGAGCAGCGGGATCACCGCTTCCTTGAACGGCATGGAAATGGCGCAGCCGCGGATGCCGAGCGCCCTTATGCCACCGATCGCGGCGGGAAGATCGGTCGTTGTGAAGGCCTTGTAGACATAGTCCAGCCCCAGCGCCTCGTAGAGCGCGTTGTGGAAGCGCGAGCCGAACCGGCCGGGACGCGCGGCCAGCGACATGCAGAGCCGGGTGGCGGGGCCGATCGGCGGACGGGTCATGGGCAGGCTCCTCTGCGGCTTCCGGGTGGACGGCGCGTCGTCCCGCCGGCCCGCTGCCGCGACAGGCTAAAGCACGCGCCGGCGGCCCTCAATGTCGACGGAATGGACCCGCGCGCGCCCCGTGCCGCCCAAGGGTGCCGCCCGACCGTCGGGGCGAGACTGATAGGATCGTGCACGAGGTTGAGAGGATCGGCGGCGCGCCGTGCGCGTTCGGCGCGCTATCTCCCTTTCGACCCATCGGGGCAGAAGGAGACCTTCCATGCGCTACAGGCAACTCGGACAGAGCGGGCTTTTCGTCTCGGAACTGTGCCTCGGCACCATGACCTTCGGGGGTGGCGAGGCCACCATGTGGGGCCAGATCGGCCGGCTCGACAGCCGCGAGGCGGAAGCGCTGGTGAAGACCGCGCTCGACGCCGGCATCAACTTCATCGACACCGCCAATGTCTATGCGGAGGGCCGCAGCGAAACCCTGCTCGGGCAGGCGCTGCGCAGCCTCGCCGTGCCGCGCGACGAGGTGGTGATCGCGACCAAGGTGCTGGGGCCGATGGGCGCCGGGCCGAACGCGCGGGGCGCCTCGCGCGGCCACATCCTCGCCCAGTGCAAGGCCAGCCTGACCCGGCTCGGCCTCGACCATATCGATCTCTACCAGATCCACGGCTTCGACCCGGCGACGCCCATCGTCGAAACGCTGGAGGCGCTCGACACCCTCGTCCGCCATGGCCATGTCCGCTACCTCGGGCTGTCGAACTGGGCGGCCTGGCAGGTGGCGAAGGCGGTTGGCATCGCCGAGGCCCGCCGCCTCGCTCCCCTCATCTCGCTGCAGGCCTATTACACCCTCGTCGGCCGCGACCTCGAGCGCGAGGTGGTGCCGATGCTGGCCTCCGAGGGCGTCGGTCTGATGGTGTGGAGCCCGCTGGCCGGCGGCTATCTCTCCGGCAAGTATGACGGCACCGGCGCCGCCGCCGACGGGCGCCGCGCCACCTTCGACTTCCCGCCGGTCGACCTGCCGCGCGGCGCGGCGGTGATCGCGGCGATGCGGCCGATCGCCGAGGCGAAGGGCGTCAGCGTCGCGCAGATCGCGCTGGCGTGGCTGCTGCACCAGAAGGCGGTGACCAGCGTCATCGTCGGCGCCAAGCGGGTCGACCAGCTCGCCGACAATATCGCCGCGACGGCGGTGCAGCTCGACGCCGCCGATCTCGCCGCGCTGGATGCGGTGTCGAAGCTGCCGGCGGAGTATCCCGGCTGGATGCTGCAGCGGCAGGGCGCCTATCGCGCCTGAGGGGCTCCGGCGGCGGGCGCGGGGAGCGGGCCGTTCAGCGCGGCCCGCTTCCACCGCCGAACCGGCGCACCAGCCGGGCGAGGCGCGGCCGCAGCGGCAGGAAGGCGCGGTAGCCCGCCTCCAGTAGCGCGGTCGCGCCCGGCAGGCGCGCCAGCCGGGCGGCCCAGCGCCAGCGCGGCAGCGTCGCCCACACCCGCACGAAGGCGGCGGCGCCGGAGACGAGCCGTCCCTCGCGGTCCCGCACATGGAAGCGTGCCAGCGCCGTGGCGCGGTCGAGGTCCGGCCCGGGCTGGCAGCCGGTGTCGGACACATCGGTGAAGGCGACGCGGTGCGCGCCTTCCTGACGGCGGTAATGGGCAATCTCGGCGCGGCACAACGGGCAGCCGCCGTCGTAATAGACCGTCAGATCGGGTTCCTCTTCGGCGGTGGGGTGTTCCGGCGCGGCGACCTCCGTCATGGCGCCTTCCCCGATGGCGTTGGCGTGAGATCGGCGATCAGCCGGGCGGCCAGCGCCTCACCGCTGGCGAAGGCGGCCTCCACCCGCGGGGCGAGGCAGCCGTCGCCGCACAGGCCGAGACGGGTTGCGGGGTCCCACAGGCAGGCCTCTCCCAGCGGCTGCTCGACCAGCGCATAGCGCCAGCGATGGGCGGCGAGATGGACCGGCGAGGCGGTGATCCCGCTCACCTCCCGCAGCCGAGCCAGCATGAGCGGGGCGATCTCCTCCGCCGGTCGTTCGAGATTTGCCCGCGACCAGTCCGGCATGGCATGGGCGACGACGGCCGTGCCGTCTTCCGCCCGTCCCGGCTTGCCGGAGTCGTGGGCGATCCACCGCAGCATGTCATCCATGGGCCGCCGGCTGGGGGGCAGCGCCCGCCGTCCCTCGAAGCCGGCCATCAGTGCCCAGCACGGCGCGTAGCGGATGCTTGCCAGCCGCCCGGCCCAGCCGGGCCGCAGCGGTGCGACCAGCGCCGCCGCCTGCGGTGCGGGCACGGCAAGCAGCACGGCGTCAAACCGGCCATTGCCCGGCGTATCGACCGGACCGGTCGCGGTGGACAGCGTGTAGCCCACGCCGTCCCGGTGGAGGCCGGTCACGGTGCAGGCCAGAGCCACCGGCAGACCCGCCGCCATCGCCCGGCACGGCGCGGTCATGCCGGGGGTGCCGACCAGCATCGGCTCGGCCGCCCCCTCCGCCAGGGCGCCCGCGCCGCCGGTGGAGGCGTCCCAGATGTCGGCCTGCCCGGCCGCGCGCCACTGCGCCACCACGGCGCGGAAGCTCTCGCTGCGGGCGGTGAAGAACTGCGCGCCGTGATCGAACGCGAAGCCGGTGGCACGGCGGGTGGCCATGCGCCCGCCGACGTCGCGGCCCTTGTCGACCAGCGTGACGGCGAAGCCGGCGGCCTGCAGCCGCCGCGCCGCCGCGAGGCCCGCCATGCCGGCGCCGACGATGGCGATGTGCGCCGCTGCCGCCCGTTCCATCACCGCCTCCCATGCCCCCGCCCTTCTACGCAGCGCCGCGGCGTTCGGACGGGTGGATAATGCGGAACGGCGCGCCGGCTCCGCGCCGGGCAAGCCGCCGGCCCTGCGATCAGGCGGCGGGGGTCACCGTCTTCGAGATGCGGAAATGGCGCTTCTCCAGCTCGGCGAAGTAGCTCGGTATGTCGAAATACTCTTCCGGCGCCCACACGCCCGGGCGGCGCGGCGTCTTCAGGATGAGCTGGGCGGCAATGGCGCCGTTCATCGAGGTGCAGGCGTCGGTATAGCCCTGATAGAGCGGGTCCGGCGTCACCACCACCTCGATCCGCACCACATGCTCGACCCCGCCCCGCCGGCCGCGGCCGATGGCGAAGTGGATCTCGTGGCTGTCCTGCGCCGGCATACGCTCGGCGTTGCGGGCGATGTTGCGCTCGATGACCTTGCTGAGCACGTCGAGCGGCTTCACCTTCACCCCGCCGATCTCCACCGGGTCGTCATAGGCGCCGAAGCCGGCCTTCACCAGCCCGACCCAGGCCTCGTGCTCGCGGTGGGGCAGGTGCAGCTTCCAGGTGAATTCGCGGATGCCCTTGTCGGCGATGCCGGCGGCCAGCGGCACGGTGAGCTGCTCGGAATGGGGCGAGTGCATGAACTCGCAGCGCCCCCACGGCTCCGGCAGCTCCAGCACCTCGACGCCGCTCATGGGCGGGCATTCGACATGGCGCCCGTCGTAGAACTGGGTGCTGGGGTGGGCGTATTCGGCCAGCACGGTGGAGATGCTGTAGGGCGGCATCAGCACCGGATTCTCGTCGCCGACCAGTTCCGCGGCCCAGTAGAGATTGATGGCGTCGATCTCGTCCAGCTCGTCCGCCACGGCGCGGCAGATGACGTTCGACATGCCGGGATCGGCGCCGGCGCCGATCACCGCGGTGACCCCGGCGTCGCGGAAGCGGGCGTGCTCGGCCTTCTGCTTCACGGTGTAGACCCCAAGCCCGCCGAGATCGAGATAGGGCACCCGTGCCGCCAGCGCCGCCTCGAAGATCGCCATCTGGTGGCCGAGCAGGGTCGGCACGCAGTTGATGCAGATGTCCGCGCCCTCCAGCGCCGCGGCCAGGGCGCCGGGGTCGGCGGCGTCGAGGTCCACCAGCGCGACGCGGGGATCGGCGAGCTCGGCGGCCAGTGCCTCCATGCGCGGGCGCACCGCGTCGCAGATGCGCAGCGTCGCGAAATCGACGATGGCGCGGTCGGAGAGCAGGTCGCGCGCGATGCCCGCGCCCATGAGGCCGGCGCCGCCGAGAAGGGTGATGATCATGGGATGTCCTGTCAGTCGCGCCGGGAAGGGGCGGGTCTTCGGTTCAGGCGTGGCGGGCCCGCGCGGGCCTAGACGTGCTTGCGCCCGCCGGCGTCATGGAACCAGTCGTCGGGGTATGGGTACCACCAGCCCTGCACCGCCGGCTTGTGGTCGATGACCACCATCTTGGCGCGGCGGAAGGTGTCGAGGCCGAGGCGGGAGAGTTCGCGCCCCATGCCGGAGCGCTTCCAGCCGCCGAAGGGCAGGGCGTCGTTGTCGATCAGCGGGTTGTTCACCCACACCATGCCGGCTTCGAGCCGCTCCGCCGCCTCCATCGCCTCTTCGAGCGAGGTGGTGAAGACCGAGGCGCCGAGGCCGAAGGCGCTGTCATTGGCGCGGGCGACCGCCTCGTCGAAATCGGCGACGCGGGTGAGGGCGGCGACCGGGCCGAAGCATTCCTCCTGCAGGATGGCCATGTCCGGGGTGCAACCGGTGAGGATGGTCGGCTCATAGAACCAGCCGACCGGCTGGTCGGGCGGGATGCGGCCGCCGGCGACGATCCGGGCGCCCTTCGCCGTCGCGTCCTCCACGAGGCGGATGACCTTGGCGCGCGCCGCCTCGCTGACCAGCGGGCCGATCTCGTGGCGGCCAAGGCCGTTTCCGATCCGCAGCCGCGCGGTCTGCGCGGCGAAGCGCTCCACGAAGGCGTCGTGCACCGCGTCCACCACGAAGAGCCGTTCCGCCGAGGTGCAGACCTGCCCCGACATGTGGAAGGCGGCGGTCACCGCGCCGGCCGCCGCGACGTCGAGCGGGGCATGGGCGGTGACGATCAGCGGGTCGCTGCCGCCGCCCTCGATCACCGCCGGCTTCATGCGGGCACCGGCCGCTGCCGCCACCGCGCTGGCGGCGGCGGTGGAGCCGGTGAAGGCGACCGCGTGGGTGAGCGGCGATTCGATCAGCGCCTGTGCCAGTTCCGCCCCGCCCGGCAGGCACGCGACCAGCCCTTCCGGCAGGTCGGCGAACATCTCCATGAAGGCGAGGGTGGTGAGCGTCGTCGCCGGGGCCGGTTTCAGGATGCAGCCATTGCCCGCCGCCAGCGACGCCGCCACCGTCCAGCACATCAGCAGGATGGGGAAGTTGAAGGGCATGATGTGCACGCTCAGGCCCAGCGGCTCATAGCGGGCATACTGGAACGAGCCGGCCTGGGTGGTGCCGGCCACCTTGCCGGCCTCGTCGCGGGCCATCTCGGCGAAATAGCGGAAGACCGGCGCGCAGTTGGCCACCTCGCCGATGGATTCCGGGTAGGGCTTGCCCATCTCCCGCGTCATCAGCTCGGCGAGCGGGCGCATGTCGGCCTGCTCGATCCGCGCCGCGATCTTGTGCAGCGCCGCGGCCCGGCTTCTGGCGTCGAGCCGGCCCCAGCCGCGCTGGGCCTGCCGCGCCGCCTCCAGCACCCATTCCATCTCGTCCGGCCGCGTCGCCGCGATGGTGCCGACTATGGCGAGGGTGGCGGGATCGATCACCGGGGAGGTCCCGCCCGCCGCGGGGAGATAGCGTCCGCGGGCGAAGAACACCGGCCGGGCGGGGTCGAAGCGGATCATGGAGGGCACCTGTGCTGGAGAGCCCGCCGGCGCGCCGGCGGGAAGACGCGCCGCGACTCAGCGGATCATGTAGACCTTCTTCACCGTCTCATGGACGGTGCAGACACCCTTCCAGTCCTTCGGGAAGAAGGCGGCGGTGTCAGGCACGATCTCGATCACCTCGCCGCTCTCGTGCACATAGGTGCTGCGGCCCTCCAGGAAGTGGCAGAACTCGTCGCGGGTGACGTGGCACTCCCATTTGCCGGGGGTGCAGACCCACAGGCCGCATTCGGACTGGCCGTCCGGCCCCTTGTGGATGAGCACGCCGGAGGTGCGGCTCTCGCCCTCGATCATGGTGGGGATCGCGCCCCAGTCGACGAGATCGGTGAGGGCGAGCGGGTTGCGGATGAGCGGGGTGGCGGTCATGGCGGTGCCTTCAGGACGGGGGAGGAGGTGACGCGGGCGGAACGCCGCTCACGCCAGCATGTAGATGTTGCGCATCGTCTCGATCACGGTGCATTCGCCGGTCCAGCCGGCGGGGAACATCACCGCCGTGCCGGGTCCGACCTCGATGGTCTCGCCGGTGTCCGAGCGATAGACCGCCCGGCCGGCGACGAAGTGGCAGAACTCGTCGCGGGGGATGGCAAGCCGCCAGCGACCGGGCGTGCACACCCAGATGCCGGTCTCAGGCTGGTTGCCGGGGCCCTTGAACAGCAGGCGGCCGGAGGAGCGGGAGGGCCCCTCCGCGCAGTCGGGCTGCTCGCCCCAGTCGACGAGGTCGTTATAGGCGGTGGCGCCGTGGATGTGTGGCGCGGAGGAGGCCAGATGCGCGCTCACGCCCGCGCCTCCAGCAGCCCGTCGAGGATGCCGGCGGCCTTCTTCTGCCCGTTGCGCGCCTGCATGTGGGCGCTGGTCGCGGCGAGCTTCGCCTTCATCGCGGGATCGGTGATGCAGGCCTCCAGCCGGGCGGCGAGATCGGCATCGGTCCAGTCGTAGCGCGGCATCCTGAAGCCGTGGCCGGTCTCCTCCACCCGGGTGGCGTTGTCGTGGCCATCCCAGACATAGGGCATGATGATCGCCGGCTTGCCGAAGAACAGGCATTCCGTGAAGGAGTTGTTGCCGCCGTGGTGGATCACCGCGTCCACCTGCGGGATGACCGAGGGCTGCGGGAACCAGCTGTCGATCACCACGTTCGGCGGCACGTCGGCGTACTGGTCCTTGTAGTCGCCGACATTCACCAGCGCCCGGTAGGGCAGGGTGCCGATGGTGGCGATGAGCCGCTTCAGCAGCTCGGTGTCGCCGGCGCCGAGGCTGCCGAAGGAGACGTAGAGCAGCGGCTTGTCGGCGTTCGCGGCGAAGGCGGGAACCTCATAGGGCTTCTCGCGGCGCACGCAGCCTTCCAGATACTGGAACCGCGCGGGGTCGAGCGGGTGGGCGCGGTCGAACTTCACCGGCTCGGGGTAGAGCAGCAGGTTCATGAAGGGCGAGGCCTCGAAGAACTGGCCGAGGGGGTAGGGCTCCAGCCCGTTCTCGGCCAGGAAGGCGTTGTAGTCGTCGTGGATCGGCTGGATCGCGGCGTTGAAGCGGTCGCGGAAGGCGGCGTGGCCGGCGGTGTCGTCCTGCCGGCAGCCGGACAGGTGGGGCGGAATCGCCTCGTCCTCGATCTCGTTCTCCGAGCAGGAGATGATGCGCACCCAGGGCACGCCATGCTGCTTGATGGCCGGGAACAGGATGACGTTGTCGACGCAGATGAGGTCCGGCTTCACCCGGGCAAGCACGTCGGGCAGGTCCTTCTGCGCCCATTTCGCGCTGTCGACGATGGCGGTCCAGCAGTCCTTCACATAGTTGTCGATCTGGTCGATCGGCGCCTTGCGGAAGTTGGGGATGTGGCCGTTGATGAAGTCCTCCCAGAACTTCGCCATCTGCTCCGGCGGCATCGGGGCGGAGAGGTTCACCGGGTGGGCCTCGAAGCCGTAGCCCTCATAGACGCCGACGAAGCCGGGATCGGACAGGAAGACGGCCTTGTGGCCGAGCGCCTCCACCGCCTGCGCGATGCCGACGGAGTTGAGCGCGGGCCCATAGGCCGCTTCCGGGAAGAAGGCGATGGTCTTCTGCGTCATGGTCGGGGCTTCCTCCGGCTCGGTCGGTTCGGTTGTCCGTGGGTTCACGGGGCGGGGTCGGGAAAGAACAGGCAATGCGCGGGCTCGATCCGCAGCGAGACCGCATCGCCGGCACGCCACTCCGCCGCGTGCCGGGCGGCGACCCGCACCCGCAGCAGCGGGGCGGCCTCGGTGCGGACATGCAGCACCCGGTCGAGGCCGTGATAGGCGACGTCCAGCACCGTGCCCGGCATACCCGCTGCCGGGCCGGCCAGCACCTCCACCGCCTCCGGCCGCACCGCGAGGGCGCCCGTGCCGGCGGGGCGGGCGAGGGGCACGTCGAGGCCCGGGGCGCGGAACACGCCGCCAGGGTCCACCGCGCCCTCGATGAAGTTCATCACCCCGATGAAGTCGGCGACGAAGCGGTCCACCGGGGTCTCGTAGACCTCTTGCGGCGTGCCGCACTGCAGAAGCCGTCCGTCGCGCAGGATCGCCATGCGGTCGGCCATGACAAGCGCTTCCTCCTGGTCGTGGGTGACCATGACGAAGGTGATGCCCACCTCGTGCTGCAGCCTCTTCAGCTCCAGCTGCATCTGCTCGCGCAGCTTCTTGTCGAGCGCGCCGAGCGGCTCGTCGAGCAGCAGAACCTTGGGCCGCTTGATGAGCGCGCGGGCCAGCGCGACGCGCTGCTTCTGGCCGCCGGAGAGCTGGTCCGGCCGGCGGTCGGCCAGCGCGGAGAGGCCGGTGGTGGCGAGCAGCTCGTCGACCCGCCGCGTGATCTCGGCGCGGGGGCGGCGTTCCATCTCCAGCCCATAGGCGAGGTTCGCCCGCACGCTCATGTGCGGGAACAGGGCGTAGGACTGGAACATGAGGTTAAGCGGTCGCCTTTCCGGCGGCAGCGGCGAGATGTCCTGCCCGTCGAGCAGGATGCGCCCGCCGGTCGGCGTCTCGAAGCCGGCCAGCATCCGCAGCAGGGTGGTCTTGCCGCAGCCGGATGGGCCGAGCAGCGCGAAGAACTCGTTCGGCCTGATGTCGAGCGAGACGCGATCCACCGCCGTGACCGCGCCGAACGCCTTCGACACCGTCTCGATGCGCAGCACCGCCGGGTGGGTTGGCGGAGCGGCCGCGGCCGCGCGTTCACGCGCATTCATGGCGCCTGCTCCTTGTTGAGCCATTGCGAGATCATCAGCACTGTCGCGCTCAGGCCCATGACGAGGGTGGCGAGGGCGTTCACCTCCGGCGTGATGCCGAACCGGATCATCGAATAGATCTGCATGGGCAGGGTGATGGAGGAGCGTCCCGCCCCGGCGGTGAAGAAGGCGATGATGAACTCGTCGATCGACAGGGTGAAGGCCAGCAGCGCCCCGGCGATGATGGCGGGAGCCAGCGCCGGCAGCAGGATGCGGCGGAAGGTGGTGACGTAGCCGGCGCCGAGATCGCGGGAGGCTTCCACGATCGAGAAATCGAAATGCTTCAGCCGCGCCCGCACCACCGCATTGACGAAGGCGAGGTCGAAGATCACGTGGCTGACGACGATGGTGGGCAGGCCGAGCGTGATGTCGAGGCTGGAGAAGAAGGTGAGCAGCGCCACCGCCAGCACGATGTCGGGAATTACCATGGGCGCGAAGGCCAGCGCCTCGATGGCGGTGCCCTTGCGCCGCCGGGTTTCCAGCCCGATGGCCAGCAGCGTGCCGAGCACGGTTGAGATCGCGGTGGCCGCCAGCCCGACGACGAGCGTGTTCCAGGCCGCGTGCAGGATGTTCGCGTTGCCGGCCAGCGCGCCGTACCATTTCAGCGAGAAGCCGGTCCAGGCGGTCGGCAGGCCGCTGGCGTTGAAGGAGAGCAGCACGAGCACGGCGATGGGCACGTACAGGAAGGCGAAGATCGCCGCCAGCACGAGGCCACCGAGGCGGGAAGGCGCGCGCACGCTGCTCATGCCGGCCTCGCCGTGTCGCCCCCGGCGCGGGCGGCGAGCCGTGCCTGCACCAGCAGCAACGCGGTCATGATGGCGATGAGCACCATGCCGAGCGCGGCGCCGAACGGCCAGTCGTTGGCGGCGAGGAACTGGTCGTAGACGAGGTTGCCGATCATCTGGAAGCGCCCGCCACCGAGCAGGGCGGGGGTGACGAAATTGCCGATGGAGAGCACGAACACGAACACCCCGCCCGCGGCGACTCCCGGCAGGCTCAGCGGCAGCGTCACCCGCCAGAAGGTGCGCAGGGCGCCGCCGCCGAGGTCGTGCGAGGCCTCGATCAGCTCGGGGTTGAGGCGCGAAAGCGCGGAATAGATCGCGAGGATGACGAAGGGCAGGTAGTTGTAGACGAGGCCGAGGATCACCGCCGGCTCGGAATAGAGCATCGAGAGCGGCTCGCCGCGATAGCCGAGCGCCTTCAGCAGGTTGTTGACCAGCCCCTCGCGGTTCAGCAGCACGATCCAGGCATAGGTGCGGATGAGGTAGTTGCTCCAGAACGGCAGCACCGCGAAGAACAGCAGCACCGGCTGCCACCGCCTCGGCGCGCGGGCGATGGCATAGGCGGCGGGATAGGCCAGCAGCACCGCGAACAGCGTCGCCAGCGCCGCGATGCGGGCCGAGGTGAGGAACACCCGGGCGTAGAGCGGATCGAAGGCGCGGGCGATGTTTTCCAGCGTCAGCGTGTATTCCACGCCGCCCCAGGTGCCGCGCTCCAGAAAGGCATAGCTCAGCACCAGCAGGCAGGGGGCCAGCATGAAGATCACCAGCCACGCCACCGCCGGCGTGACCAGCAGGCCCGATTTCATGTCCGGCGGCGACATCGCGGCGGCTCCGTGGGTCGGCAGGGGCGTCGCCGCGCCGGGCGCGGCGGCATCGGCTCAGTTGGCGGCCTTGATCTCGCTGACGGCGCGCGAATACAGCTTCTGCGCCGGGCCGAGGTCCCGCAGCAGCTCGTTCTTCAGCAGTTCGTCCGGGGTCATCGCCAGGTTCGGGTATTTTTCGAACAGCGCCTTGTCGAGGCTTTCCATCGCCGGCTTGTTCGGCACCTTGTAGAGGATGTTCTCCGCCACCCAGGCGTGGTTCTTGGCGTCGAGGATGTAGTTCAGGAACTTCATCGCCGCGTCCTTGTGCTCGGAGCTCTTGAGCACGACGATGGTGTCGACGAAGACGTCGGACCCTTCCTTGGGCACCACGAACTTGATCGCGGCATTCTCGGTGATGCCGTAGTTGCACCAGCCGTCCCAGGCGTGCACCAGCACCGCCTCGCCGGAGACCAGCTTCGAATAGAAGGTGGTGTCGTCATAGGCGAGCAGGGTCTTCTTGGCGGCGATGAGGGTGTCGGTCGCCGTCTTGATCTGGGCGGGGTCGGTGGCGTTCACCGAATAGCCGTTGGCGAGCAGGCCGGCGGCCATCAGCCAGCGGTCGGTCGCGAGCATGGTGGTCTTGCCCTTCACCGCGTCGGAAGGCTTCAGCAGGTCCCACCAGCTCGTCGGCGCGGGCGAGATGAGGTCGGAGCGGTAGCACAGGCCGGTCGTGCCCCAGCTGTAGGGCACGGAGAAGCTGTTGCCGGGGTCATAGGCCAGCGCCGCCGCCTGGGGGTAGAGGTTGGCGAGGTTCGGGATCGCGGCCTTGTCGAGCGGGGCGAGCAGCTTCTGGTTGTTCAGCACCTCGGCGAAGGGCGAGGACACGAAGACGACGTCATAGCCCTTGCCGCCGCTGGCCATGAGCTTGCCCATGATCTCCTCGTTGGTGGCGTGGTTCACCACCTCGATCTCCAGCCCCGTCGCCGCCTTGAATTTCTCGGCGATGTCCTTGGGCATGTAGCCGTCCCAGTTCGAGATCACGAGATCGGCGGCGGAGGCGGTGCCGATCCCGAGAACGAGGCCGAACAACGCTGCGGCCCCGCGGGAGACCGCCTTCCCTACATGCGCATTCACGGGAGACTCCTTGGCTGCTGTGCTGGAGCGGAGCCGGCTTCATGGCCCGGCGATGGTGGGAGTATTATTTGAGGAAAAAAAACGTCAAGCCTCTTTCGTCGACATGCGCGCCGATTGTGCAGGGCGGGGCATTCGCGCTTGCAGGAACACCGCGCAAATGCACAATGACATCCCCGAGAGGACGCGCATCGTGACCGGCACGGAACCCAGGCGGCTCAATCATCGCCATGTCTCATTGGCGCGACGGATACTGGACGTCGCGGCCGAGCGCGGCATGTCGCCGGGGGAGCGGCTCGCCGAACAGGCGCTGGCGTCGTTGTGCAACGTCTCCCGCACCCCGGTTCGCAAGGCTTTGCAGATACTTGCCGAGCAGGGGCTGGCCACCCCCGATTCCGAGGGCGGCTATGTGCTGGCGACCGATCCGGTGGCGGGCGGGCGGCTCGACGCCGGCATCGCCACCGACCGCGAGAGCGAGATTCACGACGCCGTGCTGCGCGACCTCGCCGCCGGCCGCATCGCCGAGACCCAGACCGTCGCCTCGCTGCAGCGCCGTTATGATGTGCCCCGGCAGACGGTACAAAATGTCCTTTTAGAGCTGGCAGAGGAAAATCTGGCGGAGCGCGCCCCGGGTCAGCAATGGCTGCTGAAGCAGTTCGCCGTCGGGCCCGACGCCACCGCCCGCAGCTATGAGTTCCGGCTGGCGATGGAGCCGCTGGCGCTTTCCCTGCCGGATTTCCGCAGGGATTTCACCGCCATGGCGGCGCTGCGGCAGTCCATGCTGCTGCTGCGGGCGATGCCCGAGGCCGGCTTCGACCGCGGTCTTTTCGACCGCATCGATCTCGACTTCCACCTGCTGGTCGCCCGCGGCTGCGGCAACCCCTTCATCGCCGAGGCGCTGGCCGGCCATCACCGCCGCCGTCGCAAGGTGGCGGGCAGCTCCCATGTCGGCACGTTCCGGCTGATGCAGTCGAACCAGGAGCATCTCCAGATCCTCGAGCATATCGAGCGCGGGCAGATGGAGCTGGCCGCCGATCTCATGTCGGTGCATCTGCGGCTGTCGAGCGCGCAGCGTCCGCGCCTTGCCGGCCGGGGCGTGCCGAGCCTGTTCCGGGCGGTTTCGTGACCGGCGGCGCCCGCTCCCCCCTCGTCGCGCTGTTCCCCGAGGCCAGCTACGGCGCCGCGCTGAACTGCGTCGGCATCGCCCAGGAGCTGCGACGCGCCGGAGCGGAGCCGGTGTTCATCTGCCATCCCGGCTTCGGCGGCATCTTCGCGGAATATGGCTTCACCGAATACCAGCTCGCCGACGGTCGGCCCGAGGCCGCGACCGACTGGAACGACTTCATCGAGCGCCACAAGGACGCCTTCGCCCAGTCCGCGCTCGACCAGATCGACTCCTACGTCGCGCCCACCTGGGAGGCGATCGTCGACACCGCCATCCGCGCGGAGGAGCCGCTGCGCCAGCTCATCGCCCGGCTGAAGCCGGATGTCATCGTGCTGGACAACGTCGTCATGTTCCCCGCCGTCGCCACGGCGGGCGTGCCGTGGGTGCGGGTGGTCTCCTGCGCCGAGACGGAGGTTCCGGACCCGCGCATCCCGCCTTACCTCTCCGGCGCGCCCTCGGGCGATCCGGCGGCGTGGGAGGCGTTCGCCGCGCGTTACGACCGGGCGGTGGCGCCGGCCCACCGGCGCCTCTCGGCCTTTCTGGCCGATTGCGGGCTGCGCCCGGGGCCCGGCTTCCTGGAGCCCTCGCCCCATCTCAACCTTCTGCTGGCGCCGACGATCATCCGCCACGAGCGGGCGAGGAAGCTCGACCCCCGGCGCTTCGTCTTTCTCGAGGGCTGCGTGCGGCGCGAGGCGCCCTACACCGTGCCGCGCTTCGCCAGCCACAACGACGCCCCGCTGGCGCTCACCAGCTTCGGCTCGCTCGGCGCCATGGATGTCGGCATGATCCGGCGGATGATCGGCGTCTTCGCCGGCATTCCCGCACGCTTCCTGGTGAATGCCGGGCACTGGCGCGAGGAGTACAGCCAGGTTCCCGACAATGTGCTGGTTGACAGCTGGTTTCCCCAGCCTTCCGTGGTGGCGCAGGCCGATCTCTTCATCCACCACGGCGGCAATAACAGCTTCTGCGAAGCGCTTTATTTCGGCGTGCCCTCGCTGGTGATGCCCTATTGCTGGGACGGCCACGACAACGCGACCCGCGCGCAGGAGGCCGGCGTCGGCCGGCGGCTCGACCGCTACCGCTGGCGCGAGGAGGAACTCGCCGACGCCATTGGCGGGCTGCTCGGCGACCGCGCCATGCGCGCCCGGCTGAGCGCGAACGCCGCCATCATGCAGGCCGCCGGCGGGGCCGCCCGTGCCGCGGCGGAGATACTGAAGCTCGTCGTTCCCCGCGCCGCGACGCGCCGCCCGAAGCCCGAACGAACCGCCTGATTCCGCGAGGCCTCCCATGCAGACCCAGCTCTTCATCGACGGACACTGGACCGCCCCCGCCGCCGGCGGCACCTTTCCCGTGGTCGATCCCGCCACCGAGCGGGTGATCCATCAGGCACCCGCCGGCACCGCCGCCGACATCGACCGCGCCGTCGCGGCCGCCCGTCGCGCCTTCGACGAGGGGCCGTGGCCGCGGCTGAGCGGGACCGAGCGTGCCGGCTATCTCCGCGCGATCGCCGCCGCCGTCACCGCGCGCCGGGAGGAACTGGCGCGGCTGGAGGTGCTGGACAATGGCAAGCCGCTGCCGGAGGCGCTGTGGGACATCGACGATGTCGCCGGCTGCTTCGGCTTCTATGCCGGCCTCGCCGAAAAGCTCGACACCGACCCCGACGAGGTGGTGGCGCTGGCCGATGCGCGCTTCTCCTCCAGCGTGGTGCTGGAGCCGATGGGGGTGGTCGGCGCCATCGTGCCGTGGAACTACCCGCTGCTGATGGCGACGTGGAAGGTAGCGCCGGCGCTGGCGGCGGGCTGCACCCTTGTGCTGAAGCCGTCCGAACTGACGCCGCTCACCGCGCTGGAACTCGGCGCCATCGCCGAGGAGGTCGGGTTGCCGCCGGGCGTGCTCAACATCGTCACCGGCCTCGGCCCGGAGGCGGGCGCGCCGCTGACCAGCCATCCCGCGGTCGACAAGCTCGCCTTCACCGGCTCGGTGCCGACCGGCCGCAAGGTGATGGCCGCCGCCGCCGCCGACATCAAGAAGGTGAGCCTGGAACTCGGCGGCAAGTCGCCCTTCATCGTCTTCGCCGACAGCGATATCGAGAAGGCTGTGGAATGGATCATGTTCGGCATCTTCTGGAACCAGGGCCAGGTCTGTTCCGCCACCTCCCGGGTGCTGATCGAGGCTTCGGCCTATGATGCGGTGCTGGAGCGCCTCGCTGCCGAAGCCGCGCGCATCCGCATCGGCAGCGGGCTTGAGGAGGGAACGCTGCTCGGCCCCATCGTCTCCAGGGGCCAGTACGACAAGATTCTCGCCGCCATCGCCCGCGGCGTCGAGCAGGGCGCACGGATCGTGACCGGCGGTGGCCGGCCGGCCGACCGGAATGTCGGCTATTTCCTCCAGCCGACCGTTCTCGCCGACATGGACGAGACCAGCGAGGTCTGGCGCGAAGAAATCTTCGGCCCCGTGGTGTGCGTGAAGCCCTTCACCGACGAGGCGGACGCCGTCCGCATGGCCAATGACAGCCGCTTCGGGCTGGCCGGCGCGGTGATGTCGAAGGACCTCGTCCGCTGCGAGCGCGTCGCCCGCGCGCTCCGGGCCGGCATCGTGTGGATCAACTGCTCGCAGCCCACCTTCACCGAGGCGCCGTGGGGCGGCTACAAGCAGTCCGGCATCGGCCGGGAGCTCGGCCGCTGGGGGCTGTCGAACTATCTCGAGGTGAAGCAGATCACACGCTACGAGTCGGACGACCCCTGGGGGTGGTATATCCGGTGAGGTGACACTTCGCCCTGTCCGCCACCTCGTGAGGCCCGATGTCGACACTTCATCACGGCTACTTCACCGCCGGCCTCGACGCCGACCCCGAACTCGCCGCCGCCATCCGCGGCGAGGAGAGCCGGCAGGCCGACGGGATCGAGCTCATCGCGTCCGAGAACATCGTCTCCCGCCTCGTGCTGGAGGCGCAGGGCTCGGTGCTGACCAACAAGACGGTCGAAGGCCCTGCCTATGCCCGCTATTACGGTGGTGCGGAATTCGCCGACGCCATCGAGGCGCTGGCCATCGAGCGGGCGCGGCGCCTGTTCGGCGCCCGCTTCGCCAATGTGCAGCCCCATTCCGGCTCGAACGCCAATGCCGGCGTGTTCCTCGGCCTGCTGAAGCTGGGCGACACCGTGCTGTCGATGAACGTGGCCGCCGGCGGTCACATCAGCCATGGCCACCCCGCCACCCTCACCGGACGCGACTATTCCATTATCCGCTACGGCGTGAACCGGGAGACCGAGCGGCTCGACCTCGACGAGATCCGCGACCTCGCGCGGGAGCACGCGCCGCGAATGATCGTCGCCGGCGGCTCGGCCTATTTCCGGGCGATGGACTTCGCCGCGCTCCGGGCCATCGCCGACGAGGTGGGCGCCTATCTCATGGTCGACATGGCCCATTTCGCCGGGCTGGTGGCGACCGGCCTCTACCCCGATCCGGTGCCGCACGCCCATGTCGTCACCACCACCACCTACAAGTCGTTGCGCGGTGCCCGCGGCGGGCTGGTGCTGTGGAACGACCCGGCGCTGAGCGACCGCATCAATTACGGCATCTTTCCCGGGGTGCAGGGGTCGGTGATGCTGCACGCCGTCGCCGGCAAGGCGGCCTGCCTTGGCGAGGCGCTGCGGCCGGAATTTCGCGCCTATAACGAGGCCGTGCTCGCCAATGCCCGCGCGCTGGCGCAGGCGCTGGGCGCCCAGAATGTGCGGATCGTCTCCGGCGGCACCGACATGGGGTTGATGCTGGTGGACCTCACCCCGCGCGGCCTCACCGGTGAGATCGTCGCCAAGGCGCTGGAGCATGCCGGCCTTGCCGTGAACAAGAACCAGATTCCGTTCGATCCCCGCCCGCCGGAAGCGCCTTCGGGGCTGCGGCTCTCCAGCAATGCCGGCACCACGCGCGGCTTCGGCACGGCCGAGTTCGCCACCATCGCCGGCTGGATCGAGCGGGTGATGCAGGCGCCGCAGGACGCGGCGACCCTCGCCGAGGTCAAGGATGAGGTCGTGGCGCTGTGCCGCGCCTTCCCGATCTATCCCGAGAGGTGAGGGCATCCCGCGCCGGCGGGCCGCCAAGGCCTCGCCGCGCCGATCCCGCCGCTGACGGCGCCGCTGGCGGGCGCGTCTGGTTTCAGCCCGGCGGCAGGCTTGCAAGGCGTTCGGCGGCGAGGCGTGCCACCATGGCGACGTGGTCGGCGCTGGCGCGCCACGCCGCCTCGCCATCGCGGCGGCGGATCGCTGCGTGCAGCGCGCGCATCTCGGCGATGGCATGGGCGTGGCGTTCCGGGGTCACGACGGTCATGCCGCGCAGATGGTTGATCCGGGCGTTGAGCGAGCGCACGACCTCCCACGCCACGGGCTTGCCGGCGGCCCGGAACAGGATTTCGTAGAAGTCCGTCGTCGCCTTCAGCACGGCGCGGGGGCTGCCGGTCTGGAACGCGGCGTCGATCTGGTCGATGGCGGCGGCGAGTTCGTCGATCGCGGCATCGCTGGCCTGCAGCGCGCAGGCGCGCGCCGCCTCGCTCTCCAGCAGGCCGCGTATCTCATAGATCTGCGCCGCCTGCGCCGGGTCCGGCCGCGCCACGGCGGGGCCCTGATGGGGAATGGTCTCCACCAGCCCTTCGGCTTCCAGATGGCGGAGCACCTCGCGCACCACACTGCGACTCACCCCGAGGCGCTCGCACAGGGTACGCTCCACCAGCCGCTCGCCGGGGCGGAAGCGGAAGTCGAGAATGGCATCCCGCATCTTTTCCAGCGTCAGCCCGCGCAGCGTGGTGACGCTGCGGTCGACCCGCATCTCCGCTGTGTCCGGGGTGCCCTGCGCCATCGCGACCATCGTGATTCCCGTTGTCCGTTCGTTGTCGCCCGCAATCCGCCCCAAGGCAATTGACGCGACAATCTTATGGTATACCATCTTATCATAAGAAGCTCCTCGATCCTCCCGGAACCGTTCATGCCGCTCGCGCTGAGAAAGATCGTCACCTACGTCGAAACCACGCTGATCGAGGGCGGGCGCGCGGCGCCCCGGCCGCTCCAGCTTTTCGCGGCGGCGGCGGTGCTGAAGAACCCCTGGGCGGGGCAGGGTTTCGTTGAGGACCTGAAGCCCGAGATTCACGCCATCGCGCCGGAGCTCGGCGCCACGCTCACCGCGGAAATCCTCCGGCTGGCCGGCTCCGGCGAGGCGGTGGAGGGCTATGGCAAGGCGGCCATCGTCGGCACCTCCGGCGAGATCGAGCACGCCTCCGCCCTCATCCACACGCTGCGCTTCGGCAATCACTACCGCAAGGCGGTGGGGGCGAAGAGCTACCTCGCCTTCACCAATACCCGGGGCGGTCCCAACACCCCGGTCGTCATCCCGCTGATGGACAAGCTGGATGAGGGGCGGCGCTCGCATTACCTCACCATCCAGTTCTCCATTCTCGACGCCCCGGCGCCGGACGAGATCGTGGTCGCGCTCGGCGCCTCGATCGGCGGGCGGCCGCATCACCGCATCGGCGACCGCTACCAGGACCTGAAGGATCTGGGCGGCACCGATGTCTGAGCCCGCCATTGCCTGGGTTCCGGGCCGGGACGGCGCGCGCCTGCGCGTCCGCTACCTCCGGCAGGGGAGGGGCCTGCCCGTCATCCTCGTCCACGGCGTCGGCATGGCGCTGGAGGCGTGGGAGCCGCAGGTGGCCGTCCTCGCCGCGAACCATGAGGTGATCGCGCTCGACATGCCGGGCCATGGCGGCTCCAGCCTGCCGCCCGCCGATGCCCGCCTCTCGGACTATAGCGCGCAGGTGGTCGGGCTGATGGACGCGCTCGGCCTGTCTCAGGCGGTCGTCATCGGCCATTCCATGGGTGCACTGGTCGCGCTCGACGTGGCGCTGGCGCATCCCGGCCGGGTGTGCGGGGTGGTGGCGCTGAACGCCGTGTATTGCCGTAGCCCGGAGCAGCGTGCGGCGGTGGAGGCCCGCGCGGCCGCGCTGGCCGAGCAGGGGGCCGGCGCTTCCCATGCCGCCGCGGTCGACCGCTGGTTCGGCACGCCGGTGCCCCCGGCGCTGGCGGACCATGCCGCCACCGTGCTGCGCCTGCTGGAGGCCTGCGATCCCGTCGGCTATGCCCGCACCTACCGGCTGTTCGCCACCTCCGACGAGGCCCACCGCGCCAATCTCCCGAGCCTCGCGGTGCCGGCGCTGTTCATGACCGCGGATGGCGATCCGAACTCGACGCCGGCCATGTCGCAGGCGATGGCCGCAGCCGTGCCGCTCGGCCGGTGCGAGGTGCTGGCCGGCGAACGCCACATGATGAACCTGACCGCGCCCACGGCGGTGAACGCCGCCCTGCTGCGCTTCCTCGACGGGCTGCCGGCGGCTCCCGCCGCCCGCGCTGCCCGGGCCTGACCCGACCACGCCTGCGCCAACCCGCCGCCTCCACTCCCGGAACCGGACGCCGATGAAATTCTCCCTCTTCGTCCATATGGAACGCGCCGACCCCGCCATTCCGCACCGGCGGCTCTTCGAGGAGCTGGAGGAGCTGGCGCTGCTGGTCGAGGAGGCCGGCTTCGAGACGGTGTGGATCGGCGAGCACCACGCGATGGAGTTCACCATCGCGCCGAACCCCTTCATCCAGCTCGCCCATCTCGGTGCCCGCACCTCGCGCATCCGGCTCGGCACCGGCAATGTCGTGGCGCCGTTCTGGCACCCGCTGCGGCTCGCCGGCGAGGCGGCGATGACCGACGTCGCCACCAATGGCCGGCTGGAGCTCGGCATCGCCCGCGGCGCCTACGTGTTCGAATATGAGCGGATGCTGCCCGGCCTCGACGCCATGGGCGCGGGACTGCGCATGCGCGAGATCATCCCGGCGCTGAAGAGGCTGTGGGAAGGCGACTATGCCCATGACGGCCAGTTCTGGTCGTTTCCCACCTCCACCGCCAGCCCGAAGCCGGTGCAGCCGGGCGGGGTGCCGATCTGGGTCGCGGCGCGCGACCCCAGCAGCCACGATTTCGCGGTGGCGCAGGGCTGCCACGTGCAGGTGACGCCGCTCGCCTCGGGGGACGGCGAGGTTGCCATCCTGAAGGAGCGCTTCGACACCGCGGTGGCGAACCATCCCGAGGTGCCGCGCCCCAAGATCATGCTGCTGCAGCACGCCTTCGTCGCCGACAGCGAGGCGGAGGCGGAGGCGCTGGCGGACGACCTCTCCCGGTTCTACGGCCTGTTCGGCGCGTGGTTCGCCAACAAGCGGCCGATCCGCCAGGCGATCATGGACCCCCTGACCGCTGAGGAACGCGCCGGCATGCCGCAATATGCGCCGGAGGTGGTGCGCCGGAACCTCGTCATCGGCCAGGCAGACGAGGTGATCGCGCGGCTGAAAGGCTATGAGGCGATGGGCTATGACGAGTTCTCGATCTGGATCGACAGCGGCATCAGCCATGAACGCAAGCGCAAGTCGCTGGAGCTGTTCATCCGCGACGTGATGCCGGCTTTCGCGTGAGGGAGGCGGGGATGAGCGGCGCAGACGACTTCAGGCTCTATATCGACGGAGCGTTCGTCGAGGGCGGCAGCCGCTTCGAGAGCCTCGATCCCTCCACCGGCCGGCCCTGGGCCAGCATGCCCGCCGCCACCGCGGCCGATGTCGACCGCGCGGTGAAGGCGGCGCACCGCGCCTTCGGCGAGCCCGCCTGGGCCGGCCTCACCGCCAGTCAGCGCGGCCGGCTGCTGCTGCGCCTCGCCGATCTGGTGGCGGCGAACGCCGCCCACCTCGCCGAACTGGAAACCCGCGACACCGGCAAGATCATCCGCGAAACCCGCGCGCAGATAGGCTATGTTGCGGAGTATTATCGCTATTTCGCCGGTCTGGCGGACAAGGTGGAAGGCGCCCACCTGCCGGTCGACAAGCCCGACATGGAGGCGTGGCTGCGCCGCGAGCCGATCGGCGTGGTGGCCGCCGTGGTGCCGTGGAATTCGCAGCTCTTCCTGTCCGCGGTGAAGCTCGGCCCGGCGCTGGCGGCGGGCTGCACCGTGGTGCTGAAGGCCTCGGAGGAGGGGCCGGCGCCGCTGCTGGCCTTCGCCCGGCTGGTGCACGAGGCGGGCTTTCCCCCCGGTGTGGTCAACATCCTCACCGGCTTCGGCGAGGAGTGCGGGCGCACCCTCACCGCGCATCCGCTGGTGGCGCGCGTCGCCTTCACCGGCGGGCCGGCGACCGCCCGCCATGTCGTGCGCAACACCGCGGAAAATCTCGCCTACACCACGCTGGAGCTTGGTGGAAAGTCGCCGGTGATGGTGTTCGCCGATGCAGACCTCGAAAGCGCCGCCAACGCCATCGTCGCCGGCATCTTTGCCGCCAGCGGGCAGAGCTGCGTCGCCGGCTCGCGCCTCTTCGTCGAACGGGCGGTGCACGACCGGCTGCTGGCGCTGCTGGTCGAGAAGGCCCGGCGCATCCGCATCGGCGATCCGCAGGACCCCGCCACCGAGATGGGGCCGCTCGCCACCGCCCGCCAGCGCAGCCACATCGAGGCGACGATCGCCGCCAGCCTTGCCGCCGGCGCTCGCCTCGTCACCGGCGGCGGGCGGCCGGAGGGACTTGATGAGGGCATCTATTTCCAGCCGACCATCCTGTCCTGCGCCGGCAACGAAGTTCCCTGTGCCGCCGAAGAGCTGTTCGGGCCGGTGCTGAGCGTCATCGCCTTCGACGGCGAGGAGGAGGCGGTCGCACTGGCCAATGACAGCCCGTTCGGTCTCGCCTCGGGCATCTTCACCCGGGACCTTACCCGCACCCACCGGCTGATCCGCCGGCTGCGCGCCGGCATCGTGTGGGTGAACACCTACCGCGCGGTTTCCCCCATCGTGCCGTTCGGCGGCTACGGCCAGTCCGGGCTCGGCCGCGAGGGCGGGGCGGAGTCGATCCGCGACTATACCCGCACCAAGTCGGTCTGGATCCGCACCTCGGATGAGCCGATTGCCGACCCCTTCGTGATGCGCTGAGAGAGGCCCCGCCATGATCTATGAGATGCGCACCTACCGGCTGAAGACCGGCGCCGTGCCGGCTTATGTGAAGCTGGTCGGCGAGGAAGGCATCGCCATCCAGCGCGGCCATCTCGGCACGCTGGTCGGCTATTTCTCCAGCGACATCGGGCCGCTGAACGAGATCGTCCACATCTGGGCCTATGCCAGCCTTGACGACCGCGCCGCCCGCCGCGCCGCCCTCGCCGCCGATCCGGCGTGGCAGGCCTTCCTGCCGAAGATCCAGGCGCTGATCGAGGTGATGGAGAACAAGATCCTGCTGCCGACGGCGTTTTCCCCGCTGGCCTGAACGGTCGCCGCCCTCCGGCGGCCGCGCCCGTCCGCCGACGCGTGCAGCGGGCTGGGCATGAAGGGCGAAAACCGCTTGACAAAAAGGCGCGTGCAAGCGAGCCTAAATTTGAAGCGCGGGGCAAGGCTGCCCATTATCGCGTCAATCTGGTGAACAGTTCCAACGACGACGTGGCTCCGCCGCGTTGCAGGTTGGTGGCAACGACGCCCACAGCCCTAGCGGCTGGCGGGCGTTTTTTATTTTGGATCAGGCGAATGGCCGCGAAGTCCTACCGCGTCGGCGTGATGTTCTCCACCACGGGCCCCTACAGCGTGGTGGCGCGCTCCATGCTGAACGGCGCGCTGCTGGCGGTGGCGGAGAACGCGGCGGCGGGCGCCTCGGTGGAGCCGGTGGTCGTCAATCCCGGCGGCGACCTCGCGCGCTACGCCGCGCTGAGCCAGGAACTGATCGCCTCGGGCATCCGCCATGTCGTGGGCTGCTACACCTCCTCTTCCCGCAAGGAGGTGATCCCCTGTTTCGAGAAGCACGACGCGCTGCTGTGGTATCCCTCGCACTATGAGGGCTTCGAGAGCGCGAGCAATGTCATCTACACCGGCGCCTCGCCCAACCAGCACGTGCTGCCCCTGGTGGAGCATATGCTGGCCCATGTCGGGCGCCGCGCCTTCTGCGTCGGCTCCAACTACATCTGGGCGTGGGAGAACACCCGCATCTTTCGCGAGGCGATGACCGCACGGGGCGGCGAGGTGCTGGCGGAGCGCTATGTCGCGGTGGGCGACACCGAGGTCGAGCAGATGGTCGAGGCCATCCTCGAGGCGCGCCCGGCCTTCGTCTTCAACAACCTCATCGGCACCAGCGCCTACGCCTTCTTCCGCGCGTTCCGCGCCGCCTGCACGGCGCGGGGCATCGACCAGGCCCGCACCTTCCCGGTCGCGAGCTGCACGCTTTCCGAGCCGGAGCTGGAAGAGATCGGGCCGGAGGCGGTGGACGGCCATCTCTCCTCGAGCGTCTATTTCTCCTCGCTCGACAACCCCGCCAATGCGGCCTTCACCCGGGCCTATCGGCAGGCCTTCCCGGCCGGCCCCTCAACCTCGGCGGACGCCGAGGCCTCCTATATCGCGATGAAGCTGCTGATCGGCGCGCTCGCCGAAGCCGGTACCGACGATCTCCACGCGGTGAAGGCCGCCGTCACCCGCCAGCGCCTCGCGGCGCCGCAGGGCGATGTCTGCATCGACCCGCAGACGCTGCACGCCTTCCTCACGCCACGCATCGGCCGCTCCAATGCCGAAGCCCGCTTCGACATTCTGGTGGAGGCGCCCGGCCCGGTGCGGCCGGACCCCTATCTCGTCCAGTCTTCGCCGCGCTACGCGATCGCATCCCGCACCCCATCCCTGCGAGTGGTGAAATGACGGCTCCTCGATTGCTCCAGAACTTCAATGGTGGCCGGGCCTGGATCGTCACCTCCCACGGCGCGGCGGTGGAGGCGCTGCAGAACACGCTCGGCAAGCTGGGGGTGAGCGCGGTGCTGCCGCCCCTTGTCGACGGGCGCGCGGACATCGACCTCGCCGGCCTCCAGGCCGAGCGCGACATCCTGTTCATCGACGGCGATCTCGACGCCGCCGTGGCACTGGAGATCGACGCCGCCTCGCGCCAGCCGCCGGTGCCGGTCATCGGGCTGGTGGGCGTCGAGGCGCCGAGCCGGCTGAAGCACCTGATCAATCTCGGGGCGACGGCGTTCCTGCGCAAGCCGGTGCAGGGGGCGGCGGTCTATACCGCCCTCTTCCTCGGCATCAACCAGTTCCTGTTGCGCGGCGAGCTGCGGGCCCGCCTCGACGACATGGATCGCCGCCGGCGCGGGCGCCGCGCCGTGGTCAAAGCCATCATCGCCCGGATGAACGAGGCCGGGCTCGATGATGACGCGGCCTATGACTGGCTCCGTCGCGAGAGCATGCGATCGCGGCAGAGCCTCGAGGACTATTGCGAGGCCTATCTGACGAGGCGGGCGCCCGCCCTCGACCAGGGGGCGCGCGAATGCGGCGCGGGGCTGCGCGCCGAAGGACAATAAACCTTCCACCAGGAGACGACACATGACCGGCAAGACCATCCGGGGGCTGCGTGCCGCAGCCCTCGCGGGGACGCTTTTGCTCAGCATCGGCCAGGCCTTCGCCGCCGATCCCATCAAGCTCGGCGTGCTGGAGGACCAGTCCGGCGACTTCGCGGCGGCGACCATTGGCAAGGTCCACGCCATCCAGCTCGCGGCGGAGGAGATCAACAAGGCCGGCGGCATCGACGGGCGCCCGCTGGAGCTGGTGATCTACGACACCCAGTCCGACAACACCCGCTACCAGGAGTTCATGCGCCGCGTGCTCCAGCGCGACAAGGTCGACGTGGTGTTCGCCGGCTTCTCGTCCGCCTCGCGCGAGGCCTACCGCCCGATCGTGAACCAGTTCGACGGGCTGGCCTTCTACAACAACCAGTATGAAGGCGGCGTCTGCGACGCCAACATGATCGTCACCGGCGCGGTACCGGAGCAGCAGTTCTCCACCCTCATCCCGTGGATGATGGAGAAGTACGGCAAGAAGGTCTACACGCTGGCCGCCGACTACAATTTCGGCCAGATCTCGGCCGAATGGGTCCGCAAGATCGTGAAGGAGAACGGCGGCGAGATGGTCGGCGAGGACTTCATCCCGCTCGGCGTGTCGCAGTTCTCGCAGAACATCCAGAACATCCAGAAGGCCAAGCCCGATTTCGTGGTGACGCTGCTGGTCGGCACCGCGCAGGCCTCCTATTACGAGCAGGCCGCCTCCGCCAACGTCAACCTGCCGATGGCCTCCTCGGTCAATGTCGGGCAGGGCTACGAGCACAAGCGCTTCAAGCCGCCATCGCTCAAGGACATGTACGTCACCACCAACTACATCGAGGAAATCGACACCCCGGCCTCCAAGGCGTTCTTCGAGAAGTTCAAGGCGAAGTTCCCGAGCGAGCCCTATGTGAACCAGGAGGCCGAGAACTCCTACCTCGCGGTCTACCTCTACAAGCAGATGGTGGAGCGGGCGAAGTCCACCAAGCGCGAGGACCTGCGCAAGGAGATCGCCAAGGGCGATGTCTGCATGGACGCGCCGGAGGGCAAGGTCTGCCTCGACCCCAAGAGCCAGCACATGTCGCACACCATCTACCTCGCGCATGTGAACGCCGACCATTCCATCGACTTCCCGAAGGTCTGGCAGGACATCAAGCCGTACTGGCTCGGCGAGGCCGGCTGCGACCTCACCAAGAACGACCCGAGCGCGCAGTACACCCCGTCCAACCCGCCGCCGAAGCCCTGATCGGCGTGGCCGAGGGGCGTGTCCTCTCGGCGCGCCCGCCAATGCCCGGAAGCCCGCGCCTGCGCGGCTCTCCCGGCCTGCCCCGGCCCGAGACCCCCTCAAGGGCCGGGGCATCCCTTCCTCCCGAACCGCAAGGCCCCTGCCGATGGATGTCGGAACCCTCGCCTTCTCCGCGCTCTACCAGTTCGGCGACGCCTTCGCCTTCCTGGTCCTGTCCGCCTGCGGGCTCGCCGTCATCTTCGGCATGATGGGCGTCATCAACCTCGCCCATGGCGAGTTCATCATGTGCGGCGCCTATGTCACGGTCTCCGCCACCCATGCCGGGCTGCCGCTGCCGCTGTCCATCGCGCTCGGCGCGCTGGTCTCGGGGCTGGTGGGGGTGCTGGTGGAGCGGGTGGTGATCCGCCATCTCTACACCCGCCCGCTCGACACCATCGTCGCCACCTGGGGCCTGAGCCTCATCGCGACGCAGGGCACGCTGATCCTGCTGGGTTCGACACTGGCCGGCGTCGGCACACCCTTCGGCAGCTTCCAGGTCGGCGGCTATTCCTATTCGGTGTACCGGCTCGTGCTGTTCGGCGCGGCGGTGGCGGTGCTGGTCGGGCTCTACGTGCTGTTCAACGCGACCCGCTTCGGGGTCATGGCGCGGGCCACCATCCAGGTGCCGCACATGGCGGCGGCGCTCGGCGTCGACACCCGGCTGGTCTACAGCCTGACCTTCGCGCTGGGCGCCGGCCTTGCCGGACTGGCCGGCGGGCTCTACGCCCCGACCATGACGCTGGTGCCGACCATGGGCACCACCTTCATCATGGAGGCCTTCGTCACCGTGGTGGTCGGGGGCGCCGACGTCTTCCTCGGCACCGCGCCGGCGGCGGCGGTGCTGGCGGTGGTCAAGGCGACCATGACCTCGCTCTACGGCCAGCTCTTCGGCCAGATCGGCCTGCTGCTCGCCGTCATCATCGTCATCCGGGTCCTGCCCAGGGGCATTTCCGGCTTCCTGCTGCGCGAACGCGCCTGAGCCGGGGAACAACAGCCATGAACGCTCTTCTCCGCTTCTTCCGCCGCCTCGAAGGCCCGCAGACGCTGGGCCGCGGGCCGGGCTTCTGGATCGGCTTCTTGGTCGTGCTGGCGGGCGCCTGCGCCTATCCCGTCTTCAGCGACGGCTACACCGTAGGCAACACCGTGTACTTCTTCACCTGGATCTTCATGGCGCTGGGTCTCAGCCTCATCTGGGGCTATGGCGGCGCGCTGAGCTTCGGCCAGACCGCCTTCTTCGGCATCGCCGGCTACAGCTACGGCATCCTCACCATCAATTTCGGCGCCGCCTACGGCTTCACGCTGGTGGCGGTGGTGCTGGCCATGGCGGTGGCGGCGCTGTTCGCGGTGCTGCTGGGCTACTTCCTGTATTTCGGCCGCATCTCCGGCGTGTTCCTCGGCATCGTCACCCTGTCGGTGACGCTGGTGCTGGAGCGCTTCATGGCGCAGACCGCCGGGCCGGAATGGAAGATCGGCGCCGCCCGGCTCAACGGCTTCAACGGCATGAGCAACATGCCCCCGCTCACCGTGCCCTGGCCCGGCGGCGATATCGTGCTGTTCCCCGACGTGCAGCTCTATTACGTCGTGCTGGGGCTGCTGGTGGTGGTCTATCTCGGCCTGCGCATCCTCGTGAACTCGCCCTTCGGCAATGTGCTGGTCGCCATCCGCGAGAATCCGGAGCGGGCGGAGATGCTCGGCTACGACATCCGCAAATACCAGCTCGGCGCCTTCGTCATCGGGGCGGCGCTGGCGGGGCTGTCGGGCGTGCTCTACACCAGCTGGGGCCAGTACATCACCCCCTCCAGCATGGGGATGACGGCCGCGGCGCTGCCGATCGTCTGGGTCGCGGTGGGCGGTCGCTCCGACCTCACCACCACGCTGGTCGGCACGGTGGTGGTGCTCTCGGTGTTCCAGGCGTTGACCATCCACGGCAGCCAGTACGCGCTGGTGGTGATGGGCGTCCTGCTGGTGCTCACCGTGCTGATCGCGCCCAACGGGCTCGCCTTCGCCGCCGCCGGTCTCATCGCCCGCCTGTTCCGTGGCCGCCGCGCCGCCTCGCCTGCGGGAGATGCCTGATGCCGATCCTTGAAACCCGCGCCCTCAACAAGCGGTTCGGCGGGCTGCACGTCACCAACAATGTCGATCTCGCGCTGGAGGCAGGCGAGGTGCACTGCCTGATCGGGCCGAACGGGGCGGGCAAGTCGACCCTGTTCCGGCTCATCCTCGGCGAGCATGCCCCCAGCTCCGGCAGCATCCTGTTCGCGGGGGAGGACATCACCGCCTTCAAGCCGTTCCAGCGCATCCGCCGCGGCATGAGCGTGAAGTTCCAGGTGCCTGGCATCTTCAAGGCGCTGAGCGTGCGGCAGAACCTCGAAATCGCGATGCAGCACCATTACGAACCGGCCGGCCTGGCGGCGGAGATCGGGCGCCTGCTCGATTTCCTCAACCTCGCGCCGGAGGCGGGGCGGCTCGCCGGCAATCTCAGCCACGGCCAGAAGCAGTGGCTGGAGATCGGCATGGCGATCAGCCTCAAGCCGCGCCTGCTGCTGCTGGACGAGCCCACCGCCGGCATGTCGCCGGAGGAGACCCACGCCACCGGCGAGATGGTGAAGCGGCTGAACGCCGAGGGCATGACCGTGCTCGCGGTGGAACACGACATGGCCTTCGTCCGTCAGGTCGCCCACAAGGTCACGGTCCTGCATCTGGGGCAGGTGTTCGCGCAGGGCTCGATCGACGCCATCGTGGCCGACGAGCGGGTGGCGGACATCTATCTCGGCAAGGCCCCCGACCACGCAAAGCCGGAGGGCGCCCATGCGTAAGGAAGTGATGCTCGCCACCCTCGGCCTGCGCGCGGGGTATGGCGGCAAGCCCGTGCTGCAGGGCCTCGATCTGGAGGTGCGCGAGGGCGAGATCGTCGCCGTTATCGGCCGCAACGGGGTCGGCAAGTCGACCCTGATGAAGAGCCTGATCGGCCTCATCCCGGCCACCGAGGGCTCGATCGTCTACAAGGGGGCCGCGGTCGAGCGGCTTGCCGCGCACCGCCGCGCCCGGCTCGGGGTCGGCTATGTGCCCCAGGGCCGCGATGTGTTTCCCCGGCTCACCGTGGGGGAGAACATCGCGGTGGGCGGCATGCGCGCCGGCGGCGTCTCGGTCGCCGATCGCGAGCGGGTGCTCGGCTATTTCCCGATCCTGCGGGAGCGCTGGAACCAGCGCGCCGGCACCATGTCGGGCGGCCAGCAGCAGCAGCTCGCCATCGGCCGCGTGCTGGTGGCCAACCCCTCGCTGATCCTGCTCGACGAGCCGTCCGAGGGCATCCAGCCCAACATCGTGCAGGACATCGCCCGCATCATGGTCGACCTCAACCGCGCCACCGGCACCACCATCGTGCTGGTCGAGCAGAATATCGACATGATCCGTGCCATGGCGCAGCGTTGCTACGTGCTCGACAAGGGCCGCATCGTCGCCCAGCTCGACCGCGCGGCTCTCGCCGACGGCGAGGCCATGCGCCGCCACCTCGCCGTCTGATCGACGCCACCACAAGGAGACGAACATGTCCTGGCTCGAGACTTCCATCATGGCACGCAAGGGCCTCGCCAAGGGCCGCGCGGGCGAAACCCACGCCATCACCGAGGCCTCGCAGGGCACGTACCACTATGTGTACGGGCCCTATGTCGAGCCGGTCCTCACCGTCGATCCCGGCGCGGTCGTCTCCGCCGAGACCCACGACGCCTTCGAGGGCAAGATCAAGCACGAGACTGACAACCCGCTCGAGATCCTCAACTTCCCCTATCTCAACCCGCAGAACGGCCCGATCTTCGTCAATGGCGCGGAGAAGGGCGACACCATCGCGGTCTACATCAAGAGCATCGTGCCGCGCGGCGAGCAGCCGGTGGGCACGACGCTGATCATGCCGGATTTCGGCGGGCTGGTGCCGACCAAGGACACGGCGATGCTGAACGCGCCGTTGCCGATCAAGGTCAAGAAGCTGCATGTCGACGCCCAGACAGGCACCAAGTGGAGCGACCGGCTCACCCTGCCTTACGCGCCCTTCATCGGCACCATCGGCACCTCCCCGGAGATCGAGGCCATCACCTCGCTGCAGCCGGACTATTACGGCGGCAACATGGACCTGCCCGACGTCGGCGTCGGCGCGGTCATCTACCTCCCGGTGAACACCAGGGGCGGCCTCGTCTATCTCGGCGACTGCCACGCCACCCAGGGCGATGGCGAGCTGTGCGGCGTGGCGCTGGAGCACCCCACCGTCACCACCATCCAGATCGACCTCATCAAGGGCTGGACGCTCTCCACCCCGCGGCTCGAGACCGAAGATTTCATCATGTCGATCGGCTCGACCCGGCCGATGGAGGATGCCGCCCGCATGGCCTATCGCGACCTCATCCGCTGGATGGCGTCGGATTACGGCTTCGACGAGATCGAGGCCTACATGCTGCTCACCCAGTGCGGGCGCGTGCGGGTCGGCAACATGGTCGACCCGAAATACACGCTCGGCGCCTCGATCCTGAAGTCCTACCTCGTGCCCTGACGCCGCCGCGCGGGGAGGGAGCGTGGCCTTCCTCCCCGCGAAGCCGGCCCATCACCTTCCAGCGGCACCCGCGGCGCGCGCCCGGGCGCCGATCGCCCCCGCATGCCCGGAGCTTCGCCCATGCCGCACAAGGTCGCCACCGTCCAGTTCGAGCCCACCCTCGGCGAGAAGGAGCGCAACGTCTCGCGCCTTCTGGAACTCTGCGGCGAGGCCGCCGCCGCCGGGGCGAAGCTCATCGTGACGCCGGAAATGGGCACCACCGGCTATTGCTGGTTCGACCGGGCGGAGGTGGCGCCGCAGGTCGAACCGGTGCCGGGACCGACGACGGCGCGCTTCGCCGCGCTGGCGAAGGCGCAGGACTGCCACATCGTCATCGGCCTGCCCGAGGTCGATGCCGAAACCGGGCTCTACTTCAATTCGGCGGTGCTGATCGGCCCGGCCGGCGTGGTCGGCACCCACCGCAAGACCCACCCCTATATCTCCGAGCCGAAATGGTCGGCGCCGGGCGACCTCGGCCACCGGGTTTTCGAGACACCGGTCGGGCGCATCGCCATGCTGATCTGCATGGACATCCATTTCGTCGAGACCGCGCGTCTGGTGGCGCTGCAGGGGGCGGACATCATCTGCCACATCTCGAACTGGCTGGCCGAGCGCACCCCGGCGCCCTACTGGATCACCCGCGCCTTCGAGAACAGCACCTATGTCATCGAGGCGAACCGCTGGGGGCTGGAGCGCACGGTGCAGTTCTCCGGCGGAAGCTGCGTGATCGGCCCGGACGGCGCGATCGAGGCGGTGGTTGATGCCGGCGACGGCATCGCCTATGCGCAGGTCGACCTCGAGAAGGCCCGCGCCCGCCGCGTGCTCGGCGAGCCCGCCTTCGCCCAGCGCCGGCCCGAGCTCTACATGGAGCTGCCGACCAGCACCTATAGCTGGAACCCGCTCGACTTCTTCGGCCTCTACGGTCACCGTCCGCTGCCGCCGGGCCGTCGTTCGCGGGTGGCGGTGGCGCAGTTCGCGCCCGGCGGCGGCATCGAGGCCAATCTCGCCCGGATCGGCGAGCTGGTGGCCGCGGCGCGGGCCGACGGCGCGGAGATGGTGGTGCTGCCGGAGCGCGCCCTCACCGGGCTCGACGCGCCGAACCCGGTGCCGCGGGACGGCGCCGCGGTGGCCGGCCTCATCGCGCTGGCCGCCCGCCATGGTCTCTATATCGCCGCCGGCTTCGCCGAGGAGGAGGGCGGCACGCTGTACAACAGCGCGGCGCTCGCCGGGCCGGAGGGGCTGGTCGGCTGCTACCGCAAGCTGCATCTCGACGCCACCGACCCTAATTGGGCGACGCCTGGCGCGCAGTGGGGTGTGTTCGATACCCGGATCGGACGCATCGGTCTCCTCATCGGTCACGACGCGGCCTTCCCCGAGGCCGGCCGCGTGCTGGCGCTGCGGGGGTGCGATCTCATCGCCTGCCCGGCGGCCTTGCGCGGGGCGCTGAGCTTCGGCCATGCCGGCACCGCGGTCGCGCAGAACTACCCGATCCCCACCGGCGCCGACCCCCATCACTGGCACCTGATGCGGGCGCGGGCCGGCGAGAACAACTGCTTCCTCGCCTTTGCCAATGTGCTGGACGAGGCGGCCGGCTATCGCGGCAAGAGCGGGGTGTTCGGGCCGGACACCTTCGAGTTCCCCCGCCGCGAGGCGATCCTCGCCGAGGGCGAGGGGGTCGTGGCGGCGGAGGTCGACACCACCAACCTCGACAGCCGCTACCCCACGAATGTCGTGCGCCGCAAGGACTTGATGGTGATGCGCCAGCCCCACCACTACCAGCCGCTGGTCGCGCCGCAGGGCTGAACGGCTCACCCCCGCGCCAGCGCCGCCACCGGGTCGAGCCGGGAGGCGCGGCGCGCCGGGAGATAGCCGAACAGCAGGCCGATCGCCGTCGAGCACAGCACCGCCGCAAGGATGGCGGTGCTGGAGTAGACGAGGCTGAAACTGGTGGTGAGGCGGCTGAACGCCACCCCGAAGCCGAGCGCCAGCGCGATGCCGAGCACCCCGCCCAGCAGGCAGACCAGCATGGCCTCGATCAGGAACTGCTGGAGAATATCGGCCTGCCGGGCCCCGACCGCCATCCGCACGCCGATCTCGCCGACGCGTTCGGACACCGAGACGAGCATGATGTTCATGACCCCGATGCCGCCGACCACCAGCGAGATGACCGCGATCACCGCGATCAGCACTGTCATGGTGCGGGTGGTGGCGGTGATCGTCTGGCGGATGTCGTCGGTGTTGAGGATGAAGAAGTCCTTGGCGCCGTGGCGGCGGGCGAGGAACTGCGTCACCGCCTGCTCGGCAAGGTCGGTGGCCACGGTGTCGCTTACGCGCACGGTGATGCTGCGCAGCGAGGTGGAGCCGAGCACGCGGGTCTGCACCGTGGTGTAGGGCAGGTACAACGAGAGGTTCTGGCTCGAGCCGAATCCGCCTTGCTGGGGCTGGGTGACGCCCACCACCCGCGCCGGCACGTCGCCGACGAAGATCACCTGGCCCACCGGGCTGCCGGCGAAGCCGCCGAACAGCGCCTTGCGGGTATTTTCGTCAATGACGACCTCCTGCGCGCGGGTGCGGGTGGCGTCGGCATCAAAGAAGCGGCCCTGGGCGAGCTTGGTGCCCTTGGCGAGGAAATACTGCTCGCTCACCCCGTTCACCTGGGCGCTGGCCTCCTTTCCGGCGAACCGCGCGGTGCTGGAGCTGGAGACGGTGGGCGTAACGGCGGCGACATAGGCCTGCCGGGCCAGCGCCTCGGCGTCGGCGACCACCAGCGTCGTGATCTTGGCGGAGCGGACGTCGCCGAAGTCACGGCCGGCAAAGATCTCCAGCGTGTTGGTGCCAAGGCTGGAGATGTTGGAGAGCACACGCTGGCGCGATCCCTCGCCCAGCGCCACGACGCACACGACGGATGCGATGCCGATGATGATGCCGAGCATCGTCAGGAAGCTGCGCAGCCGGTGGGCCATCATCGACAGCAGCGCCATCCGCAAGGCTTCCCCCAGCCGCCCGGCAAAGGCTCTCACCCGCCCGACCCCGCGCCCCCCGGGCTCGGGTGGTGCGGGCTCCTCCCGGTCCGGCGGCGGCAGGCCGGCCTCGGGCGCCGTCGGCAAGGTGGGACCAAAGCCGTCGCGCTTCGCCGCCATGGCGCCGGTGCCGGCCGCGGGACGCTCCACCCGGTGGTCCGCGACGATGGCGCCATCGCTGATCTCGATGATGCGCCCGGCGCGGTTGGCGACGGTCATGTCGTGGGTGACGATGACGACGGTGCGGCCCTCGGCATGCAGCTCGTCGAGGATGCGCAGCACCTCCTCGCCGCTGTGGCGGTCGAGCGCCCCGGTCGGCTCGTCCGCGAGGATCACCGCGGCATCGTTCATCAGCGCCCGCGCGATCGAGACGCGCTGCTGCTGGCCGCCGGAAAGCTGACCCGGCCGATGCCCGGTGCGCTCCGCCATGCCGAGCCGGGCGAGCAGGCCGGCGGCGCGGCGGCGGCGCTCCTCCGGGGCGCGACCGGCGTAGATCGCGGGGATTTCCACATTCCCGAGAGCGGAAAGCTCCCCGAGCAGGTGATAGCGCTGGAAAATGAAGCCGAAATGTTCGCGTCGCAGCGCGGCCAGCTCGTCCGGCTCCAGCGTGCCGACCTCGCGCCCGGCGATCCGGTAGCTGCCGGAGGTGGGGCGGTCGAGGCCGCCGAGCAGGTTCATCAGGGTCGACTTGCCGGACCCGGAAGGGCCGACGATGGCGACCATCTCGCCCGCCTCGATGGCGAGGTCGATCCCCTTGAGCACGGCAAGCGTGCCCTCGCCCGAGGGGTAGTCGCGCCGCACGGCGCGCAGGTTGAGCAGTGGCTCGGCCATCGCTCAGAACCCCATCGGACCGGGCGGCGGGCCGCCGGGCCCGCCCATGGCCGGAGCCGTGGTGGTGCTCGCCTCGCCGATCACCACACGTTCGCCCTCGGCCAGCCCGTCACGCACCTCCGCCATCGCCTTGTCATCGAGGCCGATCACGACCGTCCTCACGCTGGCCTTGCCGTCGGTTCCGAGAACGCGGACGGTATGGCGGCCGTCGGCGGCGGTGTCGACCGCCGAGGAGGGAACGGTGAGCACCCCCCGCGCCGCGCCGAGCACGATGTGCACCTCCGCGGTCATGTAGGTGCGCAGCCGCCCATCGGGGTTCGGCACGTCGAAGATCCCGTTGTAGTAGACCGCTTCCGACGAGGTGCTGGAACTCGACGAACTGGAGCTGGAGGAGGTGGTCGACGAGCTGAAGCTGGAGTCGCTGCGCACCGATTCCGGTGCCGGCTCGATGAAGCCCAACGTGGCATCGTAGCGCCGCGCCGGCTCGCCGAGAATGGTGAAATACAGCGCCTGCCCGGGCTGCACCTGAACGATGTCCGCCTCGGAAATCTCCGCGCGGATGGTCATCACGTCGAGCCGGCCGAGGATGACGATCGTCGGCGCGCTCTGCGCCGCGTTCACCGTCTGGCCCTCCTGGCTGACGATCGCGAGGACGGTGCCGTCGATCGGGGCGGTGATGCGGGTGTAGCCGAGATTGGCCTGCGCGGTGGCGACCGAGACCTGCGCCTCGTCGATCTGTGCTTCCAGCGCCGCGATCTGGGCCTTGGTCACCGCGACATCGGCGACCGCGGTGTCATAATCGGCCCTGGAGACAGCGTCCTTGGCCAGCATCCGCTCGCTGCGGTCCAGAGTGGCCTGTTTCAGCGTAAGGGTGGCCTGCTTTTCCGCAAGCTGGGCGCGGACATTGGCGAGGCCGGCCCGGGCGGTGCGCAGCTCGTTTTCCTGCGTCACCGAGTCGATTTCGGCCAGCAGGGCGCCCTTCGCCACCTTCTGGCCCAGCACGACCGGCACGGAGGTGATGCGGCCGGAGACCTGCGCACCCACGGCCACCAGCTTGGAGGGCTTCAGGGTTCCGGTGGCGAGCACGGTCTGCTCGATATCCCCGCGCCGAACCTCGGCGGTGATGAAACCGGGCGCGGCGGGGGCCGCGAGGCGGGCCTGCGCGAGCCAGCCGCCGCCGACGAGAGCAAGGAGGAGAAGAGCGGCAAGCCATCGGCGGGCGAGGCGGATCGAAGGTCGCGTCAAGGTGATGTCCGGTATCAGCACGTCCGTCGTGGGCGCCGGCCCCGAGCGGTTGGAAGAGCCGCCTCTTTACGCCAGCCACGTTTCAGCCGTTGCTCCGAGCATTGCCGAAGGTTTCCGCGGCCTGTTCCGCCTCTCCCGGCATGGCCGCGACGACCTTGCCCAGGCGCTCCCGTCCGACCCGAAACGTTCCCCCTTCTCTCCCGGCCGGCGCTGCGGTACCAGCATTGCCTCCGCCGCTGCGGTTGCGCGGCGGACGAAGAAGTGACGTCACCGCTGTAACGTCCGCCGGTCCGGGAACGTAGGGAGTGCGGGAACGTGCCGATGGACGACCGCGAGCGGCGTTGGTCAGAATGGATGCGGGCCGGCCTGGCCGGCGACAGCGCCGCCTATGAGGGGCTGCTCCGCGAAATCGCGCCGGCGCTGCGGGCGGTGGTCCGGCGCCGGCTCGCCGGCTATGGCGCGGCGACTGCAGAGACGGAGGACATCGTGCAGGAGACCCTGCTGGCGGTCCATCTCAAGCGCCACACCTGGCGGCCCGACAGCCCGCTGGCGCCGTGGCTGTGGACCGTCGCCCGCAACAAGCTGGTGGATCATCTCCGCCAGCGGGGACGCCGGGTGCATGTGCCGATCGAGGACTTCGCCGAGCTCATCCCGGCGGAGCCGGAACGCCCCGGCACCGACGCCGCCGAGGTCGAGCGCCACCTCTCGCGGCTGCCGGAGAAGCAGCGCGCCGTGCTGTCGGCGATCGCGGTGGACGGCAACTCGATCGGCGACACCGCCGCGCGCATGGGGATGACGCCGGGCGCCGTGCGGGTGACGCTGCACCGGGCGTTCGCCACCCTGTCGGCGCGGCTGCGCTCCGAGACCTGAGGACGGAAATGAGGAGCCTCGAGCGGTGAAGACGGACGAACTCATACGCGGCCTTGCCCGCGACGAGCGGGCCGGGCGCGCGCCGGAAACCCTGCTGGCGCTGCTGCTGCCGGCTGGACTGCTCGTCTCGGTGCTGCTCTTCGCCGGCGCGCTTCATCTGCGGCCGGAGCTGTCGCGGATGCTCGCGGAGCCGCGTGTGCTGCTGAAGATCGGCGTCAGTTTCGCGCTCGGCGCCGCCGCCTGCGTGCTGGCGCTCCGGCTGTGCCGCCCGGGTGCCGATCCGCGCCCGGCGGTCGCGCTCATGCTGGTGCCGCCCGTGCTGCTGGCGGCGGGGGTGGCGGGCGAGATGCTGGTGACGCCGGCTTCGGGGTGGATGACGGCGCTGGTCGGGCGCAACCCGCGGGCCTGTCTCACCTTCATTCCCCTGCTGGCCGCGCCCCTGCTGGTGGCGGCGCTGCTGGCGCTGCGCCAGGGCGCCCCGGCGAACCCGGCGCGCGCGGGTGCCGTGGCCGGTCTGATGGCGGCAGGCTTCGGGGCCAGCCTCTACGCCCTCCACTGCCCCGACGATTCGCCGTTGTTCGTCCTGACCTGGTACAGCGGTGCGACGCTGATCGTGACGGGGCTGGGTGCGGTGCTGGGGCGCCGGGTGCTGGCGTGGTGAGCGGGCCGCTCGCCTGACGCCGGTCGGGCGGATTCAGCCGGCGCGGGCGGCAGTCGAGCCGCGCACCAGGCAGGTGCCGGACAGAACCACCTTCCGGGTCGGCGCCTGCGGCGTCTTGAGGCGCTGGAACAGCAGCGCCATGGCCTCCCGCCCGATCGTCTCCACCGGCTGCTCGATGACGGTGAGGCCGGGCTGCACCAGCCCGGTCCAGGTTTCGTTGTCGAAGCCGGCGAGGCCGATGTCCTCGGGAATCCGCAGGCCATGCGCCCGCGCCGCCTTCACCGCGCCGGTCAGCAGAAGGCCGTTGGAGAGCACGAGCGCCTCGGGCCGTGCCGGGCTCGCGAGCCAGGCCATCGCCTCGGCTTCGGCGGCGGCGGCGTTCGGGGCCACGAAGCGGCTTTCCCCCGCGAGCCCGTGGGCCGCCATCGCCGCGGAGAAGCCGGCCTCGCGCTCGAGGCCGGTGGTGCTGGTGCCGCCGAACAGGCCGCCGATGCGGCGATAGCCCTGTACCGCAAGATGCTCGACGAGGGCGGCGCTGGCGGCGCGGTTGTCCAGCACCACGGTGTCGAACTGGCCATCGGGCCCGGCGCGGTCGATCAGGACCACCGGGAAATCGAACGGTGCGGCGCGGAGCTGGCCGATGGTGGCGCGGGTCGGGGCGAAGATGAGGCCGGTGACGCGCTCTTCCTGCATGAGCCGCACATAGAGCGCCTCGCGCGCGGGGTCCTCGTCGGTGTTGCAGAGGATGACGCGCATGCCGGCCTGATAGGCGGCATCTTCCACCGCGCGGCTCACCGCGGTGAAGAACGGGTTGCGGATGTCGGCGACGATGAGCCCGACGGTCAAGGTATGCTGGGAGCGCAGCCGCCGCGCCGACAGATTGGGCCGGTAGCCTGTCGCCTTCACGGCAGCCTGTACCTGCTCCCGCACCTCCGCGCTGACCGGCCCTTTGCCGAGCGCGCGCGATACGGTGGAGATGGATACGCCCGCGGCGCGGGCGACGTCCTTTATGTTGACAGTCATCGCTGCAATCGATTTCAAATCATCTGCTTCATCCTAAAGCGATTTTAGCCACATTCAAGCCGCAGCTCCGTCCAAGCCATTGCAGGAATATGAATTTCCTTTGACATCCTTTGTGGAAACGATACCACTTGGGCAACAAAGTGGTCGGGCTACAAAAGGTCAGGGAGGTGTCGCATGTCCTTCACCGCTGAGGGTGATCTGCTGCCGCGTGAGTTGATCCGCCTCGCCGCCAGCCCGGCCGACAAGGCCGCCGCCATCGCCGAGGCCGCGCAGATGCTGGTCGCCGCCGGCTGCGTCGATCCGGGCTATGCCGACAGCATGGCGAAGCGCGAAAAGGTGGCGAACACCTTCCTCGGCAGCGGCGTCGCCATTCCCCATGGCTTGGGGGAGGACCGCAACATGGTCCGGCGCAACGGCATCGCCATCCTCCAGGTGCCCGAGGGCGTCGAGTGGAACGAGGGGCAGACGGCCCGGCTGGTCGTGGCGATCGCCGCCCAGTCCGATTCCCACATCACCATCCTGCGCCGCCTCACCCGCCTGCTTCAGGACCCCGAGCATCTCGGCCGGCTGATGATGACCTCCGATGCCGGACTCATCGCCGCCGCGCTCGGCAGCGACCTGCCGGCCGCCCCGCCGGTGGCGGCCGCGGAAGATCTCGGCCCCGGCGTGCGGTGGACGGTGGACTATCCCACCGGCCTTCATGCCCGCCCCGCCACCGCCTGGGTCGACACCGCCAAGCGCTTCACCGCCCAGTTGCGGGTGCGCCATGGCGGCGAGGCGGCGGATGCGAAGAACCTCATCGCTCTGCTGCAGCTCGGTCTGCGGCCCGGGGACGAGGTGGTGCTCTCCGCCGCCGGGCCGGATGCGACGGCCGCGCTTGCGGCGCTGCGTCAGACGGTTGCCAGCCTCAGCGCGCAGGAAAAGGCGGATGCCGCCCTTGCCGCCAGCCGCGCCCGGCAGGCGGCCCGCGGCGGCTGGACCCCACCGGGCGCGGCTCCGGCGCTGTCCGGCGTCGCCGCCGCCCCCGGCCTCGCCATCGGGCCGCTTCATGTGCTGAAGGGCGGTGCACCGGCGGTGCGGGATGTGCCGGTCGGCCTCGCCGAAGGCGCCACGCTGCTTGACCAGGCCCTCACCCGCACCCGCGAGCAGCTCACCGTCCTTGCCGACGACACCGCCCGCCGGCTCGGCGCGGCCGATGCCGGCATCTTCAAGGCGCAGGCCGAACTGCTCGCCGACACCGACCTCATCACCGGCGCCTGCCAGTTGATGGTGGACGGGCACGGGGTTGCCTGGGCGTGGAACGAGACGGTCGAGGCCATGGCCGGTCGGCTGGCCGCCCTGGGCAATCCGGTGCTCGCCGGCCGCGCCGCCGACCTGCGCGACGTCGGCCGCCGGGTGCTGGGCAATATCGACCCGGCTCTGCGGGCCGCCTCGCTGCGCGACCTGCCGCCGGCGCCGTGCATTCTCGTCGCTCCCGACCTCTCGCCCTCCGACACCGCCGGGCTCGATCCCGCGCGGGTCATCGGCCTCGTCACCGCACTGGGCGGTCCGACCTCGCATACCGCCATCCTCGCCCGCACCCTCGGCCTGCCCGCCGTGGTCGGGGCGGGGGCTGCCGCGCTGGAGCTCGCCGCCGGTACCGAAGCCATCCTCGACGGCCAGACCGGGCGGCTGTATCTCGCGCCCGCCGAGGCGGACCTCGCCTCGGCGCGAGCCTGGCAGGCACGAAAGGCCGCCGAGCGCGCCCGCGAGGCCGAGGCCCGTGCGCTTCCGGCCCGCACTCGCGACGGAACGCACATAGCCATCGGCGCCAATATCAACCTGCCGGACCAGGCCACTTTCGCCCTCGCTCAGGGCGCCGAGGGGGTGGGGCTGATGCGCACCGAGTTCCTCTTTCTCGAGCGCAGCGCGACCCCGAGCGAGGATGAGCAGTTCGAGATCTACTGCGCCATGTCCCAGGCGCTCGGCGGGCGCCAGCTCATCGTGCGCGCGCTCGACATCGGCGGTGACAAGCAGGTGGCCCATCTCGACCTGCCCCATGAGGAGAACCCGTTTCTCGGCGTGCGCGGCGCCCGGCTGCTGCTGCGTCGGCCGGACCTTCTGGAGCCGCAGCTCCGCGCGCTCTACCGCGCCGCGAAGACGGGTGCCGAGATTCTCATCATGTTCCCGATGATCACCTCGGTCGGCGAGCTCATCGCGCTCCGGGCGGTGTGCGAGCGCATCCGGGCCGGGCTTGAGGCGCCGGCCATACCGGTCGGCATCATGATCGAGGTGCCCGCCGCCGCGCTGCAGGCGGAATCGCTGGCCCGCCACGCCGATTTCTTCTCGGTCGGCACCAACGATCTCACCCAGTACACGCTGGCGATCGACCGGCAGAACCCGCAGCTTGCACCGGAGGTCGACAGCCTCCACCCGGCGGTGCTCCGCCTGATCGAGGCCACCGTCTCCGGCGCTGACAAGCATGGTCGCTGGGTCGGGGTCTGCGGCGGCATCGCCGGCGAGCCGTTCGGCGCGGCGCTGCTGGCCGGGCTCGGCGTGCACGAGCTGTCGATGACGCCGCGCGAGGTGCCGGCGGTGAAGGCGCGGCTGCGCGCCAGCGAGATGCCGGCGCTGCGCGCCCTCGCCGCCGCCGCGCTCGCCTGCGAGACCGCCGAGGAGGTGCGTGCGCTGGACGCTGCCGCGGCCGAAGAGATCGCGGCATGAGCACGCCGGTTGTCACCCTCACCCTTAACCCGGCGATCGACCAGACCGTGACGCTGGACGCCCTCACCCCCGGCGCGGTGCACCGCGCCGCCGGGGTGCGCCACGATGCCGGCGGCAAGGGCGTGAATGTCGCCTCCTGCCTCGCCGACTGGGGCGTGCCGGTTGCGGCGGCGGGCCTGCTCGGCGCCGACAACGCGGCGCCCTTCACCGCGCTCTTCGCAGCCAAGGGCATTGCCGACCATTTCCTGCGGGTGGCGGGCGAGACCCGCACCAACATCAAGCTGGTGGACCGCCGGGCCGGCGACACCACCGATATCAACCTGCCGGGCCTGCGCCCCGGACCGGCGGCGCTGGCCGCGGTCGAGGCGGCTCTGGATGGCCTTGTGGGCGACGGTACGGTGGCGGTGCTGGCCGGCAGCGTGCCGGACGGGCTCGATCCCGGCGCCTACGCCCGGCTCATACCCCGCCTCGCCGCCCGCGGCGCCCGCGTGGTGCTCGACACCAGCGGCGTTCCGCTGGCGCGGGCGCTGGCCGGGGAGATGCCCTTCTGCGTCAAGCCGAACCGCCATGAGCTGGAGGTCTGGGCCGGGCGCCGGCTGACCGACCGCGCCGACCTGCTGGGTGTTGCCCGCCGGCTCAACGCCGCCGGCGTCGGTCTGGTGGCGGTCTCCCTCGGCGCCGAGGGCGCGCTGTTCGTGACCGACCGGGAGGCCCTGCATGCCGGGGCGCTGGAAGTCACCGGCGGCAGCTCGGTCGGTGCCGGGGATGCGATGGTCGCCGGCCTCGTCGCCGGCCTCCACGACGCGCTGCCCCTCGGCGCGCTGGCCCGCCGCGCCACCGCCTTCGCCGTTGCCAAGCTGGGACGGCCGGGTCCGCATCTGCCCGAGCGCACCACGGTCGAGTCCATCGCCGCCGCCGTCGCCGTCACCCCGGCCGAGGGCTGGGCGGCCGCCGCATCAACCCCCGCACCCATCTGAAGCCGAGGCGGGCGAAGACCCGCCGGGGAGGAACCGATGTCTCAGTTCGTCGCCGTGGTCGGATCCTCCGACACCAGCGTCCACGCCATGCTCGCCGCCGAGGCGCTGCGCAAGGCCGCCCGGGCGCTCGGCAAGGCTCTCGCCGTCGAGGTGCGCACCCCCGAGGGCGTGGTGAGCGCTCTTACCTCCGCCGAGATCGGCTCGGCCGATGCCGTGCTGCTGGTGGGGGCGGGCGAGCTCGACGCCAGCCGTTTCGGAACGATGCCGCGCCAGGCGCGGTGTCGCTGGAGGAGGTCTTCGCCGACGCCGCCGGTGCGCTGGGCCGCCTCGACGCCGCGGCGCCCTCGGCGGTCGCCCCCCCGGCCGCGGCGCCCGCCTCATCCGCCGGCGCGACCCGGAAGATCGTCGCGATCACCTCCTGTCCCACGGGTATCGCCCACACCTTCATGGCGGCGGAGGGGCTGGCCAATGCCGCCAAGGCGCTCGGCCATGCGATCCGGGTGGAGACGCAAGGCTCGGTCGGCGCGCAGGACGCGCTGACGGCGGAGGAGATCGCCGCTGCCGATCTCGTCATCATCGCCGCCGACCGGCCGGTTGATCTCGGCCGTTTCGGCGGCAAGAAGCTGTTCCAGTCCCCCACCAAGCCGGCGATCACCGACGGGCAGGGCCTTATCCGCAAGGCGTTCGCCGACGCCACGGTGATGGCCGGAGCGGGGGCCAGCCTTGCTGATGCCGCGGCCGCCGCCAAGGCCGAACGGGCGGTGAAGGCCGGCCCCTACAAGCACCTGATGAACGGCGTGTCCTTCATGCTGCCCTTCGTGGTGGCGGGCGGGCTGCTGATCGCCATCGCCTTCGCGCTCGGCGGCATCTATGCCTATGACGACGCCCACAAGGGCACACTCGCCTATGATCTCTTCCAGATCGGCGCGAAGGGCGCGTTCGCGCTGATGGTGCCGGTGCTGGCGGGTTATATCGCGTTCTCCATCGCCGACCGTCCGGGCCTCGCCCCCGGCATGATCGGCGGCATGGTGGCGGCCAATCTGTCGGCCGGCTTCCTCGGCGGCATCATCGCCGGGTTCATCGCCGGTTACGGCACCGATTTCCTCAACCGCTCCATCAAGCTGCCGCGCAACCTCGCCGGCCTGAAGCCGGTGCTGATCCTGCCGATCCTGGGTTCGCTGCTCACCGGCCTTGCCATGATCTATGTCGTGGGCGGACCCACCGCGCAGCTCCTCGCCGCGCTGACCGAGTGGCTGAAGGGCATGCAGGGCTCCAGCGCCATCCTGCTCGGCATCCTCATCGGCGGCATGATGGCGTTCGACATGGGCGGGCCGATCAACAAGGCGGCCTATGCCTTCTCCACCGGCCTCATCGCCAGCCAGGTCTATACTCCGATGGCGGCGGCTATGGTGGCGGGCATGACGCCTCCGCTCGGTCTCGCGCTGGCGGCGCAGTTCTTCCCCGAGCGGTTCACCGCCGATGAGCGCGAGGCGCGCAGCGCCGCCGCCGTGCTCGGCCTTGCCTTCGTCACCGAGGGCGCCATCCCGTTCGCGGCGCGCGATCCCTTCCGCGTTCTGCCGTGCCTGATACTGGGCTCGGCGGTGGCGGGGGGCATTTCCATGGCGATCGGCGCGGAGCTGCGGGTGCCCCATGGCGGCGTGTTCGTGCTGCCGATTCCCAACGCGGTGTCGCATCTGGGCGGCTATGTCGTCGCCCTGGTGGTCGGCAGCGTAGTGACGGCGCTGGCCTTGCGGCTGGTGAAGAAGCCGGTCGATGCGCTCGCCGTGAAATAAGCTCCACTTCTGACGCAGCGTCACGGCTTGCGGCGAGAGCGCCGTATATCCAGCTACCGCGGGATCGCAAGGTCGGGGGGCGTCCCGATGGACAGCAGGAGATACGGCATGTTGCTCGACCGCCTGAAATGGCGCTACGCGACCAAGAAGATGGACCCCGCCAAGCGGGTGCCGGAAGAGAAAGTGGACCGCATCCTCGAGGCGGCCCGCCTCGCGCCGACCTCGAGCGGGTTGCAGCCCTTCGAGATCATCGTCGTGAAGGACCCCGCGGTACGGGCGAAGATCCTGGAGGTGGGCTACGGCCAGAGCCAGATCGTAGACGCCTCTCACCTCCTCGTCTTCGCGGCGTGGGACAACTACACCGCGGAGCGGATCAACGAGGTCTATGACCGCATCGCCGCCGAGCGCGGCGGCGAGACCGAGGGGCTGAAGGCCTATCGCCAGCGCCTTCTCGACGGCTATCCCGGTCGCGACCCGGAGGCGAACCACCAGCACGCCGCCCGGCAGGCCTATATCGCCTTTGGCCTCGCCATCGCCGCCGCCGCCTTCGAGGAGGTCGACGCCACGCCGATGGAGGGGTTCGACCCCGACGGGGTCGACGCCATTCTCGGGCTGCGCGAAAGGGGGCTGCGTTCCGTCACCCTGCTGCCGCTCGGCTATCGCAAGAGCGGGGAGGACTGGCTGGACGGACTGAAAAAAGTGCGCCGGCCGCGCGAGGCGCTGGTCACCACCGTCTGATCGAGCCGGAGGGGCGTCGCACGAGCGGCGCCCCTCTCGCTTCATTTCCACATAAAGCCACCTTTCATGTGGGATCGTGCTTCGAGCGGCCGCCACGCCGTTGCGCGCGCCCGGCTTTGCCGCCACTCTCGCTGGACCGAGGACGAGGGCTGGAGAGGCAGGTGACGAAGACCGCGTTCGATCCCATGGAGGGCATACGCTCCCTGCCGATTTTCCGCGGCGAGGTGGATGTCGCCCCCCTCGCGGGCGGCATCACCAACAAGAACTACCGGGTCATCGACGGTGCCGCCGGTTATGTCGTGCGCTTCGGCGAGGATATTCCGGTCCACGGCGTCATGCGATTCAACGAGCTCGCCGCCGCCGAGGCCGCCCATGCCGCCGGCATCTCGCCCGAGGTGGTGTTCTCGACGCCGGGGGTGATGGTCACCCGCTTCCTGCCCGGGCGATCGCTGACACCCGAGGATGTGCGCCGCCCCGACATGCTGCCGCGCATCGTCGATCTCGTCCGCCGCTGCCACAGCGAGGTCGCCCGCCATATCCGCGGGCCTGTGCTGGCTTTCTGGGTGTTCCAGGTCATCCGCTCCTATCTCGCGACGCTGGAGGCGGAAGGCTGCCGGATCGCCGCACGGCTTCCGGCCCTGCGCGCGGCAGCGGAGGAAACCGAGGCGCTGGTCGGCCCGGTGAGCATCGTGTTCGGCCATAACGACCTGCTTGCCGCCAATCTGTTCGACGACGGCGAACGGCTCTGGCTGCTCGACTGGGACTATGCCGGTCTCAACAGCCCGCTGTTCGACCTCGCCAACCTCGCCTCCAACAATGGTTTCGGCCCGGCGGAAGAGGAGGCGATGCTCGCCGCCTATTTCGGCGGGGAGCCGGGCGAGGCGGCGCGACGCGGTTTCGCGGCGTTCAAGTGCGCGTCGCTGCTGCGCGAGGCGCTCTGGAGCGCGGTGTCGGAAACGCGCTCCGACATCGCCTTCGACTATGTCGCCTATACCGAGGACTACCTCGCCCGTTTCGACGCCGCTCTGGCGGTGCTCCGCGGCGCGGGCTAACGCAATAACCGCAACAGGTGCGGCGCCGCACGTACACCTTCAGGTAGGTGTGTCGGCCTCTCATTTCCTGGCGTTGCCGTCTTGCGCATGCTCAGGCGACGGTCCGGCTTCCGCGTATGGGTGACGTGTTCTGAGGGATAATGTGGGATTGTGTTGACTTTGTCCGGTGAGCCGGTCGACACTTCCGCGCCGTGGAATGGGCAGGCGCGCCGCACCGGGCGCGACGCCGGCAATGGGGTGAGGGAATGGCCGCTTTTCCGACGCAGGCACGCATCGTCGTCATAGGCGGCGGCATCATCGGCACCTCCACGGCCTATCACCTCGCCAAGATGGGGGTGAAGGACGTCGTCCTGCTGGAGCGGCACAAGCTCACCTCCGGCAGCACCTGGCATGCGGCGGGGCTGGTCGGCCAGCTGCGCTCGTCCGCCAACATCACCCAGCTTCTCGGCGAATCGGTGAAGCTGTACCGCACGCTGGAGGCCGAGACCGGCCTCGCCACCGGCTGGAAGATGAATGGCGGCCTGCGGCTGGCCTGCAATGCCGAACGCTGGACCGAGGTGAAGCGGCAGGCCACGACGGCGCGCTCCTTCGGGCTCGAAATGCACCTGCTCACCCCGAAGGAGGCGCAGGCGCTGTGGCCGCTGATGGACATTTCCGACGTGGTTGGCGCTGCCTTCCTGCCGACCGACGGCCAGGCCAACCCGACTGACATCACCCAGTCCCTCGCCAAGGGCGCGCGCACCCATGGCGCCCGCCTCATCGAGAATATCGCGGTCACCGGAATCGAGGTGGTGGCGGGACGCGTGGTGGCGGTGGAGACCAGCGAGGGACGCATCGCCTGCGAAGTGGTGGTGAACTGCGCGGGACAGTGGGCACGCGAGGTCGGCCGGCTCGCCGGGGTCAATGTGCCGCTGGTCTCGGTGGAGCACCAGTACATGGTCACCGAGCCGATCCCCGGCGTCACCCCGAACCTGCCCACCCTGCGCGATCCCGACCGGCTGACCTACTACAAGGAGGAGGTCGGCGGCCTCGTCATGGGCGGCTATGAGCCGAACCCCATCGCCTGGGCGGTGGACGGCTTTCCCAAGGCGTTCGACTTCCAGCTTCTGCCGTCCAATTTCGACCACTTCGAGCCGATCATGGAGCTCGCCCTCGGCCGGGTGCCGGCGCTGGAGACGGCCGGCGTGCGCCAGCTCATCAACGGCCCGGAGAGCTTCACGCCAGACGGCAATTTCATCCTCGGCGAGGCGCCGGAGTTGGCCAATTTCTTCGTCGGCGCCGGCTTCAACGCCTTCGGCATCGCCTCCGGCGGTGGCGCCGGCAAGGTTCTGGCGGAATGGGTCGCCGGCGGCGAGCCGCCCTACGATCTCTGGCCGGTGGACATCCGCCGCTTCGGCCGCAATCACGAGGATGTCTCCTGGGTGCGCCAGCGCACGCTGGAGGCCTATGGCAAGCACTACACCATCGCCTGGCCGCATGAGGAGCACGCCAGCGGCCGTCCGCTGCGCCGCTCCCCGCTCTACGACCGGCTGAAGGCGCAGGGCGCGGTGTTCGGCGAGAAGCTGGGCTGGGAGCGGCCGAACTGGTTCGCCGCCCCGGGCGAGACCGCCGCCGACAGCCACACCTTCGGCCGGCCGAACTGGTTCGCCCCGGTCGGGCGGGAGCACAAGGCGGCGCGCGAGGGCGTCGTCGTCATCGATCAGAGTTCCTTCGGCAAGTTCCAGCTCATCGGGCAGGATGCCGAGGCGGCGCTGGCCTACCTCACCGCCGCCGATGTCTCCGGGCCAGTCGGCAGCCTCGTCTATGCCCCGATGCTGAACCCGCGCGGCGGCATCCAGTGCGAGCTCACCGCGGCCAAGGTGGGCGAGGGCGAATTCTACATCGTCTCCGGCACCGCGCTGGCCACCCATGACCGCAGCTGGATCCGTCGCCATATCCCCGCGGGGCTGGATGCCCATCTCGTCGACGTCACCTCGGCCTATGCCGTGCTCACGCTGGCTGGCCCTAAGGCGCGCGAGGTGCTGGTGAAGCTGACGCGGGAAGACGTGTCCGACGCCGCCTTTCCTTTCGGGCGGGCGCGGCGGATCGGTGTCGCCGGCGCGCCGACCCTGGCGCTCCGGCTGTCCTATGTCGGCGAACTCGGCTGGGAACTTCATCTGCCGACGGAGTTCGCCGTCACGGTGTATGAAGCGCTCATGGCGGCGGGGGCAGAGGCCGGCATCGTCAATGCCGGTTACCGCGCCATCGAAAGCCTGCGGCTGGAAAAGGCGTTCCGGGCCTGGGGCTCGGATATCGGGCCGGACCATACCCCGTTCGAGGCCGGCCTCGGCTGGGCGGTGCGGGGCGGCGACGTGCCTTTCCTCGGCCGCGAGGCGCTGGAGGCCCAGCGCGGCACCCGGCTGAAGAAGATGCTCTGCACCTTCACGGTGGACGACCCCGACATCGTGCTGCTCGGCCGCGAGACCATCTACCGCGACGGCGAACGGGTGGGCTGGCTGTCTTCCGGCGGCTTCGGCCACACGCTTGGAAGGCCGGTGGGCCTGGGCTATGTCCGGCAGAAGGAGGCCGGGCTGGACGAGGCCTGGCTTGCCGCCGGCCGTTATGAGCTGGAGGTGGCGACGGAGCGGGTGCCCTGCACGTTGCATCTGGAGCCGCCCTACGACCCCGCCATGGCCCGCATGTTCGGCTGAGGCGCGGGCGGCTGGGGATGGCCGGTCGCCCGGGACTGGTCCTAGGGCGGGGTGACGAGACGGACATCCGCCTGCCGGCAGAGCCGGGCGAATTCCGGGCTCGGCGCGCCATCGGACACGATGACGTCGATCGCGGCGAGGTCGCAGACCCTGACCGGCGCGTCCCGGCCGAACTTCGAGGTATCGGCGATGACCCAGGTCTCCCGCGCCTGCTTCATGGCGGCACGTGAGAATTCGGCCTCGAACAGATGGAAATCGACGAGATCACCGCGGCCGGTGACGCCGGCCACCGAGATAAGGGCGTATTTCACCTCGAACTGGCGCAGGAAATCCAGCGACCCCGCGCCAAAGGCGGCGGCGTCGTCGCCGCTCAGCTCGCCGCCGGCCATGAAGACACGGTTGTTGTTTCGCGAGGACAGGCGGCAGGCAATCTGGGCCGAGTTGGTCACGGCGACGAGGCCGGAATGATCGCGCAAGGCCTCCGCGACATAGGTGGTGGTGGTGCCGTTGTCGAGGATAAGGCTGTCGCCGTCGTGGATCATGCCCCGGACGAGGGCGGCAACGCGGCGTTTCGACTCGCGGTTCACCTGCATGCGGCGCTGGAACGGCGGTTCGTCCTGATGGTCCGGGTCCATGATGCCGCCATGGAACCGAAGCAGGGAGCCGTTCTCGATCAGCGGCCGGATGTTGCGGCGGATCGTTTCGGTCGAGACGGCCAGTCGCTCCGCGAGATCGGTGATGCTGTAGCTGCCGCTCTCGCGTACGGCGTGCAGAATGTCGCTCTGCCGCTTCAGGGACATGGCCTCGACCTCTCACCGCTGGCGTGCGGCCGGAAATCGCCGGCCGCACATGCATCGTACCCACATGAATTTTGGTTTTCTGTGGGAAATGCAACGACAAAAGGCACGGAGCATCATGCTCCCCGGCGAGGCAACGCCAATGCCTCGCTCGTCCGGTTCGGTCCTGACCGCGGACTGCGCCTGGCCTTGCTCCGCCGCAGCGGCGACGAGGGTTGTCAGGCAAGGGTGCGGCTATTCGGCCGCGCGGAAGGCCACGGGTGCCGCCGCCCCGGCCGCCGCCTGGATATAATAGCCACGCTGCGGTCCGGCCACGAAGTCGCTGGAGATGCCGAGCACGGTCTCGGCGCCACCCAGGATCAGGTAGCCATCCTTGGTCAGCACCTTCGCCACGCGGGAGAGGATCTCGGCCTTGGTCGGAATGTCGAAATAGATCAGCACATTGCGGCAAAAGACGATGTCGAACATGCCGAGGTGGCTGAAGGGTTGCAGCAGGTTCAGGTTGGAGAAGCGCACCATGGCGCGTATATCGTCCGAGACCTGCCAGAGTTCTCCATTTTTCTTGAAGTAGCGCAGCAGGTACTGCACCGGCAGACCGCGCTGCACCTCGAACTGGTTGTAGATGCCCTGCTGGGCGCGGGCGATCACCTCCGTCGAGAGGTCCGTCGCGATGATCTCCACCTTGCGGCCGCCAAGCAGGCGGGCATTTTCCTGAAGCAGCATCGCGATGGAGTAGGGCTCCTGCCCCGTCGAAGCCGCGGCACACCAGATCCGCAGAGGCTGGCCTGCCGGGCGTCGGCGGCACAGATCGGGGAGGATCGTGGCCGTCAGCAGCTCGAACGGGCTCTTGTCGCGGAAGAACAGCGACTCGTTGGTGGTCATCGCATTCACCACCGCCTCGACCAGCGGGGCGGGAGGAGCGTCCCGCAGCTGGGCGACGAGACGGCTCATGTCCGGCAGGCCGAACTTCTGCAACACCGGATCGAGCCGACTCTCGATCAGATACTGCTTGTCCTTGGAGAGAGCGAGGCCGGACTTGATCTTCAGGAACCGGCTGAGAAAATCATAATCGCTGGCGGATATCATTCCCGTCCCCCTGTCACGAGGCGCGTCACCCGTCGGCCGATGTCGGCGATCGGGAGAACGGCCGCGCAGGCTCCCGCGGCGAAGGTCGCGCCCGGCATGCCCCAAACGACACTGCTTTCTTCATCCTGGGCGAGGATGCTGCCGCCGCTGTCGGCGATGCGCACGGCGCCCTTGGCCCCGTCGGCGCCCATGCCCGTCAGCACCACGCCGAGCGCGGCCGTCCCGTAGAGCGCCGCGACCGAATCGAACAGCGGGTCGACGGCCGGACGGCAGAAGTTCACCGGCGGCTCCTCGTTCAGGCGAATGAGGACCTGCCCGTTTTCCTTCACGAGCTTCATGTGGAGGCCGCCGGGGGCGACATAGATCTGCCCCGGCCGGATCGCCTCGCCGTCGCGTCCCTCGGCACAGGGCCGCCCCGAGGCGCGGGCGATATGCTCGGCAAGGATAGGGGTGAAGGTGGCCGGCATGTGCTGGACCAGCACCACCGGGATGCTGCCGATATACGGTCCGACGTCGGCGAAGAGCCGTGTAAGCGCCTGGGGCCCGCCGGTGGAACTGCCGATCGCGAGAATACCGACCGGCATCATCGAGAAGGGTCGCATCCGCCGCGGCGTGGCGGGCGCGCTCTCGGGGCCGGAGGCCACCACCGCCGGAGCGGGCGCGAAGGCCGTCGTAGAGGCCACGGCCGCCGGTGCGGCGGTGCTGACGGCCGCGGGGCCGATTGGCGGACGCGGAATCCCGCGCCGGCGGGCGCGGGCACCGAGGCTCCTTGCTTTCGCGAGCAGCTCGCTGCGGAATTCGTCGGCGGCGGCGACGCCGCGGGCGGCGTCCGGCTTGGGAATGTAATCGGCGGCTCCGAGCGTCAGCGCCCGCAGGCTGACTTCCGCACCCCGGCGGGTGAGCGCGGAAGCGACCAGCACCGCCGTGCCGGCCTTGCGTTCGAGGATGAGAGGGAGGGCGGTGAGGCCATCCATCTGGGGCATCTCGAGGTCCAGAATGACCAGGTCGGGCTGGGCACGCTGCACGTCGTCCGCCGCCCGCCGGCCATTTGCATGACTGGCGACGACCTGGAACTCGCCGCTTTCGCTCAGCCAATTCGACAGCAGACCCCGGATGAACACCGAGTCGTCCACGATCATGACCTTGATGGGAGCGGCGCCGGCGGATGTTGGCGGAGCGGAGGCGGCATTGGCGGTCATGGAGCGGGTTTCTCCAGCAGGCCGACCTCTTCGAGCTTTTCCCGGAGGATGTCCTCGTCGAACGGCTTCATGATGTACTCGTCGGCACCGAGCGACAGTGCCCGCGCGATGTGGTCGATCTCGTTCATCGTCGTGCAGAAGATGACCTTGGGGGCGGAGCCCCCCTCGCTCGCGCGCAGCCGCTCGAGGAACTGCAGCCCGTCGGTGACCGGCATGTTCCAGTCGAGCACGATGCCGTCCGGCATGCTGCCGGAGCAGCGCTGCAGCGCGCGCTCGCCGTTGTCGGCCTCCTGGACGTCGAAGGACCAGCGTTCCAGCATGCCGCGCACGACTTTGCGGACGACGGCGGAATCATCCACCACAAGGCAGGTTTTCATGGGAGTTTTCCCGTGGTTCGTTTGCGTCAGGCGGCGTGAGCGACGCCGATGCGGGCGAGCGTGCGCTCGACGTCGAGCACCAGCATCAGTTCGCCGGAGAGGCGGTGGACCCCGTCGACGAAGCCCATCCATTCGTCGTCGAGGTTAGTCGGGTTGACCTCGAGCGTGCTGTCGTCGAGCAGCAGCACGTCGCCGACATCGTCGATGAGAAGGGCGAAGGCCTCGCCGGCGCGTTCGATGCCGACCGCCATCGGGGCGGCGATGCTGTCGCGCAGCCCCAGCAGGCGACGCATGTCGATCATGGTCACGATGCGGCCACGCAGGTTCAGCACCCCGTCGATCTCGAACGACGCGAGCGGCACGCGGGTGATGTTGTCGGGGGCGAAAACCTCGTTCACGGACGAGATCGGAAGGCCGAAGAGCTGGCCTCCGATGCGTACCGTCACGTATTGGCGCGCGTCGTGGCGGTCCAGAGAAGAGATGTGGGTCTGGCTCATGCGGCCTTCTCCTCGGAGTGATGGGCGAATTCGCGCAGCGCGGCGATGAGGCCGGGGCGATCGAACTTCGCGACGTAGTCGGTGAAGCCGGCCTGGCGGCCGCGCTCGATGGAGTCGGCGCTCTGCGCGGTCGCCACCGCGATGATCGGCAGGTTCTCCATGTGCAGCTCGTCGCGCACATGCTGGGCGAAGCGGAAGCCATCCATGCCGTGCATGTCGACTTCGCTCACCACCGCGTCGAAGCGGTCGTCACCGGAAAGCCGCTGCAGCGCCTCGTCCGCCGACGCGCAGGTGGTGACGAGGTAGCCATTGCCCTTCAGCACCGGCTCCAGCATCGCCCGGTAGAACGCGTTGTCGTCCACCAGAAGCAGGCGCGCGGGCGGGCCGGCATTGCGGCGGGTCATCGGAATGTCGAACCAGTCGCCGAAGGCATGTTCGAGGTAGTAGGCGACGTCCAGCACCTCGGTGGCGATGTCGTTGATGATCGCGCCACCCATGATCTCCGGCGCGCCGGAGGAGAGCTGGAGATCGAGCGTGGTCTCGACGATGTCGACGATCTCGTCGACGACGAGGCCCATGGTCCGCGCGCCCTCGGAGAAGATGAGGAGCGGCTGCCGGCCGGAGGTGCGACGCTCCACTTCCGCATTGGCGTAGACGATCGGGATGAGGGTGCCGCGGTACTGCACCACGGACCGTCCGCTGACCTCCTCGATCTGCCCGGTGTCGAGTTCCTCGAGCCGGGTGACGAGGGAGAGCGGCACCGCCTTGATGCCCTGGGCGCCGGCGCGGCACAGCAGCAGCGAGAGGCTGGCGGATTGCTGCCGGTCGTCGGTGGCGCGTGCGGCCTCGGAAGCTTCGCCCGTCTTCTCGGCGCGCGACGCCGCGATCTGGGCAAGGCCGTTGGGGTCGATGATCATGATCACCCGTCCGTCGCCGAGAATGGTGCTGCCGGAGACCAGCGAGGCACCGCGCAGAACCGTCGACAGCGGCTTCACCACGATTTCCTCGGTGTGCGACACGCTGTCGAGCACGACGCCGAAACGCTGGCTGCCGACCTGCATCACCGCGATCAGCTCACCTTCCGGCCGTTCGCCATAATGGCAGGAGAGGCCGAGCACGGCGCCGAGATCGATGATCGGCAGCAGCCGATCCCGCAGCCGCAGCACATGCGCGTGCTTGATGAAGCACATGGCATGCTCGGAGCCGGAGCGGACCCGCACCAGTTCCACGACGGAGGTCTGCGGCAGGGCGAAGCGCTCGCCGGTCGATTCCACGATGAGCGCCGGCACGATGGCGAGCGTGAGCGGAATCTTGATTGTGAAGGTGGAGCCCTGGCCGCGCTTCGAACGGACGTCGACCGTGCCGCCGATCGCCTCGATATTGCAGCGCACGACATCCATGCCGACGCCGCGACCGGAGACGCTCGTCACCGCCGCCGCCGTCGAAAGTCCGGCGTGGAAGATGAAGCGGTAGATCTGGGTGTCGCTCATCCGGGCGGCATCGGCCTCAGTGCACAGGCCGTTCTCGATCGCCTTCGCCTTGATGCGGTCGACATCGAGGCCGCGACCGTCGTCGGAGATTTCGAGGATGACGTGGCCGCCCTCGTGATAGGCGGACAGGCGGATCGTGCCTTTCTCCGGCTTGCCGGCGGCCCGGCGTGCGGCAGGTGTCTCCAGCCCGTGATCCGCCGAGTTGCGGACCATGTGCGTGAGCGGATCCTTGATCTGGTCGAGGACCTGGCGGTCCAGCTCGGTTTCGGCGCCGTGCTGTTCAAGCTCGATGTGCTTGCCGAGTTCCTGGGCGAGGTCGCGCACGATGCGGGGCAGCTTCTGCCAGGCATTGCCGATGGGCTGCATGCGCGTGCGCATGACCACTTCCTGCAGTTCGCCCGTCACATTGGACAGGCGCTGCAGGGGCCCCTTGTAGTCCTGGTCCTCGTTGCGCCGGCTGATCTCCATCAGCTGGTTGCGGGTGAGCACCAGCTCCGAGACCATCGTCATCAGGTGCTCCAGCACCCCGACATTGACGCGGATCGTCTGAGAGGAAACCGAGGATTCGTGGTTGACGGCCGGGGTCTTGGCATCGTTGGCGCCCTGCGCCGGGGAGAGCGGTGCCGCCACGCCGCCGGCAGCCGAAAGCGGGCCGGTTTCGGCTTTGGTCTCGCGGAAGACCCGCTCCAGTTCCTCAAGCGATACCTCGCCGGGCAGGATCGGGCGCTCCGGCGCCGGCGCCGCGACAGCATTGACCCGCGGCGCGGGTGCGGGCGCGGGCGCGGCCGGCCGCGGGGCCGGCGCCGAAGGCCGTGGTGCGGCACCCGAGGCCTGCGCCTCAAGCTCGGCGATCAGATCGCTGTCATCCCCGGCGGGTTCGACGCCGTCATTGCGCTCGATCTCGGCCAGAACCAGCTTGATCCGGTCGATCGACCGCATCACCAGGCCGACCGCCTCGGTGGTCACCGGCATGCCCTCGCGGAACCGGTCCATCAGGGTTTCGGCGGCGTGGGCGATGCCGGCAAGACGGGGCAGCCCGATGAAGCCGCACGTGCCCTTGATGGTGTGCACGAGACGGAAGATGTTGTTCAGGATTTCGCTGTTGTTGGGATCGAGCTCGAACTTGACCAGCTCGACATCGGCCATGTCGAGGCTCTCATTGGTTTCGGTCAGGAACTCGCGAAGCAAATCGTCCATGGCGGGTCTCGCGTGCGACGGGAAGCGATGGGGAAACCGGCAGCGGGGCCGGCGAGAGGCGTCAGGCGGCCCTGACGCGTTCCACGAAGGTGTCGACCTGGCGGCGCAGCCGGTTGGCCTGCGCGGACAGCTCGGCCGCCGAGCGAACGATTTCGCTGGAGACCCGGCCGGTGTCGGCCGCGGCCGTGCTGACCGAGGAGATGCTGGCCGAGACTTCCTGGGTGCCCTGCGCCGCCTGATGGACGTTCTGGGCGATTTCCCCTGTCGCGGCGCCCTGCTCGTCGATCGAGGTGGCGATGGCGCCGGAGATCTCGTCGATCCGGCGGATCGTGCCGGAGATGCCCTCGATCGCCTGCACCACATTGTTGGTGGCGCCCTGCACCGCGGCAATGTGCGAGGAGATCTCGTCGGTCGCCTTGGAGGTCTGTTCCGCCAGGGTCTTCACCTCCTGCGCCACCACCGCGAAGCCGCGGCCCGCTTCGCCGGCGCGTGCCGCCTCGATGGTGGCGTTGAGCGCGAGCAGGTTGGTCTGCGAGGCGATGTCGGTGATGAGGTTCACCACCTGGCCGATGCGCTGGGCGCTGGCGGCAAGGCCCCGGACCACCTCGGCGGTGCTGCTGGCCTGATCGGTGGCTTCGCCGGCGATCTTCGCGGCGGAGGACACCTGCTGCCCGATTTCGCGAACCGAGGCGGCGAGTTCTTCCGCGGCGGAGGCGGCGATCTGGACGTTGCTGGTCGCCTGTTCGGCCGCTGCCGCGACCACGGTGGACTGGCGGCTGGTTTCGTCGGCGGACGAGCTCATCGAGGAGGCGGAGTGCTCGAGCTGGGTCACCGCGGCGGCGACGGACTGCACCACGCCCGAGACTTCGCTATCGAAACGCTCGGCCAGCTCACGCATCGCGGCGCGCTTTTCCATTTCCAGGCGTCCCGCCTGGGCCTCCTGATCGGCGCGGAGCCGGGCGGCTTCCTTGAGGGTGACCAGCAGCTCGCCGGTGGTGCGCCAGAGGTCGCCCACCTCGTCGGTGCCGGGATGGTCTTCGACCGCGACGTCGAGATTGCCGGACGCGACGGTCTTGAGGGTCTGGGACACCCGCATGATCGGCCGGCTGAGGGTCCTGATGCCGATGAGCAGGGCGATGCCGATCGCCAGGAGAAGGCCGGCGACGCTCGCGCCGATGATCATGGTGATGGCCAACTGGCCGAAGTCTTCGACCTGCTGACGCAACGGGTCGAGCGCCGCGCGGACATGCTCGACATGCGCGTTCAGCGAGCTCTGAAGGGCCTTGCGGTTTGACCGGTTGGCGTCGTTGTTACCCTGGGCGTTGGCGGCCTGCGGGCCTTCGGTCTGCGCCAGCCGCACGGTTTCCGTACGGAACTCCAGGAACTTCGTCACGTCCTTGGCAACGTCCTTGAAGGCGAACCGATCCTTGTCGTCCGCAAGCTCGCCGGCCTGGCCGAACACGCTCCTCAGATCGTCGAGGCTGCGCTGCATGCCGGCGGCGAACGGTTTCGCGGCGGCGGCGTCGGAGGACATGTAGATGCCGCGGGCGTCCATCACTACCGCGCTGACGAGGCCATTCATGCGCTCGGCCAGGAAGGCGCGCTGGGCGCTGACGTCGAGTTCCTCGTTCAACTGGCTCTGGCGCTTCAGCGTGTAGATCGACAGCCCGCTCACGGTAGCGGTTGCGACACCGAGCACGGCCACGATGGCGTAGATTTTACCGATGATCTTCATGTTCGGGTATCCAGTCTGGATCAATGCGAGCTGTTTTCGGGTTTGGCGCCATGGTCGGTCGTGGAAGGCGCGGACCCGGATCCACTTGACGCCGTCTTGCTTGTTTCAGGCTTGCTGCTGCGCGATTTCTGCGCCAGAGAGCGTATCTCTGTCTTGTCGATGTAGTTGATGGCGTCGACGAGAACATCCTGAACGACAGGGCCTTTCAGCCTCTCATTCGTACGGGATTTGATCTTCTCCATGATCTCGTTGAGATTGTATTTGGCGAGCTGGCCGAATTCGATCCGGGCGTGCATGTAGATTTCGTCGAACGCTTCGTTGATCAGGAAAATCTGCGGCTCGATCGGGAGCCTGTGCAGAAGTTCTGCGTCGGCGGTCATGACGAGGCGGGCAACGACATAGCCCTTGACGTCGCCGTCGATGATCATGGGTACGTTGATCGGGTCGAGCCGCCGGTATTCGAGCCCCTGGAGGTACTTCTCCTCCGTCTTGAGCGGGGTGCCGGCTGCCCAGCGGGCGCCGCCATAGCTCGACATCAGCGTCACGGCGCAGACCCACAGTCCGATCACGAGGATCTTGATCATCGGGCGGCGGGTCCGCTGGCGTGCGGCGCGGACGAATAGGTCCCGTCCGAATCGGCATAGCGGATGGCGCTGCCGAGAATGCCGGCCACTTCCTGGGCGGCGGCGAGATGGATGCCGAGCAGCTCCTGGTTGCGCAGCAGCTTGGCGCGCAGCCGGGCCAGCCGTTCCAGCAGCCGGCCATCCATCGCCTGCGGCAGCGCCCGCGTGGCGCGGCTCAGTTCGAGCAGGCTGCGGCTCTTGCGGCGGCTGATCTCGGTGAAGTCCAGCGCGGCGCGACGCTCAAGGCCCGAGGTCTCTTCGTCGATGGCTTCCTCGAGCCGATCGAGCAGCCCGTGCAGCATGGACGTTGCCACCGCCGGACTGCCGACCGGGGCCATGCGCTCGAAGCCGAGCTCGAAGGATGCAAGCTGGGGAACGGGGGTGACCATCAGGCGGCTCCGCTGGTGTTGGTACGCGCCGAACCAAGCCGTTCGGCAAGGCCGATGCCGCCGGCCTGCGCGACCTCGTTGGCGATCCGCTCCGCGAGCATGGATCGCCAGACCTGACCTGCCGTACCGGCGCCGAACAGGGTTGCATTCGACTTGGGCAGCATCGACTCGACGAAATTCGAGAGAACCATGGCCTCGAAGCGTCGATGCGCCTCGCCCGCGCGGCCGCTGCCGCTCGACGCGGAGAGCGCGGTCGCGTTGCTGAGCGCGCCGGCCGTCACGCCGCTGAGGGGGCTGCCGCCGGCCAGAGCCGCCGGCGGGTTCGGCTCCGTCTGCCCGAGCGCGTCGGCGAACTGAAGTGTATCGGCATTCCCCGGCCCGCCCATCTGCTTCAGGCGCAGGGCAATCGCCTGTGCCTTGTTCGGGTCCGCGGCCTTCACGACGTCCAGGATGAGGTCGGAGGGAGGTTTGATGCTCATGGGGCTCGACCGTTGAGTGGTTGGTGCCACTCTCGCCGGTCAAGCTGGCGGGAGGCTTGCTCCCCCTGCGGCAGCGAGGGCCTCGAGGATGTCGTCGAGGTTCTTCTTTTCCATGTCGGCCCGGACGGCGAGGTCCGCCCTGGCCGTCAGCCGTTCCGCACGCTTGAGCCGCAGCGCATCGCGCTGGACGATGGCGGCTTCGGCCGCCCTCTCGGTCTCCAGGCGCTGGATGTCGGCGTCGATGCGGCGCAGCCTGTTGGCGGCATAGGTCACCAGAACGGGGCCGAGCCGGTCGTCGGCGAGCGTCGCCAGCACGGCGGCGCGGTCGCGCTCCGTTTCGGCCTTTCGCCGTTCGAGGGCCGCCAGCCGGTGTTCCGCGAGCTGGTGGATGCGGGCGTGCAGTTCCTCGATCCGGCGGGCCTTCCGCAGTCTTTTCATGGTCAGATCGCCTGGAGCCAGGCGGTGAATGCCGCCATGAACTGGACGAGAATGTCGTCGATCGTGGAATGCAGCAGCAGCAACCCGCCCGCGGTGATGAAGGGCATCGCGATGAAGTAGACCGGGATCTGCGGTACCAGCTTGTTGGTGATGCCAACCGCAAAATTGAAGATGATCGAGTAGATCAGGAACGGTCCGGAAAGCCGGAGCGCGACGGTGAAGGTCAGGCTGAGCTGGTCGACCAGCATGGAAAGGGATCGCACCGGCGCCAGTCCCGCACCGGCGGGAATGCCGTCGTAGGATTCGATCAGCGCCCGCAGCATCGCCCAGTGCTGGCCGGTCGCGAACAGCAGGACGGCGCCGGTGAGGGTGAACAGCGTCGTTACCTCCGGCAGCATCGCGTCTTCCTCGATGCCCATGCCGGCAGGTGTCGCAAGGCCGATGGACTGGGCCACCGCCGTTCCCATGGTCTGCAGCGCGAGGAGGAAGAGCCGCGCGAACAGGCCGATCATCCCCCCGACCAACAGCTCCGCGAAGATGGCACCGATCAGTCCGGGCAGGCCGCCATCGGCCACGCTCAGCCCCACGCGGGGGCCGAGCAGCGGCAGCAGCCCAAGCGAAATGCCAAGGGAAAGGAACAGCCGCACATGCATCGGGATTCGGCCGCTCGAGATGGCGGGCATCAGCATGAGGCAGGCGCCGATGCGGCAGAAGATGAGGAAGGCCTCGATGAAGAAGGCGTCCGCGAGCGCGGTCACGAGATCGTTCCGAGCGAATGAATCTCGACCCCGCGGGCGATCTCGACGTGGGACAGCACCGGCAGCGAGGGGAACATGCGCTCGACGATCATCCGCACATAGGGCCGGGCGTCGGGCGAGGTGACCAGGGCGAAGTTTCCGCCGGTCTTCATCCGCTCGCGGATGGCGCCGGAGGCTTCGGTGCCGAACTGCTCCACGAGCCGCGGGTCGATGTCGAACTCGACCACCTCGCCCTTGGCATCGCGCTTCAGGCTTTCGTGGAAGGTGATGTCCCATTTGCCGCCGAGCCGCAGCACGTTCAGCGTGCCGCCATTGGAGAGGTCGCCGCAGATCTGCTGCGCCATGCGCATGCGGACATGCTCCACCACCTGTTCGGAACGCCGGGCGTGCGGCACGATCTCGGCGACCGCTTCCAGGATGAGATGAAGGTTGCGGATCGAGACGCGCTCCGCCAGCAGCAGCTTGAGGACGGCCTGAAGGCCGGAGAAGGAGATCTGTGCCGGGCAGATGTCCTCGATCAGCCGCTTGTATTCGGGATCCAGCCGATCAAGCAGCGCGCGCATGTCCTTGTAGGACAGCAGCTGCGCCAGGTTGTTCGAGATGACCTCGCTGAGATGGGTGAGCATCACCGAGAGGGAGTCCACGGCGGTGAAGCCTTCGCGCTTGACTTCGCCGGCATAGGCTTCGGACACCCACATGCTGCGCATGCCGAAGGCCGGCTCGCGCACCTCGTCGCCGGGCACGTCCGGCTTCGGCCCGTCGCCGATCACGACCATCAGTTCGCCGATCCGCATCTCGTGGGAGGTGACCACGGTGCCGTGCATCTTGATCTGGTAGCTTTTGCTCGGCACGGTGAGGCTCTCGCTGACCTTCACCTCCGGCACCACGAAGCCGTAACGCTCGGCGAATTTGCGCCGCATCTTGCCGATGCGGTGAGCCAGCTCCGGCGGGTTGCGCAGCACGGCCGTGGCGAGCTGCTTGCCAACGGCGATCTCGATCTCGTGGGTGCGCAGCGACTCCTTCACCGAGTCCTTCGCCTCCGCGGCGATCTGCTGCTGCTGCACCTGCTCGCGGGCGCGCTCCTCCTGCTGCTTGCGGGCGAGCTGGCGGGGAATGGTGTAGCCGACGAAGGTCATCAGCCCGCCCAGGATCGCGAACGGCAGGAAGGGCAGGCCGGGAACCAGCGCCAGCGCGCACAGCAGGGCGGAGGCGACGTAGAGGGCGCGGGGATAGGCGCCGAGCTGGCCCAGCACGGCCTTTTCCGCCGAACCGCGGGTGCCGCCCTTCGAGACGAGCAGGCCCGCCGCCAGCGACACGATGAGGGCGGGGATCTGCGAGACGAGACCGTCGCCGACCGAGAGCCGGGTGAAGACGTCCGCCGCCTCTCTCAGCGGCAGGCCGTGGCGGGTGACGCCGATGATGATGCCGCCGAAGATGTTGACCGCGATGATGATGAGGCTGGCCATCGCCTCGCCGCGGACGAACTTGGAGGCGCCGTCCATCGAGCCGAAGAACGCGCTTTCCTCCTCCAGCTCGGCGCGGCGGCGCTGGGCCTCCTTGTCGTCGATCAGCCCGGCATTGAGGTCGGCGTCGATCGCCATCTGCTTGCCGGGGATGGCGTCGAGGGTGAAGCGCGCGCCCACTTCCGCGATGCGGGTGGCGCCCTTGGTGATGACGAGGAAGTTGACGGTGATCAGGATCGCGAAGACGACGATGCCGATGACGAAGTCACCGCTCATCACCAGCTGCGAAAAGCCATGGATGATGTGGCCGGCGGCCGTCACCCCGTCGCCGCCATGGGCGAGGATGAGGCGGGTGGTGCCGATGCCGAGCGCGAGGCGCAGCAGCGTGGCGATCAGCAGCACGGTGGGAAATGAGGAGAAGTCCAGCGGCTTCTGGATCCACAGCGCCACCATCAGGATCAGAACCGAGAGCGCGATCGACAGGGCAAGCCCGATGTCGATCATCGCCGGCGGGATGGGCAGGAACAGGATGGCCAGGATCGCGACGATGCCGCCGGCAAAGGCGACGTCGCGGCGCGAGTTGCGTTCGGCAGGAGCGCCGGCAGGCGCGTTTAGCAGTCCGATCTCGCTCATCTGGTCAGAAGCCCGTGCTGATGCGGCCGTACACCTCCTCGGTGAAGGCGAGGATCTGCTGGCCGATGAAGGTGCCGGTCAGGGCCGTGACGACGAGCACGGCGATGATCTTCGGGATGAAGGTGAGGGTCACCTCCTGGATTTGCGTCAGCGCCTGCAGGAGCGCGATGGCGATTCCGACCAGCATGGCCACCCCGACGGCGGGTCCCGCGGCGATGATGATCGTCCAGATCGCCGACTGGACGAGGTCGAGGGCGTCGGCCTCGTTCATCAGGAGAGCCGCACGCCCGCGCCGAGCGTGACTTCCCGTCCATCGGTGAGGGTCGCCACCGGCGCCTCCGAGGTGATGCGGACCGAGGCGACCCGGCCGGAGATCGTTCCGTCGGCGCTCGTCACGTTGCGGCCGATGGCGTTGTCGGCGGTCTGCAGCGCCGACGAGGTCAGCAGGGAATCGAGCTTCGAATTGGTCGAGACGCTCTGCTCCACCTGCGAGAAGGAGGCGAGCTGGCTCATATAGGCGGTGGAATCCATCGGCTTGGTCGGATCCTGGTTCTTCATCTGGGCGATGAGGAGACGCAGGAAGGCGGTGTAGTCGAGGCTGGCGGCCTTCACGTCGGCCTTCGTGTCGGCCTTGGTCGCCGAGGTCGACGTGGGGCCCGAGGTGCTCGTCAGGGGGGAAACGCTCGTCATGGGGCTGCCTTTCAGGCCGCTTTGGGCGTGCCGCCCAGGATGGTGGCCTCGACCAGGAACAGGCGGCGGATCGTGCGCAGGGCGTCGAACAGGCGCCCGGCGTCGACGAAGCTGCCGACCTGAGCCAGCGCGACCACGATGGATTCGCTCTGGAAGCTGACCATGAGACCGGCGAGCTGCTCGCGGAACAGCTTGCGGGCCGCGGCTTCCTTGCGTGGCTCGATCAGCATCGTCTGCACGATGAAGTAGAGCTGGCGCATCGGCGTGGTGGTGTCCTCCACCTGCAGCACGTGGCTTTCCAGCAGGAACGCCACGTCATTCATCAATTCGATGGTCACCTTGCGGTCGACCCGTATGACGGCGCCGTTGAGGAAGATTCGCTCGCCGGGTTTCAGCGTGATCTGCATGGTGGGATTACCTCAGCCCGTCGCGGATGGTGCGGTTGACGTCGATCAGCCCGGAAAAGTTGGTCGACCTTTCCTGTACGATCTGGTCGGCCTCCTTGATGATCCAGAGGCCGATCGAGATGAGGTTCGCGCGCAGGCTGTCGGCCAGCTCGTTGTGCGGGTCCGAGAGATCGCGGATCAGGAACCCCCACAGCTTCTGGAGGTAAAGCACCGCCTGCGCGGCCTCGACGGAGGAGGGGCCGCTCTTCTCGGCGCGGGTCAGCAGCTCGATGGCGTGATCGAGGGCGAGACGTTCCTCCTCGCGCCCTTCGGCGCCAGAGTCGCCCAGGATGTCGGCATAGGAAAACCTGTACATGACGCCTCAATCCTTCGGTTAGACGTAGTTGAGGATGGACATTTTGAGTATTCGAGACGTCAGGGAGTAAGACATCTCGATCTGGGTCGAGAGGGTGTCGAAGCGGGTCTTCGCTTCGGCGGTGTCGACGGATTCGAGGGCCGACAGCCGGCGCTGCACCACGTCCTGCGCCCGTTGCATCATCTCGTTGGAGGCGTCGATCCGGTTCTGCGCCGCCCCGAGGCGGGCGCCGACCGCGGTGAGTTCGCTGAGCGACGTCCCCACCAGCGAGCGGGAACGGTCGATCACGGTCTGCAGCGCCGGAGCACTCAGGGCTTGCGTGCCCAGCGTCGCCACCATGGTGTATGCCATCGCCAGCTTGCGCATGGCTGGCTCATTGGCGTTGGCCGAAACCTCCACGCGCTCGCTGAGCCCGATGGTCGCGGTGCGGTTCTCGCTGGATCCGTTGGACCAGGTCGCCGACCAGCCTGCCTCGTCGAAGAAGCCGGCAAGGTCCTTGTCGATGAAGTCCGCCATGCCGGCGGCGGTGATATCCTTGACCTTCGGGTCGGTCTGCGGCGAGGCGGGATCGAGACCGAAGCGCTTGGCGAAGGCGGCCGAGATCGCGGCGCCGGGTCCTTCGGCCAGCGCGGCGACGGGCTTTTCGCCGCTGTTGAGCCCGCCGAAGAGGTAGCGCCGGCCATCCGTGACGTTGAGCGTGTCGGTGAGGTCGTTGAGGATGCCGCTCGCCTGCTGCTGCAGCACCGCGCCGGAGCCCCCGGTTCCGGTGACCGCCAGTAGCTGCTGCAGGAAGGAATCCGCGCCGGAGCGGATATCCGCCAGGGCGGTCTGGGTCCGGTCGATCTGCGCGGTCGCCGAGGCGTTGCCGTCCTTCAGCGAGCTGAGCGCCGCCTGCTCCAGCCGGAGCTGCACGCTTTCCGCCGTGCTGACGCCGAGCTGCTTGCCGACATCGGCGTAGCGGCCGGTGGTGATCTCGGTGCTGGTGTCGGACAGTTCGGCCTGAAGCCGCGGCAGCGCCGAACGCGGGGCGTTGGAAAGGCTCTGTGTGGAAATGAAGGTGGTGCGCATGTCACCTCACCGACTGCATGAGAGTGTCGAACAGGCCGCTGATCACGGCGATCAGCTTCGAGGAGGCCTGGTAGCTGCGCTCCAGCTCGAGCTGCCGGGCGTATTCGTCGTCCATGTTGATGCCGGTCGCGTTGGACAGCGCGTTCGAGGCGTGGGCCAGCAGGGCCTTGTTGCTGTCGACGCTGGCCGAGATGTTCTGCCGGACCCCGGACAACCAGCCGATCGAGGCCGAGCTGAAGTCCTTCAGGCTCTGCTTCGGGTCGAGCTGGCTCGCGACATCGAAGCCGCGGACGGCGTCGAGCGTGTCGTGCAGGCTGTTGAGCGTGGTCGCATAGCCGGCATTGCCCGATGTGTTGGCCACATAGGCCGCGCCGTTGATGCCGCCGTCGCGCAGCACGGAGGTCGACCCGCCGCGACTGGGGTCGACGGCGGCGGCGACGGCGATGCGGCTGGCAAGCCCTGTCGCCACGGCGGGCAGGCTGGTGCTGCCGGCGGTGAACAGGCCCGGCCGCGGCGGACCGCCAGCCCCGGTGCGGTCCTTCTCGGCGAAGGCGTCGATCAGGCCGCGGGCGGTCTCGTCGAGCTGGGTCTGGAACGTCACGGTGACGTCGTCGCGCAGCGTCGCCAGTCCGACCAGGCGGCCCGAGCTGAGCGGCATGGCCGCTTCGGCCCCGGTCACCTCGACGCCGTCGACGGTCACCGCATTCCCGACCGTGCCCGGCTGGTAGATGGGCGTCTCCCGGAAGGCGACGGTCCGTGGCCGGGTTTCGAACAGCGTGACGCCGCTGTCGGTATAGATGACCATGTCGTTATTGCCGCGGGTGTGGGTGGTGACACCCATCTCCTCCGCGATCTTCGACAGGATGCCGTCGCGGCGGTCGAGCGCGTCCGTCACGTCGGCGCCGAGCGAGGTGCCCCGCACCACGGCGGTATTCTCCGCCTCGAACTGGCCGAGCAGATCGTTCACCCGGGCCACGGAGCGGGCCATGGCGGTGTCCGCTTCGGTCCGCACCGTCTGCACCGAGGCGCTGGCGCTGTTGAGCGTGGTGGCGAGATCGCGTGCGGTGACGACAAGGGCGCTGCCGAGCGCCGGCTCGTCCGGCGCGTTCGCGTATTTCACCAGCGCGTCGTCGAGCTTGCCGATCCGCGCACCGACCGAGGTTTCGCTGGTGGGATCACCGACCACCGCCTGAAGCCGGTCGAGACCTTCCAGCACGGCCTGCTGATCGGCCGTGCTGGAGGTCGCGCCGATCATGCGGGAATAGAGTTCGGTGTCGACGGCCCGCGAGATCGAGACGACATAGGCGCCGCCAGTAGCGCTCGTGGTGGTGACGGCGATCTTGCGCGAGCTGCCGGCATCGCTGGCACCTGCGATGTTCCGGGACGTCGTCTCGATCTGCGTCGAGGTCGCGAAGATCGAGGAACGCGCGGTGTTGAGGGCGAGCGACAGGCTCATGATGACATCACCGCTTGAGGCTCAGGAGGGTGTCGAGAAGCTCCGTCCCGGTCTGGAACACCTTGGAGTTGGCGGTGTAGTCCCGCTGCGCGACGATCATCTCGGTCAGCTCCGTGGCGACATCGACGGTCGAGGCCTCGGTGGCGCCGGAGACGATGGACCCAAGCCCGCCCGTGTCGGCGGTGCCGATCTGGATCGCGCCGGAGCCGTCCGTCACCTCGAACACGTTGCCCGCCCGCGGATTGAGATTGTCCGGGCAGGTGACGAAGGCCAGCGGCACCTTGTAGAGCGCGTTCGACATGCCGTTCTGGTCGATGGCGTTGACCGTGCCGTCCTTGTCGATGCGGATGCTGGCGACGGCGCTGGGCGCCTTGCCGTCCACCGTGGCGGAGAGCGGCGTGTAGGAGGTCGCGAGCTGGCTCATTCCCGTGAGGTCGAGGGTCAGCGGCTGGCCATTCGGCACGGCGAGGCTGAGACTCGGGACCGAGGTCAGGGCGCCCCTCTCGTCGAAGTTCAGCGCCGTCGTCGCCAGCGGGCCGGACGAATAGGGGAAGGTGCCGGTGGCCGGCGCGGCGGCCCGGTCGAACACCGACATCTGCCAGCTGATCGGGCTGGCGCTGGTCTTCGTGAGGTAGATGTCCAGCGTGACCTTGTTGCCGACATTGTCGAAGGCAACCAGCGAGGACTTCTGGGAATAGGAGCTGCCGGCAACGTTGTTGGCCGGGGTCGATCCCGCCACCACGTCCGCCGCGGCGGGCAGGTTGGCGGCGAAGGCGCCCTTGGTCGAGGGCGTGGCGGCCAGACGCGTGGCGGAGATGTTCACCGGCTCCAGCGCGCCGGCGCCGTTGAGCACCATATCCGGGGCGCCGTTGCTGATGTCGTAGCCCATCAGCGTGAAGCCGGCGGTATTGACGAGGTTGCCGGTGGAGGCGTCCACCTTGAAGGCGCCGGCGCGGGTGAGATACGAGGTGCCGGCGGTGTCGGACACCAGGAAGAAGCCGTTGCCCTGCACCGCGAGATCGGTGTTGGACGTCGAGTAGTTCATGGCTCCCTGCTGGGAGATCGCGTAGCGCATACGCGTTTCCACCGAACCCGACTGGTACTCGCCGATCGGACCCTGCTCCAGCAGGCTCGAGAACTCGGTGGAGGCCCGCTTGTACCCGGCCGTGTTGGAGTTGGCGATGTTGTCGGCGACGGTGCCGAGCTTGCTGGACTGTGCCGTCATGCCGGAAACGCCGGTGCGCAGCGTGCCGTAAAGGCTCATGGAAGACTCCTGCGGCGGTGATGCTCCGGCCATCGGAGCCGGTGCCAATTGACGATGAAAGGCTTGTGCGAAACTGGCGTGGGTCAGCCGCGTATGGCCTGGGCCAGTTCGGCGAAGGCATCGCGGCTCGGGGGCGCGTCGGCGAGCTGACGAAGGGCGTCGTAGATCTTCGGCACCACCGCCACGGCCTGGTCGAGTTCGTGGTCGCTGCCGGGGGTGTAGCCACCCAGCAGGCGCAGGTCCCGGGTGTCCTCGAACCGCGAGATCAGGCTCCGCAGCTTGCGGATGAGTTCGCGCTGGTCGTGGCTCCACACCAGATCGGCGAGACGGGAGACCGATCCGAGGATGTTGACGGCGGGAAAGCGGCCCTGGTCGGCGATCGCGCGGTCGAGCACGATGTGGCCGTCCAGCGTGCCGCGGATGGCGTCGGCCACGGGATCGTTGTGGTCGTCGCCGTCGACCAGCACCGAGAACACCGCCGAGATCGAGCCGGTGCCTTCAAGGCCCGGGCCGGCCCGCTCCAGCAGGCGGGGCAGGGCGCTGAACACGCTGGGTGCGTAGCCGCGCGCCACCGCCGGCTCGCCGGCGGCGAGCGCGACGTCGCGGGCGGCATGGGCGTAGCGGGTGACGCTGTCGACGATCAGCAGCACGGATTCGCCGCGATCGCGGAAGTACTCGGCCACGGCGAGGCCGGCCTGCGGCGCCAGACGGCGCACCATCGCGCTCTCGTCCGAGGTCGCCACCACGACCACGGCACGGTGCCGGTTCGGCGCCAGCGGGCCTTCGAGGAACTCGCGGACCTCACGGCCGCGCTCGCCGACCAGGGCAACGACGACCGTGTCGAAGCCCTCGCAGCGGGCCAGCATCGAGAGCAGGGTTGACTTGCCCACGCCCGAGCCGGCGAAGATGCCGAGACGCTGGCCCTGGCACATGGGGGTGAACAGGTCGATCACCCGCACGCCGGTGCGCAGCGGCTTCTCGATCCGGGCGCGGCTCATGGCATCCGGCGGCTCGCCGTCGAGCGGCATGCGCCACTCGCCCAGCGGAAGGCTGCCCTTGCCATCGAGCGGCAGGCCCAGCGCGCTGATGACCCGGCCTTTCCAGCTTGAATGCGGGCGGAAGGCCAGCGCGCCGGCGCGCCACGCCTCCGCGCCGATGCCGATGGCGGTGCGCTCGTCGAAGGGCTTCACGGTCGCGCCGCCGGTGTCGAGGCGCACCACCTCGCCGATCACCGCGCGGTCGGCGAGCTGGAGCGAAACCCGCTCGCCGAGCCTGAGGTGTTGGGAGAGGCCGTTGACCCTGAGATAGGTCGGCGTGACCTCGCACACCGAGCCGCCGACCCGGACCAGCGGCACTTCCTCGAGCCCGGCGAGCACCTCGTCGTGCAGCTTCAGCAAGGCATTGGTCATGTCACGCGGGTCCCAGCGAGCGGATGGCCTCGGACGTGCTGTCCTCGTTCAGCTGCACGGCGGAGGCCGCCATCTCGAAGGCGCGCTGCACCATGATCAGCCGGCTCATTTCCTGGATCGGCTCCACATTCGAGCCTTCGACGTAGCCCTGGCGCACGCCCACCGCGCTGAAGTCCTGCACCGCCTGGGCGGGCTTGTCGGGGATGACCGTCGAGGCGCCGTTCCGGGTCAGCTTCGCGCTGGCCGGAATCTGGTACAGCCCGATCGAACCGACGATGTTGCCGCCCTGGGTGATGGCGCCATCGGCACCGATCGTCGGGGCGCCGCCGGCGGGGTCCAGCATCAGCATGGTTCCGCCGGCATCGAGCATCGGGAAGTTGTCGACGGTCTTCAGCTCGCCCGTGGCCGACATCTGGAGGCGGCCGTCACGCGTATAGGCGCGTCCGGCCGGCGTCTGCACGGCGAACCAGGCGTCGCCCTGCGGCGCGACGTCGAGCGGGTTGCCGGTGTAGGTCACCTGTCCCGCCCGGGTCGAGGTGTAGCTCTCATTGGCACTGCTGTAGGCGACCTCGGCCTTGCCGGCCTTCGAGAGCAGCGCCGAGAACTTGATCTCCTCCGCGCGATATCCCGGCGTGTTCATGTTGGCGACATTGCTGGCGATGGTGTTCAAGCGCCGTTCCATCGCCATCTGCGCGGAAAGGGCGACATAGAGTCCTGACGACACGACATCAGCCTCCGTACTTGAGTGAAATCAGCGTCATTCCGATATCCAGCCGGGTGTTGTTGCGGGCGAACAGGGAGGTGACGCTGCTGTCGGCGATGCCGTTCGCGGCGTCCCATTTCGCGGTGAAGCGGCTGATGAGGCGATCGAGTTTGACCGGATCCTTGAGGTCGGCCACGTTCAGCCGGGCCTTCACGGCGCTGGCCTGCTTGGCGATGTCGGCATTGGCCATGGCATCGGGAAAATCGTAGAGCGTCTTCACGACCTTCCACAGCGCCGCGTCGCCGAGCAGCCCGTAGGCGGATTTCACGTTCGGGGCCTCGCGCTTGAAATAGAGCGCGAGCCGCAGCCCCTGGTTCTCGGCTCCCAGGTCGGTCTCGAGGGACTGGCGGACATATTTGTCCACGACCGGCGTGACGGCTTCGGTCCGGCTCGTCGTCAGGGCGCCGTACTGCTTGAAATCGAACGCCTTGGCGAAGGCGACGAAACGGTCGTCGTTCAGGCGGTTGGCGAAGGAGGACGAATCCGTGACGCCGCCCTGCAGCACCTTGCGCATATAGCCCTTGGCGAAGGCCATGTCCTCCAGCCCGAAGGCCTTCATCGCGTAGGTGAAGACGCGCGTGTTCTTCAGGAAGTCATCGATGCTTTTGATCTGCCCGATGTTGGCCTTGTAGAACTTGGTTTCGAGCGCCACGCTGGGTTCGGCGCTCTTGAGCTTCAACGTGCGCGCGAGATCGCGTGACAGCGACTGGTAGCTCGCAAATGTCGTGTCCATTTGGCGGTTCCCCCGGGAGCATCCGGCTGAACCTGACGGGCGAAGCTTGCTCGGACCTGCCTTTCCATTTCCCCTTCGGCGCCGCCCCGCCGGGCGGACTCAAGCTCCGCGCAACCTTGCCCGCCTAGACCGGCAGGGACAGCGGAGGGCTTCGAATGGGCGTCTTAATTGGTTTGATCGTAGGCATCGCCTCCCTTCTCGGAGGCTTCATGGCCATGGGCGGCCATATCGAGGTGATCTGGCAGCCGTTCGAGTTCGTCATCATCGGCGGTATCGCGATCGGCACCTTCATCATCGCCAACCCGCTGTCGACCATCAAGGACACCGGTGCGAGCATCGTCCAGGCGGTGGGCAACAAGGCGCCCAAGCGCAAGGACTTCCTCGCGCTGCTCGGCCTGCTCTATGCGCTGATGCGGGAACTTCGCACCCGGCCGCGCAACGAGGTCGAAGGTCATATCGACGACCCGCAGAACTCGACCCTGTTCCAGCACTTCCCGACGATCCTGAAGGACAAGGAGCTGACGCAGTACATCTGCGACTACGCCCGCCTCATCGTCATCGGCAATGCCCGCTCCCACGAGATCGAGGCGCTGATGGAGCAGGAAATCTCGACGGTGAAGAAGCACAAGACCAAGCCCGCCGGCGCGGTCAGCACGGTGGCCGAAGCGCTGCCGGCGCTCGGCATCTGCGCGGCGGTGCTCGGCATCGTGAAGGCCATGGGCGCCATCGACCAGTCGCCCGAGATCCTCGGCCACTACATCGGCTCGGCGCTGATCGGCACCTTCGTCGGCATCTTCATGTCGTATGCGGTGCTGTCTCCGCTCGCCACCAAGATCAAGATGACGCGGGAGAAGCAGGTGCAGCCCTTCATCATCGTGAAGCAGTCGCTCATCGCCTACATGAACGGGGCCCTGCCGCAGATCGCGCTGGAGCATGGCCGCAAGACCATCTCCGGCGCCGACCGCCCGACCATCGACGAGGTCGAGAGCGAGGCCATCTCCAACGTGCCGTCTGTCGCGGCCATGCAGCAGGCGGCGTGACATGAAAGCCACCGCCGTCACCGCTCCCCGCGACATTCGCGACCTTCTGCTCGATGCCGCCGGCCTGTCGCTCGACAAGCTGCCGATGCTGCATGTGATCTTCGACCGCCTCGCGACGCACTGCGCCGACAGCCTCCGGGTCCTTGCCGCGTCGCAGGCCTATTATTCCCTCTCCACCGTCGAGATCGCCCGGGTGGGCGACGTGCTCGACAGCTACGAGGGCAACGCCATTGCCGGCGTGTTCCATTCACCGGAATGGGACAGCCAGGTGATCGTCGGCTTCGACCGGGATTTCGTCTTCACCATGGTGGAGGTGCTGTTCGGCGCCGACGGTTCCGAAGCGCCGGTCGAGGACGAGCGTTCGTTCTCGAACATCGAGATCCGCATCGCCCAGGCGCTGTTCGAACAGGCCGCCAAGGCCCTGCAGGCCTGCTTCGCCCTGGTCAGCAAAGCGAGCTTCAAGTTCCAGCGCCAGGAGACGCGCATGGACTTCGCGGTGATCGGCCGGCGGAGCAACCAGTGCGTCTGCGCCAAGTTCCTGCTCCAGGCGATCAACCGCGGCGGCGAGATGTTCGTGCTCATCCCGCAGGGCGCGCTCACCCCGATGCGCCAGCAGCTGGCCAGCACGGCGGCCGGCGAATCGTCCCCGCGCGACCCGGTGTGGACCAAGCACATCCGCGGCGAGGTCCAGCGCACCGAGGTCCGCCTGCGGGCGGTGCTCGAGGAGCGTGAGATCGCGCTCGGCGACGTGGCGGCGCTGAAGGTGGGCCAGGTTCTGGCCCTGCAGGCGACCCCGCGCAGCAAGGTGAAGCTGGGGAGCCCCGACCAGCCCCTGTTCTGGTGCAGCCTCGGGCAAGCCGAGGGCGCTTATGTCTTGCGTATCGAAGATGCGGTCGATCTCGATCAGGAGTTCCTCGATGATATTCTCCCCCGCTGACGCCGTGCTGTTCGTCTCCCTCGTGGTGACGAGCGCCTGCGTGATCATCATGTACCTCAAGCTCGACACGCTGACGGCGTGCCAGCGCGACTATCGGGTCGCGCTGCGCGAGAGCGCTGACGCGCTGTCCAGCGCCCATCAGGCCGTCTCGCTGCTCAACCGCGACAGCCAGGAACTGCTGCTCGCCCTGTGCGACCGCATCGAGGCCGCCGAGCACATCATTGGCGAGATGGACCAGCGCTTCGGCGCCTCCCGTCCGCCGCGTCCGCGCACGAATCTGGAGTTCGAGCCGTGAACACCTCAACCTTTTCCCCCGACGGCATCGCCGCTTCCGCCGAAACGCCGCGTGCCGGCACGCTGGAAGAGAATTTCGGCTCCGGGCGCGGCCTCGAATCGCTGCTGCGCGTGCCGGTGACGCTGCAGGTCGTGCTCGGCTCGGCCAATCTGCCGGTCGCCCAGCTCATGAAGCTCGGCCGCGGCGCCATCGTCCCGCTCGACCATCGCGTCGGCGAGCCGGTCGACGTCGTCGTCAATGGTCGCATCATCGCGCGCGGCGAGGTCGTCGTGGTGGATGAGGACAGCTCCCGCTTCGGCGTATCGCTCACCGAGATCGTGGGTGCGGCCGGCGGCGAAGTTCCGCGCTGAGGCTGCGCCCATGGCCGCCGCCCCCCAGAGGATCGTCTCCCGCCCGCTCCAGGGTGCGGACCGCGTGGCCGCGCTGCTGATGGCCATGGGCAAGCCCATGGCGAGCCGGCTCATGAAGCATTTCGACCCGGAGGAGATCAAGACAGTCACCCGCGCCATCGCGGAGCTGCGGCCGGTCTCGACCCCGCAGGTCGAACTGGCGGTGGAGGAGTTCGCCACCCAGTTCGCCGCCGGCGCCCATCTGGTCGGCAGCACGGCGGATGTGGAGCGGATGCTCAGCGGGGTGCTGCCGCCGGAGAAGGTCGTCGAGATCATGAACGATGTGCTGGGTCAGGCGCATCACTCGATCTGGGATCGGATCTCCGGCGTCGCCGAAAACACCATCGCCACCTACATCCTGAAGGAGCACCCGCAGATCGCGGCGCTGATCCTGTCCAAGGTGAAGCCCTCCTGCGCCGCCAAGGTGATGAGCCACCTGCCCGAGGACATGCGCAACGGGGTGATGCGGCGGATGCTGGCCTTCAAGCCGATCGTCGACGAGACGATGCGGATCATTGAGGACACCATCCACGAAGACTTCATGATGAACCTGGCGCGCAACGCCGGCGCCGACACCCATGCCCGCATCGCCGACATCATCAACAAGATGGAGCGCGACGACATGGAGAACGTGCTCAGCAGCCTCGCCGGCAGCCGTCCGAAGTCGGCCGAGATCCTGAAGGGCCTGCTGTTCACCTTCGACGACATCATCACGCTGGCGCCCCGCGCCCGGACCTCGCTGTTCGATCAGGTGCCGAACGACCGCACCGTGCTGGCGCTGAAGGGGACCGACCCCGAGTTCCGCGAGATCATCCTGCAGTCGCTGGGTTCGCGCGTGCGGCGCATGGTCGAGCAGGAACTGCTGGGCAGCGAGCCATCCTCGCAGCGCGATGTTGCCGAGGCGCGCCGTCTCATCACCGATCTCGCCCTTGAAATGGCGGGCCGCGGCGAAATCGAACTGAACTCGGGCAACGAAGACGATGCCTATGTGCGCTAGGGCACCTCATGTCCGGTGATACCGACAAGGAGAGCAAGACCGAGGAAGCGAGCGAGAAGAAGATCGCCGACGCCGTGGAGAAGGGTAATGTTCCCTTCTCGCGCGAGGCGACGCTGTTCGCCTCGCTTCTCGGCATTCTTGCCAGCCTGTCGTTCTTCATGCAGCCCCAGGCGGGGATGCTGGCGGACGGGCTCTCCCGTCTGCTGGACGATCCCGCCGGCTTCCCGCTGTCCACCGGCGAGGATGCCGTCGCGCTGTTCTGGATGCTGCTCGGCGCCGCCGCCCGGTTCCTGCTCCCGGTGGTGCTGGTGCTGGGGGCGGCCGGCCTCGTCGCGTCGCTGGTCCAGAACGCCCCCAGCATCGTGGGCGAGCGCATCCGCCCGCAGGCCTCGCGCATCTCGCCCGCCGCCGGCTGGTCCCGCATCTTCGGAAAGCAGGGCCATGTCGACTTCCTCAAGTCGCTCTTCAAGTTCGGCGCCATCGGCCTGGTCTGCAGCATCCTGCTGTATTCGGCCCGCGGGGAGGTGGTGTCGGCGCTTTCGGCCGACCCCGTGCTGCTGCCGGCGATCCTCCTCCAGCTGGCGGTGCGGCTGGTGTCGGCGGTGTGCGTCGGCACCATCGTGCTGGTCTGCCTCGATCTGGTCTGGTCCCGCCTGCACTGGCGCGCCGAGCTGCGCATGACCAAGCAGGAGGTCAAGGAGGAGTTCAAGCAGATGGAAGGCGACCCGATGGTCAAGGCGCGGATGCGCTCCCTCGCCATGGAGCGCGCCCGGCGACGCATGATGAACGCGGTGCCCAAGGCGTCGGTGGTGATCGCCAACCCCACCCACTACGCCATCGCCATCCAGTACGACCGCCAGAAGGGTGGGGCGCCGCTGATCGTGGCCAAGGGCGTCGATCTGGTGGCGCTGAAGATCCGCGAGATCGCCGAGAGCAACGGCGTCCCCGTGGTGGAGGATCGTGCCCTCGCGCGCGCCATGTATGAAGCGGTCCAGGTCGACCAGTGGATTCCGCCGGAATTCTACAGGCCGGTCGCGAAGATATTGCACTTCATCTATTCGCGAGGCGGACATGCGCAAAGGTGACGGTGCCCATCACCTCGAGAGACAATCCCTGCCGGAGCTCGCCCTTCTGCCCTTCGAGCAGATGCTGGCGGAAACGCTCCGCGGCTTCCTGGCGGAACTCTGCCTGACCAATGCCGGCGTGGTGATGGCCTATATCAGCCGCAGCCAGGACGCGAACATCGAGGACCTCGTCGCCTCCTCGGCGGAACTGTTCATGAAGCCGGGCCGGGTGCGCTACGCCCGCCATGCGACGATGGAGACGGAGTGGGGCTTTCCCCCCAATGTCAGCATCGACATGCACTTCCGGGAAGAGGCGATCGAGGCCGCTTTCCGCGTCGAGTTCGGCGACACCGCCATCGGGGTCCATATCGACCGGATCGCGTTTCCCGCCGGGCCGGGAACGCCCGACGACAACCTGCGCCGCTTCGGAGCGGCGCTGGCCTCGGCGCGGATTGCCAGCAACTGAGGCCCTTTCGGCCTCGCCGCCCGCCCGCCAGCTTCGTGCAAGGTTCTGCGCCTAGTGTCGCCCCATCAGACGAGGGAGACCAGCTTGGACAAGATATTCCTGTTTGATCTCGCTTCGCGCCAGGCCGGCTGGGCCTCCGTGCGCCAGGCGACGATCGCCGCGAACGTCGCCAATGCCAATACGCCAGGCTATCTCGCGCGGGATGTCGAGCCGTTTTCGACCGTGCTCGACCGCACGCATCTCGCCACCGTCCGCACCAGCCCCGGCCATATCGACATGGCGGCGCTGGAAGGCAGCGACTTCCGGGTCTCGGAGCTGCGGGATGCCCAGGTGACGGAATCCGGCAACTCGGTGAGCCTCGACCAGGAGATGTTCAAGGCCGACGAGGTCGCCCGCACCTTCAATCTGAACACGAGCATCGTGCGCGCCTTCCACCGGATGGTGCTCGCCAGCGTGAGGACCGCCTGATGATCGATCCGCTGAAGTCCATAACGCAGATTGCCGGCAGCGGCCTCGTCGCCCAGTCCACCCGGATGCGGGTGGTGGCGGAGAACATCGCCAACGCCCGCTCCACCGGCTCCGCGCCGGGTGCCGATCCTTACGTGCGCAAGACGGTCGAGTTCGGCGCCAACTTCGATCGCGCGATGGGCGCCACCGCCGTGGCGGTGACGTCGCTCGGCACCGACCAGCAGACGCCGTTCGCCATCGAGCATGACCCCGGTAACCCCGCCGCCGACGCCGACGGCAACGTCAAGATGCCGAACGTCAACGTCATGCTCGAAATGGCCGACATGCGCGAGGCCGGCCGCTCCTATTCCGCGAACCTGCAGATGATCAAGCAGGCGCGTTCCATGATCTCCCAAACCATCGATCTTCTGAGGGCCGGCTAATGATCGACGCACTCAACGCCGTCGGCACCCTGCGCAACGCCTCACCGCCGGCGGGGCCTGCCGCCACGCCGGTCGCCGGCACACAGTTTTCCGACGTGCTGGCCGATGTCTCCGGTCAGGCCGTCAACGCGATCAAGGGGGCGGAAGCGACCGCCATCACCGGCATCGAGGGCAAGGCCTCGGTGCAGCATGTGGTGGAAGCCATCCTGTCCGCCGAGCAGACGCTGCAGACCGCCCTGGCGGTGCGCGACAAGGTGGTCGCCGCCTATCAGGAAATCTCGCGGATGCAGATCTGAGCGTGCCGCCGATCCGCCGACCGGATTGACGCACGCGGAGCCGATCGCCTGCGGGCCCACGCCTGCCGGGCTGCCGGCTGGCGCGAACGCCCGGCACATCGACGCGACGCGCTTTCTTCACGCGGGCCGCAATTCGTTCCGCTCACTTACGCCCCAGGAACATCGACATGAAGGCACTGGCCATCGCCGCCACGGGCATGAGCGCTCAGCAGACCAATGTGGAAGTGATCGCGAACAACATCGCGAACATCAACACCACGGGCTTCAAGCGCGCCCGCGCCGAGTTCTCCGACCTGCTCTATCAGGCCGAGCGCGCCCAGGGCGTGCCGAATGTCGACGGCGGCCTTCCCATCCCGGATGGCGCGCTGATCGGCCTCGGCGTGCGCACCGTGGGCGTGCGCAACCTGCACATCCAGGGGCCGCTGGCACAGACCGGCAATCCGCTGGACATCGCCGTCAACGGGCGCGGCTGGTTCCGCATCACCGGGCCGACCGGCGAGACGCTCTATACCCGGGCGGGTTCCTTCAACAAGGGACCGGACGGCCAGCTCGTGACCAATGACGGCTATGTGGTGGAGCCGGCGATCACCTTTCCCACCAACACGGTGGAGATCGTCATCAACGAATCCGGCGAGATCTACGCCAAGACCGCCGGTCAGGCGTTGCCGCAGCAGCTCGGCCAGCTCAGCCTGTCGAATTTCGCCAATGACGCCGGCCTCGAGCCGGTCGGCAACAACCTCTACCGCGAGACCTCGGCGTCGGGGCAGCCCATCACGGGTGTCGCGGCGGCGGAAGGTTTCGGCAAGATCCACCAGGGCTATCTCGAGAATTCCAACGTCGACCCGGTGAAGGAAATCACCGAGCTGATATCGGCGCAGCGCGCCTATGAGATGAACTCCAAGGTGATCCAGGCCGCCGACGAAATGGCCGCCACGGTCTCCAAGGGCATCCGCTAGCAAGGACCGCCTCGATGCTTCGCTCGATGACCGGCGCGGCCCTCGCCGCGGTGCTGGCGCTCGCCCTTTCGACAGGCGCGGTGCCGGCGCAGGACGCCGGAACCGCCTTTCCCGTGTTTCCCTACGTGCCGCCCGTCGCGGCGGCGATGCCGGATGCCGCGGCGAGCCCGGCGAACGTCGCCGTTCCCGAGGCGGCCGCGGGGCTGACGCTGACGCTGCCCGTCCTCGTCACCTCGATCGCCCCCGGGGAGATCATCAGCGAAGGCATGATCACCGAAAAGCCGTTCCCGGCGTCGGTCGCGAACCGCTATCCCATCGCCACGCGCCGCGAGCAGCTCACCGGCAAGGTGGCCAAGCGGGTGCTGGGGCCGGATGTGCCGGTCCCGGTGAACGCCGTGACCGAGCCCAAGCTCGTGGTCCGCGGCACCGCGACCCAGATCCGCTTCGAGCAGGACGGCCTCCGCATCACCGCGGTCGGCGTGCCGCTGGAGAACGGCGTGCTCGGCGCCACCATCCGCCTGAAGAATGCCGACACCGGACAGATGGTCACCGGCGTGGTGCAGGCCGATGGCAGCGTGAAGGTGGGTTTCCAGTGATGCGCGCCCTCCTTCTCCTCCTCGCCCTTGTCATCTCCGCGCTGCCAGCCGACGCCGCGACGCGGATCAAGGACATTTCGAGCGTGCAGGGCGTGCGCGACAACCAGCTCCTCGGCTACGGTCTCGTCATCGGCCTTCAGGGCACCGGCGATACGCTGCGCAACGCGCCCTTCACCGAGCAGACCCTGCAGTCGATGCTGGACCGCATGGGCATCAGCACGCGGGTGCCGCTGCGGGCGCGCAACGTCGCGGCGGTGGCGGTGACGGCCAATCTGCCGGCCTTCGCCGGCGTCGGCTCCCGGGTCGATGTCAGCATCGCCTCGCTGGGCGATGCCTCCTCGCTCAAGGGCGGAACCCTGCTGGTGACGCAGCTCAACAGCAGCGACGGGCAGACCTATGCCGTCGCCCAGGGCCAGATCGTGGTGACGGGTTTCGTGGTCGAAGGCCAGGCCGAAAGCCTGACCCAGGGCGTGCCCACCTCGGGCCGCATCCCGAACGGCGCCCTTGTCGAACGGCCGGTGCCCGGCCAGCTCGCCGAACTCGGCGAATATGTGCTCGAGCTGAACAACCCGGACTACACCACGGCCACCCGCATCGCGGACGCGATCAACCAGCGCTACCCCTCCAAGGGTGTCGGCCCGCTGGCGCAGGAGCGCGACTTCCGCACCGTCGTGGTGCGCCGTCCCGCCCGGTTCAGCCCGACGCGGTTCCTCGCCAGCATCGGGGAACTGACGGTGGACCCGGATACACCGGCGCGGGTGGTGGTGGACCAGAGGTCCGGCACCGTGGTGATCGGCCGGAACGTGCAGATTTCCACGGTCGCGGTGACGCAGGGCAACCTGACGGTCCGCGTCACCGAAACGCCCATCGTGTCGCAGCCGGAGCCCTTCTCGGACGGGCGGACCACCGTGGTTCCGCGCACGGACGTGCAGGCCGAGGAAGCGGGTGGGTACCTCTCCATCGTGCGGGGCACCGACCTGCAGACGCTCGTCCAGGGCCTCAATCGCATGGGCATGAAGCCCAGCGACATCATCTCCGTCCTTCAGGCCATCAAGACATCCGGCGCGCTCCAGGCCGAACTCGTCGTCCAGTGACCGGTACGTTCCCGGGAGAACCCAGCATGACCACCGTTCTCAACCTGCTGCCTTACCTCTTCGTCTACATGGCCGGCGGGTGCATGGGCTTCATCGCCGCCGCGCTTCTGCGGCTCGGGGCCGAAACGCCTGCCGAGGAGGTCGAGGAGGACGACTCCTGGCGCTACCAGCCGCGCCCCGCCGCCTCGTCGCCGGAGGACGCCCCGGTGCTGCCGCTCCACCCGGATTCCCCCGTGCCCGGGATGCTGGGGCTGGTGATGGCGATCCTGCTCGGCAGCTTCCTCGTGCCCGGCGAAGCCCGTGCCCAGGACGCGGGCGGAGCGCCGGCCGCGGCTCTGGCCGCCGGCGCGGCGCCGGGCGGTGATCCCGCCGGGGTCGAGGAAAACGCCGCCCAATACTGCCGCAGCATCGCCGATGCCCTCAGCGATGCCCGCTTTGCCCGCCAGAAGGCGGCGCTCAGCGCGATGGAAAAGGACATCGAGGAGCGTCTCGCCAAGCTCGAGGCCAAGCGGGCCGAGTACGAGGCCTGGCTGACCCGCCGCGAGGAGTTCCTGAAGCGGGCGGATGGTGCGGTCATCGCCGTCTTCTCGCAGATGCGCCCCGACGCCGCCGCCGCCCAGATGTCGGCCATGGGGGATGACCCCGCCGCCGCCATCCTCGCCAAGCTCAGCCCGCGTGTCGCGAGCGCGATCCTCAACGAGATGGACCCCGCCCGGGCCGCACGCCTGACCGGCACCATGGTCGGCATCGCCCGCCGCACGCCTGCCGATGGGAAATCATCATGAGCCGTCTCACGCTCAGCCTCGCCGCCCTGTCCGCGCTTGCCCTCGCCGGTTGCCAGACCGACAAGTATGACAGCCTGGCCAACGGCCCGTCCCTGACTCCGGTCGGCTACGGCATCGAGCCGCAGACCGACCCGATCCCGATCGCCTTCCAGGCGCCGGCCAAGCGCAGCTTCGGCTCCATCTGGGACCAGAACACCCAGAGCATCTACCGCACGGTGCGGGCGACGCGGGTTGGCGACGTGCTGACCGTGACCATCCAGATGAACGACCAGGCCCAGTTCGACAACGCGACCGAGCGTTCGCGCGCGGCGAAGTCCAAGGCCGGCATCGGTCTCGACGGTTCGGCCTCGGGCTTCGGCTGGTCCGGCTCCGACGCCAAGGCGGATGCCAATCTCGACATCAATTCCGACACCAGCACCAAGGGCAAGGGCAATATCGACCGCTCCGAAAAGCTGAAGCTGTCGGTGGCGGCGGTGGTGACCGACGTTCTGCCGAACGGCAACCTGATGATCAGCGGGTCGCAGGAGATCCTCGTCAATTACGAGGTCCGCGTGCTGAACATCGCCGGCATGGTGAACCCGCTCGACATCACCGGCCAGAACATCATCCCCTACGAGAAGATCGCCGAGGCCCGCATCTCCTATGCCGGCCGCGGCCGCCTGAACGACTTCCAGCAGCCGGCCTGGGGCCAGCGCATCTATGACGTCGTGGCGCCGTGGTGAACCGGCTCGACATCGCCGGGCGGAACATCTTCGCCCCCGCCAACACCGCCCCCGCCGCCTCCCATGCCGGCGGTCGCCGGGCGGAACGCCGGCAGCGGGCCAGGAGCCCGCGCAGGCTCCCGGCCGCGGCGCCGTTTTGAGAAGAGTGGACATCCATGGCGAAGGCTCCCATTGCCAAGGCCGAACCGGCGCCGAGCCGCAGCGGCGCCGGCAGCGTCATCCTGGCGCTCCTCGTCCTGACGCTGCTGTCGGCGGGAACGGGCGGCGGTCTCGGCATCAAGCTCGCCTCGACGGTCGAGCAGATCGTCGCGGAAAAGACGAAGGCAGAGCCGCCGGCCTCCGAAGCCGAGAAGCTCGCCTATTCCGACAAGGACACGATCCTGCAGGAGCTGAAGCCGGTCATCGCCAATCTGGCGGCGCCGAGCGGCATCTTCGTCCGGCTCGAGGCGGGCATCATCTTCAAGAAGGGCGAGCTGCCCCATCCCGACGTCACGGCCGCCCAGATCCGCGAGGACATGGTGGTCTACCTGCGCACCGTCACCCTCAGCCAGCTCGAGGGTCCCAGCGGCCTGCTGCATCTGCGCGAGGATCTCAACGAACGCGCGATCCAGCGCGGCGACGGCAAGATCCAGGAACTGGTCCTCGAAACGATGGTGGTGCAATGAGCCGTCCGACCCTGCCACGGCTGGCGGGAAGCCTTGGGCTCGTCCCCGTCTTCCTCGCCCTTGCCGGCCCTGCCATGGCGCAGAGCGCGCCCAGCCTCTCCCAGATCCTGCAGGACAGCGGGGGCGCGGCGGCGTCGGGCCGCATCGTCCAGATGGTGGCCCTCCTCACCGTGCTGTCGGTGGCCCCCGGGCTGCTGATCATGGTGACCAGCTTCACCCGCTTCGTCATTGCCTTGTCCTTCCTGCGCTCCGGCATCGGGCTGCAATCGACGCCGGGCAATCTGGTGATGATCTCGCTGGCGCTCTTCATGACGTTCTACGTCATGGGGCCCACCTTCGAGCGGGCCTGGAAGGAAGGCGTCCAGCCGCTCACCCAGAACCAGATCAGCGAGGAGGAGGCGTTCGCCAAGATCGCCGAGCCGTTCCGGGAGTTCATGCAGGCCCACGTGCGCGAAAAGGACCTGCGCACCTTCGCCGACCTTGCCGCCGAAGGCGGACAGCCCCCTTCCGAGACGGCGGACAAGATCGAGCTGCGCATCCTGATCCCGGCCTTCATGATCTCCGAACTGCGGCGCGGCTTCGAGATCGGCTTCCTGATCGTGTTGCCGTTCCTCATCATCGACATGATCGTGGCGACGCTGGTCATGTCGATGGGCATGATGATGATGCCCCCCGCGGTGATCGCACTGCCGTTCAAGATCCTGTTCTTCATCCTGATCGACGGGTGGAACCTTCTGGTCGGCGGTCTCGTGCGGTCCTTCTTCTGAGGGCTCATCCGTTTCGTCGGAAAAAGGGGCGGTGCCGGTCCGGCGCCGCCCCTTTCGATTCCGTCCGGTGCCGCTGTCATCCCGGGTGCGGAGGGGCGCAAGCCTGGCGCAAGCTTGCTCGGGCATCGTGATTTCCATGGCAGGTTGGTTCGCTCCAAAGGCGAACAGGGGAAGCCCCGATCCAGACGGGCCGGTTCTTCCCGCAAAGGCATGATGCCGCTCCCGCCATGCCGGTGTAAGCCCGGTATGTCCCCAGTTTTCTCACTCATAGGGACATTTCGATATGACCAGCCTGATGACCAATTCGTCCTCCATGGTCGCTCTCCAGACCCTGCGGACGATCAATTCCAGCCTCGACCAGACCAACAACCACGTTTCCACCGGTCTCCGCGTCAATTCGGCGGCCGACAACGCGGCCTACTGGTCGATCGCTACCACGACCCGTTCGGACAACGGCGCGCTCGGCGCGGTGAAGGACTCTCTCGGCCTCGCCAAGTCTTCCGTCGACACCGTCAACACCGGTCTCGACACCGCGCGCACCGCTCTCCAGAAGGTCAAGGAAAAGCTGATCACGGCGGCGTCTCCCGACGCGGACCGCAAGAAGCTGCAGACTGAAATCACCAGCCTGCTCAGCCAGATCAAGAGCAACGCGAACAGCACCGTCATCTCCGGTTCCAACTGGCTGTCGGTCGACTCCAGCGCTGCCAACTACAACGCGACCAAGTCGATGGTGGCGTCGTTCTCCCGCACCGGCGACGCCGTGCAGGTGGACACGATCGACATCGATACCAGCAGCTTCAAGCTGTACGACAGCAACACCACCGTGCACACGGCGGTCGCTGCTGCGGTGACGACGGCCTCGGCGACCTATTCGACCGCCAAGACCACCGCCGACACCGCCTTCTCCACGGCCTCCACCACGGCCACGACCGCCTATGACACGGCCGTCGCCGCGGCGGACACCGCCTTCGCCGGCAGCGCGATGGACGCGGCGGCTGTCGCCACCCGCGACACCGCCTATGCCACCGCGAAGAACACCAAGGACTCGGCCATCGCCACGGCCGAAGCCTCCAAGAAGACCGCCCTGAACGGCGCCGTGCTGGCGCTGAAGAACTCGCTGGGCGCCTCGGGCACCAACAGTCTCGGCATTCTCGACAAGTCCCGCGTGGCGGCGACCTCCGAGGGCGTCGCGACCGTGAGCTCGGTGGCGGACATCGATATCTCGGGCCTCTCCGCGAGCAAGGCCGACCTGGCCAAGCTGGCGAACTACACCTCGATCGTCGATTCGGCCCTCACGGACCTCACCGAAGCTTCGACCACCCTGGGTTCGACCTCGAGCCGTATCGAGTCGCAGTCGAACTTCGTGCAGTCCCTCCAGGACGCCAACAACCGCGCCATCGGCGCGCTCGTTGACGCGAACATGGAAGAGGAGTCGACCAAGCTGAAGGCGCTGCAGACTCAGCAGCAGCTCGCCGTTCAGTCGCTGGGCATCGCCAACTCCAGCTCGCAGAGCGTTCTGACCCTGTTCCGCGGCTGATCCGTCAGCAGCGAACTCCCTCGTGTCTACCCCGCCGCCAAGGCGCACTGGGCCACGCTCCTCGGAGCGTGGCCTTTTTCTTTCTGGCCCGAGGCCGCGCAATCCCCGTGCAAGCTCATCGCGGGATGGTGGGGCTGGGCACGGTGGTCCTCAGCCCGACCACCGCCGTCGCGGCTGCCCCCGCGCTGCCCCGTCGCCAGGCCCTCCTCACCCCGGGGCGGCGGCGGCGTCATGGCGGACGCTCCAGGTCGCCCCCACCCGGAGCGTCCGCCTCTCTCTCTGACCACATTGATCGCCATGACGGCGACGTCTCGGAGCGAAAAGACCCATGATCGGTCGTCAGCAGCTCGACATGCTCCTGAGCAACCTGCTCCAGTTGGGGGCCCGGCGCCTCGTCGCCCTCGCCCTCATCGGTCTCACCGTCCTCGCCACCATCGGCCTCGGCGCCTATTACCTCAGCCGCCCGGCCAGCGAGACGCTCTACGCCAATCTCAACCGCGAGGACGTCACCCGCATCGGCGGCGCGCTGAAGGATGCCGGGCTTTCCTTCGACGTCAGCTCCGACGGCACCGCGGTGCTCGTCGCGCCGTCCGACACCGCGCGGGCGCGCATGCTGCTGGCCGAGAAGGGCCTGCCGCAGAGCACCAGCTCCGGCTATGAACTCTTCAACGACGTGCAGTCGCTGGGGCTCACCTCCTTCATGCAGGACGTGACCCGGGTCCGGGCGCTGGAAGGCGAGCTGGCCCGCACGATCCAGACCATGAAGGGCATCCGGGCGGCGCGGGTCCACATCGTCCTGCCGGATCGCAGCTCCTTCCGGCGCGACCAGCAGCAGGCCTCCGCTTCGGTCGTCATCCGCACCGAGGACCTCGACGGTTCCTCGACGGCGGAAGCGATCCGCCACCTCGTGGCCTCGGCGCTGCCGGGCATGAAGCTCGACGCCGTGACCGTGCTCAACACCGACGGCGCCATCCTCGCCTCCGGGGATGATCCCAACAATGCGGCCGCCGGCAAGAAGGTGGTGGTGCAGGAGCAGATCAACCGCGAAACCGAGGCCAAGATCCGCCGCGCCCTGACGCCCTATCTCGGCATCGGCAATTTCGAGATCAGCGTCACCTCGCGGCTCGACACCGACAAGGTGCGCACCAACGAGACGACTTTCGATCCGGCCTCGCGCACCGAGCGTTCGGTGCGGGTCATCAAGGAGGCCGGGACCTCGCAGAACCGCAGCAAGACCCCGCCCACCACGGTGCAGCAGAACCTGCCGGCGCAGCAGGGCCAGGGGACGGGCGGCAACGACTCCAACGAGCAGAACAACCGCCGCGAGGAACTGACCAATTTCGAGATCTCGACCCGCACCACCGAGACCGTGCGCGAGGGCTTCACCATCCAGAGCCTCTCCATCGCGATCCTGGTGAACCGCGACCGCCTCGCGCCGCCCGGCGAGGCCAAGGACGGCAAGGAGGCCGTGCCGGTCGAGACCCAGATCTACGACATCGAGCAGCTCGTCGCCGCCGCGTCCGGCTTCGACAAGGAGCGTGGCGACAAGCTCAAGGTTTCCGCCGTCGCCTTCGCCGATGGCGGCAACACGATGGAGCCCATTCCGCCGCTCGACTGGACCCAGATCCTCCTCCGCCAGGCCGGGACGGTGTTCAACGCCCTCATCATCCTCGTGGTCTCCATCCTGCTCATCTGGTTCGGCCTGCGTCCTGCCGTGCGTGCCATCGTGGCCCGGCCGGAGCAGGAAGAGAGCATGGAGGTCGCGCTCCTGGCGGCGGGCGCCGCGGGCGAACTCGGCACCGCCGAGAGTGGAACGGAGGTGCTGCCCGCTGCAGCCGGTCCGGTGAACCTGATCGAGGACATCACCAGCAAGCTGAACCGGTCGCCGCAGAAACGGCTCGAGCAGATCATCGACTTTGACGAGGAACAGGCCGCCGCCATCCTGCGGCAGTGGCTGCGGCAGGAGAGCCGTCAGTGACCATGCACGCCATCGCCCTTCACCTGCCGGACTATTCGGTGCCGCGCTCGCTCCACCAGCTCGCGGTCGAGCTCGAGGATGTCACGGCGCCGCCGCCGCCGCCGGCGCCGGACGTCGACACGCTGGTGGCCGAGGCGCTCGCCCGCGGCCGCCGCGAAGGCGAGGCCGCCGCGCACGCCGCCTTCGAGCGTCAGCGCGCCGAGGAGGCGCAGCGGCACGAGGCGCAGCGGCAGGAGGACCGCAAGGCCTGGACGCGCCAGGAGAGCGAGCGGCTCGCCGAACTGCTGGAGGTCGGCCTCGCGGCGCTGGAGGCGGACATCGCCGGTACGCTGGCGGGTCTGGTGCGCCCCTTCATCGCCCGTGGCCTCGGCGAGCGCATGCTGGCGGAGCTGCACGCGCTGATCGCGGCGGCCCTGCGCACCGACGGCGCGGCCATCGCCATCTCCGGCTCGGCCGATCTGCTCGACCAGCTCCGCACCCGCTTCGGCGACACCGCGCGCATCTCCTACGAGCCGGCGGAGAGCGCCGACGTGCGGGTGCGGTTCGGCGCGACGGTGATCGAGACCCAGATGGGTGTCTGGCTGTCGCGGCTCGGCACGGGCGACGAGTGACGCCATGAGCGAACAGCACCACGACCTGATCATCATCAAGCGCCACGAGGACGAGGAGCACGAGGCTCACTCCAGCGCGTGGAAGGTCGCGCATGCCGACTTCATGACGGCGATGATGGCGTTCTTCCTCATCATGTGGCTCATCAACGCCACCGACAAGGAAGTCCGCAAGGCCATCGCCAACTACTTCAACCCGGTCAATCTCGCCGACGCCATCAGCGAGCGTCGCGGCCTGAACGATCCGGAGGACGTGAAGGACGAGGGCACATCGGCCGACGGCGACCGCATGTCGACCCTTCGCGCCACCGCCGGCGAGAACACCGGCGCCGGCGACGACGTGCAGCAGGGCAAGCGCGAGCGCGCGCTGTTCCAGGACCCCTATGCCGTGCTGGCGGAGATTTCCGCGCTGGCACCGCCCAACGCCGCCACCACCCCCGATGCCGCGATCGGCGAGAACGGCGCCCCCGGCACCGGGAGCGGCGACGCGCACCGCGACCCCTTCGACCCGGTGTACTGGCAGATGGCGTCCAGCCCCCGGGCGCTCACCGACAAGCCGGGCTCTCCCGGCAAGCTCGACGCGCCGGACGGCCCGGACCCCGATGCAGCGGCGCCGCGCAGCGGCAATCCACCCCCCGGCGGCTCGAACGCTGTTCCGGTTCCGTCCGGTCCGGTCGCCGGCAAGCCGGCCACCAGCGCCCCGGCCTCCAGCACCCCTGCCTCCGCCAAAGCCTCATCCGGCCAGATCGGGCCCGGCCAGCTTCCCCCCGCGGCCGCTGCCAAGCCCGCGACGGGGGCCGCGGCCACCGGCACGGCGCAGCCCGGTCCCGCCCCCGCCGGCACTGCCCAGCCCGGCGCGGCGCCGCAGGCGACCGCCAACGCGGCGAATGCGGCGAACGCCGCGGCGATGCGGGCCGCTGCGGTTCAGGCGCTGCGCCAGGAGGTGCAGGCGGACCTGCGGCAGAGCCTCGGCAACGGCGCCGGCCCGCAGGTCGAGGTGCGCGGTACCCGCGAGGGGCTGATGATCAGCATGACCGACGACATCGACTTCAGCATGTTCCCGGTCGGCTCCGCCGTGCCGGACGCCCGCCTCGTGAAGGCGATGGCGCGTATTGCCGCCACCCTCGCCAAACGGCCCGGTGATGTGATCATCCGGGGCCATACCGATGCGCGCCCGTTCCGCTCGGCCAATTACGACAACTGGCAGCTTTCCGCCGCCCGCGCCAACATCGCCCATTACATGCTGGTGCGCGGCGGCCTCGACGAAAAGCGCATCGGCTCGATCGAGGGCTTCGCCGACCGGGATCCCAAGAACCCGGCGGACCCCAACGCGCCGGAGAACCGGCGCATCGAAATCCTGCTGCGCGAGCCCGCGACATGAGGCGGGCGGGGGCCTTTGCCGCAAGCTGCCTGCTGATCGGGCTCTCCGGTGCGGCGCCGGTGCTGACGGCGTTCCGTGCCGTGGCGCAGGAGGCCGCGCCCGATGCGGCCCCGGCGGACGCCGCGGCCGGCGGCGATCCATGGTCCGAGCTGCGCCCCGAGGCACGCGCGGGCCGGCCTTCCCGCCCGGCCGGCACGACGGCGGCCGGGGTGCGCCCGCGCACCGCCCGGCCGGCACGGCTGGCTCTGCCGGCGACGTCGCCGCTGCCGCTCCCCCGTCCGTCCGACCTGGGCGCCGAGGACGGCGCGGCGCCGGATACCGCCCTGGCGGCGGCCCTCCCGCAGGCCGGGCATCCCGGCGCCGCCCATGTCGCCACCGGTCCCGGTGCCGTCGAATCCGGCCCGGGGGGCATTGCCTTCGCGGATGAGGCGGATTTCGCCGATCTCAACGAGCTGGCGGCGCGGGAGCCGATCTTCCCGCAGCGCGTGCCGGTCTCCGCCGATCTCAAATCCTTTGCCGCGCTCGACGCCTCGCTGAAGGCCGATGCGGGGGAGGCTGGCACGCCGCTGGAGCTGCCGATTCCGCCCATGCCGCAGGGCTTCGACGCCTTCGCGACCCTTGACGAGGGGCTGGCCTCGATGCCGCTGATGGATGTCGGCCAGCCCGACGCCAACTGGGTGGCGGCCTTCCTGCTGTATTCCGGCGTGCAGCCGGCACCGGACGCCGACACCGCCGTTGCCGCGGCGACGCCCGCGGCCGGGCCTGTCTCGGCCGAGGCCCCGGCGCGGCTGGCGGTCGCCGCCGATGCGGTTTCGCCCGAACCCATGGCGGCCGCCGCGCCGCCCCCGGAGGCCGCGCCGCAGCCCCGCGCGGACACCCCGCCGGCCGCGCCGATTGCGCCTGCCGCGCCTGTGCCTCCCGCCAAGGCTGTGGCTGCCGCCGTTCCCGTCGTCGCCGCACCCGCTACAGCCGCACCCGCTGCCGCTTCTGCCGCGGCGGCGGCTCCCGCTGACGCCACCATTGCTGCCGGTCCCGCGACGACGGTGGCCGCGGCTGCTCCTGCCGTCCCGGCTGCTTCTGTTGCCCCTGCCGCTTCGCTCGCTCCTGGGGCCTCCGCTGTGGCGCCGGTCGAGGCGTCCGGCGCCGTCGCGGTGGCGCCCGCCCCGGCCGAGCCCGTCGAGCCGGTGTCGCTGCCGCAGCTCCAGATGCCGGAGATGCCCGAACGGCCGGAAACGACCGGCAGCGTCCAGATGGCCGACGCCACCCCGGCGGCTCCCGAAGCCGCCCCCCGGCCGGAACAGCATGAGCCGAGCCAGGTTCCGGCCCTCCTTCCCGAGCGGACATCCGAGGTCGTCGCTTCGGCGCAAGCCGGCGTCGCCGTGCCGCCGGAGGCTGAACCCGTGGTGCTGGCGGCGGGCGAGCCGAAGGCCGGCACCCCTCCGGGGCCGGAACTCCATCCCTCGAACACCCCGGCGGAAGCCGTGCCGCCGTCCGCCGCGCAAGCCGCGCCCCAAACGGCGCCCCAAACGGCGCCCGTTGCCGAGGCAGTGCCGGCGCCGGCCGCAGCCGCCGAGACCGCAGCCGCCGATACCACAGCCGCGTCGCCGTCGGACGGCCGCGTGGCCGAGATCGTCGCCTCCTCCCGCACCGCGGCAGCCGTTCCGGCCACCGAGCCTGCGGCTTCCCTCGACATGGGCGGACAGGCGCCGCCGCGCGAGCCCGGCACCGCTGGGCCCGTGGCTCCGGCCCTGAGGCCTGACGCCGCGCCGGCTGGCGGGGACACGCCGGCGGTCCCCGTCGCGGCGGCGCCGGAGCCGTCGGCCGAGGCAGCGGGCGTCCGTGCCGCTTCGGGCCCTGTGGAGCCGGCAGCCGCGAAGGTCGCGGAGGCATCGCCCCCGCCCGCCCCGGAAGCCGGCAGCGTGCCGAACCCCTCGTCGCAGGCGAACCCGCCGACCGCTTCGGGCGAGGGCGGCGCGGACGCGGGCGAGACGCGGCTCGCGGCCGCCGAACCCGCTGCTGCCCCGGCCACCCCGGCCGCGGCCGCTCCCGCTGTTCCGGCCGCAGGCGCCCCCGCCGCGGAGCCCGCCGCCGCGCCGGCCCCGGACCAGTCTTCCGCCCCGGCCGCGTCGGCAGAGGCCGCCTCGCACGTCGCACAGGAATCCGGTGCCAGGGATTCCGTCGCACACGAGCCCGCCGCGGGTGCGCCGGAAGCCGGCGCCAAGGAGCCTGCCGCCAAGGAACCCGGCACTCAGGAGGCTGGTGCCAAGGAGGCTGGTGTCACAACATCCGGCGCTCAGGAGCATGCCGCCCAGGAGCATGCCGCGCCGGCCAAGGAGGGTTCCGCCGCGCCGGAAGGCGCCAAGCCGGCGGAAACGGCCGCGGGCGAGACCGCGGTGCCGCCCCTCCCGGAGTCCTCCGCCCCGGCGCTCTACATCGCGGTGCGCCAGCTCCAGCGCCTGCAGGACCGCATCGCCACCGGCAAGACCTATGCCGTCGATACCCAGAACGAGCTTCTGGCGCAGATCCAGCGCCAGTTCCTCAAGGCCGATCCGTCAGCCTGGCAGGATCCGCGCAACGCGCGGGCGCTGGTCATCTTCGCCCTGAGCGGGGGAAATCCCCGCGTGCTGCGCGCGGTGCTGAAGCAGACGCCGCTGCCGGCGATCGACGAGCGGCTGCTGCTCGGCAGCCTCGCCTTTCTCGAAGGCCGCGAGAGCGACGCCATCAAGCTGCTCGGCGAGATCGACGTGAAGAAACTGCCGCCGAGCCTTGCCGGCCATGTCGCGCTGGCCCAGGCCGCGCTGTGGGTGCGCCGCGATCCCGCCCGGGCCGGCAACCTGCTGACCGAGGCCCGGCTGGTCGCGCCCGGTACGCTGGTGGAGGAGGGCGCGCTGCGCCGCCAGATCCTGGTGGCGGCGCAGGCCAACGACGTGCGCACCTTCGAGCGGCTGAGCTCGGCCTATCTCATCCGCTTCCGTCACTCCGTCTATGCCGGCAATTTCCGCCAGCGCTTCGCTTCGGCCATCACCCGCATGAACTTCGTGCATGAGGATGACGGTATGGCACATCTGGAGGACCTGCTGGGGCCGCTGGATGTCGACAGCCGGCTCGATATCGCGCTGATGATCGCCAAGGCGTCCATCGTCCAGGGCAAGACGCGCACGGCGCAGCGGGTGGCCGACCGGGTGACGCAGGAGGCGGTGCCCGGAAGCCTCGTCGCGGACCGGGCGCGGCTCTATCACGGCGCGGCGCTGGCCACCTCGGCGGAGGGTTTCGACCAGGCGCTGGCCGAACTCGGCACCATCGCGGTCGAGCGGCTGTCGCGCAGCGACGCGGCCCTCCTCGCGGCCGCCGTGGCCTCGGCGGAGACGATCCGCCGCGCGCCGGAGGTCAGCGTCGTCTCCCCGCCGCCGGTTGCCGCGCCGGCCGCGCCTGCACCCTCACCGCCTCCCCTGGCTCGGGCGGTACCGGCGCCCGTGACGCCGGCCGCGCCGCGCGTGCCGGGTGTGCCGGGCGCTCCCCCCGTGGTGCCGGCATCCGCGGCAGGGGCGCCCGCCCCCGCGGCCGTGCCGCCTGCCACCGTGGCCTCGGCCGCGGATGGACCGCTGCCGCCCAGCCTCGCCAAGGCGCAGGGCATGCTGCAGAAGATCGACACCCTGCTTCAGGAGGCGCCGCAATGATCCCGGTGGTTTCGTCCGGCGCCCGTCCGGTGCCGGGGAACGGCGAGGTGACGGCGGAACCGGACGGGCGCGCCCGGCGGGACTTCGACCGCCTGCTCGACGACATCGCCGGCGGGGGCGGACCGGACACCGCCGCCGCCGCCGAACCGGAGGAGGGCGCCACGGGCGACATGCTGCGCCGGCTGTCCCACAGCCGGGCCTCGGTGTGCGCGGGGCTTCTGGCGGAGCGCTGCGGCGAGCATCGGCTCGACCGGGGTCCGTCCTCCCCGGCCGGTCTCTCCCCCGCCGCGCGGGAGGCCGCCGCCGCGGCGGCCGGGCCGGCGGGCCACCTCTGGCGCGCGGAGGAGGAGGGGCAGGGTGCGGGCGACATGTCCGCTGCCGACGACGGAGAGGCGGACCCGGCGGCCGGCGAGCCGCCCCCGGACGACCTCCAGCGCGCGGCGGAGGCCGCGGCAATGGCCCTCGCCGAGGGCGGCCGGCCCCGCGGCACGCCCGCCCCGCTACCCGACACCGCCGAGCCGGCCGATCCGGCGGAGGCGGACGATATTCCCGTCGCGGACACCGCCGAAGCGCCGGAGGCGGAGGAGCCCCTCATGCCGCTGCGCGCCACGGTGGTGACGCGCGAAACCCATTTCGCCCCGGTGGGAAGCGACACCGGCGCCTTTGCCGCAGCGCTCCCCTCGCCCCCACCGCGTGCCGGCTCCCCCGGGCGCGCGCCACCCGAAGGGGTGCCGGGCCGACCGGCCGATCTGCACGCCGTGCGCCGCCGGATCGACGCCGAGGCGACGCAGCGGGCGCTCGACGGAATGGCCCCGCTGTCCGGCGCCGCAGGCCCTGTGGGCGCGGCTCTGCCGCCGCTGGCGGCCCAGCCGCGCAGCTTCGTGGTCGATCTCGCCGCCGCGACCCCGGCCGCCCAGCTCGGCGAGGCGATCGCGCGCAGCGGCGCGGCCGTGCCGGCGGCGGCGGAATTCGGCGCCGTGGGCGGGCCGGTGCGCATTCTTGAAATCCAGCTCCACCCGGTCGAGCTCGGCATGGTGACCGTGCGGCTGCGCAGCGGGCGCGACGGGCTGGAGGTGCGGGTGCGGGCGGTGCGGCCGGAAACCGCGCGCCTGCTGGAAGACGACCGCGAGGGTCTGCTCGCCCAGCTCGGCGGCGATGGCTTCGGCGCGGTCGATCTCGTCATCGCCGGGGCCGGACCGGCCGCGACGCTGACCGGCCACGATGCCGTGGCCTGGCGTGTCCGCCGCCCCGAGCCCGTGCAGGGCCGCAATTTTGACGTCGCCGGCCTTGCCGGCACCCCGGATGAGGGAGGACAGGATGACCCTGCGCCGCACGATCATCGCCGCTCTCGCTTCTAGCCTGAGCCTTGCGACACCGGCCTTCGCCGTCAACCCGAACGGGCCGTGCGAGAGCGCCATGGCCGCGGCCTCGGCCCGCTATGGCGTGCCGCTGGCCATCCTCTATGCGGTCGGGCTGACGGAAACCGGCGGCGCCGGCACGTTGCAGCCGCTCGCGATGAACGCGGCCGGGCGCAGCTATGTCGCGACCAGCGTGCAGGACGGCATACGCAGGCTTGCCCAGTTTCGGCAGCAGGGCGTGCAGCTGGTGGATCTCGGCTGCATGCAGATCAACCATCGCTGGCACGGCGAGCGCTTCCGCTCCGTGGCGGACATGTTCGACCCGCAGCAGAATGTGGATTACGCCGCCCGCTTTCTCGCCGAGCTGAAGCGGCAGCATGGAAGCTGGACCCTGGCGGCGGCGCGCTACAACGCCGGACCGGACAACGATCCCGCCCAGAAGAAATATGTATGTGCTGTGATGCGCAATCTGGTGCGCTCGGGCTTCGGCAGCTGGACGCCGGCGTCGAAGGCCTTTTGCGGCTGAAGGGCAGGCGCCGGCTGCGCGATCCGGCACCCCGGGGCAGCCGGTCCGCCGCCGCGGACCGGATCGCCGTCAGGCGAACAGGGAGTCGATATCGTCCTGCGACACGACATTCTCGTCGGTCGCGAGCGCGGGGCCGTTGAGCAGGGCGCTGTCGCCGCTGCGCTCGCTCGAGAGGCTGGTGGCGATCCGCTGCACCTCTTCCGTCCCGCCCCAGATGTCGGCCATGCGCGCCACGCGCTCTTCCACGAACTGGATGAGGTCCACCACCTTGCGGATGCGCTGGCCGGTGATGTCCTGGAAATTGCAGGATTCGAAGATCCGCGTCGCCCGGGCGTGCAGCTCCAGCAGCATCTGCCGCTGCTCACCTTCCAGCTGCTTGGCAAGGCTGATCGCGGTGGCGTCGATGAATTCCGCGGCCTGCAGAATTTCTTCCGTCGCGGCTTCGGTGTCGACCACCACGGCGCCGAGCTCGTCGGTTGCCTGGTCGATCTTGGCGCCCTTGGAGCTGCCATGGTGGATGGTGGCGAGCTCGATCTTGGTGTTGTCGATCGCTTCCTTGATGGCCTCGATGCCGACCCACAGGGCCTGACGGGCGCATTGCGGGTCCATCTCCGGGCATCGGCGGTCGAATTTGGAGACGGCGCTGCGCAGGTCGTGCAGCTCCGCGACGATGCGGTCGACATGGGCGGACATGCCGCCCTCGGTGGGTGGAGCCGCGCCCTGAGGCAGCGCGGCCACCTTGCGGTCACAGATTTCAATACGAAAGGGCCGGCGGTTCATGGACATGGACAACCCCATGCTGAGGAATAATCACTCAGCTTATATAGGCCAAGCCAAGTCTATTTTGAAAGTAGCCCCCTAGTAGGCGTGCAAGCTTCACGCAAGGGACGAATTGCTACAAACTTCGGGAATCATGGCGAGGATCAACTCGTCATAGAAATCAGATGCGCCATAAGGACGGAGCTTGCTATGGCTGTGGATTTGTCGATGCCGGTTCTTGTGGTCGACGATTACAAGACCATGGTGCGTATCATACGCAACCTGCTCAAGCAGATCGGTTTTGAGGATGTCGACGAGGCCGCCGACGGCACCGAAGCCCTCAGCAAGCTCAAGGAGCGGCAATACGGCCTGGTGATCTCGGACTGGAACATGGAGCCGATGACCGGCTATGAACTTCTGAAGCAGGTCCGCGACGACGCCAGCCTCAATGCGCTGCCCTTCATCATGGTCACGGCCGAAGCCAAGTCGGAAAACGTGATCGCCGCCAAGAAAGCCGGCGTGAACAATTACATCGTCAAGCCGTTCAACGCGCAGACACTCAAAAGCAAGATCGAGACGGTCTTCGAGAACTGAGCCTACGGCCCTGCCACCATCTGCCCGCGCGCCACGGCCTCTTCGGGCTCGAGGCTGTGTGAAAACCCCTGATTATGCTAGGTTGAGGCACTGCTTCGGAGGTG
>NZ_JAHBGE010000010.1 GCF_018390635.1 Ancylobacter lacus | reverse complement strand
GACCGTCGACTACGACACCCTCATCAAGTCCTGGCCCGCTACGCCCCCGAAGAAGGCGGCGAACTGACCCGGGTGCCCGGCCGGCGGCGGCTTTCTCCCCGCCGGCCCACGTCGCTGCCGCCCGCCTCTTCCGTAACGGAGGGGCGGGCGGACCTCGCCGCGGCCGGCGAGGCGCTTTTCCGGCCTTCCGGTGCGGCAGCCTGTTTCCGCCGCACCCGGCCACGGCCCCCTCGCATGCGCCCCGGCGACGGCCTTGTCTGGAAAACACGCGCGGCGCGGGATCAGCGCAGCAGGTCCCACGCCTTCAGGAAGAAGTCCTCGCTGCCGAAATTGCCGGATTTCAGCGCCAGCGCCAGCTTCGGCCCGGTGAGGCTTTCGGTCCATGGCACGCCGGGGTCGATCTCCGGCCCGATCCGCAGCGTGCCGGCGCCGAGCGCGCCGACCACGGCGCCCGCCGTCTCGCCGCCGGCTACGATCAGCCGGCCATAGCCGCGGGCGGGCAGCGCGGCCGCGACCTCGGCGAGCAGCGCCTCGACGCCATGCCCCGCCGCTTCCACGCCCAGCCGTTCCTGCGCGGCTTTCACCGCCGCCGGCTCCGCGCTCGAATAGACCAGCGCCGGCCCCTCGCCCGGGGTGGCGTCGAGAAAGGCCAGCACGGTTGCGGCATTCGTGGTGCCGTCGGCGATGGCGAGCGGGTCGATCCGCAGCGCCGGCACGCCGGCGGCGATCGCCCGCGCCACCTGCCCGCGCGTCGCCGCGGAGCAGGAGCCGGCGAGGATGGCGGCGCGGCCGGCCGGGGCGGCGATGGTGGCGGGCGGCGGCGTCAGCGCGGCGACGAGGCCGCGGGCGAGATAGGCCGCCGGCAGCCCGATCGCGATGCCCGAGCCGCCGGTGACCAGCGGCAGGTCGGCGATGGCGGCGCCCAGCGTGCGCAGATGCGCGTCGCTGATGGCGTCGAGCACGAGCGCGCGCCGGCCGCAAGCGGTCTCGCGCGCGAAGGCCGCGGCGACCGCCGCCGGCCCGGCATCGACATCGGCATAGGTCACGGCGCCGACCGGCAGCTCGGTCTGGCGCTGCAGCACCCGGCACAGATTGGCGTCCCGCATCGGCGTGAGCGGGTGATCCTTCATCGGGCTCTCGTCGATGGGCACGCCATTGACGAAGAGGTAACCGTTGTAGATCGAGCGGCCGGCGCGCGGGAAGGCCGGGCAGAACACCGTGAAATCGCCGCCGGCGAAGCCGAGCAGCGCCTGCGCCACCGGGCCGATATTGCCGCGGTCGGTGGAATCGAAGGTCGAGCAGTATTTGAACAGCAGCCGCCGCGCCCCCAGCGCCCTGAGCCGCGCCGCCGCGGCGAGCGACTGGGCGACGGCGCTCTCCGCCGCGATGGTGCGCGACTTCAGCGCCACCACCACCGCATCGACGTCGCCGACCGGCAGGTCTTCATCCGGCACGCCGTTGACCTGCACCGTGCGCAGCCCCTCGCGGGTGAGGGTGAGGGCGAGATCGGTCGCCCCGGTCAGGTCGTCGGCCACACATCCGAGCAGCATTGCCTGTCGTTCCTCAGGGGGTCTGCGCACCGCGCGCGTTGATGTAGACGGCGTAGAGCGAGGTGGTCGCGGCGATGAACAGCCGGTTCCGCTTCGGCCCGCCGAAGGTGATGTTGGCCACGGTCTCGGGGATCAGGATCTTGCCGAGCCGGGTGCCGTCGGGGGCGTAGCAGTGCACGCCGTCGCCCGCGCTCACCCAGAGATGGCCGCCGGTGTCGACGCGGATGCCGTCCGGCACGCCGGGGTCGATCTGCGCGAACACCTCCCCGCCCGACAGCGTGTTGTCCGCCGAGACGGCGAAGCGGCGGATGTGGTGGGGCAGGTGGGCGCCGTGGGAGCGGCCGGAATCGGCGATGTAGAGCTGGGTCTCGTCGGGCGAGAAGGCGAGGCCGTTCGGCTTGTCGAAATCATCGGCGACGAGGGTGAGGCGGCCGTCGGCCGGGTCGAGCCGGTAGACGTTGCAGCGGCCGATCTCGCTGTCCGCCTTGTTGCCTTCGTAATCGGTGAGGATGCCGTAGGGCGGATCGGTGAACCAGACGGTGCCGTCGGACTTCACCACCACGTCGTTGGGCGAGTTCAGCCGCCGGCCCTCGAACCGCTCGGCGAGGACGGTGAGGCCGCCGTCGGGTTCGGTGCGGGTGACGCGCCGGGCGCCGTGCTCGCAGGTGACGAGCCGGCCTTGCCGGTCGCGGGTGTTGCCGTTGGCGTGGTTCGAGGGAAAGCGGAAGGTGGCCACCGCGCCGGTTTCCTCGTCCCAGCGCAGCATCCGGTTGTTGGGAATGTCGCTGAAGAGGAGCTGGCGGCTGTCCGGGAAATAGACCGGACCTTCGGCCCAGCGCATGCCGGTGTGCAGCCGCTCGAGCTGGCACACCGGAATGATGAAGGTGGCGAAACGCGGGTCCGCCACTTCGAAATAGGACATCGGACGCACTCCCCGGAAGATGGCTTATGGTTTTTGCGAACGCACGGCCCAGTAATAGGTCTCGACATCGTGCAGGTGCCGGCGCATCGCCGCCTCGGCGCCGTCGGCATCGTGGGCGGCGATCGCCTGGAAGATCCGGCTGTGGCAGTCGCGGGCGTCGGCGAGGGCGCGCGGATTCTTCAGCGAGGTGTGGCGCTGGTCCTGCAGCAGGTCCAGCACGCCCTCATACAGCGCGATGATCACCGGATTGCTGGTCATCCGGGCGATGGCGAAATGGAAGGCGTCGTCGGTCTGGGCGAATTCCTCGAGGTCGTAGCCGGCCAGATTGTCGGCCAGCAGTTCCTCCAGCTCGGCGACCTGTTCGGCCGTGGCCATGCGCGCGGCCTCCCGGGCCAGCGCGACCTCGACCAGCAGGCGGGTCTGCTGGAAAAGCTGCACCCCCTGCGGCCGCGACAGCAGGAAACGGGCCGAGCCCGAGAGCTGGTCCAGAATGTCCCGCGGGTCGGGCTCGGTGACGCGGGCCCGCTCGCCGCCGCTCACCGAGATCAGCCCCTTCTTGTTCAGCCAGAGCAGCGCCTCCCGCACCGCCGGCCGGCCGACCTGGAAATGCTCCATCAGCTCCCGTTCGGAAGGCAGCGCGTCGCCGACCTTGAGCTCGCCGGAATAGATCATCTGGGCGAGATGCTCGGCGACCTGGTCGAACAGGCGGTGGCGCTTGATGGCGGGGAGGGGGGGTCGGCTCATTAAGATCATGCCCGCTGGTTCGGATGTGCTGCGAAGCGACTGTGTCGGTGTTTGCCCGCGGCGCCAAGCCGGCGCGGCCCGCCGCGCGGCAGCCCTGCATGAGGGAGCGGCCCCGCCGGCGTCAACGCCCGAACTCGCGGCGGATCTGCGCCTTGGCCGCGACCAGCGCCGCGAGCCAGCGATCCCGCCACAGCCGCCGCTCGGGCAGGCGCTCGCCGGGCACCGCGGCGCGGCGCTCCCGTTCGATGGCGGCGACCAGCGGCGCCGACCACGGGCGGGGGTCGGCCTGCTCCCGGGCGAGGCCGTGATACATCGGGCCGAGGTTGCGGCAGTATTCGGCGACGCCGGTCGCGGCGTTGAGGTCGATGGTCTCGAACGGCCCCATGAAGAACCAGCGCAGGCCCAGCCCGTCCGCCACCGCCTTGTCGACCTCGGCGGCGGAGACGATGCCGTCTTCCACCAGCCGGAACGCCTCGCCGAGCAGCGCGCTCTGCAGCCGGTTGACGACGAAGCCGTTGATCTCGCGGCTGAGGCGGATGGGCTCCTGCCCGACCGCCGTCATCAGCGCGCCGGCGAACTCCACCGCCTCGGCCGCGGTCCAGGGCGCCGGCACCAGTTCCACCAGCGGGATGAGGTGCGGGGGATTGATGGGGTGCACGACGAGGCAGCGCGCCCGGGTCGCGAGGCTCTCGGTGAAGGAGGAGGCCGGCAGGCCGGAGGTCGAGCTGCCGATCACCACCTGCGGCGGCACCAGCGTGTCGAGCCGGGCGTAGAGCGCCTGCTTGATCGGCAGGCGTTCGGGCGCGCTTTCCTGAACATAGTCCGCCCCGGCCACCGCCTCCTCGAGGCTCGCCGCGGTGGCGATGCGGGCGAGGATCGCCTCCGCCTCCGGCGTGCCCGCCAGCGAGCCGCGCACGAAGGCGACCGCCGCCTCGGCGGCTTCGGGCGAGGGGTCGTGGACCACGACGTCATGGCCGGCTCGGGCGAAGACGAGCGTCCACGACGATCCGACGACGCCGCAGCCGATGATGGCGACACGAGACATGGCGAGAACTCCGGGTTTCGGGCGGCGGCGCGCCGGCGCGTTTGGGGCGGTGTCTTTTGGAAGCGATCCGGTCAGGTCGACGCCGACACGGCGGCCTTGCGCCGGCGGATGGCGGCGTAGACGGACAGGCTGACGGCGAGGATGAGAATCCCGCCATTGAAGAAGTATTCGATGTAGAACGCCGCCCCGAGCTGCTGGACGCCGGAGAAGGAGAAGGCGAGCACCAGCACGGCCAGCACCGTGCCCGGCACGTTCACCCGTCCCGGGCGGATCGAGGTGGCGCCGAGCAGCACGCCGGCAAAGGCCGGCAGCAGGTATTCCGGCCCTACCGAGGGGGTGGCGGCCCGCAGGATGCTGGCGAGCAGGATGCCCGCCAGCGCGCAGAGCAGGCCCGAGCCGACGAAGGTGCCGATGACGTAGTTCGCCACGTTGATGCCGGAGAGCTCGGCGGCGCGGGCGTTCGAGCCGATCACATAGAGGCTGCGCCCCACCGGCATCCGCTCCAGCACCAGCCACAGCAGGCCGCCGATGACGGCGACATAGAGCGCGGTGACGGGCACGCCGTTGAGGAAGCCGGTGAGCCCGGTGAAGCTGTCGGGCAGGCTGAAGCCGGGAATCTGCTGGCCGTCGGTGTACCAGTTCGAGATGCCGTAGAGCAGCGAGCCGACGCCCATGGTGGCGATGAAGGCGTCGATCCTGAAGCGGGTGACGAGGATGCCGTTCACCAGCCCGATGGCGAGGCCGGCGACCAGCACGATCGCCGCCGCCGCCGGCCAGGGCAGGGCGGCGTTGACCTGCAGCCCGATCGTCAGCACATGGGCGAGGCCGATGTGATAGCCCACCGACATGTCGAACCGCCCCGTGGTGAGCGGCAGCATCACCGCGAAGGCCAGCAGCGCGGTGATCGACTGGCTGGTGAGCAGGTTGCCGATATTGCCGCTGGACAGAAAGGTGCTGGGCCGCAGCGCCGTGAACAGCGCGAGGACGAGCACGAACACGACCAGCAGGCCATAGGTCGAGACGAATTCGGACAGCGCCTTGAACGAACGTCCGGTGAGTGACTGGGGCATGGCGCTATCCTCCGAAGGCGGTGGCGGCGGCACCGTCCGGTGCGCGGGATGCAGGGGCAGCGCCTTCCGGCGCGGGTGGCGTGGCGCCGCCACCGAGCGTCGAGAGCGCGATCAGCCCGTCGACGGTGAGGCGGCTGCCGGAGAGTTCGCCGGCGGCGCGGCCGCGATCGATCACGAGGGCGCGGTCGCAGAGCGTGGCGACCTCTTCGAGGTCCGAGGAAATGACGAGGATCGCCCGTCCCGCCGCGGCGGCTTCCCGCAGCATGCGGTGGATGGCGATCTTGGCGCCGATGTCGACGCCGGCGGTGGGCTCCTCCAGGATCACCACCCGGGCGTCGGCCTCCAGCCAGCGGGCGAGGCAGACCTTCTGCTGGTTGCCGCCGCTCAGCCAGTCGATCAGCGCGGCCTCGTTGCGGGGGCGGACGTCGAAGCGGTCCAGCCGCTCCCGGGTCTGCCGCCGCTCGGCGGCCGGGCTGGTCAGGCGGAAGGGCGAGCGGGCGCGGATGAGGGGATTGGGGAACAGGTTCTCGATCAGGCTCATGCCGGGAAAGGTGCTTTCGCCGGTGCGGTCGCCGGCCAGCAGCACGATGCCGGCGGCGATCCGCTCGCCGATGCGCTCGTCGGCGCCGAGCCGGCGGCCCGCCAGCGTCATCGTTCCCGCTTCCGCCCGTTTCGCGCCGAACAGGGTGCGGCCGACCGCTTCCTGCCCGCCGCCGCGCAGCCCGACAAGGCCGAGCACCTCGCCCGGCCGCAGCGTGAAGTCCAGCGGGCCGCGGCGGTCCACCACCAGGCCCTCCACGGTCAGCACCGGCGCCTCCCGGCGCGGGGGCGGATGGCCGCGATGGCCGAGCTCCACCGCGCGGCCGAGCATGTGCTCGACGATGCCGCCGCCGGTGATATCGGCCATGGCGCCGGTGTGCACGTTGCGGCCGTCGCGGAACACGGTGATGCGGTCGGCGAGGCCGAACAGCTCGTGCAGGCGATGGGAGACATAGATGATGCTGGCGCCCTGCTCGCGCAGGCGCCGCATCGCGTCGAACAGGCGGTGCGCGTCCTGTTCCGGCAGGGCGGCGGTCGGTTCGTCCAGCACCAGCACCTTCGGGGTGTGGGCGAGGGTGCGCACGATGTTGAGGATCGCCTTTTCCGGGGTCGACAGCGTCGCCACCAGCCGGCGCGGGTCGATCGGCGGAATCCGCATCGTCTCATAGATCGCCGAAGTCTGGCGCTGCACGCCGCGCCAGTCGATCAGCCCGTGCCGGCGGGGATAGCCGGCGATGAAGGCGATGTTCTCCGCCACGCTCAGATCGTCGACCAGGGCGGGGTCCTGATGGACGAAGGCGAGCGGCAGGTTGCGGCTGCGCGGCTCGACCGGGGCGCCCTCGAGGCGGATCTCGCCCTCGTCGGCGTCATAGACGCCGGCGAGGATCTTGATGAAGGTCGACTTGCCGGCCCCGTTCTCCCCGACCAGCGCGTGGATTTCGCCACGCGCCAGCGAGAAGGACACGCGGTCGAGCGCCAGCGAGCCGTAGAAGCGCTTGGTCAGGCCGCGCACGTCCAGCAGCGGCGAAGGGTCGGTCATCGCGGTCATCCGGGGACGGGGAAGGGAGGCCGATGGCGGGCCGCGCTCAGCAGGCGTTCGCCTTGTTGCGCCACACGTTCAGGTAGTGGCAGGCGAAGCCGTTGCTCGGGATGAACTCGTTCTTGTCGCCGCCTTCCTTGTCCACATTGTCGCGGGTGACGAGGTAGACCGGCTGGACGAAGCGGGCCGGCTCCTGGCCCGCCATGGCGCGCACCACCGTGTCGATGGCCTGGTAGCCGAACAGGGTGGAGGGCTCGGGAACGGTCGCGACCTCGTATTCGCCCTTGCGGATCATGTCGTAGGCCGAGGGCGGGCCGTCGGCGCCGACGAGATGGACCTGGGACGGGCTGACGCCCGAGGCGCGCAGGGCCGAGGCGATGTAGGGATAGAAATTGTCGCAGCAGGTCGTGCCCCACCAGTCATTGCCGTAATTGGCGATGACGCCGGAGATCACCGAGGGGATGCGCTTGGTCTGGTCGGCGATCGGGATGTTGATCATCTCGAGAAAGCTGCAGCCCTTGCAGTTCTTCACCGGGTCGGTGGCGGCCTGCGCCTTCAGCCGGGCGATGGCGAAGCTGTTGTCGAGGAAGTGCAGCAGCCGCGCCTTGCCCTCGGACTTGGCGATGACATAGGCCGCCTGCGCGCCGCCGATCGCCACCGGATCGGACCCGATGTTCATGAACAGGTTGGTTTCCGGGTCGGGGCCGGGAAAGGCCGAGGAGTGGATGCCGATCACCGGTATGCCGGCGTCCACCGCCTGCTTGATCGGCCCCTGCAGCGCGCTGGCATCCGCCGAGGTGATGATGGCGGCGGGCTTCATGGACACCGCCTGCTGCATCGCCGCGAGGGTGCCGGTGACGGTGCCCTTGCCGTTCAGCGTCACGGCCTTCCAGCCGAGCGTCTCGGCGGCCTCGGTGACACCGCGGCCCCAGTTCACGAAGGATACGTAGGACTGGTCGGCGGAGACATAGACGACGGTGACGGCGTCGGTGGTGGCCTGCGGGCCGGTGGTCGGGCCCTTCCATTCGGTCTGCGGGCCGGTGCTGGCGGCGACGAGGGCCTTCGCCTCGTCGAGGCTCATCGTCTTCACGACCTCTGACTTCGGCCAGGCCGGAAACGGCTTGGCCAGGGTCTCCGCATGGGTCGGGAGGGCAAAGCCCGCGACGGCAAGGGTTGCGCCCATGGCGAACACAGCCGCGCGCAGGCGCCGCCGCGCCCCGCTGCGGGACGCAGGAATAGCGAAGTCCATCCTTGGTTCCTCCTGATGTGCCGGCCCGTCTTGTGCGGGCTGTGGCCGTCACGATCATCGCGACTGTCGACTAGTATGACAGGTCGATAGGTTGACCGTCAACACGCGTTATACGGCGGATGCCGTAGGTGCGTACCCGCGAAAGTGGTCTGCCGATGTCGCGACCCCCCGCGCACGACCGGCAGCCGCTGCGGCGACGCCACCGGTGGCGGAAGATTCATTGGGTGGGGAGGGATGTTCTGCCGCCTGGGGCGCCTTGGCGGGCGAGGCCGAGCGAGCGGCAGGGCGGTGGGGCCACTCGCGCGCGGCCGCCGGTACTGTCCGGCGAGGAGCGTCGCCTGCCGCCCGACCACGCTCAGGGTTGGGCGCATTGAGACCAACGGGGCTCGGCAGGAGGAGAGCCGGCCATCCCGATGCGGTTCGGAACGGCACGCAGGGGAGGGCGTCGGTTCGGCGCCGCCGAGCGCGTCCGGTCAGCCTGCCTCCCGGCTCAGAATCGTATGCTCAGACGGGCCGCGACGTTGCTCTGCTGGGCGTCGGAGGCGAGCTGGCCGGTGTAGCGCAGCGAGATGTCGGCGAGCGGCGAGATCGCGTAGGCAAGGCCCACCCCCACCAGCGCCGCGTCCTCCGCCACCGGCACGCCCGAGACGGTGAACCCCACATTGCTGCCGGTGAACTGCGCCGTCGCCTGCGGGGTGATGTCGCCGAAGGCGTGCTGCCAGCCCAGCGTCAGCTCCGGCCGCAGCTCCCGCCCGCCGATCTCGACGGTGCCGGACAGGCGCACGCCGAGGGTCGAGTAGGTGGTGCTCATGTCCTCCTCGCGGGTCGAAAGCTCGGCGGCGCCGCTGCCTTCCGCGAAGGTGGCGCCGTCGACATGGACATAAGCAAGGCCGACGAAGGGTTGCAGCACCCCCTTCGTTGCCGGCGGCGCGCCCAGCGCGGTCAGCGCGATGTCGTAGCCGGCTTCAGCAAAGAGCTGGCCGCTGCCCACCGTCGCGTCGGAATGGGCCGAGGCGGAATAGCCATCGAAGGCGATGGTCCGCGAGACATCCACATCGTGCCAGGCATAGCCGCCGCCGAACCGGGCGGTGAAGGCGCCGGCACGGGTACCGGCGTAGACACCCAGGTCGTAGCTGTTCATCGTGCCCTGGGAATCGCGGCCGTCGACATCGAAGGTGGAGTAGCTGTAGCCGCCATAGACGCCGAGCCGCCAGCCCTCCGCCACCGCGGCGTCTATGCCGCCGATGGCCCCGCCGATGCTGTTGGACACCGAGGCGGCATTGCCGTTGCCCGAGGTGTCGCCCCAGCCGCCGAAGCCCTGCATCCACATGATCGGCGCGAGATTCGGCCCGAGCGCGGCGGTGGCCGGCCCGTCCGCCGGCTCCCCCGTCCCGGCGGGCGCGAAGGCCTGCCGCAGCCGCTCGCCCACCGCGTCGCGGACATAGGTCGACTGCTGCTGGATGACGGTGGAGGTGGAGGCGTAGATCTCGCCCGACAGCGCGTTGAAGGCGGGTGCCGAGGCCCCGCTCTCCTGCGAGACGATGGCGTCGTAGAGACTGTTTCCCGGCCCGAGCGATTCGACCGCGGCGGCGACCGCCCGCTCATTGGCGGTGTTGGCCTCGTCGGCGAAGGCGACGCCGTTGCGCTCCAGCGTGAAGGTGACGGCGTCGGTACCGTAGCTCATGTCCGGCGCGAGGAAGGCGAGGTTGGTCAGCACCGTGGTGAAGCTGCCGGTTATCCCGCCCGCGGCGGTCAGTACCGTCACCGGGGCCATGCCGGCGTGATAGAGCCCGGGCGCCGCCACCACGTCCAGCACCGCGCCGTTCTCGATGGTCGCGCTGCCGCCGGCCGCCACCAGATCGTGCGCCCCGCTTGCCGTCATGTCGGCGACGAAGGTCGAGCCGCTGGCGAAGGCCGCGTTGCCGGTGATGTTCAGCGTGCCGGGGGAATAGCCCGGCGAAAGCCGGCCGCCGCTCTCGACATCCAGCGCGCCGACCGTGCCGCTGCCGCTCAGCGTGCTGCCGCTGCCGACGACGAAGGTGGCGGCGCTGGTGGCGCCCGAGGCCAACACCAGATCGCCACCCGCCAGTTGCAGCGTGCCGGCGAAGGCACTGCCGGCATAGGTCGCCGTGCCGCTCGCGATGACCAGTTCGCCCGACCCGCTGAGGGCCGCCGGCAGCGCATAGGTGCCGGACAGGGCGTAAACCAGCCGTGCCTCGTCCACGATGGCGCCCGACAGCCAGCCCGTGCTGCCGCCGTCGCCGACCTGCAGCGTGCCGTCCTCGATGCGGGTGCCGCCGCCCGGTGCGGCGGTGCCGGTGAGGAGCAGCGTGCCGGCGCCGGTCTTGGTGAGCTGGCCCGAGCCCTCGATCGTGCCGGAAAGGCCGAGGGTGGCCCCGCCGGCGACGTTCAGCCCGCCGCCATTGGGGCCGACCGTCACCTCGCGCGCCGAGCTGAAGCTCGCCGTCGCGGCGAGCGTGCCGCCGTCGAGCGTGATGCCGCCGGAGGCCGCGCCAAGATTGGCGTCGCGGCTCACCGCCAGCGTGCCGGCGCGGACCCGGGTGCCGCCCTGGAAACTGTTGTCGCCTTCGAGGACCAGCGTGCCGGCGCCGGTCTTGGTCAGCCCGCCCGTTCCGGCGATCGGCACGTCGATGGTCGCGGTGGTCTCGGCGCCTTCGACCCACACGCGGCCGGCGCCGGTGAGTTCCAGCCCGGAACCGGGCGTGGCGGGGTCGGCGATCAGAACATAGCCGCTGCTGGCGAATTCCAGCGTATCGAAGACGTGGGTGCCCCGCACGTCCACAGTGCCGGCCGCGCCGGTGAACACGCCCTTCTCGCCGGCCCAGTTCCCCACCGTGCCTTTGGTGACGTCGTACCAGCTGGCGGAGGTGGCGTCCCACACGCCGTCCCCGCCGGCGGGGCGGGCGGCGCCCGCGGTCCAGGCCTGGAGGGTGCTGCCGTCGGTCAGAACGACATCGACCCGGCCGCGTGTCGCGGTGTCGATGCTGGCGCTGTAGCCCGCCGGCACCTCGGCAACCGTGATGTCCTCGCTCAGCGCGCCGGTGTAGGTGAACAGGCGGTAATAGCCGCTGTCATTCTCCGGCGCCCCCGCCAGATCGAGCGCCGTCGTTGCCGAGAGATCGCCGGAGACGGCCGCCACCGCACGAGTGCCGGCGGAAAGGGCGAGCGTGGTGGTGGAGCCGCTCTGCAGTGTCAGCGCCCCGGTTTCCAGCGCCCCCGAGAGGTTGCCGCCCGACCCGACGGTGACCGGACCGAGAATGCGTCCATCGCCGGTCAGGTTGCCGCCGGCGCCGACGGTCACTCCCGCGCTCGAGAGGGTTGCGCCCTGGCCGAGGTCGAGCGTGTCGGAGGCCACATCAACGGCACCGGACAGCACGTTCTTGCCGAACAGCGACAGTTGGCCGCCGCCGGAGAGGGACAGCGACCCGGCGCCGGAAATGCCCTCCACGACGGTCAGCGTCTGGCCGGCGGCGATGTCGAAGACGCCGCCGGAGCCACCGATGGTGAAGGTGTGGACGGAAGCGAAGCCGTTGGTCACGGCGAGCGTGCCGTCGTCGAACAGGACGGTGCCGCTGCTCGCGCCCAGCGCCGTATCGGCCGCGACGCTCACCGTGCTGCCATTCGCGACCCACAGTCCGTCCTGGAACGAATTGGCGCCCGTGAGGGTCCAGCTACCCCCACCCGTCACCAGCACCGTGGAGGCGCCCGTCGCGATGTCGCCGGAGACGACGCCGTTACCGGCGCCCGCAAAGGCCAGGTCGAAGTTGCCGCCGATGCCGCCGCTCAGCGTCAGCTCGCCGGAGGCCGCGGTGATGAGCGTGGTCGCGGCAAGGGTGATAGGCCCCGCCAGGCTGTTGGTGCCGGACTGGTTCATCAACGCGCCGGACCCGTTGGTGCCATGGCCGGAGAGCGTTACCGGCTCCGCGCCGATGGCGATCCCGCCCGCGAGCGCGAGGGTCGCGTTCGCGGAGACGGTGGTTCCGCCATCCGCCGTGCCCAGCGCGGTCGCGGAGGCGGCCACGAGGGTGCCGCTCTCGATGCTCACGCCGCCGGTGAAGCTGTTCGCCCCGCTGAGCGTCACCGTGCCCGGCCCGTTCTGCACCACCGAGCCACTGCCGGAAATCGTGTTGGCGACGGTGGTCGCGCCGGGCTCGGCGAAAGCGAGCGTGCCATTGTTGACGATGTCGCTCGTCAGCGTGCCGGTGAGCGTGCCGTTGCCGAGCTGGATCGTGCCGTTGGCGATGACCGTGTTGCCGGTGAAGGTGCTGGCCCCGGCCAGGATCAGCTTGCCCGGCCCGTTCATCGTCAGGCCGGAGGTGCCGGTCAGCGGCGCGTCGATTTCGGCGCTGCCGTCCGACACCGACACCGACACCGATCCGGTGGGCGAGGCGAGCACCAGCGGGTCGCCGGTGACGGTGTAGCCGTCTGAGGTGAACTGGAGTCCCTGGACCGATATGTCGCCGGCCTTGCCGTTGAGCGTCACGGTGCCGCCGGGCCCGTCGAATACCGCCGTCTGGCCATTCCAGACCAGATTTTCGGCATTGTTGTACGAGAGCCAGTCGGCGTTCGTCTTGTTCCAGTTGCCGTTGCCGAGCGTCCACTTCAGCCAGATCGGGGTCACGTCGAGAACGAGGCCCTGGCCGGTGATGGAGAGGTTGTAGTCGTAGCCGGGCGGCGCGGTGTAGGTGAAGGTTCCGCTCATGCCGCCGGGGTCGTTGGCGATGAGGACATAGCTGCCCCCGGTCATGCCGGCATCCACGACGTTGAGGGTCGTATTGTCGAAGGTCGCGGTCCCCGAGATGCCGACGGTGGGCGCCCTCTGGTGGTCATTGGCGAGGGTGACGGAAAGGGTCGAGCCGCTCGCCATGGTGAGGGTGTCGATCAGCACGACGGGCTGGTAATTGCCCTGCCACGGCTCCGCGATGCTGAACGTGCCGCCGGCATTGACGGTCAGGTTGTTCACGGTCGCGCTGCCCGGCTGTGCCGAGACGGCGAAGGTGCCGTTGTTCACGGTCACCTGGCCGAGCTTGACGTTGGCCTGCGTCAGTTCCAGCCCGCCCGTGGTGATGAGCGTCGACGGGAGTTCGCCGGTGCCGGTGAGCTGCCAGATCGCGGCGCCGCTCGTCTGCACCGTGCCGAAGCCGACGAAGGTTCCGTTCGGCCCGAAGGAGCCGGCGTCGAAGCTGCCGGCGGTGCTGCCGGCGAGAAGGAAAAGGTCGTTTGTGCTGGCAGCGGTCACCGTGCCGTTGATGGTCGAGCCCGCGAAGAGCGCGAGGGTGTTCCAGCCGCCGGTGAAGGTGATGGCGGGGGCGGTGCCGCCATCACCTGTGCCGCCGCTCACCGTTCCGTAGACATAGACGCTGAGATTGCCGCCGACGATGCCGGTGCCGCCGACGGCGCCGGCCACGCCGACGTCGCCCGCGCCGCCGGTGACCGTGCCGTGGACATCGATGGTGGAATGATTGGAATCGCCGATGACGACGATGCCGGCCCCACCGGGCCCTGCGACCTTGTCGGCGCCACCGGCGCCGCCCGTCACGGAGCCCTTGACGTTGATGCTGGGTCCGGCGAAGCCGTTGCTGCTATAGGCAGTGATGCCCGCGCCGCCGGTTCCGTTGCCGCCGGAGCCGCCCTTCGCCTGGGCGCTCTCGCCGATGGTGAGCCCGATCTGGCTGTTACCGCCCGGCGCGATGACGATGCCCGAGCCGTTCGCGCCGGCCTGCGCCGTGTAGTTTCCGCTCGAGGTGCCTGCCGCGCCGCCGCTGCCGCCCTGGGCCAAACCGTCGAGGGTGATTGAAAGCTGCTGCTGGGCGGAGATGAACAGGCCGTGGCCGCCGGCACCGCCATCGCCGCCGACGATGATGTCGCTGCCGGTCGCGTCGCCGCCGCGCCCGCCGCCGCCGCCGATCACGGTGCCCACTGTGGTGCTGCTCAGGCCGGTGAAAGCGAAGCCATAGCCGCCGGCACCGCCGCCGCCGCCATCGAAATAGGTCTGGTTGGCCGTGTCGACGCCACCCTGGCCGCCGATACCGCCGTTACCGCCGGTGGCATTGTTGGGACCGTTGGAGCCGCTATAGCCGTGGGCGCCGCCGCCGCCGCCGAGCCCCCACTGGCTGGAGGAGGCGCTTTGCCCGTCGCGCCCATGGCCGTTTCCGCCGCCGGCGAGATGGTCGTCGCGATCCGCGGCGGTAGCGCCGCCCTGCCCGCCGATCCAGCCCGCCCCGCCGCCGCCGCCGCCGCCATAGAGCTTCCAGCCGCCGTCGAGCGACGTCACACCGCCGTCCCCGCCGCTGCCGCCAAAGCCGCCGGTGCTGCCAACGCCGCCGCTGCCGCCGACGTTGTTGGTGCCGGAGCCGCCGCCATCCCCGCCATTATTGCCGGCCCATGCCACGTCGCCGAACTGCACGATCGCCGGCGCCAGCGCCAGGCCCGCGCTCGCCACCGCCAGCGTGGCGGCCCGCGGCAGCGAGAGGCGGGGGAGCGAGAGCAGTGCCGCCGACCGCAGCAGAGTGGTCCTCAGGCGGGAGCGCGTGGCGGGACCGTGCGATGGGCGGATCGGGAACATGGATACGCTACGTGGCTGTGGGCAACCTTCGGGGTGTCGGGCCGGACGCGCGCCGATCGGTCGCGAGAAGGGTTCTCGCATGCCGAAGCCGGCCACAGGGCTCGACGTGACGACGGGCGCCCGGCCTGATCGCGTGGTGCGAAGCTGACCCGGCCCGGCTCCCTGGATCACGCAGCGGAGCCTAAAGGTAGCACACCACCCGATTCAATTGAATTTTCGACCGGCGCCGTCCGTCCGTTGCCGCACCGCCCCCGCCTAGCTCTGCCACCGGTCGGTGCAGCGCTCCGGCGCCTCGATGGTGAGGAGATTGGCGAAGTCCGGGCCGCGAATGGGCGCGACCATCGGGCACGCCGCGCCCGGAATGGCGACCACGTCGAACAATTCACGGATGACCGTGTCGCAGGTCAGCCACTCCACCACGTCGCCGTTGGCGAGGTTCACGATCATGATGCCGCAGCGTGGATTGACGCCGCGCCGGGTCAGTTCCTCGTCCAGCGGCAGGCCGGCAAAGGTGGAGTAGCGCGGCAGCGAGAGCGTCACCAGCGCGTGGCCGTCATGGAAGGAGAGGCCGCGCAGGAAGCCGGGGCAGAAGGCGATGTCCTCGCGGGCGCCGGTCGCCGGGTCGACGCGGACGAGATAGCCGCGGCCCGAATCCAGCACGTAGAGCCGGCCGCGGTAGAGGCGGGGCGAGTGCGGCATGGTGAAGCCGTCGGCGACCACCGCATTGTCCTCCACCCGGATGACCATCCCGCTGCCGATCCGGCGGTCGCGCCAGCCATCGACCGCATCGGTGCGGGCGCAGCAGGTGACGTAGCGGACATGCCCGCTCTCGGTGGCGAGACCGTTGAGGTGGCAGCGGTCCTCCGCCGCGAGCCTGGAGATGAAGGACGGCTTCCAGAGCGGCCGGAAGCTGTGGCGCTCGCTGAAGGTGGCGAGGCAGGAATGACGGGTGTTCACGAACACCACGCGCCCGCCCGCCTCCACCGCGATCTCGTGGGCATCGACATCACCGGTGATGTTGGCCTGACGGGCGACGAAAAGCCGGTCGAAATGGTCATTGGCCATCTCGCCCGGGGCGAGCACGTTTTCGAGCCGCCAGATCTGCACCATGGAGGCGAGGTACAGCCGGTCGGCCTCGTACCACAGGCCCATGGCACGCTCGAAATCGCGCCGGAAGAAGGAGATACGTCCGTCCGGCAATCGGCCGATGAGGAAGAGCTGCCCGGCCTGATAGGACGACAGCGCGAGGCTCACCTGATGGCTGGCCAGCCAGGTGCCGAACCCGCGCGAACAGGCGATGTCCGGCATGTCCGGGACCGGCGGGGCGTGGGAGTCGGCAGTCTGGTTCACGGCACGGTCCGTCGTCTGTCGGGCACTCTTCGTTTAGAAGAGAGCACGTCGACCGGCGCAAGCGAAAAGGTGGTGCCATAGGGTGTGGCGCCACCTCGGCTCTTGCCTCTCCCATCGCCCCCATGGGGTTCAGGATGGCCAAGGCCGCAGGGCCAGTCGCGTCGATGAGAGCCCGGTGAACGGGTGGGATGCCGTGTGCAGTGGTGTCCCGGAAGGGAATCGAACCCCTGACCCCAGGTTTAGGAAACCTGTGCTCTATCCTGCTGAGCTACCGGGACGTCTGCTTGATCGGCGCTGCCGGCCGGACCCGCGGGCCGGTCGACGCTCAGGCTTATGGTCCAGATACCCTGTCCGGTTCAAGTCCTCCACCGTCGCGCCTGTGATCTAACACGTGGGCTGCGCCAAGGCGACAGGGGGCTCTCTCGCCCGCGGCGCGAAGCCTCGCCGTAACAACGCGGATGCGGCCGGCGGACGCCGCGATCCCGGCGCCCCGGCCGCGGGATCAGAATCGCGTGGGCGCGCGTGCCCGGATGGGCTATAAACAGGGAAACTCTCTCGTTTGTATCATTTCTCTGAGATCCGCAGCTTCGCCATGGCAGTCGCGTGTCCCCGGACGAAGGGTCTGATGGGTGGCGGGGAGCTTCCGGGTCGCCGCGCACCTGCCGCCGCCTTCCGCTTTCATGCCGTTCTGGCACTGGCGCTGCTGGTGTCGGCGCCGGTGGCCCGGGCTGGCGTCGCGGAGGCGTCGGTATGCGGCCTGGGATCGGGTGAGAGCGCGCGGATCGCCGCCGTGCTGGAGGCCGGCGACCTTCGGCTGGAGGATGGCCGCACCGTGCGTCTCGCCGGCGTGGTGACCGATTTCGGTGAGGACGGACAGGCCGCGGCGCTGCGGGCCGTCCTGGAACGACGGCTGCAGGGGCAAACCGCCCGGCTTTATCCGGCGGGCGATGTCGACCGCTACGGCAGGCAGGCGGCCTATCTCGTCGCAGGCGAGGCGGGCGGCCGCACGCTGCAGGAGGAGCTTCTCGCTGCCGGCCTCGCGGTGTGGCGTCCCGGCGAGGCCACCGGACCCTGCCGGGAAGCGCTCGCCGTTGCGGAAGGCGCTGCGGCGCGGGCGCGACGCGGGTTGTGGCGGGTGTTCCCGCTGCCGGCCCGCAATCCGGCGGCGGTTTCCCGCTTCGAAGGCCGCTACGCGATCGTCGCGGGTCGGGTTATGAGTTCCGGCCAGACCCGGCAGCGGGATTACCTCAATTTCGGCCCGGTTTGGCGCAAGGACTTCACCGTGCAGATTCCGGGCGGCGCGCGCCGGGCTTTCGCGGCGCTCGGTAAGGAGCCGCAACGCCTTGTGATGGGCGATGTCTCGGTTCGCGGGGTAGTGTTTGAAGAGGGTGGGCCAGCCATCGAGGCGTGGCTGCCCGAACAGGTCGAGAGGCTCGCCACCGGCCGGGATGCCGGGGCGGACGAGGGAAAGGCGGAGGCGGTCGAGCGGTGAGCGTGCGCTTGGCGCGACGGATGACGGCGGTGTCGGCTGCGGGGCAGGGCGTGCGGGCGCTCCTGCTGATTGGCGGCCTGCTGCTGCTTGCCGCCTGCTCCAGTCTCGACGCCCAGAACGCGCCCGACACCGGCGCGGCGCAGAAGCCGCTCGCGCTGGAGGACACCCTCACCCCGGCCCAGCGCAAGGAGCACGAGCGCCTCGTCGCTTCCTATGGCGGTTCGTATGACGATCCCAAGCTGCAGGCGCTGATCCAGAACACCGTGACCCGGCTCGTGGCCGCCTCCGAGCGGCCGGACCTGCGCTACCGCGTCACCATCCTCAATTCGCCGGCGGTGAACGCCTTCGCCCTGCCCAATGGCTCGCTCTATGTGACCCGCGGCCTGCTCGCGCTCGCCAATGACACGTCCGAGCTGGCGTCGGTGCTCTCGCACGAGATGGCCCATGTGATCGCCAACCACGCCGCGATCCGTGAGGACCAGATGAAGCAGGCGGTGCTGGTGAGTCGCGTCATCTCCGATGTCGTGAACGATTCCGACCTCGGCGCGCTGGCGCTGGAGAGGAGCCGGCTGTCGCTGGCGAGCTTCTCGCGAGCGCAGGAGCTGGAGGCCGATGCCATTGGCGTCGGCATCAGCGCGCGCGCCGGCTTCGATCCCTATGGCGCCTCGCGCTTCCTTACCGACATGGGGCGCCAGGCCAGCCTGCGGTCGACCGATATCGGCCGCAGCTCGACCCCCGACGCGACGGACTTCCTCGCCAGCCACCCGGCGACGCCGGAGCGTATCTCGATCGCCATCGCCAATGCCCGCGAATACGCGTCGCCCGACAAGCCGGGCGAGCGCGACCGCGACATCTATCTCGCCGCCATCGACGGCATGGTTTATGGCGACGACCCCAAGGAAGGCTTCATCCGCGGCCGGCGGTTCTTCCACCCGAAGCTCGGCTTCACCTTCACGGCGCCGGAGCATTTCACGCTGGAGAACACCCCGCAGGCGGTGCTCGGCGCGACGCCGGACGGGCGGGAGGCGCTGCGGCTCGATGCGGTGCGCGTGACGGGCGACCAGAGCCTCGCCCAGTATCTCTCCTCGGGCTGGATCGACGGGGTGGAGATCAACTCGGTCGAGAGCCTCGTGCTGAACGGCTTCCCCGCGGCAACCGCGGTGGCGCGGGGCGACCAGTGGTCGTTCCGCATGTTCGCCATCCGCTTCGGCACCGATGTCTACCGCATGATCTTCGCGGCCCGCGAACTCACCCCCGAGGTCGACGCCGCCTTCCGCGAAGCGGCGGACACCTTCCGGCGGGTCTCGATAGAGGAAGCGGAAAAGGTGAAGCCGCTGCGGGTCCGCGTGGTGAGCGTCGGCCTCACCGACAACATCGACAAGCTCGCCGCCCGGATGGACGTTCCCGACAAGCCGCTGGAACGTTTCCTGATCATCAATGGGCTCGACCGCGCGGACAAGTTGTCCTACGGGCAGAAGGTGAAGATCATCGGCGATTGAGCCCTGGCCCGAACGGGGCCTGCTCGCGCGCGTGGCGGTCAGCCCGCCGCGCTGTTCATGGCGCCGCCATGGGTGAGCGCATGGCGCAGCTTCTCGATGGCGCGATTCTCGATCTGCCGCACCCTCTCCTTGGAGATGCCCAGCCGGGCGCCCAGCGCCTCCAGCGTCGCGCCCTCCTCGGTCAGGCGGCGGGCCCGGATGATCCGCATCTCCCGCTCGCTGAGATCCCGCAGCGCCAGCGCCAGCCAGCGCCGGCGGCGCTCCCCGTCGATCCGGGTCGACACCTCTTCATCGGGTAGCGGATCGTCCGCGACGAGCTGGTCCAGCCGCTCGGCCGCGCCATTCTCGTCGGCGCCGAGCGGGGCGTTGAGGGAGATGTCGTGGCCGGCGAGGCGCGCGTCCATCCGCGCGACATCCTCGAGACTGACCCCGAGCGAGGCCGCGATGGTGCGCAGCATCTCGTGACCGCCGGCTGGCGTGGCGCTGTCGGCCTGCAGCCTCTCCAGACGGGCGCGGATGCGCCGCAGATTGAAGAACAGCGCCTTCTGGCCGGAGGAAGTGCCGCCGCGCACGATGGACCAGTTGCGCAGCACGTAATCCTGCACGGAGGCGCGGATCCACCAGCTTGCATAGGTGGAGAAGCGGACGTCGCGCTCCGGCTGGAAGCGGGTGGAGGCCTCCAGCAGGCCGACATGGCCTTCCTGGACCAGATCGGCCATGGGCAGGCCGTAATTGCGGAAGCGCCGGGCGATCGCGCCGACGAGGCGCATGTGCGAACGGATGAGGGCGTGCAGCGCGACTTCGTCCCGCTTCTGAATCCAGCGGTTCGCCAGTTCCTGCTCCTCGGCGCGTTCAAGCAGAGGCGCCTTCATCGCTGCACGGGCGAGATGATCGCGCCCCACCATCTGGTCGCTCATGTACGTCTCCCGCGAGGAGGCCGGCGCGAGGCTTCGCATCAACGCGGCGAAGGCGCGACGACTCCCCGGGAGAACGCGGCGGCAGACTGCCGGTTCCACCGGTGAGCGGGCAGATACGAAAAAGCCCGGCGTGGGGCCGGGCTTTTCCTCGTCATCCCTGGTGGCGCGGTGGTCAGGCCGCGGCTTCCTCGGCTTCGCTGTCGTCGACATCGGCCTCAGGCTCGGCCTCCTCGCCCTTGCCGACGCGGCGCGGACCCTTCTGCAGGTTCTGCTCGATCAGCTTCACCGCCTCGGTTTCCGTCAGGTTGTCGACGGCGGCGAGTTCGCGGGCCATGCGGTCGAGCGCGGCTTCATAGAGCTGGCGCTCGCTGTAGGACTGCTCGGGCTGGGCTTCGGAGCGGTAGAGGTCGCGGACGACTTCGGAAATGGCGACGAGGTCGCCCGAATTGATCTTGGCCTCGTATTCCTGGGCGCGGCGGCTCCACATGGTGCGCTTCACGCGCGCGCGGCCCTTGAGGGTCTCCAGCGACTTCTTCACGACGACCGGCTCGGACAGCTTGCGCATGCCCACGGAGACGATCTTCGGGACCGGGACCCGGAGCGTCATCTTGTCCTTCTCGAAGTGAATGACGAACAGTTCGAGCTTGAAGCCCGCGACTTCCTGCTCCTCGATCGCCATGATGCGCCCGACACCATGGGACGGGTACACGATGTGCTCACCCGTCTTGAAACCCTGGCGGATGTTGGACGGCTTCTTCGTCGACATGCTGAGCCTGCTCCCGGGTCCTGTCCGATCAGGGGCCGCGCGACCTCGACAACGCGACCCAGGCCCGCGAACACGTGCGTCCGCGGGCAGTATGAACTCCGTCTCCGGCAGGGCCGAAGGCGCTGGATCAGCCGATGGAGGAAATCCGGACCGTGACCGCCGGGTGCCGTTCCGCACCAGGATGTCCTAAACCCGATTCAAATTCCTGGGGGATCGCTCCAGAGAGGGAGCGCTGCCGCATAATAAACCCGATCGACTGCACGAGGGTTCATATAGCACAATTTGGCAAAAAATCAAAGCACTCCCGCGCCGCAGCAGCGGGCAGGAGTACACGGCCGCGTCGGACGCGTCGCAAGGGGCGGGCGGGAAAAGCCGGCCGGCTCAGTCCTGCTTACCCGGTTCGGGAGAGAGATACTGTAACTTGTCGGCCACACCGTCCCATTCCTTGGCGTCAGGGAGGGCGTCCTTCTTCTGGGTGATGTTCGGCCACACCTTGGCGTAGTCGGCATTCAGCGTCAGCCACTTCTCAAGCCCGGGCTCGGTGTCCGGCTTGATCGCCTCGGCGGGGCATTCCGGTTCGCAGACGCCGCAGTCGATGCATTCGTCCGGGTGGATCACGAGAAAATTCTCGCCCTCGTAGAAGCAGTCCACGGGGCACACCGACACGCAATCGGTGTACTTGCACTTGATGCAATTTTCCGTGACGACGTAGGGCATTCTCGATGTCTCCAGGCGGAGCGTGTGATTTAACCCCGCGGGGTTTCCCCGTAGCGCAGGCGCTCAAGCGGCGCAAGGCTCATCCCGGCGGATGCGGTGTGCGAAAGTCGAAGGGCTGTCATGAAGAGGTTTCGGGGCCGGAAGGCTCCGTCACCTCCTCCATATAGAGCGCGCTGGCGGATTCCGCATCGCCCCGCCTCTCGGCAAAGCCGGTGACGCGCAGCAGGCGTACCCGCGAGTCGAGCGCGACGGTGACGACATCGCCGAGCCGGACCACATGGGCCGGGGCCTTGGTCCGGCTGCCATTCACCCGCACGCGCCCGGCCTTGACCAGTTCCGCCGCGGCGCTGCGTGTCCTCACGCAGCGCGCATGCCAGAGCCATACGTCGAGGCGGGGACGTTCTGCGGACAATGGACCTCCGGGGTCAATGGCCGTTCTTTTCGGCGTCCATGCGGGCCTTCAGCGCCATCAGCTTGGCGAAGGGCGAATCGGGATCCACCGGACGCTCGCTGCGGGACTCCTTGCGGGGCTCGTTGCGTGGTGGCTGGAAGCGCGGCTCGCCGCCGCGCTCGCGCTGCGGACGTTCACGCCGCTCGTCGCCACCGCGCTCGGGCCGCGGCGGCGTCTCGCCGCGGGCTTCATGGCGGCGGTCGCCGCCGTGGTCGGGCCGCGGGCGGCCGGGCCGGCCGTCGTCGCGGCGAGGACCGCGGTCGCCGCGCGCCTCGCGATCGGGACGATCACCACGGGCTTCACCCCGACCGGCGTCACTGCGCGGATCGGGACGGGCCTCGCCGGTCGCCGCCGGCGCTGCCGCAGGGCGCGCGCCGCGCTCGCCCTGCGGGCGGCCGCCGCGGCCCTGGCCGCGCTGGTTCGGTCGCTGCTGCCCGGGCGGGCGGCCCGGACGCCACACCTCGATCATGGCCGGCTCGGCGGGGGCATCGGCGGTGGTCGCGCCGGCCTCGATGGCGGGCGACGGCGTGGCTTCCGTAACCGGCGCCTCGTCAGCCGTGGTCGCGACCGCGCTGTCGTGCGCGGTGGCGTCAGGCGTGTCAGCCGGCGCGGCGGCGGCCTCCGGCTCCGCTGCCGCCACGGGGGCGTCCTCGGCCGGGTTCGCGAGGGTTTCCTGCGGCGCGTCGGCCGCTTCCGGCGCGTCGGCCGTCTGTTCGTCGGTCGCGGCTCCGGCGACCTGTGCCTCGGCCGTCTCGGCGGCCGGCGCCGGTGCGGGCCGGCGTTCCATGCGGTAGCCGAGCGAGCGCAGGATCGAAGCGAAATCCTCGCCGGCGCAGCCCGCCAGCGAGGTCATCGCGACGGTGGCGACGAAGCCGGAGCCATCCAGCGCGCCTGCCGGCTTTTCGCCGGGCATGCCCGGGCGCCACGCCAGCGCGGGGCGGATGAGATCGGCCAGACGCTCCAGGATATCGACGCGGACCGCGCGCTCGCCCGCCACGCGGAAGCCGACCGCGCGGTAGAGCCCCTTCTGGATCTCGGGATCGACCGGGATCGAGGTGCGGCCCGACGACGCGAGGTGGGGAAGTTCGTCCAGGCCCTTCTGCTGGAGCCCGCCATGCTTGAGGGCCCAGAGCTGGGTGGCAAGTGTGCGCGGCGCGGGCTTCAGCAGCGCCGGCAGGTAGATGTGGTGGGCGCCGAAGCGCACGCCGTGGCCGCGCAGCAGCGCGCGCGCCTCCTGCGGCAGCGACTTCATCTCCTCGGCGACCTTGTGCCGTTCCAGCACGCCGAGGGCTTCCACGATCTGGAAGGCGATGCCGCGCGCGATGCCGGTGAGGTCCTCGGCACGGCCGAGCGCCAGCAGCGGGCCGAGCAGCTTCTCGATGTGGCTCTTCAGCCAGAGGTCGAGCCGGGCCTGCACAGCGTCGCGGGCGGAGCCCGTCAGGTGCTCGTCGGCGATGATCTTCAGCCGGGGCTCGAGCACTTCCTCACCCGAAATCAGCTTCGCCACCGGCTCGCCGATCCAGCGCACGGTGCCATCGCTCGACAGCACGAAGGCGTCGTCGCCGGCCTCGGCGAGCTTGGCCGCGCGGGCCTCGATCTCCCCGGACAGCGCCTTCTGCGCCGTCGCGCGCAGCGCCTTGGCCTCCGGGCCGCCGGCCGATGGATCGGCGGCGAACTGGAAGCCGAGGAGGTGGCCGATCACATGGCCTTCGACGACCACGTCGCCAGTCTTGGTGATTTCAGTTTCGAGCATTGTGTTTTCTCGCAGGCGTCGCATCAGGACGCTGGTACGGCGATCGACGAAACGGTGGGCCAGCCGCTCGTGCAGCGCGTCCGAAAGTCGATCTTCCACACGCCGTGTGACACCTTGCCAGTGCTCCGGGTCTTCGAGCCAATCCGGTCGGTTCGCCGCAAAGGTCCAGGTGCGGACCTGGGCTATGCGACCCGACAGCGTGTCTATGTCACCTTCCGCTCGGTCCGCCAAGGCCACTTGTTTGGCAAACCAGTCGGTGGAGATGCGGCCCTGCCGCATCAGGTCGCCATAGACGGTGATGACGAGGTCGCTGTGGGATGCGGGCGACACCTTCCGGTAGTCGGGAAGCTGGCAGGCCTCCCACAGCCGCTCGATGCCGGGACGGTCGGTCGCGTAGCGCTGGACCACCTCGTCGCGGGCGGCCACTTCCAGCACGCGCACATCGTCGGCGGTGGGAGCGCGGGTGAGGCCTTCCTCCCGCGGCGGCTCTCCAAGGGAGCGCAGCAGCGCGGGAATCGTGCGGTAGTCCAGCGCCGCGTTGCGCCACTGCAGGACGCGGTGGGCGTCGAAGCTGTGGGCTTCCAGCCGCTCCACCATCTCGGCGTCGAAGGGCGGGCAGCGCCCGGTGGTGCCGAAGGTGCCGTCCCGCTGCGCCCGGCCCGCGCGGCCGGCGATCTGCGCGAGCTCGCCCGGGTTGAGCCGGCGGAACTGCCAGCCGTCGAACTTCACATCCCCGGCGAAAGCGACGTGGTCGACATCGAGATTGAGCCCCATGCCGATCGCGTCGGTGGCGACGAGGTAGTCGACATCGCCGTTCTGGTACATTTGTACCTGGGCGTTGCGGGTGCGCGGCGACAGCGCGCCCAGCACGACCGCCGCGCCGCCCCGCTGCCGCCTTATCAGCTCGGCAATGGCGTAGACCTCCTCGGTGGAGAAGGCGACGATGGCCGAGCGGCGCGGCAGCCGGGTGATCTTCTTCTCGCCGGCGAAGGTGAGGTTCGACAGCCGGGGCCGCACCAGAATGTTCACGCCCGGCAGCAGCTTCTCCACCAGCGGGCGCATGGTGGCGGCGCCGAGCAGCAGGGTTTCCTCGCGCCCCCGCCGGTTCAGCAGCCGGTCGGTGAAGACGTGGCCGCGGTCGAGATCGGCGGCGATCTGTATTTCGTCCAGCGCCACGAAGGCGACGTCGAGGTCGCGCGGCATCGCCTCCACCGTCGCCACCCAGTAGCGCGGGTTCTTCGGCTTGATGCGTTCCTCGCCGGTGATGAGGGCCACCTGGTCGCTGCCCGCCCGTTCCACCAGGCGCTGATACACCTCGCGCGCGAGCAGCCGCAGCGGCAGTCCAATGAGCCCGCTGGAATGGCCGAGCATCCGCTCGATGGCGAGATGCGTCTTCCCGGTATTGGTAGGGCCGAGCACGGCAGTGACGCCGCGAGCCCGCCCGGCGGGCGGCAATATCCGGCCGCCCGCCGGGGGTGTTGCAATGTTCATGGGCCGATCAGTCCATCGGGCCGAAAGGGAGGCCGTTATATCACAGGCTTTCGCCGCGTGCCGACGCTATTTGCCCCGGCTGTCCGAGGCCTCGAAGCTCACCGCCTCGAGCTGCGCGGTGCCGATGGCGGTGGCCACCGAGGCGCGGAACGGCATGAGCAGCCGCGTTCCGGGGATCGGCACCAGCCACACATAAATGTCCTTGTTCTTCATCATGTATTTGACCGCGCTGCGGTCGGGCCGGTGGCCGGAGACGGGCTGGTAGGCGATGCGGCACACCAGCGCGTCGCCGGCATAGCCGTTCTCCGCCTTCACCGCTTCGGTGCGGACATAGGACAGGGCGAGGTCATAGCGCTGACGGCCGTCGAAGATCGGAATGGTGCGGTCGCAGGAATCGGCGGCCAGCAGGTCGCCCTTGCCCGGCACCAGGATCAGCGAGCCGGTCATCGGGTCCAGCACGCCCTTCTTGTCGGCATCGCTGACGGGCACGCGGTCGCTCGATTCCTTGACCGGAGGTTCGACGGCGACATCCTTCACGGCGTTGGCCGCCAGCACGAGGCGGATGGCCTCGACCTTGCGGTCGCTGACGGCTTCCATGGTGAAGGCCTGCGGCGAGAGCCTCTCGCGTCCCAGCGCTCCGCGGGCGCCGGCGGTGCCGCGGCCCTGGGAGACCGCCTGCAGCACGCCGGTGATGCGCGCGCTGCCGGAAGCGACATAGGACGAGGACGCCACCTCGATCAGCAGGCTCGCGCGGCCGAGCTCCAGCCCGGCGATGGAAATGCGGTAGCGGGCATCCACGCGACCATCCGCATGGCCGGGCCCGCTCGCCACGGTCATTGCAGCCAGCGCCAGTGTCGCCGTAAACAGGTTGCGTCGCATGCGAGCCGGATTCTGCGTGCCCGCGCCGGAATCGCGCGGGAACTCGTGCCCCTACAATAGGATCGCGTGGGAAGGCGGCGGAACTGTGGCCCGGGCGGCGAGGCCTCCTTGCCCCTCCACGAGCCGGCGGCCACCCTCCGGCTTGACGTGTCGTGGCCTCTTGCCTATAGGAGCGCACTCTTTGGATCGATGCCATCGGCTTGATCGAGGGGCCAATGCATGGCCTCCGGCGCCGCGGCTGTGAAAACTTAAGGAAGTCCACGATGTCCCGTCGGTGCGAACTTACCGGGAAGGCGGTTCTGACCGGCAATCTCGTGAGCCACTCCAACCGCAAGACCCGTCGGCGTTTTCTGCCGAACCTGGTGAATGTGACGCTCACGAGCGATGCCCTTCAGCGTTCCGTGAAGCTGCGCGTGAGCGCCAATGCCCTCAAGTCGGTCGACCACCGCGGTGGTCTCGACGCGTTCCTGCTGAAGGCCAAGGTCGACGAGCTGTCGCAGAAGGCTGCCGAGCTGAAGCGCGCCGTCGAGAAGGCCAAGGTCGCGGCGCCGGCGGCGGCGTGAGCCCTGCCGCGGCCATGCGAGCGAACGACGAGCACGTTCCCCTGACGAGGCTGGCTCTGCCGATCGCCGCCATGATGGCGGTGGTCGCGGCGTCCAACGTTCTCGTTCAGTACCCCGTGCAGATGTTCGGGCTCCAGGAGGTCCTCACCTGGGGGGCGTTCTCCTATCCCGTGGCGTTTCTCGTCAACGACCTGACCAACCGCCGTTTCGGCCCCGCGGTCACCCGGCGGGTGGTCTATGTCGGCTTCGCGCTGGCGGTGGCGCTCTCGGTGTGGCTGGCCACGTCGCGCATCGCGCTGGCCTCCGGAACCGCTTTCCTGGTCGGCCAGCTGCTCGACATCGGCGTGTTCAACCGGCTGCGCCGCCTGGCGTGGTGGCGGGCGCCGCTGGCCGGAAGCCTGCTCGGCTCGGCGCTCGACACGGTGGTGTTCTTCTCGCTTGCCTTCGCGGGCGATCCTTCCATGTCGGACCCCGTGGCCTACGGGCTGTTCGCCACCTCGGTCACCGTGCCGCTGTGGGTCGGGCTCGCCTTCTTCGATTTCCTGGTCAAGCTGAGCTGCGCGCTGCTGGCACTGGTGCCTTACGGCGCGGTGATGGGCTGGCTGCGGCCCTGGCAGCCTGCCGCCGCCTCCCGCTGAGGCTATCCCTTCTGCATCTCGGTCAAAGCCGCCCGATCGGGCGGCTTTTCTGTTGGGCGCCGCCTTCCCGCCTGAGGAGGTCGACCGCGCTTCCCGTGCCCTTCCTCAGGGCGCCGCCTGCGGCGCGATAACGGCGAAGCGCAGCAGCACGGTTCGCTGAAGCTGGTGGTTGAAATTGTCGTCGGAGATCAGGGTGAGGATGATCTCGCCCGCCGCGTTTCGCGTCACGGCCAGCCCTTCCATGTTGTCGATGGCGCTGGTCGGGCCGGCGGTGATGAGCACGTCGCCCTCGATCCGGGCGCCGGGCCGGATCTCCGCCAGCGGGAAGCGCCTCAACCGCATGCCAACGCCGGTGAGCCAGGAAAACCGCCGCTCCAGCAGATAGACCATGCCGTCCGGCCCGAGCGCCATATCGGTGGCGTCGAAGCCCTCGCTGCGGGCGATGCTGAAGCTGCCGCGGAAGCGCGGGGCGAAGATGAAGCCCGGCAGGCTGTCGACCGCGGTGGGGTCGCTTTCGCCGACCGCGATCAGCGCCGGCTCGCCGAGGCCGGGCAGCGGCGCCGCCATCAGGGCCTCGATCCCGTTGTTGTAGGCGAGGCGTTTCAGCTGGCCATCGGTCGGCCATGGCCGCCCGCCGGCGCCCGCAAGTCGCGACCCGGGAAAGAACCAGATTTCCTGCACCCGCTCGATGCCGACGGCGAAACCCCCGGGCAGGCGGGCCAGCGATTCGGTGTCGCCCCGGCCGAACGAGGCCAGCGTGCGCCCGCGCTGGTCGCGCAGCGGCCCGGTGGTCACGTTGGCCATGCCCGTCGGTCGGTCCCCCTCGGTCAGCAGCTCGCCGGCGAACCAGTCGCCATGGTCGGAGAGGGTGAGGAAATGCCGCCCATCCAGTTCCAGTATGAGGGACGACAGCCCGCCAAAGCGTGGATTGGCCGAGCGCAGCTCGATGCCGCCCCGGAATTCCAGTCGGCCATAGCGGCGGCCGGCCAGATCTCCCGCTGAGAAGGCGGGGATAGGCGTGGCGACCACCGTGAGCGGCTGCGCCGCTGTAACCGCTGCGGCCGGCGCCGATGAAGTCGCCATCACGGGCGCCGCCCAAGCGAGCACGGCGAGCGCGAGGGTGGAGGCCGCGAGGCGGGTCAGAGCGGGCTTCATCCGGTTACCTTGCGTGAGGAGGGCGCGGCGGGTTGGGATCGTGCCGGCCTTGTGACCAGGGGCCCATGGACATGCCCGCCGTTGCCGGTCTAGTCGAGGGCGGCGATGCCATGAAGGGGAGACGGCGATGGTCGCGCACACGGGAACGAATGCCTTTCGCCTGCCCGCCCTTGCCGCCGCCATCGTCGCGGCCGGTGGCGCGGCAACGCTGGCAGGGGCCTGGTTCTTCCAGCTCGTGGTCGGGCTCGCACCCTGCCCGCTCTGCCTCGAACAGCGCATTCCCTATTATGCCGCGGTTCCCGTAGCGCTGCTGGCCCTTCTGCTGGCCCGGCGGGGCTCGCCGCTGGCGCGCTGGGTCTTGCTGCTGGCGGGGCTGCTCATGGTGGTCGGCGCGGCGCTGGCGCTTTACCACACCGGGGTGGAGTGGAAGTGGTGGCAGGGCCCGACCGAATGTTCCGGTGCCGGCCCGGTGCAGTCCACCAACATCCTGCTCGACATGCAGAAAGCCCGCGTCGTCCGTTGCGACGAGGCCCCGTGGCGGCTGTTCGGGGTGTCGCTGGCCGGCTACAACGTACTGATCGCCACGACGCTGGCCCTCGTTGCGCTTAGCGGCGTGGTGGCCCGGGGTCACGGGTCCAGCTCGGTGTCCCAGTAGAGATAGTCCATCCAGCTATCGTGGAGATAGTTGGGCGGAAAATGGCGGCCGTTCTGGTGCAGGTCCTGCACCGAAGGCTGGAAGGGCTTCTGTCGCGGCCACATCTGGGCTTCCCGGGGCAGCAGGCTGCCCTTGCGCAGATTGCAGGGCGAACAGGCCGCGACCACGTTCTCCCACGTGGTCTGGCCACCCTGCGAGCGCGGAATGACGTGGTCGAAGGTCAGGTCGTCACGCGAATCGCAGTACTGGCAGGTGAAGCGGTCGCGCAGGAAGACGTTGAACCGGGTAAAGGCCGGCTGGCGCGCCGGGCGGATGAAGGTCTTGAGCGACACCACGCTCGGCAGCCGCATCTGGAAATTGGCGCTGGAGACCTGCCGCTCGTAGTATTCGACGATGTTCACGCGATCGAGGAACACCGCCTTGATCACATCCTGCCACGCCCAGACCGAGAGGGGGTAATAGCTCAGCGGGCGGTAATCCGCATTGAGCACGAGGGCAGGCCATGAACCCGGAGACAACGGCGCCGACAAGCACTTGCTCCCTGCCTAGAGCATCCACTCGGCGACGGCGCCGAGCGACGCACTGGGATAGTCTACAGGGAGCATGTCAGTCTTGTGAAGCGGGCCGGCCGTGCGGGGGGCGCTTCCGCCGGTCGTTCGGTGCCCCGCCGGTGATTCAGCGTGGCGCGAGAACCCGCACCAGGAAGTCGCCGGCCAGCTCTAGCCCTTCCTCGTCGATGCCATGGCCGAGCCCGCGGATGACGTGCCACTCCGGCGTGATGCCGCCGGCGGCGAGGCTCACCCGTGCCCGGCTGAGGGCGCCGACCGGAATCACCTCGTCGCGATCGCCATGGATGAGCAGCACGGGCGGGCGGGCGCGCGGCTGCGCGCCCGCGGCTTCCGCCTCCCGTTCGGAGGGCTGGGCGTGCACGCCGGAGAGGGCGACGATGCCGGCGGGCGCCTCGGCCCGGCGCAGCCCCGTGTGGAGCGCCATCATCGCGCCCTGGCTGAAGCCGACCAGCGCCAGTCGCGACGCCGGCAGGTCGTGGCGGTTCAGTTCCGCGTCAATAAAGGTCTCCAGCGCAGGGTGGGCGGCCTGCACCCCAATCCAGCGCTCGCGGTCGTTGCGCTCGACATAGCCGAACCATTGCCGGCCGACGGGCGCCATGCCGCAGGGCTCGGGGGCATGGGGAGACACGAAGGCGGTGCCCGGCAGCCGTTCCGCCCAATAGCTTCCGAGATCGATGAGGTCGCGCCCGTCAGCGCCATAGCCGTGCAGCAGCACGACCAGCGAATCGGGCGCCCCGCCGGAGCGGGGCGGAAGGCGCGGGCCGTCGAGCATGGCAGTCTCCCGGGAATGGCGGGGGATCATCGCGAATTCGGACGGCGGCGCAATCCTTGATTTGATTCGAGGCTCAAACCGGGCTTGCCGGGCGCCCCCGCCGGGCGGCATAGGCCGCCCAGAGCAGATGCGCCGCCGCCCCCCGCCACGGCCGCCACGGCTGCGCCAGGGTCGCGAGTTCGGCCGCCGACAGCCGGACCGGATGGCCCAGCGCCTCGGCCGCCGCCACCTGCAGCGCGAGATCGCCGGCGGGAAAGGCGTCGGCCCAACCGAGGCCGAACAGCAGATACACCTCCGCCGTCCAGGGCCCCACGCCGGGCAGCGCCAGCAGGGCGGCCCGCGCCGGTTCGGCCTCCAGCCGGTCGATGGCGTCGAGCCCGGCGCCCGTCGGCAGCCGATCGATGATTCCCAGCAGGGCGCGGATCTTGGGGCGCGACAGCCCGGCCCGGCGCAGCCCCTCCTCACCCGCACGGCGGACGCTCTCCGGCGTCGCCGCCCCGCCGAGTTCGGCCTCCAGCCGGGCGGAGAAGCCGCGCGCCGCGGCGGTGGAAACCTGCTGGGCGAGGATGATGTCGACGAGGCCGGCAAAGCCGGGAGGTCGGCGCCGCAGCGCCGGCATGCCATGGCGTGCATACAGCCCGGCCAGCAGCGGATCGCGCCCGGCGAGGATCTCGACCGCCCGGTCAAGGGCCGGCTGGTCGTCCAGCCGCCCGTTCCAGCCGGCCGGCGGCATCAGTCGGTGGCGTCGTCGAGGCGCACGGCCTTGCCCGCGACCTTGGGCGGGGTCGTGTGATTCAGCAGCGTGTCGATCTTGGTGCGATTGTCGGTGAAGTCGGCCAGCACCTTGCCGTCCAGGGCCCGGCCGCGCGGCAGCCGGATGCGCATGGGGTCGACGAAGCGGCCGTTCACCAGCACTTCATAGTGCAGATGCGGGCCCGTCGAGAGGCCGGTGGAGCCGATATAGCCGATGAGCTGACCCTGCCGCACCCGCACACCCTCGCGTATGCCCTTGGCGAAGCCGGACTGGTGCGAATAGGTGGTGGTGTAGCCGTTGGCGTGCTGGATTTCGGTGCGGCGGCCATAGCCCGAGGTCCAGGCCGCCTTGGTGATCACGCCATTGCCCGCGGCATAGATCGGCGTGCCGACCCGATCGGCCCAGTCGACGCCGGAATGCATGCGGGTGAAGCCGAGAATGGGGTGGCGGCGCATGCCGAAGCCGGAGCGCAGCGTGCCGCCCAGCACCGGCTTGCGGACGAGGAACTTCTTCGCGCTCTTGCCGGTCTCGTCGTAGAAGTCGACCACGCCGTCATCGGCGGTCTGGTAGCGGTAATAGCGACGCTCCTCGCCGCCCACCGTCAGCCCGGCATAGAGCACGCCGCCGGCGCCGCCGCTCTCGTCCGGCTCGTACAGCACCTCGAGCGAATCGCCCGGACGCACGCTGCGCTGGAGATCGACGTCGAAGGAGTAGATCCGCACCAGGCTGGAGATCACCTCGCGCGGCATCTCGTGCCGCAGGCCGGTCTCCCACAGGCTGTCATACAGCGTGATGCCGCCGCGCCCGCCGCCGTCGTCATCGGCGTCGTCGGGTCCCACATCGGCGAGCTGGGTGTCGCCGACATCCTGCACCGGCAGGTATTTGCCCATGTCCGAGAGTGCCACCGTCCCGAGATGGCCGTCGTCGTTGAACAGGCTGACGCGCAGGGGGATCGGCGAGTTGCCGCTGGGGTCGAGCAGAACCTTCAGGCGGACGCCCTCGGCGAGCTTGCCGTCGGCCACGCCGCCGGCAAAGGCGGCTGCCGCCGCTTTCGCCGAGACATCCGGTACGCCGAGGCCTTTCAGGATCGAGACCACCGTGTCGCCCTTGCGGACGACAACCGCGCGCTCCGACCACTCATTGCCGCCGGTGGCATCGGTGCCGGTCTTGGTGATGGAGGAGACGTTGTCCGGCGCGGAGAGACCGTTGTTCGGGTCTGCCGGCCCCGCCGGGGCATAGGCAAGCCCCCCGCCGAAGGAAGCAAGTGTCGGCGTGCGCGGGTCGAGCGTTGGCGCGTCGAACTCGGCGGCCTCGCGCACCTTCATCAGCACGTCTTCCATCGGCAGCTCGGCGGCGAGCTTGGCGCTGGGTGGCAGCTGGGTGAGGTCGCGCAGCACGATGGTGACCTCGCCGGTGGGCTCGGCCTGCGGGGCGTCCTCGTCGTCCTTGCTGTCCATGGTCTCGGCGATCAGCTTCGCCGGGTTGAAGCGGGGCACGTCGACCGAAGCCGACGTCACCGACATGGCGAGGTTGGCGCTCACCTTGTTGATGGCGCGGACCTTGATGACCTCGCGCCCGTCCACCTTGCTGGTGGAGGACAGCCGGAGAGTCTGCTTGGCGCTGAAGGTTTCGGTGAGCACCGACATCCGGTCGCCCTTGCGGGCGGAGTTCGACGGGCGCTCACCCGCCGCGAGCGCGCCGCGCAGGGAGGAGCGCACGGTCTCGGGCAGCTGCGCGAAACGATATTCGCCGTCCAGCGCGGCATAGACCGCCCCGCCCATGAGCGCGGCACCGCAGATGCCGGTGAGAAGGGTGGCCATCAGCCAGCGGATGGATATCCTGCGGCGGTCGATCGGCTCCTCGGCATCGCCATCGACGCCGAGCGGCGGCTCTTCGCCGAGATCGATGGCGCCGGCGCCGTGACGCCGCATGCCGTTCGGTCCGCGCCGGTTCTCCAAGAGCCATCCCCACTTTCCCGGCGCCTGCCCGCTTTTCCGCGCGTGCCGCTGGCGTCGAACCCGTCGTGGCGCCGTTGTCCGGCACCGTGATCGTTACCTGTTACCTCCCGCGGGGGCGGCAGACGATGCCGTCGCGTGCCGCCTGCGTCAACCCGCACGGCGACCGGGTCGGCGAATCCCGGCGGCCCCGGTCGGAAGCGGTGATGTAAAGACCCCGCCCGCGGCGAAACCATGGCGGCCATCTCATCGGCCGGGCGGTCTTCGCGCCAGGCACCGCGTCAAGGCGCGCCGGGCCGGCGGAGCGGCGACGGCGGGGGCAGCGGAATGCCGCCGGGCGGGGGCGTGGTGGCATGGGCAGACGGTCCATGCGGCGCAGCTCCCGAAGATGAAGCGTCGGTTGCCGCAGCCTCGCCGCCTGGAGCCGTCTCCCCGGCCGGCGGCGGCCAGTCGCCATACTGGCGGAAGAAATTCCAGATCTCCTGCGGCGCATCCATTCCCGAGCGGCGCGGGCCGAGCACCAGCGAGGCGAGCGTGTCCATCGGTCCGACCGAGCGGGCCGGCGGCTGGTGGCCGCCCTCGATCTCGTAGAACGCCACGCGCGTGCCCCCGGCGCAGCTGTCCCACCGGGTGATGCTCGCGCCGGCGGTGCGGGTGAGGGAGGGCGGATTGCAGCCGTCCAGCCGCGCGAACAGCTCGGCGCTCTCATGCGCCGACATCAGCTCGGCACCCGGTGTGGGCCGGCCGAACATCGGAACAATGGGGTCGTACGTGCCGTTCATGAGCAGGATGGGCACCGGCCGGGAGGGCCGGCACGTCTCGGCATAGACCTTGGGCGCGGTCATCATCATGGTCGCGAAGGCGGCGAAGCTGTCGGCATAGCGGCAGGCGATATAGGCCGTGAGGAACCCGCCATTCGAAAACCCCATGAGATAGGAGCGGCCGGGATCGGCGATTCCCTGCGCCACCAGCAGGTTCTTCACGCCCAGGATGAAGGCGCCGTCGTCGCGGGATTGCAGGATCGGCATGATGCCCGCCACCGATCCCCTCCCGTCGTTCCACAGCAGGTTCAGCCCCTTGGGGTAGGCGACGACGAAGCCCTCCTGGTCGGCGATGTCGTCGAGATCGAGATAGGACTGGAAGACTCGGGCGGGCTGCCAGGCGCCGTGCAGCGCGATGACCAGCGGCCACGGGCCCGGTCCGGCATGGCCCGGCATGCGCAGGATGAATTCGCGGCGGCGGCCGCCGGACGTGATGGTAATGATCTCGCCGCGGCCCGCCGGCAGCGGCACCGATTCGGCATCGGGTGGCGGCGGCATGGATATGCCGGCCTCCGGCTCCGACGCCTCCGGCACGACCCCCGGCTGGGCCGAGAGCGGGAGCGGCATGAGCAGGGCGGCCAGCGCGACGACCATTGCGCGGAAAGGGTAACTGGGCTTCGCGCCACGCATACGTCAGGCAATCCTCGGCAAGGACGCTGTATTAGAAGGACGAAAAAGGGCGGTTGCTGCCGCGAAGCAGCCGGGCCACGTTACCGCAGCGACCTGCGACAGGGCGAGGGGGGTGCGGGAAGCCCCGGCCTATGCCATAGGTGGCGCGCTGCAGCGCAGCGCGACGTGATAGATATCGCCTTTGGAATGATTGCGAACTCCGATCGTTTACTTTACGCACTCCCAAGTGATTGAAGGGTCAGAAAATGTCCCAGACGCCGCGGTCCATCGACCGGCCCCTGTCGCCGCATCTCCAGATCTACCGGCCCATGCTCACGATGATGATGTCCATCGTGCACCGCATCACGGGCGTGGCGCTGTATTTCGGAACCCTGCTGCTGGTGCTGTGGCTGGTGGCCGCCGCGACCTCGCCCGAGGCCTACCGCCTCGCCAGCGCCATTTCAGGCAGTTTCCTCGGGCTTGTCGTGCTGTTCGGCTATAGCTGGACGCTGATCCACCACACGCTCGGCGGCATCCGCCATTTCATCTGGGATACCGGCCATGGGCTTGGGCCCGAGTGGCGCGAGGTGATGGCCAAGGCGACGATCGGCGGTTCGGTGGCGCTCACCGTGCTGCTCTGGGTCGTGATCTGGATCGTGAAGAGCTGAGGACGCCCCCATGAGCACGCCTTCCGGCACGTCCATGCGCACCGCCCGCCGCCGGGTCTCCGGCCTCGGTTCCGCCCGCTCCGGTACGGAGCATTTCTGGATGCAGCGGGTGACGGCGCTGGCCAACATCCCGCTGCTGCTCGTCTTTCTCGGCATTCTCATCGCCGTCGCCGGCTCGACCTATGAGGAGGCCCATGCGCTGCTCGGCCGCCCGTTTGTCGCCATCGTGATGGCGCTGGCGCTGATCTCGGTGACCAATCACATGCGTATAGGCATGCAGGTGGTGATCGAGGACTACGTGCACGCGGAAGGCCCCAAGGTGGTCGCGCTCATCGGCAACATCTTCTTCTGCGCCGCGGTCGGTCTCGCCGGCGTGTTCGCTGTTCTCAAGATCGGCTTCGGAGGCTGATGGCCATGGCAGAGCTCAACACCGCGAGCGGTGCACGGACCAACGGCGCGGCGGGCGTCGCCTCGGCCTACCCGATTGTCGACCATACCTATGACGTGGTGGTCGTGGGCGCCGGTGGCGCCGGCCTTCGCGCGGTGGTGGGCTGCTCCGAGGCGGGGCTGCGCACGGCCTGCGTTTCCAAGGTCTTCCCGACCCGCTCGCACACGGTGGCGGCGCAGGGCGGCATCGCCGCCGCGCTGGGCAATATGAGCGCGGATGACTGGCGCTTCCACATGTACGACACGGTGAAGGGCTCCGACTGGCTCGGCGACCAGGACGCCATCGAATATCTGGTGCGTCAGGCTCCCTCGGCCGTGTATGAGCTCGAGCATTGGGGCGTGCCGTTTTCCCGCACCGAGGCGGGCAAGATCTACCAGCGCCCCTTCGGTGGCATGACCACCGACTACGGCAAGGGCACCGCGCAGCGCACCTGCGCCGCGGCCGACCGCACCGGTCACGCCATGCTGCACACGCTGTATGGCGCGGCGCTGAAGCACAACGCCGAATTCTACATCGAGTATTTCGCCCTCGACCTCATCATGGACGAGGACGGCCGCTGTCGGGGCCTCATCGCCCTGAAGATGGACGACGGCACCATCCACCGCTTCCGCGCCCAGACCACCATTCTCGCCACCGGCGGCTATGGCCGGGCCTATTTCTCCGCGACCTCCGCCCACACCTGTACCGGCGACGGCAACGCCATGGTGCTGCGTGCCGGCCTGCCGCTGCAGGACATGGAGTTCGTGCAGTTCCATCCCACCGGCATCTACGGCTCGGGTTGCCTCATCACCGAGGGTGCGCGCGGCGAGGGTGGCTATCTCACCAATTCCGAAGGCGAGCGCTTCATGGAGCGCTACGCCCCCTCTGCCAAGGATCTGGCCTCGCGCGACGTCGTTTCCCGCTCGATGACCATGGAGATCCGTGAGGGGCGCGGCGTCGGCAAGAACAAGGACCACATCTACCTGCACCTCGACCATCTCGACCCGGCGATCCTCCACGAGCGGCTCCCCGGCATTTCCGAGAGCGCCCGCATCTTCGCCGGCGTCGATGTGACCAAGGAGCCGATCCCGGTGCTGCCGACCGTGCACTACAATATGGGCGGCATTCCCACGAACTTCCACGGCGAGGTCGTGACCAAGAAGCACGGCAATCCCGACCATGTCGTGCCGGGGCTGATGGCGGTGGGCGAATGCGCCTGCGTCTCGATCCACGGCGCCAACCGGCTCGGTTCCAACTCCCTGACCGACCTCGTGGTGTTCGGCCGGGCCGCGGCGCTGCGCTGCGCCGAGCTGCTGACCCCGGGCGACAAGCAGCGCGAGCTGCCGGCGGGCTCGGCCGATGCGGCGCTGGCGCGGCTGGACCGCTTCCGCACCGCCGATGGCGGCACCCCGACCGCCGAGCTGCGCCTCGCCATGCAGAAGGTCATGCAGAACAACTGCGCGGTGTACCGCACCGGCGAGGTGCTGGAGGAAGGCCGCCACCTCATCGCCGAGGTGTTCGCCGGCACCGACGACATCCGCGTGTCCGACCGTTCTCTGGTGTGGAACTCCGATCTCATCGAGACGCTGGAATACGACAACCTCATCGGCCTTGCCGCCGTCACCATGGAAGGTGCCGCCAACCGCACCGAGAGCCGCGGCGCCCATGCCCGCGAGGACTACCCGGAGCGCGACGACGCCGGCTGGATGAAGCACACCCTCGCCTTCGTGGATTTCGAGACGCGCTCGGTGCGGCTCGACGACCGGCCGGTGCACACCTACACGATGAGCAACGACATCCAGTACATCGAGCCCCGCAAGCGGGTGTATTGAGCCCGCCGCTCCGCGCTTCCGGGCGCTAGAGGATGAATGCCGCCATGGTCCAGCTGACCCTTCCGAAGAACTCCCAGATCACCGAAGGCACGGCCTGGCCGAAGCCGGGCGGGGCCAACCGGCTGACGGAATACCGCATCTACCGCTGGAACCCCGACGACGGGAAGAACCCGCGCATCGACACCTATTACGTCGACCGCGAGGATTGCGGGCCGATGGTTCTCGACGGGCTCATCTGGATCAAGAACAAGGTCGACCCCTCGCTCACCTTCCGCCGCTCCTGCCGCGAGGGCATCTGCGGTTCCTGCGCGATGAACATCGACGGCACCAACACGCTGGCCTGCCTCAAGAGCATGGATGACGTGCGCGGCTCGACCGTGAAAGTCTACCCCCTGCCGCACATGCCGGTGGTGAAGGACCTGGTGCCGGATCTCACCCAGTTCTACGCCCAGCACGCCTCGATCGAGCCGTGGCTCCACACCCAGACCCCGGCGCCGGAGCACGAATGGCCGCAGTCCCGTGAGGACCGCGAGAAGCTCGACGGCCTCTATGAGTGCATCCTGTGCGCCTGCTGCTCGACCTCGTGCCCGAGCTACTGGTGGAACGGCGACCGCTATCTCGGTCCCGCCGCTCTGCTGCAGGCCTATCGCTGGCTGATCGATTCCCGCGACGAATCCACCGGCGACCGGCTGGACCATCTCGAGGACCCGTTCCGCCTGTATCGCTGCCACACCATCATGAACTGCGCCAAGGCCTGCCCGAAGGGGCTGAACCCGGCCAAGGCGATCGCCGAGATCAAGAAGATGATGGTGACGCGCCAGTTCTGAGCCGCACCGGGCTTTCAGCAGGCGGGACCCTCGACAGGTCTGCGCCGGCAATGTCTCCTCCCATAATGCCCGCCGATCCGCGCCCCGTCTTCCGCTTCGCGCCGACCCCGAACGGCCGGCTGCATCTCGGCCATGTCCGCTCGGCCCTGCTGAATGCGGAGGCGGCCCGACGCGAGCGCGGCAGGTTTCTCCTGCGGATCGAAAACATCGACCCTGCCCGCTGCCGCCCGGAGCACGAGGCCGCCATTCTCGCCGATCTCGCCTGGCTCGGTCTCGACTGGGAGCGTCCGGTCCGGCGGCAATCGGAGCATATGGCGGAGTATGCCGAGGCTCTCGCCCGGCTGGAGGCGATGGGGCTGGTCTATCCCAGCTTCGAGACCCGCGCCGAGATCGCCGCTGCGGTGGCGAAGCGGCCGGATTGGCCGCGCGATCCCGACGGAGCACCGATCTTCCCTTTCGAGCGTGCGTCCGCCGCCGCCCGGGCCGGCCGCGCCGCCGGAGAGCCGTTCGCGCTGCGGCTCGACATGAAGGCGGCGCTGGCCCGCCTGCCACCGCTGTTCTGGTCCGAACAGGGCGAGGACGGGATTGCCCATGTTGCGGCCGATCCGGCGGCCTGGGGCGACGTGGTGCTCGCCCGCAAGGAGGTGCCGACCAGCTATCACCTCGCCGTGGTGGTGGACGATGCGCTGCAGGGGGTGACCCATGTCATCCGCGGCAGCGACCTCAAGGCGGCGACGGCGATCCACCGTGTGCTGCAGGCCTTGCTGGGGCTGCCGGCCCCGCTTTACCGCCACCACGGCCTCGTTCTCGACGCAGAAGGCCGCAAGCTCGCCAAGAGCCGCGGCTCCACCGCCCTCGCCGAGCTGAGGGCGGCGGGCCTGTCGGCCGGGGAGATCCGGCGCCGCGCGCTGGAAGGGTGAGGCCGTGCTCAGCCGACCCCGAGCATCAGGAACCAGAAGGTCACCGTGAGCAGGCTCAGCGCGGTGGACAGCGACACCGCGCCGGCGGTGGCGGCGACGCCGGCGCCATAGCGTTGGGCCAGCAGATAGGCGTTGATCCCGCAGGGCATGGCGGCGAAGGCAACCGCCACCTTCGCCCAGACCGTCGGCATGGGCAGCACCTGCACCAGCCCGAACACCAGCAGCGGGTGCAGCCCGAGCTTGAGCGCCGTGATCACGGCCGCCGGGCCGAAATCGCCGCGCAGCGGATAGCGGTGCAGGGCGAGCCCGAGCGAGACCAGCGCACAGGGCACGGCGGACGCGGCGAGCATGTCCAACGTCTGCTTCAGCACGCCGGTGGGCACATAGCCCGCCAGCTTGGCGATTCCGCCGGCATAGATGCCCAGCAGGATGGGATTCAGCGCCAACGTGCGCGCCAGCTTGCGCAGGCCAGCGCCGCTCAGCCCGGTTGCCGCGCCCTCCGTCAGCACCGTCGCCACCACCATCATGATCGGCAGGTGCACGGCGATCAGCAGAAACAGCGGCACCGCCCCCTCCGGCCCGAACGCCTGCAGGATCAGCGGCACGCCGACGAAGACGGTGTTGGCCTGTCCGGCGGCAAAGCCCTGCACCACGCACTCGGTGTGGCTGCGGCCGAACAGCCGGCGCGCTGCCGTCATGCCGAGACCGAAGGCGATGAACGCGCCGGTGAAATAGGCGATCCAGTAGCCCCAGGGCTGGCCTTCGCGCGGCAACCCGGCCTCGGCCAGCGTCTTGAAGATGAGCACGGGAACGGCGAGGCCGAAGACATATTCGGACAGGCCGTCGGCTGCCCGCTCGGTCAGATGGCCGGTTCGGCTGACGAGATAGCCGAGGCCGACCAGGCCGAAAACGGGCGCCACGATGAAGGCGATGGCGCCGAGCTGGAGCAACATGCGCCGTCAGGCCGCCACATCCACGGCCGCGACATTGGCGGGCGCCGTGTCGTGGGCGGGGGTGGACAGCAGCCGGACCTCCCGCACCACCGGCATCGAGGCCAGCCGTGCGCACAACCGTTCGGCCACCTCCACCGGGGCGGCAAAGCCGATTTCGGCGTGCAGCGCGGCCGGTGCGATCAGGGCCGGGCGGGTCGCCGCGGCGCCGTCGACGCGGATGCGGAACGGCAACACGTCATGGATGGCGAAGGGCTCCAGCACCCGCAGCAGCGCATTGGGATGGGCGTCAGCCTCCACCGCGAGGCGATGACGGGGATAGTCGCAGGACATGGCATGAATCCGGAAAAGGGACAGGCAGGCGCGATCAGGACTCCCGGCCGAACGTATCGGCCGGGCGGCGAATTCGCCGGGTCGCGCTAAGTCGACGCGCTGTCTTTTCCGTGGTCGTCATGGTGCCGTCACGCTACGCGCGGCCCCTTCTCACGTCAATGCCGCAGCGTGGCGGGATGTGCCGCGATGCGTTGATGTTGCTGGAAGCCGCAGGCACGCTGGCGCTGTGGGATACCGCGCCGGCGGCCTTGGCCGTCGGTGTCACTGGAGGCTTGGGACATGAAGTTTTGTGCCGTTTCGATCGTCGCCGTTCTCGGCCTGCTGGTGGCCGCCTGCGGTGAGCCCGCGCCGGGCCCGCAGGGCCCCGCCGGTCCTGCGGGACCTGCCGGTCCTGCCGGGCCGCAGGGTCAGGCCGGCCCTCCCGGTGCGGTGGGGCCTGCCGGTCCAGCCGGCCCCGTCGGTGCCGCCGGCCCGGCCGGTCCCGCGGGTCCCGCCGGTCCTGCCGGCCCGCAGGGCGAGGCCGGCCCTCCCGGACCGCAGGGGCCTGCCGGTGCGGCTGCTACGGCCTCCGCCGCGGCGGGCGGCGTGCGCGTGCTGGTGCGGCGCGAGTGTTTCTCGCCCGGCGGCTGCGATCATTACTGCGAGCCGGGGGAGGTCATCGTGAACGCCTATCTCGCCCCGGCGAGCGGCGAGGTTCGGCTGCTCTCCGAACGCGAGGCCCACTTCACCCCGCGCGACGTCGACGGCAAGCGGCCGGCCATGGTGCTGGTCTGCGCCAAGGAGTGACCCGGTAGAAGGGGGCGCGCCGTCCCGGCGCGCCTCCATCCCCCGCAGGCGCTGGGGCGCCCGTGGAGCCCGTTTTCGCGGGGAGAGCCCTAGACGAAGCTCTGCGGGTCGATGTCGATCTCGACCTTGAGGCTGCCGGTGGCGCGCGGGGCGGCGGCCATCCATGCCCGGACATAGGAGGAAAGATCGAAATTCCGGGCCGAGCGCGCCAGCAGGCGGAAGCGGTGGCGCCCGCGCAGCATGGCGAGCGGCGCCTCGGCCGGGCCCATCACCCGCACCTCGGCGGTGAAGGGCGAGCAGGCCGCCAGCGCCCGCGCATGGACCTGCGCCGCGTGGGCGTCGGTGCCCGACACGATGAGGGCGCAGAGCCGGGCGAAGGGCGGCAGGAAGGCCTCTTCGCGCGCGGCGATCTCCCGGTCGTAGAAGGCGTCGCGGTCGCCCGCGACCAGGGCCTGCATCACCGGGTGTTCGGGCATGTAGCTCTGGAGATAGGCCCGGCCGGCGACGTGGGCGCGCCCGGCGCGGCCGGCGACCTGATGCAGCATCTGGAAGGTGCGCTCCGCCGCCCGGGGGTCGCCATAGCCGAGCCCGACATCGGCATCCACCACGCCGACCATGGCGAGGCCGGGGAAATTGTGGCCCTTGGCGACGAGCTGGGTGCCGATGACGATGTCCACCTCGCCGCGCGCCACCGCCTCCAGCTCGAGACGCAGCCGCTCCACCCCGCCGCTGAGGTCGCTGGAGAGCACCTGCGTGCGGGCCTGCGGCAGCAGGGCCTGCACCTCTTCCTGCAGCCGCTCCACCCCCGGCCCGCAGGGAATGAGGCTGTTGGGTTCGTGGCAGTGCGGGCATTCGGCCGGAACCGGCATGGCATAGCCGCACTGGTGGCATTCCAGCCGGCGGCGGAAGCGGTGTTCCACCAGCCAGGAGGAGCAGGAGGGGCAGCGGATGCGGTGGCCGCAGGAGCGGCAGAGGGTGAGGGGGGCATAGCCGCGGCGGTTGAGGAACAGCAGCGCCTGGCCCCCGGCCTCCAGGGTCTTCGCCATTTCCTCGGCCAGCCGGGGGGCGATCCAGCGCCCCTTGGGCGGCCCTTCGCGGCGCAGGTCGATCGGCTCCAGCCGCGGCACCAGCGCCCCGCTGAAGCGGGTCGGCAGGGTGAGGCGGCGGTAGCGCCCGCGCCGGGCGTTCACCTCGGTTTCAAGCGAGGGCGTCGCCGAGGCCAGCACGACGGGCGCGCCGGCGAGATGGCCCCGCACCACCGCCATGTCGCGGGCGTGGTAGTGCACCCCGTCCTCCTGCTTGTAGGCGGTGTCGTGCTCCTCGTCGACAATGATGAGCCCGAGGTCGCGGAACGGCAGGAACAGCGCGGAGCGGGCGCCCGCCACCACGCTGACCTCGCCCTCCGCCACGCCGCGGAACACCTTCGCCCGGCGGCGGCTGGCGACGGCGGAGTGCCACTGCGCCGGGCGCACCCCGAAGCGGCGGGCGAAACGGTCGAGAAAAGCCTGTGTCAGCGCGATTTCCGGCATCAGGATCAAGGTTTGCCGACCCTGCCGGATCGCGCTCGCCACCGCCTCGAAATAGGTCTCGGTCTTGCCCGAGCCGGTGACGCCGTCGAGCAGGTGGACCCTGAAGCTCCGCGATTCCACCGCGGCGCAGAGCGCCGCCGCGGCCTCCGCCTGCGCGGGGGCGAGCTCGGGGGCGGCATGGTCGGGGTCGGGCGGTTCGGCGGCGGGCTCCGGGGCGAGCACGGCGGTTTCCAGCACCCCCTCGTCCACCAGCCCGTCGACCACCGAGGCGGAAACGCCGGCGTCCCGCGCCGCCTCGGCCTTGGCCCGCAGCTGCCCGTCGCCGAGCGCCTCGATCAGCCGGGCGCGGGCCGGCGTAAGGCGTTGAGGACGCTTGCTTCCCAGCCGGACCCCGGTGCGCTCGCGCCCGGTCTCCGCGTTCTCGTCGTGGCGCAGCGCAAGGCGCAGCACCATGCCCGGCGGCGTCACGGTGTAGTCGGCGATCCAGCGGATGAGAGCGAGGAGGTCCGGGCGCAGCGGCGGCACCGCGCACCGCCGCAGGATGGGCTTCAGCTTTGCCGGGTCGAGGGGCGCGCGCTCCCCCGGGCTCGGCCAGACGCAGCCGAGCATCTGGCGCGGCCCGAGCGGAACCACCACGATGTCGCCCGGCGCCACCTCCATGCCTTCCGGCACGCGGTAGGAATAGGCCGAGCCGATCGCGACGGGCAGCAGCACGTCGACGATCCGTGGCGGCGTGACCGGGAACAGCAGGGGACTGGCGGGGGTGGAATCGGGCATTAAGGCTCGGGGAACGGATGGCCGGGCAAGATGCTCCCGACCTCTCCCAGTGGCAAGCATTGCAGCGGTGGACCCGGCCATGGCGAGCACCGACATCCAGAAGGCGGCGCGGGCGGAGCTGACGCTGATGGCCGCCGCCGGCCCGCCGCTGGAGCCGGCGCTGCGTGGCTGGCTCGACCGGCTGGCCCATGAGCGGCGGCTCTCGGCCAAGACGCGGGAGGCCTATGCCCGTGACATGACAGGGTTTTTGACGCTGCTCGGGCGGCATCTCGGCGAGCGCCCGACCCTGCCGGCGCTGGCGGCACTGGCGCCCCGCGACGTGCGGGCGGTGATCGCGGCGCGGCGGGCGGAGGGCATCGAGCCGCGCACGCTGGTGCGCTTTCTCGCCGCCGCCCGCTCCTTCGCCCGGCATCTGGAGCGGGAGGGAATCGGCAAGGTGGCGGCGCTGGCGGCGGTGCGCGCGCCCAAGGTGGCGGCGAGCCTGCCGCGCCCGGTCGGCATCGGCGATGCGCGGGCGCTGGCCGATCCGGCGACGCGGGCGGGCGAGGCGCGGGAGGACTGGGTCCTCGCCCGCGATGCGGCGGTGATCGCGCTGCTCTACGGCTCCGGCCTGCGCATTTCGGAGGCGCTCGGCCTCACCGCCGGCGAGGTGCCCGCCCCCGGCGCCGGCGACCATGTGACGGTCACCGGCAAGGGCGGGCGCACCCGCATGGTGCCGGTGCTGCGCACCGTGCTGGAGCGGATCGCGGCCTACAAGTCCTTGTGTCCGTTCGATCTTCCGCCAGCGGAGGCGCTGTTTCGCGGCACCCGGGGCGGGCCGCTGTCGCCGCGCATCGTGCAGCAGGCGGTGGAGCGGATGCGCGGCGCGCTCGGCCTGCCGGACAGTGCCACGCCCCATGCGCTGCGGCATTCCTTCGCCACCCATCTGCTGGCGGGGGGCGGCGACCTGCGTTCGATCCAGGAGCTGCTGGGCCACGCCTCGCTGTCGACGACGCAGGTCTACACCGCCGTCGATGCCGCGGCGCTGATGGCGAGCTGGCGCTCCGCCCACCCCCGCGCGCGGCTGCCGGAGGTTCCGGCCAAGCCCCGCTCGGAGGGTGGATGATCCGTGCGGTGAGGTGGACGATGCGGCCGATCATTCCCGCAGTTGGGTAATATTATACAGAAGACGTGTGCGGCGTCCGGCCCTCCCCGCCGGAGGATCGCGCGGCCACCATCGCGGCCGCCGCTCCGGCCCCTGAAGCCGGCGGCGCGGTGGGCTGGCATGTGCGGCGCTACACGGCCGCGTGACCTCGCGCCGGCGTGACTTCCGCTGCGTCACTTCGCGCTTTCAATCCGCGCCGTCTCCGCTACCCTTGGGTCATCGAAGCCAGACGAGGAGAAGGTGACATGAAGCGTTTCGCCGCCGCGCTGTGCGCGCTGTCCTTCACCGTGGCGCTTTCGGGGGCGGCGCTGGCCGACTGCCCCGCTCACGCCGCGGCCAAGCCGCAGACCAGCACCCCGACGCAGGGGAGCTGACCCTCCTTCCCATGGCCGGCTGCCGGGCGATTCCCCCACGCCCGGCAACAGACGCCTGACGAGCGGCCCGGCGCCATCCCCGCCGGGCCGTCTCTCGTCTGGGTGTCGGGGAGCGCGCCCGCTGCCGGTGGCTCGCCGGCCGGGCTTCGCGCCGGGCGGCCGGGAGGCTTCGCCAGGGCGCGGGCCGCTGGGCCTCACGAGCCTGCCGCTGCCGTGCCTGCCGCTGCCGTGCCACCCGGAAACGGCTTCCCATGCAAAAAGGGCGGCCCCGGGGCCGCCCTTCGCTGCTGCGCGTGCCCCGGCCGTGCCGGCGGCTCACATGTGGATGGAGCGCTTCTCCACCGCCATCGCCGCCTCCTTCACCGCCTCCGAGCGGGTGGGGTGGGCGTGGCAGGTGCGGGCGAGATCCTCCGAGGAGCCGCCGAACTCCATCAGCACCGCGCATTCGTGGATCAGCTCGCCGGCTTCCATGCCGATGATGTGGACGCCCAGCACCTTGTCGGTGGCGGCGTCGGCCAGAACCTTCACGAAACCCTCGGTCTGGTTGTTGGCCTTGGCCCGGCCATTGGCGAGGAAGGGGAACTTGCCGACCTTGTACGCGACGCCCGCCGCCTTCAGCTCCTCCTCGGTCTTGCCGACCGAGGCGACCTCCGGCGAGGTGTAGACCACCCCGGGAATGACGTCGTAATTCACGTGGCCAGCATGGCCCGCCAGCAGCTCGGCCACCGCCACGCCCTCGTCTTCCGCCTTGTGCGCCAGCATCGGGCCGGCAATGGCGTCGCCGATGGCGAAGATGCCGGCGACGTTGGTCTGGTAATGCGCGTCGGTGACGACGCGGCCGCGCGGGTCGAGCGCCACGCCCAGCGCCTCCAGCCCCAGCCCGGCGGTGTAGGGCACCCGGCCGATGGCGACCAGCACCACGTCGGCCTCCAGCGTCTCGGCGGCGCCGCCGGCCGCGGGCTCGACCGAGACCGAGAGCCCGGCCCCGGTCTTCGTCACGCCGGTGACCTTGGAGCCCAGCCTGAAGGCGAAACCCTGCTTCTGCAGGATCCGCTGGAAGCTCTTGGCGACGTCGAGGTCCATGCCCGGCAGGATGCGGTCGAGGAATTCGACCACCGTGACCTCGGCGCCGAGCCGGCGCCACACGCTGCCGAGCTCCAGCCCGATCACGCCGGCGCCGACCACGATCAGCTTGCCCGGCACCTTCTCAAGCGTCAGGGCGCCGGTGGAGGAGACCACCTGCTTCTCGTCGATCTCGATGCCCGGCAGGCGGGCGACGTCGGAGCCGGTGGCGATGACGATCGCCTTCGTCTCCAGCTCGGTGGTGGTGCCGTTCTCCTGCGCCACCGCGACCTTGCCGGGGGCGGTGATGGTGCCGGTGCCGAGATAGGGGGTGATCTTGTTCTTCTTGATGAGGAAGTCGACGCCCTTGGTGTTGCCCTCGACCGCCTTGTCCTTGAAGCCCATCATCGCCTTGAGGTCGAGGGTGGGGGCGGGGACGCCGATGCCCATCTCGGCGAAGGAATGGCCGGCCTCCTCGAACAGCTCGGAGGCGTGCAGCAGCGCCTTGGAAGGGATGCAGCCGATGTTGAGGCAGGTGCCGCCGAAGGTGGCGCGCTTCTCGACCACCGCGACCTTGAGCCCGAGCTGGGCCGCGCGGATGGCGCACACATAGCCGCCGGGGCCGGTGCCGATGACGATCAGGTCGTAGGAGGACATGGCGGTTTACTTCTGCTCGCGAAGATGGATCGCGTTGATCTGGTCGCGATCGATGTAGCTGGGAAGGATGGTACTGTCGTCGATGACGGCTTCCGCCAGTTGCTCGACGGTCAGGTTCTTGGCGCCGGTCAGGTCGGCGCCGCGCAAAATCGTGCCGCGAAGATGGGCCCCGGCGAAATCGGCATGGCGAAACACCGCGTTGGTTGCATCCGCGCCGGCCATGTTGGCGCCTCGCAGCGACGTGCCGCTGAGGTCGGTTCGCCGCACGAAGGCACCGTGAATGTCCAGCCTGCGCGCGGTGTCCTCTCCGTGTCTGAGCATCAGGACTCTCCCAGTTTGCTGCGGAGCGTTTTCACGATTTCACGGACGTCGATCGGAGGCTCGTCGTCACCATAATCGATCTCGCCGGCCCTTAGATAGGATTGCAGCAGCTCAAAGATAGGATCGGACAGGTCTGGAAAGTCTTTCGCGACTTCGCGAAGCGTGTAGATGGCGGCGAGGCGTACTTCCAGCTTCGGATCGCGCAACTGGCCGGCAGCGCGGTTGAAGAGCTCGGTGACATGGGTGCGCCGGGCAAGGTCGGCCTGGGTGCGGGCGGCGCGTGCCTGTGATGCCGCCGGGGACAGTTGCCGCCAGGCCAGATAGGCGCCGACAAAGGCGGCAATGGCCAGAGCGACGTTGCGGATGATCTCGGAGAGCGCGATCCAGATGCTCATCGAGATCATCCGCAGCTATTCGCCGCTCACAGATCCAGCACGAGCCGGGTCGGGTCCTCCAGCGCTTCCTTGACGCGGACGAGGAAGGTGACCGCGCCCTTGCCGTCGACGATGCGGTGGTCGTAGCTCAGGGCGAGGTACATCATCGGGCGGGCGACGATCTGGCCCTTCACCACCACCGGGCGCTCCTCGATGCGGTGCATGCCGAGAATGCCGGACTGCGGCGCGTTGAGGATGGGGGTCGACATCAGCGAGCCGTAGATGCCGCCATTGGTGATGGTGAAGGTGCCGCCCTGGAGGTCCTCGATGCCGAGCTTGCCGTCGCGGGCCTTGCGGCCGAGGCCGGAGATCGCCTTCTCGATGCCGGCGATGGAGAGCTGGTCGGCGTCGCGCACCACCGGAACCACGAGGCCCTTGTCGGTGCCGACCGCGATGCCGATGTGGTAATAGTTCTTGTAGACGAGGTCGGTGCCGTCGATCTCGGCGTTCACCTCCGGCACGTCCTTCAGGGCCTGGATGACGGCCTTGGTGAAGAAGCCCATGAAGCCGAGCTTGGCGCCGTGCTTCTTCTCGAACACGTCCTTGTACTGCGCGCGAAGCTGCATCACCGCGGTCATGTCGACGTCGTTGAACGTCGTGAGCATGGCGGCGGTGTTCTGCGCGTCCTTCAGCCGGCGGGCGATGGTCTGGCGCAGCTTGGTCATCTTCACCCGCTCTTCGCGGGAGGCATCGTCCGGCGCGGAGGGCGCGCGGGCGGCGACCGGGGCCGCCGGGGCGGGAGCGGCCGCCGGAGCGGCGGCGCCGGCGGCGATGGCCGCCAGCATGTCGCCCTTGGTCACCCGGCCGTCCTTGCCGGAACCGGCGAGGCTGGCGGGATCGACCCCGCTCTCGGCGGCGATGCGGGCCACCGCCGGGCCATTGGCGCCGGCCGGGGCCGCGGCGGGCGCCGCCGGGGCGGGCTTCGGCGCCTCGACCTTGGGCGCCTCGACCTTGGGGGCTTCCGCCTTGGCCGGCTCGGCCTTCGGGGCTTCGGCCTTGGGAGCGGGCGCGGCGGCCGCGCCGCCGATGGAGCCGAGCAGCGCGCCGACGCCCACGGTCTCGCCGTCGCGGGCGATGATCTCCGAGAGCACGCCGGCCGCCGGGGCCGGCACCTCGATGGTGACCTTGTCGGTCTCCAGCTCCACGATCGGCTCGTCGGCGGCGACGGTGTCGCCCGCCTTCTTGAACCACTTGCCGATGGTCGCTTCGGTGACCGATTCGCCCAGCGTCGGAACGCGGATCTCGGTGGCCATGCTCGTTCGTCCTTACCTTTGCCGGTGGTGCCGTGGCGCGCCCCGCCCGGCGACCGTTTCGATTGTCAGCCGAGCGCGTCCTGCAGGAACGCCTTGAGCTGCGCGAGATGCTTCGACATCAGGCCCGTGGCCGTGGCGGCGGAAGCCGGGCGGCCGGCATAGCGCGGCCGCTGCGCCGCCGAGCCGGTCTGTTCCAGCACCCATTCCAGATAGGGCTGCACGAAGGCCCAGGCGCCCTGGTTCTTCGGCTCCTCCTGGCACCACACGATCTCCGCCTGCTTGAAGCGCGAAAGCTCCTGCACCATCGACTTCAGCGGGAAGGGGAACAGCTGTTCGACGCGCAGCAGGTAGATGTCGTCGATGCCGCGGCGCTCGCGCTCCTCGAACAGGTCGTAATAGACCTTGCCCGAGCAGAGCACGACGCGGCGGATCTGCGCGTCCGGCTTCAGGGCGATGCCCTCGCCGCCCTTCTGCGCGTCGTCCCACAGCAGGCGGTGGAAGGTGGTGCCGGCGCCGAAATCGGCGAGCGAGGAGACCGCCCGCTTGTGGCGCAGCAGGCTCTTCGGCGTCATCAGGATCAGCGGCTTGCGGAAGTCGCGCTTCAGCTGCCGGCGCAGGATGTGGAAGTAGTTCGCCGGGGTCGAGCAGTTGGCGACCTGCATGTTGTCCTCGGCGCACATCTGGAGATAGCGCTCCAGACGGGCGGAGGAATGCTCCGGCCCCTGGCCCTCATAGCCGTGGGGCAGCAGGCAGACGAGGCCGGACATGCGCAGCCACTTGCGCTCGCCCGAGGACAGGAACTGGTCGAAGATGACCTGGGCGCCGTTGGCGAAGTCGCCGAACTGGGCTTCCCACATGGTCAGCGCGTTGGGCTCCGACAGCGAGTAGCCGTACTCGAAGCCGAGCACGGCCTCTTCCGAGAGCATCGAGTTGATGACCTCGTAGCGGGCCTGGCCCTCGCGCAGATAGTTGAACGGGGTGTGGCGCTCCTCGTTCTCCTGGTCGATCAGCACCGAATGGCGCTGCGAGAAGGTGCCGCGCTCGCAGTCCTGGCCGGAGAGCCGCACCGGGTGGCCTTCCAGCAGCAGGCTGCAGAAGGCCAGCGCCTCGGCGGTCGACCAGTCGATGCCGGCGCCGTCCTCGATCACGCTCTTGGCGCGGGCGTCGAGGAAGCGCTGGATGGTGCGGTGGAGGTGGAAGCCCTCCGGCACCTTGGTGATCGAGCGGGCGATGTCGCGCAGCGTGTCCTCGGACACGCCGGTGTTGCCGCGGCGGCGGATGTCTTCCTCTTCCTCGGCGGAGCGCAGCCCGGCCCAGCGGCCGTCCAGCCAGTCCGCCTTGTTCGGCTTGTAGGCCTGGCCGGCGTCGTATTCGCCATCCAGCCGGGCGCGCCAGTCCGCCTTCATCTTCTCGAATTCGGGGGCGTCGATCACGCCTTCGGCTTCGAGCTTCTTGAAGTAAATCTCCAGCGTCGAGGGATGCTGCTTGATCAGCTTGTACATCAGCGGCTGGGTGAAGGCCGGCTCGTCGCCCTCATTGTGGCCGAAGCGGCGGTAGCAGAACATGTCCACCACCACCGGCTTGCGGAAGCGCTGGCGGAACTCGGTCGCGATCTTGGCGGCGAACACCACGGCCTCGGGGTCGTCGCCGTTCACGTGGAAGATCGGCGCCTCGATGGTCTTGGCGACGTCGGAGGGGTAGGGCGAGGAGCGCGAGAAGCGGGGATAGGTGGTGAAGCCGATCTGGTTGTTGATGATGAAGTGCAGCGAGCCGCCGGTGCGGTGGCCCTTCAGCCCGGACAGGCCGAGGCACTCCGCCACCACGCCCTGGCCGGCGAAGGCGGCATCGCCGTGCAGCAGCAGCGGCATGACCGCGCTGCGCTCGGTGTCGCCGAGCAGGTCCTGCTTGGCGCGGCACTTGCCCAGCACCACCGGGTCGACGATTTCCAGATGCGAGGGATTGGCGGTCAGCGAGAGGTGAACCTGGTTGCCGTCGAACTCGCGGTCCGAGGAGGCGCCGAGGTGGTACTTCACGTCGCCGGAGCCTTCCACCTCGTCCGGGGCCCAGGAGCCGCCCTTGAACTCGTGGAACAGCGCGCGGTGCGGCTTGCCCATCACCTGGGTCAGCACGTTGAGGCGGCCGCGATGGGCCATGCCCAGCACGATCTCCTTCACGCCGAGATTGCCGCCGCGCTTGATGATCTGCTCCAGCGCCGGGATCAGGCTCTCGCTGCCGTCGAGGCCGAAGCGCTTGGTGCCGGTGTAGCGCACGTCGAGGAACTTCTCGAAGCCCTCGGCCTCCACCAGCTTGTTGAGGATGGCGCGCTTGCCCTCGCGGGTGAAGGTGATCTCCTTGTCCGGCCCCTCGATCCGCTCCTGGATCCACGCCTTCTCCTCGGGCGAGGAGATGTGCATGAACTCGACGCCGAGCGTGTTGCAGTAGGTGCGGCGCAGGATGGCGACCATCTGGCGGACGGTGGCGAACTCCATGCCCAGCACGTGGTCGATGAAGATCGGGCGGTCGAGGTCGGCCTCGCGGAAGCCGTAGGAGGCGGGGTCGAGCTCGGGGGCGGAGCGCTTGGGCTCGATGCCGAGCGGGTCGAGATTGGCGTGGAGATGGCCGCGCATCCGGTAGGCGCGGATCATCATCAGCGCCTTCACGGAATCGCGGGTGGCCTGCTGCACGTCGGTGGCGGAAATCTCGACGCCCTTGGCCGCCGCCTTTTCCTTCACCTTCTCGCGAACGGTCTTCTCGACCTCGATCCAGTTGCCGTCCATGGCCGAGACCAGCTCGCCATTGGCGTGGATCGGCCAGTTGTCCCGCTTCCACGAGGCGCCGCGGGCGCTCTTCTCGACATCGGCGGCGTTGTCCTTCAGCGCGGCGAAGAAGCTCTGCCATTCCGCGTCGACCGAGGCCGGGTCGGCCTCGAAGCGGGCGTAGAGGTCTTCGATCCAGGCCGCGTTGGCGCCGTAGAGGAAGGAGGTGTTGAGGAGGGTTTCGTTCGCAGCAGCGCGTGACATCCAAGGCTCCCGATGGACCGTCGCCGGTCCGGTGGAGGCGCTTTCCCGACCTGCGGAAGGGGGGCGCAGGACGCCGCCCTTCCCGGTTGTCCCGGTTCTCCGGGACGAAAGCTCTGACCTACCTCTATCTAGATCGCGTGTTCACATCATGAAGGGGCGCGGACGCGTCCCTGATCTGCATTTTTCCTGGTCCGTCGAAGCAAGAACGGCACCAGCCGGCGGCCGGTGCCGGCCGACTTTCGTCGGATCACGCCCCGAGATCGGGGGCGATCTTGCGGCACTCGGCCACGAGCTCGCGCACCGAGGCGATCGACTTGTCCAGCATGGCCTGCTCGGCGCCGTCCAGCTCGATCTCGACGACGCGCTCGACGCCGGCCGCGCCGATCACCACCGGCACCCCGAGATAGAGGTCGCTCACGCCGTACTGGCCGGAGAGGAAGGCGGCCGCCGGCAGCAGGCGCTTCTTGTCGCGCAGGTAGGAGGTCGCCATCTCGATCGCCGAGGCGGCCGGGGCGTAGAAGGCCGAGCCGGTCTTCAGCAGGTTGACGATCTCGCCGCCGCCCTTGCGGGTGCGCTCGACGATGGCGTCGACCTTGGCCTGCGAGGTCCAGCCCATCTTGACGAGGTCCGGCAGCGGGATGCCGGCGACGCCGGAATAGCGCACCAGCGGCACCATGTCGTCGCCATGGCCGCCCAGCACGAAGGCGGTGACGTCCTCCACCGAGACGTTGAACTCGTCGGCGAGGAAATAGCGGAAGCGGGCGCTGTCGAGCACGCCGGCCATGCCGACCACCTTGGAGGTCGGCAGGCCCGAGGCCTGCTGCAGCGCCCACACCATGGCGTCGAGCGGGTTGGTGATGCAGATCACGAACGCGTCGGGGGCGAATTTGGCGATGCCCGCGCCGACCTGTTCCATGACCTTGAGGTTGATGCCGAGCAGGTCCGAGCGGCTCATGCCGGGCTTGCGGGGCACGCCCGCGGTGACGATCACCACGTCCGCGCCTTCCAGCGCCTCGTAGCTGTTGGTGCCGACCAGCTTCGCGTCGAAGCCGAGCACCGGGGCGGCCTCGGCGATGTCGAGGCTCTTGCCCTGCGGCACGCCTTCCACGACGTCGAACAGCACGACGTCACCGAGTTCCTTGAGACCCGCGAGCAGGGCCAGCGTGCCGCCGATCTGGCCGGCGCCAACCAGTGCAATCTTTGCTCGAGCCATGAGAGTTCCTGCATCAATGGAGGTGCGGCGGGCTGCCGCGCCGGCTTCCGATAGCCCGTCTCGTCGTGGCGTTCAAGAAAAGACGGCTGTGCGGCAAGGCTTTGAGGCTACGACTTTCCGTGAATGCGTATTGGCATATTGAATACCTTCTTGGAGCCGGCCGGCGCCGGCTTTTCTGCCGCCGGGAGCCGCCTCGTCTCGCCCCGATCCATGGGATCGACGCAGCGCCCGCTAGTGCCGCTGCCGCGCGAGGTCTTCCATCAGCTCGATCTGGATGGCCTGTATCTCCGCCAGCCGCTCCCATTGCCGGTTCAGCATGTGGTCGATCTTCTCGTGGAGGTGGCGGATCTCCAGCTCGGCCTTGAGGTTCACCCGGTAGTCGTTCTCCGAGCGGCGGCGGTCCTTCGCCTCCTGGCGTTTCTGGCTCATCATGATGACAGGCGCCTGAAGCGCGGCGATGCAGGACAGCAAGAGGTTCAGCAGGATGAAGGGGTAGGGGTCGAACTCCTGCGCCGGCGCCAGCGACGCGTTGATCGCGGTCCAGATCGCGATGAACACCCCGAACAGGATGATGAAGGTCCAGCTTCCGCCGAAGCTGGCGATGGTGTCGGCGGCGCGCTCGCCGAAGCTGCGCTGGCGGTCGAAGCCGGCCTCCACGTCCTGGGCCAGCGTCTCGTCGGCGGCGAGGCTGGCGATGACGTCGCGCTCCAGCGCGCCGAGGTCGCCGCGCTCGGCCTGCAGCGTCTCGGCGACATAGCGGGCGCGCTCGCGCACCAGCGCCTCGCGGGAGATGAAGGCGTCGGGGGCGAGGTCGGGATGGGCGCCGCGGATGCTCTCGGCCAGCGCCGGGCGGACGAGGTCGAGCCGGGTGCCGTCTTCCGCCGCCACCTCCCGGCCGGTGAGGGCGCAGGCGAGCGGCGGCTCCCCCGGCCGGCCGGGGCCGGTGCGGCCGGCGCGGCCCCTGGCGTGGCCGGCCCGCGGATGGTCCGGTGTCGGGCGGGATGAGCGAGGCTTGTCCATGGCGGCTCCCTGGCAGGCGCGCCTTCCTCCCGGGGCGGGGACCGTCCGGGTGGGAAGCGGGCGCAGCATAGCCGCCCCGTCGGGCGGAACTTTGCTCTGGCTCATGCCGGGCGCGGCGGGGGCGCCGGCGCCGCCGGCGGTGCCGCGTTTGGGGAAAGGCGTGCCGCGCGTCAGGTCTCGACCAGCCCGGTGGTCCAGCCGCTCGCCTCGGAATCGCCGCGGCCATGGGAGCGGGCGAGGTAGTCGGTCGAGCGCATCTCGTGCAGGCGGGAGACGGTGCGGGCCCACTCGAAGGCTTCCGCGCCCTCGGTGCCGAGATAGAGCTCCTCCGGGTCGGCCTCGGCGGAGGCGAGGATCTTCACGCCCTTCTCGTACAGTTCGTCGATCAGGGTGATGAAGCGCTTGGCCTCGTTGCGGTGGTCCTGGTCCATGACCGGGATGTGCTCGATCACGAGGGTGTGATAGGTGCGGGCGATCCTGAGATAGTCCGAGGCGCCGAGCGGGACGCCGCACAGATCGGCGAAGCCGAAGCGCGCCGCGCCGCCCCCGGCGAGCGGCACCGGGATCACCCGGCCCTGGTTCTCCACCTTCTGCGGCACGCCGCCATCCTGCCCGGCGAGGCGGCGCCACACCTTGTCGATCTCGCGGTCGATATCGGCGCGGGTCTCCCCCGCCCACGGCACATACCAGCTCCGCACGCCGTCGAGCTTCTCCATGCGGTAGTCGGTCGGCGAATCGATGCGGACCACCTCCATGTGCTGCTGGATCATGGCGATGAAGGGCAGGAACAAGGCGCGGTTGAGCCCGCCCTTGTAGAGGTCCTCCGGGGCGACGTTGGAGGTCGCGACCACCACCACGCCGAGCGCGAACAGCTTCTCAAACAGCCGGCCGAGGATCATCGCGTCGGTGATGTCGGTGACGTGGAACTCGTCGAAGCAGAGCAGCCACGCCTCCTCCGCCAGCGCGGCGCCGACCAGCGCGATCGGGTCGGCCTCCTTGATCCGGCCGGCCTTGATGTCGGCGCGGATCTTGAAGATGCGGGCGTGGACGTCGGCCATGAACTCGTGGAAATGGGCGCGGCGCTTGCGCTTGCGCACCGCGACGCTCTCATAGAACAGGTCGACCAGCATGGTCTTGCCGCGGCCGACCGAGCCGTGGATGTAGAGCCCGCGCAGCGGCGGCGCCTCGTTCTCCTTGCGGGCGAACAGCCAGCCGAGCGCCGAGGATTTGCGCGCCAGCCGCCGCGCCGCGATGCGCTGCTCGAGCTGGGCCAGCGCCGCGACGATGCGGGCCTGGCCCGGATCGGGCTGGATGTCGCCGGCCGCCATGCGCGCCACATAGCGCGCCGCCAGAACCGAGCCGCCGGCTTCCGCCGCAAGCTCCATGTGCCACGCTCCTGTCGCGACCTTCGTTGCAGTGCACGCTTAAACGCGGGGCCCGGCAGCGGCAAGGCTCCTGCGACGAAGTGCTGACGCGCGGCAGGCCGAAAGGCGGGTGGAACCTTTCGCGGTGCAGAACGTTTCCGGGTCACCCGGGGGTCTGCGCGCCCTCACGCTCGCCCCAGTCCGGTCTTGACCTTGCCATGCTCCGGCGGCAACGTCCCTTCTTGTTCACGGCCCCGTCATGGGGCCCGGAAGCGGAGCCGCCGGACATGGCCACTGCGCGTCGACGGATCGGCCGGAAGGCCGCACTCTCCCTCACCCTGGGGGGATGCGCCCTGGCCGCCGCCGGAATCGCCCTTCCCGCCGGCAGCGCCCGCGCCGGGGATGGCCGGGCCAGCTCGCTCGCTCCCTCCACCATCGTGATCGACACCGACGACCGGATGTCCTTCGCCGATTATGGCAAGGCCCACGGCATCGGCCCCGCCGTGCTCGCCGCCCGCTTCGGCGCCACCGGCGTGGTGCGCTGTGGCGCGGCGGTCGGCACCGGGCAGATCGTCGGCTCCAGCGGGGTGCTGGTGACCGCGGCCCATGTCATCTTCGAGCCGGGCGGCCGGCCGCGCGGGCAGGGCAGTTCCTGCACCTTCCAGATCGACGCCGGCGGGCGCCGCCAGATCATCCCCATCGACGTCTCCGGCGTCGTCTGCGGCTCCACCGAGCCCTATGCCAAGCCGGCCATCCGCGACTGGGCGGTGCTGCCGCTCGAACGGCCGGTGATCGGGGCGCGGCCCTATCCGCTCGCCGGCTCCCTCGCCGTGCCGGGCAAGGTGGTGCTGTCCAGCGCCGCCCGCTCCGGCGGGGTGGAGAGCCGCTCGCTGGAGCTGTGCACGGCCCGGCTGGTGACGGAACGCAGCCCGAGCGGCACCCGCGAGGTGGCGCTGGACTGCGACGCCGAGGGCGGCACCTCCGGCGCGGCGCTGCTCACGCCGACCGGCGGCTTCGTCGGCATCTATGTCGGCTTCCGCTCGGCCCATCCCGGCCAGCCCGGGCCGTTCTCCATGAGCCACTATAATTTCGGCGTCACTGCCGACGGGGCGCTGCACGGCGCCATCGCCAAGGTCGCGGCCGGCGCCGCCGCGCGCGGCCAGACCCTCAGCGCCGCCCGCTGAGGCGGGCCGCCCCTCGGGCGGCCGCGCCCCGATCCCGGCGGTTCAGCCAGCCGCCGCCGCGCCGCGCCAGCTCTCCGGCGCGCCCGGCAGCAGGTCATAAGGGTGGCGCCAGCCCGGCAGGGCGGCGATGCGTTCCTTCCAGGCCGCGATGGCGGGCCAGGCGGCCGGGTCCACGCCGGGCGGCTCGGGCATGTAGACATAGCCGGCGAGCGAGAGGTCGGCGATGGTCGGCCGGTCCCCCACCAGGAAGGGATGGCGGGCGAGCCGCTTCTCCACCACCCCGTAGGCGCCGGTCACCCGGGTGCGCAGGAACTCGGTCACCGGCCCCTCCGGCTGCCCGGCGAGCCCGACCAGAAAGCGCAGCGTGGCGTAGTAGCTGGTGAATTTGTGGTTGTCGAACAGGATCCAGCCGAGGATCTCGCGCCGTTCCGCCTCGTTCTCCGCACCGAACCGGCCGGTGAGCCCCGCGAGATAGTCGAGGATGACGCCGGACTGTGCGATAGTGAGATCGCCGTGGTGCAGGACCGGCACCTCGCCCATCGGGTTGACCTCGGCGCGCCAGTCCTCACGACGCGTCTCGCCGTTGAAGTAGTCGACGAAGACCGGTTCCCAGTCGAGGCCGCAGAGCTCGAGCATGAGCGCGGCCTTGTAGGCGTTGCCGGACTGGGCGAAGCAGCGGAGGCGAAAGTCTGTCATGGAAATCCTTTCCGTCATCCGGCGAGCGGTGTGTGCATGCGAGCCATGCGCCCCCCCGGCTTGCCGGGCCGGTGGGATGCATTATTTCTGCTGCAGCGCACAATGATGCCTCGGCATCCCGACGCGCAAGACTCTCCCCCCGACGACGAGCGGCCGGAATCGCCGCAGCCCGAGGGTCCGCCTGCAGCTAGCCACAAGGCCGAAGATACCGCCATGCCCGCCGCCGCCTCCAGCCTCGCCACCTCCCGCGCCACCCGGCATCACGCCGAGGCGGTGCTGCCCGGCTATTTCCGCGAGCTGACCGCCGGCGAATTCGACCAGTACGGCGAACACCTGCTGCGGCTCGACCCCCACAGCCGCTTCACCCGCTTCGGCGGCCCCGCCTCCGATGAGGTGGTGAAGGCCCATGTCGAGCGGCTGCGCGGCAGCGACCTGCACCTCGTGGGTTATTTCGTCGACGGCGTGCTGCGCGGCGTCGGCGAGCTGCACGGCCTGCCCGGCGTCGCCGACAGCGCCGAGGCGGCCTTCAGCGTGGAGCGGGCCTGGCAGGGCAAGGGCGTCGGCTCGGCGCTGATGGACCGCATCGTGAAGCTCGCCGAGCAGCGCGGCATCGTCGATCTCACCATCATGTTCCTCGCCATAAACGGCCGGATGCAGCGGATCGTCGTCAACCACTTCGGCGAGCTGACCCGGGCCGAGGACGAGATGATCGGCCATGTCCGCCCGCCGCGGCGGCAGAGCCCGATGTCGTGGGTGCGCCAGCTCGTCACCGCCTCGCTCGCCGTGGTGGACGGCGCGATCGACCTTCAGGCCCGGATGCTGCCGCCCTCCCACCGCGGCTGGTGATCGCGCGGCGGCGCGCGCGCCGGCGGGTGTGGGTTTTTCTTGCCTTGAGGCTGCCGTCTTCCGACAAGAGACAGGGCACCCGTTTGGGATACCCGTTTCGCGCTGGAAGACACCGATGATGCCCGACATGTCCCGGCCCGACGCCTGCGCCGCGCCCGTTCGCCCGGCCCGGCCGCGCCGCCCCGCCGTGCCCGGCAGAGGCTTTGCGCGCCTTGGCGCCGGGCTCGCGACCCTGCTGGTCGCCTTCCTGCTGGCCTTCGCTGCGGCGCTGCCCGGCGCCGGCCCCGCCTTCGCGCAGGACACGACGGCCCCCGGCGTCAAGGACCAGATGGAAGGCCAGCGCGCGGTGGTCGACAGCGTCGAGGCGGCGCTCGGCCGCGACGGTCTGCGCTCCATCGACCTCGACGAATTGCGCGCCCGGCTCGACCCGGTGCGCGAGGCGCTCTCCAACGCCATTGCCGACCTCGACCCCCGGGTCGCCGAGCTGCACAAGCGCATCGCCGAGATCGGGCCGAAGCCCGCGGCGGACGCACCGCCCGAGAACCCCTCCGTCACCGCCGAGCGCGAGCAGCTCAACGCCCGGCTGGCGGAGACCGACGGCGTGCTGAAGCAGGCCCGGCTGCTGAGCGTGCGGGCCGACCAGCTTTCCGACCGCATCATCGGCAAGCGGCGGGCGCTGTTCACCGACATGCTGTTCGCCCGCTCCTACAGCGTGCTGGACCCGCAGCTCTGGATCCAGGCGGTGGCGGCGATCCCGGTCGAGATGCGCGGCATCAGCTATCTCCTCAGCGACTGGGCGGCCTATGCCAATGCCCGACGGCCGCTCGGCGCCCAGCTCGCGGTGCTGGCGGGGGTGATCGGCCTGTTCGCCGTCGCCCATCTTCTGGCGCGGGCCGCGGCGCGCCCTCTGCGCCACTTCGCCCACGAGCCGGCGGACGAGCCGGTGTCGCGGCTGCGGGCGGCGGCGCTGTGCGTGCTGGACGGCCTCGTCAGCTCGCTGCCGGTGCCGGCGGCGACGATCGGGGCGCTGGCGCTCGCCAATGCGTTCGACCTGGTGCCGCCGCGGATCAACGAACTGTCGAACGCGCTGCTGCTGGCGGTCACGGTGGTGTGCTGCGGGCGCGGGCTCGCCCGCGCCGCGCTGGCGCCGGATTCGCCGCGCCGGCGCGTGCTCTCCGGCTTCGGCTTCGCCGTCGAGATCGCCGACGACACCCATTCGGTCATGACCGACGACACCGCGCGGCTGCTGTACCGCGCCTGCCTCGTCTCGGTGACCATCCTCGGCGTGTCGATCTTCCTCTACGGGCTGCACAGCACGCTGGTGGTGCCGGTGCCGCTGACGGTGGCGACCAGCGCGCTGATGTCGGCGATGCTGGCGCTGGTGGCGGCGCGCACGCTGCGTCAGTTCGCGGTGGCGGAGGCGGAGGATGGCGACGGCGTCGCCACGTCCGCGCCCGCGCCCGCGGCCGGCGGGGCCGCCGGCGTCGTCGCGGCGGCGCTGCAATGGGTGCGGCTGCCGTTCTGGCTCATCAACACCGCCGTCTTTGTGGCGCTGGCCGCCGGCTACGTCGCGTTCGCGGCCTTCCTGTCGTCGCGGGCGCTGACCTTCGTGGTCATGCTCAACACCTTCATGCTGACGGTGGTGCTGATCAACGCCGTCTTCATCGACAGCCTGCAGTCGGCCCACCGCACCCGCACCCTCGCCAAGACGCTGGGCGTGCGGCCGGCCAGCCTCGAGCTGTTCGGGGTGCTGGTGGCCGGGGTGCTGAAGCTGATCGCGATCGTGGTGACGCTGGTGGTGGCGTTCGGCACCTTCGGCACCTCCACCGCCGACATGCGCGACCTCTTCAACCGCATCACCTTCGGCTTCACCATCGGCAATTCCACCATCACGCTGGGCGACGTGATGGGCGCGGTGATGTTCCTCATCATCGGCTTCGTCATCGCCCGCGCCATCCAGCGCTGGATCGCGTCGGCAATCCTGCCGCGCACCTCGCTGGAGTCGGGGCTTCAGAACTCCATCGCCACCATCATCGGCTATGTCGGTTCCATCACCGTGGTGGCGGTGGCGATGGGCCAGCTCGGCATCAACCTCGAAAACATCGCCCTGGTCGCCGGCGCGCTCTCGGTGGGTATCGGCTTCGGCCTGCAGTCGATCGTGTCGAACTTCGTCTCCGGCCTCATCCTGCTCGCCGAACGCCCGATCCGGGTCGGCGACATGATCCTGGTGAAGGGCGAGGAGGGCTATGTCCGCCGCATCAGCGTGCGCGCCACCGAGATCGAGACCTTCGACCGCGCCATGGTGCTGATCCCCAATTCCGATCTCATCACCGGCATGGTGAAGAACTTCACCCACGCCAACACCACCGGGCGCGTCATCGTGCAGGTGAACGTGTCCTATGACAGCGACATCGAGCAGGTCCGCGACCTGCTGATCGACTGCGCCTGCGATCACCCGCAGGTGCTGCGCAGCCCGCCGCCGCGCGTGTTCCTGATGAAGTTCGGCGACAGCTACCTCCAGTTCGAGCTGCGCTGCGTGGTGGCGAATGTCGACTACGCGCTGACGGTGAAGAGCGACCTGCATTTCGCCGTGTTCGACCGGCTGAAGGCCAACCGGATCGGCATTCCCTACACGCCGTGGAGCATCTACCGCGGCGAAGCCGCCCTTCCCCCCGCGGCGGCCGGCGACTGAACGCCCCGGCGGGGAGCGGCCGGTTTTCGCCGGGGCCGGCGATCATCCCTAACGCTTGCCTAACGTTTGCGGCCTAAGAAGGCTGCGTCGATCCGGCAGTCCCCGTTCCGAGAGGCCCGCATGCGCATCTCCGCTCCCGTCTTCGTCTGTGGCCTGCTCGCTGCGCTCGCGCTCGGGGGCTGCGCCGCCGCGCCGGTGCCGGTGCCGGACAGCCCGGCCTTCTATGACAACCTCTCGCGGGGCGGCCAGGTCGATTCGCAGGCGGCGGCGGAGATGATCTCCGATTACCGTCGCGCCCGCGGCCTCTCCGCCGTCACCGTCGACCCCATCCTCACCGAGGTCGCGCAGAAGCAGGCGAAGCTGATGGCCTCGAAGGACGAGCTGTCGCATTCGGTGGGCGGGCGCACCTTCACCATGCGGCTGAAGGCGGCCGGCTTCGACGGGCTGAAGGCGGCGGAGAATGTCGGCGCCGGCTACCACACCCTCGCCGAGGCCTTCTCCGGCTGGCGCGACTCGCCCTCGCACAACAAGAACATGCTGATGCCCGGCGTGACCCGGATCGGCATCGCCACCGCGCTGGCGCCGAACAGCAAGTACAAGGTCTACTGGGCGCTGGTGCTGGCCGCTCCCGATCCGCGCGCCGGCCAGACCCCGGCCCCGCCCGCCCAGGGCGGCCCCGCCTTCGATCCCGCGCCGGCCACCGGCGCCGCGCCGGGCGGCACCACGGTGACGGTCAACGGCGCCACCCTCGGCCGCTGAGGCCTCGCGGCGCGGCCGGCTCAGCGCCGCAGCGTGGCGGGGGCGAGCGGATTGTCGTGCACCACCAGCGGGTCCGGCCGGTCCACCGCCGGCAGGCCCATGAAGGCGTCGAACAGCCGGCGGATCACCGCCGGCTCGACATCGCGCACGATCATCACCAGCCGGGTGCGGCGGTCCTCGTCGGGCCAGGCGGGAAGCTGGCTCGGCGGGTGCATCACATGCTGCACGCCGTGCAGCACCAGCGGGCGGTCCGGGTCCTCAGCCAGCTTCACGATGCCCTTGAGCCGCAGCAGCTTGGATCCGTGGGTGCCGCGCACCAGCTCCAGGAACAGGTCGAGCGCGACCGCCCCCACTGGCGCGTCGGTGGCCAGGGTGAAGGCGCGGATGCGGTCGTCATGGCGGTTGGGGTCGTGGCCGCCGGCGCTCTCCGCCGCGGCGACGCGCTCGTCCGCGAGCCAGCGGGCGACGTCGGGAATCTTGCTGGCGGGGTCGTAGAGCCCGGCATTCAGCAGCGCCGGCGGCGTCGCCTCGCCGGCGGCGGCGTCGAGCACCGGGGCGGCGGGGGCGAGGGCGGCGAGCCGGGCGCGCAGCCGGGCGAGGCCGGCGACGCGCTCGGGGGTGTCGATCAGGTCGGTCTTGGTCAGCACCAGCCGGTCGGAAATGGCGACCTGCCGCACGCTTTCGGGGTGGGCGTCGAGCGTGGCGTCGCCATTCACCGCGTCCACCACCGTCACCACCCCGTCGAGCCGCAGCCGCAGCAGCAGATAGGGGTGCATCATCAGCACATGCAGGATCGGCGCGGGGTCGGCGAGGCCGGTGGTCTCGATCACGATGCGGCGGAAGGGCGGGATGGCGCCGTTGTCCATCCGCCGCAGCAGCGCCTCCAGCGCCTCGACGAGGTCGCCGCGCACGGTGCAGCACAGGCAGCCGGAGGACAGCAGCACGGTGGCGTCGTCGAAATGCTGCACCAGCAGGTGGTCGAGTCCGATCTCGCCGAACTCGTTGATGAGCACGGCGGTGTCCTTCAGGCCGGGGTCGGACAGCAGCCGGTTGAGCAGCGTGGTCTTGCCGGCGCCGAGGAAGCCGGTGAGCAGCGTGACGGGGATGGGCGCGGGCGGGGCGGCGGGGCGGTCCTCGGTCATGGCGTGCGCGGGCTCGGTAAGACGCTGCGGGAACGGCGGAGGCACGGCGCCGGGCGACGCCGCGTCCAGATAATGGGAACCGTCGGGTCCCGCCACCAGAAGCCGCGGTGAAAACGGGCGGATGCAGGGAGAGAGTGCGTCGGGCGCCCGGCCCAAGAGCCCGGCCCAAGAGCCCGGCCCAAGAGCCCGGCCCAAGAGCCCGCCACACGGCGGGCCGAGGCCGGCTTGGAGCGTGGCTGGCCGGTGCCGGTCACGCGCCCGGCGCGGCGTTGCCCGTCAGTTGGCGTCGCTGGTGGCGGCGGCCGGTTCCGCGGGCGCCGCCGCCGGCTTGGGCGCCGGCTTGGGCTTGGCGGCGGAGGTGGCGGGCTTGGCCGGCGGGGTCGCGGTGATGCCGGACCAGGGATCATTGGCCGAAACGGTCGATTTCGGCGCCGGCTTGGCGGCCGGCTTTGCCGCCTGGGTCGCCGGCTTCGCCGCCGGCTTGGCGGCCTGCGCAGCGGGCTTGGCGGAGGATTTGGCCGCCGGCTTGGCCGGCTTCGCGGCCGGGGTTGCCGCGGCGCTGCCGGCGGGGGCGATCTCGACGCCGTCGGGGCCGGTCGCCGAGGGGTCGATCACCCCGGTCGGCTGGGTGCCGACGGTCTTGGAGCCGACCACGGTGGATTTCTTGCCCTTGGCGGCCGGCTTCTTCGGCGCGGGTTCGACCGCGTAGGCGGCGGCGAGGGCGGCGTCGTCCGGGGTGGGGCCGACCCAGACCGGCGCGGGCGGCATGGAGGGCGGCAGCTCGGACAGCAGGCTCGCCCCGGTGGTGCCGGGCGGCAGCGACCCCATGCCGGCGGCGGCGAAGCCGGTGGGCGACGGGCTGTCGTCGTCCTCCGAGGCGACGGTCTTGCGCTTGGCGCCGCAGACATAGGCCTTCATGTCGGTGGGCGGGCCGCCCTCGTTCTTGATGGATTCCACCGACGGCGCGACCTTGCCGAAGATCGACCACGACTGCTGGAAGCCCTTCTCCATCAGCAGCGCGGCGGCCTCGGTGCGGGCCTTGCCCGAGGGCGTGCCCAGCACCACGGCGAGCACCCGGCGGTCGCCGCGATGGGCGCTGGCGACGAGGTTGAAGCCCGAGGCGCAGATGAAGCCGGTCTTCATCCCGTCTGCGCCGGGATAGCGGTCGATCAGCTTGTTGTAGTTGCGGATCACCCGGTTGCCGATCTTGATGCCCGGCAGGCGGAAGATCTGCTCGTGCTCGGGATATTGCAGGATGATGGCGCGGGCGAGAATGGCGAGGTCCCGCGCGGTGGTGACGTTGTCCGGGTCGGGCAGGCCGTTCGGGTTGGAGAAGTGGGTGCCGTCCATCCCGAGCTCGCGCGCGGCGGCGTTCATCTGGTCGACGAAGGCGGGCAGGGTGCCGCCGATGCCTTCCGCCAGCACCACGGCGATGTCGTTGGCCGACTTCACCAGCATCATCTTCAGCGCGTTGTCGATGGTGATCTGGGTGCCGGGCTTGAAGCCCATCTTGGAGGGCGCCTGCGAGGCGGCGAAGGGCGAGACGGTGATGAGCGTGTCGCCGGTGACGCGGCCGGAGCGGATCGCCTCGAACGTCACATAGGCGGTCATCAGCTTGGTGACGGAGGCGGGGTACCACGGCTTGCCGGCGTCTTCCGCCTCCAGCACCTTGCCGCTCTCGACGTCGATCAGCAGCGAGGGCGTCGCCTGCGCGCGCGCCGGCGCGACCAGCGTCGCCGCCCCGGTCGCGAGGGTGACGAGGGCAAGCGCAAGGGCGCGGCGGAGGAGGGAGGGGCTGCTCGTCACGCGATATCCGTTTCAACGCAAGACAGGACGGGCGGGGAGGCGTCGACAGCCTCATTGCTACACCCTGCCGCCCGCCGGAGAAAACCCTGTTTGCCCCGTCCGGGCGGCGGAATTGTGAAAAGCCGGCCGGCCGCCGGCATCACGTTTCCGCAGGGGGCGCCGTCCCGGTGGCGGAGCCGCCGGACATGAACTGCGCCTTCGCCAGCGCCGCGAAGCGCCCGCCGAGCCGCACCAGCTCGTCGAACCGGCCGGCTTCCACCACCCGTCCCTCGTCGAACAAGAGGATGCGGTCGGCGTTGCGGATGGTGGCGAGCCGGTGGGCGATGACGAAGGTGGTGCGGCCCTTCATCACCGCGTCGAGCGCGGCCTGCAGCTTCGCCTCGGTGCCGGCGTCGAGCGCGCTGGTGGCCTCGTCGAGGATGAGGATGGGCGGGTCCTTCAGCAGGGCGCGGGCGATGGCGAGGCGCTGGCGCTCGCCGCCGGACAGGGCTCGGCCGCGCTCGCCGACGACGGTGGCCAGCCCCTCGCTCTGGCGGGCGACGAAATCGGCCGCCTGGGCCCGTTCCAGCGCCCGGGCGATCTGCTCGGGGGTGGCGTCCGGCCGGCCGACCCGCAGGTTCTCCTCGATCGAGCGGTTGAACAGCATCGCCTCCTGAAACACCACGCCGATGGCGTGGCGCAGCGAGGCGAGGCGCACCTCGCGTATGTCGCGCCCATCCACCGTGATGCGGCCGGACTGGGGATCGAAGGCGCGGTGCAGCAGGGCGAGCGCGGTCGACTTGCCGGCCCCGGTGGCGCCCACCAGCGCCACCGTCTCGCCCGGCCGCACCGAAAAGCTCACCCCGTTCAGCGCGCTGCGGCGGCCGTCATAGGAGAACGACACGTCCTCGAACGCCACCGCCCCCGCCACCGGGCCGAGCGGGGCGGCGTCGGGGCGGTCGCGCACATTGGCGACGGTGTCGAGCACGGAAAAGAATTCGGCGAGGCGCGGGGCGTCCAGCAGCAGGCGGTTGGCGAAGCCGACCATCTGGTCGAGCCGGCCCACCAGCATGGTGGCGAAGCCGACGAAGGTGACGATCTCGCCGATGCTCGCCATTCCGTGCAGGTGCAGCCAGGTGCCGACGAGGAAGATGGTGAGGATGGTGAGCGTCGTCGCCGCGCGGGTCGCCACCGAGACCAGCGCCCACCACGACAGCACCGGGATCTGCGCGGCGAGCACGTTCTCCATGGTCTCGCGCAGGCCGCGCACCTCGGCCTCGACCCGGGTGAAGCTCTGGATGACCGCGACATTGCCGAGCGCGTCGGCGCTGCGCTCGGCAAGGTCGGACTGCAGCGCCTCGACATGGCGCTGCATCGCCTGGGTGCGGCCCAGCACATACCAGGTGAGGCCGGCGAACAGCGCCAGCAGCGCCACCAGCAGCAGGCCGAGCCGGGCATTCACCCACACCGCCACCGGCAGCAGCACCACCAGCGCCACCAGCCCGGCGCACTGCTCGCGGAAGAAGGCCAGCCACAGCCCCCACAGCCCGTCGGCGCCCTGCAGCATCACCTTCAGCAGCCGGCCGGAATGGACATGGCCGTGAAAGCCGAGCGGGAGCTGCAGCACATGCTCGAAATAGGCGCTCATGATGCCGAGCCGGCGGCGATGGGCCAGCCGGTCGGCGTGCAGCGCGATGGCGACCCCGGCGGCGATGGTGAACAGGCCGAAGGCGGTCCACGCCGCGAGCTGGGGCAGCAGCGCGGCCAGGGACGGCGCCTGTGCCGCGGCCTGCGCCCGCACCAGCGTGTCGACCACCCGGCCGAACAGGATCGGCTCGGCGAACAGCGCGACGGCCAGCGCCGCATTGATGACCGCCAGCACCGCGGCCAGCCGTCGTTCCGGGCCAAGGGCGCCCAGCACGCGGGCGTAGAGACGTAGGAAAGCCATCGGGTCACCCTCCGCAGGCCCACACTTTGCATGCGGCGACGTGCTGCCATAGCAGCTTCATGCTTGTGGTCTTAAGGTTGTCGCATGGTTGATTCGGTCGAGCGGCTTTACGATGCGGTGATCGCGACGCGCGAGGGCGCCGGCTTTTCGCCGCGCACGCGCCGGCTGTTCGACAAGGGCCGGCCCTTCATCGCCAAGAAGCTGGCGGAAGAGGCGGTCGAGGTGGCGCTTGACGCGACGGTGGGCAACCGCGCCGCGGTGATCTGCGAGAGCGCCGACCTCATCTACAACCTCGTCGTGCTGTGGGCCGATGCCGGCGTCAGCCCGGACGACGTCTGGGCGGAGATGCGCCGCCGCGAGGAACTGCTCGGCATGGCCGAGAAGCTGCCCAAGGCGGTGCGCGACCCCGCGGGGGCCGCCGTCCCTTCCGCCGACGAGCCGGCCGTTGCCCGCGCGTTCGCCGGCGGGCTGGCCGAGGTCGAGCCGCCGGAGCTGCACCGCGCGCCCGACCACCCCCTGCCGCCGCTGCGCCCCCGCCGCGGCTGAGGCCCCTCACCCCTTCCCGCGCGGCCGGCCTTCCGCCGCGTGCCCGCCCCCGGAGTTTCCATGCTGCGCCGTCTCTACGACTGGGTGATCGCTCTCGCCGAGCGCCCTTCCGCCACCTGGGCCCTGGCGGCCGTCTCCTTCGCCGAGAGCTCCTTCTTCCCGGTGCCGCCGGACGTGATGATGGTGCCGATGTGCGTGGCGCAGCCGAAGAAGGCATGGTGGTACGCCACGGTCTGCACCGTCGCCTCGGTGGTGGGCGCGCTCGTGGGCTATGCCATCGGCGCCCTGCTCTATGAGAGCGTCGGCCTGTTCCTCATCCAGCTCTACGGCTATGGCGACAAGGTCGACGCCTTCACCGCCGCCTACAACCATTATGGCCACTGGATCATCCTGCTGAAGGGGCTGACGCCGATCCCCTTCAAGGTGGTGACCATCACCTCCGGCTTCGCGCACTACAACCTGTTCTGGTTCGTGGTGCTGTCGATCATCACCCGGGGGCTGCGCTTCTTCCTGGTGGCCGGGCTGCTGTACTGGATCGGCCCCAGCGCCCGCGACTTCATCGAGAAGCGGCTCGGCCTCGTCACCGCGGTCTTCGCCGTGCTGGTGATCGGCGGCTTTATCGCGGCGCTCTATCTGTTCTGACGGGGTGGCGGGAGACGGGGCGCGCTGCGCCCGTCTCCCCTCCGGCTTCAGTGCCCGCCCTTGCGGCCGAGCCGGGCCTCCAGCAGCGTCTTGGCCAGCAGCGTGACCACCGCGAGCAGCGCCAGCAGCGAGGCCACCGCGAAGGAGGCCTGGAACTGGTACTCGTTGTAGAGGATCTCGATGTGCAGCGGCATGGTGTTGGTCTCGCCGCGCACATGGCCCGACACCACCGACACCGCACCGAATTCCCCCATCGCCCGGGCGTTGCACAGCAGCACGCCATAGAGCAGCGCCCACTTCACGTTGGGCAGCGTCACTTTCAGGAAGGTGCGCCAGCCCGAGGCGCCGAGCGTGACGGCGGCCTCCTCCTCCTGGGTGCCCTGCTCCTGCATCAGCGGGATGAGCTCGCGGGCGACGAAGGGAAAGGTGACGAAGATCGTCGCCAGCGCGATGCCCGGCCAGGCGAAGATGATTTTCCAGCCATGGTCGATCAGCCACGGCCCGAACCAGCCCTGCGCGCCGAACAGCAGCACGAAGACGAGGCCGGCGATGACCGGCGAGACCGAGAAGGGCAGGTCCACCAGCGTGATCAGCAGGCTTTTGCCGGTGAACTCGAATTTGGTGATGGCCCAGGCCATGACGAGGCCCATCACCGTGTTGGTGGCGACCGAGATCGCCGCGATCAGCAGGGTGAGCCGCACCGCGGCCAGCGCGTCGGGGTCGACGAGCGCCGCGCCATAGGCGGCCCAGCCCTTCGAAAAGGCCTGCACGAAGACATTGGCCAGCGGCAGCAGGATGAACAGGCCCATGAACAGGATGGCGAGGGCGATGACGACGGCGCGCACGAGGCGCGGCTCGGAATGGATGTCCTCGAGCGGCGGCGGCGGCGCGGTGGCGGCGTGGAAGTGCTCCACGGCGTAGGGCACGCCTTCGGTGGGGGCGATGACGCTCATCCGAGCCTCCCGGTGTGGTGCTGCGACCAGCGCTGCAGGGCGTTGATGACGAAGAGCAGCGCGAAGGACGCCAGCAGCATCGCGCAGGCGATGGTGGTGGCGTCGGCGTAGCGGAACTCCTCCAGCCGGATCACGATCAGCAGCGGCGCGATTTCCGACACGTTGGGCAGGTTGCCGGCGATGAAGATGACGGAGCCGTATTCCCCCACCGCGCGCGCGAAGGCGAGGGCGAAGCCGGTGAGGAAGGCGGGCACCACCGCCGGCAGGATGACGCGGCGTATGGTGGTGAGGCGGCCGGCGCCGAGCGTGGCGGCGGCCTCTTCGAGGTCGCGGTCGAGGTCCTCCATCACCGGCTGCACCGTGCGGACCACGAAGGGCAGGCCGATGAACACCAGCGCGATGAAGATGCCGAGCGGGGTGAAGGCCACCGTGATGCCGAGCGGCTCCAGCCAGCGGCCGACCCAGCCATTGGTGGAATAAAGATCGGTCAGCGCGATGCCGGCCACGGCGGTGGGCAGCGCGAAGGGGATGTCGACCAGCGCGTCCAGCACCCGCCGGCCGGGGAACTCGTAGCGCACCAGCGCCCAGACGATGACGGCGCCGAAGACGAGGTTGGTCGCCGCCGCGGCCAGCGAGAGGCCGAACGAGATCTGCAGCGCGTGCAGCGTGCGCGGCGCCGTGAGGATGGCGAGGATGCGCTCGGGCGTCAGCTCGGCGGTCTTGAGGAACAGGCCGCCCAGCGGCAGCAGCACGATCAGCGACAGCCAGAGGACGGTGAGGCCGAGCGTCAGCCCGAAGCCGGGCAGGGCGCTGCGGCGCTGCGGGTGGCGGCGGGGGGCGCCGGGTGCCGGCGGCGCCGCGGGCGGGCGGGCGGCAGGGGCGCCGGCAAGGACGGGGGCGGCGGGGGCGGGGGTCATCTCAGCTCTTCCCCAGGTGAAGGGTTGTCATCCAGTCTCCATCGCCGGGTGAATCCCGTCATCAAAAAGAGCGCCGGCCCTCCCGAGGAGGCCCGGCGCTTCAGGGTCCGCGTCCCGTCGGCCCCGCCAGGAACCCCGGGGTGCGCGGGAGGAGGTCAGTTGGAATAGATCTGGTCGAACACGCCGCCATCGGCGAAATGGGTCTTCTGGGCGTTGCGCCAGCCGCCGAAGGCGGGGTCGTCGACGGTGACGAGGTCGAGCTTGGGGAAGACGTTGTCGTACTTCTTCGCCACCTCGGGGTCGCGCGGGCGGTAGAAGTTCTGCGCCGCGATCTCCTGGCCTTCCTTGGTGTAGAGGAACTTCAGGTAGCTCTCGGCGACCGCGCGGGTGCCCTTGCGGTCCACCACCTTGTCCACGACCGCCACCGGGGGCTCGGCGAGGATGGAGATGCTGGGCACCACGATGTCGAACTTGTCGTCGCCGAATTCCTTCTTCGACAGGAAGGCCTCGTTCTCCCAGGCCAGCAGCACGTCGCCGACGCCGCGCTCGGTGAAGGTGACGGTGGAGCCGCGGGCGCCGGTGTCGAGCACGGGCACATTCTTGTAGATGTCGGCGACGAAGGCCTTGGCGGTCGCCGGCGAGCCGCCGGGCTGCTTCAGCGCATAGGCCCAGGCCGCGAGATAGTTCCAGCGGGCGCCGCCCGAGGTCTTCGGGTTGGGGGTGATGACCTTGACGCCCGGCTTGATCAGGTCGTTCCAGTCCTTGATGCCCTTCGGATTGCCCTTGCGGACCAGGAACACGATGGTCGAGGTGTAGGGCGAGGAATTGTCCGGCAGGCGCTTCTGCCATTCCGGCGAGAGCAGGCCCTTGTCGGCGATGGCGTCGATGTCATAGGCGAGGGCGAGGGTGACGACGTCGGCCTCCAGCCCGTCGATCACCGAGCGGGCCTGCTTGCCCGAGCCGCCATGCGACTGCTTGAACTCGATGGTCTTGCCGGTCTCGGCCTTGTATTTTTCGCCGAACGCCTTGTTCACGGCGACATAGAGCTCGCGCGTGGGATCGTAGGAGACGTTGAGCAGGTTTACGTCGGCCGCCCGCACCGGGAGCGGCGCGGCGACGGCGGCGACCAGGGCGGCGAAGGCCAGCCGGCGGAAACTGAAGGACATGGTGCTCTCCCTTGCCGCAGCGTCGCGGCGATGTCGGAGGGAGTTTTCACGGCAGGCCGGTGGGTGTCAATCTAAAAAACACAAAATCTATAGACAATATCAATTCGCCAGAGAACTGCTGTGGAATAAGGTTGCGGCCGCGCGGTGGCAGCCGCCTCTCACGCCTTCAGCGCCATGGTGTGGATGCCACATTCGGTCTTGGCGCGGCCGCGCCAGCGCCCGTCGCGCACACCTTCCCCAGCGGCGGCGCGGCTGGTGCAGGGCATGCAGCCCACCGAAGAGAAACCCTTCGCTACCAGCGGGTGGCGCGGCAGGCCCAGCCGGTCATACACGCCTTCCACCTCCGCCTGATCGGCATTGGCGAGCGGGTTGAACTTCAGCCGGGCGCCGTCCGCCTCCACCACCGGGATCGCCGCCCGGGTGCCGCCGTGATAGCGCTTGCGCCCGTTCAGCCAGCCGTCGAAGCCGGCGAGGGCGCGGGCGAGCGGCTCCACCTTGCGGATGCGGCAGCAGGCATCGGGATCGGTGAACCACAGGTCCTTCTCGGGGTCCTGCGCCGCCAGCGCCGCCGGCTCCGGGTGAAGCGAGCGCACATCGGTGAGGCCGAGACGGGCGGCGATGTCGTCGCGATAGGCCAGCGTCTCCTCGAACAGCCAGCCGGTGTCGAGGAACACGACGGGGATCGAGCGGTCGACCTCCGCCACATAGGCGAGCAGCGCCGCCGATTCCGTGCCGAAGGAGGAAACCACGCACAGCCGTCCCGGCGCCACCGCCGCGGCCGCCGCGCGGATGACCGCCTGCGGGCTTGCCTGCGCCAGCTCCGCCTCCAGCCGTCCGATGTCGACATCCTCCAGGAGCGCGCTCATCAGCCGGCGGCCCCCGCCGGCGCCACCCGGCCGAGCCGGGCGCGCAGGATGCTCGGCCGGCCGTCGCCGGTCGGCTGGTAGAACACCGAATGGCTGCCAACCTCCTCGGCGAAGGCGGCGGCATCGGTTGCCTTGCTGGGCTCGAGCTGGTCGAAGCCGGCCCGCAGCATGAAGACGAACTGGTCGCGCAGCACATTGCCGGTGGCGCGCAGCGGCCCGCGCCAGCCGAGCCGCTCCCGCAGGAGACGGGCCTGGCTGTAGGCGCGGCCGTCGCGGAAGATGGGGAAATGCAGCGCCACCAGCGCCAGCGCCGGCAGATGCGGCGCGATCTCCTCGATCCGACGGTTGTTCGGCCACAGCACGCCGACCGGCGCGGCACGGCCCTTCAGCGCCTCGGCTTCCTTCAGGAAGCGCTCGGCCGGCAGCAGCACCGCGCCCTCGGCCGGCACCGCCTCGTCGTCGGCAAGCCGGCGGAAACGGTCCTCGACGATCCGTCCGTTCTCAATGAGCGGCATAGACGCGCTCCTTGAAGGGGTCGATCCCCAGCCGTGCCACCGTGTCCACGAAAAGCTCCTTAGGGCTCTGCCTCAGCTCCAGATAGGCATCCACGATGTCCTCGATAAGCTCCGGGACCTGCTCGTAGGGCACGGCTGGTCCGAGCAGGGTGCCGAGCTGGGCATGCTCGTCCGCCCGGCCGCCCACCGTGATCTGGTAGAATTCCTGGCCGTTCTTCTCCACGCCCAGAATGCCGATATGGCCGACATGGTGGTGGCCGCAGGCATTGATGCAGCCGGAGATGTTGATGTGCAGCCGGCCGACGCCGCGGGCGCGGTCGAGATCGGCGAAGCGCCGGGCGATCTCCTGCGCCACCGGAATGGCGCGGGCATTGGCGAGCGAGCAGTAGTCCAGCCCGGGGCAGGCGATGATGTCGTTGACGAGATTGACGTTCGGGGTGGCGAGCCCGGCCGCCTCAAGCCGCTGCCACAGCGCCGGCAGGTCCTTCTGCGCGACATTGGGCAGGCAGAGATTCTGCTCGTGGCCGACCCGGATCTCGCGGAAGCCATAGGCATCGGCCAGCGCCGCGATCTCGTCCATCTGGTCGGCGGTGGCGTCGCCCGGAGGCGCGCCGACCGGCTTAAGCGAGATGGTGACGATGGCATGGCCCGGCACCTTGTGGGGGTGCACGGAATTGCGGTGCCAGGTGGCGAAGGCCGGGTTTTCCAGCGCCGCCGCCAGCTCCGGCGGGTTGTCGGCAAGCGTTTCGAACGCGGGATAGACGAAGCGGGAGCGGATGTCGGCGACGACGTCGGAATCGAGGTGCAGCACGCCCTCGCGGATCGCCTCCCACTCCTTCTCCACCTCGGCGGCGAAGGCCTCGGCCCCGATCTCATGGACCAGGATCTTGATGCGGGCCTTGTAGATGTTGTCGCGGCGGCCGAAGCGGTTGTAGACCCGCATGATCGCCTCGACATAGCTCAGCAGGTGCTCGGCCGGCAGGAACGGCTTCACCAGCTTGCCGATGAAGGGCGTGCGCCCGAGCCCGCCGCCCACCAGCACCTCGAAGCCGAGCGTGCCTTCCGCGTTGCGGTGCAGCCGGAGGCCGATGTCGTGCACCTTGGTGGCGGCGCGGTCGTGGTCCGCCGCGGTGATGGCGATCTTGAACTTGCGCGGGAGGTAGGAGAATTCCGGGTGCGCGGTGGAATATTGCCGCAGGATCTCCGCCCACAGCCGGGGGTCGTCGACCTCCTCGGGGGTGGCGCCGGCCCACTGGTCGGTGGTCACGTTGCGGATGCAGTTGCCGGAGGTCTGGATGCCGTGGACACCCACCTCCGCCAGCGCCGCCATCGCCTCCGGCAGGTCCTCCAGCTTGATCCAGTTGAACTGGATGTTCTGCCGGGTGGTGAAGTGGCCGTAGCCGCGGTCATAGGTGCGCGCGACATGGGCCAGCCGGCGCAGCTGGTCGGAAGAGAGCGTGCCATAGGGAATGGCGACGCGCAGCATATAGGCGTGAAGCTGCAGATAGACGCCGTTCATCAGCCGGAGCGGCTTGAATTCGTCCTCGGTCAGGGCGCCGGCCAGCCGGCGTTCCACCTGGTCGCGGAACTCGGCGACCCGCTCCGCGAGGAACGTACGGTCGAACTCGTCATAGACGTACATGAGGCGCTCTCGGTCTGAAGTGCGTGCCGCCGTTCAGGCGGGCAGGTCGAAGGTCGGGCCGGCCACCCGGATGCGCTCGCGCAGATTGCCGGGGTGGATGAGACCCTCGGCGTCGCGCTCCACCGGGGCTATATAAGGCCCGACGGCGTCGGTGTCGCGTTTCTGGGCGCCTTCGAGCAGCGCCAGCGCATCGGCGGCGTTGGTGACGACGGCGGCGTCGGCGAGCTGCGTCGACCATGTATTGCCGGCGGTGCGCCACACCACGACGCCATCGGCCAGGCGGTTCGCGGTGACGACCACCGGGCCGGTCACCTTGATCTTCTGCTGGAGCGGCGAGGTCATGGGCGGAGCCAATTTCCTGTTGACGGCATGGGCATTCCTACATAACACCAAATTAGAACGTGCAAAATAAATAATTGCACGAAGTTAACGTGTAATACACCGGAGGCACGCCGCAACGACGGCGCGCCCGAGACAGCCAGGTCCCGCCATGTCGACAGCCGACCAGCGCCTCGATGAGCTTGAGGCCCAGAGTATCTACATATTGCGCGAGGCGTTCGCCAGAATGAAGCGCGTGGCGCTGCTCTGGTCGCTCGGCAAGGATTCGAACGTCATGATCTGGCTGGCGCGCAAGGCCTTTCTCGGCCATGTGCCCTTCCCGGTCCTGCATGTCGACACCGGCAAGAAGTTCCGGGAAATGTACGATTTCCGCGACCATTACAGCCGCGCGTGGAATCTCGACCTGCGCGTCGACCCGTGCCCGCCGCTGGAGCAGATGGACCCCACCCTGCCGCCGGCCACCCGCTCGGCCGCCCGCAAGACCGAGGGGCTGAAGCTGGCGCTGGAGAAATACGGCTTCGACGCCCTCATCGCCGGCATCCGCCGCGACGAGGAGGCGACCCGCGCCAAGGAGCGCGTCTTCTCCCCGCGCGGGCTGGAAGGCGACTGGAACGTGCGCGAGCAGCCGGCCGAGTTCTGGGATCACTTCAACGCGACCCTGCCGCAGGGCGCGCATCTGCGCGTGCACCCGATCCTGCACTGGACCGAGCTCGACATCTGGGCCTACACCAAGCGCGAGGGCATCCCGGTCATCCCGCTCTATTTCGCCAGGGACGGCAAGCGCTACCGCTCGCTCGGCGACCAGGACATCACCTTCCCGGTGGCGTCCGAGGCGGCCACCATCGACGACATCCTGCTCGAACTCGCCACCACCAGGGTGCCGGAGCGCTCCGGCCGGGCGATGGACCACGAATCCGAGGATTCCTTCGAGCGGCTGCGCGTCGCCGGCTATCTGTGAGGCAGCACCGATGAGCGCCCCCTCCAACGTCACCGCCCTGCCGGTCGCCGCCGCCGACCGCCCGCTGGTGCGCATCGTCATCGTCGGCCATGTCGATCACGGCAAGTCGACCCTGATCGGCCGCCTGCTGCACGAGACCGGCGGCATCACCCCGCAGAAGCTGGAATCGCTGCGGGAGATTTCCGCCCGCCGCGGCATGCCCTTCGAATGGTCGTTCCTGCTCGACAGCCTCCAGGCCGAGCGTGACCAGGGCATCACCATCGACACCAGCCAGATCCGCTTCCGCACCCCCTCGCGCGACATCATCCTGATCGACGCGCCCGGCCATGCGGAATTCCTGCGCAACATGATCACCGGTGCCGCCCAGGCCGATGCCGCGCTGCTGCTGATCGACGCCGCCGAGGGCGTGCGCGACCAGACCCGGCGCCACGGCTATCTCCTGCACCTGCTCGGGGTGAAGCAGGTCGCGGTGGTGGTGAACAAGATGGACCGCATCGGCTTCGCCGAGGCCGGCTTCCGCGCCATCGAGAACGAGATAACCGCCTATCTCGGCGATCTCGGCCTGCGGGTCGAGGTGGTGATCCCGATTTCCGCGCGGGAGGGCGACGGCGTCTCCCAGGCCTCCACCCGCGCCCCGTGGTATCGCGGGCCGACCGTGCTGGCGGCGCTCGACAATTTCCAGCCGGCCCGGGCGGCGCAGGAGATTGCGCTGCGCCTGCCGGTTCAGGCGGTCTACAAGTTCGACGACCGCCGCATCGTCGCCGGCCGCATCGAGACCGGCGCCCTCGCGCTCGGGGACGAGGTGGTGTTCCAGCCTTCCGGCAAGACCGCGCGGGTCCGCTCCATCGAGGTCTGGCCGGTCCCGGCGCCGGGCGAGGGGCCGACGTCGCTCGCCGCCGGCCAGCCCGCCGCGATCACGCTCGACCGCGAGATCTTCGTGGAGCGCGGCGAGGTGCTGAGCACCCCGGCGCTGCGCCCGCATGCGGCGCGGCAGCTTCGGGTCCGGGTGTTCTGGCTCGCCGACGAGCCACTGGAGATCGGCTCGGTGCTGATCGCCCGGCTGGCGACCTCCGAGGTGCGGGCCACCGTCTCCGCGATCCACGACGTCATCGACCCCGGCCATCTCTCGGCCTTCGAGGGGCGGCGGATCGAGCGCAACCAGGTCGGCGAGATCGAGCTGACCCTCTCCCGCCCCATCGCGGCCGACCCTTATGGCGTCAACCCCCGTACCGGGCGGGTGGCGCTGGAGTTTGGCGGCCGCATCGCCGGCGGCGGGCTCGTCATCTCCATCGTCAAGCGCGAGGCGGCGGCGCGGGTGGAGCGCAACGTCACCGCGGTGGCCTCCGCGGTCGCGGCGCAGGAGCGGGTGGCGCGCTATCGCCACCACGGTGCGGTGGTGTGGCTCACCGGCCTGTCCGGCTCGGGCAAGTCGACCATCGCCGCCGAGCTGGAGCGCCGGCTGTTCGCCGCCGGCGGGCTGCCGACCCTGCTGGATGGCGACACGCTGCGCACCGGGCTGAACGCCGATCTCGGCTTCTCCGAGGCGGACCGTGCCGAGAACAACCGGCGCCTCGGCGAAATCGCTAAATTCCTCAAGGGGTTGGGGCATGTCGTGCTGGTCGCGGCGGTTTCCCCCTCGGCGGCGGCGCGGGCGCGGGTGCGCGAGATCGTCGGCGAGAACTTCTTCGAGGTGCATGTCTCGGCGCCGCTGGAGCTATGCGAGCAGCGCGACCCCAAGGGGCTCTATGCCAAGGCGCGGGCCGGTGAAATCAAGGGCTTCACCGGCATCGACGCGCCTTATGAGGCCCCGGCGGCACCGGAACTGCTGATCGAGACCGACCGGCTCGACCTCGCCGGGGGGGTCGCCCGCGTCGAGCTGCTGCTGGCCAATGCCGGCGTGCTCGCCGTGCCCGCCACCTCCGCCGATGACGCGGTGATCTGACGGCGGAACGTGGGGCGGGTGGTGGCTCGTCCCACGCCACGCCGTCAGGCCCAGATCGCGATCGGCAGGCCATGCCCGTCGCGCTCGGGCGGGGAGGGGAAGCTGGTCGCGCTCCCGCGCGCGATGCGCTGCGCGGTCCAGGCGGCGGCGCAGGCGTCGATCAGGTCGTCAGGGCCGACGCCGAGCGCCCGGGCCCGCACCCCGCTCATCGCCTCCGCCGGAAAACCCTGCGCCGCCAGCAGCTTGCGCCGGTGGTCCAGCCCCTCGGGGTTGGGCCGGCCGGCGATCTTCTTCGCCACCGGCACCGGCTCGCCCTGCATGAAGCGGAAGCTCACTTCCGGGTGGCACTCGTGGATTTTCCCCGCCAGCTCCGGCCGTGCCCGCAGCAGCGCGTCGATCTCGACGATTTTCGGGAAAATGTGGAAGCCCTGCCGCGACACCGCCCTGCCATGGGCCGAGCGGGCGCGGGCGAGCGCGCAGGCGGCGCGGTAGCGCTCCGCCTCCGGCACCCCCGGCGCGACCCCGGCCTCGACGGCGGCGCGGGCGGGAATCGAGAACACGCTGGACTGCCGCGGCCCCAGCAGCGGGCGCACCAGCCGTTCCGGCGCGCGGCCTCCCGGCCCGGTGCGTTCGGGCAGGCCGATGGGCATGTCGACGGCGAGGATCGCCGGCGGATCGGGCTGGTCGGTCAGTGCGGTGAGGTGGACGATGCGGCCGATGAAGACCACCGGGCCCTCGATCTCGCGGACGACCGCGACCCAGCCGCCCGGGCACCCGTCCACCCCCGCGACCCGCATCTTTCCACGCCCCCGCCCTGTTGAACAGGGCGCTCGCCGGCCTCCGGCCGGGAAAACCCCGCCGCGGGACTCTGCCACGCTGGCGGGGCGGCGCAAATGGGCTAGGCTGCACCTAACCGGGCCCCATGGCCCGACGTGCCCATCCGTTCGCGCGGGGATGCCCGCGCCCACCGCGTGAGAAGCCGATGCCCGCCCCGATCCGCCCGCGCCGCAGCGCGCTGTTCATGCCCGGCGCCAATCCCCGTGTCATCGAGAAGGCCCGCACGCTGGATGCCGACGTCGTCATCCTCGATCTCGAGGACGCGGTGGCGCCGGAGGCGAAGGCGCAGGCCCGCGCCCGGGTGGCCGAGGCGGTGCGCGCCGGGGGCTTCGGCCGCCGCGAGGTGGTGATCCGCACCAATGCGCCCGACACCCCGTGGTTCGCCGAGGATCTTGCCGCCGCCGCCGCGGCCCGGCCGGACGCCGTGCTGGTGCCCAAACTCTCCGACCCGGAGACGGCGCGGGTGATCGGCCGCCGGCTGGAGGCGCTCGGCGCCCCGCCGGGCCTGGCGCTGTGGGCGATGATCGAGACCGCCGCCGCGGTGCTGCGGGCCGCCGACATCGCCGCGGCGGCGCGCGACCCCGCGACCCGGCTGGCGCTGCTGGTGCTCGGCACCAACGACCTCGCCCGCGAGACCGGGGCCAAGGTGGTGCCAGGCCGCGCCCCGATGCTGGGCTGGATCGGCCACTGCGTGCTGGCGGCGCGGGCGGCGGGCATCGGCATTCTCGACGCGGTGTGGAACGATTTCCGCGATGTCGAGGGCTTCGCGCAGGAGTGCGCAGAGGCGGCGGCGATGGGCTTCGACGGCAAGTCCTGCATCCATCCCGGCCAGCTCGCGCCCTGCAACGCCGCCTTCACCCCGCCGCCCGACGAGGTGGCGGAGGCCCGGGCGGTGATCGCGCTGTTCGAGCGGCCGGAGAATGCCGGCAAGGGCGTGGTGCAGCGAGAGGGGCGGATGGTCGAGCGGATGCACGCCGACATCGCCCGCAGGACCGTGGCGCTCGCCGACGCGATCGCCACGCCGGAACACGGGTCCGAAGGCGGGCCGGCATAGGAGGACGAGGCATGAAACTCTACCGCTATCTCACCGGGGTGGACGATTCCGCCTTCTGCAAGCGGGTGTCGGCCGCCCTGAACAAGGGCTGGCGGCTCGAGGGCAACCCGACGCTGACCTATGACGCCAGCCGCGGGCGGGTGATCTGCGGCCAGGCCATCGTCAAGGAAGTGCCGGGGGAGTGGCACGAGGACGTGGTGCTGTCAGACTATTGAGGGGCGCCTGCCGGGCGGCGACGCGGCGGCGAACGCAAAAAATTCGGGGCGTTTTCGGCCGATCCGGCCGGGAAGCGGCCCGGCGGCACCCGGGCGGCGGCGGGAGGGCGAAAGCTAACCCGTTGATCTGAAAAGACGAAAGGCCCATTTTCGGCGGGCTTATCAACAGCCCCGCCGACCCCGTCATTTTTCTGTTGCGAGCGGAGTTGACAGGGCTGGGGGGGTGCTCCTATA
>NZ_JAHBGE010000009.1 GCF_018390635.1 Ancylobacter lacus | reverse complement strand
ACTTCCATATCATCGACCCGCGAAATTTCCGGGTTTTGATGTAGGCCGAGTATAAAATGAAAAGGATTCTTTGCTTTATTCACCCATCTGCAAAACCCGGCGGCAAAGCCGGGTTTTGCAGATGGGTACTGTATTTAGAATTAAGTCGTTGATAAATTTCGCGTTTTTCTTCTTTGCCAGTCGTTCATTCAAATTCATTGCTCATCTCCTAGAGGCACTTGTTATAGAGCTGATTCTACGCCAGATTTTCAGCTAAGTATATGAAAATTAAAGAAAATTAGAACTCGACGCCCTTCTGCGCCTTCACCCCCGCGGCGAAATGGTGCTTCACCAGCCCCATCTCGGTGACGAGGTCGGCCGCCTCGATCAGGGCCGGGCGGGCATTGCGGCCGGTGGCGACCACGTGGAGCCCGGCGCGCCGCCCCTTCAGCGCCGCCACCACCTCCGCCTCGGGCAGGTAGTCGTAGCGCAGCGCGATGTTGATCTCGTCGAGGATGAGCAGGCCGATGGCGGGGTCGGCCATCAGCTCCAGCGCCTTGGCCCAGGCCGCGCGGGCCGCGGCGATGTCGCGGGCGAGGTCCTGCGTCTCCCAGGTGAAGCCCTCGCCCATGGTGAACCAGGCGACGCGGGGGCCGAAGCTTTCCAGCGCCGCGCGCTCGCCCGCCTGCCAGCCGCCCTTGATGAACTGGACGACGCCGACCCGGCCGCCGGCGCCGGTGTCGGGGTGGCCGAGCACCCGCAGCGCCAGCCCGAAGGCGGCGGTGCTCTTGCCCTTGCCGGGGCCGGTATGGACCATGAGCAGGCCCTTTTCCGCGGTCTTTCCGGCCACTTCGGCGTCCTGCACCGCCTTGCGCTTCTCCATCCTGGCGCGGTGGCGGGCGGCCTCCTCGGGCGAGATGGCGGGCGGGGCATCGCTCATCGCGTGTCGTCCTTCACGGTCAGGGGCAGGCCGGCGACCATGAAGACCACCCGGTCCGCCAGCGCGGCGACCTGCTGGTTGAGCCGGCCCTGCGCGTCGCGGAAGCGGCGGGCGAGGGCGTTTTCCGGCACGATGGACAGGCCGACCTCGTTGGACACCAGCACCACCTCGCCCTCATGCGCGAGCAGGGCGGTGGTGAGCACGGCGGCCTCCATCTCGAGGTCGGCCCCGGCCAGCATCCGGTTGGTGAGCCACAGGGTGAGGCAGTCCACAAGCACCGGGCGGCCCCGCGGCACGGTGCGCAGCGCGGCGGCGAGGTGGTGCGGGGCGTCGATCGTCTCCCAGCCCGGCCCGCGGCGGGCGCGGTGGTCGGCGATGCGGCGTGCCATCTCGTCGTCGAAGGCCTGCGCCGTGGCGAGGTAGCACCACGGCGCCGGCCGCGCCTCGACGAGGGCTTCGGCGTGCCGGCTCTTGCCGGAGCGGGCGCCGCCGAGGACGAGGCTGAGGCTCACGCCGGCCGCGCCGCCGGCTCCGCCTGGTGGCGGGCCACGATCGGCCGCAGCCAGCCGGCCAGCCCGCCGAGCAGCACCCAGAACACGAAGCTCGCGAGGATGCTGGCGACGACGAAGCTGTGGTGCAGGCCCTCCGGGATCGGGCTCTCATAGCTCGCCGGCTGCGGCGCGCCGACGAGGTGGGGCGCCGCGATCAGCAGCACGCCGAGCGCGGCATGGAGCGGGCGCGGGCCGAAGGCGAGGCAGGCGAGGCCGAGGGCGGTGGCGAGCGCGGTGACGCTCCACCAGATCTGGCGGTCCATCAGCTCCGCCGCCGGCATGGCCGGCAGTTCGGGCGGCAGGCCGAGGCCGGGCGCCAGGGTGAAGACCGCAAAGCCCGCCAGCCCCCAGCCGATGCCCTGCCGCCACGAGGCCAGCCCGCCGGCCAGCTCGCTGGCGGCGACCAGCAGCAGTGCGAAGCCGAAGCCGGTGAGGAGGGTGAAGAGGAGGGTGAGGCCGTTGCGCTCCAGCCCGGGCGTCGGTTCCCAGGCGCCCGCGCCGTGGTCGTGGCCGGCGGCGGCCGCGTCCGTGCCGGCGTGCTGGTGAGCCCCGGCGGCGTCCGTGCCGGCGTGGGTGTGAGCGGCGGCGGTCTCCGCGAGGGCGGCATCCGGCGCGGCGCCCTCCTCATAGGCTTCCGCCTTCAGGATGAGGGGGACGGTGGAGACGAGATGAAGCGCGGCGCCGACGCTGCCGGCGCCGATGCCCGCAAGGGCGGCGACGAACAGAATCGTCCGCGCGAGCGGCGCGAAACCCTGCATGACGGCCCCCTCAGTGACAGGGGAAGGCGTTGGCGTGCCGGACGTCGTGGGTGGCGTTGTGCACCGCCTCGACATGGGAGAACCCCACCCCGCCGAGCACCAGCACGCCGAGCAGCGCGGCGAGGCTGACGGCGAGGGCGCGGGCCGCCGGGGAGGCGGCGTCGAGCGGAAGGGAAGCGGGGTTTCCCGGGTGCGTGGCAGTTGCCGGATGTCCCGGCGCGGGCAGCTTCGTCATGGCGTTCTCCTGTGCCCTCCACCCGAGGGCCGGCGGGTTGCGTCGACGGCCGGTCTCCTGGCTCGCGGGTCCGTGCCGTCCTCCGCCTTCCCGGCAACGCGCCAGTGGCTTGTGGAAGAAGGCTCACCGCTTACAGTTGCGGGGGCAGCCGCGGATTCGCCGGACGTGTTGCGCACGTGCCGGCCCACCGCGTTCCCGTCTTGCGTCCCGTGCGCATCACGGGAACCGACGACGTGCCGACTATAGCGACCGATCGGCGCGCCGCAATGGGCAGCCACAGCCAAGTTGGCCGCGATGAGGAAGGGGGACCAAAGCATGGCCGAACGCGGCGATGTGAATCGGCACGGGCAGAAGCTCGTGGAAAAAACCGGACGTTCCGGCAACCACCGCTTCGCGAGGGTGTGGGTTCTCGCCTGCACCTTCTGCGGCGGGACCTATGGCGCCAATGGCTGCGACGTTCACATCCGACACTGTCCTGATTGCCAAGGAGGCCAGCCGGGCCTGTCGCCCGCCCCTGAGCGTCCGCCGGTTTGACATTCGCCCGCGCCGCTCCTTTAGTGGCGGCGACCGACGGTTTCCTCCCCTGCCGGGAGGGACGAAGAGGGAATGCGGTGAGGCGGGTCCTGCAAAGCCCGCCGATTCCGCGGCTGCCCCCGCAACTGTAAGCGGCGAGCCCGAGCCACAGGCCACTGGAGCGATCCGGGAAGGCGGCGATGAGGGCGACGACCCGCGAGCCAGGAGACCTGCCGACGGTTCGGTCGCGTTTGCCGGCGGGGTGCCCGGCGGACGGGTGATGCCGCACGCCCTTGCCGGGGCGTCGGTGTGCGCGGAAACTCTTCCGCGGCCGGTGTGCCCCGATCGTTCACGCTTTCGGAGACGCCCGCATGACCACCGCCGCCGCCAGCCTCGCCCGTGTCCCCTGCACCATCGTCACCGGCTTTCTCGGCTCCGGCAAGACGACGCTGATCCGCCACGTGCTGGAGCACGCCAGGGGTCGCCGGCTGGCGGTGATCGTCAACGAGTTCGGCGACGTCGGCATCGACGGCGAGATCCTGCGCGGCTGCGGCGTCGAGAGCTGCCCGGAGGAGAACATCGTCGAACTCGCCAATGGCTGCATCTGCTGCACCGTGGCGGACGATTTCGTGCCGGCGCTGGACGCCATCCTCTCCCGCAGTCCCAGGGTCGACCACATCCTGATCGAGACCTCCGGCCTCGCCCTGCCCAAGCCGCTGGTGCAGGCCTTCCTCTGGCCGGCGATCCGCAGCCGGGTGACGGTCGACGGCGTGGTGGCGGTGGTGGACGGGGCGGCGCTCGCCGCCGGGCAGGTGGCGCACGATCTCGACGCGCTTGCCCGCCAGCGCGCCGCCGATGGCGCGCTCGACCATGACGACCCGATCGAGGAGGTGTTCGACGACCAGATCGCCTGCGCCGACCTCGTGGTGATGACCAAGGCCGATCTTCTGGACGCCGAGGGCGAGGCCCGCGCCCGCGCCGCGCTGGCGCCGGAGCTGCCGGCGGCGGTGCGGGTGGTGACCGCCCGTGCCGGCGCGCTCGACCCCGCCCTGCTGCTCGGCCTCGGCGTCGGCACCGAGGCCGACATCGCCAACCGCCGGACCCACCACGACGACGAGCTCGACCACGACCACGACGATTTCGACAGCTTCGTGCTCGACATTCCCGAGATCGCCGACCCCGCCGACCTCTCCGCCCGGCTCGCCGGCGCGGCGGAGCGGGCGGGCGTGCTGCGCGCCAAGGGCTTCGTGCCGGTGGCCGGCAAAGCGATGCGCCTGCTGGTGCAGGGGGTGGGGCCGCGCGTCAGCCACCAGTATGACCGCGCCTGGGGCGCCGAGCCGCGCGCCGGCCGTCTGGTGGTGATCGGGCTCAAGGGGCTGGACCGGGCGGCGGTGGAGGCCGCGCTCGGCCTGCCGGCGGCGGCCTGACCGCGATGGCTGCGCCGGCGCTCGTGCTGTTCGACCTCGACGACGTGCTCTGCGTCTCGGACAAGCGCGTGCGCTCGGCCCATCTCGCCCGGCTCGCCGGCTCCACCACCGAGCGGGTCTACGCCGCCCTGTGGGGCAGCCATTTCAGCGCGCCGGCGTTGGCGGGAGAGGTGACGCCGGAGGATTATCTCGCCGATTACGGCCGGCGCATCGGCTATCCCCTCACCCTTCAGGACTGGCTCGCCAGCCGCAAGGCCTCGATGACGCCGATCCCGCAGGTGCTGGAGCTGGTGGCGCGGGTGAAACAGGTCGCGCGCGTCGCCGTGCTGACCAACAACACCACGTTGGTCGCCGAGCATATCGGCTATCTCTTTCCCGAGCTGCCCGCGCTGTTCGGCCGGGATATCTACGCCTCCGCCGCGCTGAAGGCGGCCAAGCCCGACGCCGCCTGCTTCCACGCCTGCCTCGCGGCGCTGGGGGTGGCGCCCGGGGAGACGCTGTTCGTCGACGACCTCGCGGTGAACGTCGCCGGGGCGCGGGCGGCGGGTCTCGACGCCCATCGCTTCACCACCCCCGCCGCGCTCGCCGCCGCCTTCGCGCGGCGGGGCCTGCTGTAGCGGGAGGCGGGCATGCACATCCTCGCCACCACCTCGGCCAGCCTCGACGACCTCGTCGAGCCCATCGATCTCGGCCAGAGCCCGGGCGACATGGTGATCGCCTCCTTCACCGACAGCGACCTCGGCGCGCTGGCGCGGGCCTATCGCGCCGGGCGGGAGGGGCTGCCCTCGTTGCGGCTCGCCCCGCTGGCGGCGCTGCGCCACCCCATGTCGGTGGATCTGTGGATCGACCGCGTGGCGGCCCACGCCCGTGTGGTGGTGCTGCGGCTGCTGGGCGGGCTGGAGTGGTGGCGCTACGGCGCCGAGCGGCTGGCGGCGCTGGCGCGGGCGCGCGGCATCGCCCTCGCGGTGCTGCCCGGCGAGGACCGTGACGACGACCGCCTCGCCGCGCTCTCCACCCTGCCGGCCGAGGAGCTCGCCGCGCTGCTGGCCTGCTTCCGCGCCGGCGGCCCGGCCAACATGGCGGTGCTGCTGCGCCGGCTGGCGTGCCATGCCGGGCGGCCGCAGGCCCCGGCGGCGGGCGATTCCGGGCGGCCCGAGGCGCCCACGCTCGTGCCGCTGGCGGGCTTCTACCCCTGGCCCGCCGCGGCGCCGTCCGGCGTCCCCGTCGCTGACGGGCCGGTCGCCGGCGGGGCTGCCGCGAAGGCGCCGGTCGTGCCCGTGGTGTTCTACCGCTCGATGTGGCTGGCGGCCGACACCGCGCCGGTGGACGCGCTGTGCGCCGCGCTGGCGGCGCGCGGGCTGGCGCCCCGGCCGATCTTCGTCGCCAGCCTGCGCGAGCCGGCCTCCGCCGCCTTCCTGCGCGGGGCGCTGGCGGATTGCGACCCCGTCGCCGTGGTCGCGCTCACCGCCTTCGCCGCCAGCGAGCCCGGCGCGGCGGGCGTGCTCGACGGGCCGGGCGTTCCCGTGCTGCAGGCGATCGTCGCCACCACCCGGCGCGAGGCGTGGCGGGACGGCGCGCGCGGCCTCACCGGCACCGATCTCGCCATGCATGTCGTGCTGCCCGAGCTGGACGGGCGGGTGCTGGCGGGAGCTGTGTCCTTCAAGGTGGAGGAGCCGCGCGACCCCGACCTGCTGCACACCGGTCTCGTCAACGCCGCCGAGCCGGACCGCGTCGCGCAGGTGGCCGACCGCGTCGCCGCGCTGGCGGCGCTGGCGCGTACCCCGCGCGCGGCGCGAAGGCTCGCGGTGCTGATGCCGGACTATGCCGGCGCGCCGGGCCGCACCGGCTGGGCGGTCGGCCTCGACGTGCCGGAGAGCGTGCGGGTGCTGCTCGGCGATCTGGCGGCGGCAGGCTACAAGGTCGAGGGCGCGCCGGCCGGGGGGCGGGAGCTGCTCGACGCGCTGGCGCCCGGCACCGGGGCGGCGGACGGCGCCCGCCTGTCGCTCCACGCCTACCGCGCCCGGCTGGCGACGCTGCCGCCCGGCGCGGTCGCCGCCGTCGAAGCCGCCTGGGGCGACCCGGAGAGCGACCCCGACGTGAGGGACGGCGCCTTCCATTTCCGCGCTCGCCGGTTCGGCCATGTCTGGGTCGCGCTGGCGCCGGAGCGGGGCAGCCGGGCGGAGCGCCGCGCGCAGTATCACGACCCCGCCCTGTCGCCGCGGCACGGCCTGCTGGCCTTCGGGCTGTGGCTGCGCGGGGTCGCGCGGGTGGACGCGCTGGTGCACATGGGCGCGCATGGCACGCTGGAATGGCTGCCGGGCAAGCAGGCCGCGCTCACCGCCGGCTGCTTTCCCGAGCTGGTGCTCGGCGCGCTGCCGGTGGTCTATCCCTTCATCGTCTCGAACCCCGGCGAGGCGGCGCAGGCCAAGCGGCGGATCGCGGCGGTGACGCTCGGCCACCTGCCGCCCCCGCTGGTGGAAGGAGCGGCCGGCGGCGAGCTGGACCGGCTGGAGCGGCTGCTGGACGAATATGCCGAGGCCGAGGGGCTGGACCGCCGCCGGCGCGAGCGCCTCGCCGGGCTCATCCTCGACGAGGCGGCGCGGGTCGGCGTCGCCGCCGAGGCCGGCATCGGGGCCGGCGCGGCCGGCACCGGGGCGCTCGCGGCGATCGACGCCTGGCTCTGCGACCTCAAGGAGATGCGGCTCAAGGACGGCTTCCACGTCTATGGCCGGGGTGCGTGCGGGGAACAGGAGCGCGACGGCCTCCTCGCCGCGCTGGACGCCCGCCGGGTGGCGGCCGGGCCGGCCGGGGCGCCGGCGCGCGGGCGCACCGACGTGCTGCCGACCGGGCGCAACATCTTCGCCAGCGACCCCCGCACCCTGCCGACCCCCACCGCCGTCGATCTCGGCCGGCTGGCGGCGGAGGAGGTGCTGCGCGCCTATGCGCAGGAGCACGGCGACTGGCCGACCTCGCTGGTGCTCGACCTGTGGGGCAGCGCCAGCCTGCGCACCGGGGGCGAGGAGATCGCGCAGGGGCTGGCGCTCATGGGCTGCCGCCCGGTCTGGGACCCCGCCAGCGGGCGGGTGACCGGCGTCGAGGTGCTGCCGCCGGCGGTGCTGGGGCGGCCGCGCGTCGACGTTACCTTCCGCCTGTCCGGCCTGTTCCGCGACCTCTTTCCCGGTCAGATCGCCCTGCTCGACGCCGCGGTGCGGGCGGTGGCGGCGCGGGAGGAGAGCGTGGAGGAGAACCCGCTGCGGGCCGACCCCGGCGCCCCCCGTCTCTTCAGCAGCGCGCCGGGCAGCTATGGCGCCGGGCTCGACCGGCTGGCCGCCGGCCTGCCGGAGGAAGCCGCGCTCGGCGAGGCCTATCTCGCCAGCGCGTCCCACGCCTATGGCGGCGCGGAGGGCCTCGGGCGGCCCTCCGCCGGCTTCGCGGCGCGGGTGGCGGCGGCCGACCTGCTGATCCATGGCGCGGACGACCCCGGCCGCGACCTGCTGGAAGGCGACGCCGACCTTGCCTTCGTCGCCGGCTTCGCCGCCGCCGCGGCCCGGCTGGGGCGCTCGCCCGATCTCGTCGTGCTCGACACATCCGATCCCGCCCGGCCCACGGCGCGGCCGCTGGCGCAGAGCCTCGCCCGCCTCGTCCGCGGCCGGGTGGCGCCGCGCTACATCGCCGGGCTGCTGCGCCACGGCCCGCGCGGCGCGGCGGAGATCGCCGAGACGGTCGACCGGCTGGTCGGCTTCGCCGCGACGACCCGCGCCGTGCCCGGCACGCTGATCGAGCGGCTGCACGCCGCCTATGTCGGCGACCCGCAGGTGCGGGCGTTCCTGCAGGCCGCCAGCCCCGAGGCGGCGGCGCTGGTGGCGCGGCGCTTCAGCGAGGCGCAGGCGCGCGGGCTGTGGCACCCCCGCCGCAACGACATTGCCGCCGACCTCGCCCAGCTTGCCGGGGAGGCCGCGGAATGAGCGCCCGGGCGAAGGAAGAGGGCCGGGCCGGGGCCGTCGCGGCGCGGGACGACGGGTCGGGCCCGCCGTGGTCCGCGGCCCCCGCGCCGGAGCGGGCGGAGGCCGCCTTGGTACAAGCCCGGTCGACGGTGCCGCACGCCGGGCCGCAGGCTGCGCCGGTGGCGCGGCGCGGCGCCTGTCCCACCCTGCCGGAGCCGATGGCGACCGGCGACGGCCTGCTCGCCCGCCTCGCGCTGGCGGGGCCGGCGGCGCCCGGGTCCCTTGCGGCGCTGGCCGGGCTCGCGCTGGCCCATGGCAACGGCATTCTGGAGGTCACCGCGCGCGGCAAGCTGCAGGTGCGCGGCCTCACCGCCGCCAGCGCGCCGGCCTTCGCGGCGGCGGTGGGCGAGCTTGGCCTGCCGATCCGCGAGGGGCTGGAGGTGCAGGCCAGCCCGCTCGCCGGGCGCGACCGCCGCTGCGCCTTCGATCCCCGCCCGCTCGCCGCGGCGATCGCCGCCGGCGCCCGTTCCGGCCCCGCCTCCCGCGTCGCGCCGAAGGTGGCGGTGGTGGTGGATGGCGGCGGGCTGCTGCCCCTCGCGGGGCTGCCGGCGGATATCCGGCTTGCCCCGGAGGCTGACATTTCCCCGGCCGGAGGCGGGCGGTCGGAACACGCCGGCCCGCCCGAGGCGCAGGATCGGCCGGGCGGCCTCGTGCTGTCGGCCGGCGGCCGGCTGGTCGGCCGGCTGCCCCCGGCTGAAGCGGCGGCGGCGGTGCTTGCGCTGCTCGGCCTGCTGGCGGAGCACGGGCCGGCGGCTCGCATGGCCGCCCTGGTGGGTTCGGGGGGAGCGGAGGGCGTGGCATTGCTGCGGGCGAGGCTGGCCGCTGTCGCCGGCTTCCAGCCGCTGGAGGGGCCGGAGCCGGCCGCCGCTGCCGCCGAACCGCTGGGGCTGCACCCCCTGGAGCCGGGCCGGTTCGCGCTCGGCCTCGCCCCGGCCTTCGGCCAGATGAGCGCGGCCGCGCTGGCCGCGCTGGCGCGGGCCGCCGCCGCCCATGGCGCCGACGGCATCGTGCCGGCGCCGGGGCGCGGGCTGCTGGTGCTGGGCCTCCTCGCCGGACAGGCCGAATCGCTGCGCGCCCTCGCCGCCGGGCTCGGCTTCCTCGCCGATCCCGCCGATCCGCGCCGCCGCATCGCCGCCTGTCCGGGCGCGCCGGCCTGCGCCTCGGGGCGGCTGCCGGCCCGGCTTCTGGCGGAGGCGCTGGCCGAGGCCGTGGCGGCCGTGCCGGCTGCGCTTCCCGCCGGGCCAACGCTGCATGTCTCGGGCTGTGCCAAGGGCTGCGCCCACCCGGCGGCGGCGGCGATCACCCTTGTCGGGCTGGACGCGGGGGCCGGGCTCGTGCTGCAAGGCACCGCGTGCGATGCACCGCGCCGCCTGCTGCCGCTGGATGGCCTCGTTCCGGCGGTGCGGCGCCTGCTGGAGACCGACCTTGGCTGAGCCCACTCCCCATGTTTATGAGCGTGACGGCAGCGCGATCTATGAGCGCTCCTTCGCGATCATCCGCGCCGAGGCGGAGCTCGGCCGCTTCTCGCCGGAGGAGGCGGATGTCGCGGTGCGGATGATCCACGCCTGCGGGCTGGTGGAGGCCGCCGCCTGCATCGATTTCGGCCCCGGCGTGGTGCGCGCGGCGCGCGCCGCGCTGCGTGCCGGGGCGCCGATCCTGTGCGACGCCGCGATGGTCGCCCACGGCATCACCCGCGCCCGGCTGCCGGCTGACAACGAGGTGGTGTGCACGCTGCGCGACCCCGCCGTGCCGGCGCTGGCGGAAAAGCTCGGCACAACCCGCTCGGCCGCGGCGCTGGAGCTGTGGCGGCCCTGGCTGGCGGGCGCCGTGGTCGCCATCGGCAATGCGCCGACCGCGCTGTTCCATCTGCTCGAGATGCTGGAGGCGGGTGCCCCCGCGCCGGCCGCGATTCTCGGCATCCCGGTCGGTTTCGTCGGCGCGGCGGAATCGAAGGATGCGCTGGCGGCGGGCGACCATGGCGTGCCGTGGCTGGTGGTGCGCGGCCGGCTCGGCGGCAGCGCCATGACCGCGGCCGCGGTGAACGCGCTGGCGAGGCCGGGGCTGTGAGCGGGGCCGCGCCTTCCTGCGGCCGGCTGATCGGCGTCGGTGTCGGCCCCGGCGATCCCGAGCTGATGACGCTGAAGGCGGTGCGCGCCCTCGGCGAGGCCGATGTGGTGGCCTATTTCGCCAAGCTGGGCAATGACAGCCACGCCCGCCGCATCGCCGGCGACCATATGCGGCCGGGCGTGGTGGAGATGCCGCTCGGCTATCCCGTGACCACCGAGCTGCACCGCCACGACCCAGCCTATCGCGACGCCATAGGCGGCTTCTACGACGCCGCGGCGCGGGCGGTGGCGGGCCAGCTCGACGCCGGCCGAACCGTGGCCGTGCTGTCCGAGGGCGATCCGATGTTCTACGGCTCCTACATGCACCTGCATGTGCGGCTCGCCGCCCGCTATCCCACGCAGGTGATCGCCGGCGTCACCGGCATGTCGGGCTGCTGGTCGCAGCTCGGCACCCCGATCGCGCAGGGCGACGACGTGCTGAGCGTGCTGCCCGGCACGCTGGAGGAGGCCGAGCTGGCACGCCGGCTGCGGGAGGCGGACGCCGCCGTGATCATGAAGGTCGGCCGCAACCTGCCGAAGATCCGCCGCGCGCTGGCGGCGGCCGGGCGGCTGCCGCGCGCGCTCTATGTCGAGCGCGGCACCATGGCGGATTCCCGGGCGGTGCCGCTGGCGGCGCGCGGCGAGGAGCCGGCGCCCTATTTCGCCATCGTGCTGGTGCCCGGCTGGGGAGGCCGGGAATGAGCGCGGGGGGCGAGCCTGACGGCCAGAAGGGCGCGGCCGGGCCGGCCGGCGGCCGGCTGGTGGTGGTCGGCCTCGGCCCGGGCGAGGCGCGCTTCCTCACCCCGCAGGCCGCCGCGGCGCTGGCCGAGGCCGAGGCGCTCTATGGCTATGGCCCGTATCTCGACCGCGTCCCGCTGCGGCCGGGGCAGGCGCGCCTTGCCTCCGACAACCGCGAGGAGCTGGGCCGCGCCCGCGCCGCGCTCGCCCATGCGGCGGCGGGCAGCCGGGTCGCGGTGGTCTCGGGCGGCGACCCCGGCGTGTTCGCCATGGCGGCGGCGGTGATGGAGGCGATCGAGGCCGGCCCGGCCGAATGGCGCGCGCTCGATGTCGAGGTGGTGCCGGGCGTCACCGCCATGCTCGCCGTGGCGGCGGCGGCGGGCGCTCCGCTCGGCCATGACTTCTGCGCCATGTCGCTGTCGGACAATCTGAAGCCGTTCGAGCTGGTGGAAAAGCGGCTGCGTCTCGCCGCCGAGGCGGGGCTGGTGATGGCGTTCTACAACCCGGTGTCGAAGGCGCGTCCCTGGCAGCTCGACCGAGCCTTCGACATCCTGCGCGGGCTGCTGCCGGCGAGCGTTCCGGTGATCTTCGGGCGTGCGGCCGGCCGGCCCGACGCCCGCACCGTCATCGTGCCGCTCGCGGCGGCGCGGGCCGATCTCGCCGACATGGCGACCTGCATCATCGTCGGCTCCGCCGAAACCCGGCGGATCGAGCGGCCGGGCCGTCCGCCGCTGGTCTATGCCCCGCGCGCGGTGCGCGGTGCGGCGGGGGGCGCCTCGTGAGCGGGCAGGGCGTCGATCCAGGCCAGCGCCTCGGCGACCGAGCCGACGGTGGGCACCGCCGGCTGCGCCGGCCGTGCCACCAGCACGACCTCGATGCCCAGCGCGCGGGCGGCGGCGATCTTGCCGTAGCCGGCGCTGCCGCCGCTGTTCTTGGCGAGCACGACCTCGGCGCCGTGTTCTTCCAGCAGCGCGCGCTCGTCCTCGTCGCGGAAGGGGCCGCGCGCCTCGATCCGCCGCAGCCGCGGCACGGCGGGCGGCGGCTCCACGGGGTCGACGCTGCGGATGAGATAGTCGTGCTGCGGCGCCGCCTCGATCGCCCGCACCTCGTTGCGCCCGAGCGCGACGAAGACCCGGCGCGGGGTGGCGCCCAGCGCGGCGACGGCCGCCTCGACGCTCGCCGCGCTGCGCCAGCGGTCGCCCGGCAGGGCGGTCCATTCCGGGCGCACCAGCGCCAGCAGCGGCACCCCGGCGCGCCGGGCGGCCTCGGCGGCATTGGCGGCGATGCCGGCGGCATAGGGATGGGTGGCGTCGACAAGGGCTACGACGCCCTCCGCCCGGAGGTGGCCGGCCAGCCCTTCCGCCCCGCCGAAGCCGCCGCTGCGCACCGGCACCGGCAGGGCGAGCGGGTTGCGCGTGCGGCCGGCAAGCGACACGGTGAGCGCGATATCCCGGCGCGGGGCCAGCGCCTCGGCGATCGCCCGCGCCTCGGTGGTTCCGCCCAGAAGGAGGATGCGGCGCATGGACCTGCTCATGGCTGACGCTGACTCGACCGGCGCCGACCATGCACGCCCCGGGCGCTGGCTGTCCATCGTCGGCCTCGGCGAGGACGGCGTGGCCGGCCTGTCCCCGCGCGCCCGGGTCCTGATCGCCGGGGCGGCGCGGGTGTATGGCGGGCGGCGGCATCTGGCGCTGGCGGGCGAGCTGCTGGCCGGCGAGGCGGTCGTCTGGCCCACCCCGTTCGAGGCGGGCCTTGCCGAGGTGCTGGCGCGGCGGGGGCGACCGGTCTGCGTGCTCGCCTCCGGCGATCCCTTCCTGTTCGGGGTGGGGGCGAGCCTCGCCCGCCATGTCGACCCGGCGGAGATGGAGGTGGTGCCGGCGCCTTCCGCCTTCAGCCTGGCGGCGAGCCGGCTCGGCTGGGCGCTGCCGGAGGTGTCCTGCCTCTCGCTCTGCGGGCGCCCGCTCGACCTGCTGCGACCCCACCTCCATGACGGCCGCCGCATCCTGGCGCTGAGCCCCGATGCCGGCGGTCCCGCCGCGGTGGCGGCGCTGCTCGCCGCCAGAGGTTTCGGCGGTTCCCGGCTGCAGGTGCTGGAAGCGCTCGGCGGCCCGCGCGAGCGCCGGCGCGCCACCGTCGCGGCGGCCTTCGCGCTCACCGACATCGACCCGCTGAACCTCGTCGCCATCGAGGTCGTGGCGGGGGCGGACGCCCGTGTCGTGGCGTTGACGCCCGGCCGGCCGGACGAGCTGTACGAGCATGACGGCCAGCTCACCCGGCACGAGATGCGGGCGCTGACGCTGGCGGCGCTGGCGCCGCGCCGGGGCGAGCTGCTGTGGGACATCGGGGCGGGGGCCGGATCGGTCGGCATCGAATGGATGCTGGTCGACCCCTCGCTGCGGGCCATCGGCATCGAGGAACGGGCCGAACGTGCCGCCCGCGCCCGCCGCAACGCCGCCGCGCTCGGCGTGCCGGGGCTGGTGGTGGTGGAGGGGCGGGCGCCGGATGCGCTGGCCGGCCTGCCGGTGCCGGACGCGATCTTCATCGGCGGGGGCGCCAGCGAGCCGGGCGTGCTCGACGCCGCGGTGGCGGCGCTGCGGCCCGGCGGCCGGCTGGCGGCTAATGCGGTGACGCTGGAGACCGAGGCGCTGCTGCTCGCCCGCCATGCCCGGCAGGGCGGCGATCTGCTGCGGGTCGCCCTCAGCCGCGCCGCGCCGGTGGCCGGCATGACCGGCTGGCGCCCGGCCATGCCGGTGACGCGGTGGAGCTGGGTGAAGCCATGATCGTGGCCGGAGTCGGCAGTCGGCGCGGGGTGAGCGCGCAAGAGGTGCGCGCCGCGGTGGAAGGCGCGCTCGCGCGCTACGAGGTGAAGCTCGGCGAAATCTCGCTGATGGCGACGCCGGCGCTGAAGGGCAGCGAGGCCGGCATCATGCGCGCGGCGCTCGATCTCGGCCTGCTGCTGGTGATGGTGCCGCAGGCGCAGCTCGAAGCCGCCGGGGCCCGGGCCATGACCCATTCCGAGCGGGTGGTGGCGCTGATGGGCATGCCCTCGGTGGCCGAGGCGGCGGCGCTGGCGGTGGCCGGGCGCCGCTCCACGCTGCTCGGCCCCCGCTTCGTGCTCGGCCCGGTGACCTGTGCGCTGGCGCGCGAAGCCAACCGACCCTGAGGAGAGCCGATGGCCGTGCATTTCATCGGCGCCGGGCCGGGCGCCGCCGACCTCATCACCCTGCGTGGGCGCGATCTCATCGCCGCCTGCCCGGTGTGCCTCTATGCCGGGTCGCTGGTGCCGCCGGAGATGCTGGCCTGGTGCCCGCCGGGCGCGCGCAAGGTCGACACCGCCCCGCTCTCGCTCGACGCTATCGAGGCGGAGCTGGTGGCCGCGCACGCCGCCGGGCAGGATGTCGCGCGGCTGCATTCGGGCGACCTCTCGATCTATTCGGCGCTGGCGGAGCAACTGCGCCGGCTGGACGCGCGCGGCATTCCCTACACGCTGACGCCGGGCGTGCCGGCATTCGCCGCCGCCGCGGCGCTGCTCGGGCGCGAACTGACCGTGCCGGAGGTGGCGCAGAGCGTGGTGCTGACGCGGGTCTCCGGCCGGGCCTCGGCGATGCCGGCGGGCGAGGACCTCGCGACCTTCGCCGCCACCGGCGCGACGCTGGTGCTGCACCTCGCCATCTACGCGGTCGACCGTCTGGTGGCCGAACTTCTTCCCGTTCTTGGCGCGGAATGTCCCGTGGCCATCGTGGTCGAGGCCACCCGCCCGGCCGAGCGCACCGTGCGCGGCACGCTCGGCGACATCGTGGAGCGGCTGGCGGCGGCGCCGGTGGAGCGCACCGCGCTGGTGCTGGTGGGCCGGGCGCTCGGCGCGCGCGACTTCCGCGAGAGCGCGCTGTACGACGCAGCGTATCAGCGCCGTTTCCGGGGGCGGGAATGACCGCGCCGGGCCTCCTGATCGCCGCGCCGCGCTCCGGCTCCGGCAAGACCACGGTGACGCTCGGCCTTCTCGCCGCCCTGGCGCGGCGGGGCCTGCGGGTGCGGGCGGCCAAGTCCGGGCCGGACTATATCGACCCCGCCTTCCACGCCGCGGCCAGCGGCGCGCCCGGCCTCAATCTCGACAGCTTCGCCATGGCGCCGGCGCAGCTCGGCCGGCTGGCCGGGGAGGCGGCCGCGGCGGCCGACCTGCTGCTGGTCGAGGCCTCGATGGGCCTGTTCGACGGCATCGCCGGCGAGCCGGGACGCACCGGCGCCGGCGCCGATCTCGCCGCGATGCTGGGGCTCCCGGTGGTGCTGGTCCTCGACATCTCCGGCCAGTCGCAATCGGCCGCCGCCGTGGTGCGGGGGTTCGCGACCCACGACCCCCGGGTGCGGATCGCCGGGGTGGTGCTGAACAAGGTGGCGAGCGAGCGCCACCGGCTGCAGGCGGCCGACGCCATCGCCGCGGTCGGGGTGCCGGTGCTCGGCAGCCTGCCGCGCGACGCGGCGATGGCGCTGCCGGAGCGGCATCTCGGGCTGGTGCAGGCGCGCGAGCATCCCGCGCTCGCGGCCCATCTCGACCGCCTCGCCGCGACCATCGCCGCCCATGTCGACCTTGACGCCGTGGCCGCGCTCGCCGCGCCGATGCGGCTTCCCGGCGGCGGCTGGACGACGCCGAGGCCGCCCGGGCAGCGCATCGCGCTGGCGCAGGACGAGGCATTCAGCTTCGTATACGAACATGTGCTGGGCGGCTGGCGGGCAGCGGGCGCGGAGATCTTTCCCTTCTCCCCGCTCGCCGATGAGCCGCCGCCGGAGGGCTGCGACGTGTGCTGGCTGCCCGGCGGCTATCCCGAACTGCATGGCGAGCGCCTTGCCGCGAACGGCCGCTTCCGGGAGGGCGTGCGCCGTTTTGCCGCGAGCCGGCCGGTGCATGGCGAGTGCGGCGGCTACATGGCGCTGGGCGAGGCGATCGAGGACGCGCAGGGGATCGCCCATCCCATGCTCGGCCTGCTCGGCCATGTCACCAGCTTCGCCCGCCGCCGGCTGAACCTCGGCTATCGCCGCGCCCGGCTGCTGGCGGACGGCCCGCTGGGGCCGGCGGGGGCGGTGCTGCGGGGCCATGAATTCCACTATGCCAGCACCATCCGGCCGGGCGGGGACACGCCGCTCTTCGCGCTCGCCGACGGCACCGGACGCGATCTCGGGCTTGCCGGCTCGCGCCGCGGCCTTGTATCGGGTGGTTTCTTCCACGCCATCGCCCTGGAGTAGCCCGTGACCGTTTTTCGCCGCCTGCTGATTGTCGTGGCTGGGCTTTACGGCGCCGCGGGGGTGGGGCTCGCCGCCGCGGCGGCGCATCTGGCGGTGGATGCCAGCCTCGCCACGGCGGCGAATTTCCTGCTGTTCGGCGCCGCCGGAATCGGCATGGCCGCCGCGCTGGCGGTGGTGGCGGGCCGGCCCTGGTCGTTCGCGGAAGTGGGCGGGGGGCTGCTGGCGGTGGGCACGGCGCTGTTCAGCGGCGCCATCGCGGCACGGGTCCTCGCCGGAATGGTAATTTTTCCGATGGCCGCGCCGACGGGTGGGACTATGCTGATGGCGGGCTGGCTGGTGATCGCGCTGGCGGGCCTGCAACGCGGCGCAAAGTCATCATGAGGAGACCCGGCTGACGTCGCCCGGTCAAATGGCTGGGCGATAATCGGCGCCGCCGCCGGATTGGCGGCCGAGACACTCGCGGAACTTGGCCAAAACGTTGCATGATTTGAATCGATATGCGCACCGCGCCGACCGCGAGGGGACGGTCTGATGCGGTTTCGCGGGTATCCACTGGGAGCATAGGCGGGACATGACGATCGAAGTCGAAGCGAAGTCGTTCGAGACAGCCAGCGTGGAGAAGGCCTCGGCGGCAGTGCCGCCGGTCGACGACGTCGCCCGGTTCCGCGCGGCGGTCATCGCCAAGCTTACCTATGCCGTCGGCAAGAACCCGGCGGCCGCCAGCGACCGTGACTGGTTTCTGGCTACCGCTTTCGCCACGCGCGACCGGATCGTGGACCGCTGGATCACCTCGACGCGGCAGACCTATTCGGAAGGCCGCAAGCGGGTCTACTACCTCTCGCTGGAGTTCCTCATCGGCCGGCTGCTGTTCGACGCGCTGACCAATCTGGAACTGCTCGACACCGTGCGGGCGGCGCTTGGCGACCTCGGTGTCGATCTCGACCGGCTGCGGCAGGTGGAGCCCGACGCGGCGCTGGGCAATGGCGGCCTCGGCCGTCTCGCGGCCTGCTTCATGGACAGCATGGCGACCCTCTCCATCGCCGCCTATGGCTACGGCATCCGCTACGACCACGGCCTGTTCCGCCAGGTGATCAAGGGCGGCTGGCAGCAGGAATACCCGGAAGACTGGCTCTCCTTCGGCAATCCGTGGGAATTCGAGCGTCCCGAGGTGTTCTACGACGTCGGCTTCGGCGGCTCGGTGGAGGCGGTTCCGACTTCCGGCGAGCGCAAGAAGCACATCTGGCACCCCGGCGAGACGGTCGAGGCCGTGGCCTATGACATTCCCATCGTGGGATGGCGCGGCCGCCACGTGAACACGCTGCGGCTGTGGTCGGCGCGCGCCGCCGATCCGCTGCGGCTCGACGCCTTCAACCAGGGCGACCATGTCGGCGCGCTGGTCGAGCAGGTGAAGGCCGAGGCGATCTCCAAGGTGCTCTATCCCAGCGACGCGACGCCGGCGGGGCAGGAGCTGCGCCTGCGGCAGGAGTTCTTCTTCACCGCCGCCTCGCTGCACGACCTGATCCGCCGCCACGTCGACAGCTTCGGCGATATCCGCTCGCTGCCCGACAAGGTCGCGATCCAGCTCAACGACACCCACCCCGCCATCGCCGTCGCGGAGCTGATGCGGCTGCTGGTGGACGAGCACGACCTCGACTGGGACGAGGCGTGGGACATCACCCGCCGCACCATCTCCTACACCAACCACACCCTGCTGCCGGAAGCGCTCGAGACGTGGCCGGTGCCGCTGATGGAGCGGGTGCTGCCGCGCCACATGCAGATCATCTACCTCCTCAACGCGGTGCATCTGGGCGAGGTGCGCGAGAAGTTCCCCGGCGATGACGGGCTGCTCTCGGCGGTGTCGCTGATCGAGGAGGGTGGCGGGCGCCGCGTGCGCATGGGCAATCTCGCCTTCCTGGGCTCGCACAGCATCAACGGCGTCGCGGCGCTGCACAGCGAGCTGATGAAGACCACCGTCTTCAAGGACTTCTTCCGCCTCTACCCCGAGCGGATGAACAACAAGACCAACGGCATCACCTTCCGCCGCTGGCTGATCGAGGCCAATCCCGGCCTCACCAAGCTGCTGGCGGAGGTCTGCGGGCCGGAGGTGCTCGACGATCCCGCGGCGCTGCTGAACCTCGTTTCCCGTGCCGGCGACAAGGGACTGCACGACAGCCTCGCCGCCGTCCGCCGCCAGAACAAGGTGGCGCTGGCGCGGCTCATCCGCGACCGCATGGACATCAAGGTCAATCCGGGCGCGCTGTTCGACGTCCAGATCAAGCGCATCCACGAGTACAAGCGCCAGCTCCTGAACATTCTGGAGACCATCGCGCTCTATGAATCAATGCGGGCGAATCCGGCCAAGAATTGGGCGCCGCGCGTCAAGATCTTCTCCGGAAAGGCAGCGGCGAGCTACCATCAGGCCAAGCTCATCATCAAGCTGGCGAACGACGTCGCGCGGGTGGTGAACGACGATCCCACCGTGAAGGACCTTCTGAAGGTCGTCTTCCTGCCGAACTACAATGTCTCGCTGGCCGAGATGATCATTCCCGCCGCCGATCTGTCGGAGCAGATCTCCACCGCCGGCATGGAAGCCTCCGGCACCGGCAACATGAAGATGGCGCTGAACGGCGCCCTGACCATCGGCACGCTCGACGGCGCCAATGTCGAGATCAAGGAGCATGTGGGCGACGACAACATCTTCATCTTCGGCCTCACCGCCGAAGAGGTTGAGGAACGTCGCCGCACCGGCATCGACGAGGCCGGTGCCATCGCCCGCTCCGCCCATCTGGGCGAGGTGCTGGATGCGGTGGAGTCCGGGGTGTTCTCGCCGGACGAGCGGGACCGCTTCAAGCCGCTGACCAACGCGCTGCGCTATCACGATTATTTCCTCGTGACCTCCGACTTTGACGCCTATTGGGAGGCCCAGCGCAAGGTCGACGCGCTGTGGTACAAGAAGGACGCGTGGTGGACCGCGAGCGCCATCAACACCGCCAATATGGGCTGGTTCTCCTCCGACCGGACCATCAGCGAGTACGCCAAGGACATCTGGAACGTTCCGACCCGCCCGGTGCGGTGAGCCGGCGCGCCTTTTCCAATCCCGGCAGCAGCACAACGCACATCCCGGCTCGCAGCGACCCCGCGGTCGCTGCGACCCGAATGCGTCGGTGCGCCGGTACATCCGCCCGCCTCGTCGGCGGTGTACGCCGATTTCCCCTGAGTAAGCTTCGATAACGGCTTGTTACTGAGGTATTTTGCGGCGAAGCTGGCGGAACCTAAGGTCCTTCGCCGGACTTGTTGAGCGTCTTTGGCGCTGGAAAGGTCGACGAGCATGTTCGCGTGGCAGGCGCCGGACCGAGAGGTCGACGCCCTGATGGGGGCCCGCCATCCCGATCCGTTCGCGCTGCTCGGGCCGCACGAGACCCCCGATGGCGTCGTGATACGGGCCTTCGTTCCCGATGCGGACAGCCTCGTCGTGCTCGAGCCGGACGGTACGCCCGTCCTCGAACTCGCCGCGCGTGCACCCGGCTTCTTCGAAGGGCTGGTTCCCGGCCGCCCGGCCTGGGCCCGGTATGTATTGAAGGCCGCGAATGCGGGCGGCGACTGGACGCTGGAGGACCCGTATTCGTTCGGTCCGGTCCTCGGTCCGCTCGATGACCACCTCCTGCTCGAAGGACGGCATCGCCAGCTCTATGAGCGTCTCGGCTCACATCCCTGCGAGCATGAGGGCCGCGAGGGCGTGCGCTTCGCGGTGTGGGCGCCGAACGCGGCACGGGTCTCGGTGGTCGGCGACTTCAACCGTTGGGACGGCCGGCTGCACCAGATGCGCAAGCGGGTCGACAGCGGGCTGTGGGAGATTTTCGCCCCCGGCCTGGGTGAGGGGGCGATCTACAAATACGAGATCGTCGCCGCCGATGGCCGCCTGCTGCCGCTCAAGGCCGATCCTTTCGGCCAGCGCGGCGAATTCCGCCCGGCCACCGGGTCGATCGTGGCGCGTACCGACCGGTTCGAATGGACCGATGCCGACTTCCTCGCCGGCCGGGGCGAGGGCGAGGCCCGGCGCAAGCCGATGGCGACCTATGAGGTGCATCTCGGTTCCTGGCGCCGCGGCGAGGGCGGCCGCTTCCTCACCTATGACGAACTGGCCGACGAACTCATCCCCTATGTCGCGTGGATGGGTTTCACCCATATCGAGCTGCTGCCGGTGTCGGAGCACCCGCTCGACGCCTCCTGGGGCTATCAGCCGATCGGGCTGTTCGCACCGACCAGCCGGTTCGGCGATCCCGAAGGCTTCGCCCGCTTCGTCGATGCCGCCCATCGCGCCGGAATCGCGGTGATCCTCGACTGGGTGCCGGCGCATTTCCCCACCGACATCCACGGCCTCGCCCATTTCGATGGCGGGCCGCTCTATGAGCATGCCGATCCCCGCCGCGGCTTTCATCCCGACTGGAACACCGCGATCTACGATTTCGGCCGCCGGGAAGTGGCGAACTTCCTGATGGCGAGCGCGCTCTACTGGCTCGACCGCTTCCATGTCGACGGGCTGCGGGTCGATGCCGTCGCCTCGATGCTGTACCTCAATTATTCCCGGCGGGAGGGCGAATGGTCGCCAAACCCCGACGGGTCGAACGACAACAAGGACGCCGTCGCCTTCCTGCGGCAGGCCAACGAGACGATCTATGCCCTCAACCCCGGCGTCGCGGTGATCGCCGAGGAATCGACCACCTGGAGCGGCGTCTCCAGCCCCGTGGACGCCGGCGGCCTCGGTTTCGGCTTCAAGTGGAACATGGGGTGGATGCACGACACGCTGGATTATCTCTCGCTCGATCCGGTGCATCGGCACTGGCACCACGACAAGATCACCTTTGGCTTCACCTATCTCTTCACCGAGAATTTCGTGCTGCCGCTCTCCCATGACGAGGTCGTCCACGGCAAGGGCACCGTGCTGTCGCGCATGGGCGGCGACGACTGGCAGAAATTCGCGTCGGTGCGGGCCTATTACGCAATGATGTGGGCCTATCCCGGCAAGAAGCTGCTGTTCATGGGCCAGGAATTCGCCCAGCGCGACGAGTGGAGCGAGGCCCGCGCGCTGGACTGGCATGTGGTGTGGGATGGCTCCCGCCATCAGGGCGTGCAGCTTCTCGTGCGCGACATCAATGCTCTCTATACCAAAGTACCCGCACTCTATGCGCGGGACTGCGAGCCGGAGGGATTCCGCTGGATCGTGGTGGACGACAGCGCCCAGTCCGTCTTCGCGTGGCTGCGCGAGGACGGCGAGGGTGGGGCGCCGGTGGCGATGGTGGTGAATTTCACCCCGGTGCCGCGCTCCTTCTACCGTCTCGGCCTGCCGCGTGCCGGCCGCTGGCGGGAGGTGCTGAATACCGATGCGGGTTGCTATGGGGGCTCCGGCATTGGCAATCTCGGCGGGGTGGTCGCAACCGAGACTCCGGCGCATGGCTATCCCGCCAGCGCCGAACTCGTGCTTCCACCCCTGGCGTGCCTTTATCTGCAATGGGAACCGGACTGAGCGCAGAAGCGTGTACCGGGGTGAAACGTCTAGAGGGAGATGCGCTGAATGGAACGGCCGGCGCCAGTTAATGCCCCCATCGCCCGCTCTGCGATGGCTTATGTTCTCGCCGGCGGCCGGGGCAGCCGCCTGCTCGAACTCACCGATCGTCGAGCCAAGCCGGCCGTCTATTTCGGCGGCAAGTCGCGCATCATCGACTTCACCCTGTCCAACGCGCTGAATTCCGGTATCCGCCGAATCAGCGTGGCGACGCAGTATCAGGCCCACAGCCTGATCCGGCATCTGCAGCGCGGGTGGAACTTCTTCCGCCACGAGCGCAACGAGAGCTTCGACATCCTGCCCGCGAGCCAGCGCGTGTCGGAGACGATGTGGTATCTAGGAACCGCGGACGCGGTGTACCAGAACCTCGACATCATCGAGGGCTACGAGCCGAAATACATCATCGTCCTGGCTGGCGACCACGTCTACAAGCAGGACTACGAGATCATGCTCCAGCAGCATGTGGACCAGGGCGCCGACGTCACGGTCGGTTGCCTCGAGGTTCCGCGTGCGGAGGCGAGCGCCTTCGGCGTGATGCATGTCGACGAGCAGGACCGCATCCTCTCCTTCCTTGAAAAGCCGAAGAACCCGCCCGCCATGCCCGGCCACCCGGACAAGGCGCTGGCCAGCATGGGCATCTACGTCTTCGAGACCGCCTTCCTGATCGACCAGCTCCGCCGCGACGCGGCCGACCCGCATTCGTCCCACGATTTCGGCAAGGACATCATTCCCTACATCGTCAAGCACGGCTCGGCGCGGGCGCATCATTTCTCGCGCTCCTGCGTGCGGTCCTCCTCCGAGGTGACGCCCTACTGGCGCGACGTCGGAACGGTGGATGCCTACTGGGAAGCCAATGTCGACCTCACCGAGGTGGTGCCGGAGCTCGATCTCTACGACCGCGACTGGCCGATCTGGACCTATGGCGAGATCACGCCGCCGGCCAAGTTCGTTCACGATGCCGATGGCCGCCGCGGCGAGGCGCTGCAGTCGCTGGTTTCGGGCGGCTGCATCATCTCCGGCTCGCGGCTGCGGCGCTCGCTGCTGTTCACGGGCGTGCATGTGCACTCCTTCGGCAACATCGAGGGCGGCGTCATCCTGCCCTATGCCCAGATCGGCCGCTCGGTGCGGTTGCGCAACGTCGTCATCGACGCGCAGGTCCGCATTCCCGACGGGCTGGTGGTGGGGGAGGACCCCGAGCTCGACGCCAAGCGCTTCCGCCGCACGGAGAAGGGCGTGTGCCTCATCACCCAGCCGATGATCGACGCCCTGCAGAAGTGAGAACGGCATGCCCGGCCTGAAAGCGCTCTCGGTCGCCTCCGAGGTCTTCCCGCTCGTCAAGACCGGGGGGCTGGCCGATGTGGTCGGCGCCCTGCCCGGGGCGCTGGCCGCCGAGGGCGTGGAGGTGCGAACCCTCGTCCCGGGCTATCCCGCCGTGATGGCGGCGCTGCAGGACCGCCAGGAGGCGTATTATTTCGAGCACCTGTTCGGCGGGGCCGGTCGGCTGTGGTCCGGCCGCGCCGGCGGGCTCGATGTCTATGTGATCGACGCGCCCCATCTCTACGACCGGCCGGGCGGGATTTATGTCGACGCGGACGGGCAGGACTGGGGCGACAACGCCATCCGCTTCGCCGCGCTGGCGGCGATCGGCTCGGGCATCGGGCGCGGCCTGATCTCGGGCTTCGCGCCGGATGTGGTCCACGCCCATGACTGGCAGGCCGGTCTGACGCCGGCCTATCTCCACTATGCCGGCGGCCGGCGCCCGGCCAGCATCATCACCGTCCACAACATCGCCTTCCAGGGCCAGTTTCCTGCCCATCTGCTCGACACGCTCGGACTGCCGCGCAGCGCGCTGGCCATAGACGGCGTCGAGTATTATGGCACCATCGGCTATCTCAAGGCCGGGCTGCAATTCGCCGACCGCATCACCACCGTGTCGCCCAGCTATGCCGAGGAGATCCTGCTGCCGGAGGCGGGAATGGGCCTCGAGGGGCTGCTGAACCAGCGGCAGGGCGTGCTGCACGGCATCCTCAACGGGCTCGACACCGCGGTGTGGGACCCGGAGACCGACGCCCTGCTGCCCGCGACCTTCTCTGCCGGCACGCTGGAGCGGCGCGGCGCGAACAAGGCGGCGCTCCAGGCCCGCTTCGCGCTGGAGCCCGACCCGGAGGCGCTGCTGTTCGGCATCGTGAGCCGGTTGTCCTGGCAGAAAGGGCTCGATCTTGTGGCGGATTCGCTCGGCGTGCTGCTGGACATGGGCGCGCAGCTCGTCATGCTCGGCGCCGGCGATCCCGTGCTGACCGAGCGCTTCCGCACCGCCGCCGCGGCCAATCCCGGCCGGGTCGGGGTGCAGATCGGCTATGACGAGGGGCTCGCCCATCTCATCCAGGCGGGGTCGGATGCGCTGCTGGTGCCTTCCCGCTTCGAGCCCTGCGGTCTCACCCAGCTTTCCGCCCTGCGCTACGGTGCGTTGCCGGTCGTGACCCGGGTCGGGGGTCTGGCCGACACCGTCGTCGACATCAACGAGGCCGCCCGCTCGGCAGGGGTGGGCACCGGCATCCAGTTCCAGCCCGTCACCGCGAGCGCCCTGCACAGCGCGCTGCGGCGCACGGCCGCGCTCTGGCGCGACAGGCCGGCCTGGCGGCAGGCCCAGCGCAACGCGATGGCGTGCGAGGTCTCGTGGCAGCGGCCGGGCGCGCATTATGCCCGGCTCTATGAGGACCTCGTGGCGGAGCGCGCGGCGTGAACGACTACAGGGTTTCGCGCGGCGCGCCCGAGCCGCTCGGCGTCACGCCCGACGCGGACGGTGTGAATGTCGCGGTCTTCTCCGCTCACGCCACCGCCATCGAGTTCTGCCTGTTCGACCGCGACGGCCGCGAGGAGCTTCAGCGAATCGAGCTGGTGGCGCGGACCGGCGATATCTTTCACGCCCATATCGCCGGCATAGGGGCGGGCGCGCGCTACGGCTTGCGGGCGCATGGGCCCTGGGATCCCGCCCACGGCCATCGCTTCAACCCGGCCAAGCTGCTGGTCGACCCCTATGCGACACGGCTGGACCGGCCTTTCGGGCTGGACGGCACGCTGTTCGACCAGCGCGCCCGCGGCGCCTCCCGCGACGATGCCGACAGCGCGGGCTTCGTGCCGAAGGCGATCGTCGAGACCGCCGAGCCGCCGGCGCCGCCGCTGAAATCGCCCTTCGTCTGGGACGACGAGGTGTTCTACGAGCTGCATGTCCGCGGCTTCACCAAGCTCTGCCCCGCCATTCCCGCGCCGCTGCGCGGCACCTTCGCCGGGCTCGCCCACCCCGCGGCGATCGAACATCTGGTGCGGCTCGGCATCACCACGGTCGAGCTCATGCCGGCCATGGCGTGGATCGATGAGCGGCACCTGCCGCCGCTCGGCCTCACCAATTACTGGGGCTACAACCCCGTGGTGTTCGGGGCGCCGGACCCGCGCCTTGCTCCCGGCGGCTTTGCCGAGGTGCGCGAGGCGGTGTCGGCGCTGCACGAGGCCGGCATCAGCGTGGTGCTGGACGTGGTGCTGAACCATTCCGGCGAAAGCGACATTCTCGGCCCCACGGTGTCGCTGCGCGGGCTCGACAACGCCACTTACTACCGTCACGCGGCGGCCGACCCCGGTCTCCTGGTGAACGATGCCGGCACCGGCAACACGCTCGCGCTCGAATCCGCCCCCGTGCTGCGGCTGGCGATGGACTGCCTGCGGCGCTGGGCCGGCACGGGCCTCGACGGCTTTCGCTTCGATCTTGCCGCCACGCTGGGGCGCACCGCAAACGGCTTCGATCCCCACGCGCCGTTTTTCGGCGCCATGGGACAGGACCCGACGCTGCGCGATCTCGCGCTCATCGCCGAGCCCTGGGACATCGGGCCGGGCGGCTATCAGGTCGGCCGCTTCCCCGCCAACTGGGCGGAGTGGAACGACCATTACCGTGACACGGTGCGCCGCTTCTGGCGCGGCGATGGCGGGCTGGTCGGCCAGCTCGCTACCCGCGTGGCGGGTTCCGCCGACGTCTTCGCCGCCCGCCGCCGGCCGCTCTCGCGCGCGGTGAACTTCGTCACCGCCCATGACGGCTTCACCCTGGCCGACCTCGTCTCGCACGCGCGCAAGCATAATGAGGGCAATGGCGAGAACAATCGCGACGGCACCGACGCCAATTATTCCTGGAACCACGGTGTCGAGGGCGCGACCGACGATCCCGCGATCCTCGCGGCGCGGCAGGCCGATATGCGGGCATTGCTGGCAACCCTGCTGATCTCGCGCGGCACGCCGATGCTGACCATGGGCGATGAGTGCGGCCGCTCGCAAAGCGGCAACAACAACGCCTATGCCCAGGACAGCGAGCTGACCTGGCTCGACTGGAGCCGCGCCGACGCGCCGCTGGCGGCCTTTACCGCCGCCTTGGTCCGGCTGCGCCATGCCCATGCCGCGCTGCGCTCCGGCGCGCCGCTGACCGGGCGGCCGCTCGATGCCAGCACCATTCCCGACGTGGAGTGGAGGGCGCCGGGGGGCGGCCCCGTCGCCTGGGATGCGCCGGACAACCACACCCTCATTGCCGTCTTCTATGCTCCCGCCACCGGCGAGGCCGGGCCGGACCGGGTGATGGCGGTGCTGAACGCCGCTGACCACGCCGTCGACGTCCTTCTGCCGGAGGCGCGCGACGAGCATGACTGGGATATCGCGATCGATACCTCCCGGCCTGATATCCGCTCGCCTGCCGCGCCGGCCCGGCTGGTGGAGGAGCGCTTCCCCATGCCGGCCCGCGCCGTGGTCGTGCTGTGCGAGAAGGCGGTGCCGGACGCGCCGAGGCGTGCCACCGATCCCGCCTTCCTCGACCGGCTCGCCCGCGCCGCCGGCATCGCGCCGGACTGGCAGGACGTGACGGGGGTGCGGCACGAGGTGCCCGCTGACACCAAGCGTGCCTTGCTCAAGGCGCTGCGCCTTCCCGCCGACACCCGCGGCGACACCTCGGACAGTCTGGTCTGGCTGTCCGAGCAGCAGTTCGGCCGCACCCTGCCGGAAGCGCTGGTGGTGCGGGAGGGGGCGCAGGCCCGGCTGCAGCTCGGCGGCGCCGCGGCGCGCACCACCCGTCGTCTGGAGCTGCGCATCCGGCTGGAGGACGGCGAGGAGCGGCCCTGGCCGCTGGCGCCCGACGAGGGCGAGCGGGCGGAGCTGCCACGCCCCGACGGCCGCTTTGCCATTGTGCGCCATGTCGGGCTGCCGGCGCTGCCGACGGGGCGGCATCTGCTGCTGCTGGAGGGCGAGGCCTGCCGCCTGACCGTCGCTCCGGCGGCTTCCTATCTCCCGCCGGGGCTGAAGGCGGGCGAGCGCCATTTCGGCATCGTCGCGCATCTCTATTCGCTGCGGCGCGCCGGGGAAGACCAGGGCATCGGGGATTTCTCCACCCTCGCCACGCTGGCCGAGCGGGCCCCGGCGCTGGGGGCGGCGCTGGTCGGGCTCAACCCGCTGCACGCGCTGTTTCCCCATGACCGGGAGCGGGCGAGCCCCTATTCGCCGTCCGACCGCCGCTTCCTCGACCCGATCTATATCGACGCCGCGGCGCTCGCCGCCGCCGATCCGGCGGTCTCCGCGGCCTATGGTGGGCAGACCGAGCTGTTCGCGGCGCTCAGCACCCGCGGGGCGGTGGACTATACCGGGGTCTGGGCCGCCAAGCGCCCGGTGCTGGAGGCGGCCTTCGCCGCCTGCGAGGCGCGGGGCGACGGCGAGTTCGACCAGTTCATCGCCGGCGGCGGCGAGGCGCTGCGGCGCTTCGCCATCTTCGAGGCGCTGTCACAGGCGCAGGGCGGTACGAATTGGCGGCATTGGCCTGACAATCTGCGCCACCCCGATTCGGCGGCGGTCGCGCAGTTCGCGGCCGCGCATGAGCGGCCGATCCGTTTCGTGCAGTGGCAGCAATGGACCGCCGATCGCCAGCTTCGGCAGGCCGCCATTCGCGGCGAGGAAGCGGGGCTGCGGTTCGGCTTCTACCGCGACCTTGCCGTGGGCACGACCCCGGACGGCGCGGAGGCCTGGGCCGAATCGGACCGGCTGATGCAGGGGGTCAATGTGGGGGCGCCGCCCGATCCGCTCGGGCCGGAGGGACAGAACTGGCATCTGCCGCCGCCCGACCCGCTGGCGCTGCGGCGCGACGGCTATGCCGGCTTTGCCCGGCTGGTGGCGGCCAACATGCGCTATGCCGGGGCGCTGCGCATCGACCATGTGATGGGGCTGCGCCGTCTCTTCCTCATGCCGGACGGCGCGAGCGCGGCGGAAGGCGCCTATCTCGCCTTCCCGTTCGAGGATCTCGCCGGGCAGGTCGCGCTGGAGAGCGTGCGGGCCCGTTGCCTGGTGGTGGGCGAGGATCTTGGCACCGTGCCGTTCGGCATGCGCGACCAGCTCGCGGCCGAGCGCATGCTGTCCTACCGGGTGCTGTGGTTCGAGCGCCACGACGCCCGCTTTACGCCGCCGGCGGAGTATCCGGCGCTGGCGGCCGCCTGCGTCTCGACCCACGATCTCCCGACCCTCGCGGGATGGTGGGATGGCGTCGACATCGCCGAACGGGTGGCGCTCGGCCTCGAGAGCGAGGAGGCCGCCGCCGACTCCCGCAAGGAACGGCTTCGGGAGAAGGAGAGCCTGTCCGACGCTCTTCTGCTGGAGGGGTTGATCACGGCAGTGCCACCGCCGGACGCCCCGTTGGATGACGGCTTCGTCGCCGCCGTGCACGCCTTTGTCGCTCGCACCCGCTCGATGCTCGCCTTGACGCAGATTGACGATCTCGCGGGCGAGACGGTCGCGGTGAACCTGCCCGGCACCGACCGGGAGCGTCCGAACTGGCGGCGCCGGCTGGCCCAGCCGGTCGACGCGGTTCTCGAGGGTGCCCGCGCGCACGCGGCGCTGCTGGCGATGCACCGCGAGCGCCAGGACTGACTCCGAGCGGCCTTCCCGCTACTGCGCCGGCGGCGGAGCGGCTGGTGCGCCCGGCGCGGTGGCAGGCGCCTGCGGCGGCACGGCGACATCGGACGTGCCTCTGCCGGAAAAGTGAACGGCGGCGCCGAGCGCTGCGATCAATACCAGGGCGGCCACCACGAGCGTGGGTGTGCGTGTCATCAGAACCCTCCAACCGACGGATATGACGCGGAACTCTCCATATTCCGTAACGTCAATTTCGGTTGATAATGCCACCGGAAGAGGCTGGGTTCCCTCCAGGGCGCGCCCATCGCGTCAAGGCTGAAACATGTCGAATGATGTGGCCAGTCGATATTTTTGGGGTACAGTTACCGAAATGCTACGCTGTGTGAGGTTCGGAACTGCGGTGGAGCCTTGAGCTCCCGCCGCTCGGGGGGAGGAGAACGCCGCCATGACCGGCACCGATTTCGACATCGTCACCCTGTCTGCGTCGACCATCCGCGTCATGCATCGCGACGAGCACCACATTTACGAGTTCGCCCTGGTTGATAATGGCTGCGGCCAGCGTGTCGTCAGCCGCGGCCCGTCCATCGTCTTCGCCAAGGATGGCAATGTGGCTGCCTGGAACCTGCTGACGGCCGCGGAGAGCGCGGCGGCGCGCGCCGCACGGGACTGCGGCTTCATCGACTGAGCGCCGCTGGCCCGTTCCATCCGTCCTCACCCCTACGGCTCAATGGCACGTCGTGCGGTCACTCCTGCATACGGCTGATGGTGTTGGTTCGGCGTCGGCAAGGACGATGACACGCGTGCAAGCGGGCGTCTTGTATATGGACGGATATATCTATTGATGTATATGGACGGATACACCTTACAGGGAGCCGTCCATGACCCCGTGCACCGACACCGCCGTGCGCCTTGCCACCCGCCTCTCCCGTCGCGTCGCGATGGGGGTGTTGCCGCTTCTCGCCGCGCTGTCGGTTTCCCTTGGCGCACCGGCGGCGCGGGCGGAGGAGGCGCCGGTCGTGTTCGCCGCGGCCAGCCTCACCAATGCCCTGCAGGACCTCGGCACCGCTTACGCGGCGAAGACGGGCGTCAAGGTGGCGTTTTCCTTCGCCGCTTCGTCCGCGCTCGCAAAACAGCTTGACGCCGGCGCGCCTGCCGCGATCTTCGCCTCGGCCGACATCAAGTGGATGGAGTATGCCGACGGCAAGGGCCTGACGCTCAAGGACAGCCGCGTCACCCCCATCGGCAACAGCCTCGTCCTCATCATGCCGGCGGACAAGGCCACGCCGGTCACCATCGACCGCTCGTTCGATTTCAGCGCCTTTCTGGGCGCCGACGGCAAGATCGCGACCGGCCTGACCGACAGCGTGCCGATCGGCATCTATGCCCGCACCGCCCTCACCAGCCTCGGCCAGTGGGACAAGGTGAAGGACAGGGTGGTGGGTGCTGAAAGCGTGCGGGCCGCGCTCGCGCTGGTGGAACGGGGCGAGGCCACCGCGGGCATCGTCTATTCCACCGACGCGGCCATCGCCAGGAACGTGAAGGTGGTCGCGACCTTTCCGGCCGATACCCATCCCCCGGTCGAGTACCCGTTCGAGCTGGTGAAAGGCCAGGACACCGAGGCGAACAGGGCTTTGCTGGCCTTTCTCACCGGGCCGGAAGCCAAGGCCATCTATGCGCGCTACGGATTTGTGGTGAAATGACCGTCCGGGTGATGGCTGCGGGGCAGCGATCGTCCGGGTGCCGTGCCGGCCGTCCCGCAGCGGCGGCGTCGCGCCCCTTTTGACCATCCCGTGCCGAGACCCGCCTGCCCATGCTGACGCCCGAGGAATGGACCGCCGTCGCCCTGAGCCTGCGGGTCGCCTTCTGGGCGACGTTCTGGAGCCTGCCGGCCGCCCTTGCCGTCGCTCTCGTGCTGGCGCGAACGTCCTTTCCCGGCAAGGGCCTGCTGGACGGGCTCGTCTATCTCCCGCTGGTGCTGCCCAAGGTGGTGGTGGGTTATCTGCTTCTGGTGATGCTCGGGGCGCGCGGCCTGATCGGCCAGTATCTCGACGCCTGGTTCGGCATCCGGCTCATCTTCACCACCGCCGGCGCGACCGTGGCCGCGGCGGTGGTGAGCTTTCCGCTGACGGTAAACGCCATACGCCTCGCGCTCGAGGCGGTGGATCGCGGGCTGGAGACGGCGGCGCGCACCCTCGGCGCCGGCCGGCTCGACGTGTTCCTCACCATCACGCTGCCGCTGATGCTGCCGGGCATTCTCTCCGGCGCCCTGCTGGCCATCGCCTCCGCGCTGGGCGAGTTCGGCGCCACCATCACCTTCGTCTCCAATGTCGAGGGCCAGACCCGCACCATTCCGCTCGCCATCTACAGCGCCACCCATATGCCGGATGGCGACGCCATGGCCTTGCGCCTGACGGTCGTTTCAATTGTCCTCGCCTTCGGCGCGCTGCTGCTCGCCAATCTGGCGGACCGGCGCATCCGCCGGCTGGTGGGGCGGGCATGATCGAGGTCGATATTCGCATCGCCCGCCCCGGTTTCACGCTGGAGGCCGCCTTCTCGGCCCCGCCGGCCGGGATCACCGCGCTGTTCGGCCGCTCGGGCGCGGGCAAGACGACCATCATCCAGGCGGTTGCGGGCGTGGTACGGCCGGTGCGCGGGCGGATCGTGGTCGACGGGACGGCCTATTTCGATGCCGACCGCCACATCGACCTGCCGGTGGAGCGGCGGCGGGTCGGCTATGTCTTTCAGGACGCCCGGCTGTTCCCGCATATGTCGGTGGAGCGCAATCTGCGCTATGGCGAACGCCGCGCGCGGGTGGCGCCGTTCATCGGCTTCGATCCGGTTGTGGATCTGCTCGGCCTGCGTGCCCTGCTGGGCCGGCGGCCGCACACCCTGTCCGGCGGTGAGCGCCAGCGCGTCGCCATTGGCCGCGCCCTGCTGGCACAGCCGCGGCTGCTGCTCATGGACGAGCCGCTCGCCGCGCTGGACGAAGCCCGCAAGCTCGACATCCTGCCCTATATCGAGCGGCTGCGGGACGTGATGGGCGTGCCGGTGCTCTATGTCAGCCACTCGATCGACGAGGTGCTGCGGCTATCGGACCGGGTGGTGGCGCTGGCGGCGGGCCGGGTGGTCGCGGCCGGGCCCGTAGCGGAAGTGATGTCGCGGCCGGACATCCTGCCGGTGGTGGGCCGGTTCGACCTCGGCACCATCCTCGAAAGCGTGGTGGTGGCGCATGATGCGGCGTACGGCCTGTCCACCCTCGGCTTTCCCGGCGGCGAATTGCGGGTGCCGCTGGTCGATGTGCCGGTCGGCGCGCCGACGCGGGCACGGGTGCGTTCGCGGGATGTGGCGCTGGCGCTGCAGAGGCCCGAGGGCGTCTCGGTGACGAACCGGCTGCCGGCGGTGGTCTCCGGAATTCGCGCCATGGAAGGCGCCTATGTCGATGTCGAGGTCGCGATCGGCCCCTCCGCCCTCCACGCCATGGTGACGCGCGAGAGCCTCGACCGGCTGGCGCTCCGCCCCGGCATGCCGGTGTGGGCGCTGGTGAAGACGGTGGCGGTGGACAGCCGGGGCGCCTCGCTCAGCCCGCCCGACGACCCGGGCCTGATCGCGCAGGGCTAGGGGCCGGCGGCCATTCCGCCGCCAGCGCGGACCGCAGCCCCTCGACGCTTTCCTGCGTCGCGGCGGCGCTGCGGGCCTCGATGTCGCGGTAGAGCGCGATGATACGCTCGCCGAAGGCGGTGAGTTCCGTGCCATGGCCTCGCCGGCCGGGATGGGTCTCGACCACGCGTTCGGCAAACATCGTGTCGAGCTCCTCCACCAGCAGCCAGGCGCGCCGATAGCTCATGCCCATTTTGCGGGCGGCGGAGAGGATCGAGCGTTCGGCCCGGATCGCCTCGAGCAGGTCGATCTTGCCGGGGCCGAGGAAGCGGCCGTCGCCGAGATAGACCCGGATGAAGAGCCCGTCGCGCGGGCGCGCGACGGGCTCCTCCGTTTCGGGGGCGTCGGTCGTGGTTTCGGGTGGCCGGTCGGCCTTGGGCTGTCCCGTGTTCATCTTTGCGATGATAGGCGAGCCGGCGGCCGCCCGGAAGCGTTCGCCTTACGCGCGGGCCGTTCTCTGCCGCCACGAGACGAGCACGTCGAGCACCAGCATCACCAGCAGCGAGGCGCCGACCAGCGGGAAGATGATGCCGACCACCACCATGATCGCCAGCAGGCCGCGCATGGCGGTCCGGTCGCCGGGCAGGGGAGGCACGCCGAGGCCGCCGGCCGGGCGCCGTTTCCACCACATCACCCCGGCCGACACCGCCATGAGGACGGTGGCGAGGCAGAGCGCCAGCATGAAGAGCTGGTTCGCCAGCCCGTATTCCTGGCCCATATGCACGCTGATGCCCCATTCCATGGCCCTGGCGGCCGGGCCGTAATCGGCATAGCTCATGTTGATCAGCGGCTTGCCGGTGTACTGGTCGAGATGGACTACCCGTTGCAGGCTGACGTCATCGGGGTAGACCGTCGCGGTGTAGACGCCGGTGGGACCGCCGGGCAGGCTCAGCGTGTAGCCTGGGCTCAGGCCGAGCGCGTCGACCGCCGCCCGCGCCGCATCCACGCCGATCGGCACCGGCGCCGCCGGCGGGGTCGACGTTGGCATCTGTGCCTGTTCCAGCGACCAGGCGGTGGGGCCGTTCGCGGCGGAGAGCTTGTCGTTCGACATCGGCACATCGACATACACCCCGGAGGGGTAGCCGAAGTTGGTGCCGTTGGCCCATTCGTTCACATGCTCGCCCCAGAACACCGACCAGGGCATGCCGGACAGCGACATGAAGCCGATGGCGAGGCCGGCGAAGGCGCCCGTCACCGCATGCAGGTCGCGCCAGAAGACCCGCTTGGCCGGCGTGCCGCGCACGCTGACCACGCCCCCGGTCTGCCGGCGCGGCCACCACAGGTAGAAGCCGGTGCCGACCAGCAGGATGGACCAGCCGCCGACGATCTCGATGATCCCGTTGGCGATGGGACCGAACTCGGCGAGGCTGTGCAGCCGGCGCACCAGCCACATCACCGTGCCACGATCCGGGAGGTCGCCCAGAACGTGCCCGTCATAGGGATCGACATAGACCGAGCGGCGCCCCTCCGCGGTCTTGACGACCACTTCGGCGGACGTCGTCGCGGTGGCGGGGGTTATGATCTTCACCGGCGTGCCGGGTTTGGCCGCCAGCGCGGCATCGATCAGTCGGCTGGCCGGCAGCGCCGGACCGGGCTGGGCGACGACCTGCTTGAGGTCGCGGTGGATCAGTCCGTCAAGTTCGTCGCGGAAGAGATAGAGCCCGCCGGTGACGGCAAGCAGGATCATGAAGGGCAGCACCAGCAGTCCGGCATAGAAATGCCAGCGCCAGACGGCGCGGTAGAGGCTGATGGCGCGCAGGCCCGCATCGGGGGCGTGGCGGGTGGCATCATGGGCAAGCGGAAGGCGTGACGCAGTCGCCTCGGGACTGGACATGGCATGGCTCCGGGTCGAGCGCGCGGCTTCCGCCCCCGGGGAAAAGCCGGAGGCGGGCGCGGCGTCGATGAATGGGATGGCTGCGGAAGACCTGCGGCGTCAGTTCGCCGGCGCGGCGTGCGCGTCGTGGTCCATAGGCGCCGGGCCCTTCATGCCCTCCACCTTGAACTCCACCGCCACGGTGCCGGCCTTGGCGAAGGTGAGCGAGCCCTTGATCTTCTCGCCTTCCTTAAGCGGCGCCTTGAGCCCGATGAGCATGAGATGGAAGCCGCCCGGCGCCAGCGTCAGCTTGCCATGGGCGGGAATCGGCGCTCCGTCGGGCAGCAGGCGCATGGTCATCACGCCGTCCTTGACCGACATTTCGTGGATCTCGACCCGCTGCGCCACCTCGGCGGTGGCGCTGACCAGCGTGTCGTCCTCGGCGCCTTCATTGTCGACCACGAGATAGCCGGCGCCGACCGTGGCGCCGTTCGGCGTCGTCCGGCTCCAGGGGTGTTCGATCTCGAGAGTGCCGATCTTGTAGCCGTGGGCGTGGGCGGCGGTCGCAAGAAGGGCGCCGAGGGCGGCGGCCAGCGTGACGCGGCATGCGGAATGGATGAAGCGGTTCATGGGTGTCTCCCTGCCGGCGGCCCGTCTCGCGGTGCGCGGCCGGCGTATCGTCCTGACGTTCGGCGTGATCCGCCCTTCGGGGCGGGACGGCGTGGATCAGGCGAGGGGAGGTGCACGTGCCTGGCGCGAGGAGCGCGGCGTGCCGGGGCGCTCCGGCTCGCGCACCAGCGGCGCCCCGGTGAGCTGGCCGGTCAGGGGTGGCGCCATGCCGGCGGAGGGGGGCGGCAGCGCCGCGCCGAAGGCCACGGTGCAGCCGGTGGTGCAGCAGTCCGGGGTGTGGTGAGCGGGGTCGCCGCCGGGAAGCTGCGGCTGTCCCATGGTGCTGGCGCAGATGATCTGCCCCGCCGCCCCACTGGCCGAGAGACCCCCGGCATGGGCACCCATGGCCATGCCGCCGATAAAGGCCTGCAGCACGAGCAGATAGGCCGCGGCGAGCGCGAACCCCATCCGTCTTGCCAGCGCCTTTCCGCGCGTCATGCCTGCCTGTTCCCAACGGTCGCCACTGCGTCGCGATGATGTAGCACGCAGCCGGGCGGGTTGGAACGCGCCGTCATGCGGCGCGTTGCCCTGCGCGACGGCTCGCCGCGCTGCGCTGCGCGCCTCAGCTGGAGGAACGCCCTTGCGTCACACACCGATCCAGATTCTTCGCCCGGCCATGGCGCTCGCGCTCGCTGTCGGCCTGTCGCCCGCGGCTATGGCCCAGACCGAGCCCGCCGGGGGGCAGGGCTGCGCCGGCGCCCGCGCCGGGGCGCAGGATTCCGCCACCCCGCCGCGCGGCGCCGATTCGTCGGGCACCGATCCCGGCGCCAGCGGCTCCACCGGATGGACCGGCGGCACCGGCGGCTCCTTCATCGGCACCTCGCACGACAATGCAACGGGGGCCGGCGATCAGCCGGAGACCGCCACCGGCCTCAACCCTATCGACAAGCCGGGCAACCCGGCCGCCACCGGAAAGGGGCCATGCTGAACGCCTCCCCGCTGAACGGTTGCTGAAACGGCGCCGTCCAGAAGGCGCCGTCGCGAAAAAGGCTTTCGCGGCCTCACGAGGCCCCGGGTCCCGGTGCCGCACCGGGAGGCGCCTTGCCGAGGATGATCATCCCCAGCACCTCGTCCTGGGTGACATCGGAGGTGCGGGCGGTTCCGACCAGCTTGCCGTTTTTCATCACGCTCACCCGGTCCGCGAGGTCGAACACGTCGTGGATGTCGTGGCTGATGAGGAAGATGCCGATGCCCTCCGCCTTGAGCTGCTTCACCAGCTCACCCACCTGCGCCGTCTCCTGCGGGCCGAGCGCGGCGGTCGGCTCGTCCATGATCAGGATCTTGGCGTTGAAGTGGATCGCGCGGGCGATCGCCACCGACTGCCGCTGGCCGCCGGAGAGGCCGCGCACCGGCTCCTTGAACTTGCGGAAATTCGGATTGAGCCGGCCCATCACCTCGCGCGTCGCCGCCTCCATGGCGACGTCGTCGAGCGTGCCCCACGCCGTCGTCAGCTCGCGGCCCAGAAACAGGTTGGCGGCGGCGTCGACATTGTCCGCCAGTGCCAGCGACTGGTAGATCGTCTCGATGCCGTAGCGCTTGGCATCGCGCGGGTTGGAGATCGGCGCGGGCTGGCCGTTGATCCGGATTTCGCCAGCGTCGGCCTTGTAGGCGCCAGCGAGGATCTTGATGAGGGTCGACTTGCCCGCGCCATTGTGGCCGAGCAGGGCGACGACTTCGCCGGGCATCAGGTCGATGCTGACCCCGTCGACCGCGCGGATGCCGCCGAAGGCGATGGACATGTCGCGCATCTCGACAAGCGGCGTGCCGGCGATGAGCGAAGCGCCCATGGGAAGCGTGGAACGTGCCGCCGTTTGGTTATGCTGCATGATGGCGTTCCCCCTCACTTGAAGCGCTTGCGGTACAGCGTGTCGATCCACACCGCGAAGACCAGCACCATGCCCATGACGATGTTCTGGTAGGGCGTGTCGACCCGCATCAGCACCATGCCGGACTGCAGGCTCTGCATCACCAGCGCGCCGAGCATGGCGCCCGCCACCGTGCCGGCGCCGCCGGCGAGCGAGGTGCCGCCGATCACCGCGGCGGCGATGACATAGAGCTCGTCGAGCGTGCCCTGCGCGTTGGTGGCCGAGGTCAGGCGCGCGGTCGAGATGGCGGCGCCGATCGCGGCCAGGGCGCCCATCAGCGCGAACACCATGAGGGTGATGCGCCGGGTGTTGATGCCCGCAAGATCGGCGGCCTCGGGGTTGCCGCCGATGGCGAAGACATAGCGGCCGAAGCGGGTGCGGGTCGTCACGAAGGTCATGGCGATGCCGACGGCAAGGGCGACCAGCACCGGCACCGCATAGCCGAAGCTGATGGTGAGGCCTTCGGGCGGAACCGGAATGCCGTTCGTCTCGGCATAGCGGCGGGCGAGCGCCGCCGGCAGGGTGTAGTTGTTCACCACCGCCGTGGCGGCGATGACCGCGAGGCAGCCGGCGCCGGCGGTGACGAACTCCGCCCACACCGGCTTGAGCGGAAAGTGGAAGCGGGTGCGCTGCTGGCGGGCGCGCAGCGTGGCGAAGATGATGGCCAGAATGGCGAGCCCGCAGATCACCCAGCTCCAGGTGGCGCCGATCGAGCCGGAGGCGCCGCCGCCGAGCAGCTTGAAATTGTCGTCCGTCAGCGGAATGGTCTTGCCCTCGGCCACCGCCCAGGCGGCGCCGCGCCACACCAGAAGTCCGCCGAGCGTGACGATGAAGGCCGGAACGCCGAGATAGGCGATGATGAAGCCGTGCAGCGCGCCGATGGCGGCACCGAGCGTGATGCCGACAACCAGCGTGAGAATCCACACCATCGGGTGGTTGAAGCCGAAGGCGGGCATCAGGTAGCTGGCCTGGAACACCGCCATCACCATGCCGGTCACGCCCAGGATCGAACCGACCGACAGGTCGATGTGGCGCATCACGATGACCAGCACCATGCCGGTGGACATCACCGCGATGGAGGCGGTCTGGACCGAGAGGTTCCAGAGGTTGCGGCTGGTGAGGAAGGTGCCTCCCGCCAGGAAGTCGAACACGATCCAGATGACGGCGAGCGCGCCGATCATGCCGAGAAAACGGATATCGACCTCGAGTGCACCGAGCAGGGACGTCGGAGCCGTCTGTGGTGCCGATGCGGGCCGGGCCGGGGCTTTGCCGGCCGAAATGTCGCTCATGAAGCTTCCTCCTCAACCCCCTGCGGCAGGCCGTGGAGCCGTCGCCGGCTCCACGGCTGTCGTGGCGTCGTCTCGTTCGGGGTCGTCGATCAGTCGCAGGCCTTGACCTTGCCGGCCGGCACGCCCTGGCAGACGGTGGCCTTCGGCACCCAACCGGCCTCGATGATCACGTTCAGGTTGTCCTTGGTGATCGGGATCGGCTTCAGGAAGGTCGAGTTCATCGCCACGCCCTTCGGGCCGCCCTTGAAGGTCGTGGTGCCGGGCACCTGGTTGGCCGCCGTGCCCTTGGCCAGCGCAAGCGCGATCTCCGCTGCCTTGGCGCCGAGTTCGCGGGAATCCTTCCACACCGACACCGTCTGGGTGCCGAGGGCGATGCGGTTCAGCGCGGCAAAGTCGGCGTCCTGGCCCGACACCGGCACAGTGCCGGCGAGGCCCTGTGCACCCAGCGCCGCGATCGCGCCGCCAGCGGTGCCGTCATTGGAGGCGACGACCGCGTCCACCTTGTTGTTGTTCGCGGTGAGGAACTGCTCGGTGTTCTTCTGCGCGTTGGCCGGCAGCCAGCCATCGGTGTAGGCCTCGCCGACATTCTTGATCGTGCCCTTGTCGATCAGCGGCTTCAGCACTTCCATCTGCCCGGAGAACAGGAAGTCGGCATTGGGGTCGGCAGAGGAGCCCTTGATGAAGATGTAGTTGCCCTTGGGGGCGACCTTCAGCACCTCGGATGCCTGCATCCGGCCGACTTCCTTGTTGTCGAACGTGATGTAGTAGGCGTAGGGCACCTCGATGAGGCGGTCATAGCCGACGACCGGAATGCCCTCGGCTTCGGCCTTGGCGATCGCCGGGCCGATGGCGTCGGAGTCCTGCGCCAGGATGATCAGGGCATTGGCGCCCTGGGAGATCAGCGCCTCGACGTCGGAGAGCTGCTTGGCGGCCGAGGACTGGGCGTCCGCCGAGATGTATTTCGCGCCGGCGGCGGCCAGCGCCTTCTTGATCGCGGCTTCGTCGGTCTTCCAGCGTTCTTCCTGGAAGTTCGACCAGCTCACCCCCACGACGGTATCCGCGGCGCGGGCGGCCGAAAGGCTGAGCACCGTCGCCAGAGCGGCGAGCGAGAGCGTGATGGTATTCCTCATGCGTTCCTCCCAAAAATCATGGATCTCGTGCGGGCCGCGCCGTCCCGGCCGGCACGGCCTTCTGTTTTTGCGACGCCATCAGGCGTCGGGACTGCCCGCCGGAATGCTGGACATCGTCGGCAGGGCCTCGATCGGTGGTCAGACTAGCGTTCTTCCCGTGTGACGGCTCTCAACCCTTCGTCGCAAGCCACGCACCACGGATGAGTTGCGTCCCTCAGATTTTGAGGGCAACATCTCGCCATGTCCAGACCTCTTTCGCGCATCACCCTGCAGGACGTGGCCCGCGAGGCCGGCGTGTCGCTCGCGACCGCCGATCGCGTGCTCAATGGGCGGGCGGGGGTGCGGGGGCAGACGGTGGAGCGGGTGCAGGCGGCCATCGCCAAGCTCGGATACCGGCCGAATCTCGCCGCGGCGCGGCTCGCGCGGGGGGAGACGTTCCGGTTCTGCTTCGTGCTGCCGGCGGGGTCCAACGTGTTCATGCGCCAGCTCGCCGAGCAGGTCGACAACACCGCCGACTGGCTCGCCGCCCAGCACGCCTTCATCGACACCCTCCGGGTCGACGTCTTCGCCCCTGAGCAGCTCGCCGCGGTGCTGGAGGGGCTGGCGGGGCGCTATGACGGCGTCGCCGTGGTCGCGCTCGACCATCCCCGCGTCCGCGCCGCGATCGACGACCTCGTCGCGGCCGGGGTCGAGGTGGTGACGCTGGTCTCCGACGTGCCGAGCTCGCAGCGCTGCCACTATGTCGGCATCGACAACATCGCCGCCGGCCGCACCGCGGCCACGCTGCTCGGCCGCTTCACCGCCGGCCGTCGCGGCTCGGTGGGGCTGATCCTCGGCACCGCGGCGCTGCGCGACCATGCCGAGCGGCAGTTCGGCTTCAACCAGGTGATCGGCGGCGAATACCCCGCCCTCAGGATCGCCGCGCTCGGCGAGAGCCGCGACGAGGAGGACCGCGCCGAGGCGGTGGCGGCCCGCCTGCTGCGCGAGGTGCCCGACCTGCTCGGCATCTACAATGTCGGCGCCGGCAATCGCGGCGTCGCCGCGGCGATCGAGGCGGCCAGCCGCACCCGCGACCTCGTCTTCATCGGCCACGACCTGACCGACGACACCCGCCGCGCCCTGCTGCGCGGGGTGATGGACGCGGTGATCAACCAGGATGCCGGTCACCAGTCGCGTTCCGCCGCCCGCGTGCTGCTGGCGCGCTGTTCGCGCGAGCCGCTGATGCTGGAGCAGGAGCGTATCCGCATCGACATCTTCGTGCGGGACAATCTGCCGTGACGTCCCGCCCGGCCCTTTCCATCCGTCTCCCCGCCGGCGCGTTGCCGGCGGGGGCGCCTTTCCGTCCCGTCGCATGCCCGCTGGAGGCTTGAACATGTATCTCGGCATCGATCTCGGCACCTCCGCCATCAAGGCGGTGCTGGTCGATGAGGACCAGCGCGTCCTCGCCAGTGCGGAAACCCCGCTCGGCATTTCCCGCCCGCAGCCCGGCTTCAGCGAACAGAGCCCGGAGGAGTGGTGGCAGGCCACGCTCGCCAGCATCGACGCGCTGAAGGCCGAGCGCCCGGCCGAGCTTTCCGCCGTCCGTGGCATCGCCCTCTCCGGCCAGATGCACGGCGCCGTGCTGCTGGACCGCGACGGCGCCGTGCTGCGCCCCGCCATCCTGTGGAACGACGGCCGCTCCGGCGCCGAGTGCCGCGAGATGGAGGAGGCCTGGCCCGACCTGCCGGCCGTGACCGGCAACCGCGCCATGCCCGGCTTCACCGCGCCCAAGCTGCTGTGGGTGAGGAAGCACGAGCCGGAGATCTTCGCCCGCACCACCAAGGTGCTGCTGCCCAAGGCCTATGTCGGCTACCGCCTGACCGGCGAGATGGTGGAGGAGATGTCCGACGCCGCCGGCACGCTGTGGCTCGACACCGGCGCGCGGGACTGGTCGGACGCGGCGCTGGCCGCGACCTTCATGGACCGCAGCCACATGCCCCGGCTGATCGAGGGCAACGCCGCCGCCGCCGCCCTGAAGCCGGAACTCGCCGCCCGCTGGGGCATGACCCGGTCGCCGATCCTGGCCGGCGGTGCCGGCGACAACGCGGCCGGGGCGATCGGCCTCGGCGCCATCCGCGACGGCGCGGCCTTCGTCTCGCTGGGCACCTCCGGGGTGCTGTGGGCCACCACGGCCCGCTTCGCGCCGAACCCGGCGAGCGGCGTCCACGCCTTCTGCCACGCTATTCCCGCGACCTGGCACCAGATGGGCGTCATCCTCTCCGCCGCCTCCGCCTTCGGCTGGTGGTCGAAGGTGGCGGGCGAGGCGCCGGGCGACCTCGAGGCCCGGCTGGGGCCGGCCCCGGCCGCCCCGGCGCCGGTGTTGTTCCTGCCCTATCTGTCGGGCGAGCGGACCCCGCACAACGACCCCGCCGCCCGTGGCGCCTTCATCGGGCTCGACCACGACACCTCGCGCGAGACGCTGACCCAGGCGGTGATGGAGGGCGTCGCCTTCGCCTTCCGCGACTGCCTGGAGGCGCTGCGCGCCGCCGGCACCCGGATCGAGACCGCCGACATCATCGGCGGCGGCTCGCGCTCGCGGTTCTGGACCGCGGTCACCGCGAACGTGCTGGGCCTGCCGATCCACCGGGTCGCCGATGGCGAGCGGGGCGGGGCCTTCGGTGCCGCCCGGCTCGCCCGCATGGCGGTGACGGGGGAGGCGCCCGAGGCGATCTGCACCCCGCCCCAGCGCCTCGAGACCATCGCGCCCGACGCGGCGCTTTCATCCGCCTATGCCGAGCGTTACGCCCGCTACCGCGCGCTGTACCCGGCCCTCAAGGGAGTGACCTCATGACCGGCTCCACCGGGTTCTTCGCGCAGACCGAGCCGCTGCGCTTCGCGGGAACGGAGTCCCGCGACCCCTTCGCCTTCCGCTGGTACGACAAGGACCGCGTCGTGCTGGGCAAGCGGATGGAGGACCATCTGCGCTTCGCCGTGGCCTACTGGCACAGCTTCACCTGGCCGGGCGGCGACCCCTTCGGCGGCGAGACCTTCCTGCGGCCGTGGATGCATGGCGACGACGAGCTGGCGCTGGCGCGGGCGAAGGCGGATGTCGCCTTCGAGCTGTTCCGCATCCTCGACGTGCCGTTCTTCGCCTTCCATGACCGCGACATCGCCCCGGAAGGCCGCAGCCTGAAGGAATCCAACGCCAATGTGCGGGCGATCGCCGACATCTTCGCCAGGAAGATGGAGACGGAGAAGGTGCGGCTGCTCTGGGGCACCGCCAACCTCTTCTCCAACCGCCGCTTCATGAGCGGCGCGGCCACCAATCCCGACCCCGACGTGTTCGCCTATTCCGCCGCGCAGGTGAAGAACGTGATGGAGGTGACCCACGAGCTGGGCGGCCAGAACTATGTGCTGTGGGGCGGCCGCGAGGGCTACGAGACCCTGCTGAACACCGACCTGAAGCGGGAGCTGGACCAGATGGGCCGCTTCCTCAACATGGTGGTGGAGCACAAGTACAAGATCGGCTTCAAGGGCACGATCCTCATCGAGCCGAAGCCGCAGGAGCCGACCAAGCACCAGTACGACTTCGATGTCGGCACGGTCTACGGCCTGCTGTGCCGGGCCGGGCTGGAAAAGGAAGTGAAGCTGAACCTCGAGGCCAACCACGCCACGCTGGCGGGCCACAGCTTCGAGCACGAGATCGCCATGGCCGCGGCGCTCGGCGTGTTCGGCTCCATCGACATCAACAAGGGCGACGCGCAGTCCGGCTGGGACACCGACCAGTTCCCGACCAATGTCGAGGACACCGCGCTCGCGATGTACGAGATCCTGAAGGCGGGCGGCTTCACCACCGGCGGCCTCAACTTCGACGCCAAGGTGCGCCGCCAGTCGATCGACCCGGAGGACCTCGTCCTCGCCCATGCCGGGGCCATGGATGTGTGCGCCCGCGCCCTGCTGATGGCGGCGAAGATGGTGGAGGACGGCGCGCTGAAGCAGGCCGTCGAGGACCGCTATGCCGGCTGGAACAGCGCCGAGGGCAAGGCGATGCTCCATGGCGAGCGTTCACTGGAGGATATCGCCGCCCGGGTGGAGGCGGAGAATCTCGATCCGCAGCCGCGCTCCGGCCGGCAGGAACGGCTCGAGAACCTGTTCACGAGCTATTTCTGAGCCCGTTTCACGCGGCGCCTTCCCCCGAAGGCGCCGCGTGTTCTTCCGGCCCCGCCCCTCCCGCAGGGCGGGGCCGGAAGCCCGCTCTCTCCCGCAGGGGAGCTTTGCCGGTTCGCCTCACGGGGCGACCCGGCGTCCGACGAGACCACGGCGCCAAGAGTCAAAGGCTCAGCCACAGGCCGCAGCGCGCCACGAGGAAACGCCAAGGAGACGACGCGATGGCTGCCACCGTAAAGGGGCCGGCGATCTTTCTCGCCCAGTTCGCGGGCGATACGCCGCCTTTCAATTCCTGGGATTCCATCTGCGGCTGGGCCGCCGGGCTCGGCTATGAGGGGGTGCAGATCCCCTCCTGGGACGCGCGCCTGTTCGACCTCGAAAAGGCCGCGGAGTCGAAAACCTATTGCGACGAGATCGCCGGGGTGGCCGCCGGCCACGGGCTGGCCATCACCGAGCTGTCGACCCACCTGCAGGGCCAGCTCGTGGCGGTGCACCCCGCCTTCGACGAGGCGTTCGACGCCTTCGCCCCGGCCCGGCTGCACGGCAAGCCCAAGGCCCGGCAGGAATGGGCGGTGGAGCAGATGCGCCACGCGGCCCGCGCCTCCGCCCATCTCGGGCTCACCGGGCACGTCTCCTTTCCCGGCGCGCTGGCCTGGCCCTTCGCCTATCCCTGGCCGCAGCGCCCGGCGGGGCTGATCGAGACCGCGTTTGCCGAGCTCGGCCGGCGCTGGCGCCCGATCCTCGACGCCTTCGACGCGGCGGGGGTGGATGTCGGCTTCGAGATTCACCCGGGCGAGGATGTGTTCGACGGCACCACCTTCGAGATGTTCCTCGACGCGGTGGGCGGGCATCCCCGCTGCGGCATCAACTACGATCCCTCGCATTTCGTGCTGCAGCAGCTCGATTATCTCGCCTTCATCGACATTTACCACGAGCGGATCACCGCCTTCCACGTGAAGGACGCCGAGTTCAACCCGACCGGGCGGCAGGGGGTCTATTCCGGCTACGCGCCATGGGTCGACCGCGCCGGGCGGTTCCGCTCGCTGGGCGACGGGCAGGTCGATTTCGGCGCGATCTTCTCGAAAATGGCGCAGTACGGCTATGACCGCTGGGCGGTGCTGGAATGGGAATGCTGCCTGAAGCACCCGGAGGACGGCGCCCGCGAGGGGGCGGAATTCATCCGCGCCCACCTCATCCGCGTCACCGAAAAGGCGTTCGACGATTTCGCCGGCGGCGCGGTCGACCAGGGCAAGGTCGACCGCCTGCTCGGGCTGGCGTGAGGAGGCGGACATGGCGATCGAGGCACAGGGCCAGGCACAGGGCGACGGCGGGCTCGCGGGGCGCCGCATAAGGCTCGGCATGGTGGGCGGCGGGGAGGGCGCCTTCATCGGCGCGGTCCACCGCATCGCGGCGCGGCTCGACGACCAGTTCGAGCTGGTCGCCGGGGCGCTGTCGGCGGAGCCGGAGAAGGCCCGCCGTTCCGGCGCGGCGCTCGGGCTCGACCCGGCGCGGGTCTATGACGACTTCGCCGCCATGGCGGCGGCGGAGGCGGCGCGGGCCGACGGCATCGAGGCGGTGGCCATCGTCACCCCCAACCATCTCCACGCCCCGGCGGCGCGGGCCTTCCTCGCCGCCGGCATCGACGTGATCTGCGACAAGCCGCTCACCACCACGCTGGAGGAGGCCAAGGCCCTGGCGGCGCTGGCGGAATCGAGCGGGGTGGTGTTCGCGCTGACGCACAACTACACCGGCTACCCCCTGATCCGGCAGGCCCGCGCCCTGGTGGCGGCGGGGGAGATCGGCACGGTGCGGGTGGTGCAGGTCGAATACGCCCAGGACTGGCTCACCGAGCGGCTGGAGGACACCGGCCACAAGCAGGCGGGCTGGCGGGTCGATCCGGCGCGGGCGGGGGCGGGCGGCTGCATCGGCGACATCGGCACCCATGCCTACAACCTCGCCGGCTTCGTCACCGGCCTGCCGGTGCGCGAGCTGCTGGCCGAGCTCGACACCTTCGTGGAGGGCCGCCGGCTCGACGACAATGTGCAGGTGCTGCTGCGCTATGCCAATGGCGCGAAAGGCTTTCTCTGGGCGAGCCAGGTGGCGCCGGGCAACGAGAACGGCCTTGCCCTGCGGGTCTATGGCGACAAGGGCGGCCTCGAATGGCGGCAGGAGGAGCCGAACCGGCTGCTGTTCTCGCCCTTCGGCCAGCCGACCCGCATCCTCACCCGCGCCGGTGCCGGGGCCGGCCCGGAGGCGGGCCGGGTGAGCCGCACCCCGGCCGGGCACCCGGAGGGCTATCTGGAAGGCTTCGCCAATATCTATGCCGAGGCGGCGCGGGCGATCCGGGCCCGGCGGGCGGGGCTGCCGCCCGATCCCGCCGTCACCTTTCCCGGCATCGCCGAGGGGGTGGCCGGGCTCGCCTTCATCGAGGCGGCGGTGGCGTCCTCCCGCGCCGGCGGGGTGTGGACCGCGCTGCCGGCGTGAGCCGCAGCCACGGTGCGGTCAGTGCGGTGAGGTGGACGATGAGGCCGATCTCGTGCCGCCGTGGCGGGTGAGGCCGACCCGTCGCCCCCCCGCCATCCCCACCCGCCGCCGCGCCTTACGAAGCGTGAGGGGGCGGCAGCGGGGGGCCTTCGCGGCGGGGCCGAACCGTGCTAGATTTTGATGTGCGTACCTCAGTTCGCGCCTGAAAAGTTTATCTTGCCGTGTTTAGTAAAACGCGTTCTACTAAACAAATCCCGCATGACCGGCCCACTCAGAAACGCCGGCGTCGGGGAGGAAACGTAAACCAGCGTCCATGACCGTGCCGCGCCCCGGCCGCTTCACAGCGCCAACTGGGCCGGACCTGCCCTTCGGCGTGCCAGCTTGCGCTGGACCGATGGCGCACGCGTGCGCGGTCGTCGACGGCCAATGCGAGGAGGACTTCCCATGAGGAAGCTGATGGCGGCCGCCTGCGTGCTCGCCGGTCTTGTCGCGGCGCCGCTGGCGCCGGCCCATGCCCAAGGAAAACCGCTGACGCTGTGCTGGGCCGCCTGGGACCCCGCCAATGCGCTGGTGGAGCTGTCCAAGGACTTCACCGCGAAGTCCGGCATCCCGATGAAGTTCGAGTTCGTGCCGTGGACCAGCTTCGCCGACCGCTTCCTCAACGAGCTCAACTCCAAGGGCAAGCTCTGCGACCTGCTGATCGGCGACAGCCAGTGGCTGGGCGGCTCCGCCGAGAACGGCCATTACGTCAAGCTGAACGACTTCTTCGAGAAGGAGGGCATCCAGATGTCCTCCTTCCTGCCGGCGGCGGTGGAGGGCTATTCCACCTGGCCGAAGGGCTCCACCAATTACTGGGCGCTGCCCGCCATGGGCGACGCGCTGGGCTGGACCTACCGCAAGGACTGGTTCGCCCGGCCGGAGATCCAGCAGGCGTTCAAGGCCAAATACGGCCGCGACCTCGCCCCGCCCAAGACCTGGGATGAGCTGAAGCAGGTCGCCGAATTCTTCCAGGGCCGCGAGGTCGACGGCAAGAAGGTGTACGGCGCCGCCATCTTCACCGAGCGCGGCTCGGAAGGCATCACCATGGGCGCCACCGCGGCGCTCTACCCCTACGGCTTCGAGTACCAGAACCCGAAGAAGCCCTACGACATGGAGGGCTACGTCAATTCGCCCGACGCGGTGAAGGGGCTGGAGGCCTACAAGGCGCTGTTCAAGTGCTGCACCCCGCCCGGCTACACCGACGCCTACATGCAGGAGAACCTCGACGCGTTCAAATCCGGCCAGGTGGCCATGATGATGAACTGGTTCGCCTTCTTCCCCGGCCTCTACAAGGACGAGAAGGTGGGCGGCGACCGCATCGGCTTCTTCGTCAACCCGAAGGAGAACGTGGCGGCCTCCCCGCTGGGCGGGCAGGGCATCTCGGTGGTGGCCTATTCCGACAACAAGGACGCCGCGCTGCAGTACATCAAGTGGTTCGCGCAGGGCGACGTGCAGGCCAAGTGGTGGCAGCTCGGCGGCTATAGCTGCGCCAAGTCGGTGCTGGAGGCGCCGGACTTCGCCAAATCCGCGCCCTTCGCGGCGGATTTCCTCGTCGCCATGGGTCAGGTGAAGGACTTCTGGCAGGAGCCCTCCTATGCCGAGCTGCTGCAGGCGATGCAGAAGCGGCTCCACGACTATGTCGTCGCCGACAAGGGCACGGCGAAGGAAGCGCTGGACCTGCTGATCAAGGACTGGACCAAGACCTTCAAGGAAGACGGCCGCATCTGAGGCCCGGCGGGCGGCGGCCGGTGGAACCGCGCCGCTGTCCCCCGTCCACACTCCCGGCGTGCCGCCCGAGGCGCGCCCGGCGAGGTGCGCCAGCACGCGGCGCGCCCGCCTTCCGCTCGCCGGCCGGGCACCGCCCGGCGGCTTCGGCGGCGCCGCCCCCTCCCGGCGCCGCCGAATTCTCCCCAGGCCCGGCGCCAGACCACGCACCGGGCGACGCGCCGGTGCCGGGCGGGTCCGCCCGCCGTGCCGGGGTTTCCCGGCGTCCGGCCCTGCGGTGCCGCTTGAGCCGGCCGGGGGGAGGGGCCGTGGAACACCCATGGCCGGCCCCAATGGCCGGCCCCATGGCCGCGCTCTCGGAACGCCCGCCGGAACCTCACCCCGCACGGTGAACAGGTCAGTTGGAAAAGCCCATGACGGAAAGCTCGACGGTGAACCACCTCGTCCACCACGCCGCCCAGTCGACCCCCGAGCCGGTGGCGCGGCGGGTGCGCGGCCTCTCGGACCGCGCCATTGCGTGGCTGTTCATCGCGCCCACCATCCTGCTGCTGCTGGCGATCAACATCTTCCCGCTGATCTGGACCATCCAGCTTTCCTTCACCAATTACCGCGCCAACCGGCCGAACGCGGCGGTGTCGAATGTCGGCCTCGACCATTACGCCAGCATCCTCTCCGACCCGGATGTGTGGCACTCCATGCAGGTGACCGCGCATTTCGTGCTCTGGACCATCGTGATCCAGACCGCGCTGGGCTTCGCGCTGGCCTATCTGATCGACCGCAAGTTCCGCGGCCACGGCTTCTGGACCACGGTGATCCTGCTGCCGATGATGCTCTCGCCCGCGGTGGTGGGGAATTTCTGGAAGTTCCTCTACCAGCCGCAGATCGGGCTGTTCAACTACATCGTCGGCTTCCTCTCCGGCACCGATCCCTCCTCCTTCCAGATGATCGGCGACATCCGGCTCGCGCCCTGCTCGATCATCATCGTCGATAGCTGGATGTGGACGCCCTATGTGATGCTCATCTGCCTCGCCGGGCTGCGCTCCATCCCCGATTACATCTACGAGGCGGCGGAAGTCGACCGCGCCTCCGCCTTCCGGCAGTTCTGGTCCATCACCCTGCCGATGGCGATGCCCTTCATCATGCTGGCGGTGCTGTTCCGCGGCATCGAGAACTTCAAGATGTTCGACATGGTGAACCTGCTCACCTCGGGCGGGCCGGGCTCCACCACCGAGGTCGCCTCGATCACGCTGAAGCGCGAGGCGTTCGAGAAATGGCGCACGGGCTATTCCTCCGCCTTCGCCATCATCCTGTTCGTCACCGTGTTCGGCCTCGCCAACATCTATGTGAAGGCGCTCAACCGGGTGAAGAGCCGATGACCCGCCCGCTGCCGCGTCGCCTCCCGTCCACCCCCAGCGAAGGGTGCTGACATGCCCGGCCTGTCCACCGCCCATTCCGTCGTCGAGCCCTCCGCCCTGTCGAAGCGGATCGCGCAGGGCATCGTCATCCTCTACGCGCTGCTGACGATGATCCCGCTGGCGTGGATCCTGCTCACCGGCTTCAAGACCCCGCCGGACTCGATCTCCTACCCGCCCAAGCTGGTGTTCCAGCCCTCGCTGGAAGGCTACTGCAACCTCTTCACCACCCGCTCGCGGCAGACGCCGGAATACATCGCCGGCCTGCCCCCGGCGGAAGGGATGTGCGACGAGATCGCCCGCAGCCGCAACATGGTGGTGGCCGGGCCCTCCAAATTCGTGCCGCGCTTCGTCAATTCGCTGGTCATCGCCTTCACCTCGACCCTGCTGGCGGTGGGGCTCGGCACGCTGGCGGCCTATGGCTTCTCGCGCTTCAGGGTGCCGCTGGCCGACGACCTGCTGTTCTTCATCCTCTCCACCCGGATGATGCCGCCCATCGCGGTCGCGATCCCGATCTACCTCATGTACCGCGAGCTCGGCCTGTCCGACACCAAGCTCGGCATGATCCTGCTCTACACCGCGGTCAACGTGTCGCTCGCCGTGTGGCTGCTGAAGGGCTTCATCGACGAGATTCCCCGCGAATACGAGGAAGCCGCGATGATCGACGGCTACACCCGGCTGCAGGCCTTCCGAAAGGTCGTGCTGCCGCAGGCCGCCACCGGCATCGCCGCCACCGCGATCTTCTGCCTGATCTTCGCCTGGAACGAATACGCCTTCGCGGTGCTGCTCACCTCCGGCGAGGCGCAGACCACGCCGCCCTTCATTCCCTTCATCATCGGCGAGGGCGGGCAGGACTGGCCCGCCGTGGCGGCGGCGACCACGCTGTTCGTCATCCCGATCTTCGTGTTCACCATCCTGCTCAGGAAGCATCTCCTGCGCGGCATCACCTTCGGCGCGGTGCGCAAATGAGTTCCCTCGACGAACCCCGTCCCGTCCCTCCCGCCGCCCGGCCCTTCCGCCTGTTCCGGCGCGGGCCCTGGGAGAACCTCGCCACGCTGGTGATCGCCTGCGGCGTGGTGATGCTGATGCAGCCCTTCTCGATCGCGCTCTATGGCTGGTCGTTCATCACCACGCTGGCGGGGACGGTGATGTTCATCGTCGTCTCCAAGTTCCCGGAGTGAGGCGATGGCCGAGATCCGGGTGCGCAACCTCCACAAGGCCTTCGCCGATTTCGTCGCGGTGCGCGATTCCAGCTTCACCGTGCGCGACGGCGAGTTCTTCTGCCTGCTCGGCCCCTCCGGCTGCGGCAAGACCACCACGCTGCGGATGATCGCCGGGCTGGAGCTGCCGACCTCCGGCACCATCGAGCTTGCCGGCCGCGACGTGACCTTCAACCGCGCCGGCGAGCGCGACATCGCCTTCGTGTTCCAGCTTTTCGCGCTCTACCCCCACATGAATGTGCGCGAGAACATCGGCTTCCCGCTGAAATGCATGGGCATGAAGCGCGCCGGGATCGCGACCCGGGTGGAGGAGGCGGCGCGCATCCTGCGCATCTCCCACCTGCTGGACAGCCGGGTCTCGGGCCTCTCGGGCGGCGACCGCCAGCGCATCGCGCTCGGCCGGGCGATCGTGCGCGAGCCCGCCGCCTTCATGATGGACGAGCCGCTCGGCGCGCTCGACGCCGAGTTCCGCCACCTCATGTGCGGCGAGCTGCGCGGGCTGCACGACCGGCTGAAGGCGACCACGGTCTACGTCACCCACGACCAGATGGAGGCGATGGCGATGGCCGACACCATCGCGGTGATGAATCGCGGCATCATCGAGCAGTACGCCACCCCGCAGGAGATCTACGACCGCCCCGCCAGCCTGTTCGTCGCCGACTTCATCGGCTCGCCGCCGATGAACCTGCTGAGCTTCACCGGCGCGCTGGCGCCGGGGGCGCGCGCGGTGCGGCTCGACGGCGCCGCGGTCGGCGTGCCGGAGCTGCGCGAGGGGGTGGAGGAGCGCCCGCTGGTGCTGGGGGTGCGGCCGGAGCATGTGCGCTTCGCCGAGGCCGGGGCGCTGCGCGGCGAGGTCTACGGCACCGAATATCTCGGCACCACCCAGATCGTGACGCTGAAGACCCCCGCCGGACCGCTGAAGGCCCGGGTTCCCTCCACCGTCGCGGTGAAGCCGGGCGAGCGGATCGGGCTCGATTTCCGCGCCGACCGGCTGTCGCTGTTCGACGCGGCGAGCGGGCGGGCGCTGCGCACCGCGCTGCACGACCCCGCCCCCCGGCACGCCGCATCCCACCAGGTCCGCAGGGGAGGCTCGCATGGCTGAGGTCCGGCTCGACGCCGTCAGCAAGCATTTCGGCACCGGCGAGGCGGCGGTCACCGCCATCGCCGAGATGAGCCTCACCATCGGCGATGGCGAGCTGGTCATCCTGCTCGGCCCCACCGGGGCGGGGAAGACCACCACGCTGCGCCTCATCGCCGGGCTGGAGAAGCCCGACGCCGGCCGCGTGAGCATCGGCGGGCGCGACGTCACCGGGGTGAACCCGGCGGAGCGCGACGTCGCCTTCGTGTTCCAGCAATATTCGCTCTACCCGCATCTGTCGGTCTACGACAACCTCGCCTTTCCCCTGCGCTCGCCGGCGCGGCGGGTGCCGGAGGCGGAGATCCGCCGCAAGGTGGGCGAGGTCGCCCGGCTGCTGCGGATCGAGGACAAGCTGAACAACCGCGCCACCCACCTCTCGGGCGGGCAGATGCAGCGCGTCGCCATCGGCCGGGCGCTGGTGCGGCGGCCGGCCATCTACCTCATGGACGAGCCGCTCTCCTCGCTGGACGCCAAGCTGCGCTCCGACCTCCGGCTGGAGCTGAAGCGCATCCAGCAGGAGCTGGGCGCCACCATCCTCTACGTCACCCACGACCAGATCGAGGCGATGACGATGGGCAGCCGCATCGGTGTCATCGATCGCGGCCGGCTGGTGCAGGTCGGCACCCCGCGGGAGATCTACGAGAACCCGGTGGACCTGCACGTCGCCCAGCGGCTCGGCCAGCCCGGCATCAATCTGGTGCCGCGCGCGCTGCTGCCGGAGGTGCCGGCCCCGCCCGGCGCCCACACCATCGGCGCCCGCACCGAGCATGTGCGGATCGCCCGGGCCGGCCATGCCGACGGGGTGGGCCTCGTGCGGTGGATCGAGCGGCTGGGCGACCAGAACCACCTTCACGTCACCCTGCGCGGCCAGGACCTCGTGACCCTCGGCGAGCCGGATTCCGACCTTTCGGTCGGCGACCGGGTCGGGGTGGAGTTCCTGCGCCCGCTCTATTTCGACGCCGCCGGCCGCCGCATCGCGGCCGGGGCCTGATTCCGGGACATCTCCGATGGACGCAGAACAGAAGAAGACCCTCATCCAGGCCCTCGCCGGCACCGTGATCGCCCATGCCGAGGAGCTGACCGCGCTCGACCAGGCCATTGGCGACGGCGACCACGGCCTCAACATGAAGCGCGGCTTCGAGGCGGTGCTCGCCGAGGCCGACGCCCTGGCGCAGAAGCCGCTGCCGGACGCGCTGAAGGCGGTCGGCACCCAGCTCGTGATGAAGGTGGGCGGCGCCTCCGGCCCGCTCTACGGCACCTTCTTCATGGCGCTCGGCAAGGAGGTGAACGACGCACCGACCCTGGCGGAGCTCAGCCGGGCGCTGGCGGCGGCGCTGGCCGCCACCCGGGCGCGCGGCAAGTCCGAACCGGGGCAGAAGACCCTGCTCGACGTGCTGACCCCGGTGCTGGCCGAACTGGAGGCCGGCATCGCCGAGGGCGCCGCCGATCTGCCGGCCCGGCTGAAGGCCCGCGCCGCGGCCGCGGCGGAGGCCACCGTGCCGATGCGCGCGGTGCGCGGACGCGCCTCCTTCCTCGGCGACCGCTCCATCGGCCATATGGACCCGGGCGCGCGGTCCTCCGCGCTGATGATCGCCGCGCTCTGCGACGCGCTGGCCGCTGCGGCACCGGCCGAGCCGGTTCGCCCGGCGGCGGTCGCGGTCGGCGCGTGAGGCGGGAAGCGGTGGAGTGGACGCGATGACAGCGGGAAATGTGGGCATCGTCATCGTCTCGCATTCGCCCAAGGTGGCCGAGGGCGCGGCGGACATGGTGCGGCAGATGGTGGGGGCGGCGGTGCCGCTGGCCTGGGCCGGCGGCAATGCCGAGGGTGGGCTCGGCACGGACGTTGCTGCGATCATGGCGGCCATCGACGCGGCGTGGTCGGAAGCCGGGGTGGCCGTGCTGGTCGACCTCGGCGGGGCCGAGACCAACAGCGAGATGGCGGTGGAGATGATGGAGGAGGGCCGCCGCGACCGGATCGTGGTCTGCAACGCCCCCATCGTCGAGGGCGCGGTGATCGCGGCGACCGAGGCGTCGGGCGGTTCCCCGCTCGATGTGGTGAGGCGGACGGCGGAAGAACTCTCGCCGGTGTGACAGGAGTGCGGCCATGAATGCGACCAGCCACCCCACGGGCGGTTCTGCCGCCGGCCCGTCCGGTGCCGACGCCGGCGAGGCGGGTGCCCGCGGCAGCGCGCTGCTGACCAATGCCGTGGGGCTGCACGCCCGCCCCTCGGTGAAGCTCACCCAGCTCGCCAAGAGCTTCGCCGCCGCCATCGAGGTCGGGCTCGGCGCCGAGGGGCCCTGGGTCGACGCCAAGAGCCCGGTGAAGATCATGCGGGTGAAGGCGGGCAAGGGCACCGTGCTGCATTTCCGCGCCGAGGGGCCGGATGCCGCCGCGGCGGTCGCGGCGCTGGTCGCGCTGGTGGAGCGTCGCTTCGACGAGGAGGAGAGCGGCCACGGGGACGCGCCATGAGCGAGACCCGCCTGCAGGGCCGCAGCGCCTCGCCCGGGCTGGCCGCCGGCCCGGTGGTGCTGCTCGCCGCCCCGCGCGCGGCGGCGCGCCCCGCGCTCGATCCCGATGCCGCCGCCGGGGCGCTGCGCCGCGCCATGAGCCGGGCGGCCGGCGAGATCGCGGCGCTGGTCGCCACCAGCGAGCCCGCCGCCGCCGACATGCTGGGCTTCCAGCTCGCCCTGCTGGAGGACGACGCCCTCGCCGAGGGGGCGTTTCACGCCATTTCCCTCGGGGTGCCGGCCGAACTGGCGTGGCAGCAGGCGCTCGATGCCGAGATCGCCGGCTACGAGGCGGCGGAGGACGAGTATTTCCGCGCCCGCGCCGCCGACCTGATGGATGTGCGCGACCGGGTGCTGGACGCGCTGGCCGGCGGCGACTCCGGGGCGGGCAGCGGCGCGGCGGCCAGCGGCATCGTCGCCGCGCACGACCTGCCGCCGTCCCGCTTCCTCGGCATGGACTGGTCCGCGGGCGGCGCCATCCTGCTCGCGGGGGGCAGCCCCACCAGCCATGTCGCCATGCTGGCGCGCTCGCGCGGCATCCCGATGATCGTCGGGCTGGGGGTGGCGCCGGAGGCGCTTCTGGGCGAGGTGCTGGTGGACGCCACCGCCGGCGCGGTGGTGATCGACCCCTCGCCGGAAACCCGCCGCGCCTTCGAGCGCCAGCGCGAACTGGACGGCCGCCGCGCCGCCACCGAGGCTGCCGGGGCGCTCGAGCCCGCCGTGACCCGCGACGGCACCCCGGTCGCGGTGCTGCTCAATGTCGCCGACCCCGCCGAGCTGGACGGGCTCGACCCCGCGCTGTGCGACGGCATCGGGCTGGTGCGCACCGAATTCCTGTTCCACGACGCCGGCGCGCTGCCCGGCGAGGAGGCGCAGCGCGCGGTCTATGCCCGCATCCTCGCCTGGGCCTGCCGCGACGGGCGGGCCCGGCCGGTGACCATCCGCACGCTCGATGCCGGCGGCGACAAGCCGATCGCCGGCCTCACGGTGGAGGGCGAGAGCAACCCCTTCCTCGGCGTGCGCGGCATCCGGCTCTCGCTGGCGCGGGAGGAGGTGTTCCGGGTCCAGCTCCGCGCCCTGCTGCGCGCCGCCGCCGGGCCGGGCGGGACCGGGCTCAAGGTGATGCTGCCCATGGTGACGGTGCCGGCCGAGGTGGCGCGCACCCGCGCGCTGCTGGCGCAGGAGCTCGCCGCGCTCGCCGCCGCCGGCCTTCCCGCCGCGCTGCCGGCGCTCGGCATCATGATCGAGGTGCCGGCGGCGGCGATCGCGATCGACCTGTTCGAGGCGGATTTCTACTCGGTCGGCTCCAACGACCTCACCCAGTACGTCACCGCCGCCGGCCGCGACATCGGCGCCCTGGCCGATCTCGCCGACCCGCTCAACCCCGCGGTGCTGCGGCTGGTGGAGCGGGTGGCGCAGGATGGCGCGGCGCGCGGGCGCGAGGTCAGCCTGTGCGGGGATGCCGGCGGCGACCCGGCGGCGCTCCCGGCCCTGCTGCGCACCGGGCTGCGCGCGCTCTCCATGGCGCCGGGTCTGGTGCCGGCGGCCAAGGCGGCGCTGCGCGCCGTGGACCTTGCCGGCGGGCGGGGGCGATGAGCGAGGCGGCCGCGGACAGCCCCCCGCCCTCGGGCGTGGCGCTCTACAAGGCGCTGCTGCGGCAGGTGCTGGACAACCGTCCCTCCGGCACCCGGCAGCGGCTGGCGCAGGCGCTGGGCAAGAACCGCTCCTTCGTCTCGCAGATCGCCAATCCCTCCTATCCCGTGCCGATCCCGGCCCAGCACATCGAGGCGATCTTCGAGGTCTGCCATTTCTCGGTGGAGGAGCGCCGGGCCTTCCTCGACGCCTACCGCCACGCCCATGCCAACCGCCGGCTCAAGGCGAGCGAGGTGCCGCGCCGGCGCACCGTGCAGATCACCGTTCCCGATCTCGGGGACGCCCGCAAGAACCAGATGGTGGACGACATGATCGCCGACTTCGCCGCCCGGCTGGCGCGGCTGGCCGACGACCTGTCCTGAGCCGCCCGGCCTGCGGTCGCCGACCCCGGCCGCCGACCCCGGCCGCCGACCCCGGCCGCCGACCCCGGCCGCCGCCGATCCGCCGCGCCGACTTGCCGCGCCGCGCCGCCGGACCCGCCCGCAGAGGCGTGCCGGCTCCTTCGAGGAAACGCCTGAGGAAACGCCATGAAGAAGTTCATCAATACCCCCGCGACCCTGCTGGAGGACAGCCTCGACGGCTTCGCCCGCGCCCATGCCGGGCTGGTCCGGCTCGGCGAGGAGCGCCGGTTCATCGCCCGCGCCGCGCTCTCGCCCGGCAAGGTCGGCCTCGTCTCCGGCGGCGGCTCCGGCCATGAGCCGATGCATGCCGGCTTCATCGGCCACGGCATGCTGGACGCCGCCTGCCCCGGCCAGGTCTTCACCTCGCCGACGCCGGACCAGATCGTCGCCGCCATCGAGGCGGTCGACACCGGCGCCGGGGTGCTGCTCGTGGTGAAGAACTACGAGGGCGACGTGATGAATTTCGAGATGGCCGCCGAGATCACCGGCAGCCCGATCGCCACCGTCGTCACCGACGACGACGTCGCGGTGGAGGCCTCGACCTGGTCCACCGGGCGGCGCGGGGTCGCCGGCACGCTGGTGGTGGAGAAGATCCTCGGCGCCGCCGCCGAGCAGGGCCGCCCGCTCGCCGCGCTGAAGGAGCTGGGCGACGCGGTGAACCGGCGCACCCGCTCCATGGGTGTCGCGCTCACCTCCTGCACCGTGCCCGCCGCCGGCACCCCCACCTTCCAGATCGGCGAGGACGAGATGGAGATGGGGGTGGGCATCCATGGCGAGCCGGGCCGGCGGCGGGTGAAGCTCGCCTCGGCCGACGCCATCGCCGAGGAGCTGGTGGAGACGGTGCTGAAGGACCTCGACCCCGCGCCCGGCGCGCCCTGCCTGCTGCTGGTGAACGGCTTCGGCGGCACCCCGATGATCGAGCTCTACCTCATGGTGCAGGCCGCCGGCCGCATCCTCGACCGCCACGGCGTCAAGGTCGCGCGCTACCTCACCGGCAATTACGTCACCTCGCTGGAGATGGCGGGCTGCTCGATCTCGCTCGCCGCGCTCGACGAGGAATGGCTGCCGCTGTGGGACGCGCCGGTGGAGACCGCGACGCTGCGCTGGGGCCGCTGAGGCGGCGCGGCGGTGATCGCTTCCACAGGGGGCGGGCGTTGACTTCCGCCCGTTTCCCGCCTTCCATCCTCCCGGGCGACGACATGGCTGATTTGGGCCGTGCGCCGGCACAAGGCGCCGTGCCCCGACGAGGAAAGGCCGAGGATGCGTACATCCCTTCTCTCCCGCGCCGGCGGCGGCGCCCTTGCGGTCGCCGTGCTGGCGCTCACCGGCGCGCTGCTGTCCAGCGCCGGGGCGCAGACCCGCCCGCCCGCCGACCTGCGCAACACCGTGATGCAGATCGACGAGAAGCCGGGCTATGTGCCCTCGGACGGCGAGTCCCAGCTCGACCCCGCCTTCCGCAAGCAGCCGGTCTATTTCCGCACCACCGAGCCGCCGGGCACCATCATCATCCACACCGACGAGCGGTTCCTCTATCTCGTGCAGGGCGACAACCGCGCCATCCGCTACGGCATCGGGGTCGGGCGCGACGGCTTCCAGTGGTCCGGGCTCGAGCACGTCACCCGCAAGGCGGAGTGGCCGGACTGGACCCCGCCGCCGGAGATGATCGCCCGCCAGCCCTATCTGCCGCGCTTCATGGCCGGCGGCCCCGGCAACCCGATGGGCTCGGCCGCGCTCTATCTCGGCAAGACGGTGTACCGCATCCACGGCACCAACATGCCCGACACGATCGGCCTCGCGGTGTCCTCCGGCTGCTTCCGGCTGGTGAACGCCGATGTCACCGACCTCTACAACCGCGTGCCGGTGGGCACGAAGGTCATCATCCGGCAGGCGCCGACGCTCTGAGCGCCGGGGCCGACGACCGCCGCCGGATGCCGGCGCACAGACCGCCGGCATGCCACATGCCGGCGCTACGGGCGGGCCGCTGCGGCCCGCCGGGATGCCACAGGACGACGCCGGTCCGGCCGGCGGCAATGGGGGGATCATGAAACGTTTCGCAACCGTGCTGGCCGCGGCCGGCCTCGTTCTGGCCGCGCAGTGCCTCGCGCCGGTACGCGCCCACGCCGACACGCTGGCCGACGTGAAGGCCCGCGGCACGCTGAAATGCGGCGTCAACCAGGGCCTCGCCGGCTTCTCCGCGCCCGACGACAAGGGCCAGTGGAGCGGCTTCGACGTCGACCTGTGCAAGGCGGTGGCGGCGGCGATCTTCGACGACGCCTCGAAGGTCACCTATGTCCCGCTCAGCGCCGAGGCGCGCTTTCCCGCGCTGGCGAAGGGCGATGTCGACCTGCTCTCGCGCAACTCGACCTGGACGCTGCAGCGCGAGGCCGAGCTGAAGCTGCTGTTTCCCGCCGTGTCCTATTTTGACGGCCAGGGCTTCATGGTGCCGGCCGCGCGCAACCTCACCTCGGCGCTGGAGCTGACCGGCTCCAAGGTCTGCACCCAGGCCGGCACCACCAGCGCCGCCAATGCGCGCGACTACTTCGCCCAGAACAACATGACGCTGGAGCTGATCGAGCTGCCGGGCGTCGACGAGCTGGTGAAGGCCTATGGCGACGGCACCTGCGGGGTGCTGACCACCGACGTCTCCCAGCTCTACGCGCTGCGGCTGAAGCTGGCGAACCCCGCCGACCACATCGTGCTGCCCGACGTCATCTCCAAGGAGCCGCTCGGCCCGGTGGTGCGGCAGGGCGACGATGCCTGGTTCAACGTGGTGAAGTGGAGCCTGTTCGCGCTGGTGAACGCCGAGGAACTCGGCATCAGCACCGAGACGCTGGAACAGGCCAAGGCCTCGCAGAAGCCGGCGGTGAAGCGCTTCGTCGGCACGGACGGCCATTTCGGCACCCAGCTCGGCCTCACCGACGACTGGGCGGTGCGGATCGTGAAGGCGGTCGGCAATTACGGCGAGGTGTTCGAGCGCAATGTCGGCTCGGGCTCGAAGCTCGCCATCCCGCGCGGCGTCAACCAGATCTGGAGCGCCGGCGGCATCCTCTACGCCCCGCCGATCCGCTGAGGCGCCGGCCCGCGGCCGCCTTCCATTTTCCGGACCAACCTGACGGCCTGCCGCCCGAGGCGGGCCGAACCCTGTGCGAGGACGCCATGACCACCCTGACCCTCCAGGCGGCGCAGACCATTGTCGCCACCGCTCTGGACCACTGCCGCGCCGGCGGCTTCAAGCCGATGGGCGTCGTGGTGCTCGACGCCCGCGGCGCGCTCAAGGCCGCCGCGATCGAGGACGGCTCCGCCCTCAAGCGCAGCGAGATCGCCCATGGCAAGGCCTATGGCGCGCTTGCGCTCGGCATCGGTTCGCGCTCCATCTTCAAGCGGGCGAAGGAGCAGGCCTTCTTCGTCGCCTCGGTGTCCCATGTCGCGGGCGGCGCGCTGGTGCCGGTGCCGGGCGGGGTGCTGATCCGCGACGCCGCGGGCGAGATCGTCGGCGCGGTCGGCATTTCCGGCGACACCTCGGACAATGACGAGGCCGCCGCGCTGGCCGGCATCGCCGCCGCCGGCCTCACCGGCGACCCCGGACAGGACTGAGCGCGTCGGCCGCATCAAGAACGGGATCGCCGCGCCGGTCGCGGCGATCGGGAACGGGCGGCCTTGCCGCGGCGCCGGGAAACCGGGCCGGGGCAGGGTGCCCCGGCCCTTTTCGCCCATGCCGGCGGCGCCGGTCTCAGAACTGCACGCCCCGGGTCAGGGCGCCGTCCACCACCAGATTTGTGCCGGTGATGAAGCTGGCGGCCGGGCTCGCCAGGAACACGGCGGCATTGGCCATTTCCTGCGGCGTGCCCATGCGCCCGGTGGGGTTGAGGGCGAGGGCGGTGGCGTAGAGCTCGGGGTTGCCGTCCTTGATCTGGTTCCAGACGCCGCCCTCGAAATAGGTATTGCCCGGCGAGACCGTGTTGGCGCGGATGTTCTTGGCCGCGAGCTGGAAGGCGAGGCCCTGGGTGTAGTGGATGATCGCCGCCTTGAAGGTGCCGTAGGGCCCGGCGGCGAAATCCACCTCGCGGCCGGACACGCTGGAGATGGTGACGATGGCGGCGGCCTTGCTGGCCTCCAGCCACGGCATGGCGGCATCCACCAGCCGCACCGTGCCCATCATGTCGGTCTGGTAGCTGGCGTTCCAGCTCGCCTCGTCCTGGCCGATGGCCAGCGCGCTGACATTCGCCACCACGATGTCGAGCCCGCCGAATTCCTCCCCCACGTCCTTCACCCAGGCGGCGAGGCCGGGACCGTCCGCGACATCCACCGCGCGGCCGGTGGCGCGCACGCCCTTGGCGGCGAGGGCGGCGACCGCGGCGTCCACCTCCTCCGCCTTGCGCGCGCAGATGGCGATGTCGGCGCCCTCCGCCGCGAAGGTCTCGGCAATGGCCCGGCCGATGCCCTTGGTGCCGCCGGTGACGAGCGCGCGCAGCCCCTTAAGTCCCAGATCCATGGTTCACTCCGTGGAAACAGTGTTGATGCGGGCGCGGATCATGCGGTGGCGGCGAGGGGCGGGCAAGAGCGTCGGTGCCGCCTTCGGCCATGCCGGGCGCGGTGACCCACGCGCGGAACCGACGGGGCGCTGCGGCATTGATTCGCCATGGATACCAACACCACCCGCCTCATGCCCCCGCTGCGCGTGCGCGCCGGCTCCGCCGTCTTCGAGATCGAGACCCTCGAGGAGGCGCTGGCTTTCGCCACCGCCAATCCCCAGCCGAAAGGCGACCAGGAGGGGCTGATCCGCCGGCTTCAGGCCGCCGACAGCACCGAAGAGGTCATCGAGGCCAGCAACGCCTTTCAATGGTGGGCGGAATCCAACGCGATTCTGGTCGAGCCCGGCCTGCCGGACTGACGCCAGCGGCCCCGGCTTCGGGCGCGGCGCCCTGCCGCCCCGGCGGCTGACGCTTGGTGATCTTTCGCGGCCCCGCCCGGCCGTGTCATACGTCCGCCATGGAACGCCCGCAGCAGGTCTGCCGGCGACGCGGCGTGAGGGCGTATGGCGGACACCACGGGATCGATGGCCGGCGCGGAAGCGGCGGCGCCACGGCGCTGGCTGGCGGCGCTGGCGGCGAACGCCGTCGTCGCCCGGGTGCTGCTGGTCGCGCTCTGCCTCGCGGTGATGGTGCCGGGGCTGTTCCACCTCCCTGCCGTCGACCGCGACGAAGCCCGCTTCGCCCAGGCCACCCGCCAGATGCTGGCGAGCGGGGATTATGTGACGCCGCGGCTCGGCGCCGAGCCGCGCTTCAAGAAACCCATCGGCATCTACTGGCTGCAGAGCGCCGCCGCCCATCTCACCGGCCATGGCGACGGCGCCGCGCCGATCTGGGTGTTGCGGCTGCCCTCGCTGATCGCCGCCATCCTCGCGGTGCTGATGACCCACGCCATCGGCGTGCGGCTGTTCGGTCCGCGCGCGGCGCTGCTGGGGGCGGCGCTGCTCGCCACCTGCCTCGTGCTGAACGGCGAGGCGCGGCTCGCCAAGACCGACGCCACCCAGCTCGCCGCGGCGGTGGCCGGGCAGCTCGCGCTGCTGCTGTGCTACCTCGCCCCGGCCGAGGCGCCGCGCCGGCTGGGGCCGGCGCTGCTGTTCTGGTGCGCCATGGGCGCGGGCATATTGCTGAAGGGCCCCATCGTCCCGATGCTGGCGGCGCTCACCATCCTCGCGCTGCTCATCGTGGACCGCCGCGCCGGCTGGCTGGCCCGGCTGCGCCCGAAGGTCGGGGTGCCGGTGCTGGCGCTGATCGTGCTGCCCTGGGTCATCGCCATCGCGCTCTCCTCCGGGCTCGACTTCTTTCATGAGGCGGTGGGCAACGACCTGCTCGGCAAGGTGGCGGCGGGACAGGAATCCCACGGCGCCCCGCCGGGCGCCCATCTCGCCGCCTTCTTCATCGCGTTCTGGCCCGGCGCGGCGCTGGCCGCCGCCGCCGTGCCGTGGGTGTGGGAACATCGCCGGCAGCGCGAGGTGCGCTTCCTGCTGGCCTGGATCCTCCCGTTCTGGATCGTGTTCGAGCTGATCGCGACCAAGCTGCCGCACTACACCCTGCCGGCCTACCCCGCCATCGCGCTGCTGGCGGGCGCGGCGGCCTATTCCCCCCGGCTCGACCCGGCGCCGCGCTGGGCCCGCTGGCTGGTGGTGGCCGCCGCTGCCGGGGCGGTGGCAAGCGCCTTCGCCCTGCCGGCGGCGCTGGTGGTGCTGCAGCAGCAATGGGTGCCGCTGTCCTTCGCGCTGGCGCTGGCCGGGCTGGTGGCGGGCGTCATGGCCGGGCGGCGGGCGCTGGCGGGGGCGCTGCCCACGGCCTATCGCTGGCTGTTCGCGGCGGCGGTGGCGCTCTACGGGCTGGGCTTCGGCGTGGTCGCCCCCCGGCTCGACATGGTGTGGCTGTCGCCCCGGCTGGCGGCGGCGGTGGCGGCGCACGCGCCGTGCACGGCGCCGCAGCTCTTCGTCGCCGGCTACAGCGAGGCGAGCGCGCTGTTCTATCTCGGCAAGGACACCGGTCTCGGCGACGGCGCCGCCGCGGCCGATTTCCTCGCCGGACCGGGCTGCCGGGTGGCGATCGTCTCCGACCGCCAGAAGGCGGCGTTCGATGCCCGTCAGGCCGCACGCGGCGGACCGGCGCCGCGCCTGCTCGACACCGTGACCGGGCTTAACACCGGCAATGGCCGGCTGCTGACCATGTCGCTTCTCGGTGCCGGTTCGCCTTGATCTTGCCGGCAAGCCATTACACACAAGGACACCGGCCACTGGCCGGACCCGAGGGAGCCTTCCATGAACTTTCCGTTCGACCCCTGGCTGGTGTTCGGCTTCGTCGGGCAGGGCCTGTTCACCACGCGGTTCCTGCTGCAGTGGATCGCCAGCGAGCGGGCCCGCAAGTCGGTGGTGCCGATGGCGTTCTGGGTGTTCTCGCTGCTCGGCGGGACGACGCTGCTGGTCTACGCCATCTACCGGCAGGACCCGGTCTTCATCGTCGGACAGGCGGCGGGGCTGCTGATCTATGTCCGCAACCTGTATTTCATCACCCGCGAGCGTTCCGGCCTGCCGGTGGACAGCGGCGCGGCGGCGGTACCGGAGAGCCCGTCGGGCTCGGTCGGCTGATGATCCGTCGCAGTACCGTCGCCGTACGAACGGTATAGAATTGATCCAGGGCATGGATTGTCACGGCGCTGTCGTGACACCGTGATGTTCGGCGCCTTACGGGAGGCGCCGGGAATGTGCGGAAGGGGGGCGGGGATGCCGGGCTGGGAACGGGCGAGGGTGGCCGGGCAGGTTTTCCTGCAGGACCGCCTTCTCGCAGGCTGCGTGGCGGCGACGCTGCTGCTCTCGGCGCTGTTCATCACCTTCCCGGGCATCGACCTCGCGGTCTCTGAGCTGTTCTACGATCCGGCCGCGGGTTTCGCGGCAAAGCATGTGGGCGTGCTGCGCACCCTGCGCGAGGTCGGCTCGCTGGTGCCGCTCACCGTGGTGCTGCTGCTCGGCGCCACACTCGTTCTCAAGCTGCTGAGCCCGCTGCGCCGCAGCCTGTGCTCGCCGCGCTTAGCGCTCTACTTCGTCTCGCTCTACCTGCTGGGCCCGGCGCTGCTGGTGAACGGCGTGCTCAAGGCGGTTATGGACCGGCCGAGGCCGGTGAACGTGTCCGATTTCGGCGGCGCCAGCGCCTTTCTGCCGGCCTGGCACATGGGGGGGGAGGTGCTCGGCCATCGCTCCTTCGTCTCCGGCGAGGCGGCGCTGGTGGCCTGCCTGCTGCCGCTGGTCGCCTTCGTGCCGCCGGCCCGGCGCAGGACCGCCGGGCTTCTGATCGGCGTCTTCGTGGTGATGGTGTCGATGAACCGGGTGGCCTTTGGCGGCCATTTCCTCTCCGATGTCACCATCTCCATCGCGCTGATCGCGACGCTGGCGACGGTGCTGCACCGGCTGCTCTATGGCCGCTGGGCCGCCGCCTTCTCCGACCCGCGGATGGAAGTCCGCCTCACCCGGATCGGGATCGAGTGCAACTACGCCCTGCATGATCTCGCCCTCGCCGCGGCGCGGCGGGGCCGCGCTCTGGCGGCTGCGGCGGGGCGTCAGCTTCAGGCGGCAGGGTCTCAGCTCGTCTCGGCGGGTCGGCTGGCGCTGTCTTTCGGTGCCGCCGCGTCTTCCGCGATACGCGGCATCAGGGTGCGGCGCCTCAGCCAGGTGACGCCGAACAGGTCGTAGATCCCGATCAGCGCCCGGCCGAAATTGGTGTATTTCGACTGGCCCGCCAGCCGTGGCCGGTCTCCGACCGGGACATAGGCCACCTCATGGCCGTAGCTCAGGAACAGCGCCGGCAGGTAGCGGTGCATGCTGGTGAAGAACGGCAGCAGCAGGAAGGCGTCGCGGCGATAGGCCTTGATGCCGCAGCCGGTGTCGGGGCAGTCGTCCTTCAAGAGCCGGGCCCGCAGCCCGTTGGCGAAGCGCGAGGCGAAACGGCGCGACCCGGTCGCGAGGCGCCGGGCGCGGATGCCGCCCACCAGCGCCGGGCCGCCCTCCGGTCCCCCCAGTTTCGCCAGCAGATGGGGAATGTCTGCCGGCACGTTCTGGCCGTCGCCGTCCATGGTGGCGATGATGGGAAAGCGCGCGGCGAGCACGCCGCTGCGCAGCGCCGCGCTCTGCCCGGCCCGGGTGGCGTGGCGCAGATAGCGCAGCCGGGGAAAGCGGGTCAGCAGCGCCTTGACCTCGGCGCCGGTGGCATCGGCGCTGCAATCGTCCACCACGATCACCTCGCCCATCCGCTCGGCGGGAATGGCCTCGAAGGTCTCGGCGACGAGACGGCCGATATTCCCGGCCTCCTCATAGGCCGGGATGACCACGGAAATGCGGGAAGAATCAGGGATGGGCGGCATGATGCGGGGTTCCGGCGTCGTTCGCGCATGCCCTAGCATGAGGAACGCCGCGACGCGACGACATCGCAGCGGCTTACCCAGCGTCCATCCTCGCATACGTCCGCCTGCCCCCCAGGCTTCGCCATCGGTTGCCCAGCGGAGAGCCGGTGCGAGGCGACAGGCGGAGGACGACATGGTTCAGGGCGCCGCCGCCCGCATCCACGGCGGCCCCTGGGCGGGAACGGCGCACCCGTGCGTCGACCTGCAGAAACCGTTCGGGCCGCAGGGCCAAGGCCGACGCCGTGGATGGAGCGGGTGCCGCCGGTAGTTCGTCACCTTGCCGGGCGGTTCGCCGGGCACAACCTCTTCACCCGCTTCATCCCGCGGTGCATGCCGAGGACGCGGTCGGGGCATGGCGAGGAGTCCATCGCCGCCGGGAGGCGGTCACGCGGGCGCGCCTGCCGGCGGACATGCTGGAACGGCTGCGCGCGCTCGCCCGAGTCGCCCACCCGCGCGATCGCCGCCCGGCCGCGCTCCTCCGCCTTCGCGGCGGATGGTGGCTACCGCGTGAAGCTCGTGGAAGACGCGGTTCGCTCCTCCTCCGACGCCGGGCACAACGCGTCGATGTCGCTCTGTCGCAGCCGCCTTGCCGAGCAGATCGAGACCGCGACCGGCCCGGCCGTGCGCGATGTCGCCGGTCCGGCGCCGGCTACCGCAAGCGGAACAAGCCCTTGAACTGGGTGTTGAGCCCGGGTCCGCGCTCCGCGGCAGCGAACCGGCGCATAAGCCGGGCATGGAGGAACGCATGAACGCCCGTCACCACATCGTCGGCCTCGCCGGCACGCTGGTCCTGATCGCCGGACCCGCGCTCGCCGGCCCCTGCGCCGGCCGCATCACCCAGATCGAGAAGACCCTGAACGCCACCGATGCCGGCTCCGGCCCGACCGCCTCCACCACCGGCGGCAGCGACGGTACGGTTGCCGCGACGCCGCGGCAGGTGCCCAAGGCCGGCGATACGCCGGGAACCGCGGGCACCCCGGGGATGAATACCGCGCTCGGCAACCGCGCCGCCTCGGCGGCCGATGTCCGCGCCCAGACCGAGGGCCAGCCCACCGCCGCCCAGACCGCGCAGGGCAACGGCCAGGGCCAGCAGCCCGTCATTCATCAGCGGGAGCTGAGCGACGCGCTGCGCACCGCCCGCGACGCCGATGCCCGTGGCGACGCCCAGGCCTGCGGCAAGGCGCTGGACACGGCCGAGAGCTATCTCAAGGGGTGAGCGGGCTCAACCCAGCGGGCCGGCCTCTGCCGCGCCTCACGGCGGCGGCGCCTCCGGCCGGCCCGGCGCCACCGCGATCGGCCCGGTGCGGGCGACATGCTGGTGGTCGGCCCGGCGGAAGGCGGCGACGGCCTGCGCCTGCACCGCCAGAACGCGCGGGTCGATGATCGCCTTTTCCGCCAGCAGCCGCACCGCGGCGGCGAACCAGCAGCGGTAATAGGCCTCGTCCGGGTTGGCATGGATTTCCGCGCTCAGGCGGTCGGCGAATTCGCGCCAGCCGAACAGTCCGGCCTCGTGCAGCGTGACGACCAGAGCGAACGCCTTCGCCTCCCACGGCGCGGCGAAGGTCTCCGGCCGGTCGAGCCACGGAAGGTCCGGGATGTCGGGCCGGGGCGCGCTCATGCCGCCGGGTCCGGCAGCAGGTAACTGTCGTGCATGTCGATGGTGAGGGTGTCGCCGGCCGCCGCGCCATCCCCCCACAGTTCCCGAGCGGTGAAGCGGACGGCGTAGCAATATTCCCGCGCCGCGTCGTCCCCCAGTGCCCGGGCATCGGGATAGGCGTAGACGCCGTGCACCCGCACCACCTCGCCCCGCTTGCCCCGACAGTAGCGTGGCAGGCGGGTGTGGGTCGGCGGGTTGAGGTTGCGGGTCAGCACCCGGTCGCCGGGGGCGAAGCGGGGTGGCGCGTCCGGCGCGGCGACCCGGGTGGTGGCGCCCTGGTGAACCAGCGCGACGATCTCCTCGGGGCCGAAGCTCATCGTGCGCCCTCCGCCACGGCTGCCGCGCCCGCCTCTCCCGCTTTCGCGAGGGCGGCGGCAAACTCTCCGGGCGTGATGGCGCCGCTTTCCAGCAGCAGCCGGGCGACGGCGAACCACCATTGTTCGTAATAGGGCCGGGTGAGGTAGAGCGCGGGGTCGAGCCGTTCGCGCGACTGGCGGAACGCCTCGTCGGTGAACAGCCCGCCGATGATGGTCGCCATGAACACGGCGAACATCCGGCTTTCCCATTCCTGCTTGAAGACCGGCTCGCTGCCGTCATAGCCGGGCGGCACCACCGGGCCGAAGCCGTCCATGCCGCCGCAATCGTGCACCGTGTTCATGCCGCGCGCTCCGGCTGGCGGGCCTCGGCCACCCCGATCATGCTGTCGCGGGTGACGAGGGCGGCGAGCGCCTCGGCGTCCAGCCCTTCGGTCCCGGCGGGGCGGCGGGGCAGCACCATGTAGCGCAGCTCCGAATTGCTGTCCCACACCCGCACCTCGGTGGAGGCGGGCAGCACCGTGCCGAACTCGGCCAGCACGGCGCGGGGCTCGCGCACGATGCGGGAGCGGTACGGCATGCTCTTGTACCAGTTCGGCGGCAGGCCGAGCACCGGCCACGGGTAGCAGGAGCACAGGGTGCAGACGATCACATTATGGACCTCTGCCGTATTTTCCAGCACCACCATGTTCTCGCCCTGCGCACCGGTGAAGCCGAGCTCGGCGATGGCGGCATCGGCGTCGGCGAGCAGACGGGCGCGGTAGGCGGGGTCGGTCCAGGCCCGCGCCACCACGCGGGCGCCGTTGCGCGGGCCGATGCGGTTTTCGTAGAGGTCGACCACCGCGTCGAGCGCCTGCGGGTCGACCAGACCCTTGCGGGTGAGCAGCTCTTCCAGCGCCTTGACCCGCACCGCGATGTCGAGCCCGGCGACACTGGCGAGCGCCTGGGCGGACTGGGTCCAGTCCAGCCCGCCGGCCGCAGCCTCTCCCGCTCCTGCCGGTGGCGTTGCGGTGCGTTCCGGCTCCGCCGGCTCCGGCTGCTGCGACGGCGTCCGCGTCATGCCCGCCTCCCGTTTCCGGGCCACCGCGTGGTGACCATGTCGAAGCAGGCATGCAGGAAATGGGCCGCCTGTGCTGGTCGTTCAGCACAGGCGGCGTCGCCGTGGCCTCACGCCAGCGCGGGAGCGGTGGCCTCGGCCCAGACGGGGAAGGGGTCGGGCAGATCGGCGAGGGCGGTGGGGTCGTAGGCCGCCGGATCGGTGGGGCCGACGAGGCAGGCGTCCAGCGCGGCGCGGATCGCCGCCTCGTCCATGCGCACGCCGATGAAGACCAGCTCCTGCCGGCGATCGCCATAGCCGGGCACCCAGTGGCTGCGCAGCCAGGAGCGCCAGTCCGGCTGGGTCGGCCAGTGCTCGGCGGGAATGCCGGCCCACCAGCGGCCGATGGTGCCGGTCCGGCAGATCGCCCCGGCCAGCGACATCTCGCCGACCCGCTTCGGCCGGGTGGCGAGCCAGAACAGCCCCTTGGCCCGCACCAGTCCCGGCCAGGTGCGGGCGAGGAAGGCGTTGAACCGTTCGGGATGGAAGGGCCGGCGGGCGCGGTAGACGAAGCTGGAGACGCCGTATTCCTCGGTCTCCGGCACATGGTCGCGGAAGCCGTTCAGCTCCTTGAACCAGAGCGGGGCGGCCTGCGCCTTCTCGAGGTCGAACAGCCCGGTGCCGAGCACCGCGGCGAGCGGCACGCGGGCATGGTCGGCCTCGAGGAGACGGGCGTCGGGGTTGAGCGCCTTCACCACCCCGCGCACCTGCGCCAGCCGTTCCGGCGGCACGGCGGAAACCTTGTTGAGCACGATCACGTCGGCGAACTCGATCTGGTCCGTCAGCAGGTCGACCAGCGTGCGGGCGTCGTCCTCGCCCGCGGTCTCGCCGCGCTGGGCGAGGAAGTCCCGGCTGCCGAAATCGCGCAGCAGGTTGGCGGCGTCGACCACCGTCACCATGGTGTCGAGCCGGGCGATGTCGGCGAGCGAGAAGCCGGCCTCGTCGCGGAAATCGAAGGTGGCGGCGACGGGCAGCGGTTCGGCGATGCCGGTGGATTCGATGAGCAGGTAGTCGAAGCGCCCTTCGCTGGCGAGCCGGCGCACCTCCGCCAGCAGGTCGTCGCGCAGGGTGCAGCAGATGCAGCCATTGGTCATTTCGACCAGCTTTTCCTCGGTGTGCGAGAGATTGGCATCGCCCGAGCGGACCAGCTCGGCATCGATGTTCACCTCCGACATGTCGTTGACGATGACGGCGACGCGCAACCCCTCGCGATTGGCGAGGATGTGGTTGAGCAGGGTGGTCTTGCCCGCCCCGAGAAACCCCGAGAGGACGGTGACGGGCAGTCGTGTATCCGGCATGGTCCCGGCTCCATCATGAATGATACAATGTATCATTCGCACGACCGACCTGCGGGATCAAGCGGGCGCCCGTGGCGTCACGGCGCCTGCCCGTTCGGGAACCGATGAGGGGAATGCCGCCGGGCCGGCTAGAGCCGTGGGCGCTGCGGGGCGGCCGAGCCGGATTGGACCCTGCCGACGGGGCCGGGAAAAGCGCTGACGTCGGTGAGCCACACCGCGTAATCCCTGGCGCCGGGTGTCAGCGGCACCCATGCGGCGACGGTCGGGCCGCAGGCGCGGATGTCGGTGGACTCCGCATCGACGGTCGGAAAGCTGGGCCACGGCATGGCGCGGGGACCGGGGAAGCCCTGCAGCGTGCGCGAGGGGGTCAGGTCGGGCCAGTTCGGCGGGGTGCCGTCGGCATCGGCCCACCGGCCACGCGCCGGCTGGTCCAGCCGCATGAAGCAGGGGCCGTGGACATCGCCCCGGCCGGGCTGGCCGCCCCAGACCAGGAAGGGCCCGTTCACGGCCCGTGGCTCGCCATATTTGGTGAGCATCGCCCGTACCAGCTCCTCGCGGACATACGGCTCGGCCGCAACGACATAACGCCCGATGGCCAGCAGGCGACCGTCGGGCCGGTCCGGGTCGGCGACCAGAGCGACGGTTTCCCGATTGTCGGCGCTCATGAAGAGGCGGGCCTGATCGAAGCCGAGCGCCGGGCTCAGCCGGTAGGGGCTGAAGCTCAACCGCTGGGTGAGCCGCCCGCGCCGCAGGATCTGTTCCGCGGCGGCGGGCGTCATGTCGAGCGAGAGGCCGGCAATGTCGTAATGGCGCCGCTGCCGGCCGGCCGGCAGGGTGCCGGTAATGTTCGCCGGGCTCATCGCCGGGCTGTCTGCCGCCGCCATGGCCTCGATGCTGGCGGCCGGCTCGGGCGGCGGCGCCTTTTCCACCGACAGCGGCGCCGGGTCCGGCTTGATGCCCGTGCCGCCGAGGCGGATCAGCGGCTCCCCGGCCAAGCGCAGGGTGAGGAGAGCCTGTGGCGAGGGGCCGCCGGGCTCGCCGCTCTCCTCTTCCATGCGCGTCAGCGGCAGCTCGGCGATGGGATCGGTGAGGTCCGGGTCGGCATAGCTCGACACCCATTTCAGCGTGAGGTCGAGGCGGAACCCGCCGACCTGTTCCAGGGCGTAGAGGGGAACGCCGAGCAGGTCGCCGCTGATCCAGGTGGTCGGGTCCATGCCGGTGAGCCGGGCGAACGCGGCCAGGGTCACCGTGCTGCCGGTTCGCTGGCGTAACCGCTGGGCCGTGTCGGCCGAGACCGGGATGACGCGGTTGTCGATCTCCAGCGTGGCGTTCACCGGGATATCGGCCTCCACCGTAAACCGCACCGGCGTGTCGACCAGCACGAGGCCGCCCCGGTCGGGAGCGTAGTAGCCGGCGCTGGCCTGCTCGGGGATGACGATGTCCAGCGGCAGGCGCGGCGCCGCGCGGGCGATGAGCGGCAGGGTATGCGCCGCGAAATCGCTCAGCACCGCGAAGCGCTCCCGGTCGGGGGCGGCGTAGAGCACCTGCCGGATGCCCTCCTCGTTCAGCGAGGGCAGCCAGTCCGGCGCCGAGCCCGCGCGGCCGGCGGGCCGCAGGGGCGCCAGCCATTGCCGGATCCGGTCGGGGTGAACGAAGCGCTGCGCCAGAAGGGCCACCGTCTCGACATCGGGCAGGGCCTGGGGGTTGTCCCGTATGGCGCGGGCGACGGCGAGGCTGAGCAGGGCGTTGGAGAACAGCCTCAGCTCCGTTGCCATCTGCTGCCGCGGCGCATGGCGGGGAAACTGCCCCGCCAGCACGTAGCCGCGGCGGCGGGCGAGGGGCATGAAGACATCGGCCGCCGGCCCGGGCGGTGGCGGGGACGCAAGGGCAGGGGCTGCGGCCAGCGTCGGCGCGAGGGTCGTGGTCGGCAGCGGCACGACAACCGCCGGCCGGTCAGGCACCACGGCAGGGGTCGGCATCCCTTCACGGGCGGCGAGATGCTGGGCCGGCGCGGACACCGGCAGCGCACTCATCGACGCAAGCGTGAGGAGCCCTGTGAGCGCCCACGCGCCCACAGGCGAAAGAACGCGCGCACGGCCCACCAGGGCACCCCTTTGGATACAAAATATCTATAATAGAGTAGGGCTGTTGTGCGGCGCGGAAAAGATAAAAAATATCAAAACCGGTGACATATCCGATATAAATCGCTGCGGTGCAGAAATAACACAACGAATAGTAGCAATTTAGAAGCGTTATGGGCGCTTTTCTCCCTCGGGAGTCAGTCCGGCAGCGAAGGGGCGCTCGGGATCGTCGTAATTGACCGGCGTCATATGCCAGCCCTCGGCATGCTTCTGCCAGTACAGCGCCTTCAGCCTGAGGCTGATCTCACCCGGGCGGTCGTTTCCGTAGATTCGGTCGTTGACCCGCGCGCACGGCATCACCCCGCCGGCGGTGGTCGTGGTGAACACCTCGTCCGCCTCCATCAGGTCGTCGAAGGTGACCGGCGCGATGCGGGGTTCCAGGCCCAGCTCGGGACAGAGTTCCAGCACGGAACGCCGGGTGATGCCGAGGAGGGCGCCGCGGTCCGGCGTGGTGACGACGTCGCCCTTCACGATGAACACGTTGAAGCCCGGCCCTTCCGTGACGAAGCCGTCGTCGTCCAGCAGCAGGGCGGTGTCGTAGCCGCTGTCCAGCGCCTCGAACACGCCGCGGCTGAGGTCGCGCCAGTTGTAGTTCTTCAGCGTCGGGTCGAGCGAGCGGCTGGAGAAGCGCGGCACCGAGGCGACCAGCAGGTGCGCGCCGCGCTCCTGCACGTCCGGCTTGATCACGTCGAGCCAGGGAATGGCGTAGGCATAGAAGGTGTTGTCGCAATCATGCGGGTTGCGCGAGCCGAAGACGCGCGGCACCCCGCGGGTGGAGAGCATGGCGACGAAGGCCTCGCGCAGCCCGGACAGCGCGACGCACCGCCCTACGATCTCGCGCATCTGGGCCCGGTCCACCGGCGGCGTCAGGCGGTAGCCGGCCAGCGACGTCTCGAAGCGGTCGAGATGGTCGTCCAGCCGGAAGAAGCCGCCATGCTTCACATGCGCGACGTCGTAGGTGACGTCGGAGCGGGTGAAGCCCCAGTCGCCCAGCGGGATCTTCGCCTCCGACATGGGCACGAACGTGCCGTTTACATAGGCGGCGCCGCGGGAGAAGTCTGGGGTGGGCTGGGACATGTCAGGTTCCGGTGGGGTCTTCGCAGGTGGGGACGGCGACGCCGGCTTCGGTCGTGGCAGGCGAACGGTAAGATCGTGTGTGCCGGACGATGACACCAGCGCACCACCGCAGCTTAGCAAGAGCCGGGCCGTTTCGGGCGATGAGCACCTCGCCGCCTCCCGCGGACGCGCCGCGCCCCGGGACGCCGGGTGCGACATGTCGTCCGGCCGACCCCGTCGCCCCTTCCCGCGAGAGCCTGCGAAGCCTCTGGCGGCGCGGCTTTGCGGGTGCCGGATCCCAAACGTCGCACGTCGTTGTGTTCGACTGAATACGGCGTTGACGCCCACTTGAAAGCAGGCGCAGTCTCCCCGCCACGGACGCCAAGGGCCGGAACGGGGGAGCAACCCCCGGCGGGCCCCCGATATGAGAAACGCGGCGACTTCCTCCCCCGGGGGTGGCGTCGACACGCGGCAAGGACGCCTTTTCAGGGGCGATTCATCCTAGGAGGAAAGACCATGTTCCAGCAGGCCCTGGAGAAGATCTCCAGCAAACTCCTCATCCGCGACCGTTACGACAACTTCATCGGCGGGGCGTGGGTCGCGCCCGTCGAGGGTCGCTATTTCGACAACCCCAGCCCGGTGACCGGCCGCAAGCTGTGCGAGGTTCCGCGCTCCACCGCCGCGGACATCGAGCTTGCGCTCGATGCCGCCCACAAGGCGAAGGACGCCTGGGGCCGCACCTCCGCCGCCGAGCGGGCGCTGATCCTCAACCGGATCGCCGACAAGCTCGAGGCCAATCTCGATCTCATCGCCATGGTCGAGACCCTCGACAACGGCAAGCCGATCCGCGAGACGACCCACGCCGACCTGCCGCTCGCCATCGACCATTTCCGCTACTTCGCCGGCGCGGTGCGGGCGCAGGAGGGCGGCATCTCCGAGATTGACCACGACACCGTGGCCTATCACTTCCACGAGCCGCTGGGCGTGGTCGGCCAGATCATCCCGTGGAACTTCCCGATCCTCATGGCGGTGTGGAAGCTGGCGCCCGCGCTCGCCGCCGGCAACTGCATCGTGCTGAAGCCAGCCGAGCAGACCCCGCTCAGCATCCTCGCGGTGATGGAGCTGATCGGCGACCTGCTGCCGCCGGGCGTGGTGAACGTGGTGAACGGCTTCGGCGTCGAGGCCGGCAAGCCGCTGGCGCAGTCCAAGCGCATCGCCAAGATCGCCTTCACCGGCGAGACCTCGACCGGGCGGCTGATCATGCAGTACGCCTCCGACAACCTCATTCCGGTGACCCTGGAGCTGGGCGGCAAGTCGCCGAACATCTTCTTCGCCGACGTGCTGGCGGCGGACGACGACTATTTCGACAAGGCGCTCGAAGGCTTCGCCATGTTCGCGCTGAACCAGGGCGAGGTCTGCACCTGCCCCAGCCGCGTGCTGGTGCAGCAGAGCATCTATGACCGCTTCATCGAGCGCGCGGTGGCGCGCGTGAAGAAGATCAAGCAGGGCCACCCGCTCGACTCCTCCACGATGATCGGCGCCCAGGCCTCCAACGACCAGCTCGAGAAGATCCTCTCCTATATCGACATCGGCCGGCAGGAAGGCGCCAAGGTGCTGACCGGCGGCAAGCGTGCCGAGCTCGAGGGCGAGCTGGCGGGCGGCTACTATGTCGAGCCCACCATCTTCGAGGGCCACAACAAGATGCGGATCTTCCAGGAGGAGATCTTCGGCCCCGTGGTCTCGGTCACGACCTTCAAGGACGAGGAAGAGGCGCTCGCCATCGCCAACGACACGCTGTACGGCCTCGGCGCCGGCGTGTGGACCCGCGACGGCAACCGGGCCTACCGCTTCGGCCGCGCCATCCAGGCCGGCCGGGTGTGGACCAACTGCTACCACGCCTATCCCGCCCATGCGGCCTTCGGCGGCTACAAGCAGTCGGGCATCGGCCGCGAGAACCACAAGATGATGCTCGACCACTACCAGCAGACCAAGAACATGCTGGTGAGCTACTCCACCAAGGCGCTCGGCTTCTTCTGAGCCGAACCATCGACGTCACGGGCCGGCGCGGCGAATGTCCGCGCCGGCCCTGCGCCGCACAGGGGAGCGATCATGGTTGACCGCGTCGAGATCATGCCTGCCGCCGCCGAGCTGGTCGCGCGGCTGGAAGCCCGGCACGGGCCGCTGATGTTCCACCAGTCCGGCGGCTGCTGCGACGGCTCCGCGCCGATGTGCTATCCCGCCGGCGATTTCCGGGTGGGCCCGCAGGATGTGCGGCTCGGCACCATCGCCGGCTGTCCGTTCTATATCGGGGCCGCGCAGTTCGAATACTGGCAGCACACCCAGCTCATCATCGACGTCGTGCCGGGCCGCGGCTCCGGGTTCTCGCTGGAGGCGCCCGAAGGGGTGCGGTTCCTGACCCGCAGCCGTCTCTTCACCGACGCCGAGCTCGCCGAGCTGGACGCCGCCGGCCCGCCGTCGCGCGCGGCCTGAAGCTTCCGGCATGCCGGGCCTGCGGAACGACCCGTCTCGCTTCGATGGCCGGTAGGAGGCCAGCGGGCCCCGGCTCCAGATATCGTCCGTCCGCCCCCGGCGGCGGCGCGGGATCAGCCCGGCGGCGGCGCGGCGTCCTGCGTCGCGAGGGACATCGGCTCCGCCCGGCGTGGAAAGGCGCGCGCCAGCCATCCGCCGAACACCCGCGCCGCCAGCTCACCCGTGCGCAGCCGGCGCGCCTGGCTCTCCCGCCGCAGCGCCGGAATGTCGATCCCTGCCGCGACCAGCGCGGCGTGATGGCCGACATACCACTCCTCCAGTTCGCGGGGGCCGGCTTCCAGATGGAACCGCAACCCAAGTCCGGCTCGCCCGACGGCGAAGGCCTCCGTCGCCCCGGCGGCGCCATGGGCGAGGCATGCCGCCTGCCGTGGCAGCTCGATGGCATCGCCGTGCCAGTGCAGCACCTCAGCGTCCGGTTCGGCGAGCGGGGCCAGGGCGGAGGCGCGCCCCTCGCCGGTGAGCGCGACGCGGTCCCACCCGATCTTCTTGCCCGGATCGGGGAACAGCCGGGCGCCCAGCGCGGCGGCCATGAGCTGGGCGCCGAGGCCGATGCCGAGCGTCGGCCGCCCGCGGCCCAGGCGTGTCTCGATCAGTGCCATTTCGCGGGTGAGAAAGGGGAAGGCGCGGGCATCAGCGACCCGCACCGGGCCGCCCAGCACGATGACGAGGTCGGCCCCCGTCACCGAGCGATGCGCCAGATCGTCCGTCGCCGCCTCGCAATAGGCGAGGTCCCAGCCCTGCCCGTCCAACAGCCCGGCGAGGATGCCGAGATCCTCGAAGGCGACATGGCGGATGGCGACGAGGCGGGGGCGCTTCATGCGGGCGGTCCGGCGGAGGGCGTTCGCAGGGACGATGACAGACGTTATATCCATTCGGATATAACGCGCAACAACGGAACCCGCCTGCCGGCGCATCTGCCGGCGCCACGTGCCGCTACTCCACCACAGCGCCGTTGAGGCGGGGCAGGCGGCGCCGGGCCGGCGTGTCCCCGTGCGGGGCGTCCGGCGACCGGTGGCCTTCGTCGGGTGCAGGCGCGGCCGGGGGCGGTGACGTCTCATGGAGATGGCCCGCATCGGCCGCTGTCGGGCGCCCGGCCGGCGGGCCCTTCACCGCGTCCTGAAGCGCCCGCAGGTGGACCGCGGCGGCCTCTTCCGCGGCGCGTTCGATCTGGCGATAGCGGAACACCAGTTCCTCGCCGAAGGGGGTGAGGCGCGCGCCGCCGCCGTGCCGCCCGCCGGTCTGCGACAGCACGACCGGCTGGCCGAACAACTGGCCGAGGCTGTCCACCAGCTCCCAGGCCCGTCGATAGGACATGGCCATGGCACGCCCGCCGGCCGAGATCGATCCCGTGCGGGCGATGCATTCGAGCAGCTCGATCTTGCCGGGGCCGACGCGGCCGTTCGGATCGAGATCGAGGCGGATGCTGAGATGGGGCATGGCTTCCGGCTGCGGGGCGGTCTGTCAATCTAGAGTCAATCGAAGCTGGCCATCCGTCAACTCGCCGACAGCCGAGGCCAGCCCTGGCGGCGGCCCACCGGCCGCACCGCCTGCCACCACGCCTCGAGCGCGGTCTCATCCGGCGCGGCGATGGCCGCCATCTCCCCGGCGAAGGCCTGCCATGGCGCCGCCAGCGCCGGGGCCACCGCGGTGAGCACCGGCACCTCGCGCTCCACCGCGGCGCGAAAGGCGTCGATCAGTCCGCCGCGCGCCGCCTCCAGCTTGCCGAACTTGCTGATCACCACGAGGTCGCAGCCCGCTTCGATCGCCGAAAGCGCCGCCATGCAGGCCGCGGCGACACCGGACGAATCGAGGTGGCAGGCGGTGGAGTCGCGGCCGAGGTCCTGGTCGATGGGAAAGACGGCGCCAGTCGTCAGATCACGCAGCCCCTGCCCGGTGCAGCCGCTGCCGGGCGGCCCGAGCTGCTCCTCCACGAGCCCGGCAACCCGCCAGCCGGAGGCGCGCCGGCGCGCCGCGAAATCGGCCAGCGCCCGCTGGATCGTCGGGCTCGGCGCGCCCTGAAGGGCGATGACACGGGGAGGGGGAGGGGACATGTTCACCGTGCGCCTGTGTTGCTATAGCGTGCAGTATATAGCTTGGCCCGCCACCGGCCAGAGCATCGCAGGACGAGGGAGGAAAGACGCCATGGTCCGCGAGGACGAAATCCGCGCCGCCGAACGCGCGGTGGAGTGGCCGGAGCCGGTGGATGCCGGCCTCGTCTTCATCGGCCGCATCCGCACGCCATGGACCTCGCGCCTGCTTTGCCCGCGCCAGGGCCGGCTCGATGGCCCGGTGTGCCGGCTGGAGATCGACGCGCCGTGGCGCGTCGCGCTGGCCGGGGTCGAACTCTATGAGCGGCTGGAAGTGCTCTACTGGCTGCACCGCTCCCGCCGCGACCTCGTGCTGCAGAGCCCGCGCAATGACGGCGAGGTGCGCGGCACCTTCTCGCTGCGCTCGCCGGTGCGGCCGAACCCGATCGGCACCGCCATCGTCGCCCGCGTGGGGCAGGAGGAAGACGGCGTGCTGCTGGTGCGCGGGCTGGACTGCCTCGACGGAACGCCGCTGCTCGACATCAAGCCCGACCGCGCGCTGTTCGTGCCGCTCGCGCCGCCCCAGCCCGGCGACGCGCAGACCGGCTGAATCAGCGAAGTTGCGGCTCGCGCCCGAGCACGGCGCGGCGGACCTGCAGCCGCTTGCGCTGCACCCGGCGGTTCCAGACGAGGCTTCCCATCTCCGCGCCCGCCCGGGCGAGGCGCTGGCCAAGAGAGAGCCGGGGGGCGGCCGCCGGCGGGGCGGCGCGTGCCAGCATCTCCCGGTTCGGCGCCAGCGCCAGCAGGCCTTCAGCCACCTGCGGCAGGGTCCGCATGCCCTCGACAAGGATCGAATAGCCGGAGATCATCGGGCGTCCGCTCTGGCCGAGGCTGGACAGCGCCGAGAACAGGTAGCGGCGGGCCCGCGCCATGGCGATGAGGTCGCAGAACTGATCCACCGCCGCCACCCGGGCTGCGACGATCCGGGTCTCGTGGATCGGTTTGCCGCCAAGGTCGGGAATCTCCGAGCTGAACAGCACCTCCACCTCCGGGGCGAAATAGGACCGGGCGAAGCGTTGCACTTCCGCGCTGTCGGTGCAGACCAGCAGCCGGCGGCCGACGAAGAGCGGCTTGGTGCGCTCGAACAGCTTGCGGAAGTCGGTCTGGTAGTCGGTGTGGCGAACGTGCAGCGCGTCGTAGTCCGGTCCCAGCCGGGCGAGCCGGGCGACGATCTCGGCGGCGATGTCGGGTGCCAGCGACAGGCCGCGCAGCGGCCACACCCCGGTGAGCCCGCCGCCAGCCTGCTCGTAGACCAGACAGCGGGCGGCATGATCGCGGCTCATGTCGAAGCGCAGCGGCGTGCCGGTGTCGCGGCAGGCATACATCAGGCCCTGCTCGTGCCACGTCGGCTCATAGCTGCCGAGTCGCCCGGCGATGCCGGCGGGCTCCACGTCGGCGATCCGGTCCAGCGCGGCGATGACGTCCGGGCTCGCGTCGAGCACCGCGCAGCCGAACTCCGGTCGCGCCCGGAACAGCTCGCCGAACGGCAGCCGCATGCCGCCGCGGGTGAGGTCCAGCACCAGGGTACGGTCATAGGCGGCGGCGTAGCGCCGGCAGCGTTCGAGCTGCATCAGCGCGTCGTTGAGGCCGGCGCGGGGGCGGGCGAGCAGGAAGCGGGTGCCGCCCTCCAGCAGCCGGGCGGGATCGGACACGGAGTGTGGTGACAGGCGCGCGTCCACCGGGGCGTCGGGACACAGCGCGGGGTCGGGCAGGGTGAGGCCATGAGCCATTGCGAGGCGGAATCCTTCGGTACCGGACGGGGAGCCGCCGACGCCCCGGCAGATCCCTGATGGACGACGTCATGGCACGCGGCTGCCGCCGCTTCAACTGACGTTTGGTGAAGGATGTACGGATTTCGACTGGACGCCGATGGTAGCGGAGGAGGGACTCGAACCCCCGACCCCAGGATTATGATTCCCGTGCTCTAACCAGCTGAGCTACTCCGCCCCAGACGGCCGAAGGCGCGAAGCGCCGCGGCCGCGTCGAGGTGGCGGGATATAAGGAAGCCGGCCTTCGCGTGTCAAGCGCGCGCCGCACGCCGTCCACCTCAAGCGCCACCGTCGAGCCCGGGCGGAGGCGCCCCCGGGGCTCACCAGCGCGGGGCGGGCGGCAGCTTCTCCGCGATCTCATGCAGCCGTCGCCGCGTGCCCGGGGTGGTTTCCGGCGGCAGCGCGTCCAGCGGGAAGAACCGCGCTTCGGCGATCTCGCGGGAGGGCAGTTCCACCGGCCCGGTGCGGAAGCGCTCCACCACGAACACCAAGACATGGTCACGCCGCGAGAGAAAGGAGTTGAAGAAAACCCCGTGCAGGCGCGGCTCGCCGAGCAGCGCGACCCCGGCCTCCTCCTCCAGCTCCCGCGCCACCGCCTCGCGCACGGTCTCGCCCGGTTCCACGCCGCCGCCGGGCAGGTGCCAGCCCGCGACATAGGTGTGCCGCACCAGCAGCACCTGCCGGCCGGGCCCCAGCACTACCGCGCGCACGCCCAGCGTCATGCCGCGCGTGAGCCGGCTCCAGAAATGGATGAAGCCCGGCAGCTTTTTGCGCCGTGTCGGCGTTATCAGGGCGGCGACCGGCGATCGGTTGCCACCTTCCTTCACCCGGTACGGGCTGATATGGAAACGGCCGTGTTCGTTCTCGCCCATCTCACCGATCCCCATCTCGGCCCGCTCCCGCCCGTGAGGCTGAAGGAGCTGGCGAGCAAGCGCGCGCTTGGTTTCCTCAACTGGCGGCGCGGCCGACGCAAGCGCTTCGCGCCGGGTACGATCGAGCTTCTCGTCGACGACATCAAGGCGCTCGCCCCCGATCATATCGCGGTGACGGGCGATCTGGTGAATGTCGGCCTGCCGGCGGAATACCAGACCGGCCTCGTCTTCCTGCGCTCTCTCGGCGCCGGGGACAAGGTGACGGTCATTCCCGGCAATCATGACGCCTATGTGCGCTCCACCGCACATCACGCCTTGCTGAACTGGGGCGAGTATATGCGCGGCGACTCCGCCGAGGCGGACCGCGCCGCCGACCAGGAGGCCTTCCCCTTCGTGCGGCGGCGCGGCGACGTGGCGCTGGTCGGGGTGTCGAGCGCCATCCCCACCAACCCCTTCATGGCGACCGGCCGGGTCGGCCGGGCGCAGCTCGCGCGGCTGGCCGGCGTGCTCGACCAGCTCGGCCGCGAGGGCCTGTTCCGGGTGGTGATGATCCACCACCCGCCCTGCGGCCACCGCGCGGCGCATAAGCGCCTGCTGGACGCGGAGGGCTTCCGCGCCTGTCTCGCCCGCCATGGCGCGGAGCTGGTGATCTGCGGCCACGACCACCGCCCGATGGTGGAGCAGCTTCCCGGGCCGCATGGGCTCATCCCGGTGGTGGAGGCGCCCTCCGCGGCGGCGGGGCCGGAGGATCGGCGCTGGCCCGGCGGCTATCACCTCTACCGCATCGAGCGGCAGGACGGGAACGCCTGGCGCTGCGAGATGGAGGCGCGCGGCTTCGCCCCGGGCGATCCCACCGTCGCCCGGCGCACCGTGCGGGTGCTCGCCGCTCCGCCCCGCGCACCGGTGTGAGGGCGATGTCCCGCGCCTACGAGATTCCGCCGGGAACGGTCGCGGTGGAGGATTACGAGGCACTGGCCCGCGAGCGGCTTCCGGCCGACGCCTTCGCCTATATCGCCGGCGGCGCGGCCGACGAGGGCACGCTGCGGCGGAACCGCGCCGCCTTCGACGACATCCGGCTGCGCAGCCGGGTGCTGGCGGACCTGCGGGGCGGCGGCACCTGGCTGGAGCTGTTCGGCACCGCGCTCGATCACCCCATCCTCGTCGCGCCCACCGGGCGGCACCGGCTGGCCGACCCCGATGGCGAGCGGGCGACGGTGGTGGGGGCTGGCGGCGCCCGGGCCGCGATGGTGGTGAGCACCGAGGCCGACCACACGCTGGAGGAGGTCGCCGCCGTGGCGCGCACCCCGCTCTGGTTCCAGCTCTACATCCAGCACGATCGCGGCTTCACCGCCGATCTGGTGCGCCGGGCCGAGGCGGCGGGCTACCGGGCCCTGGTGGTGACGGTGGACGCCCCGGTGTTCGGCGCCCGCAACCGCGAGCAGCGCGCCTTCTACCGCGGGCCCAAGCTGTCGGAATTCGCCAATCTGCGCGGGCTGCACACCCGCCACGTCGCCCATGCCGAGCTGGGCGAGAGCCTGATGTTCGGCGGCTTCCTCGATGTGGTGCCGCGCTGGGAGGACATCGCGCGACTCCGCGCGCTCACCCGGCTGCCGCTCATCCTCAAGGGAATCATGACGCCGGAGGATGCCGGGCGGGCGCTGGCGGAAGGCGCCGACGGCATCATCGTCTCCAACCATGGCGGACGGATTCTGGACGGCCAGCCCGCCAGCCTCGAGGCGCTGCCGGCGGTGGCGCGCGCGGTCGAGGGGCGGGTGCCGGTGCTGATGGATGGCGGCATCCGCCGCGGCACCGACGTGCTGAAGGCCCTCGCTCTCGGCGCCCGCGCGGTGCTGGTCGGGCGGCCCTGCCTGTACGGCCTCGCGGTGGCGGGGCCGGCGGGGGTGGCCCATGTGCTCCACCTGCTGCGCTGCGAATTCGAGATGGCGATGGTGCTGACGGGCTGCCGCACCCTCGCCGACATCGGCCCGCAGGTGCTGTGGCCGGCGGGGCAGGCTCAGTAGAGCGTCTCGCGGTAGCGCACCAGCATCTCGGCCTGGGTCTCGGCGGCGGCGAGGCCGAGCTGGTCGCGCAGCATCTCCCCCATGCTCGGCAGGACGTCGCGGGGAACGAAGCTCGTGGGGTCCCAGGCACGGGAGCGCATGAAGGCCTTGGCGCAGTGGAGATAGGCTTCCTGCACCTCGACGCGCAGCACGGTGCGGGGCTGGCGCTCGCCGATGGCGTAGCCCGCGAGCAGGTCGGCGTCGTCGCGGATTTCCGCGGTGCCGTTGACGCGCAGCGTCTCGTCGACGCCGGGGATCAGGAAAAGCAGGCCGATGGCGGGATTGGCGATGAGGTTGGTGAGGCTGTCGAGCCGGTTGTTGCCGGGGCGGTCCGGCAGCAGCAGCGTGCCGGCCTCCTCGACCCGGACGAAACCGGCGGCCTCGCCGCGGGGTGTGACGTCAGCCCTCCCGTCCGCGCCATAGGTCGCCAGCATCACCAGCGGCGACAGCGCCACGAAACGCCGGCAATGCGCATCGAGGGCGGGCAGCACCTTGCGGCGGCTGCGCTCGCGCGCCTCGCCATAGAGGGCGCGAAGATCATCGAGGCGGGTGATGCGGGCCATGGGGTGTTCCGTGGGTTGGTGCCGTCAGTTCTTGACGAGGAGCTGGACGCGGTCGGCCGCAAAGCGCGAGCGGGTGAACTGGATGGGGGTGCGTCGGGCGTCGCCATTGATGCTCTCCACTACCATGACCACGCGGCCGGCCGGCAGCGCAAGCAGGCCGCGCTCCTGCTCGTCGGCGGGGCGGGCGGTGATGCGGGTCTCGAGCCGGCGGTAATCGCCCAGCCCGAGGGCTTCCAGCGCCCGCGTGACCGAGCCGGTGGCGGCGACGAGGAATTCGAGGTCGCGGCAGCGTTCCGCGCTGTACCAGTGGGTGCCGCAGACGATGGGCACGCCGTCGGCCTCGCGCACCATCTCGATGCGCAGCAGCTCGGTTCCCGCCGGGATCTTCAGCGCCGCGGCGAGTTCGGCCGTGGCCGGCTCGCGCTGCGCGGAAAGAAAGCGCCCGCCCGGCGCGCGGCCTTCCCCGGAGACGATCTCGGAGAAGCGGGTGCGGGCGCTGATGGGGTAGCGGATCGGCGGCTCCTTCACGAAGGTGCCGCGCCCCGGGGTCGCTTCCACGACGCCGCCTTCGCTCAGCGCGGCCAGTGCCCGGCGCAGCGTGTGGCGGTTCACCCCGAACCGCTCGGCCATCTCGGCCTCGGTGGGCAGCCGCGCGCCGGGCTGCAGGCGCCCGTCCGCGATTTCCGCCGCGAGCTGCTCCGCGATCTGCTTCCACAGTGAAATTCCCGAGCCCCGCTCGACGGTTGCGGCGGGCGTGGGAGGCGTCACCGGGTCGTTGTCGAATTCGTCCATGGTGAAATCCGGTGCTGAACGGGGTAGAGCCGCTTGCTATTTGTCTAGATTAATATACAAATCCGCCGTCGTCCAGTGAGGACAGCAGAGGCCGACATGCAGCCTTCCCCCTTCGACGCCGCCCCCGTGGCGGCCGCCCGCCCCGCGCTGATGGCGGTGCTGGCCCGGGCCGAACCGGGCGAACTCCACGCCGCGCTCGCCGCCCTGGCTCCCGTCCCTCCCGTTCGTGATCTCAGGGCGCCCGAGGTCGGGCTCGTCATGGTGCGGGGGCGGATCGGCGGCGACGGCGCCGCCTTCAATCTGGGCGAGGCGACGGTGAGCCGCGCCGCGGTGCGGCTCGATGGCGGTGCGGCCGGCTTTGCCTACCGGCTCGGCCGCAGCGTGGCGGCGGCCCGTTCGGCGGCGATTCTCGATGCGCTGTGGCAGGACGCGGGGCGGCGCGAGGCGGTGGAGGCCGCGCTGGTGCCGGTGCGGACCCGGCTTGCCGCCGAGGCGGCGGCGGTGCGGGCCGAGACCGCCGCCACGCGGGTCGACTTCTTCACCCTCGTGCGCGGGGAGGACTGAGCGTGCCGGATATTTCCTTCGAGTCTGCAACGCCTTCCTATGTTCCGGCGGCCGGCTTCGGCGATCCCGTGTTCGGCGCGCAGGCGGCGTTCCGGGCGGTGATGTGGGCGCTTTCGCGCCCCGGCCGGCCGGAGCCGCTGCCGGTGGACCTTGTCCCGCCGGCACCGTTGTCGGCCGAGGCGGCGGCGGTGGTGCTGGCGCTGTGCGACCACGAAACACCGCTCTGGCTCGACCCGGCGCTGGCGGCGGCGCCGGAGGTGGCGGCCTTCCTGCGCTTCCACACCGGCGCGCCCCTCGTCGCCGAGCCGGGCGCGGCGCGCTTCGCCATCGTCTCCAATCCTCTGGACATGCTGGATTTTTCGGTCTTCGCGGCGGGCAGCCCGGACTATCCCGACGCCTCTGCGACGCTGGTGCTGCAGCTCGACGGCTTCACCCCGCAAGCTCCGGCGGCTCGCGCCCTCCGGCTGGAGGGGCCGGGGGTGGAGGGGGCGCTCGCCTTCGCCGCCGGGCCGCTGCCGGCCGACATCGCGGCGCGCCTTGCGGGCAACCGCGCGCTGTTTCCGCGCGGGGTCGATCTCATTCTGACGGCGCCCGGCGCGGTGGCGGGGTTGCCCCGCTCCGTCGTGGCGAGGGAGGCCTGAGCCATGTATGTCGCGGCCAAGGGTGGCGAGAAGGCCATCCGCAACGCCCACCGCCTTCTGGCCAAGCGCCGGAGGGGAAACCCGAATCTGCCGGACATCACGCTGGCGCAGATCGCCCAGCAGCTCACCCTCGCGGTGGACCGGGTCATGGCGGAAGGCTCGCTTTTCGACCCGGAACTGGCCGCTCTCGCGGTGAAGCAGGCGCGCGGCGACCTGATCGAGGCGATTTTCCTCATTCGCGCCTTCCGCACCACCCTGCCGCGCTTCGGCGCCTCCCGCCCGGTCGACACCGCCGCGATGCTGGTGCGGCGGCGGGTTTCCGCGACCTTCAAGGACCTGCCCGGCGGGCAGCTTCTCGGCCCCACCTTCGACTACACCCACCGCCTGCTCGGCGCCTCGGCCGGGGTGGAGGGTCAGTATGATGAGGTGGACGATGCGACCGATCACGTCGCCGTCCTGGCCGGTGCGGCCGGCGCCGGACCGATGCCGCGGGTGACCGACCTGCTCGGCGCCGACGGCCTCATCGAGCCCTCGCCCGCCGACGCGGGGGAGGAGCCCTTCGACATCACCCGCACCCCCGTCACCTACCCGGTGGACCGCGCCACCCGGCTGCAGACCCTGGCGCGGGGCGACGAGGGCTATCTGCTCGCGCTGGGCTATTCCACCCAGCGCGGCTTCGGCCGCACCCACCCCTTCGTCGGCGAGATCCGGTTCGGCGATGTCGAGGTGTCGTTCTTCGCCGAGGAGCTGGGCTTCGAGGTCAGCCTCGGCACGCTCCAGCTCACCGAGTGCCAGATGGTGACGCAGTTCACCGGCACCGCGCAGGCGCCGCCGCAGTTCACCCGCGGCTATGGCCTCGTCTTCGGGCAGTGCGAGCGCAAGGCGATGTCGATGGCGCTGGTCGAGCGCTCGCTGCGCTGGGCCGAGCTCGGCGAGGAGAAGGGCGCCCCGGCGCAGGACGAGGAGTTCGTGCTCGCCCACAGCGACAACGTGCAGGCGACCGGCTTCGTCGAGCACCTGAAGCTGCCGCACTATGTCGATTTCCAGGCCGAGCTCGATCTCGTCCGCCGCATGCGCGCGGAGCGGGCGGCGGAGGCCGGCCCCGAAGCCTTCGAGGAGGCCGCCGAATGAGCGCCGCACCCGATCCCGCCGCACCCGATCCCGCCACCCCCGAATCCGATGCCGCCCCGGCCGGGCCGCTGCTGCCGGAGCTTGCCTATAATTTCGCCTATCTCGACGAGCAGACCAAGCGGATGATCCGCCGCGCCATCCTGAAGGCGATCGCGATTCCCGGCTATCAGGTGCCCTTCGCCGCCCGCGAGATGCCGATGCCCTATGGCTGGGGCACCGGCGGGGTGCAGGTTACCGCCGCGGTGCTGGGGCCGGACGACGTGCTGAAGGTGATCGACCAGGGCGCCGACGACACCACCAATGCGGTGGCGATCCGCGGCTTCTTCGAGAAGACCGCCGGCGTCGCCACCACCACCCGCACCTCCGAGGCGAGCGTCATCCAGACCCGCCACCGCATTCCCGAGCAGCCGCTCACCGAGCGGCAGATCCTGGTCTATCAGGTGCCGATCCCCGAGCCGCTGCGCTTCCTGGAGCCGCGCGAGACCGAGACCCGCCAGCTCCACGCGCTGGCGGAATACGGCCTCGTCCATGTGAAGCTCTATGAGGACATCGCCCGCCACGGCCATATCGCCACCACCTATGCCTATCCGGTGGAGGTGGCCGGCCGCTATGTGATGGACCCGTCCCCCATCCCGAAATTCGACAACCCGAAGATGGACGACTGCCCCGCCCTCCAGCTCTTCGGGGCCGGGCGCGAGAAGCGCATCTACGCCATTCCCCCGCACACAAGGGTGCGCTCGCTGGATTTCGACGACCACCCCTTCCGGGTGCAGCGCTTCGCAGAGCCCTGCGCCATGTGCGGCGCGCGCGGGGTCTATCTCGACGAGGTGATCCTCGACGATCGCGGCGGGCGGATGTTCGTGTGCTCCGACACCGACCATTGCGAGACCCGGCAGGCCGAAGGCCATCATGGCGGGATGTGGGGCGGCGCCCCGGGAGCGGCGGCATGAGCGCGCCCCTTCTGCTGCGTCCCGCCACCGCGTCCGACCTGCCGGCGGTGCTGCGGCTCTACCGCGAGCTCGACCCCGCCGACGCCGGCGACCTCGCCGGCGCGCAGGCGGTGTTCGCCCGCATGGCGCTCTATCCCGACTACAGCCTCCACGTCGCCGAGGCGGCGGGCGAGGTGCTCGGCACTTTCACCCTGCTGGTGATGGAGAACATCGCCCATCACGGTTCCCGCTCGGCGGTGATCGAGGCGGTGGCGGTGGCCGCCGCCGCGCAGGGCCGGGGTGTCGGCCGGGCGATGATGGCCGAGGCGCTGCGCCTTGCCGGGGAGAAGGGCTGCTACAAGGCCAGCCTCTCCACCCGGATGACCCGGGAGCGCGCCCACGCCTTCTATGAGAGCCTCGGCTTCACCCGCCACGGCTTCAGCTATGCCATCGAGCTCGACCACGCGGCCGGGGCGGGGGAGGCGGCCGGCGTCGCGTCCACCGCCATGCCGGCCCGGCCGGTGCCGCTCCGCGCGGGAGGCGCGTCATGACCGATCAACCTCTGCTCGTCGCCGAGGGGCTGGCGAAGAACTACGGCGCCCGCATCGGTTGCCGCGATGTCTCGCTGGAGGTGTATCCCGGCGAGGTGCTGGCGGTGGTGGGGGAGAGCGGCTCGGGCAAGTCGACCCTGCTCGGCCTGCTCTCCACCGAGCTTGCCCCCAGCGCCGGGCGCGTGCTCTACCGCCTCAAGGACGGCGCGCTGACCGACCTCGCCAGCCTCGGCCCCGCCGAACGCCGGCTGCTGATGCGCACCGACTGGGGGCTGGTGCGGCAGAACCCGGCGGAGGGGCTGCGCATGGCGGTCTCGGCCGGCGGCAATGTCGGCGAGCGGCTGATGGCGGTCGGCTGGCGCCACTATGGCGACATCCGCGCCGAGGCGCTGGACTGGCTCGGCCGGGTCGAGATCGCCGCCGACCGCATCGACGACGACCCCCGTTCCTTCTCCGGCGGCATGCGCCAGCGGCTGCAGATCGCCCGCAACCTCGTCACCCGGCCGCGCCTCGTCTTCATGGACGAGCCGACCGGCGGGCTCGACGTCTCGGTGCAGGCGCGGCTGCTCGATCTCATTCGCGGGCTGGTGGCGCAGATGGGGCTGGCGGTGGTGATCGTGACCCACGACCTCGCGGTGGCGCGGCTGCTCTCGCACCGCATGGTGGTGATGCGGCAGGGCCGGGTGATCGAGACCGGGCTGACCGACCAGGTGCTGGACGACCCGCGCGAGCCCTACACCCAGCTTCTGGTTTCCTCGGTGCTGGCGGCATGAGCGCCCGGATGGACAGGCAGGCACACCCCATGACCACGGCTGACGACATCTCCCCGCCCGAGGGCGCCCCGCTGCTCTGCGTCGCCGGCCTCGCCAAGACCTTCGTGCTGCACCTGCGCGAGGGCGCGCGGCTGCCGGTGGTCTCGGGCGCCGGCTTCGAGCTGTTCGACGGCGAGTGCGTGGCGCTCGGCGGGCCCTCCGGGGCGGGCAAGAGCTCGCTGCTGAAGATGGTCTACGGCAATTACCGCGTCGATGCCGGCAGCATAAGGGTGCGCGACGGCGCCGGGGTGGTGGATGTCGCCGGCGCCGATCCCCGCCGGCTGATCCGGCTGCGGGCCACCACCATCGGCTATGTCAGCCAGTTCCTCCGGGTCATCCCCCGCGTCGGCGCGCTCGACGTGGTGGCCGAGCCGCTGGTGGCGGACGGCGTCGCCCCCGTGGCGGCGCGCGAGCGCGCGGGCGAACTGCTGGCCCGGCTCAACCTGCCGGAGCGGCTGTGGGGCCTGCCGCCCGCCACCTTCTCCGGCGGCGAGCAGCAGCGGGTGAACATCGCCCGCGGGCTCATCGCCCACCGCCCGCTGCTGCTGATGGACGAGCCGACCGCCTCGCTCGACGCCGCCAACCGGGCGGTGGTGGTGGGGCTGATCGAGGAGAAGAAGCGCGCCGGAACCGGCATTCTCGGCATCTTCCACGATGCCGAGGTGCGCGAGGCGGTGTGCGACCGGGTTATCGACGTCACCGCCTTCGCGGCGGCGGCCTGAGGGGACGCCATGACCGAAACCGTTTTCGCCAATGCCCGCCTCGTGCTGCCCGACGAGGTGCTGCACGGCCATCTGGTGGTGCGCGACGGGCTCATCACCGCGATCGGCACCGGGGCGGTGCCGGCCGGCGCGATCGACCTCGGCGGCGACTACCTGCTGCCGGGGCTGGTCGAGCTGCACACCGACCATGTCGAGACCCATCTCTTCCCCCGCCCGCGGGTGAAGTGGAACGCGCTCGCCGCGGTGCTGGCCTATGACGCCCAGATCGCGACCTCGGGCATCACCACCGTGTTCGACTCGCTGCGGGTGTGGCCCGACACCCGGGCGGTGGGGGTCGACGGCGACGCCGCCGAACTCGCCGCCACGCTGAAGACGGCGGGGGCGCAGGGGCTGCTGCGCGCCGAGCACTTCGTCCACCTGCGCTGCGAGGTCGCGGCCGACGGGGTGGTGGAGGACGCGCAGGCGCTGATGGAGGCCGGCGAGGTGCGCCTCGTCTCGCTGATGGACCACACCCCCGGCCAGCGCCAGTTCCTCACCGTCCACCATTTCCGCAGCTACTACATGAAGAAGAGCGGCATCACCGAGGAGGAGATGGACGTGATCGTGGCGGCCCGGCTGGAGGCCCACGCCAACCACGCCCGGCCCAACCGGGCGCGGCTGGTCGAGCTCTCCCGCGCCCGCGGCATCGTGCTGGCCAGCCATGACGACGCCACCGAGGCCCATGTCGCCGAGGCGGTGGCGGACGGCATCGCCATCGCCGAATTCCCCACCACGGTGGAGGCCGCCGCCGGCTCCCACGCCGCCGGCATCCGCGTGCTGATGGGCGCGCCCAATGTGGTGCGCGGCGGCTCCCATGCCGGCAACGTCGCCGCCCACGATCTGGCGCGGGCCGGGGTGCTCGACATCCTCTCCTCGGACTATGTGCCCGCCAGCCTGCTGATGGGGGCCTTCGCCCTCGCCGGTGCGGAGGAGGGGGCGATGGGCCTGCCGGAGGCGGTGCGGCTGGTGAGCGCCAACCCCGCCGCGGCGGTGGGGCTCGGCGATCGCGGCCGGCTGGCGCCGGGGCTGCGGGCCGACCTGCTGCAGGTCTCCCCCGTCGCCGGCCTGCCGGCGGTGCGGCGGGTGTGGCGTGCCGGCGAGCGTGTGGCGTGAGGCGGGCCGGCGTGACGTCTGGCCGGCGGGGAGCGGGACCATGGACATGAGCAGGGCGCCGGCCGCCACCGCGACGCAAGAGGGCGCGGCGGGCACGCCGGTGCCGGCGGCGGGCGGCACGCTGGTCTTCGTGGTGGGCCCCTCCGGGGCCGGCAAGGACACGCTGCTGGCCTATGCCCGGCGCCGGCTCGACGGCGGGGCGTGCGGGGCGCGGCCGGTGGTGTTCGCCCGCCGGCTCATCACCCGGCCGGTGGACGCCACCGAGGACCATATCGAGATCGATGCCGCCGGCTTCGAGGCCGCCGCCGCGGCGGGCCGGTTTCCGCTGCACTGGCGGGCCAACGGGCTGGGCTATGCCCTCGGCGAGGATTGCCGCGCCGGGCTCGCGGCCGGGCATCTGGTGGTCGCCAACGGCTCGCGGGCGGCGGTGAAGGAGGCGCGGGCGCGCTTTTCCGACGTGCGGGTGGTGCTGGTGAGCGCGCCGCCGGAGGTTCTGGCCCGCCGGCTCGCCGCGCGCGGGCGCGAGGCGGCGCCGCAGGTGGCGGAACGGCTGGCGCGCGACCCGGCGCTGGAGACCGTGCCGGAGCTGACCCTGATGAATGACGGGCCTGTCGAGGCGGCCGGCGAGCGGCTTGTGGCCTATCTCGCGGGAATGTGACGCGCCCGCCTCGAGGCGGGCGGAGCGGCGGGGGCGGCGGCGCGGCGGGCGCGCCTATTGCCGGTATTGCTGGATGCGGGTGGTGCGCAGCCCGGCGAGCCCGTGACGGTCGATCGAGGCCTGCCAGGACAGGAATTCTTCCGTCGTCAAGGTATAGCGGCGGCAGGCTTCCTCCAGGCTGAGCAGACCGCCGCGCACGGCGGCGACGACTTCAGCCTTGCGCCGGATGACCCAGCGCTTGGTTTCCGGCGGGGGCAGGTCCGCAATGGTCAGCGGACTGCCGTCCGGCCCGATAACGTATTTGACCCTAGGGCGATAGGGTTCGGTCATTGGTACGCTCACTAAACACACCCGATCGGCGGTAAGACTAGGCGGTACCCATGAATTTTTCCCTAAGCGAATCACGGCGTTGCGGGCGGTTATTGCGTTAACGTTGGAGAAACCTTGGCGCCGCCTCCGGCCGCTGCCGCGCCGTCCCGCCGCCGCCTTGCCGGCCCCTGCGCCGCCGCCGCCGGCGCGCCGGCGCGCTTGCGTCCGGGGCCGGGGCTTCCTAAAACCGCAGTAAGGCTCCATATGGGCCCTGAGCCGGCGGCCGTGCCGCCTTTTTCCGCCCCGCAGCGCGCCAGCAGCCATGATCCGCCTCGACGACACCGACCGTCTTCCGAGCCAGACCCGCGTGGTGGTGGCGATGTCGGGCGGCGTCGATTCCTCCGTGGTCGCGGCGCTGTACGCTCGGGCCGGCTATGAGGTGATCGGCGTCACCCTGCAGCTCTACGACCATGGCGAGGCGATGCACCACCGCCCCGGCGCCTGCTGCGCCGGGCAGGACATCTACGACGCCCGCATGGTGTGCGAGCGGCTGGGCATTCCCCATTACGTGCTCGACTATGAGAGCCGCTTCCGCGACCAGGTGATCGAGCGCTTCGCCGACAGCTACGCCGCCGGCGAAACCCCCATTCCCTGCGTCGAGTGCAACCGCACCATCAAGTTCCGCGACCTGCTGGAGACCGCGCGCGACCTCGGCGCCGACATCCTCGCCACCGGGCACTACGTCACCAGCCGGGCGCTGCCGGGCGGCGGGCGCGGCCTGTTCCGCCCGCAGGACGAGAACCGCGACCAGAGCTATTTCCTCTACGCCACCACCCCCGAGCAGATCGCCATGCTGCGCTTTCCGCTCGGCGAGACCACCAAGCCGGAGGTGCGGGCGCTGGCGGAGAGCTTCGGCCTCAAGGTGGCGGACAAGCCGGACAGCCAGGACATCTGCTTCGTGCCCACCGGCCGCTACACCGACATCGTCGAGAAGCTGCGCCCCGAGGCGGCCGAGCCGGGCGAGATCGTGCATCTCGACGGCCGGGTGCTGGGCCGGCACGCCGGGGTGATGCGCTACACCATCGGCCAGCGCAAGGGGCTCGGCATCGCCGCGCAGGAGCCGCTCTATGTGGTGGGCATCGACGCCGCCGCGCGCCGGGTGCTGGTGGGCCCGCGCACGGCGCTGGGCGTCGCCGTGGTGCGGGTCGAGGAGGTGAACTGGCTGGGCGACGAGCCGCTGGCGGCGGCGCTGGCGGCCGAGCGCGAAATCCACGTGAAGGTGCGCTCCACCCGGGCGCCGGTGCCCGGCCATCTCGCCCGGGAACCGGATGGCGGGGTGGCGGTTCATCTGCATGACGCTGAGGAAGGCGTGGCACCGGGGCAGGCCTGCGTGTTCTATTCCGATTCCGGCGCCGCGGCGCGGCTGCTGGGCGGCGGGGTGATACGCCGCGCGCCGCGGGCGTTCACGCCGGTGACACGCGAGCCGATAATGATGGCCGTCACGCCTTAGCCGCGATTCGCCGCAGCCGTTCCCGGGGGGACCATGAGCACCGATCTCGACCGCACCACCGTCGAAGAAGCCTATGCCCGCTGGGCTCCCATCTACGACGTGGTGTTCGGGGCGGTGTTCGAGCCGGGCCGCAAGGCGGCCATCGCCCAGGTCGAGCGGATCGGCGGGCGCATCCTGGAATTCGGGGTGGGCACCGGCTTCGCCCTGCCGGCCTACAAGCGCAGCAACCGCTTCGTCGGCGTCGACATCTCCGAGCCCATGCTGCAGAAGGCGCGCGAGAAGGTCGAGAAGGAGCGCCTCACCCATGTGGAGGGGCTGTGCCTGATGGACGGCGCCCAGATGGGCTTCGCCGATGCCAGCTTCGACGTGGTGGTGGCGCAGTTCGTCATCACCGTGGTGCCGCACCCGGAGGAGACGCTGGACGAGATGGCCCGCGTGCTGCGGCCGGGCGGCGAGATCATCCTCGTCAACCATCTCGGCGCCGAGGACGGGCTGCGCGCCTCCTTCGAGCGCTGGTTCGCCCGCCGCGCCCGCAAGCTGGGCTGGCGGCCGGAATTCCAGCTCGCCCGCCTGCGCAACTGGGCCCGCCAGAACGGCACGGTGGAGATGATCGAGGCCCGCAATGTCGCGCTCGGCATGTACACCATGGTCCGCTTCCGCAAGCTGGCGGCGGATGCCACCGGCGAGGCCGAGGCGGACGACAAGGTCATGATGGCGGGGTGAGGGGGACTACTAAGAGTATGTCCATATAAGACATTGACATGTCCAAAAATGACATGTACCTCTCTGCTATGTCATTTGGCTGGAGAGGAAATTATGTCGGCCGTATCCACGATATTTTGGAACAATAAGGGCGGGACCGGAAAGACTAGTCTTGCTTTCCAATCGATATGTAGCTTTGCTAAAAAACATTCCGATAAGAAAATACTTGTAATTGATGTGTGTCCTCAAGCTAATTTGTCGGAACTTTTTCTTGGGGGACTAGAGTATAATGGAAGCGATAATCTTCTAAAGATTCAGGGAAAGATTCCAAGAGCGACAGTGGGCGGGTATTTCCAGTATAGACTTCCATCTCCTTTTAGTATTGTTCCAATTTCTTCTGATGCTTATATAAGTAATCCATTCTTATTTAATAAATACGTTCCCCAAAATATTTATTTAATGGCCGGAGATCCGCTTCTGGAATTGCAATCGAATTCTATGTCTACACTTGCAAACACACAAATTCCCGGAACTGATACTTGGATAAAAATAGTTAGCTGGTTGAAAGATTTTATATCGGCTACCGAAGGGAAGTATGACTATATTTTCTTGGATGCAAATCCAAGTTTTTCCATCTATACGCAAATTGCGATGGCTGCTGCGGATCGCGTGATATTGCCAGTAATGGCCGACGATTCTTCACGCAGGGCTATACAAAATGCCTTTTCGTTGATTTTCGGCCTTAAGCTTCCATCTGAAATATATGCTCAGCATATGTTCGCCACGCGTATTAAAAATGGTGGGCTGTCTCTTCCAAAGGTTCATTTGATAGTAAAAAATAGAATAACTCAATATGTCGTAGCTGCGTCTGCATATAGGGCTGTCTTGAATAGGATAGATGATGATGTAAAATCTATTATCAATCTTAATCCTGAATATTTTTCTTTTTCAAAATCGTCGGATGGGGTTCTAGAAATTCGCGATTTCCAAACAACGGGAGTGGTTGCATTTGCTCGAGGTACTCCCTTTTTTGCTTTAGAGCCAGGAAAGCGATCTGTTGGCGGTAAACGAGTCCAGCTTGATGCCAAGCAGATTGCAGACCGTCGTGATGAGGTCGATAGGCTTGCAGATTTCTTAGCGTAATCGCGAATGGGTGTTTGAATGACAGGTGCTTGGGGATGGTAAGCCTCCTCAGAACACCACCCCCGTCCGCACCCCCACCACCAGCGCGTCGGCCATCGCCTGCGCGGGGTCGTTGCCCATCGGGTTCGGCACGTTGCCGCCGGGGTGCACCACATATTGCGCGAAGGGCTGCACGGTGAGCCACGGCGTCACCGCGGCCTGATAGGTGATCTCCAGCACCGCCTCATAGTCCTCAACCGGGCCGTCCGTGCCGTCATAGCCATTGGCGGCGCGGTCGAGCCGGGCGAGCGCCGGGCTGGTCTTCGCCCAGGCCACGGCGAGGCCGGCGATGTCGTTGGGCCGGCCGGGCAGCGGGCCGGTGAGCGCGAGGCCGGCATCGGCATAGAGCGTGAGGGGGCTGCGGTCGGCCTCCGGCGCCACCGCCACCCGCACGAAGCCGGACAGGCTGGCGCTCGCCCCGTTCGGCAGGCGGCCGGCCCAGAGCGGGCGGTCGGCGATGGCGTAGAGCGCGTAATTGCCGACATGGGTCGCCGGGGCGCCGGCGGCGGGATCGGCCAGCGACAGTCCGTCGGCGGCGGTGGAGAGGTCGTCATAGGCGTTTGAATTGTACCAGGCGCCGACGCGCCAGGTGCCGCCGTTGTCCGGCGCGGCGTAGCTGGCCTCGGCGATGGCGAAGAGGCCCTGATCAAGGGGGAAGTCGAGCCCGTTCGCATTGCCGTCGCCGCCGAGCGGGTTGCCGTTATAAAGGCCGACCTGCACCGACCACGGCCCCGGCGGGCTCCAGCGCAGCCGCGCGCCGGGCGTCGGCAGCGGATAGGCCGGGCCGCCGCCGGGCAGGTCCTGCGCGTTGAGGCCGGGCCAGCCGAAGCTGGAATTGATGAAGAGGCTCGCGGTCTGGCTCTGCCAGAACTCGGTGTCGGCGGCGATCTGCCCGACCCGCAGCGACAGCGCGCCGTTCGCAAGGCCCTGTTCCAGATAAAGCTCGTTCAGCCGCCAGCCGGCTTCCGCCTCGATGTTGCTGACGGTGAGGAGATTGCCGACATAGCCGGCGGACAGGCCGCGCCCTTCGATCCAATAGCCGCTGGCGTGGAAGCGGGCGCCGTTCCAGCCGGCCAGCGTGCCGAGATCGAGGTCGAGCTGGGCTTCGGCCAGCCCGTCGAACACCGCGCCGGTGCGCATGCCGCCGCGGGTGTTGGCCAGCACCTCGCCGGTCCACGACCCCGACAGGGTGACGCCGCGCGCGGCGAGCGCGGTGCGGGCGCCGCCCCAGTCCCCGGTCAGGGTGGCGGCGGCGGCGTCGTCGGGGCGTGCCGGGGCGGGGGCCAGCGCCAGCAGCGCCGCGAGCGCGCCCGCCCATCCGCTCCACCGCCTGTCCATTCCCGCCGGCCCCCCGTTTGAGCCTGCACCCTAGCAGAGGCGCCGGCCGGCGGTTGCCAAAGGCCCCGGCGGGGTGCGTCAGCCCCCGTTCGGCTTCACATGTTCCGGCCGGAAGCCCAGCCCCACCAGCCGGCCGGCCAGATGCGCCAGCACCGGCCAGCGGGCGATGGATTTCAGGAAGGCGGGCGGGCCGTTGCGGCGGGTCGCGTCATTGCTGCGGCGCTTGCCGCGCATCATGAGCTGCATCTTCTGCGTCGCTTTGGTGGGGAAGCGCCGGCGCGCCTCCACCGCGGCGAGGTCGCGGTCGGACACGGTGCCCGCCTTCAGCGGGGCGGCGAGGCGGTTCGCCGCCGCCACCGCGTCCTGGATCGCGAGGTTCACCCCGAAGCCGCCGATCGGCGACATGGCATGGGCGGCGTCGCCGATGCAGAGCAGGCCCGGCCGCCACCAGCGCGTCAGCCGGTCGATCCGCACCCGGAGCAGGCTGACATCCTCCCAGCTCCGCACCTCGGCCATGCGCTCCGGCGGCAGCGGCGACACCGCGGCGACGCTGGCGCGGAACGCCTCCAGCCCCTTCGCCTGCACCTCGTCATAGGATTGGCCGCGCAGCACGAAGCCGCACTGCCAGTAGTCGCCGCGGTCCACCATGACGAAGCCCTGGCGCGGGCCGCCATGGCCCATGGTGTAGGGCGGGTCGTCGGGCTGGTGGGAGAGCTTCATCCACAGCACCTCGCTCGGCGTGCCGAAGCTTTCCACCGCCAGCCCCGCCTTTTCCCGCACCACGGAGTTGCGCCCGTCCGCCCCGACCACGAGGCCGGCCCGCACGGTGAGCGGGCCCTGCGGCGTGCGGGCGGACAGGCCGACGATGCGGCCGTCCTCCTCGATCAGCGCCTGCGTCTCGGCCTGCATCAGCAGGCGGAAATGGGGATGGCGCGCCGCCTCGCGGGCGAGGAAGGCGAGGAAGTCCCACTGCGGCATGAAGGCGATGAAGCGGCAGCGGGTGGGCAGGCGGGAGAAATCGGCCAGCGTGACGTCGCGCCCGCCGATCTCGGCGTGCAGCCGCGGCGCCCGGGTGTGCGGCAGGGCGAGCAGCCCGTCGAGCAGGCCGAGCTCGTGCATCACCTCCAGCGTCGAGGGGTGGATGGTGTCGCCGCGGAAGTCGCGGAGGAAATCGGCGTGCTTCTCCAGCACGGTGACCGCCACCCCGGCGCGGGCCAGCAGCAGGCCGAGCATCAGCCCGCCGGGGCCGGCGCCGACGATGGCGCAGGCCGTCTCGAGGGTGGCGGGCGCGGGGGCAGGGGGCGAGGCGAGGGGCGAGGCGAGCGGCATGGCGTGGCTCCTGCCCCCTGCTTAGCCGGTCCGGCCGCTTCGGCAAAGCCGGCGTCCGGCGGGAAGGCGGCGGCCGTGCCCCCGCCTGAGCCCGGTCAGGCCGCGAAGACGAAATCCGAGGCGGAGAGGGTGAGGGCGGTGTTGGCCTTGTTCTGCACGGTCACGCTGTTGCCGCTGCCGAAATTCACCACGACCGAAGCGGTGCCGTTGCCGGTGATGCTGAGGCCGGAGAAGGACGTGTAGCCGTAGGCCGAAACGTCGATCAGGTCGTCGCCGGTGCTGCTGCCCGCGGTCTGGCCGAAGTCGTAGATCGTGTCGGCGCCGCTATTGGGCTCGAACACGAAGGTGTCGTTGCCGCCGGTGACCTTGCCGCCGGTGATGATGGTGCCGGAGACGTCGCCATAGAGCTTGTCGTTGCCGGTGCCGCCGTCGAGCCGATCGTTGCCGCAGGTCAGGCTCGCCTTCGCCGCTACGCTCTCGGCGTCACCGACCAGGATGTCGGCACCGGCACCGCCATGGAGCGTGTCGCCGCCGCCGGTGGCGGTGACGACGTTGGTGCCGCTGCCGCACGCTTTGCCGTCGCCATAGATCGTGTCGTCGCCATCCTCTCCATAGAGCGTGTCGATGCCGCCCTTCACGGTCGAGCCGTTGCCGTAGCCGAAGACATTGGCGTCACCATACAGGGTGTCGGCGCCGCCACCGGCATGCACCGTGTCGTTGCCACCGGTTGCGGTCGTATTCCTGCCATAGCCGAGTGAGCCCACATCGCCGTAAAGGCTGTTGCCGCCGTCATTGCCATAGAGCGTGTCATTGCCGCCGGTGGCGGTGCTGCCCGCGCCAACGCAGAGATAGCTGCCGTCGCCGTAGAGCATGTCGGCCTCGGTGCCGGTGCCGGCGTAGAGCGTGTCGTTGCCGCCGACGGCCGTGCTGGACGTGCCATAGCCGAGATTGTAGCCGTCGCCATAGAGTGTGTCCTTGCCCGCTCCGCCCCGCAGAACGTCGTCGCCGCCGAACGCGCTGGAGGTGTCGTCAGAGGCCAGTCTCGAGCCATCGCCATAGAGCGTATCGTTGCCGGCGCTGCCGGTGATGGTGTCGTTGCCGCCCTTGGCCCAGCTCATGTAATAGCCGTCGCCAATGACAGCCGTGCCGACCGTCGCCGCGGACGCGTCGATGATGTCGTTGCCGCCCTGCACCAGGTCGCTGGCCGAGGTGCCGGCTATGGTTACGTTGTCGCCAAAGACCGCGCCGAGATGCGAACCCGCCGTCCAGATCACGTCATTGCCGAGCCCGCCATAGATCGTGGCGTCGGTGGCATATTCATGGCCGGCATTGGCGGGGCGGACGGTGAAGTCGATGATGTCGTCGCCGGCCCCGGCGTCGAAGGCGGTGAAGCCGGAGAAGCGCAACGCGTTGGTGCCGCTGAGGGTGAGGTCGTAGATGAAGGCCTCGTTGGCGTCGCTGCCGGTCAGCGTGGTGTCACCGCCCGACGCGGTGTAGATCACCGAGCTGCCGTAGAAGCCAGTGGTCGACAGCGTCTGGTTGGTGGTGGTGTTGGTGGTGGTGCTGGCCCGGCTGAATTTGCCGGAGCGGGTAAACTGCACGGTCTCACTCCTGCGTCGGCCGGTCGCCCCACGCGATTCCGGTATGCGGTGCCATGTTACCGTACGGGTGTGAGAAAGCCCAGTGTGTCCGTGTGGATTTCCGCCTGTCGGGTTGGATATTCCTGAAGAATGTAATGGCTGTGACCGCCAGGCCACTGTCCAAGGGGAAGGGCGGGGCCGTGACCGCCCCGCCGCACGTACCGCAGCGTCACGCCGCGAAGACGAAATCCGAGGCGTCGAGGGTGAGGGCGGTGTTGGCCTTGTTCTGCACCGTCACGCTGTTGCCGCTGCCGCTGAAGGTGATCGTCACCGACGCCGTGCCGTTATTGGCGATGCTGAGGCTGTCGAAGTTGGTGTAGCCATAGGCGGAGACGTCAATGAGGTCGTCGCCGGTGCTGCTGCCCGCGGTCTGGCCGAAGTCGTAGATCGTGTCGGCGCCGCTGCCGGGCTGGAACACGAAGGTGTCGTTGCCGCCGGTCACCGTGGCGCCGGAGCCGATGGTGCCGGAGACGTCGCCATAAAGCTTGTCGTCGCCGGTGCCGCCGTCGAGCCGGTCGTTGCCGCAGGTGAGGGTGTGGGACTTCGCTACCGTCGCGCCGTCGCCGATCAGCGTGTCGTCGTCGGCGCCGCCATAGAGCGTATCGTTGCCGCAGGTGGTCGACGCGACGCGTGTTATGAGTGCATTGCTGAAGCCGAAGGTCACGGTGTCGCCATAGAGCGTGTCCTGGCCATCGTCGCCATAGAGCGTGTCGGCGCCGCCGGTGAAAAAGGCAGAGGTTTGTGTCGCGGCAGTGGTTGAGTCGCCATAGATCGAGTCGTTGCCCCCCCCGCCATGGATCACATCATTGCCGCCCGTCGCCCGAGTGCTGGCGTTGGTTGCAGCATTCGTCGCATCGCCATAGATAAAGTCTCCATAGCCACTCCCAGTTATGGTGTCGTTTCCGCCCATCGAAAAAACTGTCGCGGAGGTGTCTCCATAAATCGTCGTGGCCGCCGTGGCCGCGGAAGCGTCGATCGTGTCGTTGCCGAACTGCAGCATGTTGCTTGAGGAGCTGCCGCTAGCGGAAAACTCGTCGCCATAGACGGTCGTCAACGCGCTGCCGGCGGTCCAGATCACGTCATTGCCG
>NZ_JAHBGE010000001.1 GCF_018390635.1 Ancylobacter lacus | reverse complement strand
TTCTGGCGCTGCCATCTGATCTTTCGCGCACTGCCATCTGATTTTTCGCGCTACACGCACACCCCCGGCCGGCGACGGCGCGGGGCTTTCGGTGCGGGCACGAGGGCGAGCCCGGCCCTTCGCAGCGGCCGGCAGCCTCTCAGGCGAAGGCCTGCCGCCGCCGGGCCGCCGCATCGCCCTGGCGCAGCCGCACCAGATGGGCGGTGGCGGTGATCAGCACCACCGTCGCGCCGAACTGGTGGGTGAGCGCGAGATCGATCGGCACCTGATGCACCAGCGTCGCGATGCCGAGCGCGGCCTGCAGCGTCACCAGGCCGAACAGCAGCGCGGCCCGTCCACCGGCGCCCGGCACGCCGCGCGCGGCGATGGCGTGCAGCAGCGCCGCCACCCACAGCGCATAGGCGACCATGCGGTGATCGAACTGCACCGTCAGCACATTCTCGAAAAAGTTGCGCCAGGCGGGCTGCTGGATCAGCAGGTCGCCGAGCGGGGGAATGAAATGGCCGTCGATCAGCGGCCAGGTGGTGTGGCTGAGCCCGGCGTCCAGCCCGGCGACGAGGCCGCCGAGGAAGATCTGCAGCACGACCAGAGCCAGCAGAAGCGCGGCCCCGCGCCGCAGCCGGGCCGGGACCGGACGCACCACGGCCGGCGGCTTCAGCGACAGAGCAACCGCCACCGTGGCGGCGAGGATGAGGCAGGCCGTGGTGAGATGGGTGGCGAGCCGGTACTGGCTGACATCGGTGCGCCCCACCAGCCCGGAGGCCACCATCCACCAGCCGATCGCCCCCTGAAGCCCGCCGAGCACGAACAGCCCGCCCAGCTTCCAGCCGAGCGCGCGGTCGATCAGGCCGCGCCACAGGAAGAACAGGAAGGGAAGCAGGAAGGCGAAGCCGATCAGCCGGCCAAGCAGCCGGTGGCCCCACTCCCACCAGAAGATGTATTTGAACTCCTCGAGGCTCATGCCCCGGTTGATCTGGATGTACTGCGGAATCTGCTGGTATTTGGCGAATTCGCTCTGCCAGGCGGCGTCGCCGAGCGGCGGGATCATGCCGGTGACCGGCTTCCACTCGGTGATGGACAGGCCGGATTCGGTGAGGCGGATCGCGCCGCCCACCACCACCATCAGCACGATGAGCGCCGCCACCAGATAGAGCCAGACCCGCACCGGCCGCAGCCGCGCGCCGCGCGCCATATCATCCGGCACGGCGCGCCGCAGGGCGGCGAAGGGCGTATCGAGGCTCGTCATGGCGGCTCCCTGCGGCTGGCGCGGCATCGCCCTGCCAGCGACCGCCGCCCGCTTTCGTCGGATCGTCGCGAGCGATATAGAGGCCGGCAGAGCCGCGCAACTGCGCCAAATGTCCCGCACCGCGCCGGGCCCTTCACAAGATCGGGATGCCGCCATGCCGCCAGCCGACCGTTCGAAGCCCTCCCCCGGCGCCCGGCCCCCGCTGCCGCCGCGGCTGCGCAAATTTATCGGCACGGTCGCGCTGCTGGTGCTGGTCATCGTCTGGGCCCTCGGCGCCATGGCGCTGGCGCAGGGCCGCGTAACCACCCTCCCCGCGGCAGGGCAGTTCATCGCCTATGTCGTGCTCGGCCTCGGCTGGGTGGTGCCGGCAGGGCTGGTGATCGGCTGGATGGTGCGGCTCGACCGCAAGCCGGAAACGCTCTGAGCCGGCGCGGCCGGCGCACGGCCGCCCGCAATCGCGGGGTGAGGCTGCGCGGATTCAGCGCGGCTGCCCGCTTCGCTCCGGGTTCAGGCGGCGAGCGGGAGCCGGAGCGGGGCGGCGAAAGCCACCGGGGCGATGGCGTCGAAGCCGCGGGCGGCAAGCGCGTCGAAGGCCTCCACGGCATCGGTGGCGCCGCCGCCGTCCTCGTCCGGCGGCGTCACCAGCACCACCGTCGGGCCCAAGGCGGCAAGCCGCTCCGTCCCGGCGACACCGCCCAGCGGAGGGGCGGCGATGACGACATGGTCATAGGTCTGCGCCAGCGTGCCCAGAATCAGGACCAGCCGGTCGGCCGAGACGATGGCGTCGAGATCGCGGAGCCCACGCCCGATTGGAATGATATGGCAGCGCGAACCGGCCTCCCGATGGACGACTTCGGAGAAGCTGGCGACGCCGAACAGCAGGTCGGCAAGCCCCGGCGCCCTCGGGTCCGCGGTCAGGCGCTCGAGCCCCATATGGCCGGCATCGAGGCTCACCAGCGCCACCCGGCTGTCGCCGGCGAGTTCCCGCGCCAGCCGCACCGCACAGGCACCCACCGCCTCATCGGCGGCGATGCCGGTGACGACCACCAGCCGCGCCCTGTCGCCACGGGCTTCCACCGCACGGACGATGTCGCCCATGCCGGCCCCCTGCCCCCGGGGACTTCCGATCCACGGCAGATGCCGCTCGCGCCGGCCGTCGCAGCACGGCACCTCGCCCGCCGACCAGCCGGCCGCCTCGGGTTCGAGCCGCCGGCGGCGCCACCCCGCCAGCACAGCGGCAAGCCCGGCCAGCAGGCCGAGCAACCCGCCGGCAAGGATGATGTGGCTGCGCCGGGGATAGCGCGGCGCCGTCTCGGGGTCGGCCCGGCTCATCAGCCGCACCCGGCCCGCGCTGTCGCCCCGGCTGGCCGGCGTCTCCAGCGACGCCTGCTGGCGGCGGAGATAGATGTCGGCGAAGGCGTTCGCCACGTCGGCGGCAAGGCGCGGCCCCGCCGCCGCATAGTTGATGGCGATCATCTGCGAGCCGTCGACGGGGCGAATGTTGAGGCCGGCCAGCACGGCTTCCAGCGCGGCCTCCTCGGAGCCCGCGGCATCGGGCAGACGGGTGGCCAGGCGCTGTTCGCGCACCACCTGGCGGGCGAGATCGCGCGAGCCCATGACCTGCAGCCGGCTGGCGAGCTGGCCGCGGTCGAGCTGGGTCGATCCGGTTTCCAGCACAAGGCGTGCCGTGGCGACGTAGCGTGGCGGCACCAGGTTGACCACACCGGCCGCCAGCAGGGCTCCGGCAACGGCAGATGCCACCACGGCGAGGCGCCCGCGCCGCAGATATCTCCACAGGCCGCGGCCATCCTCCCCGCGAGCCGGGGCCGGCGGATGCGAAGGCTGGAGCAACGACCCGGGAGCAGCCAGCGGCAGGGGAAGGCGATCTGACATGGCGGGATCATCGGGGCGGCATGGTTTCCAGCCCGTTAAAGGCGGACCGTTCACACGAGACGTGATCCGAACTTCCGCGCGCCCTGGGGGTTGTTGTTACACACGCCCGGCCCCGCCGGGCTCACCAGAACAGGAGAACGGACCATGTCCGACCACCATGCCGGCCGCGGGCCGGACGACATGCTGCAACGCCGGGCGGTGCGCTTTGGCGTCCGCGGACCGCAGGACATCATCGATTGCTTCGTGAGCTGGGACGCGCTCGATCAGCTCGAAGGCGGGGGACCGGCGGTCAACACCAGCGACCGGCTGGCCCGCTTCGAGCGGCATCGCCCCGCCATCGAGGCTGCGGCCATGGCGAAATGCCGGGTCACCGACGCGCAGCCGGAAGCCATCTTGCTGGAGGCCAGTGACGTCAAGCCGGGCACGGTCTGAACCGCGTCGGCATCGGCCTGAAAGGAATGGATCGGGGGAGAAATGGTCGGAGCGAGAGGATTTGAACCTCCGACCCCCAGTCCCCCAGACTGGTGCGCTAACCAGGCTGCGCTACGCTCCGACGACTATGGCGCGTTGTCTAACGGCTCGGGGCGTCGCATGCAAGCCTCGTTGCGACGAACTCCACGGGTTCCGTTGCAGGGCGGCGAAGGCGACGCGATGGGGTAGGATAGCTTCGGCCATCACGGCCGAGGCAGGTCACGCATGAACGAAAATCAGCCCCGCCATCATGGGCACGGCGCCCCCCTCGCCGCCGCCCGTCTCGCACCGCCCGCGCTGCCCCCCAGCGCGGAGATGGTGGAGCGCCTGTCGACGCGCCGTTCGCTGCCGCTGCGGGCGCTCGGCGCGCCGGGGCCGACGCCCGATGAACTCGAAACGATTCTGACCCTCGCCATTCGCACGCCGGACCATGGCCGGCTCGCGCCCTGGCGGCTGATCGTGATCGAGGGGGAGGCGCGGAGCGTTCTCGGCGAGCGCCTCGATGCGCTCTACGCCGTGCAGAATCCCGACATGGCGGCGGGCAAGGGCGACATGTGGCGGAGCTACCTGCTGCGGGCTCCGGTCACGGTGGTGGTGGTGAGCCGACCGGACCGTAGCTCGAAAGTGCCGGAATGGAACCAGATCCTGTCCGCCGGCGCCTTGGGCATGGCGCTCACCGTCGCGGCGAATGCGATGGGCTTCGTCACCCAGTGGCTATTGAAATGGCCGGGGCGCGACCCCGAAGCGGCCGCGCTGCTGGGGGTCGAAGCCGGCGAGAGGATCGCCGGCTTCATCCATATCGGCCGCCCGCTGGAGGGGGCGCCCGAGCGGCCCCGCCCCGCACTGGAGGCGGTGGTCAGCCGGTGGACGCCGTAAGCGTCACTCCTCGATGTCGAACGAGACGCCCTGCGCCAGCGGCAGGGTGCGGGAATAGTTGATGGTGTTGGTGGCCCGGCGCATATAGGCCTTCCAGGCGTCGGAGCCCGCCTCTCGGCCGCCGCCGGTCTCCTTCTCGCCGCCGAAGGCGCCGCCGATTTCCGCGCCGGACGGCCCGATGTTCACATTGGCGATGCCGCAGTCCGACCCTTCCGCCGACATGAAGGTCTCGGCCTCGCGCATGTCGTTGGTGAAGATGGAGGAGGAGAGGCCCTGCGGCACCTCGTTCTGCAGCTTGATGGCCTCGTGCAGGCCGGCGCAGCGCAGCACGTAGAGAATGGGGGCGAAGGTCTCCTGCCGCACTACCTCGATCTGCGAGTCGATCTCGACCAGCGCGGGACGGACATAGAAGGCGCCCGGCTTGCCCGCGGCGCCGACCCGCTCGCCGCCATGGACCGTCGCACCGGCGGCACGGGCGGCGTCGAGCGCACGCTGCATCGCTTCGAAAGAGGCTTCGTCGATGAGGGGGCCGATCAGCGTGGAGGCGCTGCGGGGATCGCCGATACCCACCGAGGCATAAGCCTTCACCAGACGCGGCACCAGCGCATCATACACGCTCTCATGCACGATCAGCCGGCGCAGCGTGGTGCAGCGCTGGCCCGCGGTGCCCATCGCCGCAAAGGCGATGCCGCGCAGCGCGATGTCGAGGTCGGCCGAGGGAGAGACGATGGCGGCGTTGTTTCCGCCGAGCTCAAGGATGGAGCGGCCGAAGCGGCGCGCCACCCGCTCGCCCACAATGCGGCCCATTCGGGTCGACCCGGTGGCGGAGATCACCGGGACCCGGTGATCGTCGACCAGCGCCGCGCCGACGTCGCCCGCGCCGATCAGCACCTGGGTCAGCCCCTTCGGCGCCTCGCCGAAGCGGGCGATGGCCCGCTCCACCAGCGCCTGCACCGCCAGCGCGGTCAGCGGCGACTTCTCCGAGGGCTTCCACAGCACCGGATTGCCGCACACCAGCGCAAGCGCGGCGTTCCATGACCAGACCGCAACCGGGAAGTTGAACGCCGTCACCACGCCGACCGGACCGATCGGATGCCAGGTTTCCATCATGCGATGGCCGGGCCGCTCCGACGCGATGGTGAGGCCGTAGAGCTGGCGCGAGAGACCGACGGCGAAGTCGCAGATATCAATCATCTCCTGCACCTCGCCGAGGCCCTCCGAGACGATCTTGCCCGCCTCCAGCGTCACCAGCCGGCCGAGCGCCTGCTTGTGCGTGCGAAGCTCTTCGCCGAGCAGGCGCACCAGTTCGCCGCGCCGCGGCGCCGGCACCGTCCGCCAGGCATGGAAGGCGGCAACCGCCTGATCGACCGCGGCGCCGACCTGCTCGGGGGTCGCGTCCGTGACGTGAGCGACCACCTCGCCGGTGACCGGGGAACGCACGGCACGGCCGCCGCCGGTCCACAGCCCGGGATCGACGCCCACCGCCTTCAGGACATCGGCGACTTCCTGCGGGACAGGCGGAAATTCGTGCGGGGCAGCGGTCATGGCGGCAACTCCTGAGGCGTCGGACGGATGGAACGGCCCTTCCTTTAGCATCCTCCTCGGCCGGCGTAATCCGGCCTTTGGTTGTGGCGGCGGCGGCGGCCGCGCCCAACCCGCGCCAACAAGAGCGTGCAGCCGAGGCTATAGCAATTCAGGCGGCAAGATGTTTTAAATCGGGCAGAGGATTCCCGGCAAAAATCCGATCCATTATGGATGCGAATGCGCATGACTGCCAAAGTTGATATCCCCCTCCACTTGCTGTATTGACCACGCGGGGATGTCAACCAACCGAAGAGGTATTGGTCCGCTTGGCCGCTGACCTAGACTGTCCCGCGACGCATGGGCAGTCCTCTTCCACTGTCGCCAGCCGGGCTGGATGGCGACACGGGAACCGATACATTGCGCTTTAGCTACCTGAACGTCCGCCGCGCCCTCGGGCCGGCTTCGCGCGCCACTCTCGGCGCGACCTCGCTCATCGTCATCTGCCTCTCCGCGACACCTGGCGCGGCGGCCGAGAAAAGGCTCGGCTCGGCAAGCGGCATGGCTTCCTACTATGGATATGGCGGGCGCACCGCCAGCGGCGAGCACCACAATGCCGCCGCCATGACCGCCGCGCACCGCTCACTGCCGTTCGGCACCCATGTGCGCGTCACCAATACCGCCAATGGCCGTTCCGTCGTGGTCCGCATCAACGACCGCGGCCCGTTCGTCCGCGGCCGGGTGATCGACGTTTCCACCGCCGCCGCGGACGCGCTCGGCTTTCGCCGGCGCGGCGTGGCCCGGGTCGATCTCGCCGTGATCGACTGACGGAGGCCGGCCCGCGCGGCGGGCCGTCGTCCCTCTCCTCGATAGGATCGGGTAGGGGACGAAGACGCCACACCGACGCCTCGAGCCGGTTCGGCGCGCTGCGCGACGGACAGGCATCAGCCGCGTGGCGCCGCCGCCTCCTCAAGCAGCCGGCGGCACTCGTGAAGTTCGTTCAGCGTGGCCTTGAGGCGACGCATATCCTCATGCGAGAGCCGCGGGTGTTCCGCCGGCAAAGACCGGGCGGGCTCCACCTCCGCAGCAACCGGCGGGGCTGGCGGCGGCGCCTCCCGGCCCGGACGGGGGTGCGCTTCCCGTGGCGGCGCAGGAACAGGCGGCGGAACGAAGACCGGCGCCGGCATCACGACCGCCGCAGGCGGCGACACGGCCAGCGGCGGGAACGGCAGCTCCACATGCTCGGGCATCAGCCGCTCGCCGCCATGGCGGGCGAGCCGTGCCGCATGGCCGGCCGGGGCTTCGGCCTCGGCCCGCACCAGCCTGCCGGTGTCCTCGGCGCCGGGCGGGGTAGCACCGTGGGACGCCCATTGGTGCGGGGCGGGCTCGCGCAGGTTCGGCTCGCGTGGTCCCGGCTCGCGGCGCGGCGCGCGCGGAGCGGGCGGCACGACGGCCTCCACCGCCTCGTCGCGGCGCCGGGACGGCAGCAGGTTCAGCAGCCCGCCGAGCGCCCCGCCCGCCCGGGGTTCGCCGGCGGCGGAAGGCGCGCCGGAGGCGCCGGCACCCCGCTCATCACCTTCGCCCTCGTCCCTGCCCGGCAACGTCGAGGCCGGCGGAACGGGCTCCGCACCAGGCTGCCAGACCTGCTGGACGTAACGCAGGCCCTGCTCCTTCAGGATCCGCTGCACGCCGCGGATGGTGTAGCCTTCGCTGTAGAGCAGGTGCCGGATGCCGCGCAGCAGCTCGACATCGTCCGGGCGGTAATAGCGCCGCCCGCCGCCGCGCTTCAGCGGGCGTATCTGCGGGAAGCGCGTCTCCCAGAAGCGGAGGACGTGCTGGGGCAGGTCGAGGTCGTCCGCGACCTCGCTGATCGTTCGGAAGGCGTCGGGTCCCTTCTCCACGGCCAGATCCTCCTCCGGCTGTGGCACTGCCTACCGCGGGCTGCCCAAGGCGGCGCCGCGGCTCCGGTCACTTCGAATCGGCCGTGCCGTTGATCTGCTGCTTCAGGATATTGGAGGGCTTGAACACCATCACGCGGCGGGGGGCGATCGGCACCTCCTCGCCGGTCTTGGGGTTGCGCCCGACCCGCTCGCCCTTCTGCCGCACCACGAAGGAACCGAAGGAAGAGAGCTTCACCGTCTCGCCGCGCGCCACGCATTCGGCGATCTCGGTCAGCACCGTCTCCACCAGCGCGGCGGATTCCGTGCGCGAGAGGCCGACGCGTTGATATACCGCTTCGCAGAGATCTGCCCGGGTGATCGTCCGGCCGCTCATGCTCAACTCTCCACTTCGTCGCCGCGACACCGCCCCGCTCTCGCAGGCTGCGCAGGCTCCTGTATGTCAGCCCGGCAGCGTAGGCGGCTCCGCCGGGTGCGGTCAACGCTGACAGCAGCCGCCCTTACCAGCGGATCAGCGCCGAACCCCAGGTGAAGCCGCCACCCATCGCCTCGAGCAGCACGACGTCGCCCCGCTTGATGCGCCCGTCGACATGGGCCGCCGCGAGCGCGAGCGGGATGGAGGCGGCCGAGGTGTTGCCGTGGCGGTCCACCGTGATCACGACCTTCTCCGGCGCAATGCCGAGCTTGTGGGCGCTGGCGTCGATGATGCGACGGTTGGCCTGGTGGGGAACGAACCAGTCCAGCGTCTGCGCGTCGACTCCGGTGGCGGCGAAGGCGTCCTCGATGACATCGGTGATCATGCCGACGGCGTGGCGGAAGACCTCGCGCCCCTCCATACGGAGAAAGCCGACCGAGCGGGTCGAGGACACGCCGCCATCGACATAGAGCTTGTGCTTGTGCCGGCCGTCGGAGCGCAGATGGGTGGTCATCACCCCGCGGGCGGCGGCGTCGCCGTCATGCTCCACGGCCTCCAGCACCATGGCGCCGGCGCCGTCGCCGAACAGGACGCAGGTGGTGCGGTCGGACCAGTCGAGGATACGCGAGAAGGTCTCGGCGCCAATCACCAGCGCCCGGCGGAAGCTGCCCGATTTCAGGAAGGTGTCGGCGGTCGCCAGCGCGTAGACGAAGCCGGAACACACCGCCTGCAGATCGAACGCGGCCCCGCGGGTGATGCCGAGCGCCGCCTGCACGGCCACCGCCGTGGCGGGGAAGGTGTTGTCCGGCGTCGAGGTTGCGAGCACGATCAGGTCGATGTCGGCGGGCTCCAGCCCGGCATCGGCCAGCGCCACGCGCGCCGCGTTGAGGGCGAGGTCCGAGGTCACCTCGCCTTCCGCCGCGATGCGCCGCTCCCGGATGCCGGTGCGCTGCACGATCCAGTCGTCGGAGGTGTCCACCATCAGCGCAAGATCGGCGTTGGTGAGGGTGCGGGCGGGCAGATAGGCCCCCACGCCGCGGACGACGGAACGGAATGTGCTCACGATTGAACCTGCAGAACGTCCGAGGACACGCCAGCCGCCGCAGCGGACGGATCGGCGCCGCCCGCACGCGGCCGCTCGCTGATGTTGGCCTCGATGCGGGAAAGGAGTTGATAGCGGACCATGTCGTACCCGATGTCGACCGCCGAGGCGAAGCCTTCGGCGTCGGTGCCTCCATGGCTCTTGATGACGACCCCATTGAGGCCGAGGAACACCCCGCCATTGGAGCGGCGGGGGTCCAGCTTCTCGCGCAGCGCCTGGAAGGCACCCCGCGCCAGCAGATAGCCGAGCTTGGCCATCCAGCTCCGGCGGATCGCCTCGCCGAGGAACTCCGCCACCTGGCGGGCGGTGCCCTCGGCGGTCTTCAGCGCGATGTTGCCGGCGAACCCCTCGGTCACCACGACATCGACGACGCCCTTGCCGATGTCGTCACCCTCGACGAAACCGCGATAGTCGAGCCCGGGATGGTCGGCCGCGCGCAGCGAGGCCCCGGCTTCCTTGACCTCCTCGACGCCCTTGACCTCCTCGACGCCGACATTGAGCAGGCCGACGCTGGGGCGTTCGATATCGAAGACGATGCGCGCCATCGCCGCACCCATCACCGCCATGTCGATGAGGTGCTGCGCCGTCGCGCCGATGCTGGCGCCGACATCCAGAACCACGCTCTCGCCGCGCCGGGTCGGCCAAAGGCAGGCAATGGCGGGCCGGGAGATGCCGGACATGGTCTTGAGATTGACCTTGGCCATGGCCATCAGCGCGCCGGTATTGCCGGCGGAAACGGCGCAGTCGGCCTTGCCGAGCCGCACCGCGTCGATGGCGCGCCACATGGAGGAGACCTTGCGGCCCTGCCGCAAAGCCTGGCTCGGCTTGTCGTCCATGCGGACGACCACATCGGTGTGGAAGACCTCGCTGGCCGCGGCCAGCTTCGGCCGGGCGGCGAGGATCTCGCGGATTTTGGCCTCGTCGCCGAACAGCAGGTAGCGAATGTCGGGATGCCGCACGAGCGCGATCTCGGCGCCGGGCAGCACCACCTGGGGGCCGTGGTCTCCGCCCATGACGTCGAGCGCGATGCGGACGAGCGATGACATTGAAGCGGGTTCTGTCCTGGTCATTCAAAGTTGGACGGCGCGCCGTTCGGCTTTGGCGACGCCGATGGAGCCGGACGCCGCCTTGCCCGGCGACGTCCGCCGCAGAGGGCATGCCTCAGGTGGGCAGGCGTGACAAGAGCGGCAGGGCGACACGGGTCAACTATCGGCGTTCACGCGCCCTCGGGTCCCGGGCCCACGAGCTTCTTGAGAACGGCGAACGGGGATTCGGGTTCGACATCCTCGGTCACGGGGGTGAATTCCACGCCCGGCTTGCGGGGATAGGGGTCGAGGCCCAGCGCCAGGAACTCGGCGACCACGGCGCCGATGTCGATCCGCCCATCGATCAGCGGGTCGGGCAGATCCTCGGCGCCCACCTCGACCTCGGCGCCGGGCTGCACCTCGGGCAGGCGATCGGCCGGAACGAAGTGCATCTCGATGTCCTCGGACACCGGCGCGTCGAAAGGCTCGAGCGTGGCGACGCAGATCTGCCGGACCACGGCGTCGAGATGGCCTTCCACCCGCACCCCGCCCTGATGGTCCGGCACGAGGGTCACGCGCGCCGTCAGTGCGGGAATGGCCGGGATGTCGAAGTCACGCGCCAGCGCGGCACGCACCGCCTCATCCGGCGCCAGCCTGAAGGTGGAGCCGGCATCGGGAAGGCTGGCGACGAGGATCGGATGGGTGAAGGGCGGCGCTTCGCTCATGACGATGCTCCTTGCGCGGCGGCGGCCAGCCCTGCCGGGACGGCGACCGTGGGAAACGGAATCTCGCCCCGCGCGAAGGTCTCGAACGGGACAGTGTCGAGCGCGCCGGTGAGGACGCGCAGATAGGCTGCCAGCGCCGTGGCCTCTGCCCCGCGGTCCGCCGCGCCGGAATAGACGTTGCGCAGCAGGGCGTCGGCAAGCTCGCCGGCTTCCGGCTGCGCCAGCCCGGCATCATAAACCGCGATGCGGCCGAAGAAGGACTCGGCGATCTTCTTCATCCGCTTGGGCACGATCAGGTCGCCGACGCCCATCTCCCGCAGATTGGCGTCCATGTCGACGCAGAAGGCGTCGAACACCCGCTGGCCCAGCGCCCGCCGCGCCTCGTCCTCGGCCTTCAGGCGGTGAAACAGCGCGAAGAGATGCAGCAGGATCATCTCGAAGCGCCCCTCGATCGTGTCGGGCACGCGATAAGCGGTGTAGAAGACGGGATCGCGCGATTGCGCCACGATCGCGCCATAGAGCCGCTGGATGGTCTCGACCGCATCGTCGCGGCGGAAGAAGCGGAGAATCATGGCCGTCTCCCGGCTGCCCACGCCCGTTCGCCTCTCGGCGTAGGGGCGGGTTAGCGTGAGCGCGGCCGCGAGGCAAGTGCGGCGTGGGGTGGCGGCGCGGGACAGCGCCCCGGACGGTTCGCCGGCAGGCGCCGGTCGGGCCTTTGGCTGTTCCGGGCTTTCCACCCGCCGCCGGGCATGGCAGATCAAGCGGCGCGCGGCCGGACGCGGCTGTCGAACCGAACGAGGAATGGATGCAGACGAAGTTCGCAGGGACCGCCGGATCGGCACGCTGCCGCAAGGGTGTCGCCGCCCTCGCCGTGATCCTCGCCGCCGGCACGCTGGCGGCCTGCGGCGACACGCCCCTGCCCTCGGCGAGCCTCGGCCTGCCGCGCCAGCCCACCGGCTTCGTCTCTGAGCAGCAGCGCGGCTACGTCTCCACCCAGAACGCGCTGGACCAGTTGCCGATCGGCTCCAGCCAGGAGCAGGTGCTTCTGGTGCTGGGCACCCCCTCCACCGTGGCCACCGTGGACGGCGAGGTGTTCTATTACATCTCGCAGCGGACCAAGAAGGTCATGTTCATGCGGCCGGAGATCATCGACCAGCGGGTCATGGCGATCTATTTCGACCCGAAGGACAAGCGCGTCACCCGCATCGCCGATTACGGCCTGCAGGACGGCAAGGTGTTCGACTTCGTCTCCCGCACGACGCCGACCAGCGGCGGCGAGCTGTCCTTCCTCGGCCAGATCTTCTCCGCCACGGGCTTCGCCGGCGGCTGATCCGGCGGGGCCCCGACGCCTTCCCGCGGCTGACGGAACCGGCCTGAGCGAAGGTCGAAGCGCGCCGGGCCGGTGCCCGGGAGGCCGGGATCGCGAGACCCCGGCCGCAGGCGGCCTCTTCAGTGGGCCAGCACGGCGAGCAGCAGCAGCGCCACGATGTTGGTGATCTTGATCATCGGGTTGACCGCCGGTCCCGCCGTGTCCTTGTAGGGATCGCCGACGGTGTCGCCCGTCACGGCGGCCTTGTGGGCTTCCGAGCCTTTCAGGTGACGCACGCCGTCCTTGTCGACGAAGCCGTCCTCGAAGGATTTCTTGGCGTTGTCCCAGGCCCCGCCGCCCGAGGTCATGGAAATCGCGACGAACAGCCCGGTCACGATCACGCCGAGCAGCATCGCCCCGACCGCCGAGAAGCCGGCCGATTTGCCCGCCGCCCCGCCCCCGGCGATCAGATAGATCGCGAAATAGCAGACGATGGGTGAGAGCACCGGCAGCAGCGAGGGGATGATCATCTCCTTGATCGCGGCGCGGGTGAGCATGTCGACCGCCCGGCCGTAGTCCGGCTTGTCGCGTCCCTGCATGATGCCGGGCTTCTCGCGGAACTGCCGGCGCACCTCCTCGACGATCGCGCCGGCCGCCCGCCCCACGGCCGTCATGCCCATGGCGGCGAAGAGGAAGGGCAGCAGCCCGCCGAACAGCAGGCCGACGACGACATAGGGATTTTCCAGCGAGAAGTTCGGCTGCACGCCGGCGAAATAGGGATTGGCGGCGGCGTTGGCGGTGAAGAACTTCAGATCCTGGTTATAGGCGGCGAACAGCACAAGGGCGCCCAGCCCGGCCGAGCCGATGGCGTAACCCTTGGTGATGGCCTTGGTGGTGTTGCCCACCGCGTCGAGCGCGTCGGTGGCGTGGCGCACCTCCTTGGGAAGACCGGCCATTTCCGCGATGCCGCCGGCATTGTCGGTCACCGGCCCGAAGGCGTCGAGCGCAACCACCATGCCGGCCAGCGCCAGCATGGTCGTCGCCGCGATCGCGGTGCCGAAGAGCCCCGCCAGCCCATAGGTGGCGAGAATGCCGGCGATGATGACCAGCGTCGGCAGGGCGGTCGATTCCAGCGAAACGGCGAGGCCCTGGATGATGTTGGTACCGTGCCCGGTCACCGAGGCCTGGGCGATCGACACCACCGGCCGATAGCCGGTTCCGGTGTAGTACTCCGTGATCCAGACGATGGCGCCGGTCACCAGCAGCCCGACCAGCCCGCACAGGAACAGCGCGAAGCCGGAGAAACCGACCCCGGCGATGGGGCCGAACCCGACCACCAGCCCGGTGACCAGAGCCAGCGCCACCACGGACAGCAGCGCCGTCGCGATGAAGCCGCGGTAGAGCGCGCCCATGATCGACTGGCTGGCCGGCAGCTTCACGAAAAACGTGCCGGCAATGGAGGTGAGAATGCACACCCCGCCAATGGCGAGCGGGTAGAGCACCATGGCGCGCAACGTCTCGCTGTCGCCAGAGAAGAAGATGATGGCGAGCACCATGGTGGCCACCAGCGTCACCGCATAGGTCTCGAACAGGTCGGCCGCCATGCCGGCGCAATCGCCGACATTGTCGCCGACATTGTCGGCGATGGTGGCGGGATTGCGGGGATCGTCCTCGGGGATGCCGGCCTCGACCTTGCCGACGAGGTCGCCGCCGACATCCGCTCCCTTGGTGAAGATGCCGCCGCCGAGCCGTGCGAAGATCGAGATCAGCGAGGCGCCGAAGCCCAGCGCCACCAGCGCGTCGATCACCGTTCGCTCGCCGCTGCCGAAGCCCAGCAAGTGCACCAGCACGCCGTAATAGATCGACACGGCCAGCAGCGCGAGGCCGGCCACCAGAAGGCCGGTGACCGCGCCGGCCTTGAAGGCGATGTCCAGCCCGCCGGCGAGCGAGACCGTCGCGGCCTGCGCCGTGCGCACATTCGCCCGCACCGACACGTTCATGCCGATGAACCCGGCAAGGCCGGAGAGCAGCGCGCCGAACAGGAAGCCGAATGCCACCAGCCAGCCGAGCAGGAACCCGACCACAAGGAAGATGACGGCGCCCACCACGGCGATGGTCGTGTATTGCCGCGCGAGATAGGCCTGCGCGCCCTCACGGATGGCGCCGGCAATCTCCTGCATGCGCGACGTGCCGGGATCGGCGGACAGGACGGAGCGGATCGCCCATACGCCGTAGACGATGGAGAGCGCGCCGCAGACGATGATGAGGAAGAGCGAAAGCATGAAGGGATTCCACCTGGGCTGTTTCCACAGGCGGGTTTTTTTGCGGGTGGTGCGGCGCCGCGGCGTCGCCCGTCTCGGTGTCTCCGCCCGCCAGCCGGGACCCGACGGTCGCGAGCGTGCCAAAAAGTCGCACCACCTGCAATGAATGCTTCGTGTTGGGCGCGAAAAACCGCTAGAATACCAAATACATGCCGCGAAGCCGGCCTGCCCGGCGGCTTTCAACCGAAGCGGCCGGGCGCGAAAGGCGCGGGATCCGCCACCGGGTCGGCGCCCGTCATCATCTCCGCCACCAGCCGCCCGGTCACCGGGCCGAGGGTGAAGCCGAGATGCTGGTGGCCGATCGCCAGCCACAGCCCCGGCCGGCGCGGCACCGGGCCGATGGCCGGCAGCATGTCGGGGAAGGCGGGTCGGCAACCCATCCACGGTTCCGGCTCGAGCCGGGGCCCCAGCGGGAAGAGGTCGCGCGCCAGCGCCTCGGTGCGGGCGAGCTGAACCGGGCTCTTGGGAGCATCGCGGCGCGCGAACTCCACCCCGGTGGTCAGCCGGATGCCGGCTTCCATCGGGGTGATGACATAGCCGCCCTCCTCGTCGAGCACCGGCCGGCGCAGCCCGGCATTGCCCTGAGCGCCATAATGCATGTGGTAGCCGCGCTTCACCTGCAGCGGGACCCGCACGCCCAGCGGGTCGAGCAGGTCGCGGGCCCACGGCCCCAGCGCGACGACGACCCGGTCGGCGTCGTGCCGGCCCTTCGCGGTCTCGACCCGCCAGCCGCCGGGAATGGCGCCGAGCGAGCGGGCATCGGCCTGCACCAGCCGGCCGCCGAGCCGCTCGAAATGGGCGGCATAGGCCTTGGTGACGCCCCCGGGGCTGGAAACCGAATGGGGATCGGACCACAGCACCGCGCCATGGAAGACCGGCCGCAGCGCGGGCTCCAGCTCCAGCGCCTCATCCACGCTCTTCTCCACCGCGGTGAGGCCGTATTGCCGGGCGAGCGGAAATTCCCTGCGCTCGACGTCGAGCCCCTGCGGAGTGCGGTAGAGCTTCAGCCAGCCGCCTTCCCGGAAATAATGTTCAGCGCCCGCCAGCGCGGCGAGATGATCGTGCTCGGCGATGCTGTGGCTGAGCAGGGTCTGCATCACCCGGGCATAGATGAGAACGCGGTCCGGCGCCGACGCCCGCCAGTAGTTGAACATCCAGCGCGTGAGCCCCGGCAGCGCGGAGAGGTGGTAGTTGGCCGCCGGGTTGCGCCCCAGCGCGACGTCGAGCAGCGCCCGGAAATCGCGCGGGAATGCGACGGGGTAGAGCGAGGCCGCCTCCACCAGGCCGGCATTGCCGTAGGAGGTCTCCTCGCCCGGCGCGCGGCGATCGACCAGCGTGACGGACTGGCCGCGCAGCGCGAGGTGCAGGGCGATGGAGGTGCCGACGATCCCGGCGCCGAGCACCAGTGTATCCGACTTCATGATGGACTCCGGCAGGACGGGACAGGCGGCATGCGAGGGCGGCGGAGCCCCTGCCCCGCCGCCCCGCCCGCATCGTGGAGAGGGTCCACGCGGCGGACCCTCGCTCTCGTCGATCAGTAGATGTCGAAGGGGAAGTATTTGGCGTTGATCTTCTTGTAGGTGCCGTCGGCGACGATCTCCTTGATCGCCTTGTTGAACATCTCGCGCAGCTCGTTGTCCTCCTTGCGCAGCGCGATGCCGGTGCCCTGCGGGTTCACGTCGGCTAGGTCCGGGCCGATGAACTTGCAGCACTTGCCGGCGTCGGTCTTCTCCAGCCACTCGTACAGCACGAACTTGTCGGCCAGCACCGCGTCGAGACGGCCCGCGGCGAGGTCGGCATTGGCCTCGTCCTGGGTCTGGTACAGCTTGATCTCGGAATCCTTGTACTTGTCCTCAAGATAGACCGAACCGGTGGTCGAGGACTGGGCGCCGATGGTCTTGCCCTTCAGCCCGGCGGGAGAGATGTCGGTGAGGGTGGTGTTCTTCGGCGCGATGAAATTGCCGGGGGTGAGGTAGTAGGGAATGGTGAAGGCCACCTTCTCCTTGCGCTCGTCGGTGATCGACATGGAGGCGACGATCGCGTCGAACTTCTTGGCGAGCAGGGCCGGGATGATGCCGTCCCAGTCCTGCGCCACGAAGGTGCATTCCACCTTCATCTTCTCGCACATGGCCTTGGCGATATCGATGTCGAAGCCGACGAGCTGACCGGTCGAATCGACCGAGTTGAAGGGCGGGTACGCGCCCTCGGTGCCGATTCGCACCTTCTTGATGTCGGCCTGGGCGACGCCGACGCCGAGCATCAGCGCTGCTGCCGTGAGGACGAGGCTCTTGAGTTTCATGTCATATGTTCCCGCTGGCGTTGTGCCATTTGCCGCCAGAGGCTAGGCGGCGGCGCGGGAGGTGGCAATCAGCCCTTTCGGTCAGAAGTGGCTGAAGCTGCCGCGCGCGAAGGTCAGCGGCTCCCCGTCCGCCCCGACCACGCTGAGGCCGCTGCCCGAAGTGGTGCGGCCGATCTCGCTCAACGGCACGCCGGCCGCGGTGGCGTTGACACCGAAGGCGTCGAGCCGGGAAACCGGCACCACCGCCAGAATCTCGTAATCGTCGCCGCCGGTCAGGGCGGTTTCCAGCAGCGCCGGCTCGGCGGCGATGGCGGCACGGGCGGCGGGCGAGAGCGGCACCCGGGCGGCTTCCACAACCGCCCCGACACCGGACGCCGCCAGCAGCTTGGCGAGATCGCCCACCAGCCCGTCCGACACGTCCATGGCGGCGCTCGCGCTGCCCCGCAAGGCGGCGGCGAGGCCGAGCCGCGGCCGTGGGTGGAGGTAGCGGTCCAGCAGGAAGTCGCGGTGCTCCGGCGCGAGCCGGGCGAAGCCGGGGCGACCGGGGTCGAGCCGCAGCGCGAGCCCCAGGGCGGCATCGCCAATCGTGCCGGAGACCACCACCGCCTGCCCCTCGCGCGCGCCGGAGCGGGTCACGAGGCTGCCCTGCGGCAGCGTGCCCAGCGCGGTGAGCGACACCGTCAGCGGCCCCGGCGTGCGCACCGTGTCGCCGCCGAGCAGCGGCGCGCCATAGGCCTCCACATCCTCGCCGAGGCCGCGGGCAAAGGCGGCCAGCGCGTCCTCGTCCATGTCCGGCGGGATGGCGATGGCGAGCAGCACGCCGAGCGGCACCGCGCCCTTGGCGGCGAGATCGGACAGGTTCACCCGCATCGCCTTGCGGGCGATGGAAGCCGGAGGATCGTCCGGGAAGAAATGAACGCCGGCGACGAGCGCGTCCTTGGTCAGGACGAGGTCATGGCCGGGCGGCGGGGCGATGCAGGCGGCATCGTCGGTGAGGCCGATCGCGCCCGGATGCCGGGCGATCGGCTTGAACAGCCGGGCGATCAGCCGGTCCTCGGCGGAGGCCCCGCCGCTGGCCGATCCCGTCTGCGTCATGCCGGCTCTCCTGCCCGTTCGATGCCGTGCCGGCCTGCCTCAGCCGGTGAACTCGCCGGCCCGCGATTCGCGCGCCAGACCATCCAACACCGCGTTGACCATTCCGGTTTCCTCGCGGTCGAGAAAGGCCGCCGCGACGTTCACATATTCGGCGACGACGACGCGGGCGGGAATGTCCGGGCGACCGGAAAGCTCATAGGCGCCGGCACGCAGCACCGCGCGCAGCACCGCCTCGATGCGCTTGAGAGGCCAGCCATGGACCAGCGCGGCGTCGAGCGCGAGATCGATGACCCGCTGCTCGCGCAGCACGCCGGCGACGATGTCGCGGAACAGCGTGACGTCGGCGGCGGCGATCTCGTCGCCCTCGATTTCCTTGCCGATCCAGTGGGTCTCGAACTGGGCGAGAATTTCCGGCAGCGGCGTCGCGGCGACGTCCATCTGGTAGAGCGCCTGCACGGCGTTGAGCCGCGCCGCGCTCTTGCGCACCGGCTTGTGGTTCACGCCCTTGGCGGCCCCGGTCATGGCCGGGCTCCGCTCCGCTGCAGGCGCAGCAACGTCAGCGCCGCCTCGGCTGCGCCGCCGCCTTTGTTGCCCTCGCTCACCCGGGCACGCACCCAGGCCTGCTCGTCGGTCTCGACGGTGAGGATGCCGTTGCCGAGCGCGAGCTTGCGGGCGACCGCGAGGTCCATCAGCGCGCGGGAAGACTCCCCGGCGACGACCTCGAAATGATAGGTCTCGCCGCGCACGACGCAGCCGAGCGCGACCGCGGCGTCGAAAGGCTCGCCGGCCGCCGCGGCGGCATCGAGCCGCATCGCGATGGCGATGGGAATCTCCAGCGCGCCCGGCACCGAGACGACCTCGAAGGTCGCCCCGGCGGCCTCGACCGCGCCGACCGCGCCGGCCAGAAGCTCGTCGGCGATATCGTCATAGAAGCGCGCCTCGACGATGAGGACCCGGGCGCCGTCGAGCGGCGCGAGGGGAGCATCGGATGCACGCGGCGGGCGGGGGCTCGCCATGGAGGCACCTCGTTGGCAATGGGACGGCCGACGACGTACAGGCCTCAGCGGAACTCCGCAAGCCGCGCGGCGTAGCGGGCCATCATGTCGACTTCGATATTGACATCATCGCCCGCCTGCACCGGGCCCCAGGTGGTCACGGCGAGGGTGTGGGGGATCAGCAGGCAGCTGAAGCGGGTGCCCTCCACCTCGTTCACCGTCAGCGAGGTGCCGTCGAGCGCGATGGAGCCCTTGATCGCGATGAAGCGGGCCAGCGGCGCCGGCGCCTCGAACACGAACTTCGTCGTCTCGCCCAGATCGTGCCGCTCGACCACCCGGGCGATGCCGTCGGCGTGGCCCTGCACGATATGGCCACCCAGCTCGTCGCCAATCTTCAGAGCGCGCTCCAGGTTGATCCGCCGGCCCGCCGTCCAGTCGCGCACGGTGGTGATGGCGAGCGTTTCCGGCGCCGCCTCGACATCGAAGCGGCCCGGCGCGGTCGAGACGACGGTGAGGCACACGCCCGAACAGGCGACGGAGGCCCCCAGCGCGATCGCGCCGGTGTCGTAGCGCGTGCCGATGGTCAGCCGCCGGACCTCGTGGCGGGGGGTGACGGCGAGAAGCTCGCCAATGTCGGAAATGATGCCCGTGAACATGCTAGCGCCGCCTCAGGATGCGCAGGAGGTCGTCGCCGTGCCTGCGGGTGTCGGTCTCGATCAGATGATGGTTCATCGCCTCCAGCGCCAGCGGCTCGAACGCCTCGATCGCGGCGGCACCGAGGGGCGCGGGGCCGGTGAAGAGCGCCGCCTCGTCGACGAGATCGGCGGTGAGGACGGCGCTTGCCAGCCTCGGGCCGGCCTCGACCATGAGCCTTGTGATGCCGCGCATGGCGAGCAGCCGGAGCGTCTCGTCCAGCGCCAGCCCGCCATCGGCCCCGTCGGCAACGCGCATGACCTCGATGCCGAGCTCGCGCAGCGCCAGCTCCGGTTCGGTCGGCGCGTCGATGCCGGCGACCACCCAGAGCGGGGCGACCTCGCGGCTGCGCACCAGCGCGGAATCGAGCGGCAGCCGCAGCGCGCTGTCCAGCACCACGCGCACCGGCGAGCGGTCGAGCAGTCCCGGCAGCCGGCAGGTGAACTGCGGGTCGTCGGCCAGCACGGTGCCGATGCCGGTCAGCACGGCGTCGGCCTGGCTGCGCATGAGGTGGACCTGTGCCTGCGCGGCGGGCCCGGTGATGCGCACCGGGCGGCGTCCTTCCAGCCCGGCCTTGCCGTCGCTGGAGGCCGCCATCTTCAGCAGCACGTGCGGCCGGCCGGAGACGACGCGGCGAATGTGGCCGGCATGGTCGATGCGGGCAAGCTCGGCGCCCGGCCCCACCGTGACCTCGATGCCGCTCGCCCGCAGCAGGGTGAAGCCGCGCCCGGCGACACGGGGGTCGGGGTCTTCGATGGCGGCGACGACCCGGGCGACGCCGGAGGCGCGGATGGCGTCCGTGCAGGGCGGGGTGCGGCCGTAATGCGAGCAGGGCTCGAGGGTGACGTAGAGCGTCGCGCCGGCTGCCGCCGCGCCGGCGGCGGCGAGGGCGACGGGCTCGGCGTGGGGTCGCCCTCCGGCGGCGGTCCAGCCCCGGCCGAGGATCACCGGTCCCGCCGCGCCGTGGCGCACGACCAGCGCGCCCACCGCGGGGTTGGGCCACGCGATACCGAGATTGTGCCGCCCGATCGTCAGGGCGGTGCCCATCAGCGCCTCGTCGAGCCGGGCGTCCGGCTGGCGGCGATGGTCCGCGGGCCCGTTCATTCCGTTGTCCCGGCCGGCGGATCGTCCTCGTCGAGCGCCCCGGCCGCCCGCAGTTCCTCGCGCACCCGGTGGCGGCGCTCGCCGGTCGCCTCGCCGGGACGGGCCTCGAGTTCGCCGAGCACGGCGCTGAAATCCTTGGCCTCGCGGAAATTGCGATAGACCGAGGCGAAGCGGACATAGGCGACGTCGTCGAGCTGCTTGAGGCTCTCCATCACCAGTTCGCCGATGGTCTCGGAGGTGATCTCGTTCTCGCCGAGGCTTTCAAGGCGCCGGACGAGGCCGGACACCAGCCGCTCAACCCGCTCGGGATCGACCGGCCGCTTGCGCAGCGCGACGCCGATGGAGCGGGCGAGCTTGTCGCGGTCGAACGCCACCCGTCGACCGGAGCGCTTGACGACCATCAGCTCGCGGAGCTGCACGCGCTCGAAGGTGGTGAAACGGCCGCCGCAATCCGGGCAGATGCGGCGGCGCCGGATGGCGGCGCTGTCCTCGGTCGGCCGGGAATCCTTGACCTGGGTGTCGAGGCTTCCGCAATAGGGACAGCGCATGGGCGGGCCTCAGCTGTAGATCGGGAAGCGGGCGACCAGCCCGGCCACCTTCTCGCGCACCGCAGCCTCGACCAGGCTGTCTTCCTCGACGCCCTTCTGCGAGAGCACGTTCAGCACCTCGGCGATCATGTCGCCGACCTGCTGGAACTCCTTCACGCCGAAACCGCGGGTGGTGCCGGCCGGGGTGCCCAGGCGCACGCCGGAGGTGACCATCGGCTTTTCCGGGTCGAAGGGAATGCCGTTCTTGTTGCAGGTGATGTGCGCCCGGCCGAGCGCGATCTCCGACACCTTGCCGGTGAGGCGCTTGGGACGCAGATCGACCAGCATCAGGTGGGTGTCGGTGCCGCCGGAGACGATGTCGAAGCCGTGGCCCTTCAGCGTTTCCGCCAGCGCCTTCGCGTTCTCGACCACGTTCTTCGCGTAGAGCTTGAACTCAGGGCGCAGCGCCTCGCCGAAGGCCACCGCCTTGGCGGCGATGACGTGCATCAGCGGGCCGCCCTGGATGCCGGGGAAGATCGCCGAGTTGAGCTTCTTGGCGAGCGCCTCGTCATTGGTCAGGATCATGCCGCCGCGCGGGCCGCGCAGGGTCTTGTGGGTGGTGGTGGTCACCACATGGGCGTGGGGCACCGGGTTCGGGTGCGCGCCGCCCGCCACCAGACCGGCGAAATGCGCCATGTCGACCATGAGATAGGCGCCGACCGAATCGGCGATCGCCCGCATCTTCGCGAAGTCGATATGGCGGGGATAGGCGGAGCCGCCGGCGACGATCAGCTTCGGCTTGTGCTGGGCGGCGAGGTCGGCGACCACGTCGTAGTCGATGCGGTGGTCGTCCTCGCGCACGCCGTAGGGCACCACGTTGAACCACTTGCCCGACACGTTCACCGGCGAGCCGTGGGTGAGATGGCCGCCCGCGGCGAGGTTGAGGCCGAGGAAGGTGTCGCCCGGCTGCAGAAGGGCGAAGAACACCGCCATGTTGGCCTGCGCGCCCGAATGGGGCTGCACATTGGCGAAACCGGCGCCGAACAGCTTCTTCGCACGGTCGATGGCGAGCTGCTCGGCGACGTCGACGAACTGGCAGCCGCCGTAATAGCGCCGGCCGGGATAGCCTTCGGCATATTTGTTGGTCAGCACCGAACCCTGCGCTTCCAGCACCGCCCGGGAGACGATGTTCTCGGAGGCGATCAGCTCGATCTCGTCGCGCTGGCGGCCGAGTTCGGACGCGATGGCGCCGGCGAGCTCCGGATCGGTCTCGGCGAGCGGGGCGGAGAAGAACTGGTCGGTAACCGCGTTGGCGGCGTGCGCTTCGGACGACATTGGCCGGTCTCCATGGCCTGAGCGGCGGTGGCGGATGAAAAAGGGTGCGCTTGGCCGCGACAATCGAGCCGTCGCTTAGCACAGCGCCTGCCCCGTTTCAAAGCAGGCCGCGGGCAGGGCTGGATTGCGCGGAACCGACATGACCGCAGGCCGGAACGCCGCCGCGCCTCTTCCGGTCCGCATCCGGCCCGCCGCCCGGCGCATGCGGGCGGCTGTGCCGGCGCCGGGGGTTGGGTATGCTGGGGCGTATTCGTCCCTCAGACAGCCGAGCCTTCCCCGATGCAGACGGTCTATTCCCCGCGACATCACGGCCATTCCGGCCATGTCGAGCTCTATAACGGTCAGGTGGTTCCCGCCTTCGAGAAGCCCGAGCGCGCCGAGATGATCCGCGCCGCGGTGGAGGCGCGCGGATTCGGCGCCACCCTCGCCCCGACCGAGCACGGGCTCGCCCCGCTGCTGCGGGTGCACGATGCCGCCTATGTGACCTTCCTCTCCCAGCTCACCGAGCTCTGGGTGGCCGACGGGCGGCCCTTCCCGATCCTGCCGAGCTTCTGGCGCGCGCCCGGCATGCGCTACATCGAGCCGGAGACGGTGGACGGCAAGCTCGGCCACTTCTCCTTCGATGCCGGCTGCTGCTTTGTTGCCGGAACCTGGGACGCGATCCGCTCCTCGGCCGATGTCGCCCTGACCGGCGTCGACCTGATCGCCGCGGGCGCGGCGAGCGCCTTCGCGCTGTGCCGCCCGCCCGGCCATCACGCCCACGCCAACGCCATGGGCGGCTACTGCTTCATCAACAATGCGGCGGTGGCGGCGCAGGCGCTGCTCGATGGCGGCAGCGGACGCGTCGCCATCCTCGATGTCGACTACCACCACGGCAACGGCACCCAGTCCATCTTCTACGACCGCGCCGACGTGCTGGTCTGCAACATCCACGGCGACCCGCGCCAGGAATACCCCTATTTCCTCGGCCATGCCGACGAGACCGGGACGGGCGCGGGCGAGGGTTTCAACGTGAACTACCCGCTGCGCTGGGGCAGCGGCTTCGATGTGTGGTCGCAGGCGCTGGACGAGGCGTGCGGCCGGGTGGCGGCCTATGCGCCGGACGTGGTGGTGGTCTCGCTCGGGGTCGACACCTTCAAGGACGACCCCATCTCGCAGTTCCGGCTCGACAGCCCGGACTACCTCGCCATCGGCGCCCGCATCGCCCGGCTCAACCGGCCGACCCTGTTCGTGCAGGAAGGCGGCTACGCGGTCGAGGCGATAGGGGTCAACGTGGCGAACACGCTCGAGGGCTTCCTCCAGCGCTGAGCCGGGTCGCGGCGGAAGGCGGGTGGGCGGATCAGAGCCGGTACAGGATCTGGTCCGTCCAGAACCGTTCCAGCCGCTGCAGCGCCTTGTTGATGACGTGGAAATCCTGGGTGCCGATGCCGCCGATCTGCTCGATCGTGGCGACGTGCTTGGCGTAGACGCCGGCGACGATGGCCCGGATCTCCTCGCCCTTGTCGGTCAGCTTGATGCGGACCGAGCGGCGGTCGATGCGCGAGCGCTGGTGGTGGAGATAGCCGAGATCCACCAGCTTCTTGAGGTTGTAGGAGACGTTTGAGCCGAGATAGTAGCCGCGCGTGCGCAGCTCGCCGGCGGTCAGCTCGGAATCGCCGATGTTGAACAGCAGCAGCGCCTGCACCGCGTTGACGTCGTCGCGCCCGCGGCGGTCGAACTCGTCCTTCACCACGTCCAGCAGCCGCCGGTGCAGCCGCTCCACCAGGGTGAGGGCCTCCATGTAGAGCGGCCGGATGGGATCGTCTTCAGCCTCGCGCGCGGCGGCTTTCGCCGCCTGAGCTGCCTGTCGCATGTCCAACGCCTCGAATTTTATTCTCTTTCGAGGGAGTTGCCCCCTCTGCTCCGCCCATTCGTAGCGGCAGGGGGGTCAAGGACGGCTTAAGCGGCAGGATGAATCCTTCGTCACCCGAAAGCGTTGACGAAACCTTAACGCGCCGAATCCGCCTTCAAAGGCAAGGCACTTGGCTTGAATCCGGCAGAGGCCGCGCCGGCGGGCATATTAACCCAGCGTAAACCACGCCGCCTCAGTCCTCGGCCTCGACGCCGGCCTTGTAGGCGAGGAAACCGTAGAGCGCGATCAGCGCCGTTTCCACCGCCGCCACCATGACGAGGCTGCCGACGCCTTCGGGCGCCGAGGCGTTGATCATGATCTGGATGATGGTGGTGACCAGCCAGAGCACCACGCCCCAGGCCGCGCCGAGCCAGAGGCCGACCGCCGCGACCGGGTTCATGATCGCGGCCCAGATGACCGCCGACTGCGCCGCGGTCGAGAGCATCTCGAACCGGCTGGTGTCGCCGTCCCACACCCCACAGATCAGCGTCCAGCAATAGATCGTCTTCAGGAGCAGGAAGCCGGCGAGCACCCGCAGATAGATCAGCACCCGCCGCTGCCACGGGCTCATGCGGGTGGTGCCGATGCCGAGCGCGCCGTCGAAGGGGTCGAGGGAGGTCATCATGGCGGGCATGGCTCCAGGCGGCAGGCGGCGGGAGCGGCGGAGGCGCCGGCTCGCGCAGGGGTGAGGCGGGCTGGCGTCAGGCGAAGCCGGCGGGCAGGATCAGTTCGTCCGCCAGCGGCGCGTCGAACAGCGCCGTGATGGCGGCGGGGTCGATCGCCTCCAGCCGGTCGGGGCGCCAGGTGGGCGACTGATCCTTGTCGATCAATACAGCACGCACGCCCTCATAGAAATCGTGCCCTTCCAGCACCCGGCTCACCACGCGGAATTCAAGCCGCAGGCAGCCGGCGAGGTCGAGGCCCGGCCCGCGCCGCATCTGCTCGAAGGCGATGAAGACGCTGGTCGGGCAGACCCGGCGCAGCGTCGCGAGCTGGGCCGCGGCGAAGGCGGCGAGGTCGCCCTCCCCCGTCGCCGCGTGCTCCAGCGCGGCGACGATGGCCGGCAGGGTCCCGCCGGCGAAGATGCGGTCGATCTCCGGGTAGAGCGCGCCGAGCGCCGGGGCCGGGGGCACAACGGCGAACCGGTCGAGGGTCGGCGCCATGGCGTCGCCTTCCGCCAGCGCGGCGACGAGATCGTCCCAGCGCTCGGCCGGAACGTGGTGGGTATAGAGCCCCAGCGCCACCGCGTCGGACATGCCGATGCGCGCGCCGGTCAGCGCCAGCCAGGTGCCGGTCCAGCCCGGCAGGCGGGGCAGCACATGGGTGGCGCCGACATCCGGGAACAGCCCGATGGCCACTTCCGGCATGGCGAAGCCGAGTTTCTCGCCGGCGACACGGAAGGCCCCATGACCGGAAATACCGAATCCGCCGCCGAAGCACAGCCCGTCCACCAGCGAGACGAACGGCTTGGGAAACACCGAGATCGCGTGGTTGAGGGTGTATTCGTCGCGCCAGAAGGCGCGCGCCGCCTCGGCATGGCCGCCATGGCCGAGCTCGGCCATGGCCCGCACGTCGCCCCCGGCGCAGAACGCCTTCTCATGGGCCGAGCGCAGCACGACATGGGCGATGGCCTCATCCGCGGCGAAGTCGCGCAGGGCCCGGCCCATGGCGAGGATCATGCCGTGGGTGAGGGCGTTGAGCGCCCGGGGCCGGTCGAGGGTGATGATCCCGGCGCGGCCGCGGGATTCGATGTGGATGCCGTTCTGGCCGGTCACGTTCGTCGCGCCTCGCCTGCGATGGATCAAGGACAGCGCCCGGATTAGCCCGTATCGACGGGGGACGGAAGCCCGCCATAGGTCGTCCGTCCGCCGCTTCCGCGGCAGGCTGCGGCCGATCACCGCCGCGTCACCATGGGGGGCATCCCCCGGGACGGACGTGCGAAACAGTGATCAGCAGTCGCGCTTGCCGCGAGATGTCGTTATAAGCATTCGAAACTGGCTGTCGCGAGCATGACCATGCCCATTCCCTTCGCCCGTCCGCGCCCGGTCACCGAGTCCCGCGCCGACGCGGCCCGGCTCCAGCTTCCCAGCCGGATGCGGCGCAACCGCAAATCGGAGTGGTCGCGCCAGCTCGTTCGCGAGAACACGCTCACCGTCGCCGACCTGATCTGGCCGATCTTCGTGATGGACGGCAGCGAGAACCGCACCCAGGTCGGCTCCATGCCGGGGGTCGAGCGGCTGACCGTGGACGAGGCGGTGCGCGAGGCGGAGCGGGCGGCAGGGCTCGGCATCCCTGCCCTCGCGCTGTTTCCCTACACCGACCCGGCGCTGCGCACCGCCGACGGGCGCGAGGCGCTGAACCGCGACAATCTGGTCTGCCGCGCGCTACGCGCCATCAAGGACGCGGTGCCCCATATCGGCCTCATCACCGACGTCGCGCTCGACCCCTACACCAGCCACGGCCATGACGGGCTGCTGTCGGAGGACGGCCGCATCCTCAACGACGAGACCGTGGCCGTGCTGGTCGAGCAGGCGCTGGTGCAGGCGGATGCCGGCGCCGACGTGATCGCTCCCTCCGACATGATGGACGGCCGGGTCGGCGCCATTCGCGCCGCGATGGACGATGCCGGCCATCTCGACCCGCAGATTCTCGCCTACAGCGCCAAATACGCCTCGGCCTTCTACGGCCCGTTCCGCGACGCGGTCGGCTCCTCCGGCTGCCTCAAGGGCGACAAGCGCTCCTACCAGATGGACCCGGCCAACGGCGCCGAGGCGATCCGCGAGGCCGCGCTCGATGTCGAGGAAGGCGCGGACATGCTGATGGTGAAGCCCGGCCTGCCCTATCTCGACATCATCTGGCGGCTGAAGGAGGCGTTCGGCCTGCCGACCTTCGCCTATCAGGTCTCCGGCGAATACGCGATGATCGAGGCCGCCGCCCGCAATGGCTGGCTCGACGGCGAGCGCGCGATGATGGAAAGCCTGATGGCGTTCAAGCGCGCCGGTGCCGACGGCATCCTCACCTATTTCGCCCCGCGCGTGGCCGAGAAGCTGGTCCGCGAGGGGTGACGCCGCGGCCGGAACGGGCGGCTGCGCCCGCCCGGCCTCGTCTTCCGGCCGCGGGATGGCGCATCCCCGGCCTCCTCCCCCACCCTCTCCTGAGCTTCTGTTCCCTCCACGCCGGCCGGCTCTTCGCCCGCCTGCTGCTGCCGGCGCTGCTGATTCTGCTCGCCGGCTGCAGCGGCGTCATCGATGCCGACCAGGCGTCGATCTGCCGGGCGGTGGCGCCCGCGCTGCATGAGGACGGCGTCGATATCCGCGAGATCGCGCTGCGTCCGGTGCCGAACGAGCCCCACGCGCTGCGGCTCGCCTACACCGTGCGCGACGATCTCGGCAGCCGGGCGCACTGGCTGATCTGCCAGTTCGCCGGCGCCGGCGGCACCGCCCGCTTCGATCTGGTCGATGTCGAGACCGACCATGGCGGGGTCAGCGACATCAAACTTCTCATCCTGAAGCGCTGGTGGCTGCCCGAGCACACCGGCCGGAGCCTCTCCGGCGCGGCGTTCGGCATGGGGGCTTCCGCCGCCTACTGGGTGCAGCAGGCGCTGAACGGCCTGACCCTCGCCGGCATCTACGGGCTGATGGCCACCAGCTTCGCGCTGCTCTACGGCCTCACCGGGCGCATCAACCTCGCCCTTGGCGAAATCGGCGTGTTCGGCGGCACCGCCATGCTGATCGGGATGACGGTGGCGCTGGCGAGCGGCACGCTGTCCGGGCCGACGCTGCTGCTCGCCTTCCTCGCCGGCATCGCCGCGGCGGCGCTGCTCGGCGGCGTCCTCGGCCAGGCCGTGCTGCTGCCGGTGATGGCGCGGGCGCGCGGCACCCAGCCCGTGCTGATCGCCGGCGTGGCATTGGCCGTGGTCATCGGGGAGGCCCTGCGCATCACCGTGCCCAACCGCGAGAACTGGCTGCCGCCGCTGCTCAACCTGCCCATTCCGCTGGCGGGGCGCTCCGGCGGCTTCATCGCCACCACGACCCCGGCGCAGCTTCTGGCAACCGGGCTCGGCTTTTCCGGCGCCTCGGTCCTGCTGGGACTCATCGGCCTCACCGGCTTCGGCCGGGCCTGGCGGGCCTATGCCCAGGACCCGGGCATGGCGGCGCTGCTGGGCGTGAACGTGCCGCGGCTGCTGTCGGCGACCTTCCTGCTGTCGGGCGGCGCGGCCGGCCTCGCGGGAACGATGGCGGTGGTGGCCTATGGCACGGTGGAGCCCGGCGCGGGGCTGGCCGTCGGGCTGAAGGCGCTGATCGCCGCCGTCATCGGTGGCATCGGCTCCATCCCCGGCGCCTTTCTCGGCGCGATTGTGGTCGCCACCGTCGAAACGCTCTGGTCGGCGACCTTCAATATCGTGTATCGCGACGTGGTGATCTATTCACTGCTGATCGCCTTCCTCGTGCTGCGGCCCGGGGGCCTGCTCAATCGGGCGGCCCCGTCGCCGCGGGAATTCTGAGCCCGCCATGACCCTGCCCGTCTCGCCTGCCGACATCGCCGCCGCCCGCCACCTCCTGACCGGCGCGGTGCTGCGCACCCCGATGCTGCCGGCGCCGCGGCTTTCCGCGCTCACCGGCGCCCATGTCTTCGTCAAGTACGAGAACCTGCAGGTCACCGCGAGCTTCAAGGAACGCGGCGCGCTGGTGAAGCTCGCCAGCCTCACCGCGGCGGAGCGGGCCCGTGGCGTCGTCGCCATGTCCGCCGGCAACCACGCCCAGGCGGTGGCCTATCACGCCGCGCGGCTCGGCATCCGCGCCACCATCGTCATGCCCAAGCACACCCCGATCGTGAAGGTCGCCGCCACCCGCGCGCACGGCGCCCGCGTGGTGCTGCACGGGGAGAGCGTCGCCGACGCCAGCGAGGAGGCGGACCGGCTGGCGCAGGCGGAGAAGCTGGTCTGGGTCCACCCCTATGACGACCCCCATGTGATCGCGGGCCAGGGCTCCATCGCCTTCGAGATGCTGGAGGACGCGCCCGACCTCGACGCGTTGGTGGTGCCGATCGGCGGCGGCGGGCTTATCGCCGGCATGGCGGTGGCGGCCAAGTCGGTGCGCCCGGATATCGAGGTGGTGGGCGTCGAAACCACGCTCTACCCCGCCATGTGGAACGCGCTGCACCAGCAGAACCGCCCCTGCGAGGGCGCGACCCTCGCCGAGGGCATCGCGGTGCGCAATGTCGGCCTGCTGACCCGCGAGATCGTCTCGGCGCTGGTCGGCGACGTCGTGCTGGTGGACGAGCCCACCTTCGAGCGGGCGGTGAACATCTTCCTCACCCAGCAGAAGACGCTCTCGGAGGGTGCCGGCGCCGCCGGGCTCGCCGCCATGCTGGCCGAACCGGAGCGCTACCGCGGCCGCAATGTCGGGCTGGTGGTGAGCGGGGGCAATATCGACCCGCGCATCGTCGCCTCCATCATGCTGCGCGAGCTGGAGCGCGAGGAGCGCATCGTCTCCTTCCGCTTTTCCATGCTGGACCGGCCGGGCGAGCTCGGCATCATCGCCACCCTGCTCGGCCGGCTGGGCGCCAACATCCTCGAGGTCGAGCACAAGCGGCATTTCCTTGACGTCCACGCCAAGGGCGCCCGGCTCGACGTCACGGTCGAGACGCGCGACCGCGCCCACGCCGAGGATGTGCACCGCGCCCTGCTGGCGGACGGCATGGACGTGGTGCGGGTCGACTGGCAGTCCGGGGGTTGACGGCCGGGGCGCGGCCCTTGCCGCTCCGATGGCGCCTTCCCACCTGAGGGATGAACAGGAGCCTGCCATGGCCGCTTACGGTCGCGCCGACGATGCCGACAAGCCCTACGCCTATGACCCGCGGATCCACCCGGAATATTTCCGCGGCGTGCTCGGCCGACGCTTCCTGGCGTTCCTCATCGACCTCGTCATCATCTGCGCCCCGATCGGCTTCGCGGCGGTGGTGATCTTCGTGCTGGGACTGGTGACGCTCGGGGTCGGCTGGTTCCTGTTCGGGCTGCTGAGCCCGGCCTTCCTGCTCTGGGCGCTGATCTATACCGGGCTGACGCTGGGCGGGCCGCGCTCGGCCACCGTGGGCATGCGGGCGGTCGATATCGAGATGCGGCTGTGGTACGGCGCCCCGATGTACAGCCTGCTCGCGGTGATGAGCGTGGTGCTCTACTGGGTCTCGGTCAGCGTGCTGACGCCGCTGGTGCTGCTGGTGCCGCTGTTCAACGGCCGCCGCCGGATGCTGCACGACCTTCTCCTCGGCACCGTGGTGGTGAATGGCGAGGCGCGGGCCGCGGCGCTGCGCCGCTACCGCTGACGGCGGTCGGCGATCACGATTTCCAGCGGCGGCGCCGGAGGCTTTGACGAGCGGCCCCGCCCGCGCGATCCTGTAGGACCCGACGCGATGACAGTGCCGTGACCGAACATCCCCGCGACACGCCCCAGTTCTATCTCACCGCCCCCTCCCCGTGCCCCTATCTCCCCGGGCGCGAGGAGCGGAAGGTGTTCACCCATCTGGTGGGCGAGCGGGCAACCCATCTCAACGACGTGCTGACCCATGGCGGCTTCCGCCGCTCGCAGTCGATCGCCTATCGGCCGGCCTGCGAGTTCTGCCGGGCCTGCGTCTCGGTGCGGATCGTGGTGGAGGATTTCGTCGAGGGCCGCAGCTTCCGCCGGGTGCGGCACACCAATGCCGACCTCATCGGCGACATCCGCGCCGCCGTGCCTACGGCCGAGCAGTATTCGCTGTTCCGGGCCTATCTCGACAGCCGCCACGGCGACGGCGGCATGGCCGACATGACGGTGCTGGACTACGCCATGATGATCGAGGACAGCCATGTCCGCACCCGGCTGATCGAATACCGCCGGCGCGGCCCCGACTCCGCGATCCACGGCCGCGGTCAGGGCCCGCTGTTCGGCGTCGCCCTGACCGACGTGCTCGCCGACGGCCTGTCGATGGTCTATTCGTTCTACGAGCCCGAGGCGCCGGCCCGCTCGCTCGGCACCTTCATGATCCTCGACCACATCGAGAAGGCCCGCGCGCTGGGCCTGCCCTATGTCTATCTCGGCTATTGGGTCGATGGCTCGGCCAAGATGGACTACAAGCGCCGCTTCATGCCCCAGGAACGCCTCGCCCCCCATGGCTGGCAGCGGGTGGAGGAATAGCCGCCCTCACCCGAAGCGGTTGTTGCGCGGGAAGCCCTTGGGCGGGAGGCGGCCCGCGGTGGCGCGCTCGGCCAGCCATTCCGTCAGTTCTGTTACGGTCCAGGTCCGGCCGGAGGTGTCGACCCAGGTCAGGCCGTCGGCGAGGGTGAACACCTTCACGTCCGACATCGCGCCGTCCTTGTAGCGCTGCAGCCGCACCCCGCGCCCGCGCACCATCTCCGGCACCTGGAGCAGCGGGAACAGCAGCAGCCGGCGGTTCTCGCCGATCACCGCGACGGTGTCGCCCTGGGCCGGCACCACGGCGCAGGCCTCCTGCCCGTCGACACCGAGCACCTGCTTGCCCTTGCGGGTGGTGCCCAGCACCTCGTCCTCGGAGACGACGAAGCCGCGCCCCTCCTTCGCCGCCACCAGCAGCCGGCGGCCGCCCTGATAGGGGAAGACGTCGACGATGTCGGCCTCCTGTTCGAGGTCGATCGACAGCCGGATCGGCTCGCCATGGCCGCGCCCGCCCGGCAGTTTCGCGGCGTCGAGCGTGTAGAACCGGCCATTGGTGGCGAAGACCAGAAGCTTGGAGGTGGTCTCGGCGAAGAAGGCGTGCTTCAGCCCGTCATCGGCCTTGAAGGCAAGGTTGCCGAGGTCGGCGACATGGCCCTTCAGCGCCCGGATCCAACCCTTTTGAGACACCACCACGGTGATCGGCTCGCGCTCGACCAGCGCCTCGCTCACCGCGTCGGCGTCGTGGGCGGCGGCCTCGCCGAAGCCGGTGCGGCGACGCCCGACCGCGGTGTCGGGGCCGAACTGCCGGCGCACCTCGGCGAGCTGGCCGGCGATCGCCTGCCACTGCCGGGCGTCGGAGCCCAGCAGCGCCACCAGCCCGTCCTTCTCGGCCGAGAGGCGGTCGTGCTCCTTGCGGATCTCGAACTCCTCCAGCTTGCGCAGCGAGCGCAGCCGCATGTTGAGAATGGCCTCGGCCTGCACGTCGGACAGGGCGAAGGTCGCCATCAGCACCGGCTTGGGCTCGTCCTCCTCGCGGATGATGCGGATGACCTCGTCGAGGTTGAGATAGGCGATGAGGTAGCCGCCCAGCACCTCGAGCCGGTGCTCGATCTCGGCGAGCCGATGGCGCGAGCGGCGCTGCAGCACGTCGCGGCGGTGGTCCAGCCATTCCAGCAGCGCCTCGCCGAGGCTGACGATCTTCGGCACCTGGCCGCCGACCAGCACGTTCATGTTGAGAGGAAACCGGATCTCCAGCTCGGTGAGCTTGAAGAGGCTTTCCATCATCAGCTCGGCGTCGACCGTGCGGGCACGCGGCTCCAGCACGAGGCGCACATCCTCCGCCGATTCGTCGCGCACATCGGCGAGCAGCGGCAGCTTCTTCTCGTTGAGCAGGTCCGCGATCTTCTCGACGAGGCGCGATTTCGGCACCGAATAGGGAATCTCGGTCACCACCACGACATAGGAGCCGCGCCCGGTATCCTCCTTGTGCCAGCGGGCGCGCAGGCGGAAACCGCCGCGGCCGGTGGCATAGGCATCCGCGATCGCCGAGGGCGGGTCGATGATGACGCCGCCGGTGGGAAAGTCGGGGCCCTTCACGAAGGCCATGAGCTGGTCGGTGGTGGCGTCGCGGTGGTCGATCAGGTGCAGCGCGGCGTCGATCAGCTCGGCGGCGTTGTGAGGGGGAATCGAGGTCGCCATGCCCACGGCGATGCCGGTGGAGCCGTTGGCGAGCAGGTTCGGGAACGCGCCCGGCAGCACGGCCGGCTCTTCCGACTGGCCGTCGTAGTTCGGGCGGAAGGCGACCGCGTCCTCGTCGATGCCGTCCAGCATCAGCCGGGCGACCTCGGTCATCCGGGCTTCGGTGTAGCGGTGGGCGGCGGCATTGTCGCCGTCGATATTGCCGAAATTGCCCTGGCCGTCCACGAGGGGGTAGCGCTGGGAGAAGTCCTGCGCCAGCCGCACCAGCGCGTCGTAGATCGCCTGGTCGCCATGGGGATGGAACGTGCCCATGACGTCGCCGACGATCTTCGCCGACTTCTTGAACGGGGTGCCGGGGTCGAGCCGCAGCAGCCGCATGCCGTAGAGAATGCGGCGGTGGACCGGCTTCAGCCCATCCCGCGCGTCGGGCAGCGCCCGGTGCATGATGGTCGACAGCGCATAGGCGAGGTAGCGCTCCTCGAGCGCCGCCTTCAGCCCCACGGGCTCGATGGTGCCGCCTCCCGGCGGAATCGGACGTTCTCCCATGGCCCCTCGGTACAGCCTTCGCACGATAAGAACAAGTCAGGAACACGCACCGTCCCCGCCCGCGCCGCGACGGCCCGTTATATCCGCGGATTAAATTACCGTAATGATAATGCAGTAATAAAACACCATTTGTCGTACAGACGGTGCCGGGCTGCCGCGGCCATGGACAGATCCGCTCGAGCCGATCACATCTCTGAATGCTTGTTCAGTCTTGCGGCAGAAACGGGCGACATTCTTCATTATCGGAACGAAATCCCACGCCACAGTGTTTCCGGTCGGATCATTCGATCAGGAGGATTCCATGAAGAACCTTGTCGTCGCTGCGATCGGTGCTGCCGCCATTGGGCTTTTTGCCGCGGCCGGCCCGGCCTCCGCCATCCCGCTCTCTGCCGCCGGCGCGGCGGTCCGCGGCTCCGCCGCCTCGGTGCCGCTGGCCGAGCCGGTGGCGTGGCGCACGGTCTGCCAGCGCCGCCCGGTGTGGCGCGGCGGAATGCGGGTATGGGTGCGCGACTGCAACCGCGTCTGGGTCGGCCCCCCACGGCCCTATGCCGGCTCCTACCGCGGCCCGCGCTATTGGAACAACGGCTACTACTACCGCGACCGCGCCTATCGCTACCGCATCTATTGAGCCCTGAGGGCGCCCGACCCTCAGGGGCGCGGGGCGCGGAGTTTCCCGCTCCGCGCCAGCGCCGCCAGAAACGCCGCGCGGGAATCGGGCATGCCGATTCCGCGCGGCTCCAGCACCCGCCGGCGCAGGAAGAAGCCGGTGAGGTCATAGGCGGCGTCGATCTCCGCCCGGTCCGGTGGCTCCGCCACGTCCCCCACCAGGAAGAACGGCAGCGCGAAGAGCTGGTCGCGCCAGGGGCCGGCCGCCTCCCCGCTCACCGCCCGGCCGGATTTCGGCGAGACGAAGCGCAGATCATTGCGCCCGCCCGTCGCCGCGCAGCGATCGAGCTCCAGCCCGAAGCCAAGCTCCGCCAGCATCAGCAGCTCGAAGCGCGCGACCAGCATCGCCGCCGGCTCCGGCGCGTCGAGCAGCTCCATCATCGCCTCCAGCACGGCGTGAAGGCCGGGATGGGGGTCGCGCTCCGGCAGCAGGCGCAGCAGCGCGGCGAGATGGGCGAAGGCATAGGAAGCACAGGCGCTGGCCATCAGCCGGTCGGCCCGGGCGGCCGTGGTCTCCAGCGTGTAGGCGCCGAGCTGGCCGTCGATCCGCGCCCGCCACACCGCGCGCACCGCATTGCCCGGCTGCAGCCCGGCCGCCTGCCGGCGCGAGCCGCCCCCGCGCACCAGGCCGAGATGGCGGCCATGGCCGGCGGTCATCAGCTCGACGATGGCGTTGCCCTCGCCGTGGCGGCGCAGCCCCAGGATGATGCCCTCGTCGGTCCATTCCATGCGCGCGCCGCGGCGTACTCCGTCAGTCCGGGAATTCGAGCCCCATCTCGCGGTAGCGCTCGGGGTCGTCCGACCAGTTCTCGCGCACCTTCACGAACAGGAAGAGATGCACCTTCTGTTCGAGAATCTCCGCGATTTCCTTGCGCGCGGCGGTGGAGATGGCCTTGATGGTCTCGCCGCCCTTGCCCAGCACGATCTTCCGCTGGCTCTCGCGCTCGACGAAGATGGTCTGCTCGATGCGGGCGGAGCCGTCCGGCAGCTCCTTCCAGGAATCGGTCTCCACCGTGGAGCGGTAGGGCAGTTCCTCGTGGAGCCGGTGGAACAGCTTCTCGCGGGTGATCTCGGCCGCCAGCATCCGCATCGGCGCGTCGGAGATCTGGTCCTCGGGGTAGAGCCAGGGCCCGAGCGGCAGCAGCCCCGCCAGCCAGCCGCGCAGCTCCTTCAGCCCGTCGCCTTCCAGCGCCGAGATCATGAACAGCTTGTCGAAGCTCACCTTGTCGGCCACCTCGGCGGCGAGGGCGAGCAGGTTCTCGCGCTTCACCAGGTCGATCTTGTTCAGCACGATGGCGCGCGGCCGGCGCACATCGGCCAGCCCGCGCAGGATGGCCTCGACATCCTCGGTGATGCCGACCCGGGCATCCACCAGCAGCACCACCGCGTCGGCATCGCCGGCGCCGCCCCAGGCGGAGCGCACCATCGCCTTCTCGAGCCGGCGCTTCGGCGCAAAGATGCCGGGCGTGTCCACCAGCACGATCTGCGTCGCCCCTTCCAGCGCGATGCCACGCACCAGCGAGCGCGTCGTCTGCACCTTGTGCGAGACGATCGACACCTTGGAGCCCACCAGCGCGTTGGTGAGGGTCGACTTGCCGGCGTTGGGCGCGCCGATCAGCGCGACGAAGCCGCAGCGCGTCACCTCGTCCGGCGCGCCCGCCGGTTCCGCCGCGGGGGACGGGTCTTTGTCGGTCATGAAATCACTCGTTCGAGGAAGGCGGAGGCCGCCGCCTTCTGGGCATTCTGCTTGGAACTGCCGACACCTTCCACCGGTTCGTGGCCGGGAAGCTCGACGGCGATGCGGAAGTGCGGGCTGTGGTCGGGTCCGCTGCGCTCGACCAGCCGGTAGACCGGCGGCGGCAGGCCGCGGGCCTGCGCCCATTCCTGCACCGCGGTCTTCGGGTCGCGGCGCTGGCCGCGCAGCGCGGCAAAGCGCGGGCGCCAGAACCGCTCAACCAGTTTCTCGGCGGCGGCGTAGCCGGCATCGAGATAAAGCGCGGCGAGCACCGATTCGGCGACGTCGGCGAGGATGGCGCGGCGCTCGCGGCCGCCGGCGCGGTCCTCCCCCGCCCCAAGCCGCAGGAAGGGGCCGAGCCCCATCGCCACCGCAACCTCGGCGCAGGCCTCCTCGCAGACGAGTTCCGCGAGGCGGCGGGACAGCTCGCCCTCCTCCGCATCGGGACAGGCGCGGTAGAGCATGTCGGAGATGATCATCCCCAGCACGTGGTCGCCGAGGAATTCGAGCCGCTGGTAGGAGCGCAGCCGCACCGGCTGGCCGGGCCGCGCGGTCACCGCGCTGATGTGGGTCAGCGCCAGCGCCAGCAGGCCGCGATCGGCGAAGGCGTGGCCGAGCTGCTCCTCGAGCCGGGCGAGGTCGGCATGGTCGGTGCCGCGTGCGGCGCGCGTCATCGGACCAGCGTGAAGAAGCGGTCCCAGCGCAGCGTCCACGGCCACTTCCAGAACTGCCACGCCGCATCGCCTTCCTTCACCGAGAAGAAGATGAGCTGGGCCCGGCCGATGAGGTTGTCATAGGGCACGTAGCCGACCTGGCTGAGCACGCGACTGTCGGTGGAATTGTCGCGGTTGTCGCCCATCATGAAATAGTGGTTGGGCGGCACGGTGTAGACCGGGGTGTTGTCGTAGAAGCCGTTGTCGACCAGATCGAGCGTGTAGTAGCTCACGCCGTTGGGCAGGGTCTCGCGCCAGCGCTTCACCTTCTCGGAGCGGCCGCCGCCCTCTTCGTCGAGCCATTCGCCGGCCGGCTCGCGCTGCACCGCCTGCCCGTTGATGTGGAGCACGCCGTCGATCATCTGGATCTGGTCGCCCGGCAGGCCGATCACCCGCTTGATGTAGTCCGTCTCCTCGTCGCGCGGCAGCTTGAACACCACCACGTCGCCGCGGTTGGGGGTCGAGCCGAGGATGCGGCCGTCGAACAGCGGCGGCGAGAGCGGAAGGGAGAAGCGGCTGTAGCCATAGCTGAACTTCGAGACGAACAGGTAGTCACCCACCAGCAGCGTCTCCTTCATCGATCCCGAGGGGATGTTGAAGGGCTGGAACAGGAAGGTGCGGATGACGATGGCGATGAGGAACGCGTGGATGATGACGCGCACCGTCTCGCCGATGCCGCCTTCCTTTTTCGGTTCCGTGGTCGATGACATGTCGTGTTCCGCTGGCCGCCGGGTCTGTCGGGCCGGGCGGGCATGGCGCCCGCAGTGGCCCGCGAAGGAGGCTCGTATAACCGCTCGCCACCGATGCGGCAACGCGCCCAACTCACGAAACCGCTAGCTGCCGCATAGTCATGAGGCAGGTGACGCCTCAGGATGCGTCCGTCTTGGGCACCGCGCTGATGATGACGAAGGCTTGCGCCATCGGGCCGTCATCGGTGATGGTGAGGTCGATCCGCGCCTCGAAGCCCTCCGGCGTCATCGCCGCCAGCCGGGCCGCCGCCCCGCCGGTGAGCGCCAGGGTCGGCCGGCCGGAGGGCAGGTTCACCACCCCCATGTCGCGCCAGAACACACCGTGGGAGAGCCCCGTGCCCAACGCCTTGGAGCAGGCCTCCTTGGCGGCGAAGCGCTTGGCGTAGCTCTCCGCCCGCTTCACCCGCCGGTCGGACTTCGCCCGCTCCACCGGGGTGAAGACCCGCTCCAGAAAGCGCTCGCCGTGGCGCTCCAGCGTCTCGGCGATCCGTCGCGCATCGATGATGTCGGAGCCGATTCCAAGGATCATGCGTCCTCCCCTCACGCCGCGGCGTGGCTGGCGGCGAGCCGGCCGCGCAGCACCGCCCGGCCCTGGGCCATCGCCGCGCGCATGCGCCGCACGGCGGTCTCAAGCCCTTCGAACACCGCCTCGCCGACCAGGAAGTGGCCGATGTTCAGCTCCCGCACCTGCGGCAGCGCCGCCATGGCCTGCGCGGTGGCGTAATCGAGCCCGTGGCCGGCATGGATTTCGAGGCCGAGGCCGGCGGCCTGCTCGGCCGCGACGACCAGCCGGCGCAGCTCCGCCTCCGCGGCGGCGCCCTCGCCCGCGGCGAGGAGATCGCACCAGGCTCCGGTGTGAAGCTCGATTACCGCCGCGCCCGATTCAGCGGCGGCCGCGACCTGCGCGGGATCGGGGGCGATGAACAGCGACACCCGTATGCCGGCCTCCGCCAGCCGGCCGATATGGCCGCGAAGAGCCGCGCCGCCGCCCACCACGTCGAGCCCGCCTTCCGTGGTGCGCTCCTCGCGCCGCTCCGGCACGAGGCAGCAGGCATGGGGCGCGATGGCGAGGGCGATCGCCACCATCTCGTCGGTGGCGGCCATTTCAAAATTCAGCGGCACCGACAGCTCGGCCTTCAGCCGGGCCATGTCGGCATCGCGGATGTGGCGGCGGTCCTCGCGCAGATGGGCGGTGATCCCGTCGGCGCCGCCCGCGACCGCAAGCGCCGCCGCCCGTACCGGATCGGGAAGGAGGCCGCCGCGCGCGTTCCGCAGGGTGGCGACATGGTCGATATTCACGCCGAGCCGGATCGGCGAAACCACCGGCACCGGCGCGCTCATGCCGGGGCGCCGGACTTGAGGCCGCGGCTGCCGGGCTTCACCGGCGGCAGGGCGGCGAGCTCGGGCGGCAGGTTGTCGGGGGCATAGGTCGGGATATCGAGCTGGGCCAGCGAGACCAGCGGCACGCCGAGATCGGCCTTGCCGCCGGAGCGGTCGATCAGGCAGGCGGCGCCCACCACATGGCCGGGATGTTCCGCGATGGCGGCGAGGCATTCGCGCGACGACAGGCCGGTGGTGACGATGTCCTCCACCATCAGCACGCGGGCGCCCTCGGGAATGGCGAAGCCGCGACGCAGCGCGAACCTGCCGTCCTCGCGCTCGACGAAGATCGCCTTGGCGCCGAGATGGCGCGCGGTCTCATAGCCCGGCACGATGCCGCCGACGGCGGGAGAGACGACATAGTCGATGGTGCCGAAGCGGGCCTGCGCCTTCTGGGCCAGTGCCCGGCACAGCGTCTCGGTGCGCGCCGGATCCTGGAAGATGAACATCTTCTGCAGGAAGACCGGGCTGCGCAGACCGGAAGAAAGAATGAAGTGGCCTTCGAGGAGGGCGCCGGCGGACCGGAACTCCTCCATAACCTCGTCCTGCGTCATGTCGCGTCCAGTGGGCTGGTGCATGGGTCCGGCGGCCGTGATAGCCGATCCGCCGGCCAACGTCACCGTCGCCGGTCCCGAGGCCCGGCCTGCGGCACGCCGCTCGTCCCCTCACCTCCTGCCGGCGAGCCCCGGCCGCGTCACCGGCCGGCTGTCGCCCCTGCCCGTGTCATTCCGCGGCGAGGGCCGTCGGCGCTTCCTCCGCCAGTTCGTCGGTCCAGACCTCGAAATGCGTCAGCATGTGCGGCCCGAAGGTGCTGACGATGGCGACATCCGCGGCATCCCGGCCGCGGGCGATCACCACGCGTCCGATGCGGGGCACATTGTGGCGGGCGTCGAAGCTGTACCACCGGCCGTCGAGATAGGCCTCGAACCACGCGCTGAAATCCATCGGCGCGGGGTCGCGCGGCACGCCGATATCGCCGAGATAACCGGTGCAGTAGCGCGCGGGAATGTTCATGGCCCGGCACAGCGCGATGGCGAGATGGGCGAAGTCGCGGCACACGCCCCGGCCTTCGCTGAGGCTGCGCCACGCCGTGCGGGTGTTGTCGGCGTGGTGATAGCCGAAAGCGATGCGCTGGTGGACATAGTCGCAGATCGCCTGCACCCGCGCCCAGCCTTCCGGCACATGGCCGAACAGCCGCCACGCCTCACCGCCGACCAGGTCGGATTCGACATAGCGGCTCGGCAGCAGGAACGGCATGGCGTCCGGCGGCAGATCGGCCACCGGGGTCTGCCGCGCCGCCGGCTCCACCGGGTCAGGCAGGCCGCTGTCGCGGATGATGCCGTCCCGTTCGATCACGGTGCGCCCCGCCGGCAGGGTGAGCCGGCGCACGACGTTTCCGAACCCGTCGGTGTGGGTGCGCACCGGGGCCGGCGGCTGCAGGCCGAGCGCGCCTTCCTGAAGGACGTCGCGGCGGCGCGAGGGATGAATGTCGACGAGGAACTGGGCGGGCGTGGGCTGCGCGCAGTCAAGCGCCAGCCGGAAGCCGAAGCGGATGCGCATCGGGCATGTCCTTGAGCTGGTGGGTGAGCCCGGCGAATCCCCGGGGCCGCGTGTCAGGCCGGGCGACGGAGCAGCCGGGCGCCGCCGGAACGCGCCCGCAGGCAGGCCAGCCCGGCCTGTCCCGACAGGCGCGCCACCTTGCCTTCCGCCTCCACCCCCGGGTTGCGCAGAACCCGGCCGCAGGCCTCACGCAGGCTGCCGGCGGCGAGGCGGTAGAAACTGGCGAGGAATTCGGCGCGCATGGGTGTCGTCTCCCGTGTTTCAGGGGGAACAAAGCCGCATCGGGCGCAAAAGTTCCGCGAGGCCGCGATCAGGCGTTGAGGCGCTCGACGCTCGACACCACAGGGCGCGCACGCAGATCGGCGAGGATGCCGTTGAGGTGGCGCAGGTCATAGACCTCGACGTCGATCACCATGCGGGTGAAGTCGGCCGAGCGTGAGGACATCCTGAGATTGGCGATGTTGCCGTCCCGCTCGCCGATCACCTGGGCGATCTGCGCCAGCGAGCCGGGCTCGTTGGTGGCGGTGACCACGATCTGGGCGGGGAAGCGCTGCGGGCTCTCCTCGTCGATGTCCCAGCGGACGTCGAGCCAGCGCTCCGGCTCCTCCTCGAAGTCCTGCAGCGCCGGGGACTGGATGGGGTACACCGTTATCCCCTCCCCCGGCGAGAGGATGCCGACGATGCGGTCGCCCGGCACCGCCCCGCCATTGGGCGCGAAACGCACCGGCAGCTCGCCGTTGAGCCCGCGGATCGGGATCGCGGTGGCGGGGTCGGCCTCCGCCTCGATGCCGGGGATCTTGAACTTCAGGCTCTGGCCGCGCTTCAGCTCGAACCAGCCCTCGCCGCGCGGGGCGGCGGCGCGCTCCTCCGGCGGGCGGGCGCCGGACCATTCCGGGTGCAGCGCCTTGATGACGTCGTCGGGCCGGATCTCGCCGCGCCCGACGCCGGCATAGACATCCTCCAGCGAGGCGCGGGCGAGCCGGTTCAGCGCGCCGGCGAGCTTCTCCTCGGAAAACGGCTTGCCGGCGCGGGCGAAGGCGCGCTCGGCGATCTTGCGGCCCAGCGCGGCGTATTGCGCCCGCACCGCGACCCGGGTGGCGCGGCGGATGGCGGCGCGGGCCTTGCCGGTGACGACGATCGATTCCCACGCCGCCGGCGGGGTCTGCGCCGGCGAGGTGATGATCTCGACCTCGTCGCCATTGTGAAGCTCGGAGACCAGCGGGGAGACCTTGCCGTTGATCTTGGCGCCGATCGCCATGTTGCCGACGTCGGTGTGCACGGCATAGGCGAAGTCGATCGGCGTGGCGCGGCGCGGCAGCGCGATCAGCCGGCCCTTGGGGGTGAAGCAGAACACCTGGTCGTGGAACAGCTCCAGCTTGGTGTGTTCGAGGAACTCCTCGGGGCTGGAGCCCTCCGCCAGCAGCTCGATGGTGCGGCGAAGCCAGGCATAGGCGCTGGAATCGCGGGTGAGCAGGTCCTCGGTGGCGCTGGCGCCGTCCTTGTAGATCGCGTGGGCGGCGATGCCGTATTCGGCGATCTCGTGCATCTTGCGCGAACGGATCTGCAGCTCCACCCGCTGCCGGCCGGGGCCGACCACGGTGGTGTGGATGGAACGGTAGTCGTTCTGCTTGGGGGTGGAGATGTAGTCTTTGAAGCGGCCCGGCACCACCGGCCACTTGGTGTGCACCACGCCGAGTGCGGCGTAGCACTGGGCGGTGTCCTCGACGATGATGCGGAAGCCGTAGATGTCGGACAGCTGCTCGAAGGCGACCGACTTCTGCTCCATCTTGCGCCAGATGGAATAGGGCCGCTTCTCCCGTCCCTTCACCTGCGCGGTGACGCCCTTCTGCGCCAGCGCCTCCGCCAGCTCGCGCTCGATGGCGGAGAGCACCTTGCCGCTGCTGTCCTTCAGCGCCTGCAGCCGGGCGAGGATGGAGTTGTAGGCCTCGGTGGAGAGCTGGCGGAAGGAGAGGTCCTCCAGCTCCTCGCGCATGTCCTGCATGCCCATGCGGCCGGCGAGCGGGGCGTAGATGTCCAGCGTCTCCTGGGCGACGCGGCTGCGCTTTTCCTCCGGCACCCATTTGAGGGTGCGCATGTTGTGGAGCCGGTCGGCGAGCTTGACCAGCAGCACCCGCACATCGTCGGCGATGGCGAGCAGCAGCTTGCGCAGGTTCTCGGCCTGCTTGGCCTGGCGCGAGACGAGGTCGAGCTTCTTGATCTTGGTCAGGCCCTCGACGAGGGCGGCGATCTGCTTGCCGAACCGGGTCTCGATCTCCTCGCGGGTGGCGTCGGTGTCCTCGATCGTGTCGTGCAGCAGCGCCGCCACGATGGTGGCGTCGTCGAGCTTGAGGTCGGTGAGGATCGCGGCGACTTCGAGCGGGTGCGAGAAATACGGGTCGCCGGAGGCGCGGGTCTGCGTGCCATGCGCACGCATCGCATAGACATAGGCCCGGTCGAGCAGCGCTTCGTCGGTGTTCGGGTTGTACCGGCGGACGCGCTCGACGAGCTCGTACTGCCGCATCATGACAGATCACACCCGCGAGAAGGGCCGGACGCCGGCCCCGAATGCTAGATATCGTCTGCCGGGCGCGCGGGTGCAAGCGGCGTATCACCGCGCTGCGGCAAAACACGTCGCCGCGACAGGGCCTTGGGCCGGAAACGAAAACGGCCCGGCATGGGCCGGGCCGTCGGGTTCGGATCGGGAGAGGGGATCAGCCCTCGTCCTCGTCGCTCGGCTCGGGCGGGACGAGGCCCTGGAGGCCGGCGAGAAGCTCTTCCTCGGTCATGCGGTCGAGCATGACGTCGGAATCGTCGCCGCCGCCTTCCGAGCTGCTGGAGGCGATCATCGGCACCGTCTCCGGCTCCGGCTCGTCCACCTCGGTGAACTTCTGCAGGGAGTGGATGAGGTCTTCCTTCAGATCCTCCGGGGAGATGGTCTCCTCGGCGATCTCGCGAAGGGCCACCACGGGGTTCTTGTCATTGTCGCGGTCGACGGTGATCGGCTGGCCGGACGAGATCATCCGGGCGCGATGGCCGGCGAGCAGAACGAGTTCGAAGCGGTTGTCGACCTTGTCGATGCAATCCTCGACGGTAACGCGAGCCATGCCTCGGCACTCCTGGATTTTGGGGATTCACCGGCTCCCATAGACCAAGCCGGGCCGGAGAGCAAGCCGGCACCCCGCGCCGGACCCGCCGCCGCCCGGGCAAAGCCGGCTGACGGAAGGGGATGGGGAAAAGATCGCCGGCTCAGGAAAACCGGGGGGGTGCCTTCTACGCGCCATAAATGCGCTGTGTTAGGATGATGTCCGTTGTTACGCACGCGAACGTGCCCCCTGATTTTTTCGACACTGCCGGGTATTGCCTGTCATGGCCAGCACTATGGAAAAGACCGCGCTTTTCATCGACGGCGCCAATCTCTACTCCGCGACCAAATCGCTGGGTTTCGACATAGATTACAAGCGGCTTCTGAAGGAATTCCAGTCGCGCGGCTATGTATTGCGTGCATTCTATTACACCACACTGGTGGAAGACACCGAATACTCCTCCATCCGCCCGCTGCTCGACTGGCTGGATTACAACGGCTATTCGGTCGTGACCAAGCCGGCGCGGGAGTTCACCGACAGCCAGGGGCGCCGGCGCATCCGCGGCAACATGGACATCGAGCTGGCGGTGAACGCGATGGAGCTGGCCGCCCATGTCGACCACATCGTGATCTTCTCCGGCGATGGCGATTTCCGCTCGCTGGTCGAGGCGATCCAGCGCAAGGGCGTGCGGGTGAGCGTCGTCTCGACCGTGAACACCCAGCCGCCGATGATTTCCGACGACCTGCGCCGGCAGGCCGACGCCTTCATCGACCTGGTGGAGCTTCAGGCCCGCATCGGCCGCGACCCCGGCGAGCGTTCCGGCCGCATGCAGGAGACGCCGCGCTTCCTCGAACGCCGCAACCCGCCGCCGGCCGCCGCCCCGGACGACCTGCCCGAGGGCTGAACGCCCCCGCATTCCGAAAGCCGATGTCACCCATGCGCGCTCCATCGACCGCGCCGGCCGCCGGCGCCGAGCCCCCGCGCGACTGCCCGCTCTGCCCCCGCCTCGCCGGCTTCCGCGCGCACTGGCGGGCGCAGGAGCCGGGCTGGCACAACGCGCCGGTGCCCTCCTTCGGGCCGAGCGACGCACGCCTGCTCATCGTCGGGCTGGCGCCGGGGCTGCGCGGCGCCAACCGCACCGGGCGCCCCTTCACCGGCGACTATGCCGGCGAGCTGCTCTACCAGACCCTGCTCGACTTCGGCTTCGCCACCGGCCGGTTCGAGGCCCGGCCCGACGACAGCCTCGTTCTGACGCAGGCCCGCATCACCAATGCGGTGCGCTGCGTGCCGCCGGAGAACAAGCCGACCACGGACGAGATGAAGACCTGCCGCCCCTTCCTCTCCGGCACGCTGGCCGCCCTGCCCCGGCTCGCGGCGGTGGTGGCGCTGGGCAAGATCGCCCATGACCAGGTGGTGGCGGCGCACGGGCTGCGGCTCTCGCACTATAAATTCGCCCACGGCGCCCGCCACGCGCTTGGCCCGATAACCCTTTTCGACAGCTACCACTGCTCGCGCTACAACACGAACACCGGCGTGCTGACGCCGGAGATGTTCCGCGCGGTGTTCGCCAGCGTGCGGCGCTTTCTCGATACGGGGGTGTGAGGCGTGAGCACTCTGTAACTCTACAATACGAACGATTATCGTCGGCCCTGACTGCAACGTTGCTGCCAAACAAAAACAGGGGGCTAGTCATGGACGAACAACCTAAAATCAGAAAGACCCTTGCGTCTCATTTCAATGAGGCTATCGGCAGGAGCCTTAATGAAAAAGAAGAAAAACAAAAGCGCGATACCGTAGAACTTTTGCTCGAAATGCAGTCTAAAGCTTACGATAAAGCAGCGACTTATACGACGATAGTCATGGCGGGCGGATATGCCGGCGCATTCACCGCTTGGTCAAATACTTCTGAACATTTAAACGCAAAAACAAATGCTTATATTGGTATAAGTCTTGTATTTTCACTGGCAATATTTATTTTCTTCGAAATATATAAAATGATAATTAATGGAATTACACTCCATCGCAACATGCGGTTATTGTCAAATAATAACTTAACTCCATCTGAATTTCTTCAAAAACTTCAATTAAATCAAAAAATTGATAGTAAAATAAGCATTATGTTTTTGTGGACGTGGTTTGTTATTCTATTTTTAAGTATAATTAGCGCTTTATTTGCAGTTGGAATTATGTTCTGGAACTATATGGCCCTAATTACGAAGTGGCCAGCATGGCCGGCATGATGCCGCCCTACCTCTCCACCGGCGCCCACAGCACCTGCTCGATCCGGCTGGCGCCGGTCGCCAGCATCACCAGACGGTCGAAGCCGAGCGCGATGCCCGAGGCCTCCGGCATCGCCGCCAGCGCGGCGAGGAAATCCTCGTCGATCGGGTAGCGCTCGCCATAGAGCCGCTCCTTCTCGTCCATCCAGCGGACGAAGCGGCGGCGCTGCTCGGCGGCATCGGTCAGCTCGCCGAAGGCATTGGCCAACTCGACCCCGCAGGCATACAGCTCGAACCGCTCGGCGACGCGCGGGTCGCCCGGCTTCGGCCGCGCCAGCGCCGCTTCCGCGACGGGGTATTCGCACAGGATGGTGGCGCGGCCGATGCCGAGCCGGGGCTCCACCTTCTCCACCATCACCCGGGTGAAGACATCGGCCCACACATCGTCGTCCGCCACGCGGAGGCCCGCGGCCCGAGCGGCCTGCCACAGCCCGTCGCGGTCGGTTTCCCCGCCCGGCCCGAGGCCGGCGAGCAGGTCGATGCCGGCGAAGCGCTCGAATGCCTCGGCCACCGTCAGCCGCTCGGGCGGCGCCAGCGGGTCGACGGCAAGGCCGCGGAAGCTGAACGCCCGCGCCTCGACCGTGGCGGCCGCCGCCGCCAGCAGCGCCGCGCAATCCTCCATCAGCGCCTCATAGCCCTCCCCGGCGCGGTACCACTCCAGCATGGTGAATTCCGGGTGGTGCAGCGCGGTGCGCTCGCCATTGCGGAACACCCGCGCCAGGGTGAAGAGGCGTGGCTCACCCGCGGCCAGCAGCTTCTTGGCGGTGAACTCCGGCGAGGTGTGGAGATAGCGCGGCTGCGCCGTGCCGTCGGGCGCGACGAGCTCGGTGCGGAAGGCGTGGAGATGGGTCTCGTTGCCGGGCGAGACCTGGAGGATGGGGGTTTCCACCTCGACGAAATCCCGCGCGGCGAAGAAGCCGCGCAGCGCCGCCGCGATGTGCTGCCGCCCCAGCAGAAAGGGCCGGCGGTCGGCATGGACATGCGGGCTCCACCACGGTGAGGCATCGGTGGACGGCGCGGTCGCCATGGCGGCTCTCCGGGGTTGGCGCGGAGCGGGTGCGCTTGTATAGGAGGCGCCAACGGAATCCCGGTGCGCGCGTTCGGCCGCACCCAACAGCCAGAGGACCGCAATGGTCAAGGTCATCGCCAGCACGCTGCGCAAGGGCAACGTGGTCGACATCGACGGCAAGCTCTACGTCGTGCTCACCGCCGACAACATCCACCCCGGCAAGGGCACCCCGGTGACCCAGCTCGACATGCGCCGCATTTCCGACGGCGTGAAGATCTCCGAGCGCTACCGCACCACCGAGCAGGTCGAGCGCGCCCATGTCGAGGACCGACCCTACACCTTCCTCTATTCGGACGGCGAGGGCTACCACTTCATGAACCCGGAGAATTACGACCAGGTGGCGGTGCACCCGGACGTGATCGGCGACCAGGCCGCCTACCTGCAGGAGAGCATGCAGGTCATGCTGAAGATGCATGACGGCGTCGGCATCGCCATCGAGCTGCCCCAGCGCGTCGTGCTGGAGGTGGTCGAGACCGAGCCGGCGATGAAGGGCCAGACCGCCTCCTCCTCCTACAAGCCGGCGGTGCTCTCCAACGGCGTCCGCTCCGCCGTCCCGCCCCATATCGGCGTCGGTACCCGGATCGTGGTGATGACCGCCGACGGCTCCTATGTCGAGCGCGCGAAGGACTGACCGATGACGGGAACGGATGGTGCGTCCAACCTGCGGATTCGTTCCCTTCATCCACCTGACCGCACTGACTGGTCACGGCTCTGGAGCGCCTATCAGCGCTTCTACGAGGCCGATATTCCCGCCGCGACCACCGAGGTGACCTGGCGGCGCCTGCTGGACCGGGCCGAGCCGGTCCACGGCGCCCTCGCCCTCGACGCCGCCACCGGCGAGGCCCTCGGGCTGGTGCATTTCATCGAGCACCGCTCGACCTGGGTCGCGACACGGTCGGTCTATCTCGAGGATTTGTTTGTGATTCCAGAGGCTCGCGGGCGCGGCATCGCCCGGGCGCTGATCGGGCACGTGGCGGATCATGCCCGCGAGCTGGGGGCGCCGGCGATCCACTGGCTGACCCACAGCACCAACACGACGGCGCAGAAGCTCTATGACAGCGTCACCGGCGGGCGCTCCGGCTTCATCCAATACCAGCTCAACATTGGTGCGAAGAGCGGCGACTAACTCACTGTCGCAGCTCTCGAATCAGCCGCGATCCCGCATCAGCCGCTGCTTGTCCCGCGCCCAGTCCTTGGCTTTCAGCGCCTCGCGCTTGTCGTGGGCCTGGCGGCCGCGGGCGATGGCGATCTCGATCTTGGCCCGGCCCTGCTCGTTGAAATAGATCCGCAGCGGCACCACCGTCATGCCTTCCCGCTCAACCGCTTGCCAGATCTTCGCAATCTGGCGGCGGTGCAGCAGAAGCTTGCGCGGCCGCCGCGGCTCGTGGTTGAAGCGGTTGGCCTGCAGATATTCCGGGATGAAGGCGTTGTAGAGGATCGCCTCGCCCGATTTCGCCGAGGCGTAGCTCTCGCCCAGCGTCGCCTTGCCGTCGCGCAGGCTCTTCACCTCGGTTCCCTGCAGCGCGATCCCGGCCTCGAACACCTCGCCGATGTCGTAATCGAAACGCGCCCGCCGGTTGTCGGCGACGACCTTGCGCGGCAGTTCCTTCTTTTTCTCGGCCATGCAACGTGGTCCCCGTTCGCCGATACCGCGTCGAATCCGCGGTATCGACTTGTCAGATAAGCCGTTTGGCGGAAAGCGCCAGCAGCGCCGCGCCCGGCTACCGCCTCATCGCGAGGCGGGTTTCAGTTGATCAGCCCGGCATGCACCATGGCGGCGCGGACGATGTCGCGGGTCTTCTCCGACACCGGAACCATCGGCAGCCGCGCCTCCTCGCTCATGCGGCCCAGCACCGAAAGCGCGTATTTGGTCGGGCTGGGGTTGGTCTCCACGAACAGCGACTGGAACAGCGGAAACAGCCGGTCCTGAAGCTCGAGGGCGGCCTTGTAGTCCCCGGCAAGGCAGACCGACTGGAGCTGCGAGCACAGCTTGGGCGCGACGTTGGAGGCAACCGAGATGCAGCCATCCCCGCCATGGGCCATGAAGGCGAGCGCGGTGGCGTCCTCGCCCGAGAGCTGGTTGAAGCCGGGACCCATGGCCTGGCGCTGCTGCGACACCCGCGCCAGATTGGCGGTCGCGTCCTTCACGCCAGCAATGTTCGGCAGCTCGAACAGCCGCGCCATCGTCTCCACCGAGACATCCACGACCGAGCGGCCCGGGATGTTGTAGATGATGATGGGAATGCCGATGGCGTCATTCACGGCCTTGTAGTGCTGGTAGAGCCCTTCCTGGCCGGGCTTGTTGTAATAGGGCGCCACCACCAGCACAGCGTCGGCGCCGGCCGCCTCGGCATGGCGGGCGAGGTCGACGGCCTCAGCCGTGCTGTTGGAACCGGCACCCGCGATCACCGGCACCCGGCCGGCGGACTGGGCAACGCACCACTCCACCACCCGCTTGTGCTCGTCATGGGAGAGCGTGGGGCTCTCGCCCGTGGTGCCGACGGGAACGAGGCCGTGCGTGCCTTCCTCGATCTGCCAGTCCACGAACGCGCGAAAGGCTTTCTCGTCCAGCGCCCCATCGCGAAACGGCGTCACGAGAGCCGTGAAAGAGCCACGGAAAGGCGGCTTGTGGGGCATGGCGCGCTCCTGGAAGGTTCGGCTGGAGAGGTCGTCGGGGTCCGGCTGGAGAGAGGCCCGCGCGATCCGTCGACTCGGGCCTGCGGCCGAGACCACGGCGCGAGCCGCAAGGGCGCATCAGATATCGCGTCGCCGCCATGGAAGGAAGTGCGATTATTACACGGCCAGCGTCGAAGTCCGCACCCGATACACGAGACGGGCGTGCGATCCAGCGGCGGCCGTGGCGAAAAGAGCTGGCGAACGGCCCGTTCCCGAGCGTGGAGGTCGTCCCGTGTCAGCCCCCGGCAAGGCACCCCAGCGTAAAGCCTCTTGGCAGGTGCCTTCCAATGCGGCACCCTGCCGCTCTTCCGCCTGTTTGTCCGGCAATAGTCGCTGCGGAAGCTGGACAGGGTCAAAGTCCGTTTCCGGGCTCGTGGTTAGCGTTTCGTCAATAAGATCGCGAGACAACTGGACGTGCCGGATGTGAGGGCGTCCGCGGGTTTCCATTCGACCAGCCCGGGTCCGCCGATCGAAGGAGAGCAGCCGAATGCATCGCGCCCGCGCCAGACTGAGCTTCAGCCGCCTGCGTGTCTCGACATCGCTGGCTGCGCTGCTGCTCGCGTCCAGCGTGGCCTTCGTCCCGGCCTTCGGCCAGACGGCGCCGACGCCCCCGGCCAAGGACAAGGCAAAGCAGCTGCCGAAGACGCTCACCGTCGCGCCACCCTCCAAGCCGGGCCACAAGCCGGCAGCCAAGGCGACGGCCAAGTCCGGCTCCGCCACCGCCAAGCACACGATCGATCCCACGTCGAAGAAGCCACCGGCCGCGGCCTCGCTCGGCTATGCCGATCCGCGGCCCACGGGTTCGATTGCCCAGGTGATGCCGAGCTTCAGTGGCAGCCTGGGTGGGCTGCAACAGGCCATCGCGCTGGTGGAGAAGGGCGATGCCAACGGCGCCCTCGACGCCGCCGACCGGCTGAGCGATCCCGGCCAGCAGGCGCTTGTGCGCTGGCTGGCGCTGCGGGTCACCGCCCGCGGCGTCGGCTTCGACCGCGCTCAGGCGATCCTGCGCGCCCACCCGACGCTCCCGACCCCCACGGTGCTGCGCCGCCGGCTCGAATATCTGCTGTATGCCGAGAACCGCGATCCCGGCACGATCCGCAGCTTCTTCGCCGAACAGCCGCCGATTTCCGGCGAAGGCAAGATCGCCTTCGCCCGCGCCCTTTTTGCGACCGGCGAGCGCAACGCCGGCACCGCCTGGCTGCGCGACGCCTGGCGCGAGGACGCCCTGTCGGAGGACACCGAAGCCACGGTGATGCAGGAATTCAGCGGCCTGCTCACCCGCGCCGACCACAAATATCGGGCCGACAAGCAGCTCTACAACGAGGACGCGGATCGCGGCATGCGCGCGGCCACACGGGCCGGCACCGACGTCGTCGCGCTGGCGAAGGCCCGCGTCGCTCTTTTCTCCAAGAGCGGCGACCCGGCGGCGCTGCTGAATGCCGTGCCGATGTCGCTCCGCTCGGACCCGGCCTATCTCTACACCCAGGCCAAGATCCTGCGCCGGGCCGGCAACGACGCCGGCGCCGCCGCCGTTCTCGCCCGGGCGCCGAAGGACCCGGCGCTGCTCGTCGATCCCGACGAATGGTGGACGGAGCGCCGTCTCGTCGCGCGCGAACTGCTGGATCTCGGGGACGCCCGCACCGCCTATGTGGTGGCCCGCGATGCCGCCCCTCCCGAGAACGACCACATGCGGTCGGAGGCGCAGTTCACCGCCGGCTGGATCGCGCTGCGTTTCCTCAACGATCCCCGCACGGCCCAGCAGCACTTCGCCCGTATCTCGGAAGGCCAGACCCACCCGGCAACCATTGCCCGCGGCTTCTATTGGCAGGGCCGTGCGCTGGAGGCGGTCGGCAGCACCGGGCAGGCCCGCTCCCAGTACGAGGTGGCTGCCGCCTACGGCACGACCTATTATGGCCAGCTCGCCCGGGCCCGTATCGGCAAGCCTCTGGTAGGCGTGCGGTCGGCACCGATGGCCGGTCCTGGCCAGCGCATCACGTTCTCCCGCGACGAGGGTGTGCAGATCTTCAAGCTTCTGGAACAGAGCGGCCGGCGCGATCTCGCCATCGCGCTGGCCTCCGACCTGTCGGAGCGGCTGCCAGACGAGGCAACGCTGGGCCTCCTCGGCGACACCGCGCAGAGCTTCGGCGACGCCCGCGCCATGGTCGTGATCGGCAAGAACGCGCTCAACCGCGGCATTCCGCTGGAAGCGGTGGCCTATCCGGTCATCGGCATCCCGAATTACCGGCCGATTGGGCCTGAGATCGACAAGGCACTCATCTACGCGATCGCCCGTCAGGAGAGCATGTTCAACGCCGCGATCGTCTCCCGCGCCGGTGCCACCGGGCTCATGCAGGTCATGCCGGCCACCGGGCGCACCATTGCCCGGCGCGAGGGCGTCGCGTTCGACCCCGCCCAGCTCCATGCCGACCCCGCGACCAATGTCCGCTTCGGCGCGGCGGAGCTGCGCTCGCTACTGGAGAGCTATCAGGACAATTACGTCCTCACCTTCGCCGCCTACAATGCCGGGCGCGGCAACGTCGCCAAGTGGATCGCCCAGTATGGTGACCCCCGCGATCCCAATGTCGACCCGATCGACTGGGTCGAGCGCATTCCCTTCTCCGAGACGCGCAACTATGTGCAGCGCGTCATGGAGAACGCCCAGGTCTACAAGGCCCGCTTCGGCAACCATTCGCGGCTGCAGATCGAGGCGGACCTGCGCGGCACGCGGGAGAACTGAACGGGATGGCGGCTTCTTAAGGTCGCCACCACTCCCGGAGTGGCGGAAGAGTGCTCGCGAGATGGCGGCTTCAGGCCTGCCGCCGGGTGCAGGAGCGCCGCAGCCAGCAGCCGCCGACGCAGCCGACCAGATAGGTCGCAAGCATGAGCCCGCAGGTTTCGATGGCGAACCAGATCATCGGGCCTGCTCTTCGGCGGAGGCAGCATTACGCCTGTTGGCGCAGCCGGAAAACCAGCCCGTCGCCAGACCGATGGCGAGCGCGCCGAGGAGATAGGGCCAAAGCTCATAGGCCAGGAAGAACATGGCTCACCTCACGCTGAACTCGATAGGCCGCCCGCCGTCGGCGACAGGCGGCGTGCCGGCAAAGGCGATCAGGCGCTGAGACGCTATGCCCAGAGCCGCGAAATAATCGGCCACCGCCTGTGCCCGCGCCGCGGCGAGGCCGGCTGCGGGCGCGGCCTCCTGCCCCGCCTCGGCCACCGGCGGGTTCGCCTCGGGCGCCCGCGCGACGATCTCGATGGTGGCTTCCGGGCACCCGCTCACTACGGCGGCAAGGTGGTCCAGTACCCCGCGGCTTGAAGGATCGAGCGTGGCGGTGCCCGGCTGAAACAGAATGCCGGAACGATCCAGAATATCCGCCAGCGCCTTCTGGCATCCCGTGCGGTCCATCGGTGGCGGCGGTGGGGCGACCTCCAACGTCACCTCGGCGGTGAAGCCGGGCGGCAGCTCGGTGCGAAGCGCCTCCCGAATGGCATCGATCGCGGAAGGAAACAGGGCCGCGCCGCTGATGTGCAGCTTGTGGTCGTCAAAGCGGACCTCGCCACTGTCGAGCCGGGCGAGCTCGCGAAGCGCCGCCTGCGCGGCGGCAACGAAGCCTTCCGGTGCGCCCAGCGCGACGGAGGAGACATCGTTGACCGGGATGCCGAGCAGCTCGCGCTTCGCCTGCGCAAGCAGCGCCTCATGGGCGGCGCGGTCGGGATAGAAGCCGGACACCGTCAGCCCCTGCCCGTCCTTGCGCAGCCCGAAGACATAGGGCGATACCAGGGGAGGGCGCACATCCGCTTTCGCCAGGGTGAAGCCGCCCGGCAGCGGCGCGGCCAGTGCCGCATTCACGGCGGCGAAGGCCGCCGCATCCTGAGCCTCGCCGGCAACGCTCAGGGTGTAGCCATTGCCCCGCAATTCCCCGGTCCGCAGCTTGGCGAGCTGGCCGACGCCGAAGCTCACGGCAGCGACGAAGGACTCCGCCGTGGGCCCCCCGGAGGCGATCCGCATCTCATCCGACACGGCGGTGCCGGGAAAGCCGGCGCGGACCGCGTCCTGCAATAGCCGCTTGGCGTCTTCCGAAGGGGCGTAGCCGACGAGGCGGATGCGGTTGGCGCTGCGCAGCACCCCGAAGGTGAAGGGCGAGACATTGGGCGGCTCCACCCCGAAGCGGATCAGGGTATAGCCCTCCGGCACCGCCCGCCGGGCGGCGGCAAGCGCGTCATAGGACGCAAAGTCGGGAGCGGCACCCTCGATGCTGATGGTGGTGTCGACCAGCGTCACCTTGCCGCCGGGGAGCCGCCCGAGCTGCTGGAGCGCGAAGGCAGCCGCCTTCAGCCAGCCCTCCGAATTCGGCGCCCCATCGGCCAGACGAAGCTGATCGGAGATCGCCGCACCGGGCACGGCGCCGCGCACCGCGTCCAGAAGCGCGCGCCGGGCCTCGCCAAGCGGGATGTAGCCCGCCAGCAGCACGCCGTCATCCTCGCGCTGCGCCGACCAGATGAAGGGCGATACCGTCGGCGGCAGGACGGCGAAGCGGGCGAGCTTGAAATCGCCGGGCAGGTCGGTCCGGACCGTCACCTCGAGCGCGTCATAGGTGGAGAAATCCGGCGCACGGCCCTCGATCGAGAAGGCATCGTCGGAAATGGTGACCCGGCCGGCCGGCATGCGCGCGAGCTGCTCCATGCCGAACGCGACAACGCCGGCGAAATCGCCGGCCGGCACGCCACGGGCGCGCACCAGATTCTCCTCCCCGGATACCTTGATGTCCGGCGCCATCTTGCGCGCGGATTCGACGATGCGGGCACGGGCGAAACGGGAGGGCACATAACCTTCCAGTCGGAGGTTGTTGCCATCGCGTATCACCGAGAAGGTGAACGGGCGCCGCTCGGGCAAAAGGGTGGTCGCGTCGGCCACGATGCGCACGCCGGAAAGCCGTGCCAGCTCGGCGCGGACCTTGATACGCGCCTCCTCCGAGAGAGCCTCGCCCTCGAGGAGAGCGTCACGGCCGTCAAAGCTGGCACGGGCCCAGGATTCCCCGATCTCGATCAGCAGGTCGTCCGCCCGGCTGGACAGCTCCGCCTCCAGCGGGGCGCGGGCGAAGACGACGGCCGCCACCGCCAGGAGGGCCAACGGCACGAGGCCCTTCCACCACGCCTGCCAGCGACACATCACCTACGTCTCTCCCCTCGCCGCACGCGTGCGGCCCCGGCACGACCGGCCCTTCAGGCCCACTCGCCCCGGCGCATCACCGGCTGGCGCGAACCATCCGCCAGCAGGCCATCCACGTCGATCTCGCCCGAGCCGATCATCCAGTCGATATGGATGAGGCTGGTATTGGCGCCCCGGGCCGCCAGCTCCTCGCCCGTCAACGAGGCGCCGTCGATGAAGCACTTGCTGTAGGACTGGCCGAGAGCGATGTGGCTGGCAGCGTTCTCATCGAACAGCGTGTTGAAGAACAGCAACCCGCTGCGGGATATGGGCGAGGAATGCGGCACAAGGGCGACCTCGCCCAGCCGGCGGGAGCCTTCATCGGTATCGAGCACCTTGTTCAGCACGTCGAGGCCGGTGCGCGCCTGCGCCTCGACGATGCGGCCGGCCTCGAAACGGACGGCGATGTCCTGGATGAGCGTGCCCTGATAGGCCAGCGGCTTCGTGCTGGCGACATGGCCATCCACCCGCAGGCGATGCGGCGTGGTGAAGACTTCTTCCGTCGGGATGTTGGCGTTGCAGACGATGCCGTTCTTCGCGGTGGAGGCGCCGCCGGCCCACTCATGGTCGTCGGCGAGGCCGACGGTCAGGTCGGTGCCGGGGCCACGGAAATGCAGCGCCGCGTAGCGCCGGGAATTCAGCAGCGTGGTGCGCGCGGTCAGCTCCGCATTGTGCGCCCGCCAGGCCTCCACCGGATCAGGCGTGTCGACGCGCGAGGCCGCAAAGATCGCATGCCACAGCTTGGCCATGGCGATGTCTTCGGGATCGTCCGGGAACATCGCACGCGCCCAGGCCGGCGAGGCGCAGGAGACGATGGTCCAGTTGATGTCGAAGCCGGCGATGAGCGACAGGGCCGGCATATACGCCTTGGAGCGGGCGCGATTCGCCCTCGACACCTTCTCGGGGTCTTCTGCCGACAGCAGGGTCGGGTTGTCGCCGGAGATGGCGAGCCGCGCCGCGCCGCCCCGGAACGCCGCGGCCATGCCCTCATAGAGCCAGCCGGAGGCAGCGTCGAAGCTGGCATCCGCGCCGTGCCGGAACCGCAGAAGGGTGGCTTCCTCGTCGGAAAACAGCGTCGTCACCAGCGATGCCCCCGCCTTGTAGGCGTGCTCCGTGATGCGACGCACCAGCGGAAGGGCCTCCAGCGAGGCCGTCATCACAAGTTCCTGACCGGGGACGAGACCGAGGCCCACATGCACCGCCACCTGCGCGAGGCGGTCGAGGCGCTCGGCATGGGGTGCCGGATCCACGGGCAGGCCGGAATGCGTGTTCATCGGAATCTCCGAACCGGTTGCGGGCAGCCCCGCCGGAGAGGCGATGAAGGGACGTGGAACCGCCCGCGTCAAGGGCGGAGCGTGCAGTGCGGTGGAGGGCCTTCCGCCATCGAACACCATCCACACAAAAGAAAAGGCGGGCTCTGGGCCCGCCTTTTCATCCGCTTCCAGCGATAGATCAGCGCTCGGAACGCTGATTGGCGCGCTCCTGATTGATGATCGCCTGATCGCCGGGCTGCATCCACATGGTGTTGTCGGTCGGGTCGGTGCGGCCATTGGTGGCGCCGTCATAGTAACCCGGGCCAGCCGGATAACCCGGGGCAGAGGTGTTTCGCCCCTCGTAGACGGTCGCACCGGACTGATAACCCGGCGCCGGCTGCACGTAGGTCTGGGCATTCGCGTTCATGACGCCACCGACAGTCAGGATGCCGAGCGTAGAAGCAGCAAGGATGAACTTACGCATCTGGATTCTCCGTGTCGTTTCAAGTTGTTCGGGATGTGCGGGACGCGTTTGCATCGGCACATTCGCACCTACAACCACCAACAATCGGAAAGGGTTCCACCGGCACGAAACGTCATCGCTTCACCGGGCGAAGCGGGTTGAAAGCGACTTGGGGTTCTCGCTGCGACAGCAGCACCGGCCATAACAGTGGAATCGGTCAGGCCCGGATCTTCTTCTTTGCCGAGTCCCGCGAGAACATTCCCGCCACGCGTCCGACCAGCGAGGCGAACCAGAACGGTGTCCAAAGTGGAACGTGCGCATAGGGATGAGACCGCGGCAGGGTCCGGCCTTCCCAACCGGCCACACGCGCTTCATGGCGGGCACGACCCGGCGACAACGGCTTGGAGGATGACTTGCCTGCGGCCATCGCCACGTCCTCGCCAGAGTTATTGACAACGGCCGATATCGTGCCGAATCAGATCGGTTTTGGCCAGAACTATTTGTGTGCATTGCGAAGAGACGCCAGCCCGATCGAACGCTACGTCATGTCGTCTCGATAGCGTGATCAGGCGGCACTGCCGAACAACATCCGGGCCATGCCCCGCCCCGCCGCCGCTGCGGCATGCTCGGCGCTGAGGGTAATATGTCGCTCCAGCAGCTCTGCCCCGCCGATGGCGTCGCGCCGCCGCAGTGCGTCGATGATGGCGGCATGCTCCCGGTAGCTCTGCGCCCGCTGAGGCAGAGCTTCCAGGGCGAGCCGCCGGAAGAACCGGATGCGCGTCGAAAGCGCTTCCACCGCCAGCACCATCTGTCCATTTCCCGAGAGCCGCACCAGTGCCATGTGAAAGGCCTCGTCGGCCAGGGCGACGGGCGCCCAGGAACCGCCGTCCTGCGGGTCGCCGTGGTCCTCCCAGGCCGCGACTGTGGCCTCCACCTGCGCATCCGAGGCCCGGGCGCAGGCATGCACGAACGCCGCGCGCTCCACCGCCGCGCGCAGCTCGTAAAGCTCCCGCACAGCGGCGGGGCTGATCTCGCGCGCGAAAAAGCCCCGATTGGGGATGTTGATGACGAAACCGTCGCGTTCCAACCGGTTCAGCGCCGCGCGCACCGGCGTTCGGCTCACCGAGAGCTGGCTGGCCAACTCGGCCTCGTTGATCTTCTGGCCCGGCAGGAAGCGATACTCGATCGCCCATTCCTTGATGATGGCGTAAACGCGCTCGACGCTGTCCGCGGCGCGACCGCGCCGGGCTCCTTCCGGCAGCCGGCTCTCACTCAAAGACTGTCGCTCGGCCATTCCGCCATTCCCTGAGGCCAGACTGCTTGCTTGAGACAGGCACGATCCCGGCTCGTCCCGGATATCCCCTGCCCGCCTCGCAGGCGCAGTATGCCCAATCTTTATCGTTGTGCGCCAGCGAGCGCTCCCTAATGTGTATTCACTTTTGAATTCTCTTTCAGGCAGGCTCATCGGCATGCGGATCATGGTTCTCGGCGGCGGGGTCGTGGGCGTCACGACCGCGTACCAATTGCAGAAAGACGGCCATGATGTCGTTCTGCTCGAACGCAACGCCGAGGTCGCCGACGAGACGAGCTGGGGCAATGCCGGCATGGTCGCGCCCGGCCATTCCTTCGTCTGGTCCTCGCCCAAGGCACCGATGACGCTTCTCAAGTCGCTGGTGTTGAAGGATCAGGCGCTGCGCTTCCGGCTCTCCGCCGATCCGCGGCTCTATTCCTGGTCGTGGCGCTTTCTCATGGAATGCACGGCCACGAAAGCCCGTCGCAACACCCTGCTGAAGCACCGGCTGGCGGCCTATTCGCAGGCGGTGCTGCACGAGGTGCTGGCCGGGGAAGACGTGGCGTATGACCGCAACGACCGCGGCATCCTCTATTTCCACCGTACCCAGCAGGCGCTGGATGCGGGGGTGCAGAACATGAAGCTGCTCGAATCCGACGGGCAGCTCATCCGCGTGCTGGACAGGGCGCAGGTCGCCGCGCTGGACCCGGCGCTCGCCGCCGCGCAGGACCGCATTGTCGGCGCCATCCATTGCCCGACGGACGAGACCGGCGATCCCGCCCTGTTCACCCGCGCCCTGGCCGCCATCGTGACCCGGCGCGGCGGCGAGATCCGCACCGGAACCACCCTCACCGCCATCGAGACCTCCGGCAACGCGGTGACGCGCGTCCTCACCGACAGGGGCCCGCTGAAGGCCGATGCCTATGTGCTGGCTCTGGGCTGCGGCAGCGCGGCGGTGGCGCGCACCATCGGCATCGACCTGCCGATTTACCCGATCAAGGGCTATTCGCTCACCATCCCGGTCGGCAACCGCCCGCTGCCACCGACCATTGCCGCGGTGGACGAGCATAATCTCGTGGCGATCTCCCGCTTTGGCGACCGGCTCCGGGTGACGGCAACGGCCGAGTTCGCCGGCTACGACAAGAGCCACAAGCCCGCCGACTTCGCCTTCATGAAGCGGGTGACGCAGGAGCTGTATCCCGAAGGCGCGGATTACGGGCGGGCGCAGATGTGGGCGGGTCTCAGGCCCATGACGCCCACCAACCTGCCCTTCTTCGGGCGGCGGCGCTTCGGCAATCTCTATCTCAACACCGGCCACGGCCATATCGGCTGGACCATGTCGCACGGCTCCGCACGCATCACCGCCGATCTCATCGCCGGCCGCACCCCGGCCATTCCGATGGACGGCCTCCTCGCCTGACAGCCCCCGCACGGACAGGAGTTCTCATGATCGCCGCCTCCCGCGTTCCCGCCGAGACCACGACCGATCTCGGCATCCTGCCGTCCGAACTCGCGCCGCGCATCGGCGCACGCGCCACCATCGGCCTCGTGGTGCTGGCAACCGACCAGACGCTCGAGCACGAGTTCCGCACCTTGCTCGGCCTGCCGGGGGTGGCGTTCTACGAGGCGCGGCTGTTCAGCGACTTCGATATCACCAGCGAGACGCTGCGCGCCATCGGCCCGCGCATCGCGCCCTGCACGGACCTCATCCTGCCGGGCCTGCCGATCGACGTGGTGGCGTTCGGCTGCACCTCGGCGACGATGACGCTCGGCGAGGACTATGTGTTCGACGAAATCCGCAAGGTCCGCCCGGGCGTCGCCTGCACCACGCCGGTCACGGCGGCGCTTGCGGCCTTCAAGGCGCTCGGCGTGCGCCGCATCGGCCTTCTGACGCCCTATGCGCCGAGCATCAATACCGGCCTCGCGCGCTATTTCGAAAGCCGGGGCCTCGAAGTTCCCGCCCGCGCGACCTTCAACCGCCAGGATGACCGCGAGGCGGCGCTGATCTCGGTGCCGTCCATCGAGGCCGCGGCCGAGCGGCTGGCGGCAGAGCCGGGGGTGGAGGCGGTGTTCGTCTCGTGCACCAGCCTGCGGGTGGCGGAGGCGGTGGCGCGCATCGAGGCCCGCAGCGGCATTCCCGTCACATCCTCGAACCACGCGATGGCGTGGCACTGCCTGCGGCTTGCCGGCGTCAACGACGCGAGGCCAGATGCGGGCAGGCTGTTCGCCCTCTCCTCCCCGACCTCGGCCTGAGGCTGTCCGGCGGGTTTGCGCCGCCCGCCGGGGTGTGGGATGGCTGGCGCTCGCCATGCCTGTGCCGCCCCCGGGCGTCACGGATCAACCGGCCGGGACGCCCTCTCCTATGCCGTGTCCGGGGCCAAACCAGTGGAGCGGGACCGCAGGGCCCGCAGGAAGTGCAGCGCCATGGCGTCCGAAACGGCCGACCCCACACCTTCGGCCGGCATTCCCCTCGCCGCCTATGGCCATCTCCTCACCATTTATCTGGTCTGGGGGGCGGCTTATCTCGCGGTGAAGGTCTGCATCAGCGGCCCGGCCTACATCACGGTCTTTCAGCTCCAGTCGGGCCGCATGTGGTGCGCAGCGCTGCTGCTCGCCCTGCTCGCGACCGTGCGACACGGCCGGCCGAAGCGCCCCTCGGCCCGCGATCTCGGCATCTGCGCCGCCAGCGGGCTGCTGATGTGGGTTGCCGGCAACGGCCTGGCCACGCTGGCCTCCCGACACGCCGCTTCCAGCTTCATCGTCATGGCGCTGGGCGCGATTCCTCTGTGGAGCTGCATGCTCGACCTGCTGATCGAACGCGCCGTCCCCTCCGGCCGCGTGCTGGCGGGACTCCTGCTCGGCCTCGCCGGCCTGTTCCTGGTGATGGCCCCGGCGCTGACCGACGCCAGCCGCGCGATCATCGAGCCGGGCTATGCCGGCTTCACCGCGGCCATTCTTGTGATCGCCGGCATCAGCTGGTCGCTCGGCACCATCGTGCAGCGCCCGCTGCTGCGCCGGGTGCCGGTGGAGTGGGCGGCGAGCTTCCAGATGACGGCCGCGGCCCTGGTGCTCAGCATGCTCGCGCTGGGTGAAGGCAGCGCGCCACCCAGCGGCTTCGGCACCCACCAGCTTTTGGCCTTCGGCTTTCTCGTGGTGTTCGCCTCGGTGATCGGGCTGACCTCCTATATCAAGGTCCTGCGCACCTTCCGGCCCGTCGTCGCCTCGACCTTCGCCTATGTGAATCCGGTGGTCGGGGTGCTGCTCGGGACGGCCCTCCTCGGGGAAACGCCGGCGCCCATCTCGCTGGCGGGATTGATGGTCGTGCTGGTCAGCATCGGCATCGTGCTGACGCGCCCGACCTGAACATCCGGGTCGCCGCCCCTCCCTCGCCCGCCGGCTTATCGCCTTGACGGTGCGGCCTGCCCATGCGATCCGACAAGGTGCAGGAACCGGCTGGCTCGCCGATCCGTGCGGGGCATAGCGCAGTCCGGTAGCGCGGAAGTTTTGGGTACTTCAGGTCGCAGGTTCGAATCCTGCTGCCCCGACCACCCTGCGAAAACCGGTGAAGTCCGGCCATTCTGTGCATCATACATTTGCTCTCGATGACGACGTCCGGCGTGCCGTCGTTCCGCCGGTGGGGAAGCGATGGCGGCGCCTCATTTGCGTTGCAAGAACGGCGGCTCCGGCTTAATCAGGTTCGGTTCCGCAGTGATGCGGCCTGCGCTCGCGCGGGCCGGGCAGCGGCAGGACAGCGGGGGTCTGGGTCCTGACGCGCCGGTCGGCGTCAGGCCTTGAAGGTCGGCAGCAGCCGCACAGAGGGAGTGAGGCACATGGTTGCGCGCATCTACAAGCCGGCCCGGAATGCAATGCAGTCCGGCACGGCGAAGACGAAGCTCTGGGTGCTGGATTACGAGCCCGAGCAGCCCCGGGAAGTCGAGCCGCTCATGGGTTACACCAGCTCCGGCGACATGAAGAGCCAGCTTCGCCTCCGATTTGACAGCAAGGAAGAGGCGATCGCCTATGCCGAGCGGCACGGCATCGCCTATCAGGTGCAGGAGCCGCGTGAGGCTACCCGCCGGAAGATCGCTTATTCCGACAATTTCAGCTTCCGTCGCGTGGGTCAGTGGACCCATTGATGGCGCAGCCGCTCGGCTGATCCGGCCCCGATGGGGCGTATGGCCTGTACCCGCGCCGACGGCGCGATGACCCGGCCGCGTAGCTCAGCTGGATAGAGCAGCCGCCTTCTAAGCGGCAGGTCGCTGGTTCGAGCCCAGCCGCGGTCGCCATCTAACCATTAGGACAACAGGCAAAAATGTCCCTCCCGGGTCATGGGCGGGACGGACGGAACGCGATCATATGGCCTGTTTCGTGCTCTGGTCGTCACACATGGTCCCGGGATAATCCCGAGCGGTTTGCCCACATCGGCCGCGGGAAGACCTCTGCAATGTCGCCGCGTTGAGGGTGCGGGGCCGGCGCGCTAGCATCCGTCCATGTGCAACCTCTACAACCATCACAGCAACGTTCAGGCGCTCACCGACCTCGTCGGCACGCTGCGCAATGCGGCCAGCAACCTGCCCGCCCAACCCGCGATTTTTCCCGATACGCCCGCTCCCATCATCCGCACCGGAAGCGATGGCGAACTCGAACTCGCCATGGCCCGCTGGGGCATGCCCTCCCCGCCGAGCATCAACGGCCCACCCGTCACCAATATTCGCAATCTCGCCTCCCCTCACTGGCGGGCCTGGACGGGACCGGCGCATCGCTGCCTCGTGCCCTTCACCGCCTTCAGCGAGTATGCCGAGAAGGCCGATCCGGTGACCGGCCGTCGCGACATCGTCTGGTTTGCGCGCGACGAACGCCGCTCTCTGGCAGTCTTCGCGGGGCTGTGGTGCCGCTGGTCGGGCCGCCGAGGCACCAAGGCAGCGCCGATCGAAGGCCAGCATGAGCTGTTCGGCTTCCTGACCTGTGCCCCCAACGCCGTTGTGGAACCGATCCACCCGAAAGCCATGCCGGTGATCCTCACCACGCAGGAGGAGCGACAGGTGTGGCTGCGCGCGCCCTGGAGCGAAGCACAGGCGCTGCAACGCCCGCTGGCGGCCGCGCTGCTTCGCATCGTCGCCCGCGGCGCCGCCAAGCAGGACAGCGGAAGCGACGGCCCCCCTGCGCCCGCCGTCGCTCCGGCTCAGGGCTCACTGTTCTGACGCGCACACTTTGTACGCAAATAAGTCATGGGGCCTCTGATATTTTGATCGGAATCATGAGGCATTATCAGGTGCCTCATAAGGTGCCGAATACTAGAGTTCATTCGTGAACTGGAAGCATGCTTATGAGCGATTGGCTGCACCTTGCCCTGGCCGCTACTGGCGGTGTTGCCCTCGTCGCCGGACTGCGATTTTGGCGCCGGCGGGGTCGGCCTGAAGCCCCCGCCATTTCGGTGCGGCTACAGGGCACCGGCGTCGACGGCTGGTGGACGGTGCGGGTCGAGATGCAGGGACGGGGAGGCTCTGCCTGGGAAGCCTTCGAGATTCATGTCCGCGAGCCGGAGGATGCCTGCATCATCAGCGTGCGGGACGCGATGCAATCCGGCCTCGCCACCGGACCGAACAACGGGCGGACGGTGTTCGAGGAGATCGATGTGATCCGCCTGCCCGGCCGCGCACCGATGACGCTGTCCACGACAGCCGACGACTCCGAGGCCAACGAGTCGGTCCTCGTCTACACCAGACCCGCCGTCGAAGCGCGGCCGCTGTCGATGGTGGTCAAGATCCGGCCGGCGGGCAGCACCGGCCCGATCATCGAGGCGCCCATCGCCGCAACCCTGCAGGCCGATGCCTGAAGACGAGGTCCTGCGTCATTTCTCCGGGAACAGGCGGTAGCGGACACGATCACCCACGGCGATGCCCTTTGCGCGCGCCGTGCCGCCGGCGAGTTCGAGCACCGCGCGCACCTGCCCATCGCTCGCGATGACGTCCGTCGAGAGCGGCGTGGTGTTCTCGGCAATATTGGCGATGCGGCCATCCGCGGCGATGAACACCATATCGAGCGGGATATAGGTGTTCTTCATCCACATATAGACCGGCTGCGGCAGCTTGAAATCGAACAGCATGCCGGTGTCGGGTTTCAGTTCCGTCCGGTACATCAGGCCGCGTTCCCGCTCCGCGTCGGTCTGGGCCACCTCGACCTTGAAGTCGACCGTGCCTTTCGCGGTACGGATCGAGAGGGCTTCGAAGGTCGCGGCACCGGCGGCACCGGCCGCAGGCAGCAGCAGGGCCACGGCGAGCAGCGCGGCACACAAGGCCCGCAGATCGAGCCAGGACGCGCGGCGGAAACGGGCAAACATCATCAGGAACGCGGCGCCGGGGGCGCTCTCCCTCAAGCGACGCGCCTCAATGGGACGACGGCGTCGCGGAACCATCAGGCCTCACCTCGGCCGCCATGAGCCCCTTGGGGCCCGGACCGAAGCGCACCAGCACCATCTGCCCCGGCCGAAGTTCGGTCAAGCCGTGCCGGCGCAGCGTCTCCATATGCACGAATATGTCGGGCGTCCCATCCCCACGCGAGAGGAAGCCGAACCCCCTGAGCCGGTTGAACCACTTCACCACGGCCGGTTCGAAACCGCCGGTCGGCTGAACCGCGACATGGGTTCGGGCCGGCGGCAGCTCGGAGTGATGGAGAGCCGTCGATTCATCCATCGACAGGATCCGCAGCGCCTGGAACCCACGCTCGCGCGCCACGGCTTCGCACACGATGCGCGCGCCCTCCTGCGCGGTCTGATAGCCGCCACGGCGCAGACAGGTGACGTGCAGCAGCACGTCACGCCCGCCCCCATCCGGTATGATGAAGCCGTACCCTTTGGAGACATCGAACCACTTTATCGTGCCGGCGATCTCGACGACGCCTTCGGCGGGCATGGCGTCATGCACATCGTCCGTGGCCTCGTCGCCCGGCCGATCCACATGCGGACCCCGCCTGGTCAGCCCGTATCGGTGTCCAGTTTCATCGGACGCCATTCTGTCCTACGCCCCTGCCCGCTTCACGACACGCGCACCCGCCGCCGATTCCGGACAAGCATAACATCCGATGTCCCGGCGGAAACCTCAATTTGATTCGCTACCCACCGAAAACCCGCCGGGTTCAAGGGGAGTCGAACAGATTGTCGAGGACATCCCCGATATCGACGCGCAGGACGAGATCGGCCATCGCGTCGAATTCGGTCGGCTCGCGATTGATGATGACCAGCGTCGCCCCCGCCTGCCGGGCCTCGAGCGGCAGCCGTGCCGCGGGAAAAACCACGAGGGAGGAGCCTATGGCGAGGAAGACGTCGCAGCTCCGCGCCATTTGGCGCGCCCGCCGCATCTCATCGGCCGGCATTGCCTGGCCGAAGGAGACGCTCGCCGTCTTCACCGGCCCGCCGCACGTGGCGCAGTCCGGCGCTGCGCCGCCGGCGGCCTCGAAACGGGTCCTAACCCACCCCAGCTCGTAGCGCAGGCCGCAGTTGAGGCACGTCGCATAGGTGCTGTTGCCATGAAGCTCGACCAGCCGCTCCGCCGGCACCCCGGAGGCGTGGTGGAGACCGTCGATGTTCTGGGTGATCACACCCGTCAGCCGCCCCCGCTCGACCCCGCGCGCCAGCGCACGATGGCCGCGTCCCGGCCGGGCCCCGCCAAACGCCGCTTCCATGGCGAAACGCCGCCGCCACGCTTCGTTGCGCGCCTCGCGGCTGGCGAGGAAGTCGTCAAAGGAGATCGGGCGGTTGCGGGACCAGAACCCGCCGGGGGAGCGGAAATCGGGAATGCCGCATTCGGTCGAGATCCCGGCGCCGGTGAAGGCCACGCCCGCGCGCATCGAGTCCAGCACGGCGCGAAGCGCCTCCCGTGCCGGCTTGATGTCTGCGCTTACCAGCCTATGTTCCACCGGCCTGCCCTTTCCCGCGGCCGCTGCCGGCGGCGCGCGGCATCCCGTCGCGAGGACCCCATGAAGTACCTGCACACGATGGTGCGCGTCACCGATCTCGACGCGTCGCTGGATTTCTACGTGAACAAGCTGGGCCTCGAGGAGGTGCGCCGCAAGGAGGTGCCGCAGGGTCGCTACACCCTCGTCTTTCTTGCCGCCCCCGGACAGGCCGGACTGGCCGAGGTCGAGCTGACCTTCAACTGGGACCCGGAAGTCTATGGCGAAGGCCGGAATTTCGGCCACCTCGCCTATGAAGTCGACGACATCTACGCCACCTGCGCCCGCCTCCAGGCCGCCGGCGTCGTCATCAACCGGCCGCCCCGCGACGGCTATATGGCCTTCATCCGCTCGCCGGACAACATCTCCATCGAGCTGCTGCAGAAAGGCGGAGCCAAGGCCCCCGAGGAGCCTTGGGCCTCTATGCCGAACACCGGCAAGTGGTGAGCGGGACGGGGAACTCGGGCACGGGGACCCGGCCCAAGGAGGCACCGGAGAAGACGACGACACCCGGTGCCACTACCCCGCCTTCGAACAGCCCCCGGTCGAGCTGACGCTGCAGCGCCGCCGCGGTCCGTGTCGGCAAGGTCCGCCGAAAAAGGTCGAACGACCTGTGAATGACCGGCGCGGGGTGACTTGTGCACCCCGAAGCAAATCCCTATAAGCCGTTCCGCCTGCGCGCCCTTCGTCTATCGGTTAGGACGCCACCCTTTCACGGTGGAGAGAGGGGTTCGACTCCCCTAGGGCGCGCCACTCCCGCACAGAACCGCGAACACCCCAAAGGGTGGCTTGGTCGGTGATAGCGGCTTTGTCCGGCACGATCCTCGATCAAGACTTCCATATGACATCCGCGGCGTGGTCGCGTTGAAGCGGTGCTGCCGCGCCGATGCCGATCTGCTGGACAACATCGGCCCGCGGCCCGGTGAATGCGGCGCAGGCCTCCGACGCCGTGTGCGGCAGCGGTTGACCTGAGGCCCGCTTATCCGCCGGCCCTGGAGAAGGTCCGGGGCGATGTGCCGCCTCACGCGGTCGCGCCCTCGACGAGTTCGAAGCCGACGTCCACCACCTGCGCCGGGGCGCCGGAGACGAGAAGCCGGGCACCGATCTCACCGATGCGAAGGCGCGGGGTCCGAAGCGTCGTGAGAGGCTGGGGGGTGTGCCGCGCGATGTCGAGCCCGTTATAGCCGAACAGCGCAAGATCCCGCGGCACGGCGAGGCCGCGCGCCAGACACAGGAAATAGCCCCCCAAGGCCATGTCGTCATTGGAGAAATAGACCGCGTCCAGACCGCTGCGGCGATCCAGCAGGCGAGCCAGCCCATCCTTCCCCGCCTCGACCGAGGAGGGCTGGCCGACAACCTCCCGGTCGTGCAGCGACAGCCCGGCCTCCGCGAGCGCCTGCGCAAAGCCGCGAAAACGTTTCGCCGCCCGCAGATCCCTGTCGAGATCGTGGCCGACATAGCCGATACGCCGATAGCCCCGCGCCACCAGATGGCGGGCGCTTGCCCGCCCCGCCGCCTCGTTGGAGAAGCCGACCACGATGTCGAGCCCGGCGCCGTCGATGTCCAGCAGCTCGGCGATCCGCGCGCCGCTCGCCTTCAGCATGGTCGTCGCCGCCGGCGAGTGTTCAAGGCCGGCGAGGATGAACCCCGCCGGCCGCCACGCCAGCAGCGAAGAGACGAGCCTTTCCTCCTGCTCCTGGCGGTAGTCCGTCACACCGATGACCGACTGGAAATCGGTGTCGTCGAGCACCGCATTCGCCCCACGGAGCACCTCGGCGAAGACGATATTGGCGAAAGACGGCACGACGATCCCGATCAGCCGGGAGCCGGTGGAGGCGAGCGTGCCGGCTATGCGGTTGGGCACATAGCCAAGCCGCTCGGCGGCGGCCTTGACGCGGCTCCGGGTCCTCTCCGAGAAGGAGCCCTGGTTCCGCAGCACCCGGGATGCCGTGCTTTCCCCCACGCGCGCCTCCCGGGCGACGTCGCTCAGCGTGACCGGCACAAAAGGGATCCGGTTCGGGCCGGCGTCGTCGTCCGTCATCCTGAGCGTCCCGTGATCGCGCCGCCTCGCAGCCGCGCCGCATGCTCGGCCCACTATACGGCGCGGCAGCACCGCTTCAACGCGACCCCGCCGCGGCAGGCGGTTTCCACACCTCTTCGCAAAAAGGCCGCAAACCTATTTGGCAGCGCTGCCAATGCGTGCTATCCAACAATGCAAGCGCTGCCAAACGTCAGTGCTAGGACGAGGTCGATTCAACGACCCAGGATCAACATCTCGCCGGAAGGTACCGGCAGCCCCCTGGGGAGGGTCCAATGAGCGTGCAGGCTGACGCCGCGCCGGCTGCGGGAGCAGCGGCAGGCGATCTCGAGAAGCGTGCCTATGGCAAGGTCTTCTGGCGAATCGTTCCGTTCCTGATGCTCTGCTACGTCGTCGCGTATCTCGACCGCGTGAATGTGGGCTTCGCGAAGCTGCAGATGTCGCAGGACCTCGGCTTCAGCGAGACCGTGTTCGGCTTCGGCGCCGGCGTCTTCTTCTTCGGCTACTTCCTGTTCGAAGTGCCGAGCAACATCATGCTTCACAAGATCGGCGCGCGGGTGTGGATCGCGCGGATCATGGTGTCGTGGGGGATCATCTCCGCAGCCTTCCTGCTGGTGCCGAACGCGACCACGTTCTACGTGCTGCGGTTCCTGCTCGGCATCGCGGAGGCCGGCTTCTACCCCGGCATCATCCTCTATCTCACCTATTGGTATCCCTCACACCGGCGCGCCCGGATCATCGCCGTGTTCATGGCGGCCATTCCGATCTCCGGCATCTTCGGCAATCCGCTGTCGGGCTGGATCATGGACGCCTTCCATGAAACCCACGGCCTGGCGGGGTGGCAGTGGATGTTCCTCATCGAGGCCATTCCCGCGCTGCTCCTCGGCGTGGCGGTGTTCTTCTATCTCGACAACGGCATCCGCGAAGCCAAATGGCTCGCCGAGGACGAGAAGGCGCTGCTGGAGGCCGAGATCGCCCGCGACAACCGCACCAAGGAGACGCCGCGCTCCGTCGGCGGCGTCTTCAAGGACGGGCGGGTCTGGCTGATGTGCCTGATCTACTTCTCCTTCGTCACCGGCCAGTATGCCCTGACGTTCTGGATGCCGACCCTCATCAAGGCGACCGGCGTGACCGGCAACCTCAATATTGGTCTCATCAGCGCCATTCCCTTCCTCTGCGCCGCCGTGACCATGGTGCTCGTCGGCCGCAGCGCGGATCATCGTCGCGAACGGCGCTGGCACCTCATCATCCCCGCCACCTGCGGCGCGATCGGCTTCATCGTCGCCGCGACCTCGACGAGCACGCCGCTGGCGATCCTCAGCCTTTCCATCGCCGCGGCCGGCGTCATCACCTGCGCCCCGCTGTTCTGGTCGCTGCCGACGGCGTTCCTCACCGGCACGGCGGCCGCTGCGGGCATCGCGCTGATCAATTCGGTCGGGAATCTGGCCGGCTTCGTCAGCCCCTATCTCATCGGCTTCCTGAAGGACCTCACCGGCTCCAACCAGATCGGCATGTATGCCCTTGCCGGCTTCCTCCTGGTGGGTGTCGTCGCCGTGCTCTCGACGCCGGCACGGCTGGTCAATCGCTGAGTCTCCCGACCACTGGGCCCGCGCTTCGGCGCGGGCCGCTTTCTTGGGTGTTCCCTCCCTTCTTCCCATTCGACGCGCCCGGGCGCGCGAGGATTCCGACATGACCCACGCCATCAATCCCGAAACTCTCGCCGAATCCGCTGCCTCTGCCGCAGGCGGCAGCCCGGGACGCATCGCGGTCATCGGGTTGGGGTCGATGGGCTTCGGCATGGCGACCAGCCTGTTGCGCAGGGGCTTCGATGTCGTCGGCTGCGATGTGAGCCCGGCAACGGTGGACCGTTTCGTCGCCAGCGGCGGCAAGGGCGCCAGCACCCCCTCAGAGGCGGCGACAGGGGCGGCTGTCGTCGTCAGCGTCGTGGTGAACGCGGCGCAGACCAGCGCGATCCTGTTCGATCCGGGCGGCGTGGCCGAGACGCTACCGGCGGGTTCGGTCTTCATCTCCTCGGCCACCATGGACCCGGATATCGCCCGCAGCCTCGCGGCCCGGCTCGAAGCCAGCGGACGCCATTATCTCGATGCGCCGATCAGCGGCGGTGCGCAGCGTGCCGCCGAGGGCGCCCTGACGATCCTCGCCTCCGGCAGCACCGAAGCCTTCGCCAAGGCCCGCCCGGCGCTCGATGCGATGGCGGCCAGGCTTTACGAACTCGGTGACGCCCCGGGACAGGGGGCGGCCTTCAAGATGATCAACCAGCTACTGGCCGGCGTGCATATCGCCGCCGCCTGCGAAGCCATCACCTTCGCGGCGCGTCAGGGGCTGGATATCGCGAAGGTTTATGAGGTCATCACCCAGTCCGCCGGCAACAGCTGGATGTTCGAGAACCGCATCCCTCATGTGATCGAGGGCGACTACGCCCCGCGCAGCGCGGTCGACATCTTCGTGAAGGACCTTGGCATCATCCAGGACATGGCCCGTTCGAGCCGGTTTCCCGTGCCGGTCTCGGCCGCGGCGCTGCAGATGTTCCTCGCCGCCTCGGCCGCCGGCATGGGCCGGGACGATGATGCCTCGGTCGCGCGCCTGTATGCCCGCATCACCGGCACCCCCCTGCCCGGCCCTGCCCATGAGCCGGCCGCCTGACGACGCGAGTGTTCCATGCCCCGTTTTGCCGCCAACCTCACGCTGATGTTCACCGAGTGGGCTTTCCTCGACCGTTTCGATGCGGCGGCCGAGGCCGGCTTCACGGCGGTCGAGTTCCTGTTCCCCTATGAGCACCCGCCGGAGGCGATCGCCGACAGGCTCCGCCGCAACAGCCTGCAGCAGGCCCTTTTCAACCTGCCTCCCGGCGACTGGGCGGCGGGCGAACGTGGCCTCGCCGCCCTGCCCGATCGGGCTGGCGACGTCCGCCGCGGCGTCGCAACGGCGCTGCGCTATGCGCAGCACACGGGCGTCAAGCGGCTTCACCTCATGGCCGGCGTCGCCGAGCGCGGCGACCCCGCGGCTGCGGCGGCCTATCGTGACGCCGTGGCTTTCGCGGGGGAACAGCTTGGCCAGCACGGCATCGACCTGCTGCTGGAGCCGATCAACCGGCGCAGCGTTCCCGGTTATTTCCTCGACGATTTCGGCTACGCGGCCGAGCTGATCACCCGGCTCGGACTGCCCAACGTGAAGCTGCAGTTCGACCTGTTCCACCGTCAGATCCTGCATGGCGACGCGACGATGGCGCTCCGGCAGCTTCTGCCGATGATCGGCCATGTGCAGATCGCCAGCGTCCCCTCGCGCCATGAGCCGGATGGCGAGGAGCTGAACTACCCCTTCCTTTTCGACGAACTGGACCGGCTGGGCTACGACGGCTTCGTCGGTTGCGAATACAACCCACGCGCAGGAACCCTGGCCGGCCTCGGCTGGTTCGCACCCTATGCCCGGAGACCGTCATGACATTGAAGCTGGGCTGCATCGCCGACGACTATACCGGTGCCTCGGACCTCGCCAATGCGCTCACCCTCGCCGGGCTCCGCACGGTTCAGACCATCGGCGTGCCGGGCGCGGACCTGCCTCTCGACGCGGTGGACGCGGTGGTTGTCGCGCTCAAGAGCCGCTCCATCGCCGCCGCCGAAGCGGTCGAGCGCTCCCGCGCCGCCGATCGCTGGCTGCGGGGCCAGGGCGCCGGCCATGTGATGTTCAAGATCTGCTCGACCTTCGATTCGACGGATGCCGGCAATATCGGGCCAGTGACCGACGCGCTGCGTGCCGACGCCGGCGAAACCACGGTGCTCGTGACATCGGCGTTCCCGCAGACCGGACGCACGATCTACCAGGGCCACCTGTTCGTCGGCGCGGTGCCGCTCAATGAAAGCCCGCTGAAGGACCATCCCCTCAACCCGATGCGCGACGCCAATCTGGTGCGCGTCCTTGCCCGCCAGAGCACGGCGCCGGTCGGGCTGGTCGACCTCGCGACGGTGCGCAGCGGCCCCGATGCCATTCGGGCGCGCCGGACGGCGCTCGCGCACGAGGGGACCGGCGCGGCCATCGTCGATGTCGTCGAGAACGCCGATCTGGAGCCCATCGGCAGAGCCGCGCTGGACCAGCGGCTGTCCGTGGGCGCGTCCGGCCTCGGCATCGGCCTTGCGCGTGGCCTCGTCGCCAGCGGCGCGGTGACGCCACACCCAACCGGCGAGGCGCTCGGTCCGGCTCTCGGCGGCCACGCGGCCTGCCTCGCCGGCAGTTGCTCCCGGGCGACGCTCGCGCAGATCGAACGGGCCGAAGCGGTCATGCCGGTTCTCCGGCTCGATACCGAGCGGCTGGTCACCGACCCCGACGAGGCGGGACGCGCGCTCTCGTGGGCTCTGCCGCTCCTTGCACAGGGGCCGGTCCTCATCGCCTCCAGCGGGACCCCGGAACAGGTGGCGGCCATCCAGGCGCGCCACGGCCGGGAGTCGGTCGGGAGCGCGATCGAGCATGCGCTCGCGGACATCGCCGCGGGGCTGGTGGATGCCGGCGTGCACCGTCTGGTGGTGGCGGGCGGCGAGACCTCCGGCGCGGTGGTCGACCGCCTCGGCCTGCGTGCCTTCCGTGTTGGCGCCGAGATCGCACCCGGCGTGCCGGTGCTCCGCACCCTGGGGGCGGACACCACCGACATGCTGCTGGCGCTGAAATCCGGCAATTTCGGTGGGCCGGACTTCTTCATGGACGCTCTTCGCCTGATGCGCTGAGCGACAGACGGCGCGCGACCCCAAGCCGGGCCGCGCCAACACCGGCGACGGTCGCGGCAGGACCGGCTCTCGCGCCCTTGCCACGGCGACGATGTGCGACATTCCGTCGCCTGCACGGCGGAAGAGTTCCCGGCTTCAAAAATAGTCTAGTAATTCTAGCGAATATATTTATACCGGTCTGACGCATCCAAGGCCTCAGAACCATGACACACCGCCTGATCCTCGGCATCTCGGGAAACGTCCGCCGCCCGTCGCGTACGGCAGCGCTGGTGTCCGACGTCACCAGCCGCCTCGCCGAGCGTGTCGGCGCGCCGTCGCGGATCATCGAACTGGTGGATGCCGCACCTGTTCTGTTCCGCGCGCTGACGGCTGCCCATCTCGACGAGGAGGGTGCTGCTTTGGTGAAGGCCGTGGAGACGGCGGACGCTCTCGTCGTCGGCTCGCCGGTGTACCGGGCCTCCTATACCGGCGCCCTGAAGCACCTGTTCGATCTGGTCGGCTACGAGACCCTGGCGGGCAAACCGGTCGTGCTGGTCGCTACGGGCGGAACGCCGCTTCACGGCCTCGTTCCCGATCATCAGCTCCGGCCGCTTTTTGCGTTTTTCCGCAGCCTCGTGCTGCCGACGCCGCTTTACGCGCTGGACACCGACTTCACCAACTACCGCATCACCAATCCCGCCGTGGAAGGCCGTCTCGACCGCGTGGTCGAAGAAGCCGGGCGGGTCATCGAGGGCGCGTGGCGCGGCGAAGAAGCGTCTCTCGCCGACGCGGCCGCGTGAATTCCCTTCCTTCAGGAGAAGAGCCATGAGCACTGAGGCCGTACAGCCCAGCGAAGACGCCGTTAAGTTTGCCTACTGGGTTCCCAATGTCTCGGGCGGCCTGGTGATCAGCAACATCGAGCAGCGCACGAGCTGGGACATCGACTACAACCGCAAGCTCGCGCAGATCGCCGAGCGGAGCGGGTTTGACTATGCGCTGAGCCAGATCCGCTTCACCGCCGGCTATGGCGCCGAATTCCAGCATGAATCGGTCTCGTTCAGCCACGCCCTGCTCGCGGCCACCGAGAGGCTCAAGGTGATCGCGGCCATCCTGCCGGGGCCGTGGAACCCGACCCTTGCGGCCAAGCAGATCGCCACCATCAACCATCTTACCGAGGGCCGCATCGCGGTGAACGTCGTCTCCGGCTGGTTCCGCGGTGAATTCGCCGCCATCGGCGAGCCCTGGCTCGATCACGACGAGCGCTATCGCCGGTCGGAAGAATTCATCCGCGCCCTGCGCGGCATCTGGACGGAAGACAACTTCACCTTCCGCGGCGATTTCTACCGCTTCAACAATTACTCGCTGAAGCCCAAGCCGCTTGAACCCCTGCCCGAGATCTTCCAGGGCGGCTCCTCGCGGGCGGCCCGCGATATGGCGGCGCGGGTGTCGGACTGGTACTTCACCAACGGCAACACGCCCGACGAAATCCGGAAGCAGGTCAACGATATCCGGTCCAAGGCGGCGGAGAGCGGGCACAGCGTGAAGATCGGCGTGAACGCCTTCGCCATCGTCCGCGAGACCGAGGCCGAGGCCAAGGCGGTGCTGGACGAGATCATTGCCAAGGCCAACCCGGAGGCGGTGAACGCCTTTGGCCACGAAGTGAAGAACGCCGGCAAGGCCTCGCCCGAGGGCGAAGGCAACTGGGCGAAATCCAGCTTCGAGGATCTCGTGCAGTATAATGACGGATTCCGTTCCAATCTCATCGGCACCCCGCAGCAGGTCGCCGAGCGCATTCTGGCGCTCAAGGATGCCGGCGCCGACCTGATCCTGCTCGGCTTCCTGCATTTCCAGGAGGAAGTGGAGTTCTTCGGCAAGCGGGTCGTCCCGCTGGTGCGCGAACTCGAAGCGCGGCGGGAGGCATCGCAGGCGGCCACGGAAGTGGCGGCCTGACCCTGCTGCCGGCCGGCCCTGCGGCCCGCCTCTTTCTGCGGAGATCATTGATGTCATCGGCCACCACCGGGGCCTTGCTCCCGGCAGGAGACCTGTATCCCTTCGAGCCTGCCGGCGTCACGCGCGACCCCGGCAGGTCGCGATCGGGGCCGGCAGAGCGCGGGGCGGATGTGGAGTCTGCCCAGCCGGGCGCGGAGCGCGACGCCGTTCTCGCCATTTCCGGCGTGTCGCTTCGCTTCGGCGGCGTTACCGCACTCGCGGATATCGATCTCACGGTGGCGCCCGGCGAAATCCGGGGCGTCATCGGGCCGAACGGCGCCGGCAAAAGCTCGCTGCTCAACATCGTCAGCGGTCTCTACCGGCCGAGTGCCGGCCACGTCCGGATCGCCGGAGTCGACTTCACCGAGGTGCCGACCCAGCGTCTCGCCCATCTCGGCGTCGCCCGCACCTTTCAGAATCTCGCCTTATTCGGCGGACTCACCGTTCTCGAGAACGTGGTGATGGGCCTCACCTCCACCATCCGCTCGGGGCCGCTGGGGCAGGTGCTGGGGCTGCCGGCGGCGCGGCGCGAGGATGCCGCCAACCGCGCCAAGGCGGAGGCGATCGTTGCCTTCCTGCATCTGTCCGGCGTCGCCCACCGCCCGGCCGGCGAACTCTCCTACGGGCTGCAGAAGCGGGTCGAGCTCGCCCGCGCGCTGGTGGCCCGCCCACGCCTGCTGCTGCTCGACGAACCGATGGCGGGCATGACCGCGACCGAAAAGCAGGAGCTCGCCGCCTTCGTCCGCGAGGCCCGGGACACCTACGGCACGACCATCGTGCTCATCGAGCACGATATCGGGGTCGTGATGGGTCTGTGCGATCGCGTCGCCGTGCTGGATTACGGCCGGAAGATCGCCGACGGCACCCCGCACGACATTGCCGCCGATCCGCTGGTCATCGACGCCTATCTCGGTGTCGCCCACGACGCCGACGAAACGCTCGAGATCGAGGAGGCGGTGTGATGGAGGACGTCCAGTTTTTCATCGAGGTTCTGGTCGGCGGCCTGCTGTCGGGGGTGATGTACTCCCTCGTCGCGATCGGCTTCGTCCTGATCTACAAGACTTCAGGCGTTCTCAACTTCGCGCAGGGCGCCCTCCTGCTCTTCGCCGCGCTCACCTTCGTCAGCCTCCACGAGCGCGGCGTGCCGTTCTGGGCCTCGATCGGGCTGACGCTGGTGCTGCTGGCCATTCTCGGCACGCTGATCGAGCGCGTGGTGCTGCGCCCGCTGGTCAACCAGCCGCCGATCACGCTGTTCCTCGCCACGCTCGGCCTGTCCTACGTCATCGAAGGGGGCGCGCAGCTCCTGTGGGGCACCCAGGTGCATGGTCTCGATCTCGGCATCGACGACGTACCCTTCGAGGTCGGCGGCGTCCTCATCTCGAGCTTCGATCTGTTCGCCGCCGCCACCGCGGCGCTGATGGTGGCGCTGATCACGCTGTTCTTTCGCTACACCCGGATCGGCCTCGCCTTCCGCGCCGTTGCCGACGACCCCTTCGCGGCGCTTGCCGTCGGCCTGCGGCTGACCCGCATCTGGGCCATCGTATGGACGGCGTCGGGCGTGGTCGCGCTGGTGGCGGGCCTGCTCTGGGGGGCGCGGCTCGGCGTTCAGTTCTCGCTGTCGCTGGTGGTGCTGAAGGCGCTGCCGGTGCTGGTGCTCGGCGGCTTCGACTCGATCGCGGGCGCCATCATCGGCGGCCTCCTGGTCGGCGCCACCGAGAAACTGGCGGAAGTCTATATCGGCCCCTTCCTCGGCGGCGGCATCGAAAGCTGGTTCGCCTATGTGGTCGCCCTCGCCTTCCTGCTGGTGCGTCCCTCCGGCCTGTTCGGCCAGAAGCTGGTGGAGCGGGTCTGAGCCATGTCGATCAGTGTCACCCCCTCCATCGAACGCAGCCTGCCACGGGCTGCCATTGGCGGCCTCACCGTCGCCGCCATCCTGTTCATCGCCTTCGTCGTGCTGCCCTCGGTGGGATCGGACTATCTGTTCGAGGCGATCCTGACACCGTTCCTCGCCCTGGCGCTGGCAGGCGTCGGGCTCAACCTCCTCACCGGCTATGCGGGGCAGGTCTCGCTGGGCTCTGCGGCCTTCATGGCCGTCGGTGCCTTTGCCGCCTACAACTTCAATCTCCGCGTTCCCGAGCTGCCCTTCCTCGTCAGCATCGTGCTGGCCGGGCTGACGGCGGCGGGGATAGGGCTGATCTTTGGCCTGCCGAGCCTGCGGCTGCGCGGCTTCTATCTCGCCGTCTCGACGCTGGCGGCGCAGTTCTTTGTGCAGTGGGCGCTGACCAAGTTCGGCTGGTTCTCGAACGACAATCCGTCCGGCATCATCAACGCGCCGCCGCTGAAGATCGCCTCCGTGACCTTCGACACGGCCGTCGGACGCTACCTCTTCTCGCTCGGCATCGTGACGGTGCTGACCTTCCTGGCCTGGCGGCTGACGCGCGCGCAGACCGGCCGGAACTTCATTGCCGTGCGCGACAACCAGACGGCGGCACGGGTCATCGGCGTGCCGGTGCTGCGGACCAAGCTGCTCGCCTTCGCGGTCTCCTCCTTCATCATCGGGGTCGCCGGCGTGCTCTGGGCCTTCGCCTACCTGCGCACGGTGGAGCCGGCCGGCTTCAACCTCGACCGGTCGTTCCAGATCCTCTTCATCATCATCATCGGTGGCCTTGCCTCCATCCGGGGCGCCTTCCTCGGAGCCGGCTTCATCGTCGTCTTCCCCCTGCTGCTGTCACGCCTCGGCGGCGAACTGCTGGGGGGCATCGTCGACTCCGGTGTCGTCGAGATGAGCCAGCGCATCGTCATCGGCGCCCTCATCATCCTGTTCCTGATCGCCGAACCCAAGGGCCTCGCCGAACTCGGCCGCCGTGCGGCGCGCCGCCTGGGCGGCCGCCCGACCTGACATCTCACCGCACGCCCAAGGCCTGCGGCCAAAACCTCTTCATCCATCCAACGGGGTCTATCATGAGCCTCTCCCGGCTACTCAAGGCAACGGCGCTCTCCGCCGCGCTCGCCCTCCTCCCGCTGTCCACCGCGGCCTTCGCCGACGAACAGTTCTTTCCGCTGCAAAGCTACCGCGTCGGCCCCTACGCCGCCGGCGGCACAGGATTCTTTGGCGGCTTCATCGACTATCTCAACCTGATCAACATCCGCGACGGCGGCGTCAACGGCGTCAAGCTGACGTGGGACGAGGGCGAGACCCAGTACGAGGTCGAAAAGGGCGTCGAGGTCTATGAGCGGTTCAAGAACCATCCCGGCATCGCGACCTGGAACCCGCTCTCGGTCGGCATCGCCTACGCGCTGATCGACCGGGTGACCGCCGACAAGGTGCCGCTGCTCACCATCAACCACGGCCGCACCGATTCAACCGACGGCCGGGTGTTCAAGTACATCTTCCCGCTGCTGCTGAACCCCTACAGCGAGACGTCGGGCATCATCAACTACCTCGGCACCAAGGAAGGCGGGCTGGACAAGCTGAAGGGCAAGAAGATCGTGGTGCTCTATCACGGCTCGCCCTACGGCAAGGAGACCATCCCGATCTATGAGCTGCTGGCGAAGAAGTACGGCTTCGAGGTCCAGCAGATCGAGGTGCCGCATCCCGGCAACGAGCAGCAGGCGCAGTGGCTCACCATCCGTCGCGCCAAGCCCGACTATGTCGTGCTGCGCGGCTGGGGCGTGATGAACCCCGTGGCGCTCAAGACGGCGCAGAAGACCGGCTTCCCCGCCGATCGCATCATCGGCAATGTCTGGTCGAACTCGGAAGAGGATGTCATCCCCGCCGGTGACGCCGCCAAGGGCTATACCGCCATCACCACCCAGGCGTCCGGCGCCCAGTATCCGGTGCTGCAGGAGATCCAGAAGGTCGTCTATGACGCCGGCAAGGGCAATCTCGAGGACAAGAAGCGCATCGGCAGCGTCTACCACAACCTCGGCGTGGTGAACGGCATCCTCAACGTCGAGGCCATCCGCATCGCCCAGGAGAAATTCGGCAAGCGCACCCTCACCGGCGACGAAGTCCGCTGGGGCCTCGAGCACCTCAAGCTGGATCCCGCCCGGGTCGAGGCGCTGGGGGCCAAGGGGCTGTTCCACTCCATCAACGTCACCTGGGACAACCACGAGGGCGATGGCCTCGTGACCTTCCAGCAGTGGGACGGCAGCAAGTGGAACGTCGTTTCCGACTGGATCGCGCCGGACTGGGCCCTGCTGCGGCCGATCATCGAGAAGTCGTCGGAAGCCTATGCCAAGGAGCACAACATCCCGCTCCGCACCGCCGCTGACGCCGACCAGGTGACCAACTGAGCCCCGGCGCGCGGCCCATGCCGCGCGCCCAGCCACGGGACTTCGCCATGACCGGTCCGACCCCTGCCCAAGATGCGCCGCTGCTCGTCCTCGAGGACGTGGAGGCGACCTACAATCACGCCATCGTCGCGCTGCGCGGCGTCAGCCTCGCCGTCCGGCGGGGCGAGATACGCGCGCTGCTCGGCGCCAACGGCGCGGGCAAGACGACGACGCTCAAGGCGGTTTCCCACCTCCTGCCTGCCGAGCGCGGACAGATCACGCGCGGTCACATCCGCTTCGACGGCGAAATCGTCGAGCGGACCAGCCCGGCGGATCTTGTCCGGCGCGGTCTCGTTCAGGTGCTGGAGGGACGCCATTGCTTCCGATCGCTCACGGTGGAAGAGAACCTCCTCACCGGGGCGCTCGGTCGCAGCGCCAGCCGCTCCGAGGCACAGACCGACCTTGAACGGGTCTACGCCTTCTTCCCGCGCCTGAAGGAGAAGCGCCGCACCAGCGCCGGCCTGACCTCGGGCGGCGAGCAGCAGATGACGGCGATCGGCCGCGCGCTGATGGCCCGGCCCCGTCTCCTGGTGCTCGACGAGCCTTCCATGGGGCTCGCCCCGCTCGTGGTCGAGGCCATCTTCAGCACTTTGAGAAAATTGAACGAAACCGAGGGTCTGACCCTCCTCGTCGCCGAGCAGAATTCGACCGTGGCCCTGCGCTACGCCCACCGCGCCACCGTGCTGGAGAACGGCCGCGCGGTGCTGGAGGGCCCGGCCGCCGAGCTTCGGGCCCGCGAGGATATCAAGGCCTTCTATCTCGGCCTGCGAACGCCGCACCGCGACGGCCCCCTCGGCGGCGACAGCCGGTCGGCCGCCTGAACCCATCATACATGCGAGGAAACCGCCATGACTGTCCCCAAGATCGACGTCACGATCCAGGGCACGCCGGTGCCCGGCGTGCCGCGGCCGGACACGCCGGCCCACATCATTTCGAGCGACGCCGAGGCCATCGAGGTGGCCAGCAAGCTTGCCGCGGAGTTCGAGAAGGAAGCCGCGCGGCGTGACCGCGAGCGCATCTGGCCGCTCGCCGAACTCGACGCCTTCTCGCAGAGCGGGCTCTGGTCCATCAATGTGCCGAAGGCGTTCGGCGGCCCGGAAGTGTCCTACGCCACCCTCGCCAAAGTGGTCGAGATCATCTCCGCCGCCGATTCCTCCATCGGCCAGATCTCGCAGAACCATCTCGGCGTGGTGGCCGCCATCCGCACCGTCTCCGATCCCGACCAGCAGAAGCTGCTGTTCGGCGAAATCCTGAAGGGGACCCGTTTCGGCAACGCCTTCTCCGAATTCGGCTCGAAGCGCGCGGCGGATTTCGAGACCCGCTTCACCGATGCCGGCGACCACGTCGTGGTGAACGGCCGCAAATTCTATGCGACGGGCGCCATCCTCGCCCATCTCGTGCCGATCGTCGCGCTCGACGACGAGGGACGCGCCTGGTACGCGATCGCCGACCGCAACGCGCCCGGCCTGTCCGTCATCGACGACTGGTCGAGCTTCGGCCAGCGCACCACGCTCTCGGGCACCGTCCTGATCGAGAATGTGAAGGTACCGAAGACCCATCTCGTGCCGGGCTACAAGGGCTATGTCGAGCCGACCGCCGACGGCGCCATCTTCCAGATCATCCAGGTGGCGGTGGACACCGGCATCGCGAAGGCGGCGATCGACGAAACGGTGCGCTTCGTGCGCAACAGGTCGCGGGCCTGGATCGACAGCGGCCAGGAATACGCCTGGCAGGACCCCTACACCATCCAGGCCATCGGCGACCTCACCCTGCGCCTGCACGCGGCGCAGGCGCTGCAGGACAAGGCGGGCTGGGCCATCGACGCCGCCGTGGCGAACCCCAACGCCGACACCGTCGCGCAGGCGCAGCTCGTGACCGCCGAGGCCAAGATACTCTCGACCGAAGTGGCCATCGCCGCGACCAACAAGCTGTTCGAGCTGGCCGGCACCCGCTCGACGCTTGCCGAGCACAATCTCGATCGTCACTGGCGCAACGCGCGGACGCACACGCTGCACGACCCCGTCCGCTGGAAGTATGCGATCCTCGGCAACCACGCGCTGAACGGGGAGAAGCCTCCTCTGCACGCCTGGAGCTGAGGCGCCGCATCGCTCAATGTGGAGCGGGGCCGCCGCGTTCTTCGGCGGGTCCCGCGCCTTCAGGATCGTCGGCCGGCCGAAGCGCCGGCGTTCATCCCCGCAGGATCGACTCCGCCCATAGCGCCTGCGCGAGAAGGGCGTCGTCGCCACCCGAACCCTTAGAGAGCAGGGTCGAGAGGGGAAGCCCCTCCGCGGTCCACCCGGTCGGGAGAGCCACGCCCGGCATGTCGAGGAAACTCGCGATCATCGTCCATGCGAGGGTCGCGACATTGACCTCGGCGAAGAGGGCGGTATCGGCCTCCAGAGGCGCGATAAGGGGAGGAACATGCCGGACCGGCGGCAGAAGCAGCGTCGCGCCGTCGAGTTCGGTGCGCAGACGCTGCATCTCGCCGGAACGGATGGCGACGAGATGCGCTGCCGCCTCGGCGGAGATGCGCGCGGCGCCGTCGAGTCGGCTCAGCACACGGGAATCGACCAGCGTGCGGTTCGGGCCGTTCAGCGTCGACAGGTGGAGCGCCCTCGCCTCATAGGCACCGAGCCAGCCATGGGTGGCGATGGCTTCACGCGAGCGGTGCCAGGCCTCTACCCGTTGGCGGCGTACGGGCGCGTGGCGCGACAGCCGGTCCACCACATCGGCAAAATGGGCGCGCACCGGCGGCGTGAGCAAGGGATCGTCCAGAATCGCATCGTCGACGACGAAGCGTCCGGGCTCTGGTGACGGCCGGCGCCATGCGGTGCCGCGCATCGCGGCGTCCAGCGTTGCGCAATCGGCGACGCTGGACGCTAACGGCCCGAGACTGTCGAGGCTGTGTGCCAGAGGAAATACGCCGGCCATGTCGTATCGGGCCTGCGAGGCCTTGTAGCCGGCGCAGCCGGTGAAGGCCGCGGGCACCCGCACCGAGCCGGCCGTATCGGTGCCGATCGCCGCGGGCACGATCCCCCGCTGCACCGCGACCGCCGAGCCGCAGGACGAGCCGCCGGGCATGCGGGGCTCTCCCGGCAGGTCGGCGGTCGGGGTGCCGAAATGCGGGTTGGCGCCAAGGCCGGAAAACGCGAACTCGCTGAGATTGGTCTTACCGATCGGGATGAAACCGAGGCGCCGGGTCGCCGCGACAACCGGGGCGTCCGCCTGTGCGGGCGCCGCGTCGTGCCGGGTCCGCGAACCGGCGGTGGTGCGGGTGCCGGCGATCTCGAACAGGTCCTTCCACGCGATCGGAACGCCGTCATGCGGCCCGAGCGGACGCCCCTCCGCCCATCGCCGGCGTGCCGCATGGGCCTGCGCCAGCGCGGGTTCGGGCATCAGGGTTATGAACACCGCCTCGCTCCCGGCGGCCCGGTCGAGCGCCCGCTCGACCAGCCGGACCGGATCCGTGCGGCCGGCAGTGAGGTCGGCGGCGATATCGTCGAGGCTCTGGGGCATGATCGGCTCCGGGTGGCGAGGCGCCTGGCCGGCAATGGCTTTGCCCGCCAGGCAGAATTGAGGGGCTCAGACGTGACCGTACTTCGCCAGCGCGTCCGCAAGCGACAGGCCGTCGGCCAGCTCCTCCCTGATCGACATCTCGATCCGGGTCAGGCGCTCGGCTTCCACGAGCACGGTCTCGACCACCCGGGCCGGGATCACGATCACCCCGTCCTCGTCGCCCAGCAGGAAGTCGCCCGGCGCCACCTCCACGGTGCGGCTGGTGGCGCCGCGCAACACCACCGGCACCTGCCAGGCATTCACCTTCCAGCGGCCGATCGACTGGGTCGGCGTGCGGTAGCGCGCGAAAACCGGAAAGCCGTGCTCGCCGATCCAGCGGATGTCGCGAATGCCGCCGTCGATCACGGCCCCGACGCAGCCGCGCTCCTTCATGCCGAGCGCGATCAGCTCACCGAAATAGCATACGCCCTCGCCGTCGCCGCTCCACACGGTGAGCTCGTCGGGGCCGACGCCGTGGCACGCCGTCATCTTGTCGGCGTCGCCGCCGAGCGGATAGGGCGTCTTCTGGCCGCGGATGGTGTAGGCCCAGCCGGCGATGCGGTTCTGCTGCGCGGGATAGGGCGCGAAGTCGCCGGAAAGGCTCTGGTCCATCAGGCCGAGCGTATCGAGCACGTCGGCGACATTGGAGGTGTCGACGGCGAGATAGCGCCGGCGGATGTCGGCCTTCTGCTCGGGGGTGAAGGCCGCAGGCGCGGGCGCCGTGGCTTGGCTCGTGGTGGTCATGTGCGGTCTCGCTCGATCAGATATTGGGGAGATAGCCACCGTCGACGCGGATCACCGATCCGGTGATGTAGGCGGCGCGGGCGCTGGCGAGGAAGGCGACGGCGTCGGCATATTCCTCCGGCAGGCCGTAGCGCCCCATCGGGATGGAGGCCGTGCTCTCGGCCACGACGGCCTCGAGGCTCCGCCCTTCGCGCTTCGCCTTCTGCTCGTCGAGAAAGCGGATGCGGGCGGTGGCGATGCGGCCGGGCAGGATCACGTTGGCGGTGACGCCGTCCCGGGCCACCTCCCGCGCCAGCGTCTTCGACCAGCCGACCAGGCTGGCGCGCAGGGCGTTGGACACGCCGAGATTGGGAATGGGGGCAATCACGCCAGAGGACGTCGAGGTTATGACCCTGCCCCATCCGCGCTCGCGCATGCCCGGCAGCACCCGATCAGTGAGATGGATCACCGACAGAACCATGGCGCGGAACTGTCCCTCCCACACCGTCGGCGCCACCCCGTGCGCGGCGCTCGGCGGCGGCCCGCCGGTATTGTTGACGAGGATATCGACCGGCCCGAGGGCGGCCTCGATGGACGCGACATGCCCCTCGCACGCGGCGATGTCGGCGAGATCCCACACCCGGGTGTGCGACTTCGCCCCCAGTGCCGCCAGTTCGGCCTCGGTAAGGGCCAGCGCATCGGCGTCGATGTCGACCAGCGCCACCCTCGCTCCCTCGCGCGCCAGGGTCCGCGCGATGGCGCGCCCCAGCCCGCCGCCCGCGCCGAGAACCAGCGCGGTGCGCTCCTTCAGTTCCAGATCCATCGGAATGACTTTCTACGAACCCACCCGCAGCGGCGCGTCGAGCTTACGAAGGTAGGAAATGACGGACAGCGCGGTGATGCGCCCGGTCTTGGGGTTTTCCGTCGGCACATTGGCAATCGACATCGAGAAACTGGCGGAGTCCGCATCGACCTCGATGGTGTGGGTGTTGCGGGTAAGCGCCGGATCGGCCCAGATCTGCAGCCGGGTGCGATCGGGTCCGATGCCCGCGAGCGCCAGCGCCACCGCGACGTTGAGATTGGCGGGAAAGCCGATGGCCGCCTCCCGCGGCGTGCCGTCGAAGACGCAGACCGGCTCGGTGATGTTGTCGATGGAGATGTCGCGCTCCACCAGATAGGGCGCGCCGACGAGACCCTTCACCGGCTTTCGCGTCACCATGCGGACCGAGCGTATGTCCCCCTCGGCTGCCGCCGTCACCGCATCGAGACCGAGCAGCGCCCCGGTTGGGACGACGATCTGCCCGCCATGCTCGCGGGCCAGCTCCACAAGATCCTGATGGGCGAGGATCGCCCCGGACGACAGCACGATCACCGTCTTGCCCGCCTTCAGGAAGGGCCCGGCGATGGCCGGGAGCAGGGCGGCCGGGGCGCATTCGACCACGATATCGGCAAGGCCCTCCAGCTCCTCGATGGCCACGACGGGCACCGGGCGCCGGAGATCGGCAAGGCGCTCGGCCGCTCGCGCCCGGTCATGGGCGGAGACGGCGACCAGCCGGCAACCCGGCAGACCCTCGTCCAGGGCGCGGGCCACGCGATGGCCCACGGCGCCGAGACCCGCGATGGCGATGCGGTGCACGCCACGGCGTGCCCCGGACACCGGCGAGATGGAAGCCGGATCGGCTTGGGTGAAACTCATGTCTGCGAGCCTTGAACAGGGAACGTCTCGGGTGCCGGGAAGAGCGACGCATAGTGCCGGGCACAGCCGCCCGCGGTGGTGAACCAGATGCGCTCGCGATGGCGGGCGAGCGCCTCCATCACCCGGCGGAACTGGCGGATGCGGAAGGGCTGGCCGACGATGAAGGTGTGGATGGTGATGCCGAAGACGAGAGGCTGCCGCTCCGACTGCGCCAGCATCTCCTCCAGATTGTCGATCGCCATGTCGGCGAAGGCGGTGGCGGTGCCGTCGTGCAGAACCACCATCGGCACGTCGTTGACCTCGTGCGGGTACGGCATGGCGAGCAGCGGACCGGCAGCCGTCCTCATCCAGACCGGCTGGTCGTCGATCGGCCAGTCCAGCGTGTAGCCGTAGCCGGCCGCTGCCAGCAGGTCCTCGGTACGGGCGCTCGGGTGGGCGCCGGGGCTCATCCAGCCGGCGGGAGGGGCGCCCTCCTCCTTGCGGATGCGCGCCGTCACCTCGGCGATGGCGGCGCGCTCGGTCGCCTCGTCCATGCCGTTCGGATGCTCCGAGTTGGTGCGCCCGTGAGCGACGATCTCATCGCCGCGCCGGCGATGAGCGGCGATCAGCTCGGGGCAGTGATCGTAGCAGGCGCTGTTGAGGAGCACGGTCAGTGGCAGGCCGTATTCCTCGAACAGCTCGATCAGCCGCCATCCCCCGACCCGGTTGCCATATTCGCGCCAGCCCCAGTTGTAGGAATTGGGATGGCTGAGCCCCGGCGAATAGGCGAGGCCGAGCCCGGAGCCATAGGAAAAGTGCTCGACGCACAGCGCGACATAGACGGCGAGACGCTTGCCGCCGGGCCAGGTGAAATCCGGCCGTGCGGTGATGGGCGAGTAGGCGAAGCGGTTGTGGGAGGGCAGCATGGAACCATCTCGGGGCGGTCAGGGCCGGTAATCGGCAGGGGCGACGACGAGGCTGAGATCGACGCTACCGACATTCTCCGGCGTGACCAGCACGGCGGGCGTCACCACCTTCGCCTCGACCTTGCCCTTGGTCGCGGCGGCCACCGCCTGGACCAGCGCCGCCTTGCCCTGCGCCACGATCTGCTGGATCGAGGTGCAGGCGAGCTCGCCGTCTTTCAGCATCTGCTGCGCGGTCGGCGAGAGGTTGGAGGCGGACACCTTCACCGAGCCCTTTCCGGCGCTTTTCAGCGCGGAAACGACGCCCGCGGCCATGTCGTCGGTCGCGCTGTAGACGCCGGCAAGGTCGGGGAAACGCTGGATCCAGTCATCCGCCGTCGTCAGGGCGGCGTTGCGGTTGTCGGCAAGGCGGGATTCGGCAACGATGGTCACGCCGGGGGCCTCCTTGGCGAGCGTGTCGCGGAAGCCCTGCGCGCGCAGATCGGACCAGGCCTGCCCGCTCGGCCCCGCCATCATCGCCACCTCGCCCTTGCCGCCGATCGCCTTGGCCAGGCACTCGGCCTGCAGCTTGCCCATGTCGTAATGGTCGGCGCTGACCACGGCGGCGAGCTTGCCCGTGCTGGGCGGCGAGGAGATGCCGACCACCGGAATGCCGGCCGCCACGGCCCGCTCGACCACCGCCTTCACCGCATCGCCATTGGTGGCGCCGACGATGATCGCGTCGACCTTGCGCTGGATGAGATCCTGGATCTGCGAGATCTGCTGGCTGGAATTGGCGTCGCCGCCGGCGCTGAGCGTCACCAGCCTCGCCTTGTCAGCCTTGGCGGCGGTGTCGACGCCGTACAGCACCGAAATCCAGAAGGACGAGCCGAGATTAGGGACGGAGACCCCGATGACGGGCTCGCCGGCCATGGCAGGGGCGGAGGCGGACAGGAGAAGCGCGGCCAGGGAAACGGCACGGAACAGGTTCATCGGAACGTTCCTTTGGGTTGGAAGGGGTTTGAGAGCCCGGACAGGAGGAACCGCAGGCCCGTATCCATCAGCCCGGAGGCGATGATCACGGCCCCGACGGCGATCTGGGCAAAGAAGGGCGAAACACCGGAAAGGTTGAGGCCAGTGAGGACCACCTGCACGAAGCTGGCGCCGGCAAGCACGGCCCACACCTGCGCCCGGCCGCCAGCGAGCGCGGTGCCCCCGATCACCGCGGCGGCGATGGACTGAAGCTCCATGCCGGCACCTTCGGTGGGCAGTCCGGCGCCGGCTCGGGCCGCCATCAGGGCGCCGGCCAGTCCGGCGAAGGCACCGCAGAGCTGATAGGCGCTCATTTCGATGCGGGCCGGCCGGCCGCCCACCAGCCCCACCGCCTCCGGGTTGGAGCCGAGCATCAGGATGCGCCGGCCAACGACGAGGTGGCGGAGCACGACATGGGCGGCGGCGATGCAGCCGAGAGCGATCCAGCCCAGCGGCGGCAGCCCCAGCACCGCGTCGAAGGCGAGGCCCGCCGTGTCGCCGGCGGTCAGCGGCACCGCCTGCCCATCGCCGGTGACGAGAAGCGCGAGACCTTTCACCGCCAGCAGCGTGCCGAGCGTGGCGACGATGGGCTGGAACCGGGCATGGCCGACCAGCCAGCCATTCACCGTTCCGCAGGCGAGCCCCACGGGCAGGGCGAGGAGCAGGGCCGGCAGGCCCAGCGCGTTCGCGGCCATCACGCCCAGCGTGCCCGACAGCGCGGCGACCGCGCCGACCGAGATATCGAAGCCGCGTACCGCGATGGCGAACATCTGCCCCACCGCGAGCAGGGCAAGGACCCAGATCTGGCTGGCGATGCTGAAGCCGTTGTCGGGCGTCAGGAAGTCCGGCGCGGCGATGCCGAACAGCGCCAGCGCGGCGAGGATCGAAGCGGGTGCGACGAGAAAGCGGACGCTACCATCTGACAACCGCGTCATCGGGACCTCCCGGCAAGGCGCTTCAGCACCGCCCAATCCCGCTGCAGACCGACGGCGGCCAGCACCGCGAGCCCGAGCAGCACCAGTTGCCAGGCGACCGGCAGGTTGATGAGGACCACCGCGTTGTTCAGCATCGCGACGATGAGGACGCCGAACACCACCTGGAGCACATGCCCGCGCCCGCCCGCCAGCGGCAGTCCGCCAATGGCGCAGGCCGCGATCGTTTCAAACGGCAGGTTCGGCGCGAGGGCCGGCTGGCCGGAGGCGACGCGGCTGGTGAGGATGATCGCCCCGACCGCGCAGAAGGCACCGGCGGTGGCATAGCCCAGCAGGGTGATACGGGCCGCATCGAGTCCCGCGAGGCGGGCGGCCAGCGGATTGGCGCCGACATGGTACCAGAGCCGCCCGATCCGGCCATGCGCCAGCAGGACGTGCAGCACCGTGCAGGCCAGCACGGCAGCCAGTATCGGCACGGGAACGCCGAGGACACGTCCGCGCGCCGGCCAGGAGAACACGGCCGAGGGCGGCGCATCGAGCGGCAAGCCTCCGACCAGCCAGGAGGCAGCGCCGGACGCCATCATCAAGGTGCCGAGCGTCACGATAACCGGCGGCAGCACCATGCGCCCCACCAGCCAGCCATTCACCAGCCCTATGCCGATCACGCTGGCGGCGCCCGCCACAAGGCCGGCAACAGGCCCGACGGCCGGCAGCACCATCACGGTGACGACGCTGGCCAGCGCGGCGGAGGCCCCGAAGGAAAACTCGATCCCACCAAGGATGATGACGATCGCCTGCCCGCAGGCGACGATGCAGAGAATGGCGCCGACACGCAGCACGTTCTCGAGATTGCCGTAGGTGGCAAAGCGCGGCACCAGCAGGCAGCAGAGCAGGAAGAGGCCGAGACAGACCAGCGCCGCCGCCGGCGGCCGGGACAGACGCGGTAGGGAGGGGGCAAAGGGCACGCGCTTGCTCATCATGCCGCAAGGCTCCCCGACAGGGCGGACAGCAGCACGGTGCGGGGAGCCGCGCGTGGCAGCTCGGCCGCCAGTGCACCCTCGCGGACGATGAGGTAGCGATGGGCGAGGACCATAAGTTCATCGAGGTCGCTGGTAGCGACCAGCACCGCGACCCCCGATGCCGCGGCGTCGCGGATGGCGTCATGGATGACGGCCCGGGCGGCGACATCGACGCCCCGCGTCGGCTCCAGCAGCACCATCGCCTTCAGGCCCGGCAGGGCGAGGCACCGGCCGATCAGCAGTTTCTGCTGGTTGCCGCCGCTGAAGGTCGTCGCCTCGCCATCAGGCAGCGCCGGGTGCAGCTTCAGCCGACGCAGCAGCGGGTCGACCCGCTCCGCCTCCGCGGCCCTGCGCAGCCAGCCGAAGCGCGCCAGGCCGCCCAAGGCTGCGACCGAGACGTTGCGGCGCGCGGAAAGCGCGGCGAACAGGCCCTCGGCATGGCGGTCGGCGGGAACATAGGCGATGCCGAGTGCGGCGGCCCGTGCCCGGTTTCCCGGCTCTATTGGCTCTCCGGCGATCGTGAGCGCCCCTGCGCCGCTGGCGGCACCCGCCAGCCACGCCGCGAGTTCCAGCGCGCCGGAGCCGATGAGCCCTGCCAGCCCGACGATCTCCCCGGCATGGACGGTGATGCTGGTGCCGCCGTCGCGCGCGCCGCCGAAGCCGCGCCCGACCAGCACCGGCTCGGCCCGGTGGGCGGGCCGCGGGACGGCGGCTTCGACGCCGGCGCCGAGCATCGCATGGGTCAGTTCATAGCGGCTGTGCCGGCCGACCGGGGCCGCGTCGATCACGGTGCGCCCGTCCCGCAGCACGCTGATGTCGTCGGCGAGCGCCTCGATCTCATCGAAGCGGTGGGAGATGAAAAGGGCAGCCGTTCCGGCCGCGCAAAGACGGCGCACCACGGTGAAAAGGCGCTCGGCCTCCCCGGCGTTCAGCGCCGCGGTCGGCTCGTCGAGAACCAGCACGCGGCAGTCGAGGCTGAGGGCGCGAGCCACTTCCACAAGCTGGCGCTCGCCCAGCGACAGGCTGCCGAGCGGCGCGGCGAGATCGACGGCGAGGCCGACGTCGGCGAGCCACGCCTTTGCGCGCGCGGCGTCGACCAGACGCCGCCGCGCCCACAGGCCACCGTCCGCCAGGGCGAAGGCAGAGAGGTTCTCGTGCACGCTCAATTCCGGGAACAGGCTGAGATGCTGGTGGATCGGGACGATGCCGGCGCGGATGGCCTGCGGCACCGAACCCAGCGACGCGGCCGCGCCCCCGATCTCGACCCGCCCGGCGTCGGGCGTCACCGCGCCGACGAGGATCTTCACCAGCGTCGACTTCCCCGCCCCGTTCTCGCCGAGCAGGGCATGGACGCGGCCGCGCCGCAGGGTCAGCCGCGCGTCACGCAGCGCGCAGGTCGCGCCATAGGTCTTGGCGATGCCGGTGGCGACAAGCGCTTCATCGGAAAAGGACATGGGAAACCTCGCCCGGAAGCGGCGATGCTCCGGGATGGGGTGGAAGACGGTGGCGGTCGGTGGAAATCGGATGGCGCCACGATGCCGGGCGACGGGGTGGGCCACAAACGATTTGTTCAGGCCTTATGCATGAGCTAGCCTCATGCATGACGGAGGTGCTGAATGCGAAAGAGGCGACTGCCGCCTTTGAATGCGCTGAAGGGTTTCGAGGCCGCGGCGCGGCATCTCTCCTTCACCCGCGCGGCGGAGGAGCTCCACCTGACGCAGGGCGCGGTCAGCCGGCAGGTGAAGGAGCTGGAGAGCGAGCTCGGTCAGGAGCTGTTCGTCCGCCACACCCGGCGGATCGAGCTCACCGCCGAGGGCGAGCAGTTCTTCCGCGTTATCGAGGGCGTGTTCGACGAGCTGGAGCGCGCCACGCTGCGGCTGGCGCGCCGGCGCAGCGATCCCGCGGTCACCATCAGTGCCCTGCCGACCATAGCGACCGTCTGGCTGATGCCCCGGCTGCACCTTCTGATTGCACGGCATCCCGAGATCGAAGCGCGCATCGTCTCCTCGATCGAGGCGGCCGATCTCCTCGCCCACGACGCCGACATCGCCATCCGGGTCGGGCGGCTGCCCGGCCGGCGGTATGAGCGCAACCAGCCGCGGATCGAGCTGCCGATGGTCACCCGCTGGGACGGCGTGCACGCGGACGAGCTTTTCCCGGATCGGCTGGTGCCGGTCTGCGTGCCCGCGCTGCTGGAGGCCGAGGTGAAGGAGGCGTCCGATCTCCTCGCCTACCCGCTGATCCACACCACCACGCGGCGCTACGCCTGGCCGGACTGGCTGCGGGCCAATGGCGTGCGCTACGAGGCCGAAAGCGACCCCCATCTGCAATTCGGCCATTTCTTCATGGCGCTTGATGCGGCGCGGCAGGGGCGCGGCATTGCGCTGGTGCCGGACATTCTCCTGACCCAGGAAGAAGGTGCGCGAGGTCTCTGCATTCCCTATTCAAGCGAGATCGCCAGCGCAGGCGAATACTACCTGCTCATCCACGAATCGCGGCTGGACGATCCACGGGTACGGATTTTCCGCTCCTGGCTTCTCGACGAAGCCGTTGCCCTGCGCAGGAACGCCACCCTCGCACCCGGCACCTGAGGCGGCTTCCGGCGCTTCCCCAAATCCTTCTTCCGTCAGCCCCCGCCGGTTTCCGGACGCGGCAGCGCGTCGGTTCGATGGAGATCGGGTGAGACAGGGGATGGGAGGAGCCTCGGCGATGGTACGTCGATGTTAGGAAAGCCTGCGCTAGACTTAACCTCTCCTCGGGCACGGCAACGGCGCGCGAGGTTGCCAAACGAGGTCCTCTGCATGCTTAGAAAACTCATCCTCACCGCCCTTCTGGTGCTTGCCGGCACCTCTGCCGGCATGGCCGCCACACCGGCGGTCGCGACCGCCAATGTGAACCTGCGCGCCGGACCTTCCACCTCCTATCCCGCCGTGACGCAGGTTCCGGCCGGCACGCGGATCACCACCTATGGCTGTGTCAGCGGCTACAGCTGGTGCGACATCGGCTTCGGGCCCTACCGCGGCTGGGTGGCGGCGAGCTATATTCAGGTGATCTATCACGGCGCGCCGGTCGTTCTCACGGCGCCGGTCGCCCCCGCGGTCGGGGTCGTGGTGGTGCCGTTCGGCCGTGCCTACTGGGACACCTACTACCGCGCCTACCCCTGGTATGGCCGCTGGGGCGCCTATCCCCCCTACGCGCCGCCGCCCCCCCATGTCACCTCCGGCTACCGCGGCGTGACCTGCGCCAACGGCACCTGCACCGGCGCGCGCGGAGCCACCGGCTATTATGGCGCGAGCACCGATCAGGTGCGCACCTGCTCCGACGGCTCGTGCACCGCGACCCGCAACTCCACCGGCCGCTATGGCGGCACCGCGACCCGCAGCTGCGGCGTCGGCCAGGGCTGCGACGCGACGCGCAGCTTCAACCGCTGACACCCCGCCGCGATCGTCCGCTCCCGGAAAACCGCAGGATGGCTGCCAGCCCGCTTCCGGCCGTCCTGCCCATCCGTGCAGGGATGACCAACCATTCGGCGGTCGCGCTGCGGATCGGCGAGGACGCCATAGGCCGGCTGCACTTCATCGAGCGCATCCACGAGGAGTGGGGCGACCTGGTGCCGGGCGACCTGTGAGGGCGGGCCATTTTTGAAACGAATTTCGGCAAAGGCATCATTTCAGTTTCAAGGCAGGAAATATCATCGTCATTTCTGAAATTCGATTGACTTGCATTCCTGCCTAAATCAGCTTCAGCCCCCAGCGGAAGGGCACTTCGCGCGACGCGCCTCCGGGGAACGACACCGCGTCGGAGGCGGCAAACGGACCACCATCAGACCGTGTGCGGGACCACTCGCGGGCTTATCGTCCGCGAGATCGCCCCCTCATGTCCGCCGCCCGCCGCAACGGGCATCTATGGCGACCTTTCGCTGCCGGAAGCCTGTTCTGTCTCGCGCGGCGTCTTCGGCAACGACCCGGCGTTCTGCCTGAAGTACCGGCCGAACCATGACCCCGAAAAGGCCAGGGCCCTGCTGAAGAAGCTGGGCTACGGGCCCGGACAAGCTATGTCGCGCGGCGCGGCGATTCCGGCCGGATGATCGCCGGCTCGCGGGCGGGGCGGCGCGGTGGTCGGGGAACTGGAGCGCCGGGCCTCCATCCGGCCGGCGCGGAAAGGCGGCGCGGCGCGCTGGGCGGCGGGCGGATCGGACAGCGACCGCCTCAATGACCCAGAAGGAGGTGGCACGCGGCCGGCATCGGCGCGTCCGGGTCCTCGTCGGTCCGGTTTTCCATGTAGCTCATGAAAAGCTCCGCCTGCGAGGAGATGTTCAGCTTCCCGTAAAGACGCTTGCGGTGCACCTTCACCGTGTCCTCGGAAATGCCGAGCACACAGGCGATGGAGCCGTTGGTGTGGCCGCGCAGCACGAGGGTGGCGACCTCGACCTCCCGGCGGGTGGCATTGAAACGCCGCAGCCACGAGGTGTCGACAGCTTCAGCCCGGGCCGTCTGGCTCGGCGGCGCCGCGCGCTGGCACAGGTCCGGCCGCAGCAGCGCCTGCTTCCGCACCAGCGAGGCCAGCAGCGGCTCCGCGGCGTGCAGATTCTCCAGCACCGAGGGATCGAAACGCTGCGAACCGTCGCACCGCCCCAGCGAGATATGGATGGTTCGCTGGTCCGTCACCGGGCACAGAATGCCGATCTCGTCGATAAGGGGCACATCCTTGTAATAGAGCTTGTGGTAGTCGCTCGCCGCGAAATCATAGTCGAAGATTTCATTGCAGCGGCTCACGCCGATATCCATGCGCTGCACCGCCGCCATGTAGAACGGATCCAGCCGGTAGGCCTGCTGCATGTAGCAGTGACGGAAGCGGTCCGGCTGGATGGTCGAGCAGCGTTCCAGCACAACCGGCGCATCGACACTGGAAAAAGCCAGGATTACGCAGCTGTTGAAGCCGGTTATCTCATACAGGGCCGCCCGCAGCGTGCGGTGGAAATCGTCCGTTCCCAGCTTATCGACGACCCTGCCGATCGAATGGAAGGACATTCCGAGCTTCGCGCCCTCGGCCCGGTCCGCCGCGGTCAAGGAGGCCTGCTGTCCTGCATCCGTCAGCATCGAATTCTCCCGGCTCTGCGGGACATTCAAGCAAGAACAGGGCCAGCGCTCCGGGCGTGCCCGGCCTCGCAGACGGGCCGGGCACGTGGGGACGCACCGTTCGGCGGTGGTGACGAGACGTTCAGAATTCGAGCAGATTGTCCCTGAAATGCGCGTGCGCATACGCCTTGCGCATGAGCCCTCTCTTCTGCAGGGCCGGGGCGAGCCCGTCCTCGATCTCAGCCACCGTGCGCCGGTGCAGGTTGGGCAGCGAGAACAGGAAGCCATCGCCGCCGACCTCCTGCATGACCTCGCCCATCTGCGCCGCCACGTCGTCGGGGGAGCCGAGAAGCTCGACACCGTCGCCATTATGGTCGAATGAGACGATCGCTTGCCGCAGCGTCTTGTTACCGGCGGCCTTCTTGAAGTCGTCGAGCAGCTGCTGGTGGCCGTTCGTCGTCAGGTCGCCGATTGGCGCATCGAGATCGAGCTTGGCGAAGTCGATATTGGTGATCTTGCCGAGGAAGGCCATCTTGAGGTCGATCTGGCGCGCTTCCGCCGCCCGCCGCTCCGCCTGGATTGCCCGCGCTTCGGCCATGCTGCCGGCGATGATCGGGGTGACGAGGAACATCACCTTGCAGGTGTCGGGATCACGGCCGTGGGCGACCATGCGGGCGCGCACATCGTCGCGGTAGTCGCGCATAGCGGTGGCGCCGACCACGCTGGCGACGATGGTGTCGGCATGCTTCGAGGCGAACTGGCGGCCGCGCGCCGAGCCCCCGGCCTGCGCGATGACCGGGCGGCCCTGCGGGGCGGGACCACAGTTCAGCGGACCGCGCGAGCTGTAATACGTGCCCTTGAAGTCGATCTGCCGCACCCGGTCATTGTCGACCAGCATGCCCGTTTCCGCATCCGCCACCACGGCATCCGGGTCCCACGACTTCCAGAGCTGGTCGACGAGGTCGATATATTCGTCCGCCATGTCGTAGCGAAGGTCGTGCTCGGTCAGCTTGTCCATGCCGAAATTGCGGGCGGCGAAATCCGAGCTGCCCGTGACCATGTTCCAGCCGATGCGGCCGCCCGACACCTGGTCCAGCGTCGCCACGAGGCGGGCCAGAAGGAAGGGCGGGTAGGCGAAGGTCGCCAGCGTCGGCACGATGCCGATATGGCTGGTCACCGCCGACATCAGGCTTGCCACGACGGAAGGGTCCTGCCGGGGCACCGAAATGCCGTTATGGAGATAGATGGCGCGGGAGCCGCCGAAACTCTCCCCGATATAGGAGCTGTCCTCCAGCAGGATGTAGTCGAAGCAGGCCCGCTCCAGCGAGCGCGCCACATCGAGGAACAGCTCCGGCTTCATCCAGGTCTCGGCGATGCGCCCGGTCCATGGCTGGCCCCAGGCCTGCACGCTGGAGCCCTGGAGAAACAGACCGAGGTGGAAGGGTTGGGCCATGGCGCATTCCTGGGTTGATCGAAACGTAGGGTGGCGAGGGCGCGCTGCCGGGCCCGCGCCGCGCAGCACGGCGGGACGGGGCAGCCCCCGCCCCCGCTCAATGCAGGATCGAGCGGATGAAGCCGCTGAGCCGGGGGCTCTCGGGGTTGTCGAAGATGCGGTCGGGCGGGCCCGATTCCACGATGGTGCCGTCCGCGATGAAGTGCACGACATCGGCGAGCTTGCGGGCGAACGACATCTCGTGGCTCACCACCACCAGCGTCATGCCGAGATCGGCAAGGCCGCGGATGGTGTCGAGAATGCCGGCCACCAGTTCAGGATCGAGCGCGGAGGTCGGCTCGTCGAACAGGATCAGCTTGGGCCGCATGGCCAGCGCCCGCGCGATGGCGACCCGCTGCTTCTGCCCGCCTGAGAGCTGCTCGGGGTAGAAATCCGCCTTGTCGCCGAGACCGACCTCCCGCAGCAGGCGCTCGGCGTCGGCGATCGCCTCGTCGCGTCGGCGCCGCTTCACCAGAACAGGGCCTTCGATGATGTTTTCGAGCACGGTGCGGTGGGTGAACAGGTTGAAATGCTGGAACACCATCGGCATTTCGCTGCGCGCCTCCCGCAGCACCCGCTCCGGCGCGACATGGAAGACCGCCCCATCCTCGTGACAGAGCGAGCGGCCGTCGAAGGTGATCTCGCCGCGGCTCGGCGTCTCGAGGAAGTTGATGCAGCGGATCAGGGTCGACTTGCCGCCGCCGCTGGGCCCGATGAGAAACGACACCTCGCCCGAGCGCACCGAAAGGTCGACGCCCTTGAGCACATGCAGCGCGCCGAACGACTTGTGCAGCGCCCTGACGCTGAGAAGCGGTTCATCGGTCATGGCAGCACCGCGACTTCCGGCGCCAGCGCCTTGGCCGCCCGGCCCTGCCGCCGCAGATAGCGCGGCGTCAGGCTGTGTTCGAGATAGCGGATCAGCCGCGACGCGGTGAAGCTGAGGACGAAGTATATGATAGCGACCATCATATACACTTCCATATTACGGAACGTATTGGAAATGATGATATTCCCGTTTCGCAGGAGCTCGTTCACGGAAATGAACGAGACCAGCGACGAATCCTTCAGCAGCGCGATGAAGTATCCCCCGATGGTGGGAATGGCGATGCGGAACGCCTGAGGGAAAATGATCCGGCGATAGATCATCACCTTGGACATGCCGATCGACATGCCCGCGGCGCGCTGCCCGGGGTCGATCGACATGATGGCGGCACGGAAGACCTCCGAGAGATAGGCACCGAGATTGAGGCTGAGACCGAGCACACCCGCCCAGAAGCCCGACAGCGTGATGCCGATCGTCGGCAGGGTGAAATAGATCACCATGAGCTGGACGATCAGCGGCACGTCGCGCCAGATCTCGACATAGCTCTTCAGGGGCCAGTCGAGCCACGGCTTCCCGCTGAGCCGTCCGAGCGCCGTCGCCAACCCCAGCACGAGGCCGAAGCCCATGCTGAGGAAGGAAAGTTCGAGTGTGACGAGCGCGCCTTCGAGCAGGAACGGGAAATGCCGGGGGATCAGGACGAAGAAAAACTCATACATCTCGTCGCCTCCGCCCGACTACTTCAGCATTTTTTCCTGATAGGGCGCCCAGACATGGTATTTGCTGAGGATGGCCTTGCGGGTGCCGTCGGCGTCCATCGAAGCGAGAGCCTCGTTGATGGCCGCGAGAAGTTCCGGGCACTCCTTGCGAACACCCACGGAGGTGCCGCCCAGGATGTACGGCGCCTTTTCCTCGGCCGCGGCCCATTCCGGCTTCGACTTGTAGTAGAGCGGCTCGCCGAGGGTGCGCAGGTCACCCATGGTTTCCTCCTGCGCCAGCAGCGTCGCCTGGTCCATCACCACCGCGTCGGCCTGGCCGTTGCGCAGCGCGGAGAAGGGAGAGCCGAAGTCGTTGAAGTCGAGCACCTTGCCCGCCTTGCCGGCGTCGACCAGCACATGGGCGTTGATCGAGTCCATGGTGCCGAGGGTGGACGCCAGGGTCTTGCCCTTCAGGTCGTCCAGCGTCTTGATCGGCGAGTCCTTCTTCACGATGACGTAGTCGTAGAGCAGGAAGTAGGGCGTCGAGAAGGAGATGCCGGCGCCCTGCACGCGCTCCTGGGTCGCCGCCATGCCGGAGAGGATGATATCCCAGCGCCCGACCTTCAGGCCGGGAATGAGCGACGTCCATTCGGTGATGACATATTCCTGCTTGGGGACGCCGAGGCGCTTGCCCAGCTCCTGGAAGATCTCCCACTCCATGCCGCCATAGGAGCCGTCCTCGTTCTTCCACACGAAGGGCTTGGTGCCGAGCAGGCCGTTGCCTGCGGTGATGACGCCGGCCTTCTTGATGTCGCTGAGGCAGTCGGCCTGTGCACCCGAAACGACGGAGAGCGACACCAGGGCTGCAAGCGCGGTTAGTTTCATCGCCAATTTCATGAGGGGCTCCCTGCCGGAATGGGGTCGCGCGGGAGCGGGCGGGTGGGCCCGGTCGCGGCGCTGCGGGCATTTCATCGGGGGGCGCAGGGGGCAACAATAACCCGAGGTGGGTACTGCGGAGGCCTTCCCGGCCCTGTCGCGGTAACGTTTTCCGGCGCGTTCGGAGGTGAGAACCGCCGGCCGGTGGCACGCCCACCCTGCCCCCTACCCCGGGTAGCACATGCCGCGGTGTGGTGACTGGGGGCCTGTTTCAGCAGCCGGCGGCGCGAGCGGGCCGACGGCTGCCCCGTCCCGCAGGTCGAAACCGATTCGCCGCTCAGACGTCGGCAGCCGGACCGGATCAGCCTCTAGACGGCCGCGACCTGCCCGTCCGAGCGCGGGTCCGCGGCGCCGGCAAGGACGCCGCCCTCCTCGCACGCGATCACCTGGGCATGGCCCATCAGGTCCTGCAGCGGCCCGGTGCGCTCGACCTCATGGCCCCTCGCCCGCAGCGCCTCGACCAGCGCGGCATCGACACCCGCTTCGACCACGAGGCGCGGCCCTTCCCCGGCCGCGCGGTCGAGATACCAGCGCGGACGCGAGACCGCCTGCTGGGGGTCGAGACCGGCCACACACATGTCGAGGATGAGCTGCACCTGGGTCTGCATCTGGCCATCGCCGCCCATGCAGCCGAGGACGTGGGACAGGTGTCCCTGCCGAAAGAGAAGGCTCGGCATCAGCGTGGTGGGTGGGCGCATGCCCGGCTCCAGCCGGGCGACGTCGCCGTCGAGCCGGAAGGAGGCGCCGCGGTTCTGCAGCACGAAGCCGCCTTCCGGCACGGCGACGCAGGCGCCGAAATCGAAGAAGAGGCTCTGGATCAGCGATACCGCCATGCCCTGCCGGTCCATCACACCGAGATGTGCGGTGTCGCCGCGGGTGATGCGGCCGGCGCTGTCCTGCCGCGAGGCGCCGCGGCCGGTCGGGTCGAACCCCGCCGTGAATTCGGCAATGGCGGCCTGCGACCACAGCGTCTCGACCCGCCGCGTCAGCCGCGCGCGATCATCGTTGAACAGGTCCCGCGCCGCCAGCGCGGCGGCAACGGCCTCGATTTCCAGATGCACCGTCGCCGGAGAGAAGCGGTCGGCGTCCGCCGCCAGCAGCGCATCGATGCGGGCGAGGGCCGCCAGCAGGCCGAAGCCCTGGGTCGATGGCGGCAGGGTGAGAACCGTGATGTCGCGAAACCGGCCCTCGATCGGCGCCACCCAGTCGCTCGCATGGGCCGCGAGGTCGCCCTCGTTCAGCCAGCCGCCCGCAGCCTGAACCGCACGGGCGATCGCCCCCGCCATCTCGCCCCGATAGAAGCCGGCGGCGCCCTCCTCGCCGATGCGCCTCAGCAGCCGTGCCAGCGCCGGCTGGCGCAGCCGCTCATGGCGGCGCGGGCTTCGCCCGCCCCACAGCGCCAGCGCGCCGCTGGTGGCCAGCTCCGCCTCGCAGACCTTGAAACTCGCATGGAGATGCCGCGAGACGATGGGGCCGGCTTCGGCCAGCCGCGCGGCGGGCTCCAGCAGATCGCCAAGCGGGCGGCTGCCAAACGCCTCATGCGCCTTCTGCCAGCCATCCACCGCTCCGGGCACGGTGACGGCGAAGCCCGAGCGCGGCGGGATCGCCGCATGGCCAAGGCGGCGCAGCTCCGCGACATCCGCGCGGGCCGGCGCGCGCCCCGAGGCATCGAGCGCACGCACCTCGCCCTCCGGCGTCGCGATCAGCCAGAAGGCATCGCCGCCCGGCCCTCCCTGCATGGGGCAGGCGACCATCAGCGCCGCGCTGGTGGCGATGGCGGCATCCACCGCATTGCCACCCGCCCTGAGGACATCACGACCGATCGCGGAAGCGGCGGCGTGGGGCGAGGACACCATGCCCTGGTCGCCAAGCACCGGCCGGTACCCGGCCAGCAGCGGGAAGTCCTCGTAGAAATCGAGATGCGGCCATGCCGGCCCCCGGGACTGTGTCATGCCGGTGCGGATTCCTTCTGTGTCGGCCGCTCCGGCCGTCCTGCGATGCCGCACGCAGATGACGGTCCATAGCGCCTGCAGGATGCTAGATCGTTTTCTCGCGAATTGGATTCCGTTTCATGTGGAGAATAGAAAACGCCTGTCTATGCTGCAGCCTTCCCGGCAGTGGCGGCGCCACCGCCCCCTGCCCCACAGCGACAGGCCCCCGCACATGACGCTCACCTCCCGCTATCGCTCGCCCCACGACCTGGGTGCCCGACCGCACAGCCGCGCGCAGGACATCGTGTTCGTGTCGGCGCAGCTTGGCACGGCGGGGGACGGGCTGGAGGACCAGATCGATCAGGCGGTCGCCGGGGTCGTCGCCGCCCTGTCCGAGGCGGGCGCGACGGTGGCCGATGTCGTCAAGCTCGGCGTGTTCTACCACCGCTCGCTGATCGCCAGCGAACCGGCCATCCTGGCCCGCATCGGCGCCGCCTTCCCGGCCGATCCGCGGCCGGTCGTCACCGCGATCCCGCTGCATACGCTGGTGGGCGGCGCGCTCGTTCAGATCGAAGCCATCGCGCTTCATCCGCACGGCGCCCGGAACGCTCGCCGCGAGGCCGCACCCGCGTCGGCCGCGTGCCATGAACCCGGGTTCAGCGCGGCGATCCGCGCCGGTGATCTCGTCTTCGTGGGGGCACAGATGTCGCGGGACGAGGCGGGAGCCACGCTGCACGAGGGCGACATCGTCGGGCAGGCCCGGGTGACGATCGGCCATATCGGTGCGGCGCTCGGCGGCCTTGGCGCCGACCTCTCCTGCGTCGCGAAGCTCAACACCTATTATGTCGGGCACGGCACCACGGAAGACTGGACCATGGCGGCGCGGGTCCGTTCCGACGCGTTCCGCAAGCCGGGGCCCGGCGCGACCGGTGTGCCGGTTCCCGGTCCCTATCCCGGCGGCCTGCTGCTCCGGCAGGAAGCGATCGGTGTCGCGACGCCGGAGGGACTCGCCGCCCCTCGCGACACAAGCTGGCCGGAAGGGATATGGGACTGGCCGGTTCCGGTGTCGTTCGAGCAGGGCCTGAAGATCAACGACCTGCTCATCCTCGGGGGCCAGATCTGCGCCAATCCGCGGGGAGAAGCGGTCTACCCCGGCGATCTCGCCGCCCAGGCGCGCAACACGATGGAGTGGATCGACCGCATTCTCGCCGGATTCGGCGCCGGGATTGGCGACCTCGCAAAGGTGACCGTCTTCATTGCCACGGAAGGCGGAGACGACGACATCACCCGCGTGCTGAAAGAAATAACGCCGTTCTTCCCGGCAGGACTTCCCGCTCTCACCCTCGTGCCGCTGGCGCGCCTCGGCCTCACCGGCCTTGAGATCGAGATCGAGGGGATCGGCACCCTCGTCCCACAGGCTTCGCCGAGCTGAGGTCGGCGGCCCTCCTCGGCCGGAGAACCGGTCAAAGACGGTTTACGACGGGGCTCAGGAGCCGGGCGACCCAGAACGGGACCCAGGTCGGGATGACGGCATAGGGGTGCTGTTTCGGCAACGGGCGCCCCATGAACTTGGCGCGCTTCGCTTCCTTGCGAGCCTGCTCCGCCGTGCTCACGCTTCGTATGCTCTTCGCCGCCATGTGTTTCCGCCGCTCGTCTGAAGAGAGTAGCATTGCAGACGGTCATGACAGACAGAAGTAAATATCCGTTAAATCATCGGCATTTCGAGAATGAATTTAGGCGCATTGGACACAAATACTACTTTGGGTAGATTACCCAAATGTCAACACACGCACTGCTGATCGTCGGCGCGTCGAGCGTGTCGCCAAACACCCTGAAAGGAGACGTCCGCCGGCTGCGGACGCGGCCCCACCGCAACCGGGCCGACCGCTCGTGACCGCGTGACGGCGGCCTCAGCCCGCCATGACCCCGTCCTTCACAACGAGGCGGAAGCCGCGCAGCTCGATCCTCTCGAACAGGCCGGCATGGCTGTAGGGGTCGTCCGCCACCAGCTTCTCGGCGGCCGCGCGGTCCTCGGCCTCATAGACGATGACAGAACCACACGGCTTGCCCGCCTCGTCGAGCATAGGGCCGGCGAAGACGAGACTGCCCGCGATCGAGCGCAGATAGTCCAGATGGGCCGGGCGGGTATCGAGACGAAGCGCGAGCCCGTCCGGGCGGTCATGGGCGGTCAACACGAACTGCATTCTGTCTCTCCCTGGCTGGCCTCGCCGGACTATAGCGGGCGATCGGAATGTGCAAGGTCGGCCTGGTAGCCCCTGCACCCGCGTGGCGGGGGAACAAAGCTCGGGCGGCGACGTTCTGCCACCACCTTACCGTCTGGAGTGGGATTGAATGACGCGGAACGCTCTCTACGCCCTGATCGCCCTGCTGGTCGTCGCCATCGGGGTGATGGGCGCCTACGCCTATCAGAAGCACGAGGAAGACAAGAACTCACTGGAGATCAAGGTCGGCCCCAACGGCCTGAAGGTCGACCCGCCGGGTCAGTGATGCCGCCCGGGGCATGATGCAGGGGCTGGGGGGGCGCCGCGCCGGTCGGGGCGCCCTCCCGTTTTATCCAGCGGCGCCGCCGTCAAGCCGCTGCCCCGGAGCCGCCGGGGTTCCGACGCAGGCCACCGTGACCGGCGGACGCGGCAATCGGAGACGATCGCGATGGTGGCCCGGGTCGCATGGCCGGCGGGGCCACGACTGGTGCGCCCGCCACCGCCGCGGGCCGCACCCGGGAGAGCTTCCATCCGCGCAACGGGTCGCCGCGACGGGCCGCGGCTGCTATGAGGCGCGGCGCGCCGCGATCGGCGCGGCGAGTTGCCCATGACCGACCACACCGCCCCGCGCCCGCACAGCCTGTTCATCACCGGTCTCGGCATCGCCCAGATCGGTTCGTGGGGCTCGCTCTACTACAGCTTCCCCCTCATCGCCGAAGCCATGCGGCTCGATCTCGGCTGGTCGAAGACCGAGCTGTACGGCGCGGCCACCGTCGGCCTCGCCCTCGCCGGCATCGCCGCCTATCCCGTCGGAACGGCCATCGACCGTGGCCATGGACGGCTGGTGATGACCGGCGGCTCGCTGCTGGCCGGGCTCCTGCTGCTGGTGTGGTCGCAGGCCGGCAGCCTCGCGCTGTTCTATGGCTGCGCGGCGGGGGTCGGGCTGCTGCAGGCCACGACGCTTTATGATCCCGCCTTCGCCGTGGTGGCGCGGCGTTCCGGCGCGCGCCATGCCCGCGCCGGCATCACCGCCCTGACCCTGTGGGGGGGCTTTGCCTCCACCGTGTTCGTCCCGGTGGTTCAGATGCTGGTCGATCATGTCGGCTGGCGGGGCGCGCTGATCGGGCTCGGCCTTGTCAATATCCTGATCTGCGCCGTGCTGAACGCCCTCACCATCGACCCACGGCTCGACCAGCCCTCGCCGGCCCCGGCAGAGGGTGAAGCGCCGCGGAGCGACGCGTCCGTGGTGCGCTGGGCACTCGGCCAGCCGGTGTTCTGGGCGCTCGCCGTCACCTTCACGGCGTATTCCGCCATGTTCTCCGCCTTCACCTTCCACCTCTATCCCCTGCTCGGCGAGCGCGGCTTCGATCCCGCAGGCGTCGTCACCGCGATGGCGGTGGTGGGGCCGGCGCAGGTGGCGGGGCGCGTCGCGATCTGGGTGCTGGCGCCGCGCGCCTCGGTGCGGTTGATCGGCTCGGTCACCGTCGTCGTATTTCCCCTGGTGATGCTAGCGCTGGCGGAAGGGCCACGGCTGTTCGTGCTGGTCGGGGGGGTGGCCGTGCTGTATGGCGCGGCGAACGGCATCATGACGATCGTGCGCGGCCTCGCCGTGCCGGAGATGCTGACGACCCGGGCCTATGGCGCCGTGAACGGCATCATCGCCGCGCCCGCCTCGGTGTCGCGGGCGCTGGCGCCGCTGGCGGCGGCCATGCTGTGGTCGATGAGCGGGTCCTATGAGGCCGTGCTGCTCGTGCTCACGGCGGGGACCGTGCTGCTGGCGCTGGGCTTCTGGCTGGCCGCGGCGCTGTCCTGCCGTGCGCCACGGGAGGAGTAGCGCGATGAAGGCACCCGGCGCGCCGCAGATAAGCCGCATCGTGCCGCGACGGTATTCTCCATGAATCGCCTGCTGCTCCGCCTCCTGCTGCTGCCGCTGAAGGTCCTCATTGGCGCGCTCGTGCTGCTGGACGAGGTGGCGCGCCCGCTTTACCGGCCGCTCGGCCGCTGGATCGCCTCGCTGCGGCTGATGCAGCGGTTCGAGCGTTTCGTCGCCCGCCAGCCCCGGCTGGTCATCCTGCTGCTGCTGGGGATCCCGTTCGCCATCGCCGAGCCGGTAAAGATCGTGGCGGTGTTCTGGATGGCGGAAGACGGCTTCTGGAGCGGGCTGCTGATGCTCTGCACCGCCTATCTCATCAGCTTCGTCGTGGTCGAACGGGTGTTCAACGCCGGCCGCGCCAAGCTGACGACCTATGGCTGGTTCGCCTTTGGCCTCGCCGTGTTCGAGGCCTGGCGGGAAGCCCTTTTCCGCTGGCTGCGCGCAACCTGGGCATGGAGCTTCATCCAGAAGGTGAAGCTGGGCGCCCGGCGCCTCGCCCGCCGCGTCCTGAGCGGAGCCTCTTTATCCCCCCGCCGAAAATAACGGCGCATTGCCGCTCTTTCGCGCTCCCGCCGGAAACGGCGGCCGGCTAGTCTCTGCCCCTCCTATCCGTGCAGTGGACATGAGACATGTGGGACGATGAGAAGCTCGCGAAGATCCGCGGCAAATATGCCGGGGTTCCGGGCGGTGTGGTGTTCGACCCGACGTTCAAGCGGGTAGCCGAACTCCAGTTCAAGGATGGCGGCCGGCGCGTATGGCCCTGGGCCAATGCCGCGACGCTGCTGGACGCGCCCTACCGCCCCGACGCCGCCGATCTCCCGGACTTCGGCGGGCTGGACGTGGCGCTGATCGGGGTGCCGATGGACCTCGGCGTCACCAACCGCGCCGGAGCCCGGCTCGGGCCGCGCGCGGTCCGCGCCATCGAGCGCATCGGCCCCTATGAGCATGTGCTGAACATGGTGCCGGCAGCCGAGGTGGCGGTGGCGGATATCGGCGACCTGCCGTTCCGCAGCCGGTTCAGCCTGGAGAGCTGCCACGAGGATATCGAGGCCTTCTTCAAGAAGGTGGTAGAGGCCGGCGTGGTGCCGATCGCCGTCGGCGGCGACCATTCCATCACCGGCTCGATCCTGAAGGCGATCGGCGAGACGAAGCCGGTCGGCATGCTCCACATCGACGCCCATTGCGACACCAGCGGCGACTACGAAGGCTCCAAGTTCCACCATGGCGGCCCGTTCCGCAAAGCCGTGCTGGACGGCGTGCTCGACCCCGAGCGGACCATTCAGATCGGCATTCGCGGCGGCGCCGAATTCCTGTGGGAGTTCTCCTATGAGACCGGCATGACCGTGATCCATGCCGAGGAGGTCACCGGCCTCGGGGTGCCCGCGATCATCGCCAAGGCCCGCGAGGTTCTCGGCGACGGGCCGGTCTATGTCTCCTTCGACGTCGACAGCCTCGATCCCGCCTTCGCCCCCGGCACCGGCACGCCGGAAATCGGCGGCCTCACCTCGCGCGAGGTGCTGGAGATTCTGCGCGGGCTCAACGGGCTGAACGTGATCGGCGGCGACGTCGTGGAGGTTGCCCCCCAGTACGACCCGACCAGCAACACCGCCCATGCCGCGGCGCAGGTGCTGTTCGAGATCTTCTGCATGTCGGTGACCGCCCTCAAGGCACGCCGGGGAAGCTGACCATGGCCGACGAGACGCTCCGTATTGCCCTGTGGCAGACCGCCGGCGACCCCGGCAACGACGCCGCCGCCAATCTGGACCGGCTGGAGGCCGCGGCCGCCGGTGCCGCCGCAGCGGGAGCGGGGCTTCTCGTCGCGCCGGAGATGTTCCTCTCCGGCTACGCCATCGGCCGGGAGGCCGCCGCGCGCGGGGCCGAACCCGCGGAGGGGCCGGCCTTCCGCCGGGCGGCCCAGATCGCCCGCCGCCACGGCATCGCCCTCGCCTATGGCTACCCCGAGCGTGGCGGTGACGGCGCCGTCTACAACGCCGCCGTGCTGGTCGGGGCCGACGGCACCCTGCTCCTCAACTACCGCAAGACGCACCTCTTCGCCGAGCTCGACCGCTCGATGTTCGCGCCGGGGCAGGAGATCGGCCGCCTCGCGCAGCTGGGCGCTTTCAGGGTCGGGCTCCTGATCTGCTACGATGTCGAGCATCCCGAAGCGGTGCGGAGCCTCGCGCTGGCCGGTGCCGACCTCGTCATCGTGCCCACCGCCAACATGAAGCCGCATGAGCGGGTCTCCCATCTCGTGGTGCCGGCGCGGGCCTTCGAGAACAGCGTCTATGTCGCCTACGCCAATCGGGTGGGCCGCGAAGGCGCGCTCGACTATCTCGGCCTGAGCTGCGTTGGCGGCCCTTCCGGTGTCAATGTGGCGCTGGCCGGCGAGGGCGAGGAGATGATCGTCGCCGAGCTGAGCCGTGGCGCGCTGGAGGCGGCCCGGCGCTTCAACACCTATCTCGCCGACCGCCGCCCCGACCTTTACGGGCCGCTGGCGAACGCCGCTTCCGCCCGGCACACTACGGCGGCGTGACATTTGGCACGGCATGCGCCGGCCGAAACCAGATCGACATCAAGCAGCAGCGCCCGCAATATGGCGATATGTATGACTGGGTCCACGCGATCGACGCCCCGCTGCTCATCCTGCGCGGGTCCGACCTGCTAGCCGTGGCGGCGAACCAGCGCGGTCGCGACCTTCTCGGCATCGACCTGGAGGCGGAGCTGCCGCAGCCGCTCGCCGCCCTCGTGGCGCTGGTCGATCCCCCTCACGCGGAGGCCGCGATCGCCTCCGCCATCGCGGAGAGGTGGCACGGGCTGTTCCTGCACCTGCACGGCGAGGCTGCGACACGGCTGGTGCATGTCAGTCTCGGCCGGCTGCCCCAGGGGGACTACGTCCTCACCCTGCGCGCCGAGATCGCCCGCTCGCTGCAGGAGAACCTCGTCGAAATCCTCGACCATTTCCCGGTCGGCATCGAGATCTACGATTCCGAGCTGAAGGGCGTGCTCTACAACAAGATGTCGGACGAGCTGTTCCTGTACCCGGAGCGGCCCATCCTCCATCACGACGACTGGTGGGAGTTCGGCTTTCCCGACCCGGCCGAGCGCGCCGCCGCCCACGCCGAATGGCTGGCCAAGCTGCAGGCGGCGCGGCGGGAGGCCGGCCGGGTTCAGTTCAGCGAGTGGTCGGTGCGCTGCCGCGACGGCAGCCGGCGCACGGTGCAGTTCCGCTATCGCTGGATCGGCCCTTACTACGTCCTCGCGCTGTGGGACGTCACGAGCCAGCGCGAGACCGAGCGGGAGCTGCGCCACCTCGCCGTCTCCGATCCCTTGACCGGCCTGTGGAACCGCCGCCGCTTCGAGGAAGACGTCGCCCTCGCGCTCGACGCCTTCAGCCAGTGGGGACGTGGTTTCGGGCTGCTGCTGATCGACATCGATCACTTCAAGGCCATCAACGACCGTTTCGGCCACCTGAGCGGGGATGAAGTGCTGCGCGCGGTTGCCGCCCGCTGCCGGCGCCAGCTACGGCAGGCAGACCTCCTCGCCCGGATCGGCGGCGAGGAATTCGCCGTGCTGCTGCCGGACATGAACGAGACCGAGGCCGAGCGGGTGGGCCGCCGCCTGCTGACGGCCCTCGCCGCCACCCCGGTGGAAGTCGGCGGCCACCGGATCATCGTCACCCTGAGCATCGGCTGTGTCGTGCCACGCCCGCAGGAAGATGCCGCCAGCCTTTTCGCCCGCGCCGACGATGCGCTCTACCGGGCCAAGGCGGAGGGCCGCAACAGCCTGTGCTGCGGCTCACCGGCCCCGCAGGCCACGGCGCCGCGACCCGTCATGCCCTCGACCTGAGAAACCTTCCGCCGCCCGGAGCCGCCATGCCCTCTCCAGCCGACGCGTTGCCCGCGGAGCCGGGCGCCGGTGAGCCCTCCATCACCATGTTCGGGCCGGATTTTCCGTTCGCCTATGACGACCATCTCGCGCACCCCGCCGGCCTCGGCCGGCTGCCGGCCGCCGCGCATGGCCGCGAGATCGCCGTGGTCGGGGCGGGCATCGCCGGGCTGGTGGCGGCGCAGGAACTGATGAAGCTCGGCCTGCGGCCGGTGGTCTACGAGGCCGACCGGATCGGCGGACGGCTGCGCTCCGAGCCGTTCCGCTCCTCGCCGGAAACCATCGCCGAACTGGGCGCGATGCGCTTTCCGCCCTCGGCGACCGCTTTCGCCTACTATCTGCGCGAGGCGGGCCTCACCACCCGCCCCTTCCCCAACCCGCTGTCGCCGGCCACGCCGAGCACGGTGATCGAACTCGGTGGCGAGGCCCATTACGCCCGCACCCTTGCCGACCTGCCGGCGCTGTTCCGCGAGGTGGCGGACGCCTGGGCGGAGGCGCTGGAGTACGGCGCCGATTTCGCCCGCATGCAGGCCGCCATCCGCCGCCGCGACGTCGGCGCCATCAAGGCGATCTGGAACCGGCTGGTGCCGATCCTCGACGAGGAGAGCTTCTACGGCTTCATCGCCCGCTCGCAGGCATTCCGCACCCGCAGCTTCCGCCATCGCGAGGTGTTCGGCCAGGTCGGCTTCGGCACCGGCGGCTGGGACACCGATTTCCCCAACTCGATGCTGGAGATCCTGCGCGTCGTCTATACCGATGCCGACGCCGGGCATCGCCTGGTCGAAGGCGGCGTCGGGCAGTTGCCGGCCCGGCTCTGGAGCCGGGCGCCCGCCCGCTGCGTGCACTGGCCCGCCGGAACCAGCCTTGCGGCGCTGAATGGCGGCGCGCCGCGCCCCGGCGTTGCCGCCATCGACCGCGCGCCCGACGGTCGCCTCGCCGTCACCGACCGCTGGGGCCGCACCGCCACCTTCGACGCGGTGCTGGTGACCTGCCAGACCTGGCTGCTCTCGGCGCGGATCGACTGCGCCGAGCGGCTGTTTCCCCCGTCCATGTGGATGGCGATGGAACGCTCGCACTACATGCAGGCGTCCAAGACCTTCATCATGGTGGACCGGCCGTTCTGGCGCGACATCGACCCGGCGACGGGGCGGCACGTCTTCAGCCTCACCCTCTCGGACCGCATCACCCGCGGCACCTATCTCATCGATCACGGCGAGGGCCGGCCGGGGGTCATCTGCCTGTCCTACGCCTGGGAGGACGACGCGATGAAGTGGATGTCGCTCCCGGCGGAGGAGCGGGTGCGTCTGGCGCTGCACAGCCTGCGGCAGATCTATCCCGGGCTGGACATCCGCGCGCACATCGTCGGCGAGCCGATAACCGTCTCGTGGGAAAGCGATCCGAATTTCATGGGGGCGTTCAAGGGCAACCTGCCCGGCCATTACCGCTATCAGCGGCGGCTCTTCGCGCATTTCCGGCAGGAGGACATGGCGCCGGAACATCGCGGCATCTTCCTCGCCGGGGACGACATTTCCTGGACCGCGGGCTGGGCCGAGGGCGCCGTCACCACCGCGCTGAATGCGGTGTGGGGTATCGTCAGGCACTTCGGAGGTGCCACGGCCCCGGAAAATCCGGGGCCGGGCGATGTGTGGGACGATCGTCAGCCGATGGCGCTGCCGGACTGAACCTTGCCGCCGACCGTGCCGACGGTCTTTTCCGCAGCGGCGGCCGAGCGGGCGATGTGCGCGGCGCGCACCGGCTTCAGCACGAACAGGGCGAGGAAAGCCGCCGTCGCGTTGAAGGCCACCGCGATCGCGAACACCGCGTACCAGCCATAGTTCGAGGCGACGACGCCGGCGAGCGGCACCAGCAGCGCCGCGGTGCCCTTGGCGGTGTAGAGCATGCCGGCATTGGTGGCGGCGAACTTGGAGCCGAAGGTGTCACCGCTGGTGGCGGGGAACAGGCTGTAGATCTCGCCGAACACGCCGAAGAAGCAGGCGGTGGCGAGCACGAACACGACCGGGTTGCTGCCGTGGTAGACCAGCAGCAGCAGCATGGCCGCCGCCGTGCCGAACGCGATGAACATGGTGTTCTCGCGGCCGATGCGGTCCGAGATGAAGCCGAAGAGGGGCCGGCCGAAACCGTCGAAGATGCGGTCGAGCGAGATGGCGAGCGTCAGCGCCACGGCCTGGAGGCCGAGGATGTTGACCTGCTGGTTGGCGACGCCGAGGTCCTTGGCGATCGGGGCGATCTGCGCCGCCGCCATCAGGCCGCCGGAAGCGACCATCACGAACATGAGGTAGAGCAGCCAGAACACCGGCTTGGTGATGGTCTCGGACGGCTTGTAGTCGATCTTGCTCTGCGGCAGGTGCGACGCCTTCTTAGGCGCGGCGATCTTCAGCTTCGGCGGGTAGAGGAACAGGGCGAGCACGAAGACGATGACGCCCTGGCCGATGCCGAAGCGGAAAAAGGCGGTCTCGTAACCATGGCTGGCGATCATCGCGGCGATCGGCACCACGGTGAGCGCCGCGCCGGCGCCGAAGCCGGCGGCGGTGGCGCCGGCGGCGAGGCCGCGGCGGTAGGGGAACCACTTCAGCGCGTTACCGACGCAGGTGCCGTAGACGGAGCCGGCGCCGATGCCGCCCAGCACCGCGCCCGCATAGAGCATGGTGAGCGAGTCGGCATAGGAATTGACGACCCAGGACAGGGTGATCATGACCGCGCCGAACATGATGACGACCCGCGGGCCGTACTTGTCGACGAACCACGCCTCGACCGGGACCAGCCAGGTCTCGGTGACGACGAAGATGGTGAAGGCAAGCTGAATGGCGGCGCGGCCCCAGCCATGCGCCTGGTCGATCGGATCGACGAACAGCGTCCAGCCATACTGGAGGTTCGCGATCATCGCCATGCAGACGATGCCGCAGGCGAGCTGCACCCAGGGTTCCCACGGGCGCACGGTCAATTGTGTGGCGTTATCGGTCTTGGTCATCTCGTTCCTCGCCTTGATGGGTCCCGCAGCTCTTGATGTGGCTGCTTCGGAAATGAATGGCGGCTGGCCGCCGTGGCGACCGCCGCGACGACGCCGCTCTTACCCCAACGGCAGGTATGGCTATCGCAAAGGCAGCAATACCTGAAGAAACATGACGTTCGGGAAGTCAGACAGGCGTCATTTCGGTGGTACACCTTATACGGTCTACAAATATCACGTTTTAAAAACCGATCAATATCAGCCGTCTCAACCCCACAATTTCCGCTGGGTCAACCTTCATTACCGAACGTCATATATGATTTACTTAAAACAACGCGCCATTTCCTGAAGTACTCTTTAGCGCACATCTGGGAGTTTGATGCCGCCTGACGCAGCGATGGCATCACCTTCCGAAGAGGGAGGCGGGGGGCGTACAAACGAAAAAGGGGCCCCGATATGCGCGGGGCCCCGATGCAGACGGCGAAATGACCTTGGGAAAGACCTTCAGCGCAGGCCGGCCACCAGCACGTATTTCTTCTCGACGAACTCGTCGATGCCGTGGTGCGAGCCTTCGCGGCCGAACCCGCTCTCCTTCACGCCGCCGAACGGCGCCAGCTCGGTGGAGATCAGCCCGGAGTTGATCCCGACGATGCCGTAATCCAGCGACTCGGCGACCCGGAACACCCGGCCGACGTCCCGGGTGAAGAAATAGGCGGCGAGGCCGAATTCGGTGGCGTTGGCCGCCGCGACCGCCTCTTCCTCGGTCTCGAACCGGAACACCGGCGCGATGGGGCCGAAGGTCTCCTCGCGCGTCACCACCATGTCGGAGGTCACCCCGGCCAGCACCGTCGGCTCGAAGAAGGTCCCGCCGAGCGCCGAGCGGGCGCCGCCGCGCACGATGGTGGCGCCCTTCGCGGTGGCGTCGGCGAGGTGCGCCTCGACCTTCTCGATGGCCTGCTGGTTGATCAGCGGCCCCTGGGTCACCCCGTCCTCGGTGCCGATGCCGAGCTTCAGCCGCCCCACCGCCTCCGCCAGCCTTTCGACGAAAGCGTCGTGGATGCCCGCCTGCACATAGATGCGATTCGCGCAGACGCAGGTCTGCCCCATATTGCGGAACTTGGAGACCATCGCCCCCTCCACCGCGGCATCGAGGTCGGCGTCGTCGAACACCAGGAAGGGCGCGTTGCCGCCCAGCTCCAGCGCCACCTTCTTCACCGTGGTCGAGCATTGGCGCATCAGCAGCTTGCCGACCTCGGTCGAGCCGGTGAAGCTCACCACCCGCACCGCCGGGTGCGAGGTGAGCACGCCGCCAATGGCCGGAGCGTCGCCGGTGATGACGCTCAACGTGCCGGCCGGCAGCCCCGCGCGCTCCGCCAGCACCGCCAGCGCCAGCGCGGTGAGCGGGGTATCCTCCGCCGGCTTCACCACCGCCGGGCAGCCGGCGGCGAGCGCGGGCGCGACCTTCCGCGTGATCATCGCGGCCGGGAAGTTCCAGGGGGTGATGGCGGCAACCACCCCGGTCGCCTGGCGCAGCACGAGGATGCGGGCGTCGGCGCGGTGGCTCGGCAGGGTCTCGCCGGCGATCCGCTTGGCCTCCTCGGCATAGAACTCGACATAGGAGGCGGCATAGTCGATTTCCCCGCGCGCCTCGGCGAGCGGCTTGCCCTGCTCCGAGGTGAGGATCAGGGCGAGATCGTCGCGGTTGGCGATGATGAGGTCGAACCAGCGCCGCAGCAGCGCCGAGCGCTCCTTGGCGGTCTTTGCGGCCCAGGGGCGGAAGGCCCGCTCCGCCGCGTCGACCGCCTCGGTGGTTTCCGCCGCGCCGAACAGCGGCACCTGTCCGATCACCGCGCCGGTGGCGGGGTTGGTGACGTCGAAGCCCGGCCCTCCCCGCCAGCTCCCGCCGATGAAGCACTGGCTGCGCAGGAGATCGGGGTCCTTGAGCGGGAGCGGGGCGGACGTCGTCATGAGCGTGTTCCGTGGATGGATATCGGGGGCGGGCGTTCGGGCGCCATGCAGCGGCGAAGCCCGGCCAAAGTCAACCGGCCTCCCGCTGCTGCCGGGCCGCAGGGCGGTACCGCGAAGCGGTGGCGACGCAGGCGGCGAGAAGCGGCCGGCGCCGGCCGCCGGCACGCCGCGGCGCGCCCGGTCGCTCTTCCCCGGTGGTTGAAGCGGCGCGGCCGAAGCAGGCGCACCGGCCCGCCGCCGTCCGAAGCCTGCGCCGGGCTGTCGTCCCGCACCGGCAACCACGGGTTTCCGCAGCAGCGCCGGTGCATGGCGCGGCATTAGCGCTTGACCCGGCGTGGCCATAAACCTAGACAGGTCGCCGGTCGCTTGCCGGCCGGGAGACGTGGCCGAGAGGCTGAAGGCACTCGTTTGCTAAATGAGCAGACCCCCAAAAGGGTCTCGAGGGTTCGAATCCCTCCGTCTCCGCCATTTCGGTCCCTGAGTGGGCACTGCGTTTACGCCATCGCCCGATACCAGCGTCTGGAGTAGCCGGGATTTCGATCCCATGATCCGGACCTCACCCTCGGCAACCTCGACGCGCTGGGCAAGCGCGCGGAGATGGTCGCGGCGATAGCCCCCGCCGTCTAGGCGGATGCGCTGACGCGCGGCTTTGGCGGATTTGCTCAACATCTCCGGCGTGACGGCCTTGCTTCCGGCGTTCTGGAGCAATGCCTGGGCGCGTTCGGCGTCAGCCTTGGCCTGATCGCGGATGGCTTTCAGGCCGACGATGCGGTCCTTTAGCGCTGGGTCGTCCAGATCGGCGACGCCGGCCTCTATGGCGTCATAAAGCCGCCTGAGGCGGGCTTCAGACTCGGCTGCACGCCTGTTCAACTCGGCGATATGCTCGCGCTGGCGCTCGAACCGCTCCTGCCGCCGGTCGAGCACTGTGGCGAGAATCGTTTCCAGCCGCTCCGGCTGGAGCAGGCGTTCCTCCAGATGGCTGGCGACAAGATCGTCCAGCTTTTCCATCGGCACTGCCATGCCGGTACAGGCGGTCGGCCCCTGCCGCGCCTTCATGGAGCAGGCGTAGTAACGGTAGCGTCCACCTTTGCCGGTGCGGATGGTCATCGCGCCGCCGCACTTGGCGCAATGGATCAGGCCTGTGAGCATGGTCGGGCCGCTGATCACGGCGGATGGTGTCACCCTGGGATGTCGCGCCTTGAGGAGCGCCTGCACGGTGTCGAAGGTCTCGCGGCTGATGATCGGCGGCACCGGCACAACAACGATCTCGCTGACCGGCTTCAGCTCCTTAGTCTTGGACCGCTTGTTGAACTCATGTTCGCCCATATAGGTGCGGCGGGTCAGGATGCGGTGAACCTGCCCGATGCCCCAGCGCCCATCGTCGCGGGTGAAGATGCGCCGCTTGTTGAGGTACGAGACGATGTTCTTGACGCCCATCTGCCCGGTGGTGCCGTCGCCTTCAAGGGCGAGCTGATAGATAAGCCGCACGGTCTCGGCGTGGAGCGGGTCGATCTCCAGCTTCTTCTTGGTCTCCGCCCCGCGCTACTCGGCCGCGACGATGCGATAGCCGATGGGTGGCAGGGCGCCGTTCCAGAAGCCTTGCCGGGCATTCTCCTTCAAGGCCCGCATCACATGCTTGGCGTTCTCATTCGACTGATACTCGTCGAACAGCGCCATGATCTGCCGCACCATGACGTGCATGGGGTCGTCGCCCATTTCCTGCGTGATCGAGACGAGCTTCACGCCGTTCTTCGCCAGCTTGCGGACGTAGAATTCCAGCTCGAAATGATCGCGGAAGAAGCGGCTGAGGGAGTCCGTTCCATCGAAACTGTCGTCCTGCACAATGACCACCGGGCGCGGCTTTCCGGCGTAGTCCTGCCCTCCGGCAACGGTCCACACGTCGCCGCGCCTCATTCGTCGCCCCAGTCGGACACGGCATCGATGAAGGCCTGATCATCGGCGGCCGGCGCGCTCGATGCGACGGCCAGCGCCTGGCGCCGCGCTTCCGCCCGGAAGGCGGGTGCCCGTACATCCGGCACCCAGATCTGGATCGGCCGAAGCCCCTGGGCCCGCAATCGCGCGCGATGCTCACCTACCTTCACGCGCGAAGGCTTGGGCCCGGGTGCGGATGACATGGCAGCCTCCTCAGAAGTTACATGTAACTAGCATGGAGATGCCCTGCTGACCAGTCCATCCGAACGGAAAACGGCTTCTGCATGGCTCCCGAAGGCCGGGAGCCATGGCGCACGTTCGGCGGAACGCACCTTTTGGCCATCTCACTGGAAACACGATGAAAATTGCGGTTTCTGCGCCTCAGGGCACATTGGGAAATCTCCCCATACATTGCCCCCGCGAATGCTAAGTCACTGAAAAGACAACGACCGACCCAAAGCGCAATGTGTGGGCTTTTATCCTGCCCTCAAGCCCCCTCGCCAGCACTCTACGAAATCGCCGCCGACCGCCCTGAGGGAAATCCGCCGTAATGCCCCACTGGCGCGGGGGTGGATCGTCGCGATACCTTCAACACATGCACGGATGACGTGCCGGCTGTTGAAGGGATTTCATGCGGACCTGGATGCGTTGCGGGTGCAGCATGTGCGCTCGACGCCGACGATCTGCCCGGCCTCATCGCCGCCTTCAACAGCCGTGAGGAGATGCGTGAGGACTGGCAGGCGCGGGACGAGAGCCAGCCCTGGACGGAAAACTGGTGGTTCGCCGACGCCACCACCATCGAACGCGAGGACTGGAACCTCTCCGCTTCGCGCTACCGGCCGGAAAGCCGCGAGGCAGCGGAGCACCGCGATCCCCGCGCTTTGCTGGCGGAACTGCGCGACGAGACGGCGGCGATCCTCGGCGATATCGAGGCACTGGCGGCAGAACTTGGGGAGCCAGTGGCGTGAGCGACTGGCCTCTTCGTGAATTAAGCGAAGCGGTGGAAATTAACCCTCGGACGCCGAAGGGCATCGCCGCATCGCATCACCTTTCTTTCGTGCCGATGGCTGCTGTGGACGAAATTCATGGTGCAATAACTGATCGTCAAGCGCGGGAGTTTGGCGCCGTCTCGAAAGGATTCCCAACCTTCGCTAACGGTGATGTCCTTTTCGCCAAGATTACGCCCTGCATGGAGAACGGAAAGGCGGCCATCGCCTCCGATTTGGTCAATGGCATAGGCGCAGGCTCAACCGAATTCTTCGTGTTACGGCCACGCCCAAATGTGTTGCCCGAGTACATTTTTCACTTCGTACGCCGGTCGTCGTTCAGAGAGACCTGTAAGGCGAATTTTACAGGGAGCGCCGGTCAACAGCGTGTGCCTCGTTCGTATCTTGAAAGGGTGATGATCCCCCTCCCGCCGCTGGACGAGCAGCGGCGGATTGTGGGGCTGTTGGACCGGGCGGCAGAGATCAGGCGCCGCGCCGACGCCGCCCGCGCCAAGGCCCGCGCCATCATCCCCGCCCTTTTCCTCGACATGTTCGGCGACCCGGCGACCAATCCGAAGGGATGGGAGGAACGGCGTTTAGGAGATCTTGCTGCCAAGATGAGTGATGGCCCCTTCGGTTCAAACCTCAAAAGTGAGCATTACCGGGATTCGGGCGTAAGGGTGTGGCGCCTTCAAAACATTGGCGTCGGCCAAGTGCGTGACGACGACAAAGCGTATATTTCAGAAGATCACTTCCGCATGATAAGTCGCCACGAGTGTCTACCGGGCGATGTAATCATTGGTACGCTTGGAGAACCCAATCTACGTGCGATAATTCAGCCAAAATGGATCTCTCGAGCAATCAATAAGGCTGACTGCGTTCAATTCAGACCGAAAGATTCGATCGTTACATCCGAGTACATTGCCGGAATTATGAATCAGAAAGGGATGCTCGCGCGATGTAGTGGTCAAATTGCCGGTCAGACAAGATCGAGGATAAGTATGGGGCGTCTAAGAGAGATAAGCATTCCACTCCCACCGCTCTCCCTGCAAGCCGCCTTCGCCGAGCAGGCCAACCGCCTGGACGCGCTCGCCCGCGCGCTCGACGCCGCCGCCGCCAAGGCCGATTCTATGGCCGCCGCGCTCTCCGCCGAGGTGTTCGGATGACGACCCACGACACCACGCCCGAGGACGCCATCCTTGAGGCCACCCGCCACGCCGCCCTTCAATTCGCCGCCCTGCGCTTCGGCCAACTCACCTCCCGCCTGATCTGGCGCCTGCGGCGCATCCCGGCGACCGGGATCTTCGGCGATGATTACACCTGCCGCACCCTGTGGGATGAAATCTGCGTCGAGGTGCAGGACGGTCCGTTCGATGACGGGCTGTTCGGCGATCCGGACGAAACAGAACTACCGGGCGTCTCCTCCGCCTCCGACAGCACGATCGCCCCCTTTCTCCGAACCTCCATCGACGCGCTGCCCCCGCAGGAAGCCGTCTTGCTGACCCTATGGGCCATCGACGACTGGGACCAGCGGGAACAGGCGGAAACCGCCGGCACCGTCAACATCGACGCCATGATGACCATGCTCCGCACCCTGCTCAGCCGCGAGGCGAGCGCCGTCGACCTGTGGAAGTTCCGCGAATGATGCGCGCCTTTCGCCACCTGGGCAGCCAAACCATCGGGCGGCGCACATCGATTTCGTGAGTCAGTGGGGGATTTTCTGACGATGCCAATTCACCATAGCCTCTGGCGCGTTGCCTCAAAGCCGGAGCCGCTGCGCGAGGCGTCTCTGCCGAGCGAGGCACTGCTCGAAGACATGATCGTGGCCAGCCCCGACATTCTTTCGCGTGAATGGATGATCATCGGCCGTCAGGAAGACACCGGTTTTGGCGGTCGCATAGACTTGCTCGCCCTCGCTCCGGATATCGCCACCATGATGGACGGATTCGAGGACCGTCTGACGCCAGAACAGCAGGCCGACCCGCGTTACGCCTTCCGGGTCTACATGGTCGGCAGGACAGCCAACCGCGCTCCGAGTGCCGATCTGGCCGTCGAAATCGTACCTTCCGGATCGGCAGTCGAGGAAAAGTTTAATATCGCCCTCAAGGAGGTCGAGAAAAAGAAATATCTGCCTAGCGATATCGTGAACCAGATGAAAGCCGAGGGCTGGGACAAGTTCACGATGGATTGTCATACGAAGCTCTGGAAAAAGCTCGATGCCAAAAATCCGGCAAAGGGCTACGGCTCCATCGCGGTCGGCAAGACCTGGTGCTGGTATGACAATTGGCTGAATCGAGTTCGCGAAGAATGCCAGCAGCACCCGGCGAGATACCGAACCGCTCCGGCCGAAGCGCCGCTGCTAACTGGAAGCCAGCTATCTGACCTCGGTGTGGCGTAGCGCTATGGCGAATTCGTAGTGCTCATCGCTATCCGGCGCGGCCCGCCATTTCAACGCTCGGCCCGGCGCCGATCCTTCGTAAGCGTCGTCCCGGCGGCACCTTCATAGGTTGGGCGTGAAAGCGCAGTCTGAC